>NZ_JBFRCB010000006.1:0-662578 GCF_040965375.1 Paraburkholderia sp. EG286A
CAATACCTGTTACTGTTTTCGGTCTCTCTCGAGACCGGTCGCTCACTCAAAGCTGACAGGAATTTGAATTGCTTCAAAAACCTGACTTACTTTAGTGTGAGACTCTTGATACTTTTGCTGCTCCTGATTTCACTCCGAAGAACGACATCAGGTCGCCACCGCATCAAGCGCCCACACTTATCGGCTGTAAATTTTTAAAGATCGCTTCACTCAAAGCAGCGTTTTTATTCGCCGCTTTTTTGCGCCCCGCATCAGAAGGGAGGCGAATTATGCAACCCCAAGATCCGCTCGTCAAGAGAATCTGGAATATTTATTTTTGGGGCCGCTACATTGCTTTACGTAACACGCATTTCCCCAGACCCACGCCGAAGAAGCGAAAATCGATTCGAAGGATGGGAGGTCGGAAGCCCGCTCCTCTACCACTTTATATGGTGGCCGTGGTATACGCGCGACGAACTGCGACTGCCCGCAACCTGGCCGAGCCGACGATTCGCAGGAGCCAGGTCTGCCAGTTCGAGTCCATTTGTGCTGCAGCAGCAGTTCGGCTTTTCCGCCACCCACTACGGATGGGGGGAGCGCGCTGATAGAACCAAACATACCCCGCGCCCTCATCCGATTCTTGGGCGTGCACCAGCACCGACCTGCCGTCAGGGGCGGCTATTCCCATGGACACTCGTCTGCCCACCGAGGCAGCACTCGAACACCCATGAGGGACTTCGCCAAAGCAACCAAAAATGCAGACTCGACTTTATTTCCCGGGTGACTGGGGCGTGTCGCATTGCTGGGCCACGCATCGCCAGAACTCGTGCTCGTGCGGTGCGTTGTCGAAGAAGCTTGGCGTTGCCTGCCACAAGGAGGCGCTTTGAATTCGCCCTTCCGGCGTTTTGCAATCGTTGACTGCTTGCTCGACTGATTTCGCTGCGCCATCGAGGCACCGCGGATCACCTTGCGCACACATTGCCGCGGCCTCTTTTTCGCAGGCAGCGAAAGCACAACCCGCAGTGAAGCACAGCGCGGTTGCCATTATTTGCGCTGCAATTTTAATCGGGAAATGAGGAAAAGGACGCGGGCCTGGAACAGCCCGCCGGTGCGTGGTCTGGACGTTCACGGTAGACTCCCTCGGCGTAACCGCCATTCACTGCATTAACAACGATGGGGAGGAGAGACCTGAGTAGTCCGGCGACGACCTGACCGTTGAGCATGCATCGGACAGGCTGATTATTGGTCATCCTAAGTTGTTACGGCAGTCTAGGACGCCATGTTTACGTATCGATTAAACTGAAATTTACGGATTGCAGCGAAGGCACTAGCCGCGTAGGTTAGGGTTCGCATCGAATTGATGCCGTCGCCTCGGTGAAGCCATCCGCTGCGCGCTCCAATGACGACGGCGGGAGCTGTTTCAGCAGCCTGCCAGATCAGAAACCAGGTAGTTTCTCATCAAGCTGCAGACGGACCCGATGACCGGATGGCAATACGCCGGTGGTGGACAGCGAGCGCTGCCTCGCCGCCGCTAGTGGCGTGAAAGAGTCCGAGCTGCTCGAACTCCTCTTCCTGCAGCGGCGTGATGGCAATATCCGTGTAGGCGTAGCGTTCCGGTGCCTTCATGACGTCCCTGAGGATCGCTTCTGTCCTGAAATAGAAACGCAGATATCTTGTCAACTTGACAGCGGTCTCACTCCAGTAGCGCGGATAAAAGCGAAGCCGCGATTCGACCGGCAACCCCTGACGGCGGTCACGGCGGTGTTTCATTCGCAGGGCTCCCCCTTCGAGAGGATGCACACCCTCGTGCTCGATCATCAGTCTGAACCAGGCGATTGTGCGCATGATCGTCTTCGGTCGGCCATTCGGAATCTGCGCTGCCCGCTTGACGATCGTGCGGATGTGCTCGTACGAGTAAAACGCGCTCCAGGCGCACCGATACGCTTCTTCCCATTCAGCGTCCGGCATTTTCGGGTGGTGCGTGACCCGGTGGTTGGTATCGTATTTGTTGATGTCCGGGTCCATCCATTCAGCGTTCCTCACCATCGTCTGATGATCCTCGGAGCCCGGAAGCGGGGTGAGCATGAAGAATTCCAGAATGTCGATTGGCAATTCACGCTTGATGATCTCGATGTCGCGCAAGATCGATTCTTTCGTGTCGGCCGGGAATCCAATGATATAGCCAGCGTAGGTAATCGCGCCGTGGGCGCGCCACTTCTGCAGCATGGCGCGGTATTCGGTGATCTTGTTCTGCCGCTTCCTGGCCGCGATCAGATTCTCGGGATTGATATTCTCAAGCCCGATGAACACGCGACGCACACCCGCGCGCGTTGCCTTCTCGATGAAGTTTGGAATCTTGTGACAGAGCGTGTCGACCTGGATCGTGAAGCCGCAGTGAATGCCTTCCTTCTCCCGAAGTTCGATGACGCGGTCGAGAAGGATTTCCCAGTCGTGGTTGCGGGCGAAATTGTCGTCCGTGACGAAGAACCGGTCGATACCCTGCTTTGCGTTCTCGCGGATGATCTTTTCGAGATCGTCGGGGGTGCGAAAGCGACTCTTGTGCCCCTGCACGTTGATGATGGTGCAAAACGAGCACTGATACGGGCAGCCGCGACCGAGGTCAACCGAGGTATAGGTACCTGCCGTGCGTTCGATATGCTTGCGCGGCAAGAAGGGCTGGGGAGCCGCTTCGAGCGAGGGTAGCGTGTCCATGAAATTGTACAGGGGCTTCATTGCACCATTCCACGCGTCGAGAAGGACCTCATCAAGACGCCGTTCCTCGGCCTCCCCAGCGAAGAGCGCCACCCCCATTGCTTGCGCTTCCGTAAGCTCAGCGGGCATCTCGGGCAGCATCGAGATGCAGCCAGAAACGTGGAAGCCACCGATCGCAACCGGCAAGCCCGCGGCACGGAACTGGCGGGCGAGGTCGAGTGCGCGCGGGTACTGGTTCGACTGGACACCCACCAGACCAATCATCGATCGCCCGCCCTTTGCCTTCAGGTCACGAATGATGCGCTCTGGCCACACCCGCTGGTTGGTTTCGTCGTATGTTTCGATCTCGAAATGGACGCCAGGGCCCAGCAGGTTTCGCTTGCGCGCGTCATCAGCGAGCGCATACATGCAGGCGAGTGTATTGGAAGGCATGACCGAGCGGAGCCACTGGATCGGGTAGCCGTCGTCGTCGTAATGGGTCGGCTTGATGAGGACGAGAGAGAATCGGAGACCGCCAGAAATCGAATACATCGTGTCCATGGTCCGCCCTGTAGCCCTGTCTGGAAGTCACAAAACCGTCGAGGTCGTCCGTCTTCCGAAATCTGGAGATGGCTCGTGAACTGGCATGCAGTACTCAACTGCGCATCCTACCCGCCTGGCGCCCTGCTGTGTTTACAAATCCGCAGGTACCAGGTTTCGAGGATTGGGATCCCGTTGGGGCGAACAAGAACCATGACACGGCGGGCTTGCGCGTCATGCCGGAGCAGTCCTGCGCCGGGTGCATCCTGACGTAGGCCTGGACTTGGTAATGTTTTGTCACTGATCTGATGACCCCTGCTCAACCGCATTGACGCCGGACGTCAGGTTGCTGACAAAGGCATGACGTGGATATGCTCTGAGCGCGCCCTCCCGACGCGCTCCAGGCCCGGCCATCCAACGCTTGTGGATCTCAGTTTGCCGACCGTTGCTGAGATGCCAGAACAGCACCGAGTTCCTCGTCGGTTAGTGCAGGCGCCGTTGTGAACGTGAAGACATCCCCCCACTGGACTGTCATTGCCGCGACTGCGCTGGCGTCCGTCGCTTCAACAATTGCAACGCCCCTGAACTCGCCGGCTGCATGCCAGCGGCCCAGCATCGTGACGTTGTCAGGCGGCTGACCGCCTGTTTTTATGAAACGCTCAATTGCAGCCTGCTGCATTGCCGGCTCACCTTTCCATTGAACAATAAATTTCATGGCGAATGTCCCCTCCACGATGGCGATGCCGACTCGTGGCACGCCCGCTCTTCGTGGCGGACGCCTCGACATCGCGACGGTTCGTCGCCCACTGGCCGGGATGGATTCTTCGCATCGTCCATGCCGTCGGGCGAAGCCACGAGATACCATCGAGGATAGGTAAACCCGATAGGTCGTGGCTCCAACCGGCTGAGCGTAGTGTGCGAAGCCGCACAAACGGATTCGCTGGCTTGCCAGGAGACGGAGAACCGCTTTTGAGAACTCACTCGAATACGATTCGCGGGAAGTAGAGGGAAACAACCCAGTTGGGCCGGTCGACGATCTCGCTGATGCGCAGGTCGGCGCAAACGCTGCACAACAGGTAAGCATCGATTGCGCTGATGTGATGTTGTCGCGCCAGAATGTCGATCATTCCGGAGACGGCAGCCCGGGCGCCTTCCATCAGATCTGGACCGATGCCAGTGGTGACTTCGTAGCCCTTTGCATCGAGATGACGGCTGACAGGGCCCGGCGTTGTAAAGCGGGGAAACGCGAGGTTAGCGTTTTTGACCAGGTCGAGTTTCGCCGTCAGTGCTACGGGGCTCTCGATGGCCGTCCCGCATACCTCGCCGTCGCCTTGTGCGGCGTGCGTGTCGCCCAGCGAGAATAGCGCGCCCTCCACCTCCACGGGGAGATAGAGTGCTGTGCCCGCGCCGACGTCGCGGATATCCATGTTGCCGCCGACACGACGTGGTGGAATCACGCTGTGCAAACCCGGTTCTCCCGGGGCGAGGCCGATCGTGCCGCAAAACGGCTTCAAGGGCACACGTCCACCAGGGCCGTACATGGCCGGGGTCTTCAGATCCGCCTCGTATTTCCAGATGTGCAGGGCCGGGTCGGGAAACTCGTCTGCGAGCAAGCCGAAGCCGGGAATGTTCGCCGTCCACCCCCAACCCGAAGGAGCGAACGACAACAGTGTGACCTTCACGGCGTCGCCCGGTTCAGCTCCGTCGATATACACCGGGCCAACAACCGGATTCACCCTTGCAAAGTCCAGCCGTGCAATGTCGTCGACGCTCGAACCGGCAGTGAGTTGCCCACCCGATGCGTCGACGGGAAAGAACTCGACCGTTTCACCAGGAGCCACGGTCAACACAGGCTGTAGCGTCTGGTCCCAACCAAGGTGGCTCTGATGCTCATGAATCGAGTGGCGTGCCCAAGGTATTCCGCTCATTACCCACTCCCAGGCAGTCCGGCAATTCAAACGCCCAACCACGGTCCGCCACCGATACCGGCCCCAAGCGCGTCGTGTGCCGTGCTCAATGGAGGCCTGCATCGGCCGCCACTGCAACTATCTTTGCGCCATGGCTTGCACGACGTCCTGCGTCGTGACGACAGCATGGGCGAGAAACGCGTAGTTGACGAGTGCGGCCTTATAACCGTCACCCCACACTGGATGGCGCGGCCCCGCCGTGGCGTCAGCGACGACGATCACTTCGAACCCGTGCTCGATCAGATCGCGCAGATGTGCTTCGACACACATATTGGCTAGCATGCCGCCCAGCACGACTTTCTGCACATTGCGCTTGCGAAGTTGTAACGCAAGGTCATTGGTCTGTGGACCGAAGACCTTGTGTGGGCTCACAACAATCGTTTCACCATCGTCGATGAACGGCTTGAATTCCTCCAGCCAGTCGGCCCCCGACTTCTCGAACCCGCTCAGGTTCAGCGCTCCCGTTCGTGCGAACGTTCCCGTCTCGAACTCAGCCGTCTCAAGCGGGCCATTGAATTGCCATCGAGAGTCAGTTGGGTAGAAATAGTGGGGGGAGATGAAGACGCTGAACTTCCCGGCTTTCGCTGCCTTGAAGATTGCGAGCATGTTTTCTACGGTCTTGTTTTCCGTCACGCTTGCGCCAAGAACGCCCCAATTCTTCCCGTGTGGACTGAGTACGTCGATCTGTGGATCGGTGAACACTACCGCAGTGTCGGCGGGATCATAGGTCATGATTCGCACTCCAATGAGTGTAGACAGGGATGTTGGATGCGTCGGAACTGTCGCGTTGAAGCGCTCCCGTAGCAACTACACCGGAATCCGATGACTACGCGGTCTGGCGCACGAATGCCCATTCAGACAGGCTTCATGAACTATAGGCGCAGGGCGATCAAATCGGCAGATGCGCGACAGATTTTTAGCAGACGACGCTTGTTGGCCGGCACCGGTAATTTGTGGCAGTGTCGTTCGGAAGACCACTTCTGCCTGCAAGCCTGGTGCGACCACTGCACAAGTTCAGCCGCCCCGATCCCATGGCGGCACGCCGCTGAATGCTTCGACCAGGAAATCGATCATGACGCGCACTCTGGCGCTCAGATGTCGACGACTCGGATACATAGCGAGTACGTCGATCTCAGGCAGGCGGTACTCCGGCAACACGCGAACGAGGTTGCCGGCACGCAGATCGTTGCCGATCAGGAACGTCGGTTGCCAGATCACACCTTGCCCAGCGAGCGCTGCCGCGCGTGCCGTGTCGCCGTTGTTGGTATGCATATGGCAGTCGACCCTCGCAGCGTGGGTCTTGCCGCCACGGTCGATGAGTTGCCACTCATCGCCGGTGGCTGCATAGGTGTACCCGACGCAGCGATGCTGCATCAGGTCCGCGGGTATGGCCGGTTGTCCGAACCGGGCCAGATACGCCGGCGACGCACACAGGATGTTTTGCGACGTCGCCAGCTTGCGGGCTGCGTGGCTAGTGGAGCCGGCGCGTGAGATGCGAATCGCGAGATCGTAGCCTTCATCGACGATATCGACGACGCGGTCGATCAGCGCGACGTCAAGCTCGATACCGGGATATTTGCGCATGAACTCGGGCCACAGCGGTGCCAGATACAAAATCCCAAAGCTGACGGGCGCATTGATGCGCAGTCTTCCACGCGGTTCGACCGATCCCGATGAAACAAGCCCTTCCGTCTCCGCGACATCGTCGAGAATGGACTTGCAGCGGGCGTAGAGCGTCTCGCCGCCCTCGGTCAGGGATAGCGTACGCGACGTGCGATTGAGCAGGCGCGTGCCCAGATGCGCTTCCAGTTCATTCACGTAGCGGGTGACGTTGGCGGGCGACGTGTCGAGCGCATCGGCTGCGCGCGCGAAGCCGCCGCGACTCACCACCGTCACGAAAACCTCAAAGGCGCGCAAGCGGTCCATAACCCTCTCCGAACATTCATAAAAGCTGAATGATAGGACCATGTTTTATGCCTTTCCGCAAGTAGAACTGAAGCCTATATTTCGCTCACAGGCCGGGGCACAGGGCACTGGCCAACGCAGGACTTCAGGAGATTGAAAATGCAACGCTTGACAGGAAAAGTCGCCATCGTGACCGGCGCCAGTTCAGGGATTGGCCGTGCAACGGCGAAACTGTTCGCGAAGGAAGGCGCCAAGGTGGTCCTTGCGGCGCGGCGCGCGGCGGAACTCGAAACGCTCGCTGCGGAGATCACCGGCGAAGGCGGCGAAGCCGTGTATCTGGCCGGCGACGTTCAGTCGGAGGACTTCGCGAAGGCGCTGGTCGCGCTCGCAGTGGACCGCTTCAGCCGGTTGGACATCGCCTACAACAACGCCGGCACGCTGGGCGAAATGGGCCCGAGCACCGGCATTTCGGAGGCTGGCTGGAATGCTGCGCTGGCGACCAATCTGACCAGTGCCTTCCTCGGTGCGAAGCACCAGATTCCCGAAATGCTGAAGCGCGGCGGCGGATCGATCATCTTCACGTCGACGTTCGTCGGCTATTCGTTCGCGTTTCCGGGCACGGCAGCCTACGCGGCGAGCAAGGCCGGGCTGATCGGCCTGACCCAGGCGCTCGCGGCAGAGTATGGCGCGCAAGGCGTGCGCGTCAACGCGGTGTTGCCGGGTGCCGTGGACACGGACATGTATCGCGGCATGAACGACACCGACCAATCGCAGGCGTTCGTAACCGGACTGCATGCGCTCAAGCGCGTCGCGAAGCCGGAAGAACTCGCACGTTCGGTCCTCTACCTCGCGTCGGACGATTCGTCGTTCGTCACCGGCACCGCATCGCTCGTCGATGGCGGCGCCTCGATTACGCGCACCTGAACCTCCAGGCGGCATCCCGCGATCAAGACCCGAGATCCCCACTGAAATGATCCATTGCGGGATGACGAAAACGGCGCAGCTTGCGGTCTCGCGCGGGCTGGCCGAAGCCGTTGCCGGCACGGGCATTACCGTCAATAGCGTCCTGCCCGGGCCGACAGACATACGCCAGAATGGCTGGCGCCGATTGCCGCTATCCACCGAACGCAAAGACGATCTCATCGATCGTCACGCGAATGCGCGCGGTCTAGTCAGGTGTGATGGCGCTGCGGAACGTATTGGCTTGCCACAATGTGGCCTTTGCCCTGCCCGGTGAATTGTGCAAGCACTACATAACTCGCCAACGTTCAGGAGACCGCGCGGGGTACGGCCCTGCTGCGCGTTCTGGCCTGAAATGACCGCTACGACAACTTTCGGGGCGAATTCCGCCGCCTCGGCACTAGAATTCAATGCATGGTTGCATTCCAAAAGGAGGCTGCCATGACTCAGTCAATGATCAGTTTTTGGGTTGGCCTTGTGGTTCTCGTTGTCGTTGCCATGGCCCTGTCCCGTCGCTACAGGCGCGAACACCCGGGCGAGAACCTCAGCCAGTGGCTCGACACGCATCATATGAGCTGGATGCATCGCAAGCACTAGCTGTGCGGCGCGAGCCGACACCGAATAGCGGACCCATTGCCTGCACTGGAATGGGTCCTCGCCCGGATTCTCGTTAGAGGAATACCATGCCGACTTACCAGTACAGGTGCGAAAAGTGTGGTGAGATGTTCGAGCATGCCGAGCATCTTGCTGAACATGAATCCGCTCATCCGCCTTGCCCGAAGTGTGGCAGCGAGAAGGTTCAGCACATCCCCACACCCTTCGTGGCGAAAACGTCCAGAAAGTCCTGAAATCGCTTCCGTTGCTCAGGTCTGCTCCGGATGCTCCCTGTCGCGATGATGGTCCGCGGCGAGGAACATATACATCGCGGGCACGACGAACAGCGTGAACAGCGTGCCGATCGACATCCCCGTGAAGATCACGAGTCCCATCGCGTTGCGGCCGGCCGCACCCGCACCCGATGCGATCACGAGCGGCACGACGCCCAGCACCATCGCGGCCGTCGTCATCAGGATCGGCCGCAAGCGCACGCCCGCCGCTTCTTCGAGTGCTTCGCGCTTGGCGCGCCCCGCGCGTTGCAGTTCGTTCGCGAACTGCACGATCAGAATGCCGTGCTTGCTGACGAGGCCCATTAGCGTGACGAGGCCCACCTGCGTATAAATGTTGAGCGTCGTGAGTCCCACGTTGATGAAGATCAGCGCGCCGAACAGCGCCATCGGCACCGACACGAGAATCACGACCGGATCGCGAAAGCTCTCGAACTGAGCGGCGAGCGCGAGAAACACGATGATCGTCGCCAGCAGCAGCGTGGTCACGAAGCCGCCAGACTCCTGCACGAACTGGCGCGACAAACCCGAATAATCGGCCGTATATCCCGCCGGCGCGACGTCGGTGGTGGCCTTGCGCAGGAAGTCGAGCACTTCGCCCTGCGAGATGCCCGGCGCGAGCACGCCGGAAATCGTGGCCGAATTGAGCTGCTGGAAGTGATTGATCGACTCGGGCACGACGTTGTGTTTCAGATGCGTGACCGTCGATGCGGGAATCACGCTGCCACTGGGTGTGCGCAAGTAGTAGTCGAGCACTTGCGACGGGTTCAGCCGGTCCGTTTGCAGCACCTGCGGAATCACCTTGTACGAGCGGCCGGCAATCGAAAAGTAATTGACGAAGTTCCCGCCGAGCGCCGCGCCCAGCGTCTGCCCGACATCGCTTTGCGTCAGGCCGAGCGAAGCGACCTTGTCGCGGTCCACGAGCAACACGCTTTCCGGCTTGTCGATCTTCAGATCGCTGTCGACGAAAAAGAACATGCCGCTCGCGCGGGCCTTTTGCAGCACGGCTTGCGAAACTTCATTGAGGTTCTCGAACGGCTCCGTCGTGCTGATGACGAATTGAACGGGCAATCCTTGCGCGCCCGGCAGGGGTGGAAACTGGAATGCGGCGACACGCGCGCCCGCGATGCCGTTCCACTTCTGCTGCAACTCCTGCTGTAGTTGGGTCGCGCCCTTCTTGCGCTTGTCCCACGTCTTGAAGAGCACGCCGCCGATGCCCTGGTTCAGCGTCGGCACGCCCGTGAGCTGGAACATCTGCGCGTATTCGGGCAACTGCTTCGAGATGTCGAAGACCTGATCGGCGTAGGTCTGCATCTGCTGGATCGTCGCGTTCGGCGGCCCCTGGACCTGGGACAGAACGATGCCCTGGTCCTCCTGAGGGGCGAGCTCCGTTTGCGACGTCATGAAGAGATAGACGGTGCCGCACAGGAGCAGCGCGCCCATCACGACGAACACGGGCCACGTGTCGAGCATCGCATGCAACAGACGCCGGTAGCCGTGATGCACACGCTCGAACTGCCGGTCGACGAAGCGCGGGAAGCGGCCCGACTGCTGGTCCATGCGGAAAAAGCGCGAGCACATCATCGGCGAAAGCGTCAGCGCGATCACGCCCGACACGGTCACGGCGCCCGCGAGCGTGAACGCGAACTCGGTGAACAGCGCGCCAGTCAGTCCGCCCTGAAAGCCAATGGGCACGTACACGGCGATCAGCACGACCGTCATCGCGAGAATCGGGCCGCCGAGTTCGCGCGCCGCGATCAGTGCGGCTTCGAAAGGCCGCCGGCCCTCCTCCTTCATATGCCGGTCGACGTTCTCGACCACGATGATCGCATCGTCGACGACGAGGCCGATGGCGAGCACGAGCGCAAGCAGTGTCAGCAAATTGATCGAATAGCCGAGCACCTGCATCACGAAGAATGTGCCGATCAGCGAGAGCGGCATCGCGATCACGGGCACGATCACCGCGCGCAAACTCCCAAGGAAGAGGAAGATCACGACGGTGACGATCAGCAGCGCCTCGACGAGCGTCTTCACCACTTCCGCGATCGCCGTGTTGATGAAGTCGGTCGCGTCGTAGACGATGTCGCCCGTCATGCCCGTCGGGAACTGCCTCTGCAGATCCGGAAAGATCGCTTTCACGCGCTTCGCGACGTCGAGCACGTTCGCATCGGGCGCCACCTTGATGCCGATGAACACCGATCGCTTGCCGCTGAACGCGACGTTGAAGTCGTAATTGTCCGCGCCGAGCACGACGTTCGCGACGTCTTCGAGGCGCACGATCGCGCCGTTCTTCTGCGTGACGACGAGTTTCTTGAAGTCCTCGACGGAATGCAGGTCGGTGCCCGCATTCAGATCGACGCTGATCATCTGTCCTTTGGTCGTGCCAAGCGTCGCCAGATAGTTGTTGTTGCCGAGCGCCGTGAAGACGTCGGCGGCCGTCACGTTGTGCGCGGCGAGCCTGCCCGAGTCTAGCCATGCACGCAGCGCGAACTGACGGCCGCCGAGCACTTCCGCCGTCTGCACGCCCTGGACCGAATCGAGCTTCGGCTTCACGACACGCAGCAGATAATCCGTGACGTTGTTGCTCGGCAGCACGTTGCTGTAAAAACCCATGTACATCGCGTCGGTGGTTTGACCCACTTGCACGGTCAGCACAGGCTGTTGCGCCTGCGGCGGCAACTGGTTGCGCACCGATGCGATCTGCGTGTTGATCTCTGTGAGCGCGCGATTGGAGTCGTAATTGAGCCGCAGCGTCGCGGTGATCGTCGAGACGCCCGTGGTGCTCGTCGACGACATGTAGTCGATACCCTGTGCCTGTGCGATCGCAGCTTCGAGCGGCTGCGTGATGAAGCCCGCCATCGTGTCGGCGCTCGCGCCGTAGTACGCGGTGGTGATCGTCACCACGCCGTTTTCGGTTTGCGGATACTCGCTGACCTTCAGCGCCGCAAGCGAGCGCAAGCCGAGCACGAGTATCAGCAGGCTCACCACCGATGCGAGGACCGGCCGTTCAATGAAGATGTCGGTGAATTTCATCGCGCGCTCTTCTATTGTTCCTGAGGCGTCGGGTTCGGGCTGTTCGCAGGCAGCACGCGGTTGTCGATCACGAGGGGCGTGCCGTTCTTCAGTTTCAGCTGGCCGCTCGTCACGACCTGCGTGCCTTCGCTGATGCCCTTGAGAATCGCGACCTGGTCGCCGCGCGTCGGCCCCGGCGTGACGAACACCTGTTGCGCGACGGGCATGATCTTGCCTTGTGCATTCTTTTGTTCGCCGGGCTTCACGACGAACACGGTCGCGCCATACGGGTTATAGGTGATCGCCGTTTGCGGCAAGGTCAGATAGCGCTGCGCCCCGCCCGCCTCGATCTTCACGTTCGCATACATGCCGGGCAGCAGCTTGCGCTCGCGATTGTCGACGGTCGCCTCGATCTGGACGTTGCGCGTGGTGCTGTCCACGCGTGGATTGATCGAGCGGATCTTGCCGTCGAACGTGCGGTTGCCGAACGCATCCGTATCGACGACGATGGTCTGGCCAACCTGCAACTGGCCGAGCTGCTGCTGCGGCAGAAAGAAGTCGGCGTAGATCGGGTCGATGGCCTGCAGCGTGACGATGGCGTCACCCGGGTTGAGGTACTGGCCCGGGTTGACGGTCGTGATGCCGACGCGTCCCGCGAACGGTGCGCGAATCGTCTTCTTGACGACGAGGGCGGCCTGTTGATCGACCTGGGCTCTTTTACTCTTGAGGTCCGCCGCGTCGGCGTCGAGCTGCGCCTTCGCAATCGCCTGAATGTCGAACTGCGCCTTGTCGCGCTTGTAGACCGTTTGCGCAAGGTCCGCCGCTGCCTGCAGCGACGCGAGCTGCGCGCGGTCCGAATCGTCGTTCAGGCGCACGAGCACCTGGCCTGACTTCACCTCCTGGCCCGAGTTGAACGCGATCTCGCGCACGAGCCCGGCCACTTCCGTCGTCACGTCGACGCCGCGCACCGCGCGCAGGCTGCCCACTGCGACAAGCTGCGGCTGCCATGTTTGATAGCCTGCGATAGCGGCCGTGACGGTGGCGGGCGGCGCGGCGTTGCTCGCCATGAACTTCTGGATCATGTGCGCCCTGAACAGATTGAAGCCGACCAGCGCGGCGAGCAGTATGCCCACGCAGATCAGCATGATGATCATCCGCTTTGCCATCGGCTTTTTCGTCGTCATCGTCATGTCCTGGCGGGGGCGGCCATTGCAAAAGGATTCATTTCGGCGCAGCCGGAGTCGGCTGGGCTGCCTGGCTCGTCGCCGTGTCGTTCCACCAGCCGCCGCCGAGCGCCTGAAACAGCGCCGCCGTGTCCGCATAGCGCGCGGCCTGCGCCTGCGCGAGATTCACGACGGTCTGCTGGTATTGGCGCTGTGCATCGAGCAGCGCCAGATAGCTGACGCCGCCGATGCGAAACTGGCCGCGCGTCAGGTCGAGCGAATCGCTCGCAGCACGCCATGCCTGCGTCTGCGCGCTCAGGCCGGTTGCATCGTGCTCGAGCGCGCGTAACGTATCGGCGACGTTCTGGAATGCGAGCAGCACCGTTTGACGGTATTGCGCGTTGGCCTCGTCGAATGCCGCTTCCGCCGCGCGCTTTTGCGCGCTCAACTGGCCGCCGTGAAAGATCGGCTGTGTGATGCCTGCGCCGATGCTCCAGATCATGTCGGCGTACTTAAGAAGGCCCGCGGGAGTCAGCGCCTCGGGGCCGTAACTCGCGGAGAGCGTGAGCTGCGGATACATGTTCGCCGTCGCCACGCCGACCTGGGCGCTCGCCTGATGCAGCGTGGCGTCGGCGGCGAGAATATCGGGCCGCTGCCGCACGAGCGAAGACGGCACGCTGACGGGCAACGTTTGCGGCAGCGTGAACATCGACATCCGGAACTCGGGCACGTCCGTATCGCTCGGCGGCTTGCCCGCGAGGACCGCGAGCTGGTGACGCGTCTGGTCGAGCGACTGATGCAACGGCGGCAATGTCGCGCGCGTCTGCGCCACCAGCGTTTCCTGTGCAAGCACCGTTGCGCGGCTCACGCCGCCCAGTTCGAGCTGCTTGCGCATGATGCCGAGCTGCGCGTCTTCGTCGTCGGCGATGCGCGCGGTCGCTTCGATCTGCTCGCGCAGCGAGGCTTCCTTGATGGCCGCCGTCACGATGTTCGCGGACAACGCAAGATACGCCGCTTGCAACTGAAAGCCCTGGTAATCGACCTGCGAGCGCAACGATTCGAGTTCGCGCCTTCCGCCTCCGAACACATCGAGGTTGTACGAGACGTTCACCGATGCGTTATAGAGGTTCAGCAGTTCCGTGAGCTGCGGCTCGCCGAACGTGACGCCGTTGAACTTCTCGCGCGTGGCATTGGCCTTTGCATCGACTGACGGATACAGCGTGGTGCCGATTTGCGCGCGAAGATTTTCGCCGGCCTGCCTGAGCGCCGCTTGCGCCGCGGCAACGTTGGGGCTGTTGGCGAGCGCTTCGCGAATCAGCGCGTCGAGCGGCTCGCAATGATAGAGCGTCCACCACTGGGCAGGAATGTCGAGGCCGGCCACGAACTGTTGCGGGACACCCGAAGCGCCCGGCGCCGAGGCCGTTTGATCGGGTAGCGGCGTGGACGTGTACGTGCCGGTCGCGGGTGGCGCGGGCGTACGGTAATTGGGGCCAACCGTGCAGCCGGGCAACGCGATCAGGACAGTGACCCACGCAGCACGCGTGAGCGTATCGCCGGCTGCATGGCGGAGAGACGCACTGCGCGAATGCCAGTGCGAGCGGCTGCGACTGAAACCGTGGTTGACGTCATCGATCATCGATCCACCTTGTTTCACTGCGCGGAAAACGAACGAAACGGCAGATGCAGAGTTTGAAATCATGCCACAACATGTTCACGCGACCCGCGAACGGATTTCCCCAGGGACCCCTCGCCTCACCGCAGGTGCCAGCCGAATGCCGGAAGCACGAGGCTTTCCGATGACCGAAAGGATTCCGAAAGCAGACGGATATCTGCCGATGCCAGCTGCTGTTTGTGGTTGCCGCCGGCGGCGGTGTTCTGATCAACGTGGACTACCATTGAAAGCGGCGGCCTCTGCCCAGGACGCCGGTGGTGATGCATTAGCTGGGTCACGTACCCGTGGAGGTCGACATGAGTGGTGAGGCATCGAATGAAAGCGGTCCCGATCTGGCAAAAGGCGTGCCCATCGAATCACTCGGCGAAGCTGGCCTGCTGTCGGGACACGTCGGTAATGATGCGGTGCTGATTGCGCGGCGCGGCGATGAATTCTTCGCTATCGACGCTGCCTGTACTCACTACCACGGCCCGCTCGCCGAAGGGTTGATCGTCGGGGACACGGTACGGTGCCCATGGCATCACGCGTGCTTCAGCCTGCGTTCGGGAGAAGCGCTGCGGGCGCCTGCGCTCAGCCCTGTCGCCTGCTGGGCTACCGAGATCCGGGGTGACAAGATTGTCGTACTGCACAAAAAAGCGCCGCCCGCCGGTTCCGTGACTTCGCCGGCCGGAGCGCCGCATAAGATCGTGATCGTCGGCGCGGGGGCGGCAGGTTTTGCTGCGGCCGAGCGTCTGCGGCGCCTCGGCTACGCGGGCAGTCTCACGATGCTGAGCGACGACGCGGCGCCGCCGGTGGACCGGCCCAACCTCTCCAAAGACTACTTGGCCGGCAGCGCGCCGGAGGAGTGGGTGCCGCTTCGAGATGAGGCTTTTTACGCAGACCAACGCATCGACCTGCGGCTCAACGCCGGCGTCTCACGCCTTCACATCGCCGCGCAGGAAGTGGAGCTCGCGGATGGGAGCAAGGTCCCCTACGACCGCCTGCTGTTGGCCACGGGGGCCGAAGCGGTTCGCCTGCCTGTCCCCGGCATGGATTTGCCGCATGTGCATACGCTTCGCACACTGGCCGACTGCCGCGCCATCATCGCTCGCGCGGAGAACTCGCGGCGCGCGGTTGTCATCGGCGCCAGCTTCATCGGACTGGAAGTGGCGGCATCGTTGCGCGCGCGTGGACTCGAGGTACACGTCGTGGCGCCGGAGCAGCGGCCGATGGAACGTGTGCTGGGGCCACAGATGGGTGAATTCGTGCAGCGCTTGCATGAAGAACACGGCGTCGTCTTCCACCTCGGCAACACCGCCAGCGCGATCGATACGCAGCAGGTATCGCTCAAAGCGGGTGGCAGCCTGGAGGCCGATCTGGTGGTGGTCGGCGTCGGTGTGCGGCCACGACTGGCGCTGGCCGAGCAAGCCGGCCTCGCGATCGACCGCGGCGTGGTGGTCGATGCCTGCCTGCAGACCAGCGCGCCAGGCGTCTTCGCTGCCGGCGACATCGCTCGCTGGCCCGACCCGCACAGTGGCACGGCAATTCGCGTAGAGCACTGGGTCGTCGCGCAGCGCCAGGGCCAAACGGCGGCGCTGAACCTGATTGGCGGACGTGAGAAGTTCGACGCCGTGCCATTCTTCTGGAGCCAGCACTACGATGTCCCGATCAACTATCTCGGGCACGCGGACAGCTGGGACGAGATTTCAGTTGACGGCGATATTGCAGGACGCGACTGTTTCCTGCGCTACAAGCGAGACGGACGTGTCGTCGCCGTAGCTTCCATTTATCGCGATACAGAGAGTCTGCGGGCAGAAGTCGAAATGGAGCGCGACTGAGGTTGACGCTGGAACGCATCGCAAACGGGATCCTCGCCAGTCTGGAGTCGTTCGCAGCAGACCGCCACCGCCGTCTTCACAAGCCAGCCTGCGGCCGCGAACGAGACAGGTCATCGATGGCCGCAAGCGCCCCGCCCACCATCTCGCGCAGCACGGGCTGGACTTTCTCGGCGAGCGCGGGCACATAATCGAACGGCGCCGTTTCGTTCATGTAAACCGACTGGCACATCTCCAGCTGGATCGCATGCACGCCGTCCTGCGGCGCGCCGAATTGGCGCGTGATGTAGCCACCCTTGAAGCGTCCGTTCGCGATCCACGTATAGCCGCTTGCCGCCGCCGCGCGTTCTGCGCGCGCCTGCACCGCCGGGTTCACCGTGCGGCCGTCCTGGGTGCCGATGTTCAGGTCAGGCAGCTTGTTGTCGAACAGACGCGGCAGCACGCTCGCGATCGAATGCGCCTCCCACAGCAGCACATTCGCGTGCGCCGCGCGCAGGCGCTTCAGTTCGGCGGCGAGCGTGTCGTGATACGGCCGCCAGAATGTCTCCACGCGACGCTGACGCTCCGACGCGTCGGGCACGCAGCCGTCGCGGTAGATCGGCTCGCCGCGAAACGTTTCGGTCGGACACAGCGACGTGGTGGTCTGGCCGGGATAGAGGCTCTCGTCGTTCGGCGGGCGGTTCAGGTCGATCACATAGCGCGAAACGCGCGCGCCGAGCACGGTCGCGCCCATTTCCTTCGCAAACGCGTAAAGGCGATCGAGATGCCAGTCCGTATCGGCGACAGTGAGGGCCACGTCCGTGTACTCGCCGTGCATCGCAGCGGGAATGTGCGTGCCCAGGTGCGGGATCGAAATGATGAGCGGCGCGTTGCCGCGTTCCAGTGAAAAGATATCGGTCATGGAAAGTTGTCTCGTGAATGGCGCGTGCGTTCGGGCCCGTTCAGTCATCAGCCAGCAGCCTGGCGAGCGCCGCGCGATAGTCGGCATACAGGCGTGCTTCGTCGCGATGGCGTCGCGCTTCCACGACCTTGACGCCGCCGGTATAGACGTCGAGCACCGGCGTTTCGCCATGCTCGCAGAAGACGACCGACGAGAGCCACGTGAGCGGCTTTTGTTCGGCGAGGTTCGGATGCTGGGCGTCGAGCACGAGCCAGTCGGCGCGCGCGCCTTCCTTCAATGCGCCGACCTTGCGCCCCGTTGCAGCGGCACCGCCGGCGAGCGCCGCGTCGAACAGCCGGTCGGCAACCTGTGCATTCTCGGGCGACGCGAGCACGTTGCGTTCGCGCCGCGAAAGCCGCTGGCCGTATTCGAGCAAGCGAAGCTCCGCGCGCCAGTCCACGCCGATATGACTGTCCGAGCCCACGCCGAACGCGCCGCCCGCATCGAGATAGTCGCGCGTGGGGAAAATGCCGTCGCCGAGATTCGCTTCGGTCGTGAGGCACAGGCCCGCGATCGCATCGCTCCGGGCGAGTGCGGCGGTCTCCCGCGCGTCGATATGCGTGGCATGGACGAGGCACCAGCGCGCGTTCACGTCGAACCGGTCGAGCAGCCATTGCACCGGCCGCGCGCCTTCGGTCGCGAGACACGCCTCCACTTCGGCCGTCTGCTCGGCGATGTGAATATGCACGGGCGCGCCAGGAAGCGCGTGGTCCAGGCCTTCGAGCAGCGTGCGCAACGAGTCGTGCGAAACGGCGCGCAGCGAATGGGGCGCAACGCCGTAGCGCAGCGCGCCGTGCTCGGGCCGCCACGCACGCAGCGCCTCGACGATGCCGAGCAACTGTTCCGGCGTGTTGATGAAACGCCGCTGATCGTCGCGCGGCGCTTGTGCGCCGAAGCCGCTGTATTGATAGAGCACGGGCAGCATCGTCATGCCGATGCCCGTCACGCCCGCTGCGTCCACCACGCGTTGCGCCAGTTCGGCGGGGCTCGCATAACGCTGGCCGTCCTGCGCGTGATGCACGTAGTGAAACTCGCAGACGGACGTGTAGCCCGCCTTGAGCATTTCCACGTAGAGCCAGCTCGCGACCGCGGCAAGATCGTCGGGTGTGATGCGCGCCGCGAAGCGGTACATCAGGTCGCGCCAGCTCCAGAAACTGTCGGTGGGGTTCGCGCGATATTCGGTGAGGCCCGCCATGGCACGCTGAAACGCATGCGAATGAAGATTAGGCATGCCAGGCGTGATCGGGCCCGCCGCATGCGCGACGCCTCGAGGCGCTTGCGCCAGATCGGGCGTCACGTTGTGCAGCATTCCCGCGGCGTCCCATTCGAGCAGCACGTTGCGGCGCCAGCCGTCGGGCAAATAAGCGTACTCGGCGAAGAGCGCGCGCGAAGTCGGATTCGTTTCGATGGTGTGATTCATGCTTGAAATAGCGCTCAAACGCGGCGCTCAAATGCGCGACGCTCAAAGACGGTCTCGCCGCCACGCACCACGCGTGCGCAGAGCGGACGGCCGATCCAGTAAGCCAGTTCCGCGAGCGACTGCACCGTCCACACGGCAAAGTCCGCGGGACGGCCAGCCGCGAGCGTGCCGTGACGCCCGGCGTCGCCGAAAGCCTGCGCGGCATGCCGCGTCACGCCCTGCAACACCTCGGGCACGGTCATGCGGAACAGCGTGGTCGCCATGTTCATCATGAGCAGCAGCGAGGTGGCCGGTGACGTGCCCGGGTTGCTGTCGGTCGAAATGGCGATCGGCACCTCGTAGCGCCGCAGCAAGTCGAGCGGCGGAAGCTGCGTTTCGCGGATGAAGTAGTACGCGCCCGGCAGCAGCACCGCCACGGTGCCCGCCTGCTTCATGGCGGCGACGCCCGCTTCGTCGAGAAACTCGAGATGGTCCGCGGACAACGCGCCGTGACGCGCCGCGAGTGCCGCGCCGCCGCTATTGGAAAGCTGCTCGGCGTGCATCTTGACCGCGAGCTTGCGCCGCGCGGCCGCCTCGAACACGCGCTCGCTCTGCGCGAGCGAGAAGCCGATTCGTTCGCAGAACACATCGACGGCGTCCACGAGCCCCTCGTCGGCGAGCGCGGGCAGCATGCGTTCGCACACTTCGTCGATATAGTCGTCGGCGCGGCCGGCGAACTCGGGCGGCAACGCGTGCGCGCCGAGAAACGTGGTACGCACCGTGACCGGATAACGCTCGCCGAGCTGACGCGCGACGCGCAGCATCTTGCGCTCGCTCGCCAGATCGAGGCCATAACCCGATTTGATCTCGACGGCCGTTACGCCCTCGGCGAGCAACGCTTCGAGGCGCGTGGCCGACTGCGCGAACAGCGCGGCTTCGTCGGCTGCGCGCGTGGCGCGCACCGTCGAGACGATGCCGCCGCCCTGCCGCGCGATTTCTTCGTAGCTCACGCCCGCAAGACGCTGCGCGAATTCATCGGCGCGCTGTCCGCCGTAGACGAGGTGCGTGTGGCAATCCACGAGACCGGGCGTGACCCAGGCGCCGCCCAGGTCCTCGCACGGCCACTCGGTGAATGACGGGGGCAGTTCGGCAGCGGCGCCGAGCCATACGATCTTGCCGTCTTCCACGGCAATCGCCGCATTCTCGACGACGTGGCCCGGATCGCCATGCGGACACAGGTTGAGGTTTTGCCAGAGAGTGCGTTTCATCAGGTATGCACAGCATCGCGCGATGCCGTTTCCATAGTGTCTTGCCGCGGTGCGTCCAGCACATCGAGCGCCACGGCGAGCAAGGCGCCCGCGCCGCGCGTTTCGATATGCAAGGGGCGTTTCGCGTCGAGCGTATCGATGCGCAGCGTGTCGCCCGCCTCGAGGCGCACGTGGCGTTCGTTATCCACGCGCACGTCCTGCCCGCCTTGCGCGCAGTAGAGCAATACCGTTTGCGCATGCATGCTGCGCCGCTCGTTCGCGCGCCATACTTCGAGCGTGCCGCGTGCCGCATCGCGGCGCACCATCAGGTTGAAGTCGCGCGTGGCGCCGTTCACGAGGCGCGCGTCGATCGCCGTTTCCCCCGCGAAATGCGCGACGTCGAGGGGCTGCGTGAGCACATGCGTGCGACCCGCTTCGTCGAGCAGCATGCCCGCGCCTTCGAGCAGCACCAGCGTCCGATCGACGCCCTCGAAACGCGAGAACGGCCCCGCCTGCGCAACATCGGCCACGCTCACGCGCCACGCGAACGCGTCCAGTGATGCACCGGCACGCGATGTCACGTGCGCCACCGCGATTTCGCGCGTGACGCCGCCGCCGTTCTTCCAGGGCGACGCCACGAGCGCCGCGCCACGCAGCAGCGTGAGCCTGGCGGCCTGCACCGCGCCGCCTACCGCTTTCACGCCGCTCATCGGCCGAGCATCGGCAGCTTGAGACCCGCCTCGCGCGCCGTCTGCTGTGCGAGTTCGTAGCCGGCGTCCGCGTGGCGCATCACGCCCGTGGCCGGATCGTTGAGCAGCACGCGGCCCAGACGCTCGTGCGCCGACTGCGTGCCGTCCGCCACGATCACCACGCCCGAGTGCTGCGAGAAGCCCATGCCCACGCCGCCGCCATGGTGCAGCGAGACCCACGACGCGCCACCCGCCGTGTTCAGCAGCGCATTGAGCAGCGGCCAGTCGCTCACCGCGTCCGAGCCGTCCTTCATCGATTCCGTTTCGCGGTTCGGGCTCGCCACCGAGCCGGTGTCGAGGTGGTCGCGGCCGATCACGACCGGCGCCTTCAGCTCGCCGTTCTTGACCATCTCGTTGAACGCCTGGCCCAGACGGTAGCGATCCTTCACGCCCACCCAGCAGATACGCGCGGGCAGGCCCTGGAACGCGATGCGCTCGCGCGCCATGTCGAGCCAGTTGTGCAGGTGCGGATCGTCGGGGATCAGCTCCTTGACCTTGGCATCGGTCTTGTAGATGTCCTCGGGGTCACCCGAGAGCGCCACCCAGCGGAACGGGCCCTTGCCCTCGCAGAACAGCGGGCGGATATACGCCGGCACGAAGCCCGGGAAATCGAACGCGTTTTCCACGCCCATTTCCAGCGCCATCTGGCGGATGTTGTTGCCGTAGTCGAGCGTGGCCGCGCCGCGCTCCTGCAGCGTGAGCATCGCGCGCACCTGGTGGGCCATCGATTCTTTCGCGACCTTCACGATGCTTTCCGGCGCGACCTTCTGCGCCTCGCGCCACTGCTCGACCGTCCAGCCCTGCGGCAGGTAGCCGTTGATCGGGTCGTGCGCGCTCGTCTGGTCGGTCACGCAATCCGGCGTGATGCCGCGCTTCACGAACTCGGCGAACACGTCGGCGGCGTTGCCGAGCAGGCCCACCGAAACCGGCTTGCCCGTTTTCTTCGCTTCCTCGACGATGGCCAGCGCCTCGTCGATGGTCTTGGCCTTGCGGTCCACGTAGCGCGTCTTCAGGCGGAAGTCGATGCGTGTCTCGTCGCATTCCACCGCGATCATCGAGAAGCCGGCCATCGTCGCCGCGAGCGGCTGTGCGCCGCCCATGCCGCCGAGACCGCCCGTGAGGATCCAGCGGCCCTTCGGGTCGCCGTTGAAGTGCTGGTTCGCGACCGAATAGAACGTCTCGTAGGTGCCCTGCACGATGCCCTGCGAGCCGATGTAGATCCAGCTGCCCGCCGTCATCTGGCCGTACATCATGAGGCCCTTGCGGTCCAGTTCGTGGAAGTGTTCCCAGGTGGCCCAGTGCGGCACGAGGTTCGAGTTCGCGAGCAGCACGCGCGGGGCGTCCGCATGGGTGCGGAACACGCCCACGGGCTTGCCCGACTGGATCAGCAGCGTTTCGTCCTCGTTCAGGTCCTTGAGCGACGCGAGGATCTGGTCGAAGCACTCCCAGTTGCGCGCGGCACGGCCAATGCCGCCGTACACCACGAGCGCATGCGGATGCTCGGCGACTTCGGGGTCCAGATTGTTCTGGAGCATCCGGTAGGCGGCTTCCGCCAGCCAGGTCTTGCAGACCTTCTCGCTGCCGCGCGGTGCGCGGATCGTGCGGGTCGGGTCGAGGCGCGGGTCGGTGAAGTTCGGTTGGTTCATTTGTTCGAGTCCGTCGAGTCTGGATAGCAAGCTGGAGGGCTGCGCCCGCGGAGGTCCAATGAGCGCTGCAACGTGGACTAAGTCTACCGCCGCCAAGTTGTATATACAACTCGTTTCGATCAAACGCGGGTTAGTAGTTACCCTGGCGAAAATGGCGGAAATTAGGCTACGGGAGTGAAGAGCCGACGGGAGAGCTGGTGAAATCTTTGTCTAGACAAGACATCTGCAAACAGACTGAGACGATGAATGGCGTGCGGCCGCGGCCAAACCGCTCGCGCAAGCAAAAGAGGCGGGCTTGAAGCAGGTAGGGATCAGGAGGGACGGAGCGCCGGGAACCAGGCGGCAAGGCGCGTTTGAGCGTTCGGTGGAGTGCGGTTCAGAAGGACAACAACGGGAAACGAGCGGCCTCGCCGCCCGGGTTCAAACGGTACCCGCCAGATGAAACCGCGAAGCCGGGTGCCACAGGCGCACGGAAGTCGCCACATGACGCCCCACCCACGTGCGCCGCAGCAACAGCAGGCAGGGCTCGCCGATTTCCATCTCCAGATACTGCCGCACGCGCGCGTCGGGCTTCTGCGCGTAAATGCGGAACTCGGCGCGCTGGATCGGCGCGAGGCGCACCATGTAGTGATTCGGCGTTTCGACGGTGAAGTCCTGGGCGAGGTAGTCGGGGAATACCTCGGGATTCACGTAGCGATCCTCGTACTGGATCGGCTCGCCCTCCTCGCTGTGCACGATGCGCGAGTGGAATACCGGCCCGGCGTCGAGTTCGAGCGCCGCGATCGCATTCGGATCGTCGCTCGCCTCCAGCCCCAGCACGCGCGCCGCATGCCGATGGCCGCGCGCCGCGATTTCGTCGGCGATATTGCGGATCTGCAGCACCGTCGATTCGTACTGGCGCGGCGCCACGTACGTGCCCGAGCCGCGCACGCGGTTCAGCACGCCTTCGGCCATCAACTCGCGCAGCGCGCGCGACACCGTCATGCGCGCCACGCCGAACTCTTTCACCAGTTCCGTTTCGGAAGGCACGACGTCGCCGGGCCCCAAGGCGCCGCTTTCGATCTGCGCGAGCACATGGCGCTTGATCTGCTCATAGGCGGGCAACGGGGCACTGCGGACCGTCTTCTTTTGCATGGTCTCGATCTTCGAATGAACGGGTGGTCGCCGCAGCGATGGCCGCCGGTTGCGGCGTGGGCTTGCAGCTTCAGGCGGCCACATTGTACCGCCCCTTAAAGCGGCCCCTACGCAGGCTCGGCCACGAGCGCGGGCTGCCAGCGCGCGAGCACCACGCAGGCGCGCACGCCCCGCCCGTCCGCGCCCGGACTCAGGCTCACCGCGCCCCGATGCGACTGCGCGATCTCGCGCACGATCGCGAGACCCAGGCCGGTGCCCTCCGTCTCCGCGGCGGCGCGGAAGAAAGGCTCGAAAACGCGCGCCCGCGCTTCCGCGGGAATGCCGCGGCCGTCGTCGAGCACTTCGAGCGCGACCGTCTCGCCGCTCGCCTGCACCGACACGGTGACATGCCCGCCAGTCGGCGTGTAGCGCAGCGCGTTGTCCACGAGATTGCTGACCATCGCGCGCAACAGTTCGCGATGCCCCTGCACCACCGCCTCGCCCACCTCGCGAGGCAGCTCCGCGCCGAGATCGATACCGCGCGTCTGCGCGAGCAGCGCGAGCGCCTCGACCACTTCGCGCGCGAGCTGCGCCATGTCGACGGGCGCGGCCGGCAACTGCGCCGGGTCGAGCGCCTCGGCCTGCGCGAGCAGCAGCAACTGGTTCGTGAGCGCGACCATCGAGCGGTTGCTCACGTGCATGGCCGCCAGCACTTTGTCGAGCGCGGGATCGACGGCTTTTTGCTGGCGCGCGTATTGCAATTGCGTGCCGAGCAGCGTGAGCGGCGTGCGCAGCTGGTGCGCGGCATCGGCGATGAAGCGGCGCTGCGCCGCCGTCTGCGCAGAGAGGCGCGCAATGCATTGATTGATGGCGTCCACGACGGGCCGCAGTTCGGCATGCAGCCCTTCGGCGCGAATGGGTTCGAGGTGCGAAGGATCGCGGTCCGCCACGTCGTTCTTGAGCTTCATGAGCGGACGCAGCTCGAACGTGAGACCGATGCAGGCGAGCGCCACGGCCAGCATCACCATGCCGATCTGCCGATAGAGCTGGGGACGCCACAGCGCCTCCACCATCGCGTCGCGCGAGCGCCCGGTCTTGCCGACCGAGACGCGCACGCGCGAGATGTGGCCATTGTCGTACATGGAGCGCACCACGCTCACGGCGCGCACGGCCTGGCCGCGCAGATCCGCGTCGTACGCCACGGGCGAATCGACGGCGGGCGCCGAGGCCGCATGCGGAAAATCGGGCATGCCCGCGAGCAGCGAGCCGCCCTCCACGTGCACGTTGTAGAACACCTGATCCTGCTGCGGCGAGGCGAAGAGTTCGAGTGCCGCGGGCGGCACGTCGGCGCGCAGCGCGCCATCGGCCCATTGCACGGAACCGGCGATCATGCGCGCCGACGACAGCAGCCGGCCGTCCTGCACCAGATCGGCGGTATGGCGCGCAGCGCGGTACTCGGAGGTCGCCGTGAAACTCACGTAGAGCGCGAGCGGCACGAGCATCCACCACAGCAGGCGAACGCGCAGGCTACCCGTCATGTCGGCACGCGCAAGTCGTCATAGCGTTTCATCCTTCCTGCGCAGCAAATAGCCGAGGCCGCGCAGTGTCACGATCACGGCCGAACTGCCTTCGAGCTTCTTGCGCAGCCGCGAGACGTAGATTTCGATGGCGTCCTCGCTGGGTTCGTCGGCGAGCGTGAAGATCGCATCGACGAGCGCGGCCTTCGAAACGGTCTGGCCGAGGCGCAGCGCCAGCGTTTCGAGCACCGTGCGCTCGCGCGGCGTGACGTTCAGCGGCGCGCCCTTCAGCGTGAACTGGCGTGTGTTGAGGTCGAACACGAGGTCCCCGCAGCCGATCTCGTTCGCGCGCGCGGGCGTTTGCCGGCGAATCAGCACCTTGATGCGCGCCACCAGTTCGCGCACCTCGAACGGCTTGACGAGATAGTCGTCGGCGCCCGCGCCGAGCAGCTCCACCTTTTCGTCGATCGAGCCGCTCGCCGTGAGCACCATCACGGGCGTCGCGTCGCCGCGCTGGCGCAGCCGCCGCAGCACGTTCTTGCCCGAGAGCTTCGGCAAATTGAGGTCGAGCAGCACCACGTCGTAGTGATTGGACTGCAGCAACTGGTCGGCGGCTTCGCCGTCCTGCACGGCGTCGAAGGCGAACGCCTGCTCCTCCAGCGTCTTGACGAGCCAGTGCGCAAGCGTCGGATTGTCTTCGATCAGCAGCAACTTCATGGGCGGGTACGGGCAAAGGCGAAGGCCGTTTCGGGGGAATCGATTGTGCCGTTGCCGGCGCGCCGCCGCCCTGCGGGTTAACACGGACGATTTTGCACGGCGCCCGAAGGCTGGCAGAAGGCTTACGGTTTTTATAATCGGCTCCATCCACCAAAAAGCGCCCGCATGCACGGCGCACACCTTCAGGAGACTCCACGATGCCTACCTTGCGCCAGATCGCCGCTGTATCGAGTGTCGCGTTCGCCCTCGCCGCCGGCTCCACGGCTGCCCACGCGGAAAAGATCACGATCATGGTTGGCGGCGCAACCAAGATCATCTATCTGCCCGCCAAACTGACCGAGCAGCTCGGCTACTTCAAGGACGAGGGCCTCGACGTCGAAATCCAGTCGCAGCCGGCCGGCGTGGACGCGGAGAACGAACTGCTCGCGGGCGCGGTGCAAGGCGTGGTGGGCTTCTACGATCACACCATCGACCTGCAGAGCAAGGGCAAGGAAGTGCAGACGCTGGTGGTGTTCGGCCAGGTGCCGGGCGAAGTGGAAATGGTGTCGAACGCGGCGGCCGGCACGGTCAAGAGCATGGCCGACGTGAAGGGCAAGACGCTCGGCGTGACCGGCCTCGGCTCCTCCACGAGCTTCCTCACGCAGTACCTCGCGCAGCGCGCGGGCGTGCCCTCCAACCAGTACACGCTGCTGCCGGTGGGCGCGGACAACACCTTCATCGCGGCGATCAAGCAGAACCGCATCGACGCGGGCATGACCACGGAGCCCACGGTCTCGCGTCTGCTGCAAACCGGCGACGCCAAGGTGCTCGTCGACATGCGCACGCTCGAAGGCACGCGCGCGGCGCTCGGCGGCACCTACCCCGCTTCGAGCTTCTACGTGCAGCGCGCCTGGGCGCAGTCGCACAAGGACGACGCGACGAAGCTCGCGCACGCGTTCTCGCGCACCCTCAACTTCATCGCCACGCATAGCGCCGACGAAATCGCCGCGAAGATGCCGAAGGACTACTACGGCAACAACAAGGATCTCTACGTGGCCGCGCTGAAGTCCTCGCTGCCGATGTTCACGAAGGACGGCCGCATGCCCGCCGACGGCCCCGATACGGTGCTCAAGGTGCTCTCGGCGTTCAATCCTTCGGTGAAGGGCAAGCACATCGACCTCGCGAAGACTTACTCGAACGACTATCTGCCGGCTGCGACCGCCACGGCGTCGAAGTAAACCACGCAACCGGCCCCACGTTCAGCCCACTGAGACAATGACTTCCTCCCATTCCCAAGGCACGCCGGCCATCGAGCTGCGCAATGTTTCGTGCCGCTTCATTTCACCGGACGGCAAGGCGACCGTCGCCCTGCGCGACTTCAGCATGTCGGTCGCGCGCGGCGAGTTCGTCGCGATCGTCGGGCCCACGGGCTGCGGCAAGTCCACCACGCTCAGCATGATCACGGGCCTGCTCAAACCCACCACGGGCGAAGTGCGCGTGATGGGCGCGCCCGTGAACGGCATCGATCCGCGCATCGGCTTCGTATTCCAGGCCGACGCCGTGTTCCCGTGGCGCTCGGTGCTCGACAACGTGGCGGCCGGTCCGCTCTATCGCGGCCGCTCGAAGTCGGCGGCCTACGACGAAGCCAACGAGTGGCTGCGCCGCGTGGGCCTCGCCAACTTCGGCAAGCACTATCCGCATCAGCTGTCGGGCGGCATGCGCAAGCGTGTGGCGCTGGCGCAGACGTTCATCAACAAGCCCGAGATCCTGCTGATGGACGAGCCGTTCTCGGCGCTCGACATGCAAACGCGCACGCTCATGCAGGACGAGCTGCTGCAGCTGTGGGGCGGCACGGGCTCGGTCGTGTTCGTCACGCACGACCTCGAAGAAGCCATTGCGCTCGCCGACCGCGTGTTCGTGCTGACCGCGCGCCCGGCCACGCTCAAGAAGGTCTACGAGATCGATCTGCCGCGCCCGCGCGTAACGTCCGAAATCCGCTACGCGCCGCACTTCGTCGAACTGTCGCGCCAGATCTGGCACGACCTGCGCGAAGAAGTGCAGATCGCCTAACACCGGAGCCGTTCACTATGTCCACCCCGCAACAAACCCTGCCGCAAGGCCTCGATACCGCCTCGCTCGACGCCGTCGAGCGCGCCGCGCAAAAGCGCATTCGTCAGCGCAATCTGCTCGTCATTTCGCTGCGTATTCTCGTGCTCGTCGTCGTGCTCGGCGGCTGGGAACTCGCCGCGCGCCTCAAATGGATCGACCCGTTCTTCTTCTCGATGCCCACGGCCATCTTCGACCAGATCATCGACTGGTTCGTGAACGGCACCTCGCAAGGGCCGCTGCTCACGCAGGTCTGGGTCACGCTGGAAGAAACGGGCCTTGGCTTCATCATCGGCTCGGTGGCCGGCGTGTTCTGCGGCATCGTGCTTGGCCGCAACAAGCTGCTCTCCGACGTGTTCAGCCTCTACATCAAGATCGCCAACTCGATTCCGCGCGTGGTGCTCGGCTCGGTGTTCGTGATCGCGCTGGGTCTCGGCATGGCGTCGAAAGTGGCGCTCGCCGTGGTGATGGTGTTCTTCGTGGTGTTCGCCAATGCGTTCCAGGGCGTGCGCGAGGCCGACCGCTACATGATCGCCAATGCGCAGATTCTCGGCGCGTCGCGCCGCCAGGTGACGACCTCGGTCGTGATTCCCTCGGCGCTTTCGTGGATTCTCGCGAGCCTGCACGTGAGCTTCGGCTTCGCGCTGGTCGGCGCCGTGGTGGGTGAATTCCTGGGTTCGAAGCAAGGCATCGGTTTGCTGATCTCGACGGCGCAGGGCGCGTTCAACGCGAGCGGCGTGTTCGCCGCGATGATCGTGCTCGCCGTGGTCGCGCTGGCCGCCGATTATCTGCTCACCGCGCTCGAGCATCGTTTGCTCAAGTGGCGGCCCACGCCTTCGAACTGATTCAGTCAGCTTCCCCTGTCCGGACCGCGTGAGACGCGAGAGCTTGCCTGGTCCGTGATCCGCGGCGCACTGCCAGTGCGCCGCGTTTTTTTTGCCTGGCGCGCCAACAGTTACTTCGGCTGCTCGACCGTGCGCAGATACGGTTTGAGCGTCTTGAAGCCCTGCGGATACTTCTGCTTCGCCGCCTCGTCGGAAACCGAAGTCGGGATGATCACGTCGTCGCCCGGCTTCCAGTTCACCGGCGTCGCCACCGAATGCTTCGCGGTAAGCTGCAGCGAATCGAGCAGGCGCAGCACCTCGTCGAAATTGCGGCCCGAACTCATCGGGTAGACGAACATCGCCTTCACCTTCTTGTCCGGCCCGATGAGAAACACGGCGCGTATCGTGGCGTTGTCGGCCGCCGTGCGCGGGCTGGCGCCGCTCGCGTTCGGGTGGATCATGTCGTAGAGCTTCGCGACGTGCAGATCCGGGTCGCCGATCATCGGATAATTGACGGCGCTCCCCTGCGTTTCCTCGATGTCCTTCGCCCACCTCGCGTGGTCGTCCACCGGGTCAATGCTCAGACCGATGATCTTCGTATTGCGCTTGTCGAACTCCGGCTTGAGCTTCGCCATATAGCCGAGTTCCGTCGTACAAACGGGCGTGAAGTCTTTCGGATGCGAAAACAGAATGGCCCATTGGTCGCCGATCCATTCGTGGAAACGGATCTTGCCTTCGGTGGTCTCCGCGGTGAAATCGGGTGCATCTTCTCCAAGACGAATCGTCATCTTCTGTCTCCTGAATGCAGTGATTTACAGCTCGTGAGGGGATCTGCTCGCGCGCGAAAGTGGTTCCCGCTTCTGCATTTTAGGTAGTCCGCGTGACGCTTATGAAATTTCTTTATGGTTTCATTTTTATTACAACAATCATACATTCAGCCCTCATTTAGCGTTAAAAACCTGCATCGGCACGCTATCGCAGCCTTGACATCCACTCCGCATGAAGCGAATAATGCGTCGTTCGATAATCGAATCCATGTTCGAATTACGAACACGAGAATAACAAGACGGGCTGGCCGCCTTGCCGTGCATATTCGCGCGTGCAAGGCGTGATATGAACCCGCTGCGCCGGGGCGGCATCGCCTCTCGCTGATGGAGGAGCCGCACCTGCCACCCCGCCCACCACGCGCCTGGCTCGCCAGCCGCACGGTGCCGGGACCGCCTGCATGCAACGCCTCCTGTCCGCTCCGGCCAGCCAGTAGCCACACGCTACGAACTAGCGCAAAGAGCATGAAAAGAGACCTCCAGACTGAAACGCGCGATTCCCGCCAGGGTGTCGTCGCCGCCCTCGTGTATGTTTTCGAGCGGGTCATGCCCGACCCCTTCGTTCTGTCCATCTGCCTCACCTTCTTTGTCGCTGTGCTCGCGCTCGTCATCGCGCCGCACGGCGATCTCCCCACGCTGCTCAGCTCCTGGTACGAAGGCACGTTCGGCATTCTCGGCTTCGCGCTGCAGATGATCCTGATCCTCGCCACGGGCTACGCCATTGCCGAAGCGCCCGTGATCCAGCGCGTGCTGCGCGCGCTCGCGGCCAGGGCGCAAACGCCGGCGCGCGCCGCGCTGCTGGTGTTTCCGGTGGTCGCCATCGCCGCGTGGCTGAACTGGGGCCTGGGCCTGATCGTGGGCGCGCTGCTCTCGCGTGAAATCGCGAAGCGCGTGAACGTGGATTTCGCGTGGCTCGTGGCGGGTAGCTATTCGGCGTGGTCGATCTGCAATAGCGGGCTCTCCAGCTCGATCGCCCTTTCGCAAGCCTCGCACGGCAACGCGCTCAATCTCGTGGAAAAGGCGACCGGCCACGTGATTCCGCTCAGCCAGACCGTCTTCGCGCCGTTCGTCTTCATCCCCACCGTGCTCGTGGTGGTCGTGATGACGTTCATCTTCATCCGCATGCATCCGAAGCCCGAGCACGTGGCGCCGTTCAGCCAGGCGGCCGAAGCCGAAGCGAGCGACGCCGGCGCCAGCGACGACCCGCACGCGCGCGTCGGCAACGGCACGCCTTCGTTCGCGTCGCGCCTCGAGCAGTCGATGCTCGGCACGCTGCTGCTGATCGTGCTCGGCGCGGGCTATCTGGCGATGGAATGGAGCGAAAAGGGTTTCGATCTCGACATCAACACGACGATCCTGATCTTCCTGCTGATCGGCCTCGCGCTGCAGCGCACGCCTATCGCCTACGCGAACGCCATTCGCCGCGCCGCGCGCCAGACCGGCTCCATGCTGCTGCAGTACCCCGTGTACGGCGGCATCATGGGCGTGATGAAGGGCACGGGCCTCGCCTCGATGATCGCCAAGGCTTTCGTCACGATCGCCACGCCGCTTTCGCTGCCGCTCTGGAGCTATCTAAGCTCGCTCATCATCACGCTGCTCGTGCCGAGCGCGGGCGGCCACTGGGCCGTGCAAGGGCCGTTCGTGCTGCCCGCCGCGCTGAGCCTGCACGCCTCGGTGCCGCGCACCGCCATGGGCGTGGCGATGGCCGAGAACGTCTCGAACATGCTGCAGCCGTTCTGGGCCGTGCCGATCGTCGCGATCGCGGGCATCCGCATCCAGCGCGTGATGGGCTATACCGCCGTGACGTTCGCCGTGTCGCTCGTGATCTACGCCGCCGCGCTCTGGCTCGTGCCCTGAGCGTCGAGCGGTTCCGCCACGAAGGAAGGCGCTGCGCCGGCCGCTCTTAGCGGTTCGGGCAGCGCCTTTTTCATGCGGCGCGTGCGAGCCGCGCTGGCCTCGCGGCTCGCGAAGATCGGCGACAATGGGCAAGCCTCGACGGCGGCATGCCGCCCCGAATCGATCTGCGATCCGCACCAGGAGACTGCCATGACCGCCAGCGCGCCGCCCACCCCGCCCTCATCGTCATCGTCGGGGTCCGGCGAAGACGGCGGCGAACTCGATCCGCGTTTCGTCGAATTCGCGCGCCAGGTGTTCGACACCGCGCGCCGCGGCGAAGCCAACACGCTCGCCACGCTCATCGAACAGGGCCTGCCGCCGAACCTTCGCAACGAAAAAGGCGACAGCCTCGTGATGCTCGCGAGCTATCACGGCCACGCCGCCGCCGTGCGCACGCTCGTGCAGCACGGCGCCGACCCCAACCTGCGCAACGACAACGGGCAAACGCCGATCGCGGGCGCGGCCTTCAAGGGCTACGCCGACGTGGTCAACACCCTGCTGGAAAACGGCGCCGACGTGGAAGGCGCCTCTCCCGACGGCCGCACGGCGCTGATGATCGCCGCCATGTTCAACCGCTCCGATATCGTCGACCTGCTGCTCGCGCGCGGCGCGAACCCGGCGGCGCACGACGCGGCGGGCAACACCGCGCTCGACGTGGCGAACGCGATGGGCGCGGTGGACACGGCCGCCCAGCTCGCCGGCAAAGCCGGCGGCAAAAGCGCGTGAAAAGAGCGCGTAAATCCTGGGGCGCGATGGGCAGGCACGCGAAACGCTGCAAAGCGCATAGCGGCACGCGCGATCCTGGTGTCACTCCTGGTTTGCATACAACGCGCCGCCAGGCGACGCTATCCATGTAACACCCGTGCGTGCAGCGCCAGTGCGGGGCAGGCGATTTTCCACGAGCCGTGATATCGTTTTGTCATCGGATTCGAAGTCTGCACGCACCCGTCAATCGAACTCTGTTACTTTCGCGAGCGTCGCCATGAGTGATGTACGCCACCATCTGAGTCCGCGCGATCGCGTGGAGCTGCTCTGCTGGCTCACCTGCGGGAGCCTCGGGGCCTACTATCTCAACGAATCCTGGCCCAACGCGGCCTTTCACGTCCAGGCGGCGCACAAGTGGCTCGACCGTCACGCGCGCGAGGCCGACTGGCTCGCGATCGCGCGCCTCGCCGCCATGGCGCAGGACATCGCGCAGCAGCACGCATGGTTCGTGGACGCGGTCTGGGCGCGCGACGCCGTCGAGGAAATTCTCGACACCGACGACCTGAACTACCAGGCCAAGCTCGTCCTGCAAGTGCTCAAGGACTGCGAACGCGCGCTCGCCGACCGCCGCCCCGCCGACTAGAACGGAATCCGATAAGCGGGGTTCCCCACACAGGCCACGCGTTTCTCCATCAAATGATGGACGCGTGGCGGTTATCCTCAGAACATACTCCCGCTTGCAGCGCCGGCCCCCCTTTTCCTCTTCGCCGGCCGCTCGCCCACGCGGGAGAACCCAGATGACTCGCCCCCTCGCCCTGACGTTCGCCGCCGCGCTGCTCGCGTTGGCGTCGGTGAGCCCCGCTGCGCTCGCGCAAACCGGCGGCCATGCAATCGCCCTCAACGCCGCCCGGCCCATTCAGCTGCAAAAAGTCGCGAAGCCGGCGCCCAAAGCCCAGGCAACCGCGAAAGCCACCAAGCCTGCTCCGCAATCGCTGCGCTGGCTGATGTCGGAATCTCCATGAAACGAACCGGCGCGCCCGCGCCAGGTTCGCCCCTCGCCACCCCGCCTCGAAGCGCAGCCGTCGCAGCTCAGGACTGCGACGGCTTCGCGCTGTCTGCCGCCGGCGGCGGAGTTGCCGGCGTCCAGCCATAACCGAGCGCCTTGTACAGGCTCACGATCTGCGCGAGTTCCTGGTCCTGCAGCGACGACTGCTGCAATTGCGCGTTGAAGAGACTGCGCTCGGCGTCGAGTACTTCCAGATAGCTCGTGTAGCCGCCTTCGTACAGATCGCGCGCGACTGACGTGTATTCCGTGAGCGCGGCCACCTGGCGCGTCGTCGAATCCAGCTGATCGCGCGTGCGCGCGACGCCCACGAGCGCATTCTCGACATCGGCGAACGCCTGCTGGATCGCCTGCTCGTAGTTAAAAAGCGCTTCCTGCTGCACGGCTTCGGCCTGATGCACGCCGCCCGCGATCGCGCCGCCCTCGAAAATCGGCTGCGTGACCGCGCCCGCGAACGACCATACGCGCGCGGGGCCGGTCCAGAGCCCCGAGAGCGCCGTGCTCGCCGCGCCGAACAGACCCGTGAGCGAAATTTGCGGGAAATACAGCGCGCGCGCCGCGCCGATCGACGCATTCGCCGAAACGAGCGTTTGTTCGGCCTGCAGAATATCGGGCCGGCGCTCCAGCAGCGTCGACGGCAGACCCGCGGGAATGGCGGGCGCGGTGAGCTCGGTGATCGATTTGCCGCGCGGAATCGGCCCCGGATTCTGGCCCAGCAGCAGCGAAATGGCGTCTTCCTGCGTCGCGATCTGCTGCTGGATCGAGTACACAGAGGTCTGCGCCGACTGGTACTCCGACTGCGCCTGGCTCACCTGCAACCGCGAAACGACACCGCCCGCATAGCGCTCGTTGAAGAGATCGAGCGCGCCCTTGCGGCTTTCGAGGGTGTCCTGCGCGATGACGAGTTGGTTGTCGAAGTCGCGCAGCTGCAGATACGACGTGGCCACGTTCGCGATGATGGCAATGCGCGTGGCCTGCTGCGCGGACTGCGTGCTCATGTAATCGGCGCGCGCGGCTTCGGTGAGCCTGCGCAAGTGGCCGAACAAATCGAGCTCCCAGGACACCGCGCCGTTCAGCTCCACCTGGTTGCCGACCACGGGCGGGAAGCCGGGCGCCGGCACGCCACGGCTGCGCGACGCACCGAAGTTCGCCGACACCTGCGGGAACAGGCCCGCGCGCGTCACGACGTAACGCCCGTAGAACTCCTCGACGCGTGCGGCCGCAATCAGCAGATCCTTGTTCTGCGTAAGCGCCCTCGCGACCAGGTCGTTGAGCACCGGGTCGTTGAACTGCATCCACCAGTCGAGCGTAGTATCGACGGCTTCCGCCTGCGGAGAGGCGTAGCGAAACGTCGACGGCGTCTCGACCGCCGGACGATGATAGTCGGGCCCGACCGCGCAGGCGCCAAGGCAAGCCGTCGCAATGGCCAGCCCGAGCGGACGCAGCTTGCGATTGGCGAGATTCAAACGTGTCTTCATCGCTCAGCCCTCCTGCGAAGGCGGTGCCACGGGGGGCGTGCCGGGATGCGGCGTGGCGTCCGCTTTCTTGCGCGACGAGAGCGTTTCCAGTCCCCAGAAGAACATCGGAATGAAGAACAGCGCGATCACCGTGGCGCCGAGCATGCCCGCGATCACGCCGGTGCCGAGCGAGCGCCGGCTCGCGGCCGACGCGCCGCTGGCGATGGCGAGCGGCACGCAGCCGAGGATGAACGCGAGCGAGGTCATGATGATCGGCCGCAAACGCAGCTTGGCGGCGTGCAGCGCGGCCTCGTACGGCGACATGTTCTCCTTCTCGCGCATTTCGACGGCGAACTCGAAGATCAGAATGGCGTTTTTCGCCGCGAGCGCGATCAGCACGGTCAAGCCGATCTGGAAGTACACGTCGTTTTCCATGCCGCGCAACAGGATGCCCACCAGCGCCCCGAAAATCGCGAACGGCACGGCCAGCAGCACGCCGACCGGCAGCGACCACTTCTCGTACTGCGCCGCGAGAATGAGGAACACCATCAGCAGTGCGAAGCCGAACACGAGCGCCGCCGTCGAGCCGGCCTTCTTCTCTTCGTACGCCTGGCCGCTCCATTCAAAGCTGTAGCCTTCGCCCAGCACTTCGTTGGCGATCTGCTCCATCGCCGCGATCGCCTCGCCCGAGCTGTGGCCCGGCGCCGCGTCGCCGGTAATCTTCGCCGCAGGGAAGTTGTTGAAGCGGTTGACGATGTCAGGCCCAGGCACGAAACGCGAAGTCGTCACGGCCTTGATCGGCACCATGTCGTTGTTGCGGTTGCGCACATAGAGCTGCTGGATATCGTCCGGGCTCAAGCGGTATTGCGGTTCGGCCTGGATGATCACCTGGAACAGACGGCTGCCCTTCGGGAACTGGCTCACGTACAAGGAACCGAACATCGTCTGGAGTGCAGAGTAGATGTCCTGAACCGGAACGCCGAGTGTTTCCGCCCGCTCGCGGTCCACTTCCACGAGCAACTGGCGCGAATTCGTGTTGATGGTCGAATTCACGCCGCGCAGCGCCGGGTTCTGGCGCGCCTTCGCAATCACCTGGCGCACCTTTTCCTCGAGCTGCTGATAGCTGCCGTCGCCGGTGCTCTGCAGCCAGAACTCGAAGCCGCCCGTCGTGCCGAGGCCCGGAATCGACGGTGGATTGAGCGGCACGACCACGCCGTCCTTGAACGTGGAGAACGCCTTGGTGGCGTCGCGGATCAAGTCCTGCGCCGTGCCGTTTTCGCCGCGCTCCTTGAAGCCCTTGAGCGTCACGAACAGCGTGCCCGCGTTCGACTTGTACTGCGAGTCGATCAGGCTGTAGCCGATCGGCGCCGCCACCGAACTCACGGCGGGCTGTTTCGCGAACCAGTCCTCCGCTTTCTTCGACAGGTCGCCGGTGCGGTCCAGGCTCGCCGCGTCGGGCATCACGACCGCGCCGAACAGATAGCCCTGATCCTCCACGGGCAGGAACGACGATGGAATATGTTTGAACAGGCCGACGGTTGCGATCAGCATCACGACGATCAGGCCGATGGAGAGAATCACGCGGCGTATCGCGGTTTGCACCCAGCTGCCATAGCCGTTGGTCAGGTTATCGAACTTCTCGTTGAACCAGCGGAAAAAGCGGTTCTTCTTGTGCTCGCCCGGCTTGAGCAGGATGGCCGCGAGCGCGGGCGACAGCGTGAGCGCGACGATACCCGAAAGCACCACCGAGACCGCGATCGTCACCGCGAACTGCTTGTAGAGCTGCCCCGTGATGCCCGAGAGAAACGCCACCGGGATGAACACCGCGAGCAGCACCAGCACGATCGCCACCACCGGTCCGCTCACTTCGTCCATCGCGCGCTTGGCCGCTTCCTTGGGTGGCAGCTTGAACTCGCTCATGTTGCGCTCGACGTTTTCGATCACCACGATCGCGTCGTCCACCACGATACCGATGGCCAGCACCATGCCGAACAACGTGAGCATGTTGATCGAGAAGCCGAACGCCTCCATGCCGATGAACGCGCCGATGATCGACACGGGCACCGCGAGCAGCGGCACGAGCGTCGCCCGAAAACTCTGCAGGAAGATGTACACCACGATGATCACGAGAATCACCGCATCGCGCAGCGTATGGACCACCTCGTTGATCGACTCGTGCACGAACTCGGTCGTATCGAGCGCGACTTCATACTTGAGACCGGGCGGAAAGCTCTTGTTCAACTGCTCGAGCGTCTGGCGCACCTGCTTGGCCACTTGTAGCGCATTCGCGCCCGGCTGCTGATAGACGGCGAGCAGCGTAGCCGTCTTGCCGTTGTAGCGGCCGCGTAGCGAATAGTCCTTGGCGCCCAGATCCGCGTGGCCGATGTCCTTGAGGCGCACGATCGCCGCATCGCCCGACGCCGCGCGCAGGATGATGTTGTCGAAATCGGCGGGCTCGGTGAGACGGCCTTTCGTCGTCACCGGGAAGGTCTGGTTCACGGGCTTATCGGTCGGCGCCTGGCCGAGCCGGCCTGCGGAGAACTGCTGGTTCTGCTGCGCAATCGCGTTCTGCACGTCGGCCACGGTAATGCCGAGCTTCGCCATGCGGTCGGGCTTGAGCCACACGCGCATCGCATAGTCGGCAGAACCGAAGATCGACGCCTGGTTCGCGCCCGGAATGCGCTTGAGCGCGTCGAGCACGTAGACGTTCGCGTAGTTCGCCACATAGGACGCATCGTAGGCGTTATCGGGCGAATAGATCGCGATCACCATCATGAACGCCGACGAGCGCTTCTGCACCGACACGCCCTGGGCCGTCACCGAGTCGGGCAGGAAAGGCAGCGCGAGGTTCACGCGGTTCTGCACGTCCACCTGGGCGAGCGACGGATCGGTGCCAATATTGAAGTACACCGTGAGCGTCATGTTGCCCGTCGAGGAACTCGACGAGTTCATATACATCATGTTGTCCGCGCCGTTCACCTGCTGTTCGATCGGCGCGGCCACGTTCTGCGCGACGATATCGGCGCTCGCGCCCGGATACGTGGCGCTCACCGTGATGGTGGGCGGCGCGATGTCCGGAAACTGCGCGATCGGCAGGTTGAACATCGACACCAGACCGGCGACGACGAGCACGATCGAGAGGACCGACGCGAAAATTGGCCGGTCAATAAAGAAGTGGGAGAACTTCATCGTTCAGCCTCCCGCGGCGGGCGAGAACGTGACGTCCACGCGGCGGGATTTGTCGGGCGGATCGTTGGCGACGATCTGCGCCGGCTTGCGCATTTCGATGCGCTCGGATTTCACGCCGGCCACGACCAGCGCGGCGCGCACCGTGCCTGCGCGGGCGGCCGCGAGACGCTGGTTCGCGGCTTGCGAGCCGCTCGAATCGGTGTAGCCCGAAATCACCACACGCATGCCCGGCTCGGCGACGAGACGGCGCGCCACGGCCGCAAGCGCGTCGGCCGACTGGGCGTCGAGGCTCGAACTGCCCGACGCGAAGTAAAGCGCGGTGCGTTCGCCCATCACGTCGGCAGCGCCGGATGCCGCGCGCGGTTGCGCGGCGTTCGTGCCCGCGCCGGCCTGCGCGTTGGCGCTGGCATTCGCAGCCGCCGGGCCGGAAGCCCCGGCCGCGCCCGCTTGCGCCCCACCGCCTGCGCCGGCGTCGGAGCCGCCGATATTGACAGTTGCGGGCGGCGTGGCCACGAGGTTCGCCTTGACCGGCGCACCGGGCATGAGCCGCAGCGTATTGTCGATGACGACATGATCGCCCGGATGCAAACCCGACTTGATCACCCAGTCGTTGCCATTCCATTCACCCGTTTCCACCACGCGCTGCTGCGCCTTGCCGTCCTTGTCGACGGTCCACACATACGCGCCGCGCGGCCCCTGCTGCACCGCCGACTGCGGCACGGCCACCGCGGAAGTCCGCAGCGCGCCCAGCAGCTTGATACGCACGAACTGACCGGGCCGCAGCGACCCCGTGGGGTTCGGCATGGCGGCGCGAATCAGGTAGGTGCCGGTTTCCGAGCTGAGCGAGGCGTCGGTGAATGCGATATGCCCGCGTTCCGGATAGATGCTGCCGTCCGCGAGCACGATCACCGCTTCGAGCTTGCCGACAGGCGGCAGCTTGAGCGTGCCGTTCTGCGTTTGCGTGCGCAGATCGAGCATCTCGTTCTCGGAGAGCGAGAAGTTGATCCACATGGGATCGAGCTTCGCCACGTAAGTGAGCAGGCTGTTGGCCGCATCGATATACGTGCCGTCCTGCTTCTTGGCGTAGCTCGAAAGGCCGGTCACCGGCGCGACGATCGTCGTATAGCCGAGATTGAGCGTCGCGCTGATGACATTCGCGCGCGCGCCTTCGACCGCGGCGGCGGCCGCCTGCTCCTGGCCGACCGAGTCGTCGAGGTCCTTCTGGCTCAACGCGTTCTTCGCGGCGAGTGGACGCACGCGATTGAGGTTGGCCTGCGCGGTGACGAGCCGCGCCTTCTGCTGCGCAAGCTCGGCCTGCGCGGCATCGAGCGCGGCCTCGAAGGGTTTGCGGTCCATGACGAACATCACGTCGCCCGCATGGACCAGCGAGCCTTCTGTATACACGCGCTTTTCGAGGAAGCCGTTCACGCGCGCGCGAATTTCGACCTGCTGCGAGCTTTCTGTCTGCCCTACGTATTCAAAGACCACCGGCACGTCGCGCAGCGCAACATTGATCACGTCGACGTTTGCGGCAGGTCGTGTTTCAGCAGCAGGTTTGTTGTCATGACATGCAACGACGCTAACCAGCAATCCAAGCGACAGACACAAGCTGGCCACCCGAAATCCGTGAGTCATGCTGTTCTCCGTTGTTATCGACGATCTGCGCTGGACCGACGAACCCCAAATCAGGCGCGCGCGGGCGATCGAGTCGGATCAAATCGCCAAACTGACTTTGGTGCTCGAGCAAATACTACTGTTTTTCGGGAGAACGCTGAATCAGGACGGCCAAAAAGTCGCACGCGATGACGAGACGGCACTCGCAGAGCAATAGTGACCGAAATCGTTTCGAAATCCGAAACGAAGGTTCGCTAATAGTTCGTTAACGTTCGCATGAATATGCGCAACGCTTGCGTAAGGACAAAGGGAGAGCGCGGGAAACGGAGATTGCGGACGCACGGAACGTGCGTCGCGTGAACTGCGGACGGGAGAACTTAGAGGCGTGTCGCAGCCGTTGCAGCGGCGGCTGCGACACGCGTTGCGAATCAGGCGGCGCGATCGAGCCGGCGCACCGTGCCGAATTCCGCACACGAAAGCGTGCGCATGAGCAGCGCCATGGCCTCGGCCACGCGGCGGCGATCGAGTTCGACGTGCAGGCAAGCGAGATCGCTGCGGCGATCGATATCGATTGTATGCACGCCGAGCGCGCTGCCAACCAGACCATGCAACGTGCAGCGAGCGAGTTGCGCTTCACTCGTGGGCACGCGCACGACCAGTTGCACCGTTGCGCGATGAGTTGCCGGGTGAAGCGGCTTGCGCGCATTGCGCAGCGAGATGACGGGCCGCGGCGTGGCGGCGGAGCGGGCACCTCGGGAAATCGGGCCCTGCGAGACGATAGACGGCATACGTGTTGTGCGCACGCCGCCGTTCGGGGCGGCGCGCTTGAGTTGAACACGAACCGATTCTAGGCAGCGCCGCGTAAACGTCTGGTAAATAAACACGACACGGCCGCTAAAAGTGCGTAGCGGCCGAAGAGAGGCCTCAATCGAGCGGACGGCCCGCCGGCTCGCGAATGAGCGGCAGTGCGAGCAATGAGACCGCGCCGCAGCCGATCAGATACCAGGCGGGCGCGAGCGGATTGTCGAGCAGCTTGATGAGCCAGGTCGCGAAGAACTGCGCGAAGCCGCCGAAGATCGACACGCCCACGCAATACACCACCGACATGCCAGTCACGCGAATCGACTGAGGAAAGAGTTCGGGCAGCATCACGATATTGGGGACCGCCGTGAACGCGACGATCGCGCCCAGCACGGCCACGACCGCGAGCACGGTGGCGACGCTCGGCATGGCGTGGATGATCATGAAGGCCGGATAGATCACGGCGATCAGCAGCACGCGCGAGACACCCAACACCCATTTGCGGCCCAGGCGGTCGGAAAGCGAGCCGGCGAACGGCGAGCAGATCGCCGTGACGAGCGCGGCGACGAGGGCCGCGCTCATGCCGACCGACATCGGCAGGCCGAGAATCTTGATCGCATAGGTCGACATGTAGAACAGCACGATATAGTTCGCCGCTGTGCCGCCGATGGTCGTGACGACGCCGGCCACGAGCGCCGTGCGATGACGCCCGAAAATCTCGCGCAGCGGCCGCGCCATGTCGGCCACGGGTTCGGCGTCTTCGACTTCGACGGGGTTCGCGAGCGTTTCGTCGAGATGGCGGCGGATATACACGCCCACCGGCACGACCAGCATGCCGATCACGAACGGCACGCGCCAGCCCCAACTTTCGAGCGCGGCCTGCGAGAGCATGGTGGACAGCGCCACGCCGATGAGCGCGCCGCACACCGTGTTCAGGCCCTGGCTCACGAATTGCCAGCTGCCGTAAAAGCCGCGCGAACGGTCGTCGGCATATTCGAGCAGGAGCGATGTCGAGGCGCCCACTTCGCCGCCCACCGCGAAGCCCTGCACGAGACGCGCGAGCAGGATCAGCGCGGGCGCCGCGAGCCCGATCTGCGCATAGGTGGGCGCGAACGCGATGAGCGCCGAGCCTAGCGCCATGAGCCAGAGCGTGAGCGTCATGGCGGCCTTGCGGCCCACGCGGTCCGCAAACGCACCGATCACGATGCCGCCGATCGGACGCACGACGAAACCCACGCCGAAGCTGCCGACGGCGAGCATCAACTGGTTCAGCGAGCCATGCACCGGGAAGTACAGCGAGCCGATGATCGAGGCAAAGAAGCTGTAGACCGTGAAGTCGAAGAACTCGAGCCCGTTGCCGAGCGTGATCGCGAAGATGGCCTTCGCGCGCGAGCGGCGCGTGGAAGCCGGGGCGGCAGCGGTCGGCGCCTGAATCGACGTGGCGTTCATCGGGTGTCTCCTCGTGTGTCTCGTGTCTCGTATCGTGTTGCGATTGCCCACTGGCTGCGGGCTTCAGCCGCGCAGGAAGCGCTCGGCGAGCTGCACCCAGTATGCCGCGCCGGTGGCGAGGCAATCGTCGTTGAAGTCGTAGCCGGGGTTGTGCACCATGCAGCCGCCCTCCCCGTCGCCGTTGCCGATGATGAGATAGCTGCCCGCGCAGCGCTCGAGCAGGAACGAGAAGTCCTCGCTGCCGGTGAGCGGCGCCATGTCGTGAATGAGGCCGTCTTCGCCGAGCCAGTCGCGCGCCACATCCTGCGCGAACGCCGTCATCGCCGCGTCGTTCACGAGCACCGGGTAGCGGCGCTGGTAGTCGATGCGCGCCGTCGCACAGTAGGCGCTTGCCTGCGCGTGCACGAGCGCGGTGATGCGCTCCTGCAGCAGGTCGCGCACTTCGGGGCGCAGCGCGCGCACCGAGAGGCGCATCTGCGCGGTTTGCGGAATCACGTTGGGGGCGTCGCCCGAATGGATCGCGCCCACAGTGACGATCGCCATGTCGAGCGGCGGCACGTTGCGCGACACGATGGTCTGCAGCGCGAGCACGACGTTGGCGCACACCACCACCGGGTCGATCGCCTTATGCGGCACCGCGCCATGACCGCCGCGCCCGTCGATGTCGATGATCACCGTGTCCGACGAAGCCATGAACGGGCCCGCGCGAAAACCGAGCTTGCCCGTGGGGAAGCCCGGCATGTTGTGCATGGCGAACACGGCGTCGCAGGGAAAGCGCTCGAAAAGGCCTTCGTCGAGCATGCGCTTCGCGCCGCCGAGGCCTTCTTCGGCGGGCTGGAAAATGAGGTGCAGCGTGCCGCTGAAGTTGCGCGACTGCGCGAGATGCTTCGCCGCCGCGAGCAGCATGGCCGTGTGGCCGTCGTGGCCGCACGCGTGCATCTTGCCCGGAATGCGGCTCGCGTAGTCGAGGCCGGTGTTTTCGTGGATGGGGAGCGCGTCCATGTCGGCGCGCAGGCCGAGGCGTTGCTTGCCGTCGCCCACCTTGAGCGTGCCCACGACACCCGTGCCGCCGAGCCCGCGGTGCACCTCGTAGCCCCACTCGGTGAGGCGCTGCGCGACGAGGTCGCTCGTGACGAATTCTTCGAAGCCCAGTTCGGGATGCGCGTGGATCTCGTGGCGCAGCGCGATCATCTCTTCTTCGATCGCGGCGATTGCGGCCGGGATGGCCATCGTGTTCATACGAATTCTCTCCAGAGGGGACGACGAATTCGCTCGAGAATAATGACGTCTGTTTGGCGCCAACAGCCCTAAAATAGTTGGCCCGCCAACCAGAAGTGCGCACTCGGGTTATCCCTTATGAAGTTCCACCAGTTCCGCGCGCTCGTCGCCATGGCCGATACCGGCAGTATTCGCGCGGCCGCGCGTGCGCTCGGCATCTCGCCGGCGGCGGCGACGAAAGCGGTGCGCGAGCTCGAAGCCGAGCAGCAAATCGCGCTCGTCACGCGCAATGCGAACGGCATCGCCTTCACGGAAGCGGGCCAGGCGCTGCTCGTCCATGCGCGGCTGGTCGTGCACCAGATGTCGCGCGCCCAGGACGAACTCGATGCGCGGCGCGGGCGCGGCGGCGGCAAGCTCGCGATCGGCGTGACGCCGTGGCTCGCCCTCTCCTTTCTGCCCGACGCCGTCACGCTGTTTCGCGAGCGCATGCCCGGCATGCAGCTGGAGTTCTACGAAGGCCTGCTCAATATCGTGATGCCGCGCCTGCGCGACGGCTCGCTCGACTTTTCGCTGGGCAAGCCCGGGCCTGCTTCGCTGCATGCAGAATTCACGCAGACGCCGATCTTCGCCACAGAGTCGGCCGTGGTGGTACGCAAGGACCATCCGCTCTCGCATGCGCAATCGCTGAAAGAACTTCAGGATTGCGAATGGTTGCTCAACTGGGACCCGGCCAGCAAGGAGATGATCGCCGACGACGTCTTCCTGCGTCACGGGTTGCCGATGCCGGACAACGTGCACCTGGCGCATTCGTTCGTGGTGGCGATGGGGCTCATCATGAACACGGATATGGTGAGTATCTTTCCGTGGCCGCTGGTGGAGACACGCTTTGCGCGTGATAACTTGCGTGCGCTCGCGCTTCAGGAGGAGGTGGATCGGACGGTGGTGAGCGTGGTCGCTCGGCGTGGTGTGCCGCTCTCTGCCGCGGCTGAGTGCTTTCTGGAGTGCCTCAAGGAGGCGATTCATGCCGGCGAGGCGTCTGCTAATCCTGAGCGCAGGCGGCTTTATCACTCGCTCGAGTTGCTGATTTGATTTGTTTTTGTTTTGGCCGTTTTGGCCGCAAAAAAACACAGCAAAAAAACTCAGAACGAAGTCCCAATCTGAAACTGAAACTTCTGATACTGATCACCGGCGTGCCTGACGATCGGGAACCCCAGATCAAGCTTGAGCGGTCCAATCGGCGAGATCCATTCAAGCCCCGCGCCATAGCTATAACGCAAGCCGTTCGCCCCGGTGCTGCTGCCTTCGGTACCCCACACATTACCGCCATCCACGAAAGTGAAGACGCGCAGCGTGCGGTCATAACCCGTGCCAGGCAACGGAAACGTCAGCTCGATATTGCCCACCACCATCTTCGATCCGCCGATAGGATCGTTCGTCGTCGTATCGCGCGGCCCGAGCGAGCCCGACTCATAGCCGCGCACCGACCCGATCCCGCCCGCATAGTAGTTCTTGAAAATCGGATACGGCTTGCCGCCCAGTCCGTTGCCGTAGCCGCCCTGGAAGTTCAGCCCCAGCACGAAGCCGCGCGCAAATGAGTAGTAATACTGCATTTGCGCATCGCCTTTGTAGTACTGCGTGCCCGCCGGCGTGCCGTATTCGGCATTGGCCTGCGCGTAGTAGCCGCGGCTCGGCACCAGCGCGCTGTCGCGGTTGTCACGCGACCAGCCCACGGTGAGCGGCACCGTGTTCGAGACGCGGCCGAAATCGTTCACGTAGTCCTTATAGGTCTGCGGCGTGTTGGCGTCGACATCGAGGCGGTCCTGCTCGACGCCGAGGCCGAAATACACCATGTCGGTCTCGGAGAACGGAATGCCGAACTTCATGTCCGCACCATACGAAATGATGCGAAAGCTCGTGTCGTTCGTGCTCGAGTAGTAAAGCGGCTCGGTCGTGCGGTAGTAGACGTCGGTAATGCGCTTGATGCCGTCCACCGTGAAATACGGATCGACCTGCGTGACCGAAAGCGTGCGGTACGTCGTGGCCGTATTCACGTTCAGCGAGAGGCTGTTGCCGGAGCCGAACACGTTGTCCTGCGAAATACCCGCCGAGATGATCGGCCCTTCGCCCGAACCATAGCCGAGGCCCAGCGAAAGCGTGCCGGTGGGCTTCTCAGTCACTTTCACGTTCACGTCCACTTCGTCTGGCGTGCCTTCCACCGGCACCGTGGTCACGTCCACGTCGGTGAAGTAGCCAAGGCGGTTGATACGGTCTTTCGAAAGCGCGAGACGGTTCGAATCGAACCACGAGCTTTCGAGCTGGCGCATTTCGCGGCGCACGACTTCATCGCGTGTGCGAGTATTGCCGGTGACGTTCACGCGCCGCACGTACACGCGGCGGCTCGGGTCCACCTGCAGCGTGAGCGCAACCGTGTGGTCCTTCTGGTCGATCTCCGGCAGCGCGTTCACGGTCGCGAATGCATAACCGTATTCGCCGAGCTTGTCGACGATCGCCTTGGTCGTGTCCTTGAGCTTTTGCGCCGAAAAACGCTGCCCCGGCTTGATGCCCACGAGTTTCTTCAACTCCGCCTCGCGGTCGAGCAGATTGCCGGCCATCTTCACGCTCGAGATCGTATAGGGCTCGCCCTCGTGAATCCCGATCGTCAGATACATGTCCTTCCTGTCGGGCGACAGCGAAACCTGCGTCGAATCGATATTGAACTCGAGATAGCCGCGGTCGAGATAGTACGAGCGCACGTTATCGAGGTCACCCGTGAGCTTTTCCTTCGAGTACAGGTCGTTCTTCGTGTACCACGAGAACCAGTTCGGCGTGGAAAGCTGCATTTCATCGAGCAGCGTGCCGCCGCTGAACGTGTTGTTGCCGATGAAATTGATCTGGCGGATCTTCGCGCTCGGCCCCTCGACCACGGAGAACAGCAGCCCGACGCGATTGCGGTCGATCGGCGTGACCGTCGTCGTGACTTCGGCCGCATAGTAGCCGCGCGTGAGGTACTGGCGCTTGAGTTCCTGCTCCGCCTTGTCGACGAGCGCCTTGTCGTAGCTCTGGCCCGGCGAGAGCCCGACCGACTTGAGCGCCTTCGTCAAGTTATCCTTATCGAATTCCTTGATGCCCGCGAAATCGATCGTGCCGATGGCGGCCCGCTCCTGAACCTGCACGATCACGGTGCCACCCTGCGTGGAAATGCGCACGTCGCTGAAGAGGCTCGTCGCGTACAGCGTGCGAATGGCGTCGGAGGCCTTGTCGTCGGTAAAGGTCTCGCCCTGCTTGATCGGCAGATAGGCGAACACGGTGCCCGGCTCGATGCGCGTCAGCCCGTCGATGCGGATGTCCTGGACCACGAAGGGCTCGGTGGCGTGCGCCGCAGCGGTCACGCCGATGCCGAAGCCGGCGAGAGTCAGTGCGCGTGCATAGCGCGCCGTGGTAGTTGATGCCGTCATGCGGAAGGTCGAATGTGAAGCCAACGAAGGAGCCGTGGGAGTGCCGAATGCGCCATGACCGGCGCGAGACGCGCGCGGCCGGCATCCACGGATGCGGGGTGTACAACGGGTGCGCCAGGCGAGGCCGGCGCGCCACGCCTATTGCATGCTCGCGCGGCCAGGCAGGCGCATCTTCGCGAGCCCTGTTGCGAACGAGAGCACCTCGGTCATGTGCACGGCCTGCGCAGGCTGCAGACGGAACGACAGTTCGGCGCCGCCGGGCAGACGAAAACTCACCACGAGATGCTGCACGTCGCCCGACTCGCGCCCAACCTCCCAGGCCTCACAAGGCATGGTGAATTTCACGCTAGCGGTCTTGTGGCGAATGCGCTCGGAGCGGCCAATCGCGTTGGAAAGTGCGGCGAGCAGTTCATGCATCACCGAGCAATGCAGCGCGACGCTATCCGGCTGATTGCCGTTCACCATCAGGTACTGGCCGTCCGCAGTCAGCTCGAAATCGCGCAGGGAATGAATGGCAAGAGCCGGGGACGAGGGCATGTGCGGCGCTCCGTTACAAAAGCATCGGCGGAGTCTAGTGCGCTGGGCGCGGTGTGCGCGTTACCCCTGCATTACAGGGATTACTTTCATCAATATTGCGCCGTGACTGAGTTCAGTCGTTTCGCACGCACCCATTTCTGCGTCACGCCAATACCGTGCGAGCATGCAGCGGCTTTCAATCTCGTCTCGCCTGCACGCTGTCACCACCATCGGGATAAATTTTTGGTAACCGTAGCGGTTACGTTCGCTTTCTATCGGCAAACACCGCGACGCTCGCCTGCACCGCGAGCGCCTGTAAGGGAAAGCAAGACAAAAGATCGGCGAAGGCACTCGCGCGTTCGATGCGCGCGAGCAGCAGCGCGGCTGCGTCGTCGCGCACGCAGCCGTGACGGTCGAGAAATTGGCCCCAAAGCGAAAGCGCACGCAGGCGGGCGACGGGCTGCGCGCTCGCAATATAGGCTGCGGGAAAGATGCGCCGGTAAGCGGGCACGTTGTAGAGCCAGGAAGTGCCGTGGACGAGCACGTTGCTCGACGCACGACCGCTTTCGCGCAGTTGCCCGCACAATTGATCGATCAAGCTCCGCAACTCGCCTTGCCGCGCGGCAAGTTGCCCGGCATCGAGCGGCGACATGCCGTTGTTGTCGGTTTGGGCATTGAAATGTAGACGCACCCCGCCATGCGGTTCCTGCGCGTAAGAGAAGCAGCCGACCGTGACGGTGACCTCAGGCGCCGACTGATGCGTTGGGCAGCACTGCAAGTAACGCCACGTCCACTCGCACTGCTCCGCAACGCTTGCGTGCTCATCGAGACCATCGACATAGGCGGCCCAGAGCGGGTGCGTGCGATCGAAGGTCCGCCCCGCGCCGAAGCGCACATATAGATTCGTGCAGTCGAGCAACGCCGCCGCGAGCGGGATGTCCGCGAGGCGCGCCGCCGTGCGCGCGAAGCGCACCTGGAGGTCGTAAAACGCGCGTTCGGGTCTCAACGGGCCTCGTCTCCTTCGTCCACGATACAATGCGGCTGCGTCCGATCCGTCCCCCGCTGCCCCTATCCGACATGCAGAATACTACCCGGGCCTTCCTGTTGGGCCCGTTGCTCAAAGGCGTTTCCCGTTCGTTCTACCTCACGATGCGCGTGCTGCCCGCCGGCATGCGCGACCCCGTGGGCGAAGCCTATCTGCTCGCGCGCGCCGCCGACACCATTGCCGACACCGCGCTGATCCCGCCCGAGCAGCGGCTCGCCCTGCTGCTCGCGCTGCGCGAGCGCGTGAACGGCGCGACGAACCATGACACCCTGCTCGCCGATCTCGCAGGCGAGGTTGCGGGCCAGCAAACGCAATCGGACGAAAAGCTGCTGCTCGAATCGCTGGGCGGCGCGCTCGACGTGCTCGCGCAACTCGACGATGCCGACCGCCAGGCCGTGCGCGGGATCGTCACGACGCTCACCGAAGGCATGGAATTCGATCTACGCACGTTCCCCGACGAGCGCTCGGGCCAGGTGGCCGCGCTCAGCACGTGGGACGAACTCGACCGCTACACGTATCTCGTGGCGGGCTGCGTAGGCGAGTTCTGGACGAAGATGACCTACATGCACCTGCCCGGCACGCTCGCGCCCTCGCTGGAACAAACCATGTACACGCGCGGCATCCGCTTCGGCAAGGCCCTGCAGATGGTGAACGTGCTGCGGGACTGCGGCAAGGATCTGCGCATCGGCCGCTGCTATCTGCCCGCTTCGATGCTGGCCCAGGCGGGGCTCGGCGCGCAGGACCTGCTGCAGCCAGGCGCCTCGGCGCGCGCACGGCCGATCATGCTCGAACTCGTGCGCATCGCGCTCGATCATTTCCGCGCGGCCATCGACTATACGTTCGCGCTGCCGCGCCTTTCGGTCCGTCTGCGCCTCGCCTGCCTGTGGCCCATTCTCATCGGCCTCGAAACGCTCGAACGCCTCGTCGACAACGACGACTGGCTCGATCCCGCGAAGACCTCGAAGGTCACGCGCAACGATGTCTATCGCATTCTTGCCTGCTCCACCGCGCTCGCGCCGTCGAATGCGCTGCTCGGCGTCTGGTTCAAGCGGCTCTTCGCGCGCATCGAGGCGCGTATCAAGGCCTAAAAAGTCCGGTCGAAAAAAAGCGCGCTTCGCAGCGCGCCTTTCGCGACTCGAACCAACGCGCCTCAACCTTTCTCTGCGCGATACAGCTTGATGATCGCCGAGAAGTCGAGCTTGCCGTCGCCGTGGCTGCTCATGGCCTGATAGAGCTGCTGCGCAAGCGCCCCCATGTACGCGGGCTGGTGCACGCCCTTGGCGGCGTCGGTGGCGAGACCCAGGTCCTTGAGCATGAGGTCGGTGCCGAAGCCGCCCGTGTAGCCGCGCGAAGAAGGCGCCGTCTCGATCACGCCCGGATACGGGTTGTACGTATCCGAACTCCAGCAGCGGCCCGTGGACGTGTTCATGATGCCGCCCAGCACGTTCGGGTCGATGCCGAGCGCCTCGCCCAGCGCCATCGCTTCGGCCACGCCAGCCATCGTGATGCCCAGCACGAGGTTGTTGCAGATCTTCGCCACCTGCCCCGTGCCCGTCTCGCCGCAATGGACGATGTTCTTGCCCATGCCCGAGAGCACCGGCTTCACGCTCTCGTAGTGCGCGGCGCTGCCGCCCACCATGAACGTGAGCGTGCCCGCCGCCGCGCCGCCCGTGCCGCCCGACACCGGCGCATCGACGAAGGCGTTCCCCTGCGCCTCGGCCAGCTTCGCGAACTCCTTGACGCTCGCGGGATCGATCGTGCTCGAATCGACGATCGTCACGCCCTTCGCGATGCCCGCCAGCACGCCGTCTTCTGCCGTGAGCACGCTGCGCACGTGCGCAGCGGCGGGCAGCATCGTGATGACCCACTCCGCGCCGCTTGCCGCCGCCTTCGCCGATGCGGCCTGCTGCGCGCCGGCCTCGGCGAGCGTTTGCATCGCGCTCGCGCTCAAGTCGAACACCGTCACCGTATGTCCCGCCTTGAGCAAGTTGAGCGCCATCGGCGCGCCCATGTGGCCCAGCCCGACAAATCCGATTTTCATGAGCCTTTCTCCCTTATTGTTCAGTACTGCATCTTGATGGCGGGCAGCGCATCAGCGCAGGCTGATCGTCGTGTTCACGCCGTCGCTCACGGTCGCGTCGTCGAACCAGCGCGCGGTGACCGTCTTGGTCTGCGTGTAGAACTGCACGACCTGCTTGCCGTACGGGCCCAGGTCGCCGAGCTTCGAGCCGCGCGAACCGGTGAAGCTGAAATAAGGCACCGGCACCGGAATCGGAATGTTGATGCCGACCTGGCCAATGTCGATCTCGCTCTGGAACTTGCGCGCCGCCGCGCCGCTCTGCGTGAAGAGGCCCACGCCGTTGCCGAACGGATTCGCATTGACGATAGCGATCGCTTCATCGAGCGTCTTCGCCGAGAGCACCACGAGCACCGGCCCGAAGATCTCGTTCGTGTAGATGTCCATGTCGGTCTTCACGTTCGTGAACACCGTGGGGCCGACGAAGTTGCCGTTCTCGTAGCCCGCCACCTTCACGTCGCGGCCATCCAGCGCGAGCGTTGCGCCCTGCTTCACGCCCGAGTCGATCAGGCCGAGAATGCGCGTCTTCGCGGCGCGCGAAACGACTGGTCCGACGTCGGTCTTAGCCTCATGGCCCGCATTGACCTTGAGCGTCTTCGCCTTTTCCACCAGCTCGTCCACCCATTGCTGCGCGGCGCCCACGAACACGGCCACCGAAGTCGCCATGCAGCGCTGACCGGCCGCGCCGAACGCCGCGCCGACCAGCGCATTGAGCGCCTGCTCGCGATTCGCATCGGGCAGCACGACAGCGTGGTTCTTCGCGCCCATCATCGACTGCACGCGCTTGCCGTGCTCGCTGCCCAGACGATAGACGTGCGTGCCCACGGCCGTCGAGCCGACGAACGAAATCGCCTTCACGAGGTCGTGCGTGCAGATCGCATCGACGACTTCCTTGCCGCCGTGCACGACGTTGAGCACGCCCTTCGGAATACCGGCTTCGATAGCGAGTTCGACGAGCTGCATGGTCGAGAGCGGGTCCTGCTCCGAAGGCTTGAGCACGAATGTATTGCCGCAAACGATCGCCATCGGGAACATCCATAGCGGAATCATCGCGGGGAAGTTGAACGGCGTGATGCCGGCGCACACGCCTAGCGGCTGCTGCAGCGTATAGGTGTCCACGCCGCCCGCCACGTTCTCGGCGAAACCGCCTTGCTGCAGCGTGCCGATCGAGCAGGCGTGCTCGACCACTTCGAGGCCGCGGAAAATGTCGCCCTCGGCGTCGGGCAGCGTCTTGCCCTGCTCGGCGGTGAGCGTCTGCGCGATGCGCTGCATATGCTCGCGAATCAAGGCCTGCAGTTTGAGCATGATGCGCAGGCGCGCGCCGAGCGGCGTGTTCTTCCACGTCGCGAACGCGGCGTGCGCGGCCTTCACGGCCTGATCCACTTCCTCGACGGTTGCGAATGGCACGCGCGCGAGCACTTCCTGCGTGGCCGGATTGACGATGTCGCGCCATTCCTTCGTTTTCGATTCGACGAACTCGCCGTCGATGAGCAGCTTGACGGTCGAAACTTGCGCGTTGGATGCCTGGGTCACTGCGTTCATCGTGAACTCTCCCTGATGGATTCGAACGGGCCGGCCGTGGCCGGATATAGCGAAAGCTGTGGAACCAGCGAAATCTTCAATCGCAGCACGCGCGCAAGCACGCTGTGCAGATGCGTGCGGTCATGTCGAGCGTGCCGGGAATGGAGCTGGGCGAGGTAAAGGAGAGTCCTGCTGAGCACGGGCGCGCCGGCGTGCATGCCTGCGGCGCCCGCGCCGGGAACGACTGCATTTGCATCGTCTGTCTCCATCCTTGTTGTGTTGCGACCGTGGCTGTTTCAGTCGCGTTCTTCAACGAGTATAGTTATTCGAATATCCACGGCATAGAGATGAAAAAGCCCATCCGATATGCAAAAAAACACAACGAGCAGCATGGAGACACTGAACTGGGACGATCTACGCTACTTCCTGGAAGTCGCGCGCACGCAGCGTGCGAGCGGCGCCGCGAAACGCCTGGGCGTCGACCACACCACGGTTGCCCGCCGGGTGCGCGAGCTGGAGGCGGCGCTAGGCACCGTCCTGTTCGACAAATCGCGCTCGGGCGGCTTCGTGCTGACGGCCGAAGGCCAGCGCCTGCTGGCCTACGCGGACGCCGTGGAAACCACGGTGCAATCGGCCAGCGAGCAGTTCGCGATCGGCGCGCAGTCGCTCTCCGGCCATGTGCGCGTGGGTTCGACGGAGGGTTTCGGCTGCTTCTTTCTTGCCCCGCAGTTGGCGCGCTTCACGGGCCAGCATCCCGACATGTCGATCGACCTGTTGCCGGTGCCGCATTTCGTGAGCCTTTCGAAGCGCGAGGCCGACCTCGCGATCATGCTGGAGCGCCCCGAGCGCGGACAGTACGTCTACACGAAGCTATGCGACTACCGCTTGCGCCTGTACGGCACGCCGGCCTATCTCGAGCGCCACGCGCGCATACGCACGCCCGCCGACCTGCGCAATCACGCCTTCATCAGCTATGTCGCCGATCTGGCGTTCAGTCATGAGCTGCTCTACCTCGAACGCACGGCGCCGAACGTGACCGCGAACCTGTGCAGCACCAGCGTGATCGCGCAATACCATGCTGCGCTGCAGGGCAGCGCGCTCGCCATCCTGCCTTGCTTCATGGCCGAGCCCGACCCGCGCCTCGTGCCGATCCTGCCCGACGAAGTCATGGTGACGCGGCGCTTCTGGCTGTGCAGCCGCGAGGACCTGCGCAAGTTGCGGCGCATCACGTCGCTCTGGGACTACCTGCGCGCGGCCGCCGACGCCAATCGCCCGCTGCTGATGGGCGAATCGCCGGAAATGCATTACGTCGAGCCGTGAACGCAACGCGCTTAACGGCATAACGCTTCACCGTTTCGCCAGGCAATAAAAAAGCCGCACATGCAGTCCACGAACGGGACTGCATGTGCGGCCTTCAGGAAGGAAGACACCCGCTCCGGCGTCGCCGCCCGCACCTCATAGGGCAATGGGCGTGCGCCGGCTAGCCGATGCTCAGGTCCCAACCGGGCGGATGGTCAGCGCGTTGCGCACCGACGTCACGCCTTCGACGCCCTTGGCGACATCGCCAGCGCGCTGGATCTGCGATTGCTCGGGCACGGTGCCTTGCAGGATGACGGCGCCGTCTTTCGCGCGCACGGTGATGTTGGAGACGCTCACGTTCTTGTCACGCGCGAGCGCCGCACGGACCTTACGGCCGAGCGCGCGGTTCGCAGCGCGTGCCTGGCGCAATGCTGCCTTCGATTGATTGACGTTGTGCTGGGCTGAGGCCGTCGGACCGCTGGTAGGGGCTTCTGCGGCTGCCGGGGCCGAAGCGTCCTGCGCGTAGACCTGGAACGAGGCCGCCACGAGTGCCGTGGCTGCGGCAAGCTTGAACATCTGAATAGCCTTCATGCAGTTTCTCCTGTTGTCAGTCTTATTGCTGGCCCAGGAATGGGCCGTTAACTACACCATTGACTACAAAGCATTCACGCGCCAAGCGGCGATGGGGAGTAACAATACCGCAACTATTTCATTCTTGACACGAAGCGCGCCCAATCTGTGATTCCACGCCACACTTCCTGGCGCTTTCCGCAGACGAATACGGTTGATTGTCCAAATAGTGAAGCCATTGCGCAAGACCGCAATTGAATCGCTTCACAAGCCCGTTATACGGCCATTCACCGGCGTTTCACTGCCGTTCATAAACGTCCGGTGCCATGCTTTCAGCCATGATCCGCTCTGGTGCATGCGATATGAATACAATGACTAATCACGTAATCCAGAGCGGGATTGAGCCGCTTTATTCAAACAGCAACGCGCATCACGCAAGCAGCGTTGACAATACGGTCGGCGGTTAACCCGAATACCCATTGCGCAATACGGGAGGCCGGCATCAATTGGCCAATTGCGCCTTTATCCATCGATAGAACTGCTGGATCGCCGCCTCGCGCGGATGCCCTTCGCGCCACGTGAAGTAATAGTCGAGCGAAGCGGGAATGCGGACCTGCCCCAACTGCACCAGCTCGCCGCGTTCGATGAATCCGCGCGCGAGCTGCAGGCGGGCCGTAGCCACCCCTTGCCCAGCCACCGTTGCCTGCAGCAGCAGGCCCGCGTCGTCGAACACCGGTCCGCGCTCCGGTTCGTCGCCGGCCACGCCCGCGGCTTCGAAGAAGTCGCGCCACGAGCGGCGCGAAAAACGCAGGAGCGGCATGCTCGCGAGATCTTCCATGCGAAAGTCGGGATGGCGTGCGAGCAAGGCCGGACTGCACACTGCAACGACCTGGTCGTCCAGCAGCTTGCGGATCTGGAAGCCGGGCTCGTCGACGCGCCGATGCCAGATGCCGATGTCGAAGGGATAGGGATCGGGCGGCGTCACGTCGGCGTGCATGCGCAGCGAGAGGTCGACCATGGGATGGCGGTCGTAGAAGTCGCCCAGGCGCGGAATCAGCCAGACAGAAGCGAAATCGGACATCACGCTCAGTTCCAGCCGCGTGACGCCGCTCACGCCGGGGCGCGTGGCGTCGAGCGCGTCGCGCAGGTCGTCGAGACTGCGGCGCACGCGCTCGGCCAGCTGTGCGCCCGCCGCCGTGGGGATCATGCGGCTGCCCGCGCGGCGGAACAGCTCGACGCCCAGTTCCGTTTCGAGCGCGCGCAGGTGATGGCTCACGGCGCTGTGCGTCAAATGTAATTCTTCCGCGGCACGGCTGAAACTGCGCCGCCGCGCAGCGGCTTCAAGGGCGCGCAGCGCCTGCAAAGGTGGGAGAGGTCGGGCCATGACGTCAAATTCTACTCACAATGCCGTCTGAAATCTCTCGCTGGCCTCACACACGGCAATCGCCAATAATCGACAGCCAGGCATTCAATCCGCTTTCGCCCCCCCAACATGACCTCACTCAGACTGCGCGTCTTCGCCGTATTCGCGCTCGGCTACTTTATTTCGTACCTGTTTCGCGGCGTCAATCTCGGCTTCGCACCGTTTCTCTCGCGTGAAATGGGCTTCACGGCAACCGATCTCGGCACGCTCACGAGCCTTTATTTCCTCGGCTTCGCGGGCGCGCAGATTCCGGGCGGCGTGCTGCTCGACCATTACGGCCCGCGCCGCGTCACCGCGTGCGTCATGCTCGTGGCGGCGGCGGGTGCGTTGATCTTCGGCGTCTCGCACAACATGGCCGCGATGATGGTGGGCCGGCTGCTGATCGGCGTGGGCGTATCGGTCTGCCTGGGCGGCGCGTTCAAGGCTACGGCGCAGCACTTTCCCGTCGCGCAGCTCACGCTCGTGAACGGCCTCGTGATGGCCGTGGGCGGCCTGGGCGGCGTGGCCGTGGGCGCCCCGCTCTCGTGGCTGCTCTCGATCGCGCCCTGGCGCGCGGTGAGCCTCGGGCTCGCGGCGCTCACGGTGCTCGTGGCCGCCATCATCTGGACTGGCGGGCCGCGCACGCGCGACACTCACCACCAGGCGAGCGTGCTCGAGCAGTTCAAGGGCACCGCGCACATCCTGTGCAGCCATGCATTCTGGAAGACCGCGACGTTCTCGGGCCTCACCCAGGCCGTGTTCTACGCCATGCAGTCGTTGTGGGTCGGCGCGTTCCTGCGCGACGTCGTGCCGGCCGGCACCGCCGATGTCGGTGCGCGCGCGGCCTCGCTCGTTTCCGTGCTGGGCGGCGCATTCATCGTCGGCAACATCGGCTTTGGCGCGCTCGCACGCAGCTTCGAGCGGCGCGGCGTGAGCGTCCAGCTCTTTTCCGGCGTCACGATGCTTGTGTTCGTGCTCGTGCAAGCCTTGCTCGCCGCGCGCGTGCCGCTTCCCGCGTCCCTGCTTTGGGCGGCTTACGGCGCGTTCGGCGGCACCGGCATCCTCACGTATGCCGTGCTCGCCGAATATTTCCCGCCGCGTCTGATCGGCCGTGTGAACACCACGTTTACGCTCGTCATCTTCATCGGCATCTTCCTTCTGCAGATCGCAATCGGCGCCGCGCTCGCACACTGGCCCGCACTCGACGGCCACTACCCGGCGGTCGCGCATCAGACCGTGTGGGCCGTCCTCGTCGGGCTGCAAGTGCTCTGCGCCGTGTGGTACTTCATGCCGTCGCGGCGCGCCGCTGCGCCGCGCCACGCGGTCGAATCACATTGAGGCGCATTTCACGCACCGCACCGCGCCCGGCGCGCGGTGCGGCTTTGCGCTTCTGCTCACATCGATAGCATGATTTCTTCCTTCGGCACGGGCTTCGCTCCACTATCATGAATGCGCCCTGCCGTTCACTTTCCTCATAAAACGCAGCGCCTTTGTCGAGAAATGCAAATCTCGAATCATTGGTTGTCCTGATCGGCAGACCCGGAAAAGAATGACCCAACAGCAACGACAGCGACGCAAGCTCGCCAGTCCGCGCACCCCGTTTCGTCACTCAAATCCGACCTGCCCATGCGTTCACATCGCGTTCTGCAGTATCTGCCCCGGTTTCTGATTTATGCAGCACTTTCGTTCATCTCACTGCATGCCGCGGCCGAGAAGCCTGCCGTGATCCGCATCGGCGTCGCGCAGCAGGGCGCGGGCGACCCGCCCACGTTCGGCGGTTCGACCGCCGCCACGGTGCGCGGCCAGCAGTTGCTCGAAAAGGAATTCGCCGCCGACGGCATCAAGGTCGAATGGCTCTTCTTCAAGGGCGCGGGCCCGGCAGTGAACGAAGCCATTGCCGACAATGCACTCGACTTCGCGTATCAAGGCGATCTGCCCTCGGTGCTCGCGCGCGCCAACGGTCTCAAGACCCGCATCCTGCTGGAGTCGGGCGTGCGTTCCGGCGTGAAGGTGGGTGTGCCCGCCGATTCGGACATCAAATCGATCAAGGACCTCAAGGACCGGCGCGTCGCCATTTTTCGCGGCACGAATCTGCAACTCGTGGCCGACAACGCGCTCGCTGAGAACCAGCTCGACGAGCGCGCGCTACGCGTGATCAATCTCGACACCGCAAGCTCGCTCGCGGCGCTCGCATCGAAAGGCATCGATGCTTCCGTGAACGACTATCACCTCTACCGGCTGCGCGATCAGGGGCTCGCTCGCATTGTCTACGAATCGCAGCATGATGGCCCGCAATTGACGCGCCAGGCGCATCTGCTCGTGCTCGACGGCTTCGAAAAGGCGCACCCCGACATCGTGCAGCGCGTGGTCAATGTCTTCGTGCAAGCGGCGCAATGGTCGTCCGATGAAGCCAACCGCGACGCGCTCTTCAAGCTCTGGGCGAAGAGCGGCGTGAGCTATTCGTCCTGGCAAGCCGAATTCGGCGAGCAGCCGTTGAAGTACCGCAATTCGCCGTTGATCGATCCGTTCATCGTAGCGCGCTACAAAGCCGTTGCGCAGGACGCGCTGCGCCTGAAGCTGATCCGCCAGCCCGTGGACGTCGATTCGTGGTTCGAGCCGCGCTATCTCGACAACGCGCTGCGCGCGCAAAAGCTCGAACACTACTGGACCCGCTACGACGCCGCCGGCAAGCCGCTTGGCTGAGCGCGCGAGAGGAGCCGCATCATGACGGAAACCGCGATCACGATTGCTTCGGACACGTCGCGTGCCGCAGCATCACGTATCGACACGACAGGCGCGCAAGTACGCTGGCGCAGCGTACTGCGCACCTGCGCGTGGCATCTCGCGCCCTGGCTGCTGCCTGCAATGCTTTATCTGCTGTGGAGCGTCGGCTGCGCGCGGGGCTGGATCGCGCCGCAAATCCTGCCTGCGCCGCGGCGCGTCTATGAAACCTTCGTCGACCTCGCCCAGAGCGGCGAGCTCGCGCGCAATACGCTGATCAGCCTGCAACGCGTGCTGCTGGGCTTCGCAGGCGGCACCGTGCTCGGCTTCCTGATCGGCGGCGCGCTCGGGCTCTCGCGCACGCTCGAAGCGTGGGTGCTGCCCAGCTTCAACGCGATCGTGCAGATTCCCGTGCTCGGCTGGCTGCCGTTTCTGCTGTTGCTCGTCGGCGTGGGCGAGCCGCTCAAGTATCTGCTCATCGCTCACGCGGCGCTCGTGCCCGTCACGCTCAGCACCATGCAGGGCTTTCGGCAGACGCCCGCCGCACTGGACGAAGTCGCGCGCGTGTTCGCCTACACCCGCTGGCAACACATCGTGAGGCTCGTGCTGCCCGCGGCGGTTCCGACGCTCGCTACCGGCGTGCGCCTGGCCTTCACGAAGGCGTGGCTCGCGCTGGTCGTGGTCGAGCTCGTGGCGTCGTCAGAAGGGCTCGGCTATCTGATCGTGTATGGCCGCCAGCTCTTTCAGCTCGATCTCGTGATGGCGTCGGTGGTCGTGGTGGGGGCGGTCGGTCTCGTCATCAATCGTCTGCTCGATGTGCTCGAGCTGCGTTTGCGGCGCGGCACGCCTTCGGCGTTTCGCGGCTGAAGGCGCGTGATTGCCGCCATTGAGGACAAGGGAGAATTCGCCATGAAGATATCGTTTGCACGAGCGACCGCGCGTCCCGATTGCGCCTGTGACGCGGCCAATGCAGCCAGGCCGCGACGAAGCGTCGATTTACGTGGCGCCGCCCTGCCCCTCGTCGCCATTGCGCTGTGGTGGGCCTTGAGCGCCTCGCATCTCGTGAAGAGCGGCCTGCTCGTGAGTCCCGCCGATGTGATTCGCACCGCTCACGAACAGATCGGGAGCGGCGCGTTGTTCCGCGCGCTTTCGGCGTCGCTTGCCCGCGAAGCCTGCGGGTTTGCCATCGGCGCAACGGCGGGGTTCCTGCTGGGCGGCGCGCTGGGGCTCTCGCGCATCGCCGCACGCGTCGTGGGGCCGAGCTTCGACACGTTCAAACAGATCTCGCTGTTCGCGTGGATTCCGCTGATTTCCGTATGGTTCGGGCTCGGCGACGCCGCCAAAGTGGTCTTCCTTTCGCTCGCGGCGCTGCTCCCGGTTGCCGCCCATACGTGTGACGGCATTCACGCCGTGCCGCGCCAATACGTCGAACTCGCGCAGGCGTTGCGCTATTCGCGCCTGCAGCTCGTGCGCTACGTATTGTTGCCGGCCGCGTTGCCCTCGATTTTTACGGGCCTTTATCTCGCGCTCATTTATTCGTGGCTCGCCACGCTCGGCGCGGAGTATCTGCTCGTTGCGGGCAGCGGCATCGGCAATCTTCTGATCGACGGCAGCGAGCAGTTCCGCATGGACCTCGTGCTGTTCGGCATCGTTGTCGTGGGCGCGATCGGCTGGGCGCTCAACGCGCTCGCGCGGCGGGTTGAGCGAACGGTGCTGGCGCGGTTGCACATCACCGCCCAATGATCCGGACTACCAATCAACAGAAACCGGGAGAAAAACCGATGAGCGCCACCGAACCCGCCGGACTCGACATTCTGCACGTGAGCAAGCGCTACGGCGCGGGCGAGTCCACGCTCGTCGTGCTCGACGACGTGACACTGCATGTCCGCCCCGGCGAATTCGTGAGCGTGCTCGGCGCGAGCGGATGCGGAAAATCCACCCTGCTGCGCCTGATCGCCGGCCTTGACGCGGGCTATAGCGGCGCCATCATGATGCGCGGCGAACGTGTGGGCGACACCTCGCTCGAGCGCGGCATCGTGTTCCAGGATCATCGGCTGTTTCCCTGGCTCACGGCGGAACAGAACATCCTGGCGGCACTGCGCAACGCCCCGCTTTCCGCACGCGAAAAGCACGCAGCGGTGGCCGAGCACATCGCACTCGTGGGCCTGACGGGCTTCGAGCGGGCGTATCCGCATCAGCTCTCGGGCGGCATGGCGCAGCGCGTGGCGATCGCGCGCGGGCTCGTCAATCGCCCGCGCGTGCTGCTGCTCGACGAACCCTTCGGCGCGCTCGACGCGCTCACGCGCAGCCGTCTGCAAAACGAACTGCTGCGCATCTGGGAACGCGAACGCATCACGATGATCCTCGTCACGCACGATGTCGACGAGGCGATCTACCTGGGCGAGCGTGTCGTGACGATGGCGCCGCGCCCCGGCCGCATCCGTCGTATCGTCGACGTGGCATTGCCGCGCCCGCGCGAACGCGCGGATCCGCGCTTCGTGCGACTGCGCGACGAGATACTCTCCGGCTTCTCCGACGCGACGACACCGCCCGGCGACACGCTGTTGCCCGACACCCCTGCCCAATCTTCAGGTCAATGGCGCATGGCGTGGTAAGCGCGCCGACCGACTGACTGGTCGGTCGCGCTCCCTCCTCATGATCCCGACACCACCGGCGACACCCGGATGTGCCAATTGCGCCCGGCGTGAGAAAATCTCTTTTCGAACGAAAACGCACGACGCGTCAGCGTCTTCGCAGCAGCCCGCTTTCCCGTAATTAGCCGTCTTTTCTACCGGTTTATCGACATATCCCGCCGATTCGACGATTGAGTACCGGGGAAACGGCTGTCCGGGGCAACGTGACGCGAAGTTTTCCGATCCGCAAGGGGTCGGCTCAGCGTAAACTCCCGCTGTTGCCATTCGATAGTGTCGATTCATGATCAAGAGAGAAACATCCATGCCAGACAACACCCACCCGCACGACGGTCACTCCGAGTCGTGCGGCTGCGACCTGTTACACCTGCTCGACGGCGTGGACGAATTCACTCATCACGTTTTCCCGGGCAACAAGGAGCTGTTCCACAGCCTCGCCCACAGCCAGGCGCCGCACACGCTTTTCATCACCTGTGCCGACTCGCGTGTTTCGCCGGAAATGATCACGCAGGCCAAGCCCGGCGACCTGTTCGTTTGCCGCAACATCGGCAATATCGTGCCGGCGTATGGCGAAATGCTCGGCGGCGTTTCGGCCGTCGTGGAGTTCGCGGTGCTCGCGCTCAACGTGAAGCAGATCGTGCTGTGCGGCCATACCGATTGCGGCGCGATGAAGGGGCTCGCCTCGGGCGCGGAAGCCACGGCCGACATGCCCACCGTGCACGCGTGGCTGCGCAACGCGGAAGCCGCGCGCAGCGTGGTGAAGACCCGCGGTCTGGACGACGACCAGGTCGTTCAGGCGCTCGTGGAAGAAAACGTCCGCCTGCAGCTCACGCACCTGCGCACGCACCCCGCCGTGGCGGCGCGCGTGGCCCAGGGCCAGCTCGAACTGCAGGGCTGGGTCTATGACATCGGCCACGGCAAGGTCACCGTGCTGGACGAAGCACACGGCAAGTTCCTCTCGCTCGGCGAAGCGCGCGCGCGCCTGCGCAAGCGCGTCGAGGAATAATGGCTGGGCGCTGACGCGCCCACGCCTTTACGCTGGCTGCCAGGCTCACTTCAGGCCAGCGCCGGGGCGGCGGTTCACGCCGCCCCATCACACTCCCCTTATTCATTCCGCATGAATCGAAGTGCGCCCACAGCGCATTTCAGGCTTTGTCGCGCGATTTTCTCAATTCATGCAATAATTCTTTTCGAATTAGGGGTTTACCCTAGTCAAAAACCCGACTACACTCTGGCCCGTACTACATGCGGCGCCCTGCCGCACAAGAAGAAGAATTCCGGAGGTTGGTCGCTATGCAGCACGTTGCCCCGCCGTCGCATCACCTGTCTCATCCCGGCTTCAACCGCACTACCGGCGCATTACGCCGTCCCACGCTTCGCTAGTTCAGCGCGCGTGTCCTGCCGTCGCGCACGCGCCGCGGCAGGCGAACTTGAAAGGCCCACTCCGCGTCATCGCCGTTTCACGCCGCCGCTCTCATGGCGGCAAACGGCGCGCGCCCTTGCGCGTATGGACGCCCGGTAATGGGCTTCGCACCCGTCACGGGCCGAGCGCCCGGTTACCGAAGGAGAAGCATCCATGGAGTCCGCGCAGAACCGTCAGTCGAAAGTCGAAGTGAAGTTGTTCCTGCACCCGGAAGATCATTACCGCGCGATGGCCGCCGCGAAGACCCTCAATCTCGCGGAGCGCGAGTTCTTCGCGCTGGCGCTGCATCTGGGCGCGACCCAGATCCTGCGCCAGACCGAAGCGGCTTGATGAAACCTCACCGTGCGAAGCGACTCGTCACACCGGTGACGGGTTGCGCTCGGCAAAACCCTCCTGGTGCCAGTAGGGATACACAGGCCGCACCGCGCTCGCGGCGGCGTCGAGCTTCGCCACCTGCTCGGGCGTGAGGTTCCAGCCGACTGCGCCGAGGTTCTGGCGCAACTGCGCCTCGTCGCGCGCGCCGATCAGCACCGTCGCGACCGTCGGCCGCTGCAGCAGCCAGTTCAGCGCGATCTGCGGCACGGTCTTGCCGGTTTCCAGCGCAATCCCGTCGATGGCGTCGAGCACGCGAAAGAGGTACTCGTCCGGCACCGGCGGACCCTGCTCCGCCGTCTTGTGCAGACGGCTCTTCTCCGGCAGCGGCTGGCCGCGCCGCGTCGAAGCGGAAGGTCGCCTAGGTCGAGATGATCGCCTGATCGCGGCGCCCCTTGAGCGCTTCGCCGGGCACCGACTCCGACGCGCCGCTCGAATAGCTATCGGCCGTGTCGAACATCGTCACGCCGGCGTCGAGGCAAATGTCGATGAGCTTGCGCGCTTCGGCGACATCGGTTGCGCCCCAGGCCTCGAAGAACTCGCCTTTGCCGCCGAACGTGCCGGTGCCGAAGCTCAGCGCCGGCACCTTCATTCCGGACGCACCCAGAAAACGGTATTCCATTTCCGATCCTCCTTTAGTCAAGGGTTGACGATGAGTTGCCGACGGCGGACGAGTCTACGCGCTTCGATTCGGGCTTGCCGAGGCCGCCTCACAGCGAAGGTCTCGCAACGCCGCCGACCGCCGCGCGGCTGTACAGATGCTTTTGCGTATTGGAAACTGTCGCCTTTCGCCGCGGGCTTTCTGCTTCACTATCCGGTCCGCACTGTTCCGATCGGCACTCTCTCCGCTGCCCGCCCATGCTCCGTACCAGGATCAGATTGATTCGCCTCTGCCGCGTGGGGGCGCAATGACCTCTCCCGCGCAACGTTCCTCCGGCGTCGTCTGGCTGCCGTACCTCGTCGCCGCCACGTTCTTCATGGAGTACCTCGACACGACCGTGATCGCCACGGCGCTGCCGCAGATGGCGCGCTCGTTCGGCATCGGCCCGAATAGCCTGAGTCTCGGCGTGACCGCCTATATGCTCGCGCTCGCCATCTTCATTCCGGCCAGCGGCTGGGTGGCGGACCGCTGCGGCGCGCGCACCGTGTTCTTCAGCGCCGTGGTTACGTTCACGGTGGCGTCGGTGCTGTGCGGGATCTCGCAGAACGTCGACGAGTTCGTGGCCGCGCGCATTCTGCAAGGCATTGGCGGTGCGATGATGGTGCCGGTCGGGCGCATGATCGTCGTGCGCAGCACCGAGAAAAGCAAGCTCATGCAGGCGATCTCGACGATCACCTGGCCCGCCATCGCCGCACCCGTGGTGGGACCGCCCATCGGCGGTTTCATCACGACGTATGCGTCGTGGCGCTGGATCTTTCTGTTGAATGTGCCGTTCGGCATCGCCGTGCTCGCGGCCATCGTCGCCATCGTGCCGAACCTGCGCGGCGAACAGCGCCGGCCGCTCGACGTGGCGGGTCTCGTGCTGAGCGGCGCCGCGCTCACCGCCATCCTTTACGGCGCGGAACTCGCGAGCCAGGTCGGCCAGAATCCCTGGCGCGCAATGGCGCTCGTGGCGGCAGGCGTCGCGATTGGGGTCGTCGCGTTCGTGCATGCGAAACGTCATCCGCACCCGCTCGTCGATGTTTCCACGCTGAAGGTTCCGACCTTTTCCGTCACGATCGTGACCGGCTCGATCACGCGTATCGGCATCGGCGCGGCGCCGTACCTGATGCCGCTGATGTTCCAGATCGGCTTCGGTCTCTCGGCGTTCAAATCCGGCCTGCTGCTGCTCGCGAGCGCGCTCGGCAATCTCGGCATGAAGGCGCTCACGACGCGCATTCTCGAGCGCTGGGGCTTCCGGCTCGTTTCCGTCGTCGACGTCAGCGTCGCGGGTGTCTCGTTGATTGCGTGCGGCCTGCTCACGCCCGGCACGCCGCTCGCCATCGTGTTGATCGTCGTGTTCGTCTACGGCATGGCGCGCTCAATGCAGTTTTCGACCCTCGCCACGCTGGCCTACGCCGACGTCGCGCAGCCGCAAATGAGCGCGGCCAGCACGCTCTGGAGCGCGGCGGCGCAGATGACCATCGGCCTCGGCATTGCGTTTGGCGCGCTCGCGCTGCGCGTGGCCGCGAACCTGAACGGCGAAACCACGGGCCACGTGTTTACGCTCGACGACTTCCGGCTCGCCTTTCTCGCGGCCGGCGTGCTCACGCTGATTTCGGTGTGGGGTTATGCGCAGATGGCGCGCGATGCGGGACAGAACGTGGGCGGCGGCTCGCGCAGGCAGCGCGCGTAGGTCAGGCCGCGCGCCTGGCGACGCGCGGCGGAACTGCCGTTATTTGGAAAGGCTCGCCCGCACGGTGTATTCGGCTTCCTCGCCCGCTTCGAGCTCATCGGCATGCGCATGCGCCGCGTGGAACTCGTTGGACAGCGGCTCGACCGGATAACCGTGGCGCTCCCAGGCGTCGAGCCCGCCCTTGAGCGCGTGCGCATGATAGATGTGCTTGTTGCGCAACTGATCGACGATGCGCTTGGCCGTCGCCTCGTTCGGGCACACGCAGTACACGACGATCGGACGCCCGATCAGCTCGGGTGAGAGTTCTTCGCTCGAATCGAGATTCAGCGGACGCGCACCAGGAATCCGGTAGGCCTCCTTCGCGCGCACGGATTGCGGGCGCGCGTCGAGCACGATGGGCGGCGCGCCCGACTTCATCATCTCGTCGAGCTGATCGGGCGAAATGCGGTGCGTCGCCAGCCAGTGGCGGAACTGCATGCGCCGCAGCCAGCGCCAGGCGAGGAACAGCACGCCTGCCACGGCGAGCACGTCGAAAATCGTCATGCCGTTCGCGCGCACGAACGCCGCGAAGCGGACGATTTCCGCATGCAGCGCCGCGCCGCCGAGCAGCCAGGTCCCCGCCCACAACGCCGCGCCGACCGTGTCCCACAGCAGGAAGACGTGGACCGCCACCGTCGTCGTGCCGAGCAGCGGCGCGGAAATCAGGCCGAGCCCCGGCACGAACTTCGCCACTGCGAGAATGGGCGCGCCGTAGCGCTCGAATACGTTGCGCGCGATGCGGATCGTCGTGTCCAGCGACAGCGAAAAACGCACGAGCCCATTGAGCAGACGCCGCCCGCGCTTGCGGCCCGCGGCGAACCACAGCGAATCCGCGAGCAGCGTGGCGATCACGGCCGCCGCCAGCAGGCTCCCGTAGGATGTCTCGCCGCTCGCCGCCATCGTGCCCGCGAGAATCAGCACCGGCGCGGCCGGCACCGGCACGCCCAGTTGCGTGACGAGTACGCTGAGAAAGACCGCTCCGGCGCCGAAATCGGGTGGAATCGCGGTGGGGAGCGTCAACATTTCGAGATAACCTGCGCGCAGGGATATTCAGGTAAGGAAACATGGCGCGCATACCGCGCCGGCCGAGGGTGGAGATTACCCCAACGTGCCATTCCTTGCTCTCGTTGACGCAGGCTTCGCGGCGGGGCGTCCTGCGGGCGATCCGGCCCCGCTGCTGGCGCTTTCGCGCCGATGCGAAACGATGCTAACCTCATCAAACTTGCTTTTCCCAGCCGTTTTCCGTCAAGAAACATGCGTTACTGGCATCTCGATCGACCGAGGCAGACAGGTCAATTCGACCTCTCGCGCGTCACCAGCCTCGTTTCGGCCATCGGCCGCGACGATGCCAATGCACTCGCCGCCGAAGTGCTGAACATGCTTGGCCCGGCGACATCGGTCACGCAGTGCACCGTGTTCGCCTACGAATTCGGCAACCGGCCGCGCACGGTTTCCGTGGCCGACCATCGCGGCGGGCGCTTTCTGCGCGATGTCGCCGACACCTACGCGCGCCTCTTCTACGCGCTCGACGGCAATCAGCAGATCGTCAGCGGCGGCTCGGCCGACAAGCCCGGCTCGTCGCTCGTGCTGCACTGGCAGAGCAGCGCGGACATCGCGCACGACGGTTATCGCACGGCCTGTTACGCCACGCCCAACGTGTCCGACCGGCTCTCGCTGCTGCTGCAGCCGGCCGCCGACATCTGGCTCTCCGTGAACCTGTACCGCGAAAGCGACGCCGGCAATTTTCAGCCGGGCGAAGTGGAACTGGTCGAATCGCTCGCGCCGCTGATCGGCGAGTCGGCACGGCATCACTACACGATTCGCGGCCAGAGCCAGCTCGGCATTCCGCAGATGATGCTCGCGCGTCTGCGCGGACTCTGCCCCACGCTTTCCAAACGCGAACTCGACGCCCTGCGCGGCGTGCTCGAAGGACGCAGCGCGGTTGAAATTGCCGAATGCATGGGCGTGAAGCCCAGCAGTGTGGTGACGTATCAGAAACGCGCGTATCAGCGGCTGGGCATTTCGAGCCAGCGGCAGCTGTTTGCGCTTTGTCTGGCGACGGATCAGGGCTAAACACCCCCCGCAAACGCGCGCAGAAAAACGACTGCGCAAAATCTCCCCCGTAAGCCCCCTGTACCCAAATTGAGGACAGCGGGCCGCGCCTCGCGCTCCATACTGCCTTCATCGCCAGCGCCCCCGCTCGGGGCAAGCCGGCAAGCACAAGACTTACGTATCGGAGACGCAATCCCCATGAGCGCCGGATTCAAACCCTATCCGTTCGAGGCGAAGCAGTACGCCGCCCGCCTGCCCGAACTCGAAGGCGGCCGCGAGACCCAACGCCACGCCGTGACGATCGTCGGCGGCGGCCCAGTGGGCCTCGCCATCGCGCTCGGCCTCGCGAAGCACGGCGTGCGCTCGGTGCTGATCGAAGCCGACGAATCGGTCTGCTACGGCAGCCGCGCGATCTGCATCTCGCGCCGCAGCCTGGAAATCATCGAGCGCCTCGGCGCGCTCGACGGCTTCCTCGCCAAAGGTCTGCCGTGGACCGGCGGGCGCAGCTTCTATCGCGACGACGAAGTGCTGCACTTCACGATGCCGCAGGACGAGAACCAGAAGCTGCCGCCCATGGTCAACCTCGCGCAATACCACATCGAGCAGTTCCTGCTCGACGCAGCGGAGCGGCACGCCGATCTCATCGACATTCGCTGGTGCACGAAAGTGACGGCGCTGCAGGACGACGCGCATGGCGCGACGCTCTCGCTCTCCACGCCCGCAGGCGATTACACCGCGCAGACCGACTGGCTCATCGCCGCCGACGGCGGCCGCAGCACGGTGCGCGAGTCGCTCGGCCTGAAGCTTCAGGGCACGAGCTACGAGGGCCGTTACGTGATCGTCGACATCCTGCTCGACAGCGCGCGGCCGACGGAACGGCTCGCGTATTTCGACCCGGCGTCGAATCCCGGCTCGACCGTGCTCGTCCACAAGCAGCCCGACAATGTCTGGCGCATCGACTATCAACTGCGCGACGGCGAGGACGCCGACGAAGCGATCAAGCCTGAAAACGTCATGCCGCGCGTGCAGAGCCTGCTCGACATGATGGGCGAGAAGGCATCGTGGTCGCCGGTCTGGATCACGATCTACAAGGCCAACGCGCTCACGCTCGAGCGCTATCGCCACGGCCGCGTGCTGTTCGCGGGCGACGCGGCCCACCTCGTGCCGATCTTCGGCGTGCGCGGCGCCAACTCGGGCATCGACGACGCCGGCAACCTCGCGTGGAAGCTCGCGTATGTCGTGAAAGGCCTCGCGAGCGACGCGTTGCTCGACAGCTACTCGGACGAGCGCGTCTACGCCGCGCACGAAAACCTGAGCTACGGCACCAGGAGCACGGAGTTCATGGCGCCGCCGTCGTTCGCCTTCGATCTGATGCGCACCGCCGTGCTGAGCCTCGCGCGTGAGCACGCCGCCGTGCGCTCGCTGATCAATCCGCGCCAGACTTCGGCGATCGCCTACGCGGCCTCGCCGCTCAACGCGGCCTCCAATGTCTTCGCGAACGGCCCGGCGCCGGGCACGGCGCTGCCCGAATGTCCGCTCACGATCGTCGACCAGGCCGGCGTGCACGAAGGCCACGTGACCGACTTGATCGCGCCAAGCTTCACGGCGTTCTACTTCAGCGAGGATGGCGCGACGCCGGCCCCGATCGCCGCGCTCGAAACGACACTGGCTGCACGCGTTTTGCCGTTCGCGCTGGTGCCGCTCGCACAGCGCCAGCCCGGCGACGCAGCACGCCGCAGCGGCTGGGATCACACGGGACGCCTGTTCCCGATGTACGGCGCCAAGCCCGGCACGCTCTACCTCGTGCGCCCGGACGGCCACGTGCTCGGCCGCTGGCACGGCGAAGCCGGCACCGTCGCCGCGCAGACGCTCGCCGCACTCGACCACGCGCTGTGCGCCTGAGCACGGGCGGAAACAAGTACAGATGGAGAAAGCCATGACCGACAGCGAACTCGACACCGTCTACACGCAGTTGTGCAAGACCATGACCAATCTGGGCGAAGCCAACGGCCCGCTCTTTCTCGCCCGCTTCGCGCTGCTCGCGATCGAACGGATCGGCAACGCGCAAACCTGCCTCGGGTTGATCGAGGCCGCAGGCAAGAACGTTTCGGCAGCCGTGCCGGAATAAGGGGAAGCGCGAAGCGCCTCAGCGCTGCGTCGACTGCACGAGCCGCGCGAGCCGCGAGCGGTTGCTGACGCCGAGTTTCTGAAACGAACGATCGAGATGGGTGCGCACGGTCGTGTAGGAAATGCCTAGCCGCTCGGCGATCTCCTTGTCGAGCAGCCCTTCCACCACGAGCGCGACCACGTCGCGCTCGCGCCGCGTCAGGCGGTTGACCGCTTCGTTATCCGCAGTGGATGTATCGGCTGGCGGCGGCTGAACGTGCCCCGTCTGCGCGCGCGAGCGCGCCAGCGCAGCGATGAAAGCCGGGCGCACCAGATCGAACAGCACCAGCTCCCGATCGGAAAAATGCTCGCGCCGCTTGCCGCGCCCAATGCGCAGATGATCGAGATGCTCTTCGCCTGACCAGACGAACAGGTCCGCGCCCGCATGCAGGCCGTCGGCGCGCAGCAGTTCGAGCAGGCGCCGCCCCACCTCGAGACGCAAGGCGCCCTCGGGCAAGATATGGTCGGCCAGCAGCTTGAAGACGTCTGCGATCAACGCGAGTTCGCGGCTCGTCAGATCCATGCTCGGGTGCGATGAGAAGTGGGCGCGCGCCTCGCTTGCGTGACGGCGCAAACGTCAGAGCTTAGTGATCTCGCCTGACGGATTCAATATGCAGTGCGACTCTGAAGCGTGCAGCGGAAATGCCGAAAAGAAAATGGGGCGGCAAATGCCGCCCCAAGAAAAACACACGCCGGCAAAGGGCTGTCTTCCGCCGGAGGTTGCATAGTACGCGATGAACAACGGAGCGGCATCCCCAAATTTGAGGACAAACGCTCATGTCATGCAAACTTTTGCCGCCTCATGCCAGCTTGCCGATGCGAAATGGTTTGCTTTCATGCGCAGCGCATCGTTTCGCATCGGCGGCGCGGTTTACTGGATCAGACGCGAGACGCCACGGCCGCGCGGATCGGAAACCGCGTCGGGCGTATCGCCGTTGATCCGGATCGCCTGAATGTCGCCGTTGAAGTCCTGCGCCTTCAGCACATAGCCCTTCGCCTCGACCTGCTTGGCGAGTTCACCGTCGATCGGCGCATACGGCTCCCAGAAAATCGTGTTGGGCGGCAGCAACTGGTGGTGGAAGCGCATCGCCGCCACCGCGTCCTTCAACGGCATGTCGAAGTCGTAGTTGTTGTTGATGACCTGGAACACCGACGTGAAGATGCGCGAGCCGCCCGGCGTACCGATCACGAGCGCCACCTTGCCGTCCTTCGTGAGGATGGTCGGCGTCATCGACGAAAGCGGACGCTTCTTCGGCGCAATCGCGTTCGCGTCGCTGCCCACCACACCGAACATGTTCGGCACGCCGGGCTTGGACGCAAAATCGTCCATCTCGTCGTTGAGCACGATGCCGGCGCCGGGCACGACCACGCCCGAACCGAAGTAGCCATTGATCGTGTACGTGTTCGAAACGGCGTTGCCCCACTTGTCGACCACCGAGAAGTGCGTCGTTTCCGCCTTCTCGGGCATCGAGGTGCCGAGGCCCGGCTGCACGCTCTTGGTGTCGGATGGCTTGTCGGGGTCGACCTCGGCGGCGCGCTTCGCGAGGTACGCGTCGTCGGTGAGCTGCGCGACCGGCACCTTGTAGAAGTCGGGGTCGCCGAGATATTGGGCGCGATCCGCGAACACGCGTTTCTCGATCTCCGCGATCAGGTGGATGTACTGCGGCGAATTGAGCTGCACGTCCTTGAATTGCGGTGCAAGCATCGCCTTCATCTTGAGCAGCTGCACGAGGCCCACGCCACCCGAACTCGGGGGCGGCGCGGTGATGATCTCGTAGCCGTTCCACTTCGCCTCCACGGGCTGGCGCCACACTGCCTTGTACTCCTGCAGGTCACGCTTCGTGATGAGGCCGTGGCCCTTCATCGAGGCGGCGATCAGGTCCGCGGTCTTGCCGTCGTAGAAGTCCTTCGCGCCCTGGTTCGCAATGCGCGTGAGCACGTTGGCGAGATCGGGCTGCTTGAACGTCACGCCCTCCTTCAGGTTGCCGAAGTAGTCGTCGAAATTGGTCTTGCCGGCGAAGTCCTTTTCCGCGGCCTCACGGCGCTTCGCGAGCTGCTCGTCCACGACGAAGCCGTCGCGCGCGTATTTGATCGCCGGCGCGAGCACCTGCTTCCATTGCAGCTTGCCGAAGCGCTTCTGCGCTTCCCACATGCCCTCGACGGTACCCGGCACGCCCACGGCGTCATAGCCGAACAGGCTCTTGCCCGGGATCACGTTGCCCTTGTCGTCGAGGTACATCGTGCGCGTGGCGGCGAGCGGCGCGCGCTCGCGATAGTCGAGGAAGTACGGCTTGCCGTTCACGTAGAGCGTCATGAACCCGCCGCCGCCGATGTTGCCGGCTTCGGGGTACGTCACGGCGAGCGAGAAGGCGATGGCGACCGCCGCATCGACGGCGTTGCCGCCCTCCTTGAAGATCTGCTCGGCGGCGTCGGCCGCGTACTTGTCGGCAACGGCCACGGCCGACGCATTGAGGACCGCAGGGCGTTGCTGCGTATCCTTCGCAAAGGCCGGCGTGGCTTCGAGGAAGCCTGTGGACAAGGCGGATAGCGAAAGCAGTGCGAGAGAGGCAGCGGAAATTTTCGTTTTTTCAACCAGCTTCATTGAGTTCACCCCATGATTCGGTTTGTTGGCCTACCGGAAACCTGCCTTGGCCTTATAGCACGCCAGGAAAACGATTGCGATCCGGCGATCCGCTGATTCCGCTGCCGTGCAAGACGGCGCCCTCCTGAGCTGGATCAGGCCTTGCCGCGCCGCCCGCGCGCAATTTCTTCTCCCGCATTCGCGGGCAAACGCATCGTCACCGGAATCGACGCTACCGAAAAGAGCCCGACCACGAGAAATGCGGGCCAGAAATCGGACCAGACGATGGCCGAATGCCCTTGCACCCGATGCGAAATCTGCAGCACGAGGCCCGCGATCGTCACGCCGAGGCCGAGCGACACCTGCTGGATCACGCTTGCCACGCTGGTGGCGCGGCCGATGTCGCGCGTCGGTATATCGGCATAGGCGAGCGAATTGAGGCCGGTGAATTGCAGCGAAGGAAAGATCCCGCCCGCGAGCACGATGACCCAGATGAGCCACACGGGCATGCCCGGCGAAAACGAGCCGCATATCGCGATGGCCGTGCCCGCGAGCACCGCGTTGACCATCAACGTGCGGCGAAAGCCGAAGCGCCCGAGCACGCGCGAGACGATCGCCTTCATGAAGATCGAGCCGAACGCCGAAGCGCAGGTGATGGCGCCTGAGGCGAACGCCGTCATGCCGAGCCCTTCCTGCAGCGTGAGCGGTAACAAAAATGGCACGGCGCCAAGCCCGATGCGAAACAGCGACCCGCCCGCCACGCTCGCATTGAACGTGGGGATGCGCAGAAATTTCAGATCGAGCACGGGTCGCTCGACACGTTGCGCATACAACCAATAGGCCGCCAGCAGCAACGCGCCGATCACGCACATCGTCACCGCGGTGCCGGTCGCGACGATCTCGCCGCCCACGAGCGAAAGGCCGAGCATGAACAGCGACGCCCCACCCGCGGAAAGCACGAAGCCAGCCCAGTCGAGCCGCCCAGGATGCTCCTCGTGCATGTTCTCGATATGCCGGTTCGCGAGCCAGATGCCGAGCACGCCGATCGGAATATTGATGAAGAAAATCAGCCGCCAGTGCAGATACGTTGTGATGAACCCGCCGAGCGGCGGCCCCACGACCGGCCCGAGCAGCGCGGGCACCGTGAGATAGTTGACCGCGCGAATGAAGTCCGATTTGGGCAGCGAGCGGAAGATGATGATCCGGCCCACCGGCACCATCATCGCGCCGCCGATGCCCTGCACGAAGCGGGCTGCCACGAACATCTCGAGCGAGCGCGACGCCGCGCACAACAGCGAACCCGCCATGAAGATGCCGATGGCCGTGCGAAACACATTGCGCGAGCCGAAGCGATCGGCCACCCAGCCGCAGATCGGGATGAAGACGCCCAGGCCGATCACGTAGCTCGTGACGGCCAGCTTGAGTGTGATGGGGTCCTGACCGAGATCGCGGGCCAGTGCGGGGAGCGCAGTGACGATGACCGTCCCGTCCACGTTCTCCATGAACATCGAGCACGCGACAATGAGCGGAACGATGAAGGTGCCGAGGGCTAATGGCATGGGCAGGAACGACGATCAGCGTGGCTGATGGCGTAAAGCTGCCATTATGGCCCTTGTTGCGGAAAACGGGAACCCGGCAACAGATGAAGCGGTGCGCTTCGTGCAGGCGGCACGCAACGAAAGCGCGCGCAAAAACAAAAACCGCGAAGCCCGCCGCCGCTTTCAAGCGGAGACAGACCTCGCGGCCTGATTCAAGCAATCAGCGTCGGGCAATCCGCAAAGATGCGCTTTAGATCGCGGCCTGCTTCACGCGGCTCACCACGGGACGCAGTTGCGGCAGCACCTGCTCCGCGGCGCGCGTGACGTCATTGGGGAAGTCGATCTCGATCCACGGCGCGCCGGTCACGTCCGCGGTTTCGAACTCGCTGCCGCGTTCGAGCAGCAGGTCGCGCAGCGCTTCTTCGTGCGGCAGGTTCGCGCGGCCCGTATCGACGTAGCCTTCGACGATCTGCGCAAAGCGGCGCGCCGTCGCTTCGTTGAGGCGGAAGAAGCCCACCGACTCGCCGATCGTGTCGTATTGCAGACCGACCGCCAGCTGCTTGCGCAGTTCGACGGGCACGCCGTTGCGCAGGCACAGCTTCACGGGCTCGTCGCCGGCTTCGAAGTCGCGGTCGATCAGGAGACGGTTGGCCGGCGCCTCGCCCGCCACGAGCGGTGCGAACACGCGCTCGTCGTAGAGCACGTCGGCGTCCATGAGCAGCACGTCGCCGCCGCGCGTGAGCGCCTCGGCCGTGCGATGCACCGTGAGCACGCTGCCCAGGTCGAAGCGCGGATTCATCACGACCTCGACCTTGTGCGGCCAGTTGATGCGCTTGAGTTCGGCCTCGACCAGCTCAGGCTGGAAGCCGAGCGCGAGCACGACTTCCGTCACGCCCGCCTCTTCCAGCAATTGCAGATGGCGTTCGAGCAGCGTCACGCCCTCGAACTGCAGCAGACATTTCGGAAACTGTTCTCCAGCTTGTTGCTGAAGGCGCAGGCCGAGGCCTGCCGCGAGAATGATGGCGCGCATGCGCAAACGTTCCTTGGGAGAAAAAAGGTCAATCGGCGACTTCGACAGCGGGGACGCGCAAGGCGCGCCGGCGTTGCCAGCTACGTTCGCTGAAATGCAGATACAGAAGGCCCGGCAAGCCGAGCAGGATTTCTCGCGCGCGCTTGGCGAGCGAGAGTGCGAGCGCCGCCTCGGGCGGCAGGCCGACGAGCGGCGCGAGCAGCAGGTAACCGCCCTCTTGCACGCCCAGCGAACCGGGAATGGCGAAGGCAGCACCGCGAATCGCCTGGCCGATGCTCTCGAGCAGCAGCGCATCGATCCAGCCTACGGGATGGCCGAGAAAGCGCAGCGCGAGCCACACTTCCACCGTGCCCACGAGCCAGCCCGCGAGGCTCAGCGCGAAGCTGGCCGCCACACGGCCGCGCCGGGCGTAAAGCGACTTCACGGCTTCGTCGATGGCGTCGGCGCGCGTGGCGAGCGCCGACCAGTCGCGCTTGCCGAACACTTTCGAGGCGAGACGCAGCAGGCGGCCGAACAGACCGCGGCGCTGCGCGACATAGAACAGCGCGATCAGGCCGCCGAGCACGACGGTCGCGATCAGCGCGGCGACGCCGAGATCGCGCGGCGCGCCATTCGCGGCATAAGCCGAAAAAAGCCCGATACCGAAGACGGCAAAGACGATCTGCGCGACGGCTTGCAGCGTCGTGCTCACGGTGATGGCCGCAGCCGCGTGGCGCATCGGCATGCCGCGTTGCCCGAGCTGGCGCACCATCGCCACGGGGCCGCCGATCTGGCCCGCGGGCAACAGGCTGTTGACCGATTCGCCGGTCCACCGCGCGAGCAGTGCATCGCGCTGGTCGACGCGCTCGTCCTTGCCGAAGAGCACGGCGATCGCACCCGCGTCGAGCGCGAGCGGCACGACGTGGAACGCCGCGACGAGGACGAGGCCCCAGCCGGCGGCCGCGAGCGCGCCCGTGACCGAGCCGAGCCCCTGCCAGGCGAGCAACGCGATGAAGAGTGCCGTGCCGATCGACAGCAGCAGGATGGCAGCACGGCTCACGCCTTGCCTCCCAATGCCTTGCGGAACACCTGGCGGAAACCGAAGTACGCGATGGCGTCCTTCATGTTCGAAATGAAACGCCGCCACGGGCGCATGTTCGGGTTCGTCACGTATTCGAGCGTGAGCGACACGCGCACTTCGCCTTCGAGGCTCGGCGTGACGCGATGGCGAAGCTTGTCGCCGTCGAACACGATGAGCGCGCCCGGCGGGTACTGCACCGAGCCCGGCTCATCCGTCTTGTTCGGGTCTTTCGTGTGCAGCTCGTAGTCGAGCTTGCACGACGACTCGTCGATCACGCCGAGCAGCACCGTATAGCGGCGGCCGTCGTAATAGGACGTGTCGTAATGCCAGCCGATATGATCGCCGGCGCGCGTGTAGTAATAGAGCGCGTAAGCGTGCGGGTCGTCTTCGGGCGATAACTGCAGGCGGTCGCCCGTGATCTTTTCGAGCCACGCGATGAGTTGCGGCGAGCGGTAAAGCTCGGCGATGTACGGCGCGAGGCGGTCGATGGTGTGACGGCTCACGCTGCCGCCCGCCTTGTGGCCCGGCAGATAGTTGCGGTTGACTTCGGGAAGCAGCGCGTTGGCCGCGTCGATCAACTGTTGCGTAGCGTCGGCGGGCAGAAAATCGGAGAGATACAGGAACGAGCCCTGGCTTTGGTAGTCGTCGCGCAGGCGCACGGTGTTCAGCGGTCGCAGCGCGCGGCCGATCGCGCCGTCCGGCTCGCCGGCCGCCGCACGCGAGGCGCGGGCTGGCGCGGGGACGGGCGCCGCTACGACCTGTTCTTGTTCTGCCTGCAAGTTCATCGGCTGCTCCACACCTGGGGGGTTTCCTTGGCGGGACGCAAGCGGCGCGTCAGGCGCACATAGTCGAGCACCACCCAGATGGCGAACAACGGCGCCCCGATCGAAGCCGCGATGATGAACGGCGACACGACGCCCGTCAGCGTGACAAGGGGTAGCAGATAGAGCACGTCCTCGGTCTCGAAGCCGCCCGCGAACGCCTGCTGGGTGCCCGCCTTGCCGGCCATTTCCTCGATGCGCATGCGCAGGAAAAAGATCACGGCGACCGCGACGCCCGCGATGCCGCCGAGCACGGCCGGCGGCACACGCCATTCGGCGCCGGAGTGCGCGGCCACGACGCCGAGGCCGTAGCCCATGCCGAGGAACAGCAGAACGGTGACGAGCGCGTCCGCCGCCAGATCGTAGAAATGCCCGATACGGCTGGTTTTGCCGCTGATACGCGCCAGTTCGCCGTCGGTATGATCAACAAAATTCGACAGAACGATCAGAAATGCGCCAATATTGACGTGCAGAAAATCTCCGCGCGCCAGATAAAAACCACCGACAACGCCAATCAGGAGTCGCAGCGTGGTCAGATGATTCGGGGTAACGCGCGTGGGTACCAGCGGAGTGACGAGCCAGCGCGCCGCGCGGGCGTCCCACGTGCGCGGCAGCGGCACCGATTTCGGAGCCATTTTTACAGGTTTATCTTTTTCGGTCATAACCGCGCAATATATACGCCTTCCAGAAATCTTGCAGGTATTCCGACGTTCGTCCCACCTTTTGCTTGTGGTTCTGTAAGGCAAAGCGCCAGACGGGCTTCCGCGGCGCCGCAAGCGGAATCGCGCGAACACGCGTAGAGTGCAACCCTTCGCGCCAGCCCGGGCGTTTTGCGCCCGCCGCAATCCGGCCCCGGCGCACGCACTTTCGCCATTCACGTAATGAAACGCTTTACCTTTGCCGCCCTTTTTCTCGCTGTCCTGACGCTTCTCGCCGGCAACGCCCACGCCGCCGCCATCGACGATTCACTGACCTGTAGCGAGTCCGCACACGACTTCATCTCGGGGCTGATCACGCAAAACCTGATCGATCCGAAGCCCATGAAGGTCGAAAGCAATTCGATCAACGCGTTCTGGCCCGCGCACGGCCAGCGGATGACCGCCTATGGTTTCAGCGTCTTCGCCATCGTGGGTTTCCAGAAGGACGACCCGCTCTTCAAGACCGGCGACGGCACGCCCATCGCCCCTTCCGCCTACGGGGCCGTCGTGGTCGGCACCCAGGCCAGGGTGCAGGCGGCCCTCACGGCGGCAGGCAATAACGCCATCGTCCACCATGCCGGACCGCTATTGACTGCGATCTTCTGCAAGCAGGAGTAAGCGGGCAGGCTTTGAGATTTACTCGATGCGCCCGAAGCCGCCTTCGGCCCAAGCTTCGGCGCGCGCTTTCGTGAGCTTGAAGTTCGGCGCGACGCGCGCCTGAGCGAGCTGCTCGCCGAATGCGTCGATCGCGCTGACGAGCGCGTAGGGCTCGTACTCGTCGGGAACGATGTCGAGCGTCACGTCCACGTCGCCTTCGGCGGTCTGCACGCTCACGCGCTTGTGCAGCAGGGCGCGCAATTGCTGCTCGTGCCGGCGCAGCACCTCCGAAGCGGTCTTCACGAGCGTGTTGAACGCCGACGTATCGAGCGGCTTGGGATTCTTCTTGTCACGGCCCATGGTCCACGGGCCGACGAGTGCAGGCTCCGGCTCGCCGTCCTTGATCATTTCGACGGCCCAGCCGTCGTCGTCCTCGTTCTTGATCACGCGCGCGGTCCAGCCGTCCTTGCGCCACAGGCGCGCTTCCTGGATCACCTCGGCTTCGGCTGCGACGTCATCGGCGGGGAAATCGGGATCGGTTGCGGGTGAGGAATCGGTCATGGCGGGGCTTTCATCGGGTTCTGCGCGGGACTTGCCCGTCGCGGGGCAAGGGCAAGATTCTACCCGGATCGCGTCGCGCGTCGGGCGCCACGTCTTTCTATCCAGCCGTCCCGGATTATCCCGCCACCAAAGCGGAATATCCGACAGCGACTGTAATCATTCCATTTTCCGCAACGCACCATTTCGCCCGGCGCATTAAATTAAAATGATTTTACGCAGGCAAAAAAAACGCGGCCCGAGAGCCGCGTAAAAACAGATGAAAAAAGACCACCCTTGGTCGAGGGCTGAAGAAATTGTACCTCCGCGCTATGCATATGTTCAGTCCATGATCTGGAACAGTACCTTTCACCAAACGACAAGAATCACACTTGAAAAAGCGTTGAATTCGCGCTAGGCCAGACCCTGCGCGGGTTTGCCGCATCGTCGTAGGTGCACAACGGATTATCCAGATGGACCATTTTGTCGCAGCAGATAATCCAATAGAAAAACGCTTTATATGCAGTCACTTACGGCGATTAATGCCGATTATGAAATGAGATGGATGCATTATTGCGTCGATTTGCGTAAATACATCGAATACCGGACCTACACTTCGCTGCGAATCATCCAGGCACGAAATCGATTTTCAGAATATTCGGCCTGAGATTCCCCAAGTTCTGACCGGAGAAAAACATGAAAAAAGCACTCATTGCTGCAGGCGTCCTCAGTGCATTTGCCATCAGCGCCCATGCGCAAAGCAGCGTCACCCTTTACGGCTCGCTCGACGCCGGCATCGTCTACGCGAACAACGTCGGCGGCCACAGCCTGTGGGCTCAGGGCAGCGGCGCCCTCTCGAACAACTACTTCGGCTTTCGCGGCGCCGAAGACCTGGGTGGCGGCCTGAAGGCGATCTTCACCCTCGAGAGCGGCTTCAATCTCAACAACGGCGGCTACAAGAACGGCGACAGCGGCTTCAACCGCCAGGCCTGGGTCGGCCTGCAGAGCGACCGGTTCGGCACGCTCACGCTCGGCCGGCAATATGACTCGATGGTCGATTACCTCTCGCCGCTCTCGGAAGCCGGCGCGGGCTTCGGCAACAATCTCGCGGGCCACCCGTTCGACAACGACAACCTCGCGCAAAGCTATTCGATCAAGAACTCGGTCAAGTACGCCAGCGCGAACTACGCGGGCTTCCAGTTCGGCGGCCTGTACGGCTTCAGCAACGACGCGAGCGGCTTCGCGAATGGCCGCGCATGGAGCGTGGGCGCATCGTACGGCAACGGCCCGCTGAACTTCGCAGCCGCCTACTCGCAACAGAACAACTCCGGCGGCCTCGGCGCCGCGAACAGCGCGGCTTCGGCCGACCAGAACATCTCGGCACGGCTGCAGCGCTCGTTCGGCGCGGGTGTGAACTACACCTACGGCCCGGCACAGGTTGGCTTCGTATGGACGCACTCGCAGATCGACGGCATGCAGAGTCTCTCGAGTGGCGGCAGCGCGCCGCTGCCTGGCCTCTCGGGCCTGAACCTGCACGTCGACAACTACGAGATCAACGGCGCTTACCATCTGACGCCCGCCCTCGCGTTCGTCGGCTCCTACACGTTTACCGACGGCACGGTCACGGGCAACGGCGGCGGCAACAGCCCGAAGTGGCACACCGTGCTGGTTGGCACCGACTACTCGTTGAGCAAGCGCACGGACGTCTATCTCGCCGGCGTCTATCAGCACGCTTCGGGCTCGCTCGGCTATAACGCCGACGGCTCGGGCATCGCGAACGTCGCTGCGATCAATACGCTCTCGCCTTCTTCGACGAACAACCAGGTGGCCGCGACAGTCGGTTTGCGTCACCGCTTCTGATCGCTCGGAGTTGGGCAAATGCGGCGCGACCCGCCGCGCTGCCCTGACTTTGCGAAACGCACATGCGCCACAAGCGCATGTGCGTTTTTTCCTGTTACCTGTTGCATCTTTTTACGTCTGCGTGGGCCTTGATTCAGATCAGCGTGCGTATACTTATTGGCATAATCCGCTGCTTCGATATTGTCACGTCGCCTATGAAAACGCTCACGCAACGACTCCTCGCCGCGACTCCGCTCGCGCTCATCGCCGCTTGTGGATCGACACCGCCGTCCGGCACTGCTTCGAACGGCGAACCGATGATCTACGCTTCGTCGGCGCGATCGGCTTCGTCGGTCGCGAGCTGCCTCGAAGACCGCCTGCCGCACGTGCACAGTTCGCGCGACGGCAATACGACCGAACTGAGCGTGGGCTCGCGCTCGGACGCGTCGTACTTCGTCACGCTCACGCCGAACGGCCACGGCTCGGTCATTCGCGTCACGCACGGCGCTTCCGCGTCGAACGATCCGCCCGAAGAAGAACTGCGCTTCGACGTCGCGCGCTGCACGACCTGACGCGCGAACGGCTGGCGCGTGCACCGCACGCGCCACACGACGTTCCGCATGTCGCCCGCGTGTCACCCCTGTCATAACGGCGACACATCTGCGAAGATTGCGCCCCCTTCGACTTCGCAACACACCGCTTCATGGCATCAGGCACCGCACATCACGCCACGGGTTGGGCCGCCGGCGTCATCGCCGCCGCAATCGTCACGCATCAGGGCGCCGATAGCGCCTGGCATCTCTACGCCGCGCTCGCGTTCGCGGCGGGTGTCGCGGGCGGTTCGGCGCCCGACTGGCTCGAGGTCGCCTGGTGGCGCAAGAAGCGGCGCCTCTGGATCACGCATCGCACGTTCACGCACTGGGGCATCGGCTGGATCGCGTTGCTCGTGTGGTCGTATCACAAACTCGGACACCTGCCGCTCGCGGCGCCCGCGTTCGGCTTCGCCTGCGGAGGCGTGATCCACCTGTTCGCCGACTGGCCCAATCCGCTCGGTGTGCCGTGGATCTTTCAACGGCACTCGCTGAACTGGTGGCGCAGCGGACGTTGCGACCTGATCGTCGTCGCCGCGTCATGGGTGGCCGCATGGTTTTTCGCCGTGCATGGCGTGCCGCACGACTGGTCGCTCGCGCCGTTGCGTCGGCTTGTCTGATTGGTCAGGTTTGCCTGGTAACCGGCGCCGGTGCGGAAACGCCGGGAGTCATGCAGCCGATGCAGCGTCGATTAACAATCGTCGGGACTGATCAGGCGCCACATCGCCCATTAATCAGGCGACGTTTATTATCGTGTTAATCCAGGCCAAAATAAAAACGGCGCCCTTGTAAAGGACGCCGCCTCTGAATCGCGTCACGCGGTATTCAGGCGTTCTCTTCGCACTCCGCGCGCCCCATGCGGTAGCCGACGATCAGCCCGGCGTCGTACGCCGACTCCAGCGCGCGGCCAATATCCTCCGCGCTCACGAGGTGCGCGTCGGTGGTCGGCTTCCCGGTCAGTTCGAAGCTCTCGATTCCGAGCGTTCTTCGCGAGATTGCCAGCAACAATTCGAGTCGTTCGTCATGCATTTTGCGCTCTCCACTTGATCTACATCATCTGATTACAATGATAAATATCAAAATCCGTGAGAGCCGCGGCGCATGGACGCATATTGAGGCCTTACTCTAATATCAAACCCAGTAAATCTTTAAAATTTGTTAAAACATCGATGGATTAATTTTTAAAGATTGTTAAATCGAATCGTTTTAATTCGCAATTGAACAGCGCGTCGATGCGTGACGGCTCGCCCCATACCGCCGAGCCAACGTCGCAGACCGGCCGGCCAGGCGAGGTCAGCGCTTCGCGCGGGCAACCGTTTGATATGATCGGTAAGACATCGCGGGGCCCAACCAGGGCTTTTCGTCAGCATTCGAACGTAGCCCATGGATTCCACGCTCACCCCATCCGCCAGCACGGCGACCACCGACCTCGGCCGCCGCGTGCGCGCCGCGCGCGTCGCCCAGGACCTGACGCTCGATACGGCCAGCCGCCTGTGCGGCGTCTCGCGCTCGACCCTGTCGAAAGTCGAAAACGGCCTCATGTCGCCGACCTTCGACGTGCTGCAAAAGATCGTCGGCGGGCTCAGAATCGACCTGGCCGAGCTGTTCGGCACCCCGCCCAGGCTCAATGCCGGCGGCCGCCGCGCGCTCACGCGCAACGGCGCGGGTCAGCGCCACGCCTATCGCGGCTATCAGATGGAGTTGCTCGCCACCGATCTCGCGCACAAGGCGATGCTGCCGTTTCGCATCCGCATCACCGCGCATTCGCTCGACGCGTTCGACGACTGGGGCCGCCACGAAGGCGAAGAGTTTCTCTACGTGATCAGCGGCAGCGTGTGCCTGTATTCGGAGCTCTACGCGCCCACTTATCTGGAAGCCGGCGACAGCCTCTACTTCGACAGCCGCACCGGCCACGCGGCCATTTCGACGAGCGAGGAAGACGCCGAAGTGCTGTGGATGGCCACGAGCGCGCGCCTGCCCGGCGTCGCGCCGGAAGCGTCGGCAACCTCGAAGTCACGCGCCAGGACGAAGCTCACGGCCGGCTGAATCCGGCGCGCAGTGTCGGGTCTGCGGGAACCGTGAAGCCCTCACCCCCCGGCGTCGGGCGAACGCTTGCCAGCGGAAGGGTTGGCAGCGCGCGCACGCCGCGTCCGCGGCGCCGCTGAGCCATCCGGCCGCACGTCGCGCTCGCGCGCCGCACGCCGCACGGCCTCGATCAGCACGCGACCGGCAGGCGTGGGCTGGGTATCGGTCCGCTGAATCACCCCCACCGGCTCTTCGCCGCCCGCGGAAGGCAACGGCAACCGCACCAGCGTCCCGCGCCGCAGGTCGTACTCGACGGCGCCGGCGGGCACGAACCACACCGCGTCGTTCTGGAGCGCGAGCGCGCGCCCCACGGAAACCGACAGCAACTCGACGAACGCCGACAGCGGCGGCGCGCCCCAGGCGGCAAGCAGACTGTCAGCCGCCTGGCGGATCAACGTGCCGAACGGCGGCAACACGAGTGGAAACGAGGCGAGTTGCGCCGGCAGCCCCGCCCCCTGCGCGAGCGGATGCCCCGCGCGCACCACCACGGCGAGCGGCTCGTTGTACAGCTGCTCGAAGCTCAGGCCCACCATGCGCTCGGGGTCGGCCAGACGGCCCACCGCGAAGCTGATCGCGCCTGTCTTCAGCCGCTCGAGCAGTTCGGTGTTGGCCCCCGTTACCAGCCGCACGCTCACGCGCGGCCATTCCTCGCCGAAGTGGCGCAACGCACCGGGCAGCAACGCCGTCGCCACAGTCGGCAGCACGCCGATATCGAGCGTCGCGGCCACCGCGCCTTCGTCGCGCGCGAGCAAGGCCACGCCCTGGCGCAGCGCGCTCATGCAGGCGCTCGCGTGCGGCATGAAAAGCTGCCCCTCGCGCGTGGGCACCGCGCCGTGCCGCCCGCGCTCGAACAGCTTGACGCCCAGCACGAGTTCCAGCTCGGCGATCGTCTTCGACACGGCGGGCTGGGTGACCGAAAGACTCTCGGCGGCCTGCTGCACGCTGCCCATCTGCGCCACGGCAAGGAAACACTGGAGATGGCGGAATTTGACGCGTCCGTCCGCGAGCCGGTTTTGCATAACGATTCGTTATACGAGATGCGAAAAAACATCATTTTGCATAACTTTTCGCTTTGGATAAAGTGGCGGCATCGGGTCGCACCGCCAACCGCTGCCGGCGCCAGGCCCATTCCCCCAATAATCCACTCAGGAGACACCCCATGGACGAGTCCATCCTGTCGCCGCGCGACTTCGACTCGCACCCCGCGTACGTTTATCCGCCGTACCGTTCGTCGGTCAAACGCGGCCCTACGCTCCCGCTCATCCCCCTGAAGGAAAAGCTGCGCAACCAGCACGCGCCCGTGTACGGCACCGACGACCTCGGCGCGCTCGATCACGACCTCACGCGCAACGCGGCCAAAAATGGCGCGCCGCTCGGCGAGCGCATCATCGTGACGGGCCGTGTGCTCGACGAAGGCGGCAAGCCGGTGCGCAACACGCTCGTCGAAATCTGGCAGGCCAACGCCGCCGGCCGCTATGTCCACAAGCAGGACCAGCACGACGCGCCGCTCGATCCCAACTTCCTCGGCGCCGGCCGCGCGATCACCGATAACGACGGCCGCTATCGCTTCCTGACGATCAAGCCGGGCGCGTATCCGTGGGGCAATCACCCGAACGCGTGGCGTCCGAATCACATCCACTTCTCGCTGTTCGGCGACTACTTCGGCTCGCGTCTCGTCACGCAGATGTATTTCCCCGGCGACCCGCTGCTCGCGTTCGACCCGATCTACCAGGGCACGCCCGAAGACGCACGCGAGCGCATGATTTCGCGCTTCTCGCTCGACACCACCGAAGAAGGCTACGCACTCGGCTACGAATTCGACATCGTGCTGCGCGGCCCGAACCAAACCCCCACGGAGCGTTGAACCATGGCACTCAAGGAAACGCCTTCGCAAACGGTCGGCCCGTACTTCGCCTACGGCCTGTGTCCGCAGCAATACGATTTCGACCTGAAGAGCCTCTTCACGGCCAACGTGGTCGGGCCTGAAACGCCGGGCGAGCACATCACGCTGATCGGCCGCGTGATCGACGGCGACGGCAACGCCGTGTTCGACGCGATGCTCGAGTTTTCGCAGGTCGACGCAAACGGCCGTTATCCCGCTTCGCGCGAGGACATCGCCAAAGACGGCTTCCGCGGTTTTGCACGCGTGGGCACGGGCACTGATGCGCAGCACCGCTTCATCGTGCACACCGTGAAGCCGGGCGTCGAGAACGCCGGCGAAGCGCCGCATCTGAACGTAATCGTGATGATGCGCGGGATGCTCACGCACACCTTCACGCGCATCTACTTCGAAGACGAAGCCGCCGCCAACGCCGCGGACCCGGTGCTCTCAGCCGTGCCCGCCGCGCGCCGCGACACGCTCATCGCACGCCGCAGCGAGCAGGCCGGCAGCATCGTCTACACGTTCGATATCCGCATGCAGGGCGAACAGGAAACGGTGTTCTTCGATCTTTGATGCATCGGCGGCCAGGCGAGACGAATCGCACTGACTTTCACGTGGCTTTCATGAATTGGCCCTATGATCGTGCCGCTGCGATCTGATCGCGGAACTCCGAGCTGTACCTTGTGAAGCCTGCCATGCGCAGGCTTCTTTTTTTACCGCGCGCCTGCGGTCCCGCTGCGCCCTCACCCGAGCGGCCGCACGCCGATCAGTACGCCATGCAGCCAGAAGGCGAACACGGCCCAGACCACGAGCCCGACCACGACGACGATCGCATCGCGCGACGTCTGTCCCGGCGGATAGACCACCCCGGCCTCGCGATCGCGCCGGTTCTCGCCTCGCAGCTCGAACAACGCCCAGACGAGAAAAACGCCGAAGAGAATGATGTCGTTGAGCGTGCCGTTCGCGAGCAGATGCGCGAACGCCCAAAGCGCGACGCCGCTCACGAACGGCTGGCCGACCGCGCGCTTGAAGTGATTGCCCGGCACATAGGCCGCGACGATCAGGATGAAGGCAATGGCGGTGAGGAGTGCCGTGACATGCGCCATCCAGAACGGCGGCAGCCAGATCGGCACAGGATAGCGGCGTGACAGGCCGTAGCCATAGACGATCAGCACGAAGCCCAGAATGGAGAGCAACGCGAACGCGCCTCGCCAGGCACGCGGCCCCAGGCGCTCGATCTGCGCGGCGCGCCAGGGCCCTGCCACGATGCGGATCGAATGGACACCAATGAAAATCACGAGGCCCAGCACGAGTATCGCCATGACTACCTCCCTGCCGTAGCAAGAACGCAATGGGCGAGATTGTCGCGCAGCTTGATCGCGCAGCCAACCGGAGTTTTCAAAAAAGCTGACTAATTACGCGTGCAAATGCCAGCAAAAAAGAATGCGTAAATCATTGCGCGCCTAAACCGGCACGGCCCATTAGGAGGCGCAATTAAATCCCGGCTCGCACCGAAAGGTATTTTAAAACTATGCTGAATAATACCGGGCGCCGCGCCAATGCGCGGGCTTTGCGGCATGCGCCGCGAACGGTCTGGCAGTCGAAGGGCAACACCGGCGCGCACTCACGCACCATCACGGCTAGCAACGAAAATGCTCGATATCCTGTCCTGCGTGCTTATAGCGCAAGAGCCAGGCCGGCATATCGCCCTCGCCATTCCACGTATTCCCGTATGCGTCGCGGTACTTGGGTATTTTTTCGCTTTCAGCAATAGACGCTTCAAGCTCTTCGAACGTAATGCCGTACTCTTCCATGCGGCGTCGAATCCACACGATGAGCCGTTCGCGCGCCTCTCCATCGAGGTCGAACATCGATTAATTCCTCTCGCTTCGTCAAGGGCAAGGCACCGATACAACGATCGGCAAAGAATGGTCTTCCCTGAAAAGACAAAGGCTTCGCGAACGAACTGCGAAGCCTTGCTGCACTGATGAGGTGGTCCGGGTGTGGAGCCCGCGACCGGTTCGGAGGGGATCTTCAGTCCGCTGCTCCGCTCTCAGGTGACGCCGCTACAGGTGAGCGAACGTTTGCTGCAAGCGGAACCCATGATACCTTGCGCTCGCGGCACAGATCAAGCGGTTTCAAGGCGGAGCGGGCCTCTGCGGCCCGCTCCATTCCTTTAGCGCGAAGCCGCCGCGCCGGTTGCGCGCCGCTCTGGTGCAGGTTTGCTTTCGGCGGCGTTCACGTTACCCTGGCCACGCGCCAGCACGGGCGCGAGCGCCGCGCCAGTATGGCTCGCCCGCACCTTCGCGAGCGCTTCGGGATCGGCCGCGGCGACGATCGTGCCGCCGCCCACGCCGCCTTCGGGCCCGAGATCGATGATCCAGTCGGCTTCGGCGATCACGTCGAGGTCGTGCTCGATCACGACGACGCTATGCCCCGCGTCCGCGAGCCGGTGCAGCACGCTGATGAGGCGCGCCACGTCGGCCATGTGCAGACCCACCGTGGGCTCGTCGAGCACGTAGAGCGTGTGCGGCGCCTTCTGGCCGCGGCGCGTGATGTCGTCGCGCACCTTCGAGAGTTCGGTCACGAGCTTGATGCGCTGCGCCTCGCCGCCCGAGAGCGTGGGCGAAGGCTGGCCCAGCGTGAGGTAGCCGAGACCCACGTCCTTCATGAGCTGCAGCGGGTGCGAAATACTCGTGATCGAGCCGAAGAACTCCACCGCCTCGTCGATTTCCATCGTCAACACTTCGCCGATGTTCCGGCCGCGCCACGTCACGGCCAGCGTTTCCGGATTGAAGCGCTGGCCGTGGCACACGTCGCACGGCACCTTCACGTCGGGCAGGAAGCTCATGCCGATGGTGCGCACGCCCTGGCCTTCGCACGCGGGACAGCGTCCGTCGCCGGTATTAAACGAGAAGCGCGACGCGCTATAGCCGCGGGCGCGCGCCTCGAGCGTATCGGCGAAAAGGCGGCGGATCGCGTCCCACACGCCGATATAGGTCGCGGGGCACGAGCGCGGCGTTTTGCCGATCGGCGTCTGGTCGACTTCGAGCACGCGGTCGATGCTTTCCCATCCGCTAATCGAATCGCAGCCCTGCCACGTATGCGAAACCTCGAGCTTCGGCTTCGCGCTCGTGCGCGCGAGCACGCTCGACCGGCGTTCCGCCGCGCTCGGCGCTTTCTCCTTCACCGCCTTGCGCGCGCGCCGCTCGGCAGGCGAAGACAGCACCGACCGCCCCACGGCGTCGAGCAGATTCGAAAGCAGCACGTCGCGCGCGAGCGTGGACTTGCCGGAGCCGCTCACACCCGTTATCGCCACGAGACGTCCGAGCGGAATCTGCGCGGTGACGTTGCGCAGGTTGTGCAGCTTGCCGCCGTGCACCGTCAGCCATTGGCCCGGCACCGCTTCGCGTCCCGCGCGCGCCGGACGCACTTCGCGGCGCGGCTGCAGCGGGTGCTGGATCGGCTGTGCGAGATAGCGGCCCGTGAGCGAATCGGCCTGCGCCGCGAGATCGGCCACGCTGCCCTGCGCGACCACGCGGCCGCCGCGCTTGCCCGCGCTCGGACCGATGTCGATGATGTGATCGGCGCGCCGGATCGTGTCCTCGTCGTGCTCGACCACGACGAGCGTGTTGCCCTTCTCGCCGAGGCTGCGCAGCGCGTCCAGCAGGATCTGGTTGTCGCGCGGATGCAGGCCGATGGTCGGTTCGTCGAGCACGTAGCACACGCCCTGCAAGTTACTGCCCAGTTGCGCCGCGAGACGAATGCGCTGCGCCTCGCCACCCGAAAGGCTCGGCGCGGCGCGATCGAGGCTCAGATAGCCGAGCCCCACTTCTTCCAGAAACTGCAGCCGGCTGCGGATCTCGCTCACCACGTCGCGCGCGATCTGCGCGTCGCGGCCATTGAGCTTCAGCGTGTCGATCCAGCGGCGCGTATCCGCCACGGTCCACTGCGCGACGTCGACGATCGGATGCGCGTCGAACGTCACGGCGCGCGCCACCGGATTCAGGCGCGTGCCGCCGCAATCGTGGCACGGCTCGTCGACCATGCCGTCGGGTTCCTGCTCCTCCGAAGGCAAGGTTTGCTCGCGGCCACGGCCGTCTTCGGCGACGATCGTGTCGTCGTAGGCGGCGCGCTGCTCGCGCGTGAGCGCGAGGCCCGTGCCCACGCAGGTCGTGCACCAGCCATGCTTGCTGTTGTACGAGAACATACGCGGATCGAGTTCGGGATAGCTCGTGCCGCACACTGGGCAGGCGCGCCGCGTCGACAGCACCTTCACCTCGCCGATGCTCGCCGTCGAACCGCCATTGCCAATCACGTGATCGAGGCCGTCGAGCGGCGCGAGCAGGTGCACGATGCCCTTGCCCGCTTCGAGCGTCGTGGCGAGCAGCGTGCGCAATTGCGCCTCGTTTTCCGGCACGATCACGAGGTCGCCCACCGGCAACTCGATCGTATGCTCGCGGAAGCGGTCGAGCTTGGGCCACGGCGCGACGGGCACGAATTCGCCATCCACGCGCAGATGCGTATTGCCGCGCGCCTTCGCCCACTTCGCGAGATCGGTGTAGACGCCCTTGCGATTGACGACGAGCGGCGCGAGCAAACCGACATGCTGGCCGCGATGTTCGCGCAGCAGTTGCGCGACGATCGCATCGACGCTCTGCGATGTAACTGGCGTGCCGTCATGCACGCAGTGCTGCACGCCGAGCTTCACGTAAAGCAGACGCAGGAAGTGCCACACCTCGGAGGTCGTGGCGACCGTGCTCTTGCGTCCGCCGCGCGAAAGGCGCTGCTCGATCGCGACGGTCGGCGGAATGCCGTACACGGCATCGACTTCGGGGCGGCCCGCCGGCTGCACGATCGAACGCGCATACGCGTTGAGCGATTCGAGGTAGCGCCGCTGGCCTTCGTGAAAGAGGATGTCGAACGCGAGCGTGGACTTGCCCGAGCCCGACACGCCCGTGATGACGTTGAAGCGGCCGTGCGGAATATCGACGTCGAGCGCCTTGAGGTTGTGCTCGCGCGCATTCACGATGCGCACCACGTCCTCGCCCTGCACCTCGCGGCGCGCCTGCGCGGCACGCACCGCGGTTTGCAGCGCGACGCCCTCTTCTTCCGCGAGCAGTTCGACGCCGCTGCCAAGCGCGGCTTCGTAGCGCTCGAGCGCCGCGCCGGTATGCGAGCGCGGACACGCGATCACATCCTCGGGCGTGCCGACGCACACCACTTCGCCGCCCGCATCGCCGCCTTCGGGGCCGAGATCGATCAGCCAGTCGGCGGCGCGGATCACGTCGAGGTTATGCTCGATCACGAGCAGCGAATGACCGCCCGCGAGCAGTTTGCCGAAGGCGCGCATCAGCTTGGCGATGTCGTCGAAATGCAGGCCCGTGGTCGGTTCGTCGAACATGAAGAGGCGGCCGCCCGCCTCCTTGCCGCGCGACTGCGCGGTTTCCGCGAGATACCCCGCGAGCTTCAGGCGCTGCGCCTCGCCGCCCGAGAGCGTCGGCACCGGCTGGCCGAGCTTCACGTATTCGAGGCCCACGTCCACGATAGGCTGCAGCACGCGCAATACTTCGGCATCCTCAGCGAAGCATTGCACCGCTTCGCTCACCGTGAGGTCGAGGACGTCCGCGACCGAAAGCGTACGGCCCGCGCGCTCGATCTTCACTTCGAGCACTTCCGCGCGATAACGGCTGCCGTCGCAATCGGGGCAACGCAGGTACACATCGCTCAGGAACTGCATTTCGATGTGCTCGAAACCGGAGCCGCCACAAGTCGGGCAGCGGCCTTCGCCCGAGTTGAAGCTGAACATGCCCGCCGTGTAGCCGCGCTGCTTCGCGAGCGTCGCCTTGGCGAACAGCTTGCGGATCTCGTCGAACGCGCCGACATAGCTGGCCGGATTCGAACGCGCCGTCTTGCCGATCGGCGACTGGTCGACGAACACGGCGTCGCTGATCTGCTCCGCACCGCTCAGCTTGCGGAACGTGCCCGGCGCTTCGGTCGCCTTGCCCAGATGCCGCGCGAGCGCGGGATAGAGCACGTCCTGCACCAACGTCGATTTGCCCGAGCCCGAGACGCCGGTCACGCACACGAGGCGTTGCAGCGGAATCTGCACGGTCACGTCGCGCAGGTTGTGCTCGCTCGCGCCTTCGAGCAGAAGATTCGGCGTGGACGCGTCAACCGGGCGTCGCTCCCAGTGCGAAGCGTCGGCGACGGCGCGGTGGCCGCCCAGGTACTCGCCCGTCAGGGTGCCCGAGGAGCGGATATCGTTCGGTGTGCCGTCGTAGACGATCGAGCCGCCGCGTTCGCCGGGGCCGGGACCCATGTCGATGAGGCGGTCGGCCGCGAGCATCACGGACGGATCGTGCTCGACCACGACGAGCGTATTGCCCGCGTCGCGCAGACGTTGCATCGCTTCGACGATGCGGTTGAGGTCGCGCGGATGCAGGCCGATACTCGGTTCGTCGAGCACGAACAGCGTTTTCGTGAGCGACGTGCCGAGCGCCGTGGTCAGGTTGATACGCTGCACTTCGCCGCCCGAGAGCGTGCGGCTCTGGCGATCGAGTGTCAGATAGCCGAGGCCCACGTCGCAGAGATACTTCAGGCGCGTGCGCACTTCTTCGAGCAGCAGCTTCAGCGCGTCGTCGAGCAATGCTGAGGAAAGCGAAAGATTGTCGAAGAAGCGTCGAATGCGCTCGATCGGCAGCAGCATCACGTCGTGCACGGTAAGGCCCGGCAACGCTTCGAGCTGCGCGCGTGTCCAGTCCACGCCGTGCGGCAGGAAGCGCCCCGACGGCGCGAGCACGTCGTCCGCGTTCTGCTGCGTGCCGAGGCGCCATTGCAGGGCCTCGGTTTTCAGGCGTGCGCCGCCGCAGGTTTCGCACGGCGTGTAGCTGCGGTACTTCGACAGCAGCACGCGGATGTGCATCTTGTAGGCTTTCGATTCCAGATACTGGAAGAAGCGCTTCACGCCGTACCACTGCGTCTGCCAGCTGCCCTTCCAGTCCGGCGCCCCGTTGATGACCCAGTCGCGCTGCGCCTGCGTCAGTTCCGACCATGCCGTATCGCGCGGAATGCCGGCCTTCGCGGCATAGCGCATCAGGTCGTCCTGGCACTCCTTCCACGCCGGCGTTTGCAGCGGCTTGATCGCGCCGCCGCGCAGCGTCTTGCGCTCGTCGGGTATCACGAGGCCCCAATCCACGCCGATCACGCGGCCAAAGCCGCGGCACGCGTCGCAGGCGCCGTAGGCCGAGTTGAACGAGAACAGCGCGGGCTGCGGGTCGGCGTAGCGCAGATCGCTGTCCGGGCAATGGAGCCCGGTCGAGAAGCGCCAGATCTGCGGCTCGGCCGCGGCTTCGGCGTCGCCGCTCTCGAGCACGTAAATGTTGACGCGCCCGCTGCCGCGCTTGAGCGAGGCTTCGATCGCCTCGATCGCGCGGCTTTTCTCCACGTTCTGCATGCGGAAACGGTCGGCGACCACGTCGAGCAGCTTGCGCGTGCCTTCGGCGGTCTTCACCTCGCGCTGCGCCTGCACGCGCGTATAGCCGCTCGCGGAGAGCCACTGCGCGACTTCTTCCTCGGTGGTCGTATCGGGCAGCTCGACCGGAAACGTGACCACGAGACGCGGGTCGCCCGTGGCGGTGCGCGCCATCAGCTCGGCGTAGATCGTCTCAGGCGTGTCGTGCCGCACGGGCTGCGCCGTGACGCGGTCGAACAGATTCGCGGCGCGCGCGTAGAGCAGCTTCAGGTGGTCGTTCAGCTCCGTCATCGTGCCGACCGTGGAGCGCGAACTGCGCACGGGGTTGGTCTGGTCGATGGCGATGGCGGGCGGCACGCCGTCCACGCGATCGACTTGCGGCCTGTCCATGCGGTCGAGGAACTGGCGCGCGTAGGCGCTGAACGTTTCGACGTAACGGCGCTGGCCTTCCGCGTAAAGCGTGTCGAAGACGAGGCTCGACTTGCCCGAGCCCGAAGGCCCGGTCACGACCGTCATTTCGCCGGTGTGCAGGTCGAGGTCGAGGTTCTTGAGGTTGTGCTGGCGGGCACCACGGATTCGGATGGATCGGTTATCGCTCACTTGCGCTGGCATTCCGGCTGGATCACACGCGTGGGGCCGGACGGCGCGCGAAATGGGGCAAATACGCGGCGCGGCCCGGCAACTTGCAGCGCAGCGCGCGCGGGAAATCGGCGCGCGGCCCTGGCTGTCAGGCTAGGATTCTACTGTATATTTATACAGCACGCTGGATGGCCGTTTGGCTGAGTCCCGGCCGCCGGTTGCCCCGTATTTACGCGCCAGATCGCCCTATTGCGCTGCGGCACGCCACATGCCTTCGTACGCCGCCTCGACGCCGCGCGCGAAGCGTTCGCCGTCCATGAGTGGCGAATGCGCCATGCGTTCGCGCAGCGTGGCGCGCAGCTTCGCGAGGCGCGGCAGGTCGCTCGCGAGATTCACCGCCGTCTCCACGAAGGCGTCGTCTGAATCGGCGGCCAGTTCGGCAAGACCCAGGTTCGCGAGCTGGCTCAATCCCGCGCGCCCCGCCACGGTCGCCCCGATCCGAGTGACGACGGGCACCCCCATCCACAGCGCGTCGAGCGAGGTGGTATGGCCGTTGTACGGCAACGTGTCGAGCCCGAGATCGACCGCGTGATAGCTGCGCAGATAATCGGCACGCGGCCGGAACGGCAGGAAGCGCACGCGCGCCGGGTCGATGCCGGCCCGCGCGATCCGAAGCGCGAGGCGGCGCCTCGCTTCACCCTCGGCGGCCATGAGCACGAGGCGCGCCGCAGGCAAACGGGCGAATACACGGGCCCACAGGTTCAGAGTCGTATCGGTGAGCTTGCACGGGTTGTTCAGGCTGCCGAACGTGACGTGTCCGGCGCTCGATGCCGGCAGCGCATTCACTTCGGGTTCCGAAGCAAGCGGGTCATAGCACCAGAACGTGTGCGGCAAACGCCACGACTTTTCGCTGTAGTGGCCATCGTGCGCAGGCGGATCGAGCCAGGGATCGGTGAGCCGCCAGTCCATCGCGCCGATTCCGGTCGTGCCGGGATAGGCAAGCCAGGCGACCTGCACCGGCGCCGGCTTGCGCGCAAACAGCAGCGGCCGGCCATCGGCCATGTGCATCGTGAGATCGACGAGGATATCGATGCCGTCCGCGCGGATCTGGTCCGCCAGCGCCGCGTCGCTCGACGTGCGCACGTCGTGCCACTCGTCGACGTGCGCGGCAAGTCGCGCGGTCGTCGCATCGGGCCTGACCACGCTCGAATACGCATGAATCTCGAAGCGCGTGCGGTCGTGATGGGCGAGTAGCGGCGTCATGAACAATGCCTGGCAATGCTCACGAAAATCGCCCGATACGTAACCGATGCGCAAACGCCTTCCCACGGCCGGTTCGACAGGCGCCTGAGCGCGTTGCACGGCGAGCGGCGCTTCGTGCTGCGCGGACCAGCGTCTCGCCTCGTCGAGGATCACCTGCGGATCTTCGGCCTGGAACGACAACGCGTACAGAAGGTTGCTGTGCGCGATGAGGTTGCCGGGCTCGCTCGCCACGGCCCGGCGAAGACATTCGATGCCTTCGTCCAGGTCCCCGCAGTCCTTGAGTACGTTGCCGAGATTGTTGAGCGTGGCCGAGCGCGATGGATCGAGGCCGAGCGCCTGGCGCAACAGCGCTTGCGCCTCGTCGAAGCTGCCGAGCGTGCGCATCAGGTTGGCGGCGTTGTTGAACGCGTCGACGAAATCCGGCCGGATGCGGATGGCCGTTTCGTACGCCACGCGTGCAGCGGGGTAATCGCCGAGATCGCGGCAGACATTCCCCAGGTTGTTGGCCGCTTCCGCATGCGCCGGCTCGAGCGCGAGCGCGCGGCGATATTGCGCTTCGGCTTCGCGCAGACGGCCGCGCGCCTGCAGCGCGACGCCGTAGTTGTAGGCCGCATGCGCCATATGCGGTTCGCTGGCCACCGCGCGTTCGAGCAGAGGCAACGCCTCGTCCAGACGCTCCAGGCGCGTCAGCAGCACGCCGAGGTTGATCATCGCGACAGCGGTTTCCGGCGCGGCCGCCAACGCGGCGCGCAAGCTTTCGAGCGCCTCCTCGTCCTGCCCCGCTTCCTGCAGCAACGTGCCGAGGTTCGTCAATGCGTTGACATCGCCCGGCTGCAAGGCGAGCGCGCGGCGATACGCCGCCTGAGCCGCGCCGGAATCGCCCAGCAGCCGCAAGCCATTGCCGAGGTTGTTCCAGGCGTCGGGCCGGTTCGCCTCACGCTCCAGCGCCGCCCGCCACGCCTCCACCGCTTCCGCCAGCGCACCTTGCGCCTGCAGCGCCGAGCCGAGCCCGCACCACAGATCGGCGGACGACGCGTCGTCCGCCAGCAGAGCGCGATAGATCTGCGCCGCTTCGGCATGGCGTGCGGCCATGGCATACGCCTGCCCCAACGCTTCGCGATAGCGTCGCTGACCGGGATCGACGGCGAGTGCGCGCTGCAACCAGCCGATCGCATCACCCGGCGTGCCTTCCTGCAAACCGATCACGCCGAGGCGAAACATCGCGCCAGCGTGCGTTGCATCGGCTTCGAGCAGTTGCGTGTACAACTGACGCGCGCGCGGCAGGTCGCCGGCGAAATGGCTCTCACTGGCGCGCTCGTAAAGGGAGTCGTTCTGCATCGGGCTCACTGAATTCGTGCAACGAAGTCGTTACCAAACCTTATTCAATATTAACGGCAGTTTCTTTCAAAAACTTCTCACCCGTTTTATTACCAACTATTGAGCAAGTTCATCGCAGGCGAAAAACCTTTCCTTCACACTCGAAAGGCAGGCGGACGTGCGGCGACACCGCGATGCGCAACGCATCCGGCCGCGCGCCGCCACTCAGCTTCGACAGGAGCCCGACGATGAGCAAGACGATGCAAGCCGCGGTAGTCCGCGCATTTGGCAAACCCCTCGTGCTGGAGGAAGTGACCGTCCCCACTCCGGGGCCGGGCGAGCTGCTCGTGAAAATCGAAGCGTGCGGCGTATGCCACACGGACCTGCACGCCGCGCACGGCGACTGGCCCGTGAAGCCGCAGCCGCCGTTCATTCCCGGTCACGAAGGCGTGGGCTATGTCGTGGGGGTGGGCGCGGGCGTCACGCATGTGAAGGAAGGCGATCGCGTGGGCATTCCATGGCTCTACTCGGCATGCGGCCATTGCGAACATTGCCTTGGCGGCTGGGAAACACTTTGCGAGCAGCAGCAGAACACCGGCTATTCGGTCAATGGCGGCTTCGCTCAGTACGCGAAAGCCGACGCGAATTACGTCGGCCTGCTGCCGAAAAATATCGACTTCATCGAAATCGCACCCGTGCTCTGCGCCGGCGTGACGGTCTACAAGGGCCTGAAAGTCACCGACACGCGCCCTGGCAACTGGGTCGTGATTTCCGGCGTGGGCGGCCTCGGCCACATGGCCGTGCAATACGCGCGCGCGATGGGGCTCAACGTCGCCGCCGTCGATGTCGACGATACGAAACTCGAACTGGCGAAACGCCTCGGCGCGACCGTGACGGTCAACGCGAAAACGACCGATCCCGCGGCGTATCTGAAGAAGGAAATTGGCGGCGCGCACGGCGTGCTCGTGACCGCGGTCTCGCCCATCGCGTTTTCGCAGGCGCTCGGCATGGTGCGCCGGGGCGGCACGGTGTCGCTCAATGGCTTGCCGCCCGGCGACTTTCCGCTGCCGATCTTCGACATGGTGCTAGGCGGCGTGACGGTGCGCGGCTCGATCGTCGGCACGCGCCTCGATCTCGAAGAGTCGCTGATGTTCGCCCAGGAAGGCAAGGTCAAGGCGACCGTCTCCACGGAAAAACTGGAGAACATCAACGATGTGTTCGCGCGCATGAAGCGCGGCGCGATCGAAGGCCGCGTCGTGCTCGATATGGCGGGCTAGGCGGCGCGCGGCCGCTCAATGAAAAACGCGCCGGGCACCGCTGCAAAGCGATGTCCGGCGCGTCAATGGATCGCCGCAACGATTGCGGCACATAGTGCGGCTTCAGTCCGCGACGTCCACGCCCTTCAGCAGCTTCACTTCGGGCGGCTCCGTCACCCACGCACCGATCTTCGCGCGGTACGCCACGAAGTGCGCGCTTTCGCGATGCGCCTGCACCGCGGCTTCATCGACATAGGTTTCGTAAAGGTAAAAGCCCGGTGCGCCATCGGCGCGGCGCAGCAGGTCGTAGCGCAAGTTGCCCGGCTCCTTGCGCGTGTGCGAGACCATCTCGCGCATCAGCGCCTCCACGTCGGCGACATGCTCGGGCTTGGGCGTAATGCTCGCGAATAGATAGACGGTCATCGGAATTCCCTCATCGTCAACGGTTGTACCGGTCGGCAAATTTCAGCCGACCTTGTAGCGCTCGAGCCAGTGCGCGTACGGCGCAGGCAAGGTCCATGCGGCGCGTTCGACGCCCAGCTCCTGAGCCGCGAAATACGGCCAGTGCGGATTCGCGAGATGCGCGCGTCCGACCATCACGATGTCGAGCTGCTCCTTCGCCACCGAGCGCTCGGCCAGTTCCGGCGTGCCGATACCCCATGCCGACGACACCGGCAGACCGCTTGCGCGACGCACCTTTGGTGCGATCGGCGCGAGGAACGCGGGCGCCCACGGAATCTGTGCGGCGGGCGTCGAGAAACCGACGCTCACGCCCAGCATGTCGAGGCCTTCGCGCTTGAAGCCCTTGGCCAGTTCGATCGATTCGGCGAGCGTTTCCTCGTCGCGGCCATCGTACTCGATCACGCCAAAGCGCGCCGTCAGCGGCAGATGCTCCGGCCAGACCTTGCGTACCGCGGCCAGCGTTTCCAGCAGGAAACGGCTGCGGTTTTCGAGGCTGCCGCCATAGATATCGTCGCGCTGGTTCGAATGCGTCGAGAAAAAACTCTGGCCAAGATAGCCGTGCGCAAAGTGCAGTTCGAGCCATTCGAAGCCGGCTTCGAGCGCGCGCTTCGCCGCGGCCACGAAGTCCTCGCGCACGCGTGCGATGTCGTCGAGCGTCATCGCCTTCGGCACCTTCGGCAGATGCGCGCCGAACGCCGTTGCCGAGGGCGCGATGGTCTGCCAGCCGCGCGCGTCGCCTTCGGCGATGTGGTCGTCGCCTTCCCACGGGCGGTTCGCGCTCGCCTTGCGGCCCGCGTGCGCAATCTGGATGCCGGGCACCGCGCCCGCTGCCTTGATCGCCGCGACGGTGGGCTTGAACGCCTCCATCTGCGCGTCGTTCCACAGGCCCGTGCAGCCCGGCGTGATGCGGCCTTCGGGCGAAACCGCCGTCGCCTCGACGATCACGAGGCCCGCGCCGCCGCGCGCGATCTGCGCGTAGTGGACGTGATGCCAGTCGTTGATCACGCCATCGACGGCCATGTACTGGCACATCGGCGGCACGGCGATGCGGTTGCGCAAGGACACGCCCTTGAGCTTGAACGGTTCGAACAATGCGGACATCTACAGCTCCTTTCTTGGCACAGGTCGCGCCTCGCGCGGCATCTGCGCCGGTTGGCAAAAACGGGATTTCCTTGCGGCGACGCGCAGCCGGAGACGCACTGCGAGCGCGCCTCGCAGCGTTGCCGAAAGGAAGTCGAGGGAAGCGAACGCGCCCGCCAAAGACGCGCGCGTTCGCGCAACATCAAGCGCGGCGCAGCGCCGCGAGCAGGGCTTCGGCAACCGGCTCCGACGAAGCCGGATTCTGGCCCGTGATGAGCAGACCATCGATTGCGACGTGCGGCTGCCAGTCGGCGGCCTTCGAGTACTGGCCGCCGTTGGCCTTCAGCATGTCCTCGACGAGGAACGGCACGACGTCGGTCAACTGCACGGCGGCTTCTTCGTCATTCGAAAATCCGGTGACCGACTTGCCGGCCACGAGCGGCTGGCCGTCCGCCCCCTTCACGTGACGCAGCACGCCCGGCGCATGGCAGACGGCAGCGACAGGCTTGCCCGCGGCGATCGTCGTTTCGATCAGCGCGATCGAAACCGGATCTTCGGCCAGGTCCCAGAGCGGGCCGTGGCCGCCCGGGTAGAACACGGCGTCGAACGCGCTCGCGTCGATCTCGGCGAGGCGTTTCGTATTGGCAAGCGCCGTTTGCGCCGCGGTATCGGATGCGAAACGCCGCGTCGCATCGGTCTGCGCGGAGGGATCGCTGCTCTTCGGATCGAGCGGCGGCTGGCCGCCCTTGGGCGACGCGAGCGTGAGCTCGGCGCCCGCGTCGCGCAGCGCGTAGTAAGGCGCGGCGAATTCTTCGAGCCAGAAGCCCGTCTTCTTGCCCGTGTTGCCGAGGTCCTCGTGCGAGGTCAAAACGATCAGTACCTTCATCGGCGTTCCTTTTTGGGTTGGGTTCGGGCGCTCGCGCGCCCTTTGGAAACCGGGCTTTTCACGCACTATTAGACCGGTCGTCTAGTATTTCCGCACAATGCGCGACAATCGCGCGCACTTCACGCGCTGCCGCAGCTTCGCGTTCGATTAGTTGCCCGGAGGCAGGTTCAACAGGATGCGCGTGGTCGCCATGGCCGCGTCGAGCGGCTTGCGGTCGCGGTGGATCTTCTCGAGCAGCGTCGCGCCGAGCCACAGTTCGTATAGCGTCACCGCCATGGTCGCGGCGTCGTTCGCGCCCGCGAGCGAGCCATCCGCGCGCCCTGCCTCGAGACACGCGGCAATCCGCGAGATCGTCGCATCGGTGCCAAGACGCAGCGCCTCGCGCATCGCCTCGGAAAGGTCGCTCACCTCCGCGCCCAGCTTCACCGCGAGACATTTGCCTACGGGATCGTCGGCGCACTGGATCAGGCGCCAGTCGTCCCAGTAGCGCATCAGCTTCTCGGCCGCCGTACCCGGCGCACGCACCAGCAGATCGTCGAGACGCTCCGCATACTCGTCGAAATACGACGTGAGCAAGGCTTCGCCGAACGCTTCCTTCGAGCCGAAATAGTGATAGAACGACCCTTTAGGCACACCGGCGGCCGCGAGGATCTCATTGAGACCGACTGCGGAAAAGCCCTTGCCCAGCAGAATGGGCATGGCGGTATCGAGGATGTGTTGCCGCACTTCGACGGCTGCCGCTGCATTCATGAGGTGACATGGTACAGAGCGATTAGACCAGTCGTCTAGTAATCTCCCATGATCAGTAATGGCATTGCATCGCACCCCGCAACCAGGTAACCAGCCAACCAGCAAGAGGCAACCCATGACGTCACGCACCCTGCTCTGTTACGGCGATTCCAATACGCACGGCACGAAGCCGCTGACCGTGCCCGGTGTGTCCGAGCGATTCGGCCCCGCCGACCGCTGGCCCGGCGTGCTGCGCGAGGCGCTCGGGCCGGGCTGGGCGATCATCGAGGAAGGCCTGCCCGCGCGCACCACGGTTCACGACGATCCCATCGAAGGGCGGCACAAGAACGGGCAAGCCTATCTGCGCCCGTGCCTCGAAAGCCAGTTGCCGGTCGACGTGGTCGCGTTGATGCTCGGCACCAACGACCTCAAGACCCGCTTTTCCGTCACGCCCACCGACATCGCGAACTCGGTCGATGTGCTGCTCGAAACGCTCGTCGCGTGCCGCGCGGGTCCGGGCGGCTCGACGCCGCACGTGCTGCTCATGTCGCCGGCGCCGATCGAAGAGATTGGCTTTCTCGGCGACATCTTCACGGGCGGCGCCACGAAATCGCGCCTGCTTGCGCCGCTCTACGAGCGCGTGGCCGTGAAGTACGGCTCGGCGTTTCTCGACGCCGGCGAGTTCGCCACCGTCAGCCCCACCGATGGCATTCACTACGAAGCCTCGCAACACCACCGGCTCGGCAAGGCCGTCGCGGAAGTCGTGCGTCAGCGCTTCGGCGCATAAACGAATCCGCGAGCGAAAGAGCCGCAAAAAGAAAAACGCCGCCGGGCCCGAAGGCCTGGCGGCGTTTCCATTTGCGCTTCACCCGAAGCGAGCGAAGCGCAAGTCCAGCAACGATGCGCGCTTAACGCGACATCATGTTCATGCTGACGTTGTGCATGACCCACAGCGTGCCGACGACCACGATCAGGACCGTCAACACCGTGAAGCCAAATGCCGTCACGTTCCAGCGCTGGCCCGACGACGTGTTCATGTGCAGGAAGAACACGAGGTGAACCAGGATCTGCACGACTGCCAGCACGGCGAGGCCGAGCAGCGCGGTTTCGCGCGAAAAGCCGCCATGCAGCACGAGCCAGAACGAAGCGGCCGTGAGCACCACCGCCAGGACGAAACCAACCAGGTAGCTGCCTACGCTGCCGTGGCTTTCTTCTTCATGGATAGGATGAGCACTCATTTAGATCACGCTCGCAAGATAAACAAAGGAGAACACGCAGATCCAGACGATGTCCAGAAAGTGCCAGAAAAGGCTCAGGCAGGTCAGGCGGCGAATTTCACGCTCGCCCAGAACCGGCGCCTTCAAGGCCTGAACCATCAGGACGACCATCCAGATCATGCCCATCGTCACGTGGATGCCGTGGGTGGCAACCAGCGTGAAGAACGACGAGAGGAACGCGCTGCGCTGCGGGCCGTTGCCCTCGGCGATCATGTTCGCGAATTCATGCAATTCGAAATACAGGAACGTTGCGCCGAGCAGGAACGTGATCGCCAGCCAGACGAACACTTGACCCTTGCGCTGCTTGTGCGCGCCGATCATCGCGAAGCCGTACGTAATGGACGACAGCAGCAGCACTGCCGTTTCCATGGCCACGCCCTGAATGTCGAACAGGTCCTTGCCCGTCGGGCCGCCTGCGAACTGGTTCTGCATGACGGCGAACACTGCGAACAGCGAGCCGAACAGAATACAGTCCGTCATCAGGTACAGCCAGAAGCCGAACACCGAGTGTGACGGCGGGTGATCGTGGTGATCGTGCTCCGCGTGTGCGGCCGCACTAGTATGCGTCGACATCAGTTGGCCTCCAGTGCTGCTTCAACCTTGCCATTGCGTTGCTTGTCGGCGAACGCCTTGACCAGTGCGCGCTCGCGCGCTTCTTCGTCTGCCCGAACCTTGGCGGCCGGGATGTAATAGCCTTCGTTCTTCTGGAAGCTGTAGCCGATAGCCGTCGCGAGAATACCGACGAAGCCAGCGATCATGAGCCACCAGATGTGCCAGATGCCAGCGAAGCCGAGCACCAGGCTGAAGAGACCGATGAACAGACCCGCGCTCGTGTTCGAGGGCATGTGGATGTCGGTGTACTTCGTGTTCGCGACGTCCACGGTTTCGCGGCCGGTTTCCTTCAGGTGCTGGAACTCGTCGAGTTCGCTCACGTGCGGAATGATCGCAAAGTTATACGACGGCGGCGGCGACGAGATCGCCCACTCCAGCGTACGGCCACCCCACGGATCGCCCGTCAGGTCGCGGTTTTCCGGCAGGTTGCGGTCGCGGATCGAGACGTACAGCTGCAGCAGCTGATGTGCGATACCGATTGCCACGAGCACGGCGCCAACCCACGCGATGATCATCCACGGATGCCATGCCGGATTGTCGTAGTGGTTCAGACGGCGGGTTGCGCCCATGAAGCCCAGCACGTACAGCGGCGTGAAGGCGACATAGAAGCCCGAGAGCCAGAACCAGAACGCGCGCTTGCCGAGCTTTTCGTTGAGCTTGAAGCCGAACGCCTTCGGGAACCAGTAGTTCATGCCGGCGAGATAGCCGAACACCACACCGCCGATGATCACGTTGTGGAAGTGCGCGATCAGGAACAGCGAGTTGTGGAGCACGAAGTCCGCACCCGGGATCGCCATCATCACGCCGGTCATGCCGCCGATGGTGAAGGTGACCATGAAGCCGATCGTCCACAGCACCGCCGAGTTGAACTCGAGGCGGCCGCGGTAGATCGTGAACAGCCAGTTGAAGATCTTCACGCCCGTCGGGATCGAAATGATCATCGTGGCGATACCGAAGAACGCGTTCACATCGGCGCCCGAACCCATCGTGAAGAAGTGGTGCAGCCACACGACGAACGCCAGAACCATGATCGCGCAGGTCGCGTAGACCATTGCCTTGTAGCCGAACAGCGGCTTCTTGGCATACGTCGCGACAACTTCCGAGAAAATACCGAACGCCGGCAGGATCAGGATGTACACCTCGGGGTGACCCCAGGCCCAGATCAGGTTCAGGTACAGCATGGCGTTGCCGCCGCCGTCATTCGTGAAGAAGTGCGTGCCGATGTAGCGGTCGAGGCCGAGCAGCGCGAGCGTGACGGTCAGGATCGGGAACGCGGCCATGATCAGCACGTTCGTGCACAGCGCCGTCCACGTGAACACCGGCATCTTCATCATCGTCATGCCGGGGGCACGCATCTTGATGATAGTGACGAAGAAGTTCACGCCGGTCAGCAGCGTGCCGACGCCGGAGATCTGCAGCGCCCACAGGTAGTAATCCACCCCTACCCCTGGACTGTACGCAAGCTCCGAAAGCGGCGGATACGCGAGCCAACCCGTCATTGCGAACTCACCCACGACGAGCGAGATCATCAGCAGGATGGCGCCGACTGCGGTCATCCAGAACGACAGCGAGTTCAGGAACGGGAACGCGACGTCGCGTGCGCCGATCTGCAGCGGCACGATGATGTTCATCAGGCCAACCATGAAAGCCATGGCCATGAAGAAGATCATGATCACGCCGTGAGCCGTGAAGATCTGGTCGTAGTGGTGCGGCGGGAGGTAGCCCGGCGCGTTGTACGCGAGCGCGAGCTGGGTACGCATCATGATCGCGTCGGCGAAGCCGCGCAGCAGCATGATGAGGGCGAGCACGATGTACATCACGCCAAGACGCTTGTGGTCGACGCTCGTCAGCCACTCCGTCCACAGATATTTCCACTTACCGAGGTAAGTGATGCCACCGAGCACGAATGCGCCGATGACGGCCATACCGATCATCGTGCCGAGAATAATCGGCTCGTGATACGGAATGGCGTCCAGTGTAAGTTTTCCGAACATGCCTGGTTTACCCCTTGGTCACGCACGACGGGTCACTGAAATTCGTGACGTGGCCGTTGTTGTACTTCGCGATGATGTTGTTGAAGAGCTTCGGGTCGACCGTCGAGAAGTACTCAACCGGAGCCTTCTCGCTCGGCTGTGCGACCGTCGCGTACTGATCCATCGAAAGCTGCGTCTGCGACGCCTTCACCTTCTGGACCCACGCGTCGAAGTCTTGCTGGCTGGTGGCGAGGGTGCGGAACTTCATGTCCGAGAAGCCCTTGCCGCTGAAGTTCGCCGAGAGGCCGGCGTAGTCGCCAGCGTGGTCGGCGATCAGGTGCAGACGCGTCTGCATGCCAGCCATCGCATAAACCTGGGTGCCAAGCTGCGGGATGAAGAACGAGTTCATCACCGAATCCGACGTGATGCTGAAGTTCACCGGCGTACCAACGGGCACGGCCAGCTGGTTCACCGTCGCGATACCGAGATCCGGGTAGATGAACAGCCACTTCCAGTCGAGCGCGACAACTTCGACGTTGATCGGCTTGACGTTCGATTCGAGCGGCTTGTAGGGGTCGAGCTCGTGCGTGGTTTTCCACGTGAGCACGGCGAGGAACAGAATGATCAGCGTCGGAATGGTCCAGACGACGACTTCGATCGCCGTCGAGTGCGACCACTTCGGGTCGTACGTGGCGCTACGGTTCGACGCGCGGTAGCGGTACGCAAACCACAGCGTCAGGACGATCACGGGGATCACAACAATCAGCATGGCCCATGTGGAGGTCGCAATCAGCTGCTTTTCCGCCACGCCCACACTTCCCTTGGGGTCAAGGAGCTCCATGTTGCATCCGGAAAGACACAAGGCCAATCCGGCGCTGATGGGAAGCAGTAACCTTTGAAAGGTCGTTCTTTTCATCACGTTTGCCTGAAATTCATTCATTGAATAGTTCCGGACGCGTCCCCTGACATCCGACAAAGGAAGCGCGCCCGCATCATACAGCCGCTTTGATATTTCGCAATCAATGAATGTGGAAAATGACCTTTGTCAAAAGAAGATTGAGACACTTTGTCGCATGTGTTCGCGAGGTTTGTCGCGCCTCGGAAACACACGCACTTCGCGCCCTGCTCTGCCCTTGACAGCGGCCCGCCGCGGCTACTTCTCGAATCTCAAAATTCGAAAACCCTTGGACGCAACAACGCGCCGCAGCGCCCGGAGGCGATGCGGCGCGTTGGTTGCGCCGTCAATCTTCAGTGATCACGTCGGCGAGTGCTGAGCACGAACGTCCGTGCCAGCGCGCACTGCATCAGCAGGCGCTGCCTCGTCGACAGGTTGCTTGTTGCGACCGGCCTGGGTGACGAGGTTCGCCGCCGAGAGTTCGATCGCGTCGGTCATCGGCTTCGGGTAGAGGCCGATTGCCAGCACGAACGCTGCGAGCGAAGCGAAGATCAGCGTTTCGCGGCGGCCGATGTCGGCCAGCTTCGCAACGCCCTTGTTCGCCACAGCGCCAAAGATCACGCGCTTGTACATCCACAGGGTGTACGCGGCGCTCAGAATGACGGTCGTCGCGGCGATCGCGCCGACCCAGAAGTTCACGCGGATCGCGCCCATGATGACCATGAACTCGCCCACGAAGCCCGACGTGCCCGGCAGGCCGAGGTTGGCCATGCAGAACAGCATCATGAAGGTGGCGTAGCGCGGCATCACGTTGACGACGCCGCCGTAAGCCGAGATCGTGCGCGTTTTGGTACGGTCGAACAGCACGCCGATCGAGAGCAGCATCGCGCCCGAAACGAAACCGTACGAGATCATTTGCACGATCGCGCCTTCGGTGCCGATCTGGTTGAAGAGGAAGAGGCCCAGCGTGACGAGGCCCATGTGAGCGACCGTCGAGTACGCGAGCAGCTTGGTCATGTCGGTCTGCGCGAGCGCGAGCAGGCTCGAGTAGACCACGGCCACGAGCGAGAGCGTGATGATCGCCGGCGCGAAGAAGTGCGCGGCGTCAGGCGTGATCGGCAGCGTGAAGCGCAGGAAGCCATAGCCGCCCAGCTTGAGCATGGCCAGCATCACGGTCGCGCCAGTCGGCGCTTCGAGGTGGACGTCGGGCAGCCACGTATGGAACGGCCACATCGGGACCTTCACCGCAAAGGCCGCGAAGAAGCCGATGAACACCAGGATCTGCGGGATGAAGCCGAGCGTGAGGTTGTGCCACACCGACATATCGAAGGTGTGCGACTGGCTGTAGAGGTACAGCATCGACACCAGCATCAAGAGCGAGCCGGCGAGCGAGAAGAAGAAGAACTTGACCGCGGCGTAGGTGCGGCGGGCATTGCCCCACGTGCCGATCAGCAGGTACAGCGGGATCAGCGTGGCTTCGAAGAACACGAAGAACAGCATGCCGTCGGTCGCGGCGAAGGTGCCGACCATCAAGCCCGAGAGAATCAGGAACGCGCCGAAGTACTGGGCGACGCGCACCGTGATCGATTCCCACGAGGCGATCACGATCACGAGCGTCGTGAACGCGGTGAGCACCACGAGCCACATCGAAATGCCATCGATCCCGAGTCGCCACGCCACGCCGAACTCAGGCAGCCAGTCGCGGAATTCGACGAACTGCATGCCGGCCGCATGGTTGTCGAAGCCGGAGATGAGCGGGAGGGTCAGCAGCAGACCGACGACGGCGCCAACCAGCGACAGCCAACGGGCACGCTGCGGATGACGATCCGACCCGAGGCGCAGCACGGCCACGCCGAACAGGATGGGAATCCAGATCGCCAGACTCAGGAATGGAACGGATTGCATTTCAACAGGACCTCAAAAATGCGGAGCAAATAGCTTCCACGGCGCACGTTCAGGTGCGCAAGCAACTTGAAAGATTGACGCGGGGTGAAAATCGAACCAGGCTGGCTGTAATGTATTTGTCAGCGACGAGGCGAAATGCAACACACGTTCAAGGGTTAACGAGGGTAAACGGAATACGGAAGTTTTGCAGCGCAACAACACGGGCCGGATCGAAGATTGACACAAGTCATTGTTTTTATTCAAAAACGTACTAAGAGAAAAAACAACAAACGGGCTGTTACAGCCCATTTTTGATCGCGAAAGCAACGCTTTCGACCTCCGGGGCGCCATGACGCGCGGCAGGCTGTCACGCTGCGCGGCCGAAATAATACCTTACTTGTTTCTTTCGGTTCAATGACTTATGCATCCGGGTATGGCCCCCGGCGGCCTCCAAGACGCGTGCCAGGCCCGCCCCGCGCGCCCTTGCGCGGTGCAAAAAAAAGCCCCGGCCTTCATGGGGCCGGGGCCAACTCTCACGTTGCGCCAGAACACTGGAACACGCATGGCCGGCACTTTAGCGACTTGTGTCCCCCTAATTAAGGGCGCTGGCTGGAACAGTCCCTTCCCGGTTATGCGAGGCCGCCTTTCCGCAGCCGCTCCTCTTTTCACAAATGAGAATCATTTGCATTTAGACGAAATTTGTCCCAGAATGGAGCCCATGCCGGACGACCCGGCGCTACCCGAATGATTTGTGCGGGACCGGAGGCTCCATGAACTACACCGCCCCTTTCGCGAGAAATGACACGCTGATCGACGATACCTTCGTCCATCACCCCGACACCGCCGAGCAGACCGTCCTGCGCGCCGTGCGCACCTGGCTGCGCCCGCATTGCGACGCCTACGCCAAGGCCGAAAGCTGGCGCGGCGTGCTCGCCGACGCGGGGCTCGGCGCCGAAGGCTTCGGCTATTTCGATCTGCTGATGGGCACCCTGTGCCGCGCCTCGTGCCGCCCGCTCGATACGCGCTGCCGCTGCGCCTCCGAACTCGCGAAGGACGAAGGATCGCTGCTGCAGGTGATCGCGCTGCTGCAGTCCACGCGCAGCGAGGCCGCCGTGCAACTCCTCAACGACTGGCTGCCGATGCCGAGCGTGAGCGGCATGCTCAAGACCGCGCGCTGGTTCGCCATCGCGCTGCTCGACGCGGGCGTGCGGTTGAGCGACCGCTCGCGCCGCGTCACCTACATGCACTGATACACGCACTGACACAGGCGCTGACTGGTCCGCACGGCATGAACTACGGCGCGCTGCTGCGCGGCGTCTACACGCGGCGCACGGTGCTCGCCACGGTCATCGGCGTGGCGTCTTCGTTCGCGTACAACGCGGTCGCGTTCGGCCTGCCCGTGATCATCTCGAGCTTTCTCGCGCAGTCCATGCTCACGACGATCCTTGCCTCGCTCGTGCTCAATCTCGGCTTCGCGTTCGTGGGCGGCCTGATCGCCGTGCGTATCGTGCCGCGCTTCGGCGCGTGGAAGCTCACCGTATGGGGCTATGCGATCCAGTTCGTGGCGCTCGTCGGTCTCGCGGTCGTCGGCAAGCCGTCGACGGCGCCCGAAGTCGTCAGCGCTGTCGCCCTGCTCGCCGCGTTCCTGTTCGGCCAGGGCGTCGGCCCGGGTTCGCACAGCATGACGTTCGCCTCGCTCGGCTACCCGACCTCGCTGCGCGGCGTGGGCGTCGGTTTCAACCAGACGCTCATGCGCGCCAGCTCCACCGTCTCGCTGTTCCTGTTTCCGGTGCTCGCCGCCGCGCTCGGCACGCGCGTGTTCTGGATCATCGCGGTCGCGCCGCTCGTGGGGCTCACCGCGCTGCTCTCGATTCGCTGGGAGCCTTCGGGCTATGACGTCGATGCGGAAGACTTCGACGCCGCCACGCCGGCGCAAGTGCTCGCCGGGCGGGACGCCGAAACGGTGCAGTAAATGTCGATGAAGGGCGGTGCGTTTGCAGCTGCGCCCTTTGCTTCGAATGAAGTTGCCTGGTCATCCGGAGTCACGCCCGTGCATCAACCCCGCTTGCCTGAACGCTCACGCAGATAACGCCGCACGGCACGCGCCATCTTCGGATACTGCTCGCCGGGCACGGCGAACAACACGAGCGCACACAGCGCGAGCGCGCCGCAGAAAAGAAACGTGCCGCGATAGCCGAACCCCTGCACGAGCATGCCGGAAAGCACGCCCGACAGTATCGAGCCGAGCCGCGACGCGTTGAAGAACAGCGCCGTTGCCCGCCCCGGCGAAGACGGCATCAGATCCTGCACGAAGGTCATGCCGAGACACGACGTAACGGCCACCACGAAGGCATTGAGGATCTGCATCGGGATCAACGCGTGCACGCCCGGCGCCAGCGACATCGCGACGAAGTAGACGGCATGCACCACGGCGCAGGCGGCCAGCCACCATGACTTGTCCAGCACCGAGGCGCGCGCGCCGAGCGCGAGCATCATCGGGATCTCCATGAGCGCGCCGAGGCCGAGCATGATCGACACGTCGATGCGCGTGCCCTGCAGGCCATGCACGATGTAGAGCGGCAGCACGATCATCGTCGCGTTGGCGGCCAGGCCGATGAGTGTGAGCGCAACGATCGCGCGCATGATGTCTTTCTGCGAACCCTCCGCGGCGGGCACCGGCGCACGCGCGGCCCTCGTCTTCGCTTTTGCCGTTGCCTTAGCCGCCGGCAGCGTCGCGGGGTCGCGTGGCGCACCCGGCTGCACTTCGGCTTGCGTGAGCGGCTGGCCCTCGTACCGGGCCGCGCTTTCCGCATCGATCTCCTGCGCGACTTCGCCGGCGGTGGGACGCGCCATCAGATGTTGCGTGGCGTGTTCGTCGTGGTGCGGCTCGCGCATGCGCCAGACGATCGTGCCGCAAGCCGCGAAGCTCGCCGCCGCAAACAGGAAGAGCCCGTAGAAGTTCGTGGCGGCCAGCACGAGCGCGCCGACCGCGGGCCCGAACACCCACGCGGCGGAGAGGATCGTGCGCAGCGTCGCGCTCGCGAAGGTTCGCTCGGCGTCGTCGCGCGCGGGCAGCGCCGCGCGGCTGAACGAGAACACGAGCGAGAGCGCGCAACCGCCCGCGCCGATGAACGCAACGCCTACGAGCAGCAGCAGCCGGTAGTCGCGCACGACGCACAGGCAGAGATAGCCGAGCGTGGCGGCGCACAGCGAGACGAGCAACAGGGTGCGGTGCTTGCCGGTGGCGTCGCTCCAGCGGCCCGCTGCCGTGCTTGCGATCACGCCGCTCGTGGCGATGGCGGTCATGAACACGCCGAGCCGGAACGGCGTCATGCCGGCGCGCTCGACGCCGAACAGCGAGAGGTAAGGCGCGGTGAAGGACATCGCCACGCCGAGCATCAGGGTGGCGCCGGCGAGTGGCAGGAAACCAGGAATACGCAGAAGACCGGCAAAGCGCGAGTTTTTGAGCACGGCGCGGCGGGTAGTGGCGAGAAGAGAGTTGCCCGTGCACGCGCGGTCACGCGACGGCCATATCGACGGCGATTATCGGGCCGAACTCCCACACTGTGCAAGGTTGAACCGGCCGCGATCAACATCTGGGTGCGCTATCCACAACTTTGGTGGACAGCCTTGTGCGTAACCCTGGGACGACTGCACCAAGTGCTTGATGCGAATCGGATTGTGCGCAGCGTTGCCGTTTGTTGCAGCGGCGGCGTTTTGGGGGGAAAGGCGCGGAGGGTTTTCCACAGATTTTGTTGAGAGCCCTGTGAGCAACTCCTGGACATCCGCGTCAAGTCCTTGTCGTACAAAGGTTTTCCGGCGGCGCATGGGGAATGGCTTGTTTTCTCGCGTGCCCGCAAACAACGTTGCCCCTTTTTCAGAACCCGATAGCGCCCGCCACATATTCCCCGGTCGATCTCGCCATCGATGCGACGAGCCGGGGATGGCGGACGACGAAAACCGCAATCAGCAGGAAAACGGCCCCGCAGGTGACAACCGTCTCGAAGGTGCCCCACAGCTTGTTCGGAGAGACCAGCATCGCAAACGTCCAGAGTGAAATGATCATGCCGAGAGCGGGGCCGAACACCGGGCAGTAGTCGTACTCCTCTTGCCACGGCACGTTCACCGGAGCGGGTTCCTTTGCGACCAGATTGAGTGCAACGCCCTGCTCATGAGGCAGTGCGATGAGTTGCGGCCCCTGCCCGAAGTGCGCCATCTTCGCGGCGAGCGCCTGGAGCAGCCACCGCGCCACGGGTGCCTGCGGTCCGACCGCCTGCTCCAGCGCGTGTTCTTCGAGTGTCTGACCGCTTTCGCGTACCGCGCCCATCGTCCCGTGCTGGGCAATGCCCTTGAGGCGGCTATGCCAGAAGTGATGAATGCGCTCGCGTGGCACCTGCCCCGCGTCGAGCAGCAGGGAGAGCGACCTGTCCACCTGGTCGGCGTCGCTGGTCATCTGGCGGAACAGCCACGCTTGCTGTCTCAGATCCTTCTTCTCCCGGATGAGCGCGGGCGAACCCAGCAAGAGCGCCACCGCCGCCTCTGAATGGGCCGGCGCAGCGTCCGGCCCCTCCTTGTTCAGATGCCACGCGAGCAGCAGACGGTATTTCGGCGTGCGGTCAACGTTGCATGAGGCATAGGGGTAGGCAGGCTGCACATAGTCCTTGAACCAGTGATCCGCAAACCCGACGTCCATGCTGTTGTCCAGCGACCTGACGCGGGGCACCCCAGGCAGTTCCATCTGCTTCCAGACCTGCTGGACGTCAAGCGAGAGTTCCGGCTGGTCGCACTGCATCACGATTTCGAAGGAGTCGCTGCGCATCGCCGTCACGAGACGTGGCAACAGCGGCGCCAAAAGTTGCGTGAGGACACTGTGAAGGCGCGGTGTGCCTTCCTCGCCAGCGCCGAGATCCAGCGCCTTGACCTTGCCCGGATTCTCCGGTGGCTTTCCCTCGAGCCCCAGCATGCGCACGGCGAGGTCCGGTTCCGGAGCGAGTACCACGCTATCGAGCACGGCGACACCCGAGCGGACCTGCCGCTGCCAGTTGTCTATCTGGTGCCAGCGTTTTGTGTTGTGGTCTGCTGCCTGCATTGCCGGCCCGTCATACAGGACCATGTGCAGCATGAAACAGATTGCCATCGAAAGCGTCAACGGAACCGCAAACGCCCCGTGAAAAAGCTTTTCCGACCAAATGGGCACGCCTTTCGGCCAGTCCGCCAACACGATGACCAGGGCGGCGCCATGAACGATGATGAACAGGCAGATATAGAGCCATACGGGCGGCGGCTTCACAGCAGGCCATTCTTCCGGCATGCGCTGATCCCAGCGAAAACTCATCCGGCCTCCGTCACGCTTCAACAACCCAACCGCTTCGCGATGCACGCAGCAGGGGTTTCGGATTGCAGGCACATGCGCAATAGTCGTTCTCCAGCGCGGGCACCTTGCCGTAGAACTCCTGCTCGAAGCGCGCGCCGTTGCGCTCGATCCTGCCGGTGGTGCCGCACGCGGGGCAGCGTACCGCTGCGCCGAGGTAGGCCATCCTGCGTCCGTTGTAGCCGGTGCCATCGATGCCATCGATCACCGTCCCGCCTGTGGTCGTATGGTCGCCTTCATAGATGTGGGCGCGTCCGCTCATGTCAGGCTCCCACCCATTCCCAATCGGTCCTGCCCGTGCCTTCGTCGCCCTTGGGCATGCGCTCGCCCCGGCGTCGCGTCACGATGCTGGCGATGTCGTACCGGGTGGGAGCCCTCCCGTACAGGTCATCTGACTGGATGCGTCTGACCCAGCGCCCGCTGCGTGGACACTCAGCGCCAGGCTCGCAGAACTGCACGGTGTCCGCGATCATGTCGAATGACCATGGCTTGACGGGCGTTGGCGCGATCGCTTCCCACACCCACTGCACCGGCCCGCCGATGTTGACATCAGGCAGCTCCAGCATCGGCATCGTCACGCGCCCGGTGGTCGCCACCTCCCCGGCCTTGAACGGCTTGAGCAACAGGCCGCGATGGCCGTTGCCAGTACGCACGGCACGGTACAGGCCGTCCTCGGCGAAGGTCTGCCCCGGCTTGACCGGCTGCCACGACATCTCTGCCTTGTGCATCGCTTCCCACTGCTCGCGCTCCTGGGGTGTCGAGGGGTAGTCGCGGTCGAACGTGATGCGGGTGGGGTTCTTGTAGTCCGAATGGAAATCGACATAGAGCAGACTGGACCGGATTCCGACGGCTTCCATACGCATGAATGCACCCGCATATAAATCGTAGGTGCCGGCAGAGAATTTATCGACTTTGTTCGTCTTGACCTTCAACACCACGACACTATGCGGCGCAAGATTGACCTCACCATCGGGAAACTGTGCGGGATCGACCAAAGTCTGCCCAGCCAGGCCAAGGCCGAACTTTGCTGACATGCCACTCTTCGTGTCACTTACACCCAGGCTATCCTTACCCATTCCGGTGTCCCACCTATCCGGCGTCTTGAACTTGATCGGATACTCGCCGCTATTGCTAAACCTGACGGACACCAGAAACCCATCCTCTTCGCGGTCAATTGAAACCAGCGAAAGGTCTAGCTTCACCAACTTCCGACCATCCTGAACCCCAGCGTTCGTGAGCGAGTCAACCAGTTGAACTATCTGGGTTACCACAGGACGACTGAAATCCGTGATGTAGCTACTCCGCATCTCCCCGCAGCATCTCGCACCATAGAGATCGGGAAGCGTTACGTCACTATTCGGGTCCTTGGGAGTACACAGCAACTTCGCAAGCTGCGTGGCGGCTTCCAGATTCTGGTTTGAGAGTTTTAACTGATATATGCCAACGCCACTGATATTCCGGTTTCCATCAGAATCACCAATCTGGACCGTCATGACATCTCCAGAAACCGACACTTCATTGTTTCCATATCTATTGATGCTGCCAACGGCGCCGTTTGTCGTATAGGCAAATTGCATGGCTTGATCCTCCATATTTACAGCTTCGGCATGTGCATAGCTCCCAATCAGGGACAAGTAGATGGCTACATATCTCAACCGGTTGATCCATGGATTACGAGCCATAGCCAACCCTCCACAACTTGTTCGTTGCGAGCGAAAACTGCCTCCGCACATACTCCAGGTAATATGGCTTGACAGCCGCCGTAACGCGGCCATTTTCTAATGCCGCATTGGCACCATCGCCCATGACATTCGCGCCAACGTAGGTTGCGTCGGTCTGCGAATGCCCTTGCCAAACCATTGCACCCGCTTTCGCATCCACCAGCGAAAAATCGATCTGCTCCTTATCGTCTATATAGGCTTCGTGAAGCCAGCCGCCTTGATCGTAATATTCATCGGGAAAGTTGAAATAGTGCCCGCATTCATGTGCCTCGACATTTGCATCCGGGTAGTCAAAGATTTTCGAGTCTTCTTTATATTTATGCTTCTCTCCCCATGCCCCCGTATCCGCCCGTAGCACGAACGGAAACAGGTTCAACGATACGTGCGGGTTGAATCCGTCAATCGGCGCACCCTTGATAGAAACGCGCAGATCGACCTTAAAACTGACGCTTACCCGGCAACCGCACGCCGCGCCCCTGGAACAGCCGTCCAGGATCAGCTTGTAACCGCCCTGATTTAGCACCGCCTCGATACGGCTGACTAACGCCCTGACGTCAAATTTAGGACCGACCGCATCGCGGTAGTCCATCTTTACACCCTGCAACACCATTCCGGGCGCCATCTGTGAATGGGTGGAAAACTCGTATGGAACCGTTGCTTCGTCAGCAGAGACCGACGTATCACGTACGCCTTTTCGATCGACGGGAAACAGGTCCATCGGAACCAGCATCACGCGAACCGTGCAGGTGATCGCCTTGTCTTTCTCGCTGTATGCAAATTCAAAATTCGAATTCCTCGAACCACCGCCCCGATACCACACTGTGCCGTCCGTACTTTTCCAGGGTGTCCGGTTATTCAACCTACCCCAATACGACCTCGCTTCAACATGCTGCGTTACGTCAGCCTTCAGGTCCGAGATTTTCCAGTCGCATGGAACTGCGCTCACCAACTTGATGGGATCAGGCGCAACAAACGATCGCTGCTGATCATCAGCGCTGTTCAAGGTGACCTTTGCCTTACGCACTCCTGAGTCCACATTCGACGGCTTGCCATCGAAGGGCGAGAAGTCGTTTAGCCGGGACTCAGGCGCAGGCGCCACCGCTCCCGTATTCGCCAGTGCCTCCCATTGCGCCGGGAGTGGCGCAGGTGCCGGCGGTGGCACCACGAACTTCGGATTGGTCCGCCACACCTCGCAGTCAGTCGTGTACGGCACGAACTTCGGCGCGAAAGCCGTGCCACCCAGGTCCATCTGCGCGGGACCGGTGCCCTTCACGCTGGTTGTCCGGAACAGCACCCCGCCGCGCGAGCCGATCTCGACGCCTTCGCCGCTCAGCTTCACGTAGGTGCCGTTCACGTTCAGGATGATCTCCTTCGCCGCCTTCACGTGAACCGCGCCGTTGACTGACTCGATCGTCATGCCTTCCTGCGAGGCGAGCTGCATCCGGCCACGCTGGGCCTGCGCCACGAAGTCGCCCGTCGCCGTGATGAGGCTCAGGCCCTTCTGCGTGAACAACGACAGCAAGTCACCTGCCGCCACCGTGAACCGCCTGAGCGTGCTGAAATGAATCCCCTTCTTCGCCGTGCCGACGATCGAGCCATCGGCGGCGAGCTGCACGCCATCGCCCGACGCCACGGCGACCGGACCAGGCCCTGTCAACAGCACACCGGGTTTCTTCAGTTCATGCAGACCTGCGTTGATGCCCTTCTGTGCGTCGAGGTCAGCGGGCGTGGCCTTCGACGCTTCCGCGGACTGCGCGAGCGTGCCGGCGAATGCCTGGTGGTCCTTGAACAGCGCGTTGGTCTCATCCATGGCGAGCACCTTGCCGCCACCGCCTGGCTGGTTGTACGCCGTCACCATCACGCCAGCGCCACCACGATTGACCAGATGCGCGCCCGTGCGAAGCTCCGCCCCGGTGCCCCGCTCGTTCAGGTCGCGGTCGGGAATGAAGCCCAGGTGAAGCTGCGAGCGGCCCGAATGCTCCGTACTCAACTCGATGCCCTGCTGCTGCTCCCAGTCGTCGAACCACAGCTTGTTGCCCGAGCGCGTGCGTATCTCGCTGCGCGACATGCGGCGGCGTGAGCTGTTGATGAGGTCCGGGTTTTGGGCATTCGGAATGAAGGCCACGGCGACCGGCTTGTTGGGATTGCCTTCAAAAAATCCCGCGATACCGAAGTCGCCATCCACCGGCGGCAGGTTCATGCCCGAGTGGTCGCGGCTCGCGAAGGGCCTGGCCATGCGCAGCGGGATACTTTCGCCGCCCTTCGGCCAGTTGCCGAAGTCACAGTGAAAGCGCACGACAATGCGCCCTTCCGCGTCCAGGTAGGGGTACGTGTAGTGATTCGGTGACGTCACCGTGAACCCCAGCGTATGCACGCGCGGCCACTTCGATTCGTCTATCGGCAGCCGGTAGGGCCGGCTGGCAGGAATCGCCTGGAAGGTGTTGCGGTAATTCTCGTTGCGCGCCCCTCGATGCACGACCTTCGAGACGAACAGGCCCTCCTTCGCATCAAGCGTGCCGTCCGCGGTTCCGGCCAGGGTATCGGGCTGCACGATGCAGCCCGGCCGGATCGAGGGCATCGTGGACTTCCCCCTGCAGGTGACCTGCTGCGCACGCGCCGCCTCGTGCCGCAGCGTCGCCTCGCGCTTCGCCCCTGCCTCGTCGCCGTGATGCGTGCCCCACACCACGGGCGTGCCCATGGTCGTGTCGTCATGCTGCTCCGTGCCGAACTCGTCGCGCGCGCGTCCCTCCTCGCGGAAGATCATCGCGTGGTTGTCGGCGTCATAGTCCGCGACGATGAACGACGCGGGAATGGTGCGAGTACGCACCTTCAGCGAATAGATCGACTCCTCGAACGTATGCAGCCCCGATGGAGGGCGGTCCTTCAGCGAGAGGGCCGGGCGCGTGTAACCGTCGATGTCGTCGGCAATGACCACCACCTCGCCGTGCCGGTCCTCCTCGGTAAACGTGAACAGCCCGGCCTGCTCCATCTCCAGCCGGCAATACGCCCAGTCGCCCATGTTGTACTGGAAGCGGAACGGGTGTTCGGAATGCCGCCGGCGCAGACGCTGCACCACGCGAATCCAGGGGCGCACGGCATTGCGCTCGATGACTTCCTGGATGATGTCGGCGGACGTCTTGCCCTGGTATGTCGCGCAGTTGCTGGGGCCGTCGAGTACCGCAAGATGCTGGAGGATGTCGACACGATACGTACAGCCATCACGCGAGTTCGACACCGACTCGAAACGCGAGACGAATCCCGCGAACTTCCGGACCACCGCCCCCTCGTCAACCTGGAACCTGAACCTGGCCAGCTGGCCCAGGATATCCCGGCGCGCCACCGGCCCGGCAGTCGAGACCAACGCCCTGATCCGGTACGGCTGGCAGCTCTCCTCGCGAACGTCCCACTCGACCACCGACAACCCGGGCGCGCGCCGCTCGTTGCGCTCATCGCGCTCGTACCTGCGAGCCTTGAGGATGATGTCCAGATGCGCAGACTGGCGTCCCGTGACCAGTCTCACCGGTTTGTCCGATTCCGCCATGGGGATTCCCTGTTCTGTAGTCCTGACCAGATGGCGCACCGTCGGCACACACCGCCGGAGCACCATCGCGCATGAGCCGCGGTGGCTTATGCGAGTCGCGAGCTAAGTTTCACGCAGACAGGCGAAACCGGCACTCGGACGCGTCTGAAAAAATCACAGGGGATGACTGATGTGATGCTTCGGTGCCCGCGTGCCCGATCGCCGAGGCGCCCTGGCTCAATCAAGGAGCCACGACCGGTATAGCGAAGGCCTGGTGCATCGCGGGCGAGAGTTACCCACAGATTTTGTTGAGAGCCCTGTTAGCAACTTCTGGACATCCGCATCAAGTCCTTGAATGGAAACGGGAAGCTCGCAAACGACATGAAAAATGCATGTTTTTTGCGCAGCAAAGTTGTCCACAGTTTTTGGTGACAAACCTGTTGATAACCGCCTGGCGAGCGCGCCAACTCCTTGATCGGATAGAGAGTTCGTCGCTTGTGTCGCGGATGCATCAAATTGCGTTCCGGATGGGCAACCCGGAGCGGCGGCGCAAACGTTTCGCGACAGCCGCCGCCCGCTCTCCCTCGATGCATCCATGCGTGCAGCACTCAGGCCAGATCGAGTGCCGCCGTGAGATCGCCGGGCGGCGTCTGCTCCCGCGAGAGGAACGTCTGATCGCGCGCGGCCACGCCGTCGAGCGGCGCGAGGCCATGCACGCGGCTGATGAAGCGCAGGATCGAGACCGTGTCGTAGAACGTGTGATCGACGTAGCCCTTCTTCGCGAACGGCGCGATCACGAGCGCCGGGATGCGCGAGCCCGGACCCCAGCGGTCGCCCACGGGCGGCGCGACCGGGTCCCACCAGCCGCCGTTCTCGTCGTGCGTCACGACGATCATCGTGTTCGCCCATTGCGGCCCGCGCTGGATGTGCTCGATCACGGCCGCGATGTGGCGGTCGCCCGACTCGACGTCCGCATAGCCGGCGTGCATGTTCAGGTTGCCCTGCGGCTTGTAGAACGTCACGGCAGGCAAGCGCCCTGCGTCGATGTCCGCGAGCAGACGGTTGGTCGACGGATCGTCGCCGAGGCCCGCATCGCGCAGGTGACGCGCGCGTGCGGACGTGCCCGGCGCGAAGTTGGCAAAGTAGTTGAACGGCTGGTGGTGATACTGGAAGTCGGGCACCGCGCCCGTGTCCTGATGGTCAAGCGCAAACTGCCAGGCGCCGCTATACCAGGCCCAGTCGACGCCCTTCGCCGAGAGCCGGTCGCCGATCGTCGCGTAGGTCTGCGGGCGCAGCACGCGCGGATTGGACGGATCGGCGAGCGCCGGGTTGCCGTCTACCGAAGGGCGCACGTTGCTCGGCTGATACGGCGGCGCCATCGTGTTGACGGCATAGCCATCAGGCGTGAAGAGGCCGTCGTTCACGAACTTCGGCGGCCCGTCGAGCGCCGAGGCCGGCGAGTTCGGCGCGACCTTCAGGCGCGTGCCGGTGGGATCGTCGCCCTCCACGACGGAGGCGAGATGCTTCGCGGCGCTCGTCTGGATATCGGCGTATTGCGGCACCTGCGCCGAGATCAGGAAGATGTGGTTGAGCCACGAGCCGCCAAACGCGGCCATGAAGAAGTTGTCGCAGAGCGTGTACTGCTGCGCGATATTCCAGAGCCGCAGCGTCTGCGCGGAGTTCTCGTAGAAGCCCATGACGAGGCCCCCCGAGTCGCCCCACGCGGCGAACTGGTCGTTGCGGCCCGCGTTGATCTGCATCTGGTTCTGATAGAAGCGATGGATCAGGTCCCGCGTGATGATGCCGTTCGGCAGCGGATTGCCGTGCGCATCCACGATACGGAACGGACGGTTGGACAGCCCCGTGATCTGGTGCTCCGCGATCATGTAACGCGTGCCGTCCAGCTCCTGCGCCTGGGGCACGAGGCCGCCCCAGATCTTCGGCAACTGCGGCAAGGGCGTCTTGCCGTCGCGATCGAGTTGCGCGTAGCGCTCGGCGCCCACATTCGCGAGCGGCGTTTGCACGCCGGGATAGTTGCCGTACAGATTGACGAAGCTGCGATTCTCCGCGTAGATCACCACGATCTGGCGCACCTGGTCGCGCAACGCGGCATCGACGCGCGCGTCGGCGGCGCTGCGCGGCGCGCCCGCCGCGCTCTGCGCCGGCGTCTCGCAGCCGCCGAGCGCGAGGCCCACGCCGACCGCCGCCAGCCCGCCGAGCACACGGCGGCGCGCGGGGTCGTCCGGACCGGCGGGAATGGAAGGTTCGTCTGGGCGCCCGTTCCTGGGTTCGTCGTTCTGCTTCATCAGCCTGCCTCCTTTGTCGAGGGGACGCGCATTGCGCGCGGCGTACCGCGAATATTACGCAGCAGGATACCGGTTCCGCAGTTGACGAGGCAAAAAGGCAGCGCACAAGCGCTTCACTGAAGCCGCCCTTTTAGCCGTCGCGCGGCATACGCGGCGCGCTTGCGGCACCGTGCGGCTGGGCTTGCGCGAGCGTTTGCGCGGGACGCGGTTCGCTCGCGTGCCCCTCATGCGCGGCGCGCGGGGCGCTGGGCAACGTCGTGCGCTCGCGGCGCGGCACATCGCCTTCGTCGGTCCAGAGCGGATCGGGAATCTCACCGAAGACCTGGCGCAGCCGCTCGCCCCACGTCGAATGGATCATCTGGAAATACGCATTCGACTGGTCGAGCGACGCGTATCGCGTGACACGCAGCGCGTCGCGCTCGTACACGAGCAGGTCGAGCGGCAGGCCGACCGAGAGGTTCGAGCGCAGCGTCGAGTCCATGGAGATGAGCGCGCACTTCGCGGCCTCGTCGAGCGGCGTGCCCGGCGTCAGCACACGGTCGATGATCGGCTTGCCATACTTCGACTCGCCGATCTGGAAATACGGATTGACGCTCGACGTCTCGATGAAATTGCCGGCCGCGTAGATCTGGAACAGCCGCATGGCATGGCCGCCGATCTGGCCGCCGAGAATGAAACTGCAGTTGAAGTCGACGTTGAAGGTCTTGAGCGCTTCCGCGTCGCGCCGGTGCACTTCGCGCACGGCTTCGCCCACCACGCGCGCGGCCTCGACCATGGTCGGCGCGTTCCAGAGCGTGGCGCGCCCCGCTTCCTGCGGCTCGGTCAGCACCTGCAGCGTGGCCTGCGTGATGGCCAGATTGCCCGCGACGAGCAGCACGAGCACGCGCTCGCCGGGCTCCTCGAACACGGCCATCTTGCGCGACGTGCTGATGTGATCGACACCCGCATTCGTGCGCGTGTCCGCAAGAAACACGAGCCCCTCATTCACTGCCATTGCCACACAGTACGTCATGCGCCTCCCTGCCCGTCCCTGACTTCGCCGCTCGTTTTGTTATAGCGGCGAAACTATTGCTGCGACTGCTGCGCGCTCACGTGCACGCTGACATCGAGCGTTTCTCCCGCCCCGCCCACGCGGCGGCCGCGAACCGGCGCGGCCGCGTCGTAGTCGCGCCCCACGGCGATCCGGCAATACTTTTCGCTCGCGAAACACGCGTGCGTAACGTCCACCGTCACCCAGCCGTTGTCGAGCCACACGTCGACCCATGCGTGGCTCGCCATTTCGGACACGTCGCCGGGGTCGAGATAGCCGCTCACGTAGCGCGCCGGCACGCCGCGCGCGCGGCACACCGCCAGCATCACATGCGCGTGATCCTGACACACGCCACGGCCTAGCGCCAGCGCGTCCGCCGCGGTGTGTGTCACATCCGTGACACCGGGCTCGTAGCGCACGCGCTCCGTGATGCGCGAGGCCGCGTCGAGTATGGCGGCGGTATCGTCCAGCGACGCCAGGCTGAACGCAAATTCCGTGAGTGCCTCGTCGGCTTCGGTGAGGCGCGTCGGCGAAGTGAAATGGTGCGTCGGCACCATGCCCTCGCCTTCGGGCAGCCGGCCGTCGGGCAGCGCCACGGTCTCGACTTCGCCGCGCACGCGCAGGCGAATTTCCTTATGCGGACGCGTGAGCACCAGCGTCATCAGCGCGTTGCCGTAGGCGTCGCGGCATGCGTCGAGCTTGCCCGGCGCCTCGACCAGCCATTGCTTGACGATCTGCGTGGGTGTAGTGAGCGGCGACAGCCGCAACTGCTGGATCGAATAATGCACGGGCGCTTCGTAGCGGTACACCGTGTCGTGCCGGACCGCGAGTTGCATGACGTCAATCCTCCATCGAGACGATTGGGAGTTCGATGAGCGCGGGATCGCGCTAACCGACCGGCAACATCAGATAGGTGCGCGCCACCTGATTGCCCAGCTCGTACACGCGCGCGAGAAACTGCGTGAGAAACGTATGCACGCCCAAGGAGAAGATCTGCCGCAGGTCCGCATAAAGCAGCTCGGCGCGCAACTTGCCCGCGGTGCGCTCGACTTCGCGCGAGCTATCGGTGCGCAGCATCGCGAGATTCGTGCAGACGCCGTCGAGCGACGCCAGCAGCGAGCGCGGCATTTGCTGGTTGAGGATGAGCAGCTCCACCACGCGCGCGGGCGTCACCACGTCGCGGTAAACCTTGCGATAGATTTCGAGCGCGGAAACCGAGCTGAGAATCGAGGTCCAGTAATAGAAGTCCTCGAGCTGACGCGCGGCCGAACGCGAGTCGGCATTTTCCACGTCGACGAAACGCACGTCGAGAATGCGCGCCGTGTTGTCTGCGCGTTCGAGGAACGTGCCGAGCTGCGTGAAGAACAGTGCATCGTCCTGCAACGCCGTGCCGAGGCGCACGCCGCGCGACAGATGCGAGCGGAACTTCACCCACTCGAACAGCGCATCGGGACGCGCTTCCAGCTCGCTGCCGCGCAACAGCTCGACGAATTGCAGCCACGTGTCGTTGATCGTTTCCCACCATTCCGTGGTGAGCGTGCCGCGCACCGCGCGCGCGTTCTCGCGGGTCGCCTGTAGACACGAGTAGATGCTCGACGGGTTCGTTGGATCCGCCACCAGAAACTTGAGCACGTTGCTGCTGGTCGTTTCCTCGTGGCGCGCATCGAAGGCGGGCTCCAGTTCGGAGATCCGCAGCATCGCGCGATGCGTGCGCGCCTCGGCGTCCGCGCTGCCGGGCAGCAGGAGCGCCTTCAGATTGATGTCCAGCATGCGCGCGGTATTCTCCGCGCGCTCCATGTAGCGGGCCATCCAGAACAGATGATCGGCGGTGCGGCTCAGCATGGTCGAACCTCTTGGTGTGGTATGGCCAGTGAAATCATTCGAGCACCCACGTGTCCTTGGTCCCGCCGCCCTGCGACGAGTTGACGACGAGCGAGCCTTCCTTGAGCGCCACGCGCGTGAGGCCGCCGGCCGCCATCTGGATCGTCTTGCCGGAGAGCACGAAGGGCCGCAGATCGATATGGCGCGGCGCGATGCCCGCTTCGACGAAGGTCGGGCAAGCCGACAGCGACAGCGTGGGCTGCGCGATGTAATTGCCTGGCCGCGCGAGCAGCCGGGTGCGAAACGCCTCGATTTCCTCGCGAGTGGATGCGGGACCGACCAGCATGCCGTAGCCGCCCGCGCCGTGTACTTCTTTCACGACGAGGTCCGGCAAATGTTCGAGCGTCCAGGCGAGATCGTCGGGCCGGCGGCATTGCCAAGTCGGCACGTTCTTCAGGATCGGCTTTTCGCCGAGATAGAACTCGATCATGTCGGGCACATACGGATAGATCGACTTGTCGTCGGCGACGCCCGTGCCCATCGCATTCGCGAGTACGACGCGGCCCGCGCGGTACGCCGTGAGCAGGCCCGGCACGCCGAGCGCAGAGTCGGGGCGAAACGCCAGGGGATCGAGAAAATCGTCGTCCACGCGCCGGTAGATCACGTCCACGCGACGCGGCCCCTGCGTCGTGCGCATGAATACGTAGTTATCCTCTACGAAGAGATCTTTACCCTCCACCAGCTCGACGCCCATTTGCTGCGCGAGGAACGTGTGCTCGAAATACGCGGAGTTGTACATACCGGGCGTGAGCAGCACGACGGTCGGATCGTCCACGCCTTCCGGCGCCACCGAGCGCAGCGTATCGAGCAGCAGATCGGGATAATGCGCGACCGGCGCCACCTTGTGCTGCACGAACAACTCGGGAAAGAGCCGCATCATCATCTTGCGGTTTTCGAGCATGTACGACACGCCGGAGGGCACGCGCAAATTGTCTTCGAGCACGTAGAACGCGCCGTCGCGCCCATCGCGCACGATGTCGATGCCCGCGATATGCGCATACACGCCGAGCGGCAGGTCGATGCCCTGCATCTCCGGCCGGTACTGCGCATTGGTGTAGACCTGCTCGGCCGGTATCACGCCGGCGCGCACGATGTTGCGCTCGTGATAGACGTCGTGCAGGAACAGATTTAGCGCCTGCACGCGCTGGCGCAGTCCGCGCTCGAGCAGAACCCATTCGTCTGCGGGAATGATGCGTGGAATGAGGTCGAAAGGAATGAGCCGTTCGGTGCCGGAGAGGTCGCCGTTCACCGCGAACGTGATCCCGACCCGCCTGAACAACAGGTCCGCCTCGGCGCGCTTGCGCGCCATCGTCTCGCCAGTCTGCCGCTCGAGCCACCGCTGGAAGCGTTCGTAGTGCGGGCGCACCGCGCCCTCGTCGCGCATTTCGTCATGGACTTGCATCGGTTCGTTCTCGCGCGTGAGTGCAACTGCGTCAGCGGCGCCGCCGCGTTTCGTCTCATGAATGAGGCGAGATGCGCTGCGCGCTGCAGTACAGGCTAAAAAGCAAGGCGTATGCCATCGGCTGAGCCTGATTTCATGCGCTCGATTGGTGCAACGCGGGCGGGATCGGCCGTGTCGAAACGGGGCATGCCAATGCAGCGCCGCATTTGCGCTTCAAGCTGGTGCAACGCGCTCGCGCGGCATGCTATATGCAGGCGCAGCACGCAACTGGAGGGCCCTGAGTTCCAATGACCGAAGCGACCTGCGTGAACGAGCGTCCAACGAGAATTGCTGCCTGGCGAGCGCTTTGCGCGATCGTGCTCGCGCTCGCACTCGGCGCATGCGCGAACATGGCCGGCCCCTTGCCGGCCGCGATCGAACCGGCGGCCGGTGATGGCCCACCGCGCACGTCCGTTGCCGTCGTGCAGCGCGACTGGCACACCGACATCTGCCTGCGTGTGCACGACGCCGATGTCTGGGTCGACGCACTTGCGCGCGGCTTCGACGACGCAACCGTTCTGTGTTTCGGCTTTGGGGAGAGACAGTTCGTGGTGGAACGCCGCCACGATCCGCTGACGATGATCGGCGCGCTCATGCCGAGCCAGGCCACCGTGCTGATGACGGTACTGCGCGCGGCCCCGGAGGCGGCCTTCGGCTCGCAGAACGTCGTGGAGGTGCCAGTGGACGACGCCGGGCTTGCCAGCGTTCAGCGCTATCTGCGCACTTCGCTGGAAACCGATGCGGATGGCGCACCGCGCCGCCTCGCCGACGGACCCTATACGGGCAGCGTCTATTTCGCGGCGTCAGGGACTTACGACGCCTTGCATACCTGCAACACGTGGACCGCGCGAGCCTTGCGCTCGGCGGGTCTCGACGATGTACCGGACGTGCTGTTCGCGCGCAGCCTGATGCGCGAAGTGCGGCACGCGCTGGACACGAAAGCGCCGGACGGCGCGATGCCCAACGCTGCCGCAAGTCGGTGAATCGATCAGCACGGCGCAACACAAGCCGCACCCGGCGGGGGTGGCGGCGCCTCGGTGGCCGGCTGCTGCGGGACGACGACGGTCCGCGGCGGCGGCGGGTTGGGATCGCTGCTGCTGAACGACAGGCAGCCTGCTAGTGCGAGCGGCAATAGTAAAGCGAGGACGCTGAATCGATACATTTGACTCTCCCTGACCGGTTTAAAGGCCGGCACCGCGCGCTTTGCGCGGCCCTTTTAAGCTGGGAGCAAGTCGAATGCCACGGAAATCAGATCATTGAGACGCCGCGCTCTCGCGGCTACGCGCCGCCGCCAGCCCGGTGCGGCTTTGCACGCCCCACTTGCGCCGCCCGAGCAGGAAATGCAGCCAGCCGAGCGCCGCGCCGCTGTGGCGCATCAACTGGAACGAGAACGGCTCGAAGATGGCGGCGAGAAACGCCATGCCGAAACTCGAGTGCGTGCGGTCGCCGCTCCAGCGCCGGTAGAGATGTACGGAGTACAGATGAAACGCGAGGTCGATCGCGATCTTGCCGACGATCACGCCCAGCACAGGCAGCACGATCGTGAAGCGGCCGTCGAACAGGAAGCCGATCAACAGCGCGAACGCCGTCAGTCCATAAATGGGCTGCACGGTGTCGAATGCCTTCACGGGCAGCATCATGAGGCCGAGCTTGCCGTACTTGCGGTTGCCGGTCATGTCGCGATACCAGTACTGGGTTTGCAGGAAGCCCGCGAACCAGCGGCGGCGCTGACGCAGGAAGGTCGTGAGCGTACCGGGCGCGTCGGTGCGCGCGCGGGCAGTGCCGAGCACGCGCACGTCCCAGCCCAGGCCCTTGCGCGCCGAATGACGGCGCAAGCGGTGAATCAGTTCGTAGTCCTCGACGAGGCAATCCGCATCGAAGCCGCCCACGGCCATCACGGCATCGCGGCGAAAGCCCGCAAACGCGCCCGAGATGAGCAGCAGGCTGTCGGCGCGCATCCACGCGAAGCGCGAGATGAAATTGCGGATGTACTCGTAGGTCTGGAACCACTGGAAAAAGCGCCCGCTCAACGTATGGTCGCAAACCGGCGTGAGCAGGCCCGCCGCCGCGACCAGCGCCGGCTCGCGGCCAAACGCGCTCGCCATCGCGGCGCATGCGTCGGGTTCGAGCAGCGTATCGGCGTCCACGGTCATGACCGTTTCCGTTGCGATCGCAAGCAACGCCGCGTTGAGCGCGCACGCCTTGCCGCCGTGCGCGAGCTTCAGCCAACGCAGATTCGGATACTGCGGCGAAGGCGCGCTCAACTGGCCTTCGCCCGGGTCGGCCAGACCATAACGCTGCGCGAGCAAGGCAGCCGTGCCGTCGGTCGAGCCATCGTCGGCGATCACGATCTGCTGCGGCGCGCGGGTCTGCGCGAACAGCGCGTCGAGGGTGATCGGCAGCACGGCCGCTTCGTTGTGCGCGGCGACGATCACGCCGAGCGTCGGCAGCTTCGCCGCGCCTGCGGCTGCGGGCGCTGTCGCAGGCGCAAGCAGCACGCGCGCCTTCCAGGCGACGAACAACAGCAACACCGTGTCGTAGACGACATAGGCAATGCCGGTGGACCACGCGACCACGCCTTGCAGGAAGAACGCGCGCGCAAACAGCACGAACCAGAGCGCCATGACGCCCAGGTGGATCGCGATGCTCGCGAATGGCGTGGGAGGCGGTACGAGGCGCGGCGACGTGCGGGCGAGCGCCTCTTCAAGCGTGTTTTTCAAGTCGTACCCTTCTCGTGTTGCTCACGGCATCATCCGGCGCAGCACCGAACGACGATCGATCCATTGATGCTTGAGTGCGCCCGCAATATGCAACGCGAGCACGCCATAGAGCGCATAGCTGCACGCGGTGTGCAGCGCGCCGAACTGGTTGTGCAACTGCTCCTTCGTGGCCGCATCGAGGTTCATGATGAAGCCGATGCGCGGCCATTGCACGAGGCCGAAGAGATACATGGGATGCGAGGCGGCGGCGACCCATGCGGAGTCGTGCAGCCAGCCGGAAAGCGGCATCGCGAAGATCAGCACGTAGAGCGCGACGTGCGCGGCGTGGGCCGACGCGCGCTCCCAGCCCGGGAATTCGGCGGGCAGCGCAGGCGGGCGATGCGTGAGACGCCACAGCACGCGCAGGATCGCGAGCCCGAGTACGGTAATGCCGATCGACTTGTGCGTATCGATCACGAAGCGAATGGCGGTGTCCGAAAGCGCGCCGTCGGGCAGCAGCGCGGCTGTCAGGCCCAGTGCGACGTTCGCGAGGATCAGTAGCGCGATCAACCAGTGCAATAGCACGGCAACGCGCGTGTACTTTTGCGCGCCAGCGTCGGCACCGACAAACGGGGATTCGGCGGAAAGGGGAGTTTTCACGTGGGCTTGGCCGTTGCGGATCAGTAGGGATAACGCCCGATGCGGCAAATTTATTCCCGCCGCGCGCGGTCCGCCGGCGGGATGGCGCGATGCGGCCCACACGGCGACTCGCGCATTATGCCCCCTCGTCCCTGACGCTGCAGAATCCGCCAGATGACGGTTCTGCCAGTTTGGCGGCGGCCGGCCGTCATGCGCTGCCCCCGCAACGTCCGCGCACAAAAGAAAAACCGGAACGGGTCTTGCGACCCGTTCCGGTTCTCTCGCGGCTTCGGCGGCTTACTTGCCGCTGCCCGCCTGCTTTTCGACTTGCGCGCCCACCTCGGCGTCGATCTTCTTCCAGTAGTCGAACACGCGCTCGCGCACGGGACTGCCCACACCGCTCAGGCTCGCCACCACCTGCTGGATCAGCGCCTCGCGCTGCTTGTCGTTGTAGACGTTGCGCACGAGATCGTGCGCCTGGCCGAAATCGTCGTCTTCCGCGTGCAGCGAGTAGGCGCTGCGCACCATGTCGCCGTCCGCTTCCCAGCCGTCGTCCGCCGCGCCCGTCGCATCCGCCCACGGACGGCCGAAGCTGTTCGGCACGTAAGTCGGTGCGTTGCCGCTATGTTCGTAGGTCATGTTGCCGTCGAACATATAGGTCTGCACCGGCACCTTCGGACGATTCACCGGCAGCTGGTTGAAGTTCGTGCCGATCCGCGCGCGCTGCGCGTCGTTATAGGCGAACGCGCGGCCCAGCAGCATCTTGTCCGGCGAGAGGCCGATGCCCGGCACCGTGTTGCCCGGCGAGAACGCGGCCTGCTCGATCTGCGCGAAGAAGTTCTCCGGATTGCGATTGAGCGTCATCGTGCCCACCTTGATGAGCGGATAGTCCTTGTGCGACCACGTCTTCGTGAGATCGAACGGATTGAAGCGGTACTTCTTCGCCTCCGCATACGGCATGACCTGCACGGAGAGCGTCCACGACGGAAATTCGCCGCGCTTGATCGCATCGAACAGATCGCGGCGGTGGTAGTCGGCGTCGTCGCCTGCCATCGCCGCGGCTTCGGCGTTGGTGAAGAACTGCATGCCCTGGTTGGTGTGGAAGTGGTACTTCACCCAGAACTTCTCGCCCTTCGCGTTCACCCACATAAAGGTGTGCGAGCCGTAGCCGTTCATGTGGCGCCACGTCTTCGGCAAGCCGCGCTCGCCCATCAGATAGGCGACCTGGTGCGCCGACTCGGGATTGTTGGTCCAGAAGTCCCATTGCATCTCGCCATCGCGCAGGCCCGAGTCGGGCAGACGCTTCTGGCTGCGGATGAAGTGCGGGAACTTCATCGGGTCGCGCACGAAGAAAACCGGCGTGTTGTTGCCGACGAGGTCGTAGTTGCCCTCGGTCGTGTAGAACTTCAGCGAAAAGCCGCGCACGTCGCGCCAGGTGTCGGGGCTGCCCATTTCGCCCGCAACGGTCGAAAAGCGCGCCAGCATTTCCGTGCTCGCGCCCTTCTGGAACAAGGCGGCCTTCGTGTAGCGCGACACATCCTCGGTGGTCTTGAATTCGCCGAACGCGCCGGCGCCCTTCGCATGCGGCTGGCGCTCGGGCACCTTCTCCCGGTTGAAATGCGCCATCTGCTCGAGGAAATGCACGTCGTGCAGCACGATCGGGCCGTCAGGACCGACCGTGAGCGAGTTACGGTCGCTGACAGCCGGCGCGCCCGTGCTCGTCGTGGAATGACCGGCAGACTTGTCGTTCGATACACCCATTACCGCTCTCCTGAGGATTCGCGAATGGCGGCTGCGCGCACCGCGCCCGTTCGACTGCGACAGCAGGTTCGAGCCGCAGTCGGGACCGCCACCGCTGGATTGGGGGACCAACCCGGGCTGCGCACAGGCGCCAACCTTCGCCGCCAGCGCTTGCCCGAGGGAGCGGCCATTTTGCGCGCAGACGCAAAGCGCTGCGCTCAAGCGGTTCACGCGTCGCGCAGCCCAGCTTAGGCGCCTGCGGCCATGTTGGAAATTTCCACCAAAAATCAGGCGTTTACATAATTGTTGCGACGCACAAAAAGTTCTTGACACGTTTTATGGATCGGTTACTATGAACTCGATTGCTGCATCGCACAAAACCTTCTCTGCGCGAACCGGTGATCGAACCGAAAGTTTGTTTTCGTAACCGAAACCGACGCGTAGCGTCCCCCCAAAAGGAAAGAGACATGAACCTGCCGACCCCCGAACAGTTCGCCGCCAACCAGAAAGCCGGTCTCGAGGCCCTCTTCGGCCTGACGAGCAAGGCATTTGAAGGCGCGATCAAGCTCGCCGAACTCAATATCGAAACGGCCCGCTCGGCGTTCGCTGAAGGTCAGGAACAAGCTCATCGCGCGTTCTCGGCCAAGGACCCGCAAGGCTTCTTCGCCGTGCAAGCCGGCTTCGCCCAGCCCGCCGCTGAAAAGGCGATGGCCTATGGCCGTAGCGTCTACGGCATCGTTTCGGCCACGCAAGCCGAATTCGCCACGGCCGCGCAGTCGCAGTACGAAACGCAGCAGCGCGCACTCGAAACGCTCGTCGACAACGCCGCGAAGAACGCCCCGGCCGGCTCGGAAGCCGCTGTCGCCGCAATCAAGTCGGCACTGAACGCCGCCAGCAACGCGTACTCGTCGGTGAACAAGGCTGCGAAGCAAGCTGTTGAATTCGCGGAAAGCAACTTCGACGCCGCCGGCAAGGCCGCGACGAAGGCCGTCGCGCAAGCGTCGGCACGCGCCGCCAAGCAGGCTGCCTAAAGCGTTACGCTTCACTTTCCGCTGACGGGGGCAACAGCTGCCGCCAGCCGGATTGAAGACGGGCGTGGATCTCGTGCAATGCGAGTTCCACGCCCGTTTGCTATTGGAGGGTCCAGCGCAACGCGGCGTCGGCCGTCAAGGCGCGCAGCCTGGCGTATCGAACATCGTCGCCAAGGCGCAACTCGACGTGAGCATGCGCGCGCCGTCGTGGCCCACGCCGGGGACGATATGTAACGTCTGGTTCAGGCCGTCCGGGTGACGGGTTCGCAGGTAGCGGTAGAAGCCTTGCGCGCGCGCCATGCGTTGCGCGCCCTGCGCCCGCGCAGCACAACTCTTGTCGAGCGATACCGAGGCCGGGTCGACGTCGTTGCCACCCGCGAGGTAGACGATGCGCCGCTTCACGTAGTCCGTTTCGAGTTGCGCGGGCGTGCGCCCGGCGATGGCCGCCGGGCGGTTCTCCATGCCGTATTTCCAGCGGTCGAAGCCCGCGCAGCGCGTGGCATCGAATGCCGCTGGCGCGCCGTTCGCGTCGGGCCGCTGCGCGTCGAAATACGCGTACGACGACGGGTTCGCCACCACGAAACGCACGTCGATGCCCTCGGCGGCAAGCGCGTCCGTATGCGAGGCGATCGCGTAGCGCTGCAGCACCTGGGCGCCGCCCGAGTGCCCCGCGAACACGATCGTTTTCAGATTGGGAAACCGATGCCGGTCGGCGAGATGCCGCGCAATGTCGTCCAGCACGGCGTATGAACTCACCGGCGCGCCGCTCGCGGCGTCCGCGCCGGCCATCCACGCGTTGCCGCGCCAGCTCAGCAGATCGCCCGCTGCGTGGTGCGCGCTCACGTCGGCGGTGGCGAGAAACTGTGGGGCGACGAGCAGCGTGCCCGCCGGATCGACGCCCGCCAGCTCGCGCGCATGCTGCGCGGTGCGAAAGTAGGTATCGGCGTTACGCAGCCGTCCGTGCACGATGACCACCGCGCGCTGGACGGCGGGTTGCGGGACGTTCCAGTCCGCGCTCACATACAGCGGAAATTGCGCGCGGCCTTGCGGGGTATCAACGACCATGCGCGCGTCGGCGATCACGCTGACGGGCCGCACGTCACGCGCCTGTGCGGGTGCCGGCGCAACGATCAGCGCGCTCGCCGCGATCGCCACAGTCACAACAGCCAGCCGGCGCAGAGCGTTTGAACCCATGAAGGCACGCGCCGCGAAGGCGGGCTCAGGAGCCGAACATCCGGTTCACCGCGCGCTCGAGATGCGCGCGCATGGCGGTCGATGCGCGCTCGGGGTCGCGCGCCTGGATCGCTTCGAGCACTTCGAGGTGTTCCTGCTGCACGAGGCGCTGCCGCTCGATCGACTTCACGAGCGAGAGGTTGCGCGACAGGTTCATGCTGAACACCATCTGCTCCTGGATGCCCGAGAGCGCCGTGATGAAGAACTGGTTCTTCGAGGCGCGCGCCACGGCCATATGGAACGCGAAGTCGTCTTTCGCGCCGATGCCCGAGGTCTCGATGATGGTCTGCAGGTTGTCCCACTCGCGCTGGATCGCGGCGATGTCTTCGTCTTCGGCCTTTTGCGCGGCCAGCGACGCCGCCCCGGCTTCGACCACCACGCGGTATTCGTAGCAGCGGCGAATGTCCGACAGCGTTTCGAGCGGCGCGAAGCGGCGCACGTCCGGATCGGGACGCCGCATGACCGTCGTGCCCGAGCCGTGGCGCGTGGCGATGATGCCGTCCGCGCGCAGCTGGGCAAGCGCCTCGCGCACCGTGGGGCGCGAGGTCGCGAAGCGCTCCGCGAGCATGTGCTCGGTCGGCAGGCGCTCCCCTTCCTTGTATTCGCCCTCGATGATGCGGTTGAGGATGTCGCTGTAAATCCGCGCCGGCATATTCGGCGCTTTCTGCTCAGACATGATCGGACGGTGCACTTTGGGTTGTCAGGAGTGTCGTCAATTGTAAGTCATATGGCGGGCCGATAGCGTCCACCTGCCCCCGGCCAGCCCCCATTTTGCGGGTGTTTCCGCCCTTTCCGTCCCGCTTTACCAATTTGCGGCCAATTTACGGCCGCTTGCACTTTTGCGCTGCCGCGCCCTACCGCAGTGCACTTACGCGGATGCGCAGGGCCGCTTTCTGCGTCTCTCCCGGCTCCAGCCAGCGCAGGCCGAGGCCGGTGTGGATCGCGTCGGGCAGGCCGAGCCACGGCTCGACGCAGTAAAAGTCCGAATCGGGCGCGAGCGTCCAGGTCGTGACCGCATACCACGACGCCGAACCGGGCCGGCGCAGATCGATTTCGATCGCGCGCTGCTGCGACGGCATCTCGATGCGCACGGGCACCTCCGGCTCGCCGTCGAGGCAATGAAAGCGGTCGATGATCTGCGCGTCGTCGAAGCGGTAGTGCGTCGCGCCCGGCGCGGCCCCGGTCGTCGTGCCGTCCGGCAACTGACGGCGCTGCACATTGCGCGGCAATGCGATCGTCGCCTCGCCGCGCTGCGCGTGCGGAAGCGCGAAATAGAAGTGATGGCCCGCGTAGTACGGCATGCGAGCCTCGCCCGTGTTCGTCGTGCTCAGTTCCACGTCGAGTGTCGTTTCGTCGGCGAGCCGGTAGGCCGCCTCGAAGCGAAACCCGAACGGGTACATCGCGCGCGTCGACGCGCTGTCGGTGAGCGTCATGCGCACGCCGTCGCCCTGCGGCGCGATCTGCGCCGCGAACGGCAGATCGCGTGCGAAGCCATGCAGCGGAATCTCGCGCACCACGCCCTGTGCGTCGCGCCAGCGGCCCACATGGCCGTCGACCCACTGTCGCGCGATGAACGGGAACAGCAGCGGATTGCCGCCGCGGATCAGCCCCGGCTTGCTCCAGTCCGGCTCGTCGGGCCAATGGATGATGGGCGCGCCGCCGACCGTCCACGACAGCAGACGCCCACCGGCTTGCGGCGCGACGAGCAGCCGCGACGCGCCGCGTGCGAGTTCGATGACGTCCTGGTTCTGAAACTGCGGCATATCGTCAACGCGTAATGGGCAAAGGGCAAAGGTCAGTCAGTCGCGCGCAGCGAACCCGCGAAAGCGGGCTCGGGCAGGCCACGCACACCGGCGTCGATGGCGAATACCAGGCCGTCCAGCTCGCCGGTTTGCGGCGGGCAGATCGTCGTGACGTAAAGCACGTCGAGGTTGGCCCCGCCGAACGCGCACATCGAAGGCTTCGCCACCGGCACCGCCACGCTGCGCTCGAGCCGCCCTGCGGGCGTGAAGCGCAGCAGGCGGCCCGCGTCGTTCGCGCAGATCCAGTAGCAGCCGTCGGCGTCCACGGCCGCGCCGTCGGGGCGCCCCGTGTAGTCGTGCAGATCGGCGAACACGCGGCGATTCGTGGGCACGCCGTCGTCGATGTCATAGTCGAAGGCCCAGATCAGGCGGCTCGATGCATGCGAATCGGACAGATACATCGTGCGGCCGTCCGGCGACCACGCGAGGCCGTTCTGCGTGCACAACCCCTCGACCACGGGCGCCGACAAGCCGTCTTGCGCCGTGTAGCGATAGAGCTTGCCCGCCGGGTCGGGCGCCGCCGCGTCCTGCACCATCGTGCCGGACCAGAAACGGCCCTGACGATCGCAGCGGCCGTCGTTGAAACGCATACGCGCGGCCTCGTGCGCCACGCACGCGAGCGGCCGCACGCTCGCCTCGCCTGCCCGCACGTGCGCGGCCGGTTCGTGCAGCGTCACGGCGAAAAGGCCCGTCTCCAGCGCCGCGAGCACGCCGCCATCGCGCGCGAACGCGAAGCAGCCGATGCGCTCCGGCAGCGCCCACTCGGTGCGGCGCGCCGTGTCGACCGCATAGCGCACGAGCGTTTGCGCGGGAATATCGACCCAGTAGAGCGCGCTTTCCTCGGCGCGCCACACGGGGCACTCGCCGACCGACGAGCGCCGCGCGTCGTGCGCCTCGAGTGGACGCGCCGGCGGCGTCGACACCGCGTCGAGCGTCACGTCGTGCTGCGTGCTCAACGCTGCTCCTTCTTCCAGGCTTCGTACGCGACGAGCGTCGCCTCGTTCGGCGGATAGGTGCCCGGCAGCGCCGCGCCCGCCTCGATACGTTCGGTGATGAAGCGCTCGAGCGTCTCCTGCTCCGTGGCGTCGCGCGCGACTTCCTCGGCCAGGTGACGCGGAATCACGACCACGCCGTCCGCATCGCCGACGATGATGTCGCCCGGAAACACGGCCACGCCGCCGCAGCCGATCGGCACGTTCAGATCGACCGTATGGTGCTTGCAGAGATTGAGCGGCGCCGAGGCGCCCGCGCAGAACACCGGAATGCCGAGCGCCGCGATGGTCGCGCTGTCGCGCACCGGGCCGTCCGAGACCATGCCGGCCACGCCGCGCACCTTCATGCGCGTGGCGAGGATCGAGCCCATCGAGGCGGCATCGGTCACGCCGCGGCAGTCCTGCACGAGCACCGCGCCCGCGGGCACGGTCTCGACGCCCTTGCGCTGCGGATGCTCGGGGTTCTGAAACGCGCTCAGCTGGTCGAGATCCTCGCGCGCAGGGATGTTGCGCATCGTGAAGGCCGGACCGACCAGATTGGGAGCGCCCGGCGCCGGTGCGGCGAGCGGCTTCACGCCCTGCAGGAAGACATTGCGCAGGCCGCGCTTGAAAAGTTGCGTGGTGAGCGTGGCGTTGGAAACGTGGCGCAGCTGTTCGAGCGCGGCATCGCTCACGGGGATGGCGGGGGAAGTCATCGTGTCTCGTCCGTTGTCGTGTGTCGTGGTGCGCGTGGCGCGGGCGGCGGCTCGAAAAACTGTCGAGCGGATGGGTCGCATTGTTGTAATACAACACGAAAATTGTCAACCCGCCATTACGCTGCGGGCCGCCCCAGGATGTATGACGACTCGTCTTCGGACAGGCGTGAACTCGCTCGTAAGATCCGGCAGATGCTGCCTGTGAAAACGTGACTCAGGTCAACAAATGCCCGTCCAGCGGCCGCGCCGGGCGTCCGACCCCGATCCCGCACCAGGGAAATCCCCAGCGCCTCAAGATTTGCTTTACAACTTTGGTCCAAATAGAATGATGTCTTACATGAAGGGCCCGATGCGCACCGGCGCGGCCCTTCATCCCGGCCAGCGGGAGACCAGCACCGCTGCCGCCTGAAGCGACCCAGGCCAGCACGGGGCGCCACGCACAGAAACACAGCCATTCGGGCTCACCTTCCGGCACAGCTTCGTGCCGGAGCCCGCCAACAGCAGGAGACGCGCAGTGCAACGCAAGACAATCAAGGGGGTGCGGTGGTGGATCATCGGCCTCATCATGATCGGCACCATCTTCAACTACCTCGCGCGCAGCTCGCTCGCGGTGGCCGCCCCCACGCTGACTGAAACGCTTCACATGACCACGCAGCAGTACTCGTACGTGGTCACGGCCTTCCAGGCCTGCTATGCCCTCGCGCAGCCGATCGCCGGTTTCGTGCTGGACTCCGTGGGCATCAAGATCGGCTTCGCGATCTTCGCGTTCGGCTGGGCCATCGCCAACATGCTGCACGGCCTCGCCGGCAGCTGGCCCGCGCTCGCGGCTTTCCGCGGCATGCTCGGCATGACCGAAGCCGCGATCTTCCCGGCCGGGATGAAGGCCATCAGCGCATGGTTCCCGGCGAAGGAGCGCTCGGTCGCGACCGGCTGGCTCAACACCGGCACCTCGATTGGCGCGATGCTCGCTCCGCCGCTCGTCGTGTGGTGCATTCTCAAGTTCAACTGGCAGTTCGCGTTCGTGGTCACCGGCGGCGGCGCGCTGATCTGGGTGGCGCTGTGGCTCGTGTTCTTCAAGATGCCCGCGGAACACCCGCGGCTCTCGCAGGAAGAGGCCGACTACATCCGCGAAGGCCAGACCGAAGCGCAGAAGTCGACCCGCGGCCGCCGCGCCTCGTTCAAGGAAGTGCTCAAGACGCGCCGCTTCTGGGGCATCGGCATTCCGCGCATGCTCGCGGAACCGGCATGGCAGACCTTCGGCGCGTGGATTCCGCTGTACATGGTCACCGTGCGTCACATGAACCTGAAGGAAATCGCGCTGTTCGCGTGGATGCCATTCCTCGCCGCCGACCTCGGCTGCCTCGTGGGCGGCTACCTCGCGCCGCTCTTCATCCGCTGGTTCGGCTGCTCGCTCATCACCTCGCGCAAGCTCGTCATCACGACCGGCGCGCTGCTGATGGTCGGTCCGGCCTGCGTGGGCCTCGTTGCGAGCCCCTACGCCGCCATCGCCCTCTTCTGTGTCGGCACGTTCGCACACCAGACGATATCGGGCGCGCTGTTCACGCTGGCGTCGGACGTGTTCGGCCAGCACGAAGTCGCCACGGCCACGGGTCTCTCGGGCATGTTCGGCTACCTCGGCGCGACGGTGTTCTCGCTCATCGTCGGCGCAGTGGCCAGCACGATCGGTTATAACCCGTTGTTCGTGTGCCTCATGCTGTTCGACATCATCGGCGCCTGCGTGGCATGGCGACTGATCTCGAACGAGCAGAAGGACAATGCGGACAACCTCGCGCTTCAGTCCTCGCATAAAGTGAAGGCCTGATCGCCCTGTTCACCGGCCGGCGCCCGCAAGGGTGCCGGCTTTCGGCATTTCTACGTGAGGACAATCACAGTGAAGAAAGTTGCATTGACCGGTGCGGGCGGCCAGCTCGGCACCGTGTTACGCAAGGGCCTGCTCGAACGCGGCGTGAACCTGCGTTCCGCGGCCGGCTCGAAGCCGCTCGAACCGCTCGTCGCGGGCGAAGACGTGATGCACGGCGACCTGCGCGACCCCGCCGTGGTCGACCGCCTGCTCGACGGCGTGGATGTGCTGATCCACATGGCCGGCACGAGCGTCGAGCGCCCCCTGCCCGAGATCATCGAGAACAACCTGCGCGGTCTCGTCGAAGTCTACGAAGGCATGCGCCGCCATGGTACGAAGCGCATGCTGTTCGCGAGCTCGAACCACGCGATCGGCATGTACCCCGTGGAAGAGAAGCTCACACTCGACTGCGCGTTTCGCCCGGACGGTTTCTACGGTCTTTCCAAGGCATGGGGCGAATCGCTCGCGCGCCTTTACTGGGACAAGCACGGCATCGAAACCGTGAACGTGCGCATCGGCAGCTGCCTGCCGAGGCCCACCGAGTTCCGTCAATTGAGCACGTGGTTCGGCCACGAGGATCTGTTCCATCTCGTCGATCGTGTGATCAATGTCGATGAGATCGGCTTTGCCGTGGTGTGGGGCGTGTCGAACAACACACGCAGCTACTGGATTCAGGAAGGCGCGCACGACGACGCGAAACGCCTTGGCTATGAGCCGAAGCAGAATTCGGAAGACTGGGCCGCTGAGATTCTGGCGCAGCAGAACCCGCTCGACGCGACGGCGCAGCGGTATCAGGGCGGCAGTTTCGCCAGCTTCGATTTCACGCCGGTGGAGCAGCGCGGCAAGCGGTCTTGATTCGCCGCTTTTCCGGTGTTTGCGTTTGAGCGCCCCTCGGGGGGCGCTTTTTTTTGGGGTTCTTCGGGGGTTTCTGGGGAGAGCGATTGCGGATGGAGTGTAGCCGGCCATGAAGCGCCATTCGCGTCGGCATGAAGTCGGACATTTGGGCGGCGGCATCGCCCCGTTGTCGGACGCTCGCGTATCGATACCGCACGCTGAAGAGACTGCGTGTGCGGGCGGTGAGGCGCGGCAGGCTGATCGCGTTTTGGACCACGTGAAAAAAGCCGGAGGCGCAAACCTCCGGCTTTGCATACTGCTCGCGCGGCTCATGTCTGGCAGCCGCCCGCTGTCCTCTCGTGTCAGGCGAGGTCAAAGCGGTCAAGGTTCATCACCTTGACCCAGGCGGACACGAAGTCGCTGATGAAACGCTCCTTGCCGTCGGCGCTGCCGTAAACCTCGGCCAGCGCGCGCAGTATTGAGTTCGAGCCGAACACGAGGTCCACGCGGGTGCCCGTCCACTTGATCTGGCCCGTCTTGCGGTCATAGCCTTCGTAAATCTCGCCGGCCTGCTTCCACTCGGTACCCATGTCGAGCAGATTGACAAAGAAGTCGTTAGTGAGGGCGCCCGGTGTTTTCGTGAAGACACCGTGCTTGCTGCCGTCTGCATTGATGTTGATAGCGCGCAGGCCACCGATCAGCGCGGTCATCTCCGGGGCCGTCAGGGTCAGCAACTGGGCCTTGTCGATCAGCAATGCATCGGCCGGAACCGGCGACCGGGTCTTCTCAAAGTTGCGGAAGCCATCGGCGACGGGTTCAAGAACAGCCATCGCGACTGCATCGGTCTGCGCGGCGGTGGCATCGACGCGGCCCGGCGCGAACGGCACCGTGAGCGTGAGGCCCGCTGCCTTTGCAGCCATTTCGATGCCGACGCTTCCGGCCAGCACGATCACGTCGGCGAGCGACGCCTTGCCCGAAGCCTTCTGGATTTCTTCCAGCTTCGCCAGCGTGCCGGCGACGGCCTTGTTGGCGGCCCAGTCGTTCTGCGGCGCGAGCCGGATGCGCGCGCCGTTGGCCCCGCCGCGCTTGTCCGAACCACGGAAGGTCGAGGCCGCTGCCCACGCAACCGCGACGAGTTCCGAAGCTGACAGGCCCGAAGCCGCGATCTTCGCCTTGAGATCAACGATGTCAGTCTCGCCCGGATGGTGCGTCGCCGCAGGTAGCGGGTCTTGCCAGATCAGGTCTTCACGCGGCACTTCCGGGCCGAGGTAGCGTGCCTTTGGGCCCATGTCGCGGTGAGTTAGCTTGAACCAGGCGCGCGCGAACGCTTCGGCAAGCGCCTGCGGATCGTCGAGAAAGCGCCGCGAGATCTTCTCGTACGCAGGGTCGAAGCGCAGCGACAGGTCGGTTGTGAGCATGGTCGGCTTGCGCTTGGGCGAATCGGGCCTCGGCCCGGGGATGACCGCTTCGGCATCCTTGGCGACCCACTGGATGGCGCCCGCCGGGCTTCTTTCCTGTTCCCATTCGTACTTGAAGAGGTTTTCGAAAAAGGCATTGCTCCATTGCGCGGGCGTTTGTGTCCACGTGACTTCGATGCCGCTGCCGATCGCGTCGCCGCCCGTGCCCGATTTGTAGGTACTGGCCCAGCCGAGGCCCTGCAGTTCAACCGGAGCCGCTTCGGGAGCGGGCCCCACGTGGTCGGCCGATCCCGCGCCGTGGGTCTTGCCGAAAGAATGACCGCCGGCGATCAGCGCGACGGTCTCCTCGTCGTTCATTGCCATGCGCGCGAAGGTTTCGCGGATGTCGACCGCCGCCGAGACCGGGTCGCCATTGCCGTCCGGGCCCTCAGGATTGACGTAGATCAGGCCCATCTGTACAGCGGCGAGCGGATTATCGAGATCGCGCTTGCCCGAATAGCGGCTCTGCTTGTTGTCCGGATCGTTGCTGAGCGCGAGCCAGGTCGTTTCCGCGCCCCAGTACACGTCGGTATCCGGCTCCCAGGTATCTTCGCGGCCGCCGCCGAAGCCGAAGGTGCGGAAGCCCATCGTCTCGAGCGCGACGTTGCCCGTCAGAACCAGCAGGTCGGCCCACGAAATTTTCTGGCCGTACTTCTGCTTGATCGGCCACAGCAGGCGTCGCGACTTGTCGATGTTGACGTTGTCGGGCCACGAGTTCAGTGGCGCGAAGCGCTGCTGGCCGCGGCCTGCGCCACCGCGCCCGTCGACCGTACGATAGGTACCGGCGGCATGCCAGGCCATACGGATGAATTGCGGGCCGTAGTGACCGAAGTCGGCCGGCCACCATTCCTGCGAGTCGGTCATGAGCTTGCGCAGGTCGGCTTTTAGCGCTGCATAGTCGAGTTTCTTGAACTCCTCGCGGTAGCTGAATTTCCGACCAAGCGGATCAGATCTGTCGGAATGTTGATTCAGAAGGTCGACGCGTAGCTGGTTGGGCCACCAATCCTGATTGGTCATGGTGCCAGCGACGACGCGTGTGGCAACGGAGGCATCGCCCGAGAACGGGCATTGAGCTTCGGATGGCATCGTTCTCTCACTAAGTCACGGTTGTTCAAAGGCCATGCCAGCACCACGACATGCAGGCGGGCACAACCCGCTAGCCCAGCATAGTCCATTCTTTCGACAAGCTTATTGAGATGCGCTATGGCGGCGATAGCCCTTGACACCGAAGTTGATGGTCGCCGAAGCCTGCCGGATTTTCGCGTCGCCCGGGAAAACAGGTTGCGAGTGGACCGCAGACCTGACATGCCTGCCTGGATATTCCCGGCGCCCAAGCCCAGCGTGTTACTGTCTGAAGCACCCCAAACCCGGACGTTCGTCGGCCAACGACGAACGTCCGTAGTGGCTTGACCGCGGCCCACCGCATCGGGAGCTAGTGGGCCAATACCCATTGGCCTGCGCTCGCACTCGGACATTGGGATGTCGGATCGCTCCTGGAAACGATCCTTAGCTCGCCGATGCTTGAGCACCCAGCCGAAGAGCTGATTCACAAGTTAGATAATGTTCGGCCGAGGTACTTGAGTCCACCCAGAAACCGGGTCCGCTCTGCAATGGAACCCAGCGGTTTGCTTCCTATCGTCCCCCGACCGGTCTACTCCAACTCTTCTAACGAGGTGTCACGTGACCTTTCCTCATTGTGACAGCCGCAGTGCCGACCCGAACGATCGCCGATGGAAGGCGCTCGGATTCGGCCATAAGACTTCTTCGGATAGTACGTGGCGATGGTGGAGCGAAGCGGCCGGCAAAGGACCGTGGCGCATTGCGGCTCCGTTTGGCATGGCCGAGTATCAACTTGTCGGGAGAAAGCTCTACCTCGACGACAACCTCGTTCTCGAAGGGAAGTCGCAGTGGGATGCGACCTGGCGCGCAATTGCGCACTTCTATGCAGAAGTTGTGCCGAACACCCCACCGCCGCCATTGGCGCCCCCGCAGTAGTATCGGCGCTGGTCTGTTGAGAGGCGACGGGCCCTTACAGTAGGCTGTTGTACCCTTGGAAGCAGCCACTGATGTGCGCTAGTCCTGAAGGTCTCTTGAGGGTCGGCTACGGAAGTTCGATGCTGCGCGGACCCGCAGGCTATCGGCCGAGGAAGTCAGGTACGACCACGACCGGGGCTCCGGGAACTTGCCAAGTTAGCGAATATCGTTGAGCGCCGCACAAAAGACCATCCGTCCCTACGGATAGAATCGGCATCACGGGTAACAAAGCCGTCCAATGGAGAAATTTCGTTGAGATCGGAGCGATTCGTGTGAGCATCCCTAAATCGACAAGCACTTGGTGGTGCATTACTAAGATTGCCACCGCGATAATACTTTCATATCCGCTATGCGGATTGGCCGCCGCAGTTTGGATGTTATTTCGCGATTTCCCATGGGTGGCTCGCCATCCTGGGCACTCTTTGATGGATGCTTTCTTGATAGCCATATGGTACGGAGTCTCAGCCCCGGCGCATGGCGTGCTGCCGGAGGTTGACTCGGCTGGCCACTATCATTTCCCTGCATACCCGTTCGTTACACCGACACTACTAGTGCTCCTTTTTATTTTCTTTCGCGGCTGGCGTTTATTCAACGTGCGCCGCTACATGCACCGGTAACCCAAATGTTCGAGCGGAATGAATAAATCGAGACTGGTGACGACCGATGTTTCCGAACGCATCGTGTGACCGCTTTCTGCAAGTTTGGGCGTCGCTTGTGGGTCGGCGGCCGCCCGTGCGCACACCATGCCTCAATTGTCCTTGTAGGCTTTCGCCATGGCAATAATCTTGTCCTGACTGAAGTTGTTGATCTCGTCGATTAAGTCGTTCGTGATGAGTTCGTTCGCCGGGACTTTTACCTTGGTCACACCCCACCTCTGCATGAAGTCCGTATAAGCGGAAAAGCTTTTCTCGGAGCTTTCCCCCCACCGGGACACGCCGGACTTTTCGAGCCTTAAATTCGCCATGCGTGCCTGAAGCGTCCTCAACCCTTCGCGAAGAGCCGTCGCCTCGTCAACGCCGGTAGGTTTCGTCTCTGGATAAACCTCCCACAGAATGCGTATCGCCGCTTCGGGGTTGGCAAAGGTGAAGACGGTACCCTTGGCGTAGCCCTGCGCGAGTGCAATTGCCTGACTGTGATGAGTTCGCAAGGTCTCTTCGAGCGCAAGGAAGCCATTTGAAGGAAAGTGCTCGATCTCGCTGGTCGAGAGACGCCGCAGCTTGACCCCGGCATTTTCGACCAGCGCATACTGCGTGTCGAACTGGCTCAGTGCGTCAATCTGGCCTGAGCGAAGCAGCGCTGCCGTTTGCGCCCCTTCGCCCGCCACGACGATGTGGATGTCGCGATCGGGATCAAGCCCTGCACTGGCAGCGAGAGCGCGTGCAATGAGCGCTCCAGTCGAACTCATCGCGGTGACGCCGATGCTCTTCTGCTTCAAGTCAGCGAGCCTGGTGATGGTGCTGCCCTGGGGAACAGCAATACCGAAAATGTTTCCTTGGTAGGCGGTGTAGAAAATCCTCGCCTTCACCCCTTGCGCGCGGATGATGGCGAGCGGTTCGACAGAAGCGAGTGCGTAGGGAATTGTCTTCGTCGCGACGAGCTTGACGCAGTCCGTACCCGCCAGCGGCACCAGTTCGACCGTGATTCCATCCTGCCTGTACCAGCCCATCTTCATGGCAACGGCGAACGGGGCCGCTGCAGTGGTGATGGTGCGCGCGCACCAGCCAACCCGCACGGTGCTCTGAGCTACCGCATCGAATCCGGCAGCGCCAGATAAATATGCGAGTGCTACAAACAGGTAGAAGCGTTTCATCGGATGTCTCCTCCGTCCGGTAGATCCGGGCCCCTGTCCTGCGACCTGTCCCAGAAAAGCAGCCGTTTGCGGATGATGACGATGGTGGTATGCAGCAGTAGCCCCAGCAGGGAGAGAACGAAAAGGACCGAGAACTGGCCCGCGGCGTCCATCGTGAACGTCATGCTCATCAGCAGCACGCCGAGTCCTTTTTGCGCACCGACAAACTCCGCCACAATTGCGCCAATCAGCGATAGCATCATGGCAATTTCGAAGCCCGCAAAAATGTAGGGCATTGCCCCCGGCATGCGCAGCATCCAGAAGATCTGCATCTCCGAGGCGTCAAGCGAGCGCATGAGTGCGACTCGATCTTCGTCAGCAGACCGGAGGCCCGCGATCGTGTTGACCATCAATGGAAAGAAGGCTGTCAGGGCAGCCTGGGCGACCTTCGACTCGAGACCGAGCCCAAGCCAGATAATGATGAGTGGTGCCAACGCCACCTTTGGCATGGCCTGAAACATGAGAATGAAGGGATAAAGAAAATACTCACAACGCTGGCTCAAGGCGATGAGCGTACCGAGAACGAGCGCCACGATGGAACCGGCAGTGAAGCCGAGCAGCGTTTCGACAAGAGTGATCCAGAGGTGGTGAACGTACAGCATCGATGCTACGCCGTGATATAGGGCGACGACGATTTTCGACGGCGCCGGCACGATATAGGCGGAGACTTCGAAGAGGCGAACGGCGCCTTCCCAGGTCCCGAGCACGATGAGCACGAGAAGCAGGCGCAACAGTGACCTCGGCGGCCGACTCATGCTGAGAGGTCGCCCACGGTTTTGAAATGATCCCGGATTCGTTTCACATGCCGGCCAAAGTCAGAAGTTGTCATGACGTCAAGATTGCGTGGCCGCGCAAGATCGATGACGACGTCATCGACGATATGTCCAGGGCGCGGCGTCATCACCAGCACGCGGTCCGCGAGAAAGACAGCCTCCGGGATCGAATGCGTGATGAAAAGTATGGTCTCCTTTCGCTCGAGCCATATGTGCTGCAACTGCATGTTCATCTGCTCCCGGGTCATCGCATCGAGTGCACCAAATGGCTCATCCATGAACAGGATGGTGGGATCATGAACAAGCGCTCGCACGATGGCGACGCGCTGCTGCATGCCGCCGGACAACTCCCGTGGATAGCGCTTTTCAAAGCCGTGGAGACCCACGAGGGAAAGCAGATTCATCGCGCGCGCCATGAGCTTGTCGCGGCCAAGTCGCTGCACGTCGACGGGAAGCAGGACGTTATCTAGCACCGTTCTCCAGGGAAACAGCACGGGTGACTGAAAGACGACGCCAATGTCCCGGCGCGGTCCGGCGATCGCAATGCCGCTCAGTCGTGCCTCGCCCTGCGAGGCCGGGATTAGCCCGATCAGAATCTTGAGGAGTGTGGACTTGCCGCAGCCAGACGGTCCCACAATCGCAACGAATTGTTCTTTTTCGATCGCGAAGTGGATGTCCTGTAACGCTATCACCGAGGCGCCTCTCGTCCCGTAGACCTTCCGGAGACCGTTCACCGCGATAAGTTCCATGACGGTACAAGATGTGAGCAGGTGACACTATTGCACGTCGCGCATTAGCGCGTAGACCAGCTTAACGAATTCTAGGCAATAAAAACTGCACCGGTAGCTGCCGGTCTGCTCGATCACGCCGTCGGTCGGACATCGGATCGTTGGATAACATCTACGGAGCAGTTATCGGAATGGGCACTGACGATTCTCGCCGCCGAACCCGCATGCCCCACCACCTGATGTTCGGGTCCGGCGGCCAGGCATGTGACGGACTGAGGTTGGTCACCAGAGCGACGCCCAGCAGCGCCATGGCGAGTGCAAGCGCAACCACGGATTTCAGTTTGCACGTGCAATCTCAGGTCCAGAAATCCTCCTACCATTGCACGGGATGCCCGACCGTTGCCGATCTGCGACCGTCGGCTAAGGCCGATAACTTGTCAAACTGGGTACCTCGCTGGACGGCCGTTGCGCCGCTGGAAGCTGCCGTTGATCTTTTGCATGATTGAAGGGCAGTTCCGGGTCGCTTTGACCCATTCGCTTTTGCATCGAACGGAGGAACTCCCATCCGCGCGCTCGTTGGTCTACGACGCTGCAGGCATTCCGCACACCTCCAGCGATGTAGTCTCGCTACTTTTTTGACGTTACAGGTCGAATGTCCGGAATTTGAACTGCTGCGCGGACTGTGTTCCTTTGCAACCCACCGCGATCAGCGTCCTCATGCCCTCTCCCTTATCCCTTGTTTCGCGCACGCAATGACGACGCTCACCCGCCTATTTGACCCGGGGCAATACGATTTCCACCGGAAAACCGGGGGTGAATGCGACGATCGCGTCGTGGATCCTGTCGTAGCGTATCTCCAGCATTCCGGCGGAACCCTTCATTACGAGAATTCCGTGCTCGTAGCGAAAAAACATCCTGCTCGACGTATCGCCGGTGTTCGTAACAACAAAATCGTAGCCGCTGCGAGCGATAATTGTCGAGTCGATATCGTCCTTAACTTTCCACGATCCGACGAACTCGTCCCCGGTCCTTTTTCCGCAGGCAACCAAAAGCGACGATGTGCTGATGATTAGGAGTGCCACTACGGCGATGCTCTTCAATCCATTTCTCACGTTCTTCGAACGCGGCCGCTCGATGGCACTGCCGCTTTCCTGCGTTGTTTTCCGTTATCAGTGGTCTGTCGACGGCAATCTCGTCGCATTGGCGGTTCTCACTCGCCATTCACTATCGCCGCATCTGAACTGCTGCGTCCAGACCTGCTTTAGCTCGTCCCCATCAACCACATCGGCTGCTACGATGACCCGCTTTTCGTAATTGCCCAAGCAGCTGACGGTGATCGAACGCGAGGCAATAGCGTCATCCTCGGAGCGAAGCGCAGCAATCTCGACGAGCGGCTCATCCTGCTCATTTCCCGCGTAGGCCTTCGATGCCCCGCGCACTGTAAGATCGTCAAACCATCGGACAGACCAACTGCCGTCAGTCGCCCTTCGTTCGAGGACCACGTCACGAGACCACCAAGCTGCCTCGTGCGATCGTTTCTGCCCTGACTCTACCGGCTGCTCAGCCAGCGCGGGAACTGCAGCCAAGACTGAGGCGAGCACAACCGCGCCAACAACCGATGCCTTCATCTTTCTTCTCGCTGTCCGTTGAAAGCGCGTTGATTACCCGTGAATCATCTTGCCAGGTCCGCGATGTTGCGGCTGAATGGCGGCGAAGACGTGCGCCTCCTTCTGTAGCGCCGTCAAAATCTCGACGGCCTGGGCATACAGGACGAGGCCAGCAACACGCACGAACGTCTCACGCGAGCGCCCGATCGACGCAATCTGCTCTGAGCACACAAAGACGGTTTCGCGGGCATCCCCCGCAATGACCGTGTCCTGAAGGATCTGCAACTGATGAATGATCCGAGCGAGGAATATGGCTCCCTCACTCTTTTGGGGAAGAGTCACTGATAAGCGTTCCAGGTCGTCAATAGTTTGACGCAGCCGCGATAAAATCGCCCGATCCATTCTTGTCTTCTCCTTGCTTTCTTCCTCTTTCCGCGGTTGGTCGATACAAAAAGTACCACTGGCAAATTTCCGAAAGCCGTTGCCCTCTCTCGCCCAACCCTTCCTTATCGGCATCTGCGCACGAGTCTGTAGAGCCAAACGACGAACCCGGCCAAATTTATTCCAAACGCATTCACCAGGACAGGTTGAGCGCGGCGATGGCTTCATGTAGCTCTCGCTGCGTTGCATCCAGATATTGATGTTTGGGAAAATCTTGCTGGGGGATCGGAATCGCAATTGACGCAGGAGGCAGCAATACGCAGTTAACCCAATGCGTCCTGACTCAGGTACCACGCTGCAGTGCCGTAAACCACAGATATCCGCCGGGAACTCGCGCGTCCATCGGGACGCCACGGCGGCTGAACACCGTCCACGGCACGTGCGCCGCCGGGCGGCCAGCGATGGAGATGGCGGCGTGAACCGATTTAGCCTGAACACCAAACTGTGGCTCGCACTTTTGATTACCTGGCTTGGCCTGGTGGGTCTCGGCGGCTGGGCCGCCTGGCAGTCTCGTTCAACCATGCTTTCGGAGCGTAAGGCGGCAGTGCAGAACGTCGTCGACAGCGCGTATGGCATCGTAGCTGACTACGCGAAGCTCGTCGATCAGCACGAACTGACGCTCGACCAGGCGAAGCACCAGGCGATGGCGCGACTCTCGGCGATGCGCTATCCGGGCAATGGCTACATGATCATCACGACCGCGGCGCCGGTCGTCATCATGCACCCCACGCTCCCGGACCTGCGCAACAAGGATGTCTCCACCTACGCGGATACGGACGGGAAGCTCCTGTTCGTCGAAATGGTGAAGCTCGCGCAGTCGCAAGGCGAAGGCTACGTCGACTACATGGCGCGACTGCCTGGCAAAACCGAACACGTCCCGAAGATCAGCTTCGTCAAGCGCTTCGATGCCTGGGACTGGTACCTGATCTCGGGCGTCTATGTGAACGATATCGACGACGCCTTCCGCGCCAATCTCCTGCATTATCTGGTCACCATTCTTGCGATCGGGAGTGTGAGCACGCTTGCGCTCGTGCTGATTATCCGCAACGTGAAGCGCAGTCTTGGCGGTGAACCGTCGTATGCCGCGCTCGTGGCAGAAACCATCGCAGACGGAGATCTTTCGCGTCCCGTAACGCTGAGCCGAGACGACCAGGCAAGCATGCTGTTCGCGATGCAGCGCATGCAGACCCGGCTGGCTGACGCGATCCGGCGAATTCGGGGCGGCACTGAAACAATCACGGTCGCTGCGGGGCAAATCGCTTCAGGCAATCTCGATCTTTCCGCACGAACCGAAGAACAGGCGTCGTCGCTCGGCGAGACCGCCGCGAGCATGGAGCAGCTGACCGCCACCGTGAAGCAGAACGCGGACAACGCATTGCAGGCGAACCAGATGGCGCGCAGCGCGACGCAACTCGCGGGCGAAGGCGGAGAGGTCGTCCAGCGCGTCGTCGCAAACATGCAGAGCATCGCGCAGAGTTCGGCGCGCGTCGTCGATATCATCTCGGTGATCGAAAGCATCGCATTCCAAACCAATATTCTCGCGTTGAACGCAGCGGTCGAAGCGGCGCGCGCCGGAGAAGAAGGACGCGGATTCGCCGTGGTCGCGGGCGAAGTGCGCAATCTCGCGCGGCGCAGCGCGGATGCGGCGAAAGAGATCAAGAGCCTGATCGAAGACTCGGTCGATCGGGTCGGCCAGGGCAAGGCGCTCGTCGAGCAGGCAGGCGGAACGATGCTTTCGCTCGTCGAGGCAGTCAGGCGCGTCAATGACATCATCAGCGAAATCTCGGCCGCCTCCGACGAGCAGAGTCGCGGTATCGAGCAGGTCAACATTGCCATTGCCCAGATGGACCAAACCACGCAGCAAAACGCGGCAATGGTCGAACAGGCAGCCGCTGCCGCACAGTCCATGCAGGAACAGGCGCAGATGCTGCGCGACGTCGTCAACACGTTCCAGTTGCAGGGCGCCACTGATTAAAGACATACTCGTCGGCGGTGTGCTTGAGCCGCGAGTCCCTTTCCCGGCTCACTCGTTCCCTGGCAGCGAACCTGCACCCCTCCGCGCGCGAGGCTCGCGCTTTGCGCCAGCCCTTCTCCCGAGCCTCTCGTAAAGCCAGACGATGAATATTGAAGGCAAGCGTCTTCTTCTCATTGTTCACCACTGATTTGTTCGCCGAAGCAAGCACCGGGGCGTAAGCGCGCGTCGGTCACAACAATGTATTGCACTATTAGGGACTAAAGAGAGCGGCGCGACGCCCGTCAAATAGGCTATGGACCTGGAGAAAGCAGCAGTGGATGTGGCAATGCGCAAGGGAGCCGTGGTCTGGCTCACTGGTATGTCAGGGGCCGGAAAATCGACTATCGCTCGCGCTTTGGTCGCGCGAATGCAAACGGACGATATCCGCCTTGCCGTACATCCTGATCGGTAGCCTACGCCGTCTGCGACACGCTGCTCCGGGCATATGATCTACACCGAACGGTTCACGCCGGGAGGCAGCAACGCGCAAGCGGCGAGAACCGGCAGCAAGGGCAGCGATAGCTGGCAGCAGCGGTCACACTCGAGGGCGGCTCGCGCAGACGTACCCCGGCGCCGCCGCCCCCCCGCTCGTGCCACGAGCGGCTCTTACGGCTTTGCGCCCAGCCTGCATCGGCGCTCGCGCGCTCGGGGCGGGACCCCGAGCCTCTCAATAGACATATCGGACGTGCGGTCCTGGCCTGGGTGGGCACAATGGGCATGTGCAGCCATCGGACCGTGAACCGCCGTCGGTGGGAAAATCATGTTTCTGATCTCGTCAACCCTCACCCCAGAGAGGCGCACATGAAAGTGATCATCGAAATCGAATTCTCCGACGAAGCACTCGCTGCGCAATATGACGGTCCGAACATCCTTGCTGTGCACGAGACAGGCGATCCATTTCCGCAAGGCGGCGACCTGATCGAACTGGAGTTTGGCGGTAGTGTAGAGAGGTTCAGGGTCGACGAGCGCGTGCTTTCGTTTCGCACGGACTCATTGCATATCATCCTGATCCTCGAGAAGCGGCACACCTGAGGCCCTTCTGGCTTACGGAAACGGGAAAGCCCTGAATTTTGCACATTCAGGGCCTTCGGCGCCCGAGCGTATTGCCGTGCCGGCGACAACACAATTGACGCGGTGGCCTTCGTCTGCCAGTGCCAGATGGTTCTCAACGCCCTCCATCTGAAGCGCAGCACCGAGCCCGGGCATCAGAACACTTCCCAGTCTTCGCGGACAGAGCCCGCGGCAGCCGCAGGGATATGATCAGCATGGCTAACGGGTGGTTTCCCGACCGGCTTGCCCCCCGGGCTTGTCACTCGCGACTTTGCATGGGTTGCGGTCGTGCGCGTCTGACCCTGTGGCATACGTACGCGCGAATTCGGTGCACCTGCGTCGGCAAGCCTGAACACCGCAACCGTACCCGTAAGACTCATTGCCTGCTCTTCGAGCGAATGCGCCGCTGCCGCGGCCTCTTCAACGAGCGCGGCGTTTTGCTGGGTCACGTCGTCCATCTGCATGACGGCCTGATTGACTTGCTCGATGCCGCGGCTCTGCTCTTCAGATGCCGCCGCAATTTCGCCCACGATGTCGGACACCTGCTTGATCGCCTGCTTGACCTCACCCATCGTCGCACCCACGTCGCCCGCCTGCTGCGCCCCGTCCCGAATCATCGCCACAGACGAACCGATCAGTTCCTTGATCTCCTTTGCAGCCGCCGCGGAGCGCTGTGCCAGGCTGCGAACCTCACTGGCGACCACCGCGAATCCCCGACCCTGTTCACCCGCCCGCGCTGCCTCCACTGCGGCATTGAGCGCGAGAATGTTGGTCTGAAACGCGATGCCCTCGATCACGCCGGTGATCTCCGAAATCTTCGTCGAACTGCCGCTGATCCGCTCGATCGTGCCGACCATACCCTGTACGGCTTCGTTGCCTGAATCGGCCATATCGGTGGCTCGGGTTGCAAGCGCATTGGCTTGCCGGGCGTTCTCGGCGTTCTGCTTCACGGTTTCGGTCAACTCAGTCATGCTTGATGCTGTTTCTTCGAGCGACGCCGCCTGCTCTTCGGTGCGGGCCGACAGGTCGGTGTTGCCGGCGGCAATTTCCTGCGCTGCCACGGTGACCGACTCGGCGCCCGACTTGATGCCCCGCACGGTGTCGCTCAACTGCTGGTCCATTTTATTCAACGCTTCGAGCAGTTGGCCAAATTCGTCGCGTGTGCGCACCGTGATGCGGTTTTCGAGTTCGCCGACGGCGATCCGGTTCGCGATGCCCACCGCTTCGCCGAGCGGCTTCGTAACAGCCCGGGAAAGATAGAACATGGCTCCCGTGGCACCTACGAGACCGAGGCCAATCAGCGCAATGGATACCCAGCGAATCGTGCCAAAAGTGCCTTCGCTGTCGTCGACAGACTGCTTTGCCTGGCGCCGATTTTCGGCAACGTCGTCGTCGAGCGATTTGCTGGTCGCATTGGCCACTTCGCCATACTTGTCAACGAGTGTCGATACGGCGTCGTAGTTGCCAGCTTCCAGCGCCGAGACCTCCGCATCTATGCCCGCCTCGAACTGCGGCAACCAATTCTTGATGGTGTCGGCGATTTCGCGCTCCTTGTCACTGGAGACGCGGTTTGGGTAGTAGTCGCTCCAGCCCTTGCTGAGGCGATCCTGAGCCGCGCGAATCCTGCCGATGCTGGCTTTCGTCTGTGCTACATCGTGAAGAGACTGGGCGCGACGAACCTGAAGGCGCATTTCGAGCAGTGCGGCTCGCATGTCCGCGAGATCAAGAATCGGAAGCAGATTTCCCTCATAGGAATCGCTTACATTCGAATTCAGCCGCGAAAGCCCAAACTGACCAAAGGCACCCATTGCAGCGATGAGTACCAGACATACGCTGAATGCAAGAACGATCTTGAATTTGATGCTTTGTGTGAAGCTGTGCATGCTGACTTCCTGATAGTTCGCGCGGCCGGCGCTCACGTGGTTCGCCGTTGCGACTTGTTTCGTAGCCGGTGATACCACCATGTTTACGGTGTTTCGCCGCAATGACTGAAACGGGACAGCTGTCAGGTTTTCCTGAATTTGCGGTAGGCAAATCGGGACTACCCGCGTGGCGTCGCGCGAAACGCACCTGCGTGCTCGTGATGCATTCCCCGCAGAAACCAGCACGCACCGATCTGGTGAATATCCCCGACATCGAGCCAAAACTGGCGCAGTCATTTCATCTGCCTGGAGGATCACGGGCTTGGCGCGCCGGCATTGGCGCGGTCCTTGCTTGGAGCATGGCACGCTCGCGCTTGATACCCATGGCGAGCGGCAAATCTCCTCGGAAATCCAGCATGGAATACAAGTCCAATTCATTTCACCGTCGCTGCTGGCTCGCTGCGCTGCTGGCAGTGCCAGCCTTGGCCCTCGTTACGGTACAGGCCGCCAACGCCGATGCGCTCGACGCCATCGCCAAGCGCGGCACGCTGCGCGTAGCCGTCCCGGAGGACTATCCTCCGTTTGGCGCTATCGGTCCCGACATGCAGCCGCAAGGCTATGACATCGACATGGCGGCACTGCTCGCAAAATCGATGAAGGTCAAGCTTCAACTCGTGCCCGTCAACAGCGCGAACCGGATTCCCTACCTGCAGACCGACAAGGTCGACCTCGTGATCTCCTCGCTCGGCAGAACGCCGGAGCGCGAGAAGGTCATCGATTTTTCGCAGGCCTATGCTCCGTACTTCCAGGGCGTTTTCGGGCCAGCCGACATCAAGGTCAACACGGCGGCGGACCTGACTGGCAAAACGGTCGGCGCTACGCGCGGCGCACTCGAAGAAGTCGCGCTCACCAACATGGCGCCCAACGCCACCATCCGACGCTTCGACGACAACAACGCGACCATTCAGGCCTTTCTCTCGGGCCAGGTGCAGTTGATCGCGGCGGGCAACATCGTCGCCGCGGCGATCCTCGCAAAACACCCGCCGCGCGAACCGCAGATGAAGTTCGTCATCAAGGACTCGCCGTGTTTCGTGGGCCTCAACAAGAACGAGCCGCAACTGCTCACCAGGGTCAACACGACCATCGAGCAAGCGAAGAAAGACGGTTCACTCCAGGCGATGTCGAAAAAGTGGTTCGGTCAACCGTTGCCCGCCAATCTGTGACGCCCGCGTTGCCGCCACGCGCGGCTGGCAATTTCCGCTACGCAACCCTCATTTCCTCATGAGCTATCAGCTTCAGTTCGGCGACCTCGCCGCCTATGCCACCATGTTCGCGAGCGGCGCCGCAGTCACGCTTGCGCTCACGGCGAGTTCAACGCTGCTGGGCATCAGCCTCGGCGTTGCGGGCGCCGCCGCCTATCAGAGCCCCCGCGCGACGCCGCGCGCAGTCGTTCACGCCTACGTGGAGGCGATTCGCAACACGCCGTTTCTCGTCCAGCTTTTCTTCGTGTTCTTCGGTCTGCCCGCCCTTGGCGTGCACATCGGCGAATACACCGCTGCCGTGCTCGCCATGACGCTGAACCTCGGTGCGTACGCCGTGGAAATCCTGCGCGCAGGCATTGAAGCGGTGCCGCGCGGACATCACGAGGCCGCTGCGGCACTCGCGATGTCGCGCCGCGAAACGTTTGTGCACGTGCTGCTTCCACAAGCATTCGCGAAGGTGTTCCCGGCGCTGGCGAGCCAGATCGTCATCACGATGCTTGGCTCGGCCGTCGTCTCGCAGATCTCGGTCGCGGATCTCACGTATGCGGCTAGCTACGTGCAGTCGCGCAATTTCCGCGCTTTCGAAACGTATTTCCTCATCGCCGGGATCTATCTTGCGATGGCGCTACTCCTGCGCGCCGCGCTCACCGCCGCCGGCCGACGACTGTTCACGCGCAACATGCGAGGTGCGCGATGATCGAGTTCACATTCGCGCAGATCGTCGCAGGATTGCTCCTGGCCGCGCGATGGACTGTCCTGCTCTCACTCGTTTCGTTCGTTACCGGTGGCATGGTCGGTTTGCTGCTTCTCCTGATGCGCGTGTCGAGCTCGCGCGTGCTGCGCGCGCTCGTGCGTGTCTATATCGAAGTGTTCCAGGGCACGCCGTTGCTGCTGCAACTGTTTATCGTGTACTTCGGCCTGCCGCTGCTAGGTGTCGACGTCTCGGCCTGGATGGCGGCCACGCTTGGCCTCACCTTCTTCACCAGTGCCTACCTGGCAGAGATCTGGCGCGGCTGTGTGGAAGCGGTGCCCAAAGGTCAATGGGAAGCATCCGCCAGTCTCGCCATGAACTATTTCGAGCAGTTACGTCACGTGATCCTGCCGCAAGCCGCGCGTATCGCCATCGGTCCCACCGTGGGTTTCGGTGTGCAGGCCATCAAGGATACGGCGCTCGTGTCGATTATCGGCTTCGCCGAACTCACGAAGGCTGGCACCCAAATTTCGAACGCGACGTTTCGCCCGTTTCTCGTCTACGGACTCGTTGCGCTGGTCTATTTCGCCCTGTGCTACCCGCTTACGCGGTATGCCCGGGCCCTGCAAAGGAAATGGCATGCCGCTTGTTAAGACCGAGGGTGTCGAAAAGCAGTTCGGCGCCCATCATGTACTGAAGGGAATCGACATTACGGTCGAACGCGGCCAGGTCGTCAGCATCATCGGGCGCAGCGGCTCCGGCAAGAGCACATTGCTGCGGGCGCTGAACGGGCTCGAAAGTATCGACGCGGGATCGATCGAAATCGACGGCGCACACGTCGATGCGCGGCACGCGGACCTGCGCGCACTGCGGCTGAAGGTCGGCATGGTCTTTCAGCAATACAACCTGTTTCCGCATCTCACCGCCAGCGAAAACGTGATGCTCGCGCAGACGGTTGTCAAGAAGGCGCCGCGCAAGGAAGCGCGCGCCATCGCTCATCAAATGCTGGAGCGCGTTGGTCTGGGCGACAAATTCGACGCATATCCCAATCAACTCTCGGGTGGACAGCAGCAGCGCGTCGCCATTGCGCGCGCACTCGCCATGAAGCCGAGCGTACTCCTCTGCGACGAAATCACATCCGCGCTCGACCCCGAACTGGTGGGCGAGGTGTTGGGCGTCGTGGAAAGCCTCGCGCGCGAGAACATGACTCTCATCATGGTTACCCACGAAATGCGCTTCGCGCGCGCGGTCAGTGACAACGTGGTGTTCATGCACGAAGGCCGCGTACGGGAAAGCGGACCGCCCGAGGACATCTTCGGCCGCCCGTCCACGTTGGAGCTACGACGTTTCATCCAGTGATGCCCGGACGCCGCCGTACTTCGCAACATCTTTTCTGTTGCCAACTTCAGGCCTGATCCAACGATCAGAGCACCCATCGCCACGACTACCTTCCGCGACGGTTCTCATTCAAACCGTCCTTCGCTTGCTTGAGAGACTACCGGTCGACTACCTCCGGCCATCCGGGAGTAACCGGCCGGCAAAACAGACTCGGTCGCCGGATGCCTACAACATTTTCAGGAAATCCTTACTGTCCGTCCCATGCCGACGATGGGTAGACTTTGACTACCGAGCGACGCCGCGAGAGTGCTCGTCAGGTCTGGAAGACGGACTTACGTGCCTGGTCGAGATCGGTATTTCCTGGCGCTTGATACACGCCCCAGGGAAGTTCTTCGCGCGTCATGCCCACCCGCGTGACGCGCCTTTTCCTCCTCCGATCTTCGAGCTGTGCCAGCGTCAAAGCGTTCGACCATGCAATGGACGCCGCCCCCTGCAATGCTCCCGCGTCTTCGCAGCCGGTAATGCATTTCCGAGCGCCAGCAGAGATATCTCTGCTGGCGATGACCACGGCGCGCATGACAGGCGATCGACATTCAATGGACTGCGATGCCTTCGAGGACTTCGTCGTGCTCCTGGCGTTCCGCGAGGTACGGCGAGCGGTAGCCCGAATTCACGCCCCAGTAATAGAACACCAGCGAGACCAGCGCGACGACCAGCATGTCCCAGCCGTACGGAAGCAGACCGGCGCCGCCGAACTGCTTGCTGCCGACGAGCGAGAGGAGCGCCATGATCGGCAGGTACGCGCACAGCCACCATGCGGCCTTCAGATCCTGGCCCCAGCCTTCAAAACCCTGCTTGCTCTGGAAGTAGAAGTACACCGGCAGCGCGACGACCATCAGCAGAATGATTTCGCCGGTCAGCGGCCACTTCGCCCAGTACAGGATCATCGATGCGCAGACGAATGCGAACGGCGCGATCACCTTCATGAACGGCACGGAGAGCGGGCGCTCGATGTCCGTGGCGGCGCGCTTGAGCGCCATCAGGCTGATCGGACCCGTGAGGTACGAAATCACCGTCGCCACCGAGATCACCGCCGCGAGCGAACTCCAGCCGCGGAAGAAGAACATGAAGATAAACGAGACGAGCAGGTTGAACCACATCGCGTTGCGCGGCACGCCGTAGAACGGGTGCACGTTGCCGAACATCTTCGGCATCGTGTTGTTGCGCTCCATCGCGTAGATCATGCGCGAGGTCGTCGCCATGTAGGTCGTACCGGTGCCGCTCGGGCTCACGAATGCGTCGACGTACAGCAGGATCGCGAGCCAGTTCAGGTTCAGCGCGATCGCGAGTTCCGCGAACGGCGACTTGAAGTTGAACGTGTTCCAGCCCTTCGCAACGTCGGCCGGATTGACCGCGCCGATATAGGCGACCTGCAGCAGCACGTAGATCACGAGTGCGCAGAGGATCGAGCCGATCACTGCGAACGGCACGCTCTTGGCCGGATTGCGCGCTTCACCCGCGAGGTTGATCGGGCTCTGGAAGCCGTTGAACGCGAACACGATGCCGCTCGTGGCAACCGCCGTGAACACCGCCGACCAGCCATACGGGGCGAACGAGGTCGTCTGGCCGAAGTTTTCCTGGTGGAAGCTACCCGCCATCAGGCCGATGATCGTCAGACCCGGGATGATGAACTTGAAGATCGTGATCGCGCTGTTGGCACGCGCGAACAGCTTCACGCCCCAGTAGTTGAGCATGAAGTAGATGATCACGAGAATCGCGGAGAGCCCGAGCCCTGAATGCGTCAATGACCCGTCGACGAAGAGCGCGTGCGCCCACTCATAGGGCCAGGTGCTCATGTACTGGATCGAGGCTTCGGCTTCGATCGGGATCACCGAGACAATGGCGATCCAGTTTGCCCACGCGCTGATGAAGCCCACCAGTGCGCCGTGCGAGTAGCGGGCGTAGCGGACCATACCGCCCGACTCCGGGAACATCGCACCGAGTTCGGCGTAGGTGAGCGCGATGGCCAGAATGACCACGGCGCCGATGATCCAGGCGCAAACCGCCGCCGGACCTGCAATTTTCGCCGCCTTCCACGCGCCGAACAGCCAGCCCGAACCGATGATCGATCCGAGGCCGGTGAACATCAGCGCGAACGGGCCGATGTTCCGTTGTATCGATTGCTTCACATTGTCTCCTACGTGATGAACAGCGCGAGCGAGCCATACCGGGAGTACGGCATCCATGTACCGTACCGAGCCTGTCTACACGGCTGGCCGGCCCTGAAAACGCATGTCCTTGTTGTAATGCCTTGTGACCACTGGGATGTAGAGGCAACCGCAATTGCTGCGGAGACGCGATGATGAAGTGGCCCGACGTGCTCGTCTAATGCTGTGTCGGCATGGACATATGCAAACTTTGCATAAGGAGGGGCTGCGGCTTAGCGAAGATCCTGGACATTTCACCTTGTAGGTTGCAAAGGGCTGCCATAGGCACTTGCCCGGTTCGTATTGGTCAAGAAAGAAGCGGACTGAAAAGTCTCGATCCTCCATCGGCACTCGCACCCAGTCAACAATGTCCTGCGCGACTTCTGGTGCGCCAAAGATGCAACCGACCATTGTTTGAGACTCGCACTTCCGATTTGTCGTCCCGTACGCGACTCCAGACCATATCTCCAGGTCGGCAGGTTTTCGGCCGCGAATGACGAGAACGTGCTGAAGAGAAGGGTTGATTTCGGGCTTGCCAATGAACCTGTTTTGCGGGGCCTCAACGTGCGGCTGGAATTCCGTTATGGCTGCCACGCATGGGCCAGATGCGAGGGCTGCTGATAGACACAGCACAACGCTGCATTGAACTTGCCGTAAGTTCATGGCATCCCCGATTGTTGTTAGGCAGTGATACGACACCGCGCCGAGAGGCGGCTCCCGTGCATCAGCGAAGTCGTTGTCACGCCAGCCTTGTCCATATCCATTACTACGGCGACCGACCGCTTATGGCCGACTCAGAACTTTCTGCAGCCGGACCTGGTCTTCCAGAGAGTCAGCTAAATGAACTGCCCTTCGAAAACTTCCTTTGACGCTGATTGCAGTGTCGTAACAGTTCGCTGACAATGATGCAGGCGTGCAATTACGCCGTCGGGCTTGCGGTCGTCAACCGACATATCGCGACTGCGGCGCCGCTCACGACGGGCGCGCGCTCCATGGATCGGCCGGCAAACTCCGCCTGCGCAATGCCTTGCCGGACGCCGCCACAAACGCTCCCCGATGCCTCATTGATGCAGAATCGGCGCAATGGCCACAACGACACGACCTGAATACGATGGACGACCCAGAATCGCTTTCCCTGGCACTGCCCGACGGCACTAAGGTCTCTGCGCTCCTCCAGGTGCCGGAGGACGCGCGAGCCCTGTATGTCTTCGCGCACGGTGCCGGGGCCGGCATGCAGCATGCCGGCATGTCGTCATTGGCCGACGCGCTTGCGGCGGCCGATGTCGCCACATTGCGCTACCAGTTTCCGTACATGGAGCGGGGCTCCAGGCGGGTGGACTCGCCGGCCGTGGCACATGCTGCCGTGCAGGCAGCAGTCGCAGAGGCCCGCCGGCGGCTGCCAGCCCTGCCGCTCTTCGCGGGCGGCAGGTCGTTCGGCGGCCGCATGACGTCCCAGGCCCAAGCCATCTCCCCGCTCGATGGCGTGCGTGGCCTCGCTTTCGTCGCATTCCCGCTGCACCCGGCGGGCGCGCCCGGCGTGGAGCGGGCACGGCACCTGGCGGACGTCACGGTGCCGATTCTCTTCCTGCAGGGCACGCGCGACAAGCTGGCCGAGCTTCACCTGCTGAGGTCGGTCGTCGAGACGCTGGGGCCACGCGCCACGCTGCACGTGGTGGACGACGCAGATCATTCGTTCCACGTGCGCGCGTCCTCCGGCCGGACCGACGCGGAGGTCGTGCTCGAACTGGCACGCACGATGTCGGCGTGGTTCTTCGCCGAAGGAGAGTTCGTGCCAGTTACCTGAGCAAGCGCAGGAATGCTGGTAGCAGAGTCGGGACGGCGAGCCGGCGAACTCGCCGTGCTGCACTCGCCCGCTCAATCCCTTCGCTATCCGCAGATGGTCTGTCGCATAGCCACGATAAGCGACGCCTGTCGCGTCAGCGGGATGGTGTCGACAACTTCGCTGCTGTAGTTGGCGCTCGTTGGTGGAGAGACCCTAAGTCGTATCTCGCGCAATTCGTGGCGTCGAACTGTGTTGGTGGATGGAGTCCAGGAAAACAGGCGCGAGTCGATAAATCTACAAAGACTTCAACTGAACCGAAGATCGAGCAGAGCCCGATTGGGAGTGCGTGAACGTTCGTTAAGGCTTGAGAAGCAGCCGACTATGTTTTTTGCTCTAACGTCGCTTCCTGGCCGGTTTCGCGCGGACGGAGGAGCGCCCAAAAGCAGCCGCACGAACTCAAACTCAGTACGTGCGGCATGCGCCTATCCCGTTAGATTTCAGTCTGTTCGGATAGCAGTCGGCCAATTGCCGACGCCGGCCACCGTTCTCACGCTGATATTCATACGTCGGCTCTCCAGCAGGCAACGGACGTTCCGAAACCGTCAAGGCTTTAAAGGGCCTGACTACTGCGCGGGTGCTTGGTGAGGGTGATCCGTGGAGCGCTTCCGGGGAGCGTCTTCTGGTCTGGCATCAGCGGATCACTTCGTATCGACACTACTCCTTCACCTCGGCATTCTTTGTTTCATCTCCGGCCATGCCGTCATGGTTCATCGCATCTTCTTTCATCCCGTCTTTGGCCGCGCTGTCGGCGCTCATCGCGTCTGATTCTGTTGCGCTCTTTGCGGTTATCTCCTGACTCGGCGCGTCGTTGGCAGTCGCGTCGGTTGGTACACTATCATCAGCGAAGGCGCCCGCGGTCGCGAACGAGAAGCAGCTGGCGAGAATGGTGGCAGTGAGCTTGTTCATGATGTGATCCCTCAGCGAACCGACAGTGAGTCGGAATATCGATAGGACAGTAGCCCGATGGTGGGTGCCGTGAATCAGTGACGGGCATGGCACTTCCCGGTACCCCCGTCGGCGACGGTCATGTCATTCTTGCGCGAATGGATACGACAGGAAGTCGGCAACCACTCCAAAGGGCATGGGTAAAGACCCGATATGCGTTAACCGAATCACTGGGGAATGACTACAGGTAAGGTGTGAAAGGCGTCTGGATGGTCCAACGACCGCAGCGTTATGGCAATGGCCGCTGTACCCTCGAGAGGAGTCATCCAGGCAGCAGATGATCAAACGACGGCAGTGGGTCGATCTGGCGCCTTCGCCGGCGGCCCAAATTCCGTGCAATGACGGTTAGTCAAGAGGTGAAGCGCTACGAAGCTGGTGGCTCCGACTACGTCCCGTTGCTCCGGTCGCGTATTGGTGGTTGAAAGGTCTATGATGGGACTGTGAGGTTGCCATGCGTTGTCAGGACCCGAGCATCGAATGAAACCACCACGCAATACCAACTCCGCGCCTGGAGAGTGGTATATCGACACAGCGTGCATCAATTGCGGTGCATCGCGTCATGTCGCACCCGGGCTGATCGTCGAGCGAAACGACAAAAGCATCTTCGTTCGGCAGCCCGGCACGCCGGAAGAGCAGCTTGCTGCCTGGCGTGCGGCGTTCGTATGCCCGACAGCATCAGTACGCAGCGAAACGAAGCAGCTTCGTCCGAACGCGGTGATCTTTCCACAGCAGATCACATCGGGCGTGTGGCGCTGCGGATTCAACTCACGCTCATCGTTTGGCGCACATTCTTATTTTGCCTCGCGTGCGGACGGCAATCTGCTGATCGACTCACCGCGCTATGTGGCAGAGCTCGTCAAATGGTTCGACGACGCCGGTGGCATCGCACACATTCTTTTGTCGCATCGTGACGACGTCGCAGACGCGGACAAATACGCGCGTCGATTCGGCGCGCGCGTCTGGATTCACCGGGAGGACCGCTCGGCTGCCCCCTATGCAACGGATCTTCTCGACGACGTGTCGGCGCCGACCATTGCGGCCGGCGTTCAGGCAGTCCCCGTGCCCGGTCACACTCGGGGTAGCGTCGTCTATCTCCTCGACGATCGCATTCTCTGCTCGGGTGATTCGCTTGCCTGGAGCCCACGCGAGCAGGACCTCGTGGCATTCAGGGACGCGTGCTGGTACTCATGGACCGAGCTCACCGAATCGCTCAGCAAGCTGGCCGTGTATCGTTTCGAATGGCTGCTTCCTGGTCACGGCTGGCTCGCGCACTTGCCGGCCAAGGAAATGAGTGCTCGCTTGGTCGCATTAGTTGCACGCATGCGAAATGGTTGAAGTCGCCGGATCGGGCTCGCCGTTCTGTTCACCTTCCCGAAGTAACAGCGAGCGACTTGACCGCGCTTACGCGACAAAGCCTTCCAGACCTTCAAAGACATAGGGCCGGAGACACATCGAACCCGTTCGCCACATCATGACCGCAACAAGAAGCCTGGCGCTCGTTCTGGCATGCGTGTTTGCCTCTTCTCAGCAAGGTCACGCGCAATGTGTCGACCTGGTCGCCAGTCTTGACGACGGTCAGTTGATGCAGTCGCGGATTGCGCTGGTCGACCGTGCCACGCCTACCGAACAGATCCGCATCCTCGCCTATATCTTCAAAATCGATCAGACCGGCGGCCTGCTTTTGCGTCATCTGGTCGAGGCTGCGCGCCGAGGCGTGCCGGTCAAGCTGCTGATCGACGGCATCGGCCCCGAGCCGCACTACCCGTTCGAGGACGAGCTCATCGTCGCCCTGCACGAGGTGGCGCCCGGCATTGAACTCCGAATCTTCCATCCACGATCCGATCTCGTCGAGATTTCGCATCGCATGCACGACAAACTGTTCCTGGTTGGCGACACGGCCGTGATCGGCAGCACCTCGATCTGGGATGAGAGCTTCCGCAACTGGCTCAGCGAGCGCGATCTGATGGTGTCGGGCGACGCCGGCCAGGAGGCTTCCTCCCTGCACGCCATGTACCAGCATTTCGCCTTGTTCTGGAATAGCCCGGAAGTGGTTCGCCCCGAGCCGGAAAAATTCCTCAAAGTCGAAAGTCCTTATCGAGACTCGCAGGGTTATCCGACGCTGGACCCGGCGCGCATCCACTACTGGCGCGAATGGCTGCAGGCTCCGCTCGATGCTGCTGCCCAAGCGACAGACCTGGCCGCTACCGATACACCCACTGCCTCCGATACGCCCAATGGTCCCGCCACTCCGCCCGCTCCCGGGGCGTATTTTGATCCCGCCTGGATGCCGATCGCCTGCGAGCGCCTGCACTATGTTCACGACTGGCCCGACAAGCGCTCGCCAGGCACGTTGCAGGACATGCTAGAAGCATTCGATACGGCGCAGCACGAAATCCTGATCGTCAACCCCTACCTGATCCTGGTGCCGGAACTGCGCGAGGCGCTTGAGCGCAAGCGGCGCGAAGGTGTCCACGTGATCCTGGTGAGCGCCTCGCTGGCGAGCATCACGCAGGAATTCCCCGCAGTCGGACGCGCCTATGCCGACGATCTGCCCGGCTTGGTGAATGCCGGGATCGAGGTGCGCGAATATTCCGACCGAGAGAACCGCATGATGCACGCCAAGCTGGTCCTCATCGACGGCCATCGATATTATCTTGGCAGTTTCAATTTCGATTCGCTGTCGGCCCGCTTGAACACCGAAAACGGCCTGTGGATAGATATCCCTGAGGACGGGCTCGATCCCTTGCAAGACAGCGTGGCGTACTTCCTGAGCAACTCAAGTTCGGTGAGCGACGCCAATGGCCGCCTTCTGGCGGATCCCGATGCGCGCTGCCGGGCCGCCGGCTGCGGCGGTGCCTGGTGGTGGGTCACGATGCTAATCAGGAACTTCCTCTGAGCGCGGCGTGCCCTGTCGCTAAACTACGTGGCCAGTTCGGGTCGCCGTCCGCACTGTGCGCGCAGCAGTCGGCCAGGAGCGGCCGGTCGACATCGACGTCAAGATCGCTGAGAATCGCTGAATTCGCACTGACGGGGGCAAATTATCTTGAGTTCAGACTCAGATCGCATACGCGAGAAGCTTCGTGCCGCGGCGTATCACGAGGCGCTCTTGATTGGCCGCATGGCGTTGGCAGAGTCTCCGTGTGACCGTGAAGTCATTGCGGCGCTACACGATTTGACTGAGCAGCCAAGGTCGAATTGCATGGACCTGGCGGTACGGAAGTTGGACGTCGGTCCCGCGTTTGCCACGCTTGAAAACGTGCTGAAAGAAGCGAACAGATTGACGGGCCAGGACACGTATGGGCGCAAAATAATCGCATCACCAGGTCAGTAGCGACAACCCGTGTCGGGGATGCCAGGAACAGCATATCGGTGGAACGGCCGATTTGGAGCAACGCGACCGTCCGCTTCGGGTCGAACCGAACCCTACCCCGGCAATCTGCGAAGAGCCTTTTCTGCGGACCCAGCACGCTAACGTGCTACACGTCACGCTAATCACTCACACGATCAAATCCCCATCACGCACAACAACGCGTCCGTTCGCGACAACCAGCTTGCGCTTCGGCCGCGCGACGACGGCCTGCGCAACGCTCTCCGCGTCCACGACGACAAGCTCCGCCCGCGCCCCAACCTTCAGACCATAGTCGGGGAAATCGCAGCCACGCGCGGCGGCATCGCTCACGCAGTCGAATGCGATAGCGATATCGTCGTCGCGCCGCAAGTCGTAGCGCAAGCCGATCAACATGGCACGCTCGAGCATGTCGGGCACGCCATACGGCGACCACGTGTCGCGAATGCCGTCGTTGCCGCCGAACACCGTCACGCCCCTGTCGCGGCAGACCTTGAGCGGCGGAACCGGACACGAAGGCGGCGCGCTCGTCAGCAGCGCCACGCGCAGTTGCGCAATCCGGTCGATCAACGCGTCGCGCGCGCGCTCCGGCAACGCGCCCAGACAGAACGCGTGACTCACGACAACCTGACCTTGCATGCCGAGCGCCTGCACGCGATCGAGCAGCAGTTTCAGCGTGAACGCCCCGACCTCGCCGGGTTCGTGCAGATGAATATCGATCGGCTTGCGATGGCGCTCCGCCAGTGCGAACGTGGCATCGAGCGAGGCCACGGGATCTCCGTCGATCAGCGCCGGGTCGAGCGCACCGAGTACGTCGGCGCCGGCCGCCAGTGCGCTGTCGAGCAGTTCGACCGTGCCCGGCCGGATCAGCATGCCCGACTGCGGAAACGCGACGATCTGCAGGTCGAGGACATCGCGCAGCGTCTGCCGCGTGGCGAGCACGCCTTCGAGGTAACGCAGTCGCGCGTCGGTGTCGATGTCGACATGGGTCCGCAGGCGCGTCGTACCGGCCTGCACGAATGCGCGCGCCAGCGCGAGCGACTGGGCGCCGGCATCGTGGCCCGAGGTCCTGCGCCATTCGCGCTCGTTGGCGATGCGGTCGGTAAGCAGCGGCCCAACCTCGTTGCGATACCACGGGCGGCCCCAGTTGCTCTTGTCGAGGTGCGTGTGGCCCTCGACGAAACCGGGCAGCAGCAGCCCGGCGCCGCCGTCGACGACCGGTACGCCCGGCTGTGCCGCGACGTGGGGTCCGATTGCCTCGATGCGGCCATCGGCGAGCGCGACGCCAACGCGCTGGCCGTCGGCCAGCCTGACGTTCGAGAGATGAAGCGCGGAAGTCGTGAATGTCATGCCGATTCTCCTTGAAGCATCGCAGGATCTTATCGATTCGGCCGGATATTCAAAGATTAGATGTTCTACTACCTCTGCCCGCAAAAAAAACGGCGGCGCCGGTTATCAAACCGGCACCGCCGAAGATACTGCTTTCGGAGCGTGAAGACTTCGATATGTGCTTAGAAGCGGTGAATGATACCGATCGCGCCCGCCACCTGGCTGCGCGACGAAGACGGCGCGCTGTTCTGGCCGTCGCCGATGTCGGCAGTCGCGTTGATGATGTTGCCCGCGCCGTTCGTGCCAAGCGTCTGACCGCCTGCGCGCTGGTACGCCTCGACGAAGTACAGACCCGTGCGCTTCGACAGCGTGTAGTACTGCGACAGGTTGTACTGTGCGTACGAAGCCGAGCTCTGGATGCCGTTGGCCTTGGTCGCGCGCGTGTAGGCGAAACCAGCCGCGAGATCGAGGGTGGTGATCGGCTTGTAGTGCAGCACGACGCCGCCCGTGTTCCAGATTTGCGTGTCGTGGAAGGACGAATTCGTGCCCGGAATGTACTGGACGTTCGAGTAAGCCACCGAAATGTCCCACTGCGAGCTGAACTGGTAGCCAGCCGTCACCGCCAGGCGCTGCTGCGACTGTGTCGTCCGGAAGCCGTTCGTGAGAGCCGACACGCCCGGCTCGCCAGCGCTGTTCGCCGTCGAGTTATCGCCCCACGCGCCGCCGCCAGGCGTCGAATTGTGGAGGCGCTCGAAGCCTACGGCGATGCCTGCCGGACCGTGCAGATATTGCGCGGCAAGGCTCCACGTCTGGCCTGCGCCGGTGCTGCCCGCCACGCCGCCCAGTGCATACATGCCGCTCACGGTCAGGCCCGCGATGTTCGGCGACGTATAGACCATCGAATTGTTGATGCGATAGATGGTGTCCATCGAATCGATATCGCCCGGGTGCGCGCCGTATGCGCCGGTCAGCCACGTGGTCGGGCTGTACGGCGAGAGCAGCGTGTAGTACGGGGCGTACTGGCGGCCGGCCGTCAGCGTGCCGTAGTTCGCGTTCGTGACACCCACGAACGCCTGGCGGCTGAACATCAGGTTCGTGGTCTGCTGTGCGCCCGTTGCCGAATTGAAGCCTTCTTCGAGGGTGAAGATCGCGCGCGTGCCGCCGCCCAGATCTTCGCCGCCCTTCAAGCCGAAGCGCGACCCGGCCCAGATGCCCTGCGCCATCTTGACGACCGAACGTCCGCCAGAAGTCTTGCCCAGCGAGGTGGAGCTGCTTTGATAACCGATACCGTTATCGACGATACCGTACAGCGTGACGCTGCTTTGCGCGTGAGCGCCCAGCGCGGCGAGTCCAAGCGCGGAAGCGAGGATAGTTTTTTTCATCAGTCGTCCTATCTTTAGTCGTTGTGGTTTGCTACTCGTTAAAACCCTGATTGCTACATTGCCTCCTGTCCGGCAGGGAGCGCAGCGCCCCTGAAGCGCTCCCTGCCGAATGTGTCTCTTTAGTGAATCTCGGGTTCGCCGCCCGCGCTGGCGCACGAGCCGCCCACGCCGTCACGCTGCATGAAGTCGAACTCGCAGCCGTTGTTGGCCTGCATGACGTGCATCTGGTACATCGCGCCGTAGCCGCGCTTGAAGCGCGCTTCCGGTGCGACCCACGCGGCCTTGCGGCGCGCCATTTCCTCGTCCGGAATCAGCACGTTCAGGCGCCGCTCCGGCACGTTCAGCTCGATCAGGTCGCCGTCCTGCACGAGCGCGAGCGGACCGCCGATGAACGATTCCGGCGCCACGTGCAACACGCACGCGCCATAACTCGTGCCGCTCATGCGAGCGTCGGAAATACGCAACATGTCGCGTACGCCCTTCTGCAGAATCTTTTGCGGAATTGGCAGCTGGCCCCACTCGGGCATGCCGGGCGCGCCGACCGGTCCCGCGTGCTGGAGCACGATCACGCTGTTCTCGTCGCAGTCGAGGTCTTCGCTGTCGATGCGCGCAGCCATGTCGTTGTAGTCCTTGAACACCACGGCCTTGCCCGTGTGCACGTGCAGATGCTTTTCCGCCGCGCCCGGCTTGATCACGGCGCCGTCCGGCGCGAGATTGCCGCGCAGCACGGCGAGGCCCGTATCCGGCATGAGCGGCTTCGCGCGGCGATAGATCACCTCTTCGCTGTAGATTTCCGCGTCGGCGATGTTCTCGCCGAGCGTCTTGCCGTTCACGGTCATCTGCGTGCCGTCGATCAGTTCGCCGAGTTCCTTGAGCATCGCGCGCAGGCCGCCGGCGTAGTAGAAGTCCTCCATGAGGTACTTGCCGGTCGGGCGGATATTCGCGAGCACCGGCGTGCGGCGTGCGATTTCATCGTACTGTGCAAGCGTGAGATCGACACCGGCGCGGCGTGCCAGCGCGATCATGTGGACGATCGCGTTGGTCGAGCCCGACAGCGCGAGACACGTGGTCACGGCGTTGTCGACCGACTTGCGCGTGATGATGTCCGAAGGCTTCAGGTCTTCCCACACCATCTCGACGATGCGCATGCCCGTCTTCGCCGACATCTGCGCGTGGCGCGAGTCAGGCGCGGGAATCGAGGCGAAGCCCGGCAGCGTGAAGCCCAGCGCCTCCGCGGCGCTCGTCATCGTCGATGCCGTGCCCATCGTCATGCAGTGGCCCGGCGAGCGTGCGATGCCGCCCTCCACGCCCTTCCAGTCCTCGTCGGTGATCTTGCCCGCGCGCAGGTCGGCCCAGTACTTCCAGGTGTCCGAGCCCGAACCGAGCGTCACGCCGTTCCAGTTGCCGTTGAGCATCGGGCCCGCCGGCAGGAAGATGGTCGGCAGGTCCATCGAGATCGCGCCCATCAGCAGCGCGGGCGTGGTCTTGTCGCAGCCGCCCATCAGCACGACGCCGTCGGCCGGGTACGAACGGATCGTCTCTTCCGCTTCCATGGCGAGGAAGTTGCGATAGAGCATCGTGGTGGGCTTCTGGAACGGCTCGGAAAGCGTCTGCACCGGCAACTCGATCGGGAAACCACCCGCCTGCCAGATGCCGCGCTTGACCTCTTCCACGCGCTGCTTGAAGTGCGTATGGCAGGGGTTGATCTCGCTCCACGTATTGAGGATGGCGATCACCGGTTTGCCCGCGTACTCCTCGCGGCTGTACCCCATCTGCGCGGAGCGCGAGCGATGGCCGAACGACCGCAGGTCGTTCACTCCATACCAGCGGTGGCTGCGCAGTTCTTCGGGGGTCTTTCGCTTCTTGCTCATCTTGCGTTGCTCCAGGTGTTTCCAGTAAAGCCGCCGGCGCTGGCCTAGCGTTGCTCCTTCACGCGCGACACGAGCTGTGTCGGGCTGACGAACTGCAGGGCCACCAGCACCCACGCAAGCGTGATGGCCATGTAGATCATGGCCATCGCGTCGATGGATTGCGGCGCACGCACGCCCGTCGAGAAGACGGCGTAGTACAGCGCAACCACCAGCGTTTGCGTGTCGGGTCCGGCGGTAAAGAAAGTGAGTTCAAACATGCCGATCGTGCGCACCAGCACGAGCAACCCCGCCGCCAGCATCCCCGGCACGAGGAGCGGCAGCAATACATAGCGGAAATAGCGCAGCGTGTTCGCGCCGAAAATGCGCGCGGCCGACTCGAGATTCGGATCGATCTGCTCGATGAACGGCGTCATCACGAGGATCACGAACGGCAGTGCGGGCACCAGGTTCGCGAGGATCACGCCAGGCAGCGTGCCCGCGAGGCCGATCTGGTACATGGCAGTGGCCATCGGAATACCGTACGTGACGGGCGGCACCATGAGCGGCAGCAGGAACACGAGCATGGCAATGCGCTTGCCTGGGAACTGCGCGCGCGCCAGCGCGTAGGCGGCGGGCACGCCCAGCGCGATGGAGAGCAGCACGACCGAGCCGACCACTTCGAACGTCACCCACAGCACGCTCGACAACTGGAAGTCGCGCCACGCCTGCGCATACCAGTGCAGCGTGAAGCCTTGCGGCAGCGGCGTGCCGAACCAGCGCGTGGCGATGGAGTTCACGCCCACGGTAGCGATCAGCAGCACCACGTTGAGCAGGAAGAACACCACGCCGCCCCAGACGAACACTTTCCAGAGCACATCGGGCAGGCGCGAAGCGGGCCTGGCCTGCTCGACGTTGGCGGCGGATGCGGAACGTTGCTCGCTCGTCGTCGCTTCCGCGCCGAGGCCGGCCGCGTTGCGTTGATGTGCGGTCATCAGCCTTTCCCTCCGCTCACCGGGCCCGAGTAGAAGAAGCGCTTGGCGCTCAACATCGCGGCCACGACGATCAATTGCACGAAGCCCATCACGATGGCGATGGTCGAGGCGAGCGAGTAGTCATAGCTCTCGAACGCCGCCTCCGCTGCCGCAATGGAGATCACGCGCGTGGGACCCGCGGGCGCGCCGAGCAGCACGGCGGAAGGGAACACCGAATACGCCTGCACGAACGACAGGCACGCGGCCATCGTGAGACCGGGCGCGAGCAGCGGCAGATAGATTTGCCGGAACTGCTGCCACGGGCCTGCGCCAAGCGTGGCCGCCGCGCGCGCGAGCGTCGGGTCGATGCCGGTCACGTACGAGAGCGTGAGCAGAAACGCGAACGGGAAACCCGAAACGATCAGCGAGATCAGCACGCCCCAATAGTTGTGCGTGAGCCGGATCTCTTCGTTCGTATACAGATGCAGCGCGTGCAGCGCCTGCGGGAACCAGCCGTTCGGGCCGAAGTAGCTCAGCATGCCGTCGGCGATCAGCACCGTGCCGAGCGTGACGGGGATGACGAGCAGCGTGGTCACGAGCTTCTGGTACGGCGACTTGCGGCGCAGCGCGAAGGCCACCGGCAGCGAGAGCCCGACGTTGATGATCGTCGCGGGCACCGCCAGCTTGAGCGTGACGAACACCGTGGGCCACAGCGAAAGGTCGTGAACGAACTGCAGGTAATTCGCGAACATGCCGCCGCCGTTCATCGGCCTGAACGACAGCACGAGGCCGTAGGCGAACGGGTAGAGGAACATCGCGATGATGAAGCCGAGCGCGGGCGTGATGAGCCAGCCGCGCGAATCGCGCGGCGCCTTGACCAGCGACGGAATGAGCGTGCTCATGACGCACGCTCCGCGTAGGCCAGCACGTGCGAAGGCGCGACGCGCAGCGTGGCGCGCTCGCCCGCTGCGAATTCGCCTTCCACGCGCGCCCACAGCTTGCCGAACGGCGCGTTGGCGAGCAGCAGCGAGTCGCGGCCGCCGTATTCGACCATTTCCACTTCGACGTCGAAGGCGTTCGCATCGCCCGCGTTGGCGCGCTCGAAATCTTCGGGGCGCATGGCCACGGAAATTTCGTTGCCGCCGTTGTTGGCAGCAATATCGCCCATCGGCACGCCAGTGAGCGTGATGCCCGACGACGACATCGCAACATGCCCGCCCTGCTCGCCCGTAATCGCGAACGGCAGCACGTTGCGAAAGCCCATGAAGCGCGCAACGTGCAGATTCGAGGGGCGGCTATACACTTCCTTCGGCGTCGCGACCTGCTGCACGACGCCCTCTCTCATCACGACGATGCGGTCCGCCATCGAAAGCGCTTCGTCCTGATCGTGGGTCACGTAAATCGTGGCGCGTTCGAGCTGCCCGTGAATGCGGCGGATTTCCGCGCGCATTTCGATGCGCAGCTTGGTGTCGAGGTTCGAGAGCGGCTCGTCCATCAGCACGAGCGGCGGCTCGATGACGATGGCGCGGGCAATCGCCACGCGCTGCTGCTGGCCGCCCGAAAGCTGGCCCGGCAGCTTGTTTTCGTGGCCGACGAGCTGCACGAGCTGCAGCGCCTCGCGCGCGCGGCGCTTCGCCTCGTCGCGCGGCACGCCCTGCATTTTCAGGCCGAAGCCGACGTTTTCCAGCACCGTCATGTGCGGGAACAACGCGTAATTCTGGAACACCATGCCGAAGCCGCGCTTCTCGGGCGGCAGCACGTCGATACGCAGGTCGTCCAGCCAGATGCTGCCGCTCGTGAGCGGTTGCAGACCGGCGATGCAATTGAGCGCGGTGGATTTCCCGCAGCCCGAAGGCCCGAGCAGCGCGATGAATTCGCCGCGGCGAATCTCGAGGTCGAGACCACGCAGCGCGGCGAGCTGCGTCCCCTCTGCGCTGGTGAAGCTACGGCACACCGAGTCGAGGCGCAGACGATCGAAAGAATGCTTCATGACACGTTCCTGACCAACATCATCAACTACGTACGAATGAAACGCGGACGGCGCTCAAACCGAATGGGGTACGCAAGCACCGTCCGTCCATTGCTGATTCTTCCTCTCGTTACTGCGACTTCTGCGAACCGACTTCGCGGTCCCATTTCTGGAACGCCGCGACCATCGCCTGGGCCGAAAGCGGCTGGACATGCGGATAGGCCGCGAGCCACTTCGCGTACTCGGGACGGCCGTACTTCGCGATCACGTCCTGGCTTTCCTTCGGCGCCATCTGCAGCGTGACGTCCTTCACTGCCGGGCCCGGATAGAAGTAGCCGTCGTCATAGGTCATGGCCTGCTGCTGCGGCTCGAGCATGAAGTTCATGAGCTTGAGCAGCACCGCGAGCTTCTCTTTCGAAACGCCCTTCGGCACGACCATGTAATGGGCGTCGTTCACCCACGTCATGTTGTTGAACGCCTGCACCTTGAAGTCGGCCGGCACGATGCCGAGCGCGCGCGGGTTGATGTCCCAGCCCGTCACGGTCACCGTCATGTCGCGCGTGCCTTCGCCCAGCTCCTTCATCACCGCCGAGGTGCCGCCCGGGTAGTACGGCACGCACGAGTTCAGCTCCTTCAGGTACGCCCAGGTCTTGTCCCAGCCGTTGATCGGGTCTTGCGGGTTCTTGTCGCCGAGCAGGTACGGCAGACCCATCAGGAACGTGCGGCCTGGGCCCGAGTTGGCCGGACGCGCATAGATCAGCTTGCCGGGGTTCGCCTTGCACCACGCCAGCAGTTCTTGCGGCGTCTGCGGCGGCTTGGCGACCTTGGCCGGGTTGTATTCGATCAGCGGACCGGCCGGCATATACGACACTTCGAGGCCGTAGCCTTGCGCCAGGTCCTGCATCTTGCGCGGACCCGGCGCGTACTTGTCGAGCACGCCCGGCAGCGCGGCCTGCTGGTCGGGCAGCAGCTTCATCCACAGGTTCTGTTCGATGCCGGCGGCGAGCGCGTCGGTGCCTGTCAGCACGAGATCGATGTCGGCGCGGCCGGCGGCCTGCATGGCCTTGATCTTGCCAGGCAACTGCGGCGCGGGCGCGTTGGTGTAGGTGATATTGGAGACGAGATTCGGGTTTTTCGCCTTGAACGCTTCGAAGGCCTTCTGCGTGAGCTGCAGGTTGCCGGCCACGTCGACTATGTTCAGGGAAACGGGATCGGCCTTTGCCGCGCTCATGCCGAGCGCCGTGGCGGCCGCCACACACACGGCCAGCACGCTGGCCTTCAAGCGTCCATCGAACATCGCATCTCCTCACATCTCTGTTTATGGAATTTGTTCTACGCGACCCGTTGATTCTTGTATTTTCAAAGCCGGACACAGGATGCCGAACCACGCATCAAGTTGTCAAGCAACGTCAGGCTCTTTGTGAGGCTACTGTGAGCCTCTTGTCGGAATCCGCCTGGAGAAAGCGCCTGCAAGGCTTCTGCAGGCGCTTTCCCGACCGCTTTCGCGGGATTACTGCTTCACCAGCTCGCCGTCGCGCAAACGCCACAGCGCGAGCGGATTGTCGTTCTGCAGCGTGACCGGCAGAAGTTCGGCCGGCAGGTCCTGGTAGCAGACCGGACGCAGGAAGCGCTCGATCGCCATCGCGCCCACCGAAGTCGAGCGCGCGTCCGAGGTGGCCGGGAACGGGCCGCCGTGAACCATCGCATACGAGACTTCGACGCCCGTCGGGAAGCCGTTGGCGAGAATGCGGCCGGCCTTGCGCTCGAGAATCGGCAGAAGGCGCGCGGCCATCGCGTAGTCGTCGCGGTCGATGTGCAGCGTCGCCGTGAGCTGGCCTTCGAGGTGCTCCGCCACGCGCGCGAGTTCGGCTTCGTCGCGGCACGCCACGACGACCGAAGTCGGCCCGAAGATCTCGTCCGACAACGCGTGCTGGGCGAGGAACTGCTCGGCGCTCGCCTTGAAGAGGACCGGCAGCGCGTCGCAATGCGCGTCCGTCTTCGTGCCTTCGGCCAGATTCTCGATGCCCGGCAGCTGCTTGCGCGCCGCAACGGCTTCGCCATACGTCGAGGCGATGCCGGCCGTCAGCATGCTTTGCGAGGGCTTCTGCGTGAGCGCGGCGCTCGCCGCCTTGACGAAGCGGTCGAGTTCCGGCGAGTCGATCGCGAGCACGAGGCCCGGGTTCGTGCAGAACTGGCCCACGCCCAGCGTGAGCGAATCGACGAAGCCCTGCGCGAGCGCATCGCCACGTGCGGCCAGCGCCGCGGGCAGCACGAACATCGGGTTGATGCTGCTCATTTCGGCGTAGACCGGAATCGGCTCGGGACGCGCGGCCGCGATGTGCGAAAGCGCGAGACCGCCGCGGCGCGAGCCCGTGAAGCCCACGGCCTTGATGGCTGGGTGCGCCACGAGCGTTTCGCCCGCTTCGTTGCCGCCGCCGAAGACGAGCGAGAACACGCCTTCGGGCAGGCCGACGTCAGCCACGGCCTGCTGGATCGCGCGGCCCACGAGTTCCGAGGTGCCCGGATGCGCGAGGTGCGCCTTCACGACGACCGGGCAGCCGGCAGCCAGCGCCGAAGCCGTGTCGCCGCCCGCCACCGAAAACGCCAGCGGGAAGTTGCTCGCGCCGAACACGGCCACCGGGCCAAGCGGGATGCGATGCGCGCGCAGGTCCGAGCGCGGCAGCGGCTTGCGCTCGGGCAACGCCGAGTCGAGCACGGCGCCGCACCAGCGGCCGTCGCGCACGAGCGACGCGAAAAGACGCAGTTGCCCGACCGTGCGGCCACGCTCGCCTTCGAGGCGCGCCTTGGGCAGCGCCGATTCGAGATGCGCGCGCTCGATCAGCGCGTCGCCGATGCCGAGAATGCGTTCGGCGATCGCTTCGAGCAGGCGCGCACGCGTTTCGTGCGGCGCGGCGCGGAAGGCATCGAACGCCTGCGCCGCGAGTTCGCAGGCGCGCGCGACTTCGGCCTTGCCGCCGAGGCCGAACGACGGCTCGATCTCCTTGCCGAGCGCGGGCGCGAAGGCGCGCATCTCGCCCGCCGCGCCGCGCACCGCTTGCGCGCCGAGCAGCATGGCTCCAGTAATCTGCATGTTCGCTCCGTTCAATTGCTATCTGCAGGTTCAGGCGTTGGCGGTCTGGGCCGAGGCGGCCAGCTTCTGCTCGAATGCGAGCAGCGCCTTGGCCGCGTCGCCGATCGCCGGCAGCGCCTCAGCGGGCGACTGCGAGAGCAGCGGCAGGATCGGGCCCATGTCCGCGATGCCCGAGAGCGTCACGGCGTCATGCAGCACACGGATCAGCGAGATGTTGTCGCGCAGCGTTTCGAGCGGCATGAAGGCATCGTAGAGGCGTTGCGCTTCTTCCGCACGGCCTTCCTTCGCGGCCTTCAGGAGCGCCATGATGGCGTTCGCGGCGATACAGCCCGAGCCCGTGGTCCAGGCAGCCAGACCGAAGTCGCGCACGTGGACCAGCGCCGGACGTTCGCCCATGCCCGAGACGACCTTCGAGGCCGGCACGCTTTCCAGCAGGCGGCGCAGGTACGGATCGTTCGCCGGGTCCTTGCGCACGATGGCGTACTTGACCGCAATGAGCGTGCCGCGGTCGATCAGGCGCACGAGCGTGTCGACGTCGACATAGTCTTCGCTCTTGATATAGAGCGTGAGCGGAATGCCGGCGGTGTCGACGATGCGCGCGAGGCCGGCTTCGACGCCTGCGGGCGTGGTGAAGCCGGAAAGCGGCAGCACCATGGCCGTCTTGTACTGCGTTTGCGCGAGGATGCGCGCCTGGTCGAGCATCTTGCCGTAGTCGGGACCGATGGCCGGAATCACGCGCGTTTCGGGCGCGGTCAGGTCGGCGAGCATGTCAAGCAACTCACGGAATTCGCTCACGGCGACGTGGTACAGGTTCGCATTGCCGCCGTACAGCAGCGTGCGGATACCGCCCGCTTCCATATGGCGGATCAGCTTGCGGTTCTGTTCGACGTCGAGGGAGAAGTCGGGGCGGCGTGCGAGCGGCGGCACTGCCATCACAGTCGAGGCGAATTCGCTCTCGACAATCGGGGACACGTTCATGAGGCCTCGTGCTTGGGATGGAGGGTTGTCAATACCGGCAACAGTAGCATCGGCTCGCCGTAGTTGTCAAACAACTTGTTGCATTTGTTAGGGTTTGTTCGGGGGATACGACAACCGGGGTTCGCCCGCCCTTGCGCGCCCGGTACCGGCCCCGTAAAGGAATATTGTAAAATCGCGCTCCAATCGTGGAACCGGTTCCATTTACCATCTCCGTTCCGTGCCGCTGCGGCGGATGTCACGCGCAGCGCACAGGATGGCTACGCGGACACGGCCGAACCACACCGCGCCGAACTCATACAGAATCCCACAATGTCTGAATCTCCTCTCACGACACGCCGCGGTTTCCTGCGCACGGCAGCGGTGCTCGTGCCCACCGGCGCGCTGGCGGGCTGCGAGGGCGGCAAGCAGCCGTCGAGCGAAACCACCGCGGCCGGCAGCGCCGCCTCTGCGCCCAACGCCAGGCCAGAAGCCGCGCAGGCCGTCGCCTACAAGCCGCGCTTCTTCGACGCGCGCGAGTGGGCCTTCGTCGAAGCCGCCACCGACCGCCTGATTCCCGCCGACTCCGAAGGCCCCGGCGCGCTGGAAGCCGGCGTGCCCGAATTCATCGACCGGCAGATGGACACGCCCTACGCGCACGGCGCGCTCTGGTACATGCAGGGGCCGTTCCAGCAGGGCGTGCCCGAACTCGGCTATCAGTTGAAGCTCGTGCCGCGCGACATCTACCGCCTCGGCATCCAGGCCGTGAACGCGTACTGCACGAAAGCCTACGGCAAGGACTTCGACGCGCTCGATGCCAGCACGCGCGACAGCGTGCTCGCCGCACTCGAGGCGGGCAAGGTCGAACTGGACGGCGTGCCGGCCTCCGTGTTCTTCGGCCAGTTGCTGCAGAACACGCGCGAAGGCTACTTCTGCGACCCGATCCACGGCGGCAACCGCAACATGGCCGCGTGGAAGATGATCGGCTTCCCCGGCGCCCGCGCCGACTTCATGGATTTCGTGAACCAGAACGGCAAGCCCTACCCGTACGGCCCGGTCTCGATCAACGGAGAGCGTACGTAAATGGCGATCAAGAAACCTCACGTCGATGCCGTCGTGGTCGGCTTCGGCTGGACCGGTGCGATCCTCTCGAAGGAACTGACCGAAGCGGGCCTGAAGGTGGTCGCGCTCGAGCGCGGCGAGTATCGCGACACCTACCCGGACGGCGCGTACCCCAACACCATCGACGAGCTCACGTACAACATCCGCAAGAAGCTCTTTCTCGATCTTTCGAAGACCACGGTTTCGATCCGCCACGGCGTGAACGACACGGCCCTGCCCTACCGCCAGCTCGCCGCGTTTCTGCCCGGCGAAGGCGTGGGCGGCGCGGGCCTGCACTGGTCGGGCGTGCATTTCCGCATCACGCCCGAAGAGCTGCGCCTGAAGAGCCACTACGAAGAGCGTTACGGCAAGAAGTTCATCCCCGCAGGCATGACGATCCAGGACTACGGCGTCACCTACGACGAACTGGAGCCGCACTTCGACTTCGCGGAGAAGGTGTTCGGCACTTCGGGCCAGGCGTACAAGGTGAAGGGCAACGTTGTCGGCGACGGCAATGTGTTCGAAGCCGCGCGCAGCGACAATTTCCCGTTGCCCGCGCAACTGAATACGTATTCGGCGCAGCGCTTCTTCGACGCGTCGAAGTCTCTCGGCCTGCATCCCTACCGCCTGCCTTCGGCGAACACGTCGGGGCCGTACACGAACCCCTACGGCGTGCAGATGGGTCCGTGCAACTTCTGCGGCTTCTGCAGCGGCTACGCGTGCTACATGTACTCGAAGGCTTCGCCGAACCTCAACATCCTGCCCGCGCTCAAGCAGGAAAAGCACTTCGAACTGCGCTCGAAATGCCACGTGCTGCGCGTCGAACTCGACGACACCAAAAAGCGCGCCACGGGCGTGACGTATATCGATCCGGCAGGCCAGGAAGTGTTCCAGCCTGCCGACCTCGTGATCGTCTCGGCGTTCCAGTATCACAACGTGCACCTGCTGCTGCTCTCGGGCATCGGCAAGCCCTATGACCCGGTGTCGGGCGAGGGCGTGGTGGGCCGCAACTTCGCGTATCAGAACCTCTCGACCATCACGGCGTTCTTCGACAAGGACACGTGGACGAACCCGTTCATCGGCGCGGGCGGCAACGGCGTGGCCGTGGATGACTTCAACGCCGACAACTTCGACCACGGGCCGCTCGGCTTCGTGGGCGGCTCGCCGCTCTGGGTGAACCAGGCGGGGGTGAAGCCGATCAGCGGCATCGCCACGCCCGCGGGCACGCCGAACTGGGGCGCCGGCTGGAAGAAGGCCGTGAAGGACCACTACGCGCACACCATTTCGATGGACGCGCACGGTTCCAACATGTCGTACCGCGACGTGTACCTCGACCTCGATCCGACCTATCGCGACTCGTACGGCCAGCCGCTCCTGCGCATGACCTTCGACTGGAAGGACAACGACATCAAGATGGCGCAGTACGTGACGGGCCAGATGCAGAAGATCGCCGAGGCGATGGGCCCGAAGGCCATCAACGTCTACACGCGCGAATTCGGCGCGCACTTCGACTCGCGCCGCTACCAGACCACTCACCTCGTGGGCGGGGCCGTGATGGGCACCGACCCGAACACCAGCGTCATCAACCGCTATCTGCAGAGCTGGGATGTGCCCAACGTGTTCGTGATGGGTGCCTCCGCGTTCCCGCAGGGGATCGGCTACAACCCGACCGGCCTCGTCGCCGCCCTCGCCTACTGGAGCGCGAAAGCCATTCGCAACCAGTATCTGAAGAACCCCGGTCCCCTGGTGAGCGTGTGAAGAGCCGCATGAAGAAGAACATTTTTTCCATCGGCGCTAACGTTGCACGTGCAACCTTCGCGTGCGCGGCTTTCATGGCATTTTCGGCGCATGCGGCCGGGCAACCGAGTGCCGCGCTCGTCGCGCATGGCGAATACCTCGCGCGCGCCGGCGACTGCATTGCCTGCCATACCACGCAGGGCGGCAAGCCCTTCGCGGGCGGGCTGAAGTTCGACACGCCGATCGGCGCGATCTACTCGACCAACATCACGCCCGACGCGAATACGGGCATCGGCAAGTGGAGCTATGACGACTTCGCCAAGGCGGTGCGCCAGGGCGTGCGGCCGAATGGCGAAACGCTTTACCCGGCGATGCCCTACCCCTCGTACGCACGCCTCTCTAACGACGACATGAAGGCGCTCTACGCGTACTTCATGCACGGCATCGGGCCCGTGCCGGCGCAGAACCGCGCCGTGGACATTCCCTGGCCGCTCTCGATGCGCTGGCCGCTCGGCGCCTGGCGCGTGCTGTTCGCACCGAAGGTGCAGGCGTTCGACGGCTCGCATTACAACGATGCAATCGTCGCGCGCGGCGCGTATCTCGTGCAGGGCCTCGGCCACTGCGGCGCGTGCCACACGCCGCGCGCACGCACGATGCAGGAACTCGCGCTCACCGACCTCGAAGGCGACGACTTCCTCGCGGGCGGCGGCCCGATCGACGGCTGGGTGCCCTCCAGCCTGCGCGGCAACCCGCGCACGGGCCTGGGCAACTGGAGCGAGGACGACATCGTGCAGTTCCTCAAGTCGGGACGCAATCTGCATACCGCCGCCTTCGGCGGTATGACCGACGTGGTTCAGCACAGCATGCAGCACATGAATGACGCGGACCTGCTCGCCATCGCGCGCTACCTCAAGACGCTGCCCTCCAGCGACCCGAAGGAAACCGCGTACGCCTACGATCCCGCCGCCGCGCACAAATTGCAAAACGGCGATGCGAGCGCACGCGGCGCAGCAGTCTATCGCGACAACTGCATGGCCTGCCACCGCAGCGACGGACGCGGTTATACGCGTGTATTCCCGGCACTCGGCGGCAACCCGGTCGTGCAGGGCAAGGACCCCACTTCGCTGATTCACGTGCTGCTCGCAGGCAGCGCGCTCGAAGGCACGCAATCCGCGCCCTCGTCGTTCACGATGCCGCCGTTCGGCTGGCGTCTGTCCGACCAGGAAGTGGCCGACGTGTCCACCTTCGTGCGTGCGAGCTGGGGCAACACTGGCGCGCCAGTGAGCGCCGCAGACGTCGCGAAGGTCCGCAAAACCCTGACCGTGAGCGCGCCGGCGCTGCCGCCCGGCGCAACGCTCAAGCGCTGACGCGCCCCGCGCCGCCCTTTTCCCTTCCCCGCGTTTCACGCCTGCCGTCTCGTTCGCGAGGCCGCGGGCGCGTGCGCGCATAACCAGAAATCGCTCACGAGGCGATCTTTAGACGTTGAAACAACAAATGATGAGAAAACACCTGCTCGCCGCACCAGTCCTGTTCTCGCTCGCCGGCATCGCCTCGGCGCAGGGCTCGGTCACGCTGTATGGCATCGCCGACGCCGGCATCACTTATCGCAGCAACGAGCGCACCGGCACTACCGGCGCCTACACGGGCCACTCGAACGCGGGCCTCTCCACCGGCAACCTTTCCGGCAGCCGCTGGGGCATCAAGGGCAAGGAAGATCTGGGCAACGGGCTCGCGGCCATCTTCCTGCTCGAGGACGGCTTCGACATCACGAACGGCACCTCGGGCCAGAGCGGGCGCCTGTTCGGCCGCCAGGCCTTCGTGGGGCTCTCGGACCAGCGTTACGGCTCGCTCACCATGGGCCGCCAGTACACCTCGCTCGACGACTTCGTCGGGCCGGTCGCGCCCGTGAACTTCATCGGCGGCTTCGGCGCGCATCCGGGCGACATCGACGACCTCGACCAGACCACGCGCGTGGACAACTCGATCAAGTACACGAGCGCGAACTACGCGGGCTTCACGTTCGGCGCGCTGTACGGTTTCGGCGGCCAGGCGGGCAGCATGAAGCGCAAGAACACCTGGAGCGTGGGCGCGGGCTATGCGAACGGCCCGCTGCGCATGGGCGTGGGGTATGAGCGCTCGGACAACAGCAAGACCGGCCTCGACGATCCCACCTACGGCAAGTGGCAAGGCACGTACGACGGCACGTTCAATTCGTCGATCAACGAAGGCTATGCGAGCGCGCAATCGCAGCAGGTGGTGGCCGCGGGCGCGACGTGGGACTTCGGTCCCGCAGTGGTCGGCGTGAACTACAGCAACGTGCAATATCGCTCGGGCGCGAATTCGCTGTTCTCGGGCAATGCGATCTTCAATATCGCGGGCATCTTCACGCAGTGGAACGTCCAGCCGCGCACGCATCTGTTCGCGGGCTACAGCTATACGCGCGGCAGCGCCGTGGAAGGCGTGGATCAAGATGCGCAGTACCACAACGTTTCAGTGGGTGCGACCTACGATCTCTCGACGCGCTCGACGGTGTACCTGCTCGCGGGCTACCAGCATGCATCGGGCATGACGCTCGACGCCGCCGGCAATCCGGTCGCGGCAACCGCTTCGGTGTCCGACAAGGGCAACGGCCACTCGTCGGCCACGCAGTCGCAAGCCATCGTGAGCGTGGGCTTGCGTCAGAAGTTCTAGGCAAGGCAAACACCTGATTCGTTGCTTACACAACGAAATCGCGGGTGCTCACGCCATGAGCACCCGCTTGCTTTATTCAGCCGCGCCGCCGCTCAGTGCAGCACCTCGGGCCGGTCCAGCAGACCGTAAAACTCGTCGATCGTCACGGTCGGTGCGAACTGCGAGAGTGTGGCGACGATGACGTCGTCGGTAATCGCCGATCCTGCCGCCGATTCGAGCTGAACCCCGGCCGCGGCGGCCTGGCTCTCGGCCAGCTCGAGGGCGATCGACAGGATGAAGCGTGCGTCGGTTTGGGTGAGTAGGGCTTTCATGCCTGCTCTAACGGCGCGCGCACGGGGAATCTTTAGGGTTTTGTGGGGTTTCGTGAGGGTTGGTAAGCGTTGCGCGCAGCCCTATGCTCAACGCGTACGCGCCACGAACTGTCCGGGACTCGTGCCCGTCAATCGTCGGAACATTGCGATGAACGCCGACGAGGTGGCGTACCCCAGATCCAGCGCCACGGCCTCGACGCTGCGCCCCGCATGCAGCATCGGCAGCGCATTGACGAGGCGGATGCGCTGGCGCCATTCCGTCAACGACATGCCCAGCTCGTTTTGCGCGCGGCGCATGAGGGTGCGCTCGCTCATGTGAAATGCATCGGCAAGCTCTGCAAGCGAGCGATTGTCGGCGGGATTCTGGCGCAGCACCTGGAGGATCGCGTTGAGATCGGCGTCTTCGGTATGCGGCACGAAGCTGCCCGTGGTCGCGCAGGTCGACAGCTGATCCACGAGCACGCGCAACAGACGCGCGCGCTGCGCCTCGCCCTCCTCCTGGGCCGGCGTCACGCGCAGATGCTCGAGGATCGCGCGCACGAGCGGCGACACCATCACCGCGCAGCTCGTCGCCGGCATGCGCGTGCACAGGTCGCGGCTGATGTAGACCGAGCAATGCACGGTCTCCTGCTCGTTGAAGCCCACGTGCTCGGTGCCCGGCGCGATCCAGAGCCCGAGATGCGGCGGCGTGATGTAGTGCTCGTCCCCCGCCTTCACTTCGGTCGTGCCGCTGAACGCGTAGACGAACTCGCCCCACGGGTGGCACATCTGCGGATAGGTGGCGTGCGAAGGCATGTGCTCCATGCGGAAAAACACCGGCGTGGGCAGCACGTCGGTGAAGGGCGGCAGGCGCAGATAGCGCGCCGGGCGAGCACGGACAGGTGTTTTGGGCATGGCGGTCTGGGGCTATCGATTGTCAGTTTTGCGCTATATGCGCGCATCCCGTCGCATCAATACTACGCCCACTGCCACCAAACTTCAGCCGAATCCTTCAAATCAGTGAGCCCGCAATGAGAAAGCAAGTCGACGCAACGGCCGTGGCCATCATGGTGGCGCTCTGCCTCGCATGGGGTCTGCAACAGGTCGCGATCAAGGCGGTGGCCGGGGACATCCCGCCCATGCTGCAGATCGGGCTGCGTTCGGGCGTGGCGGCGGCACTCGTGTGGCTCTTCAACCGGCTCGTTTCGCGCGAGCGCTGGCTGCCGGGCGTTGCGCGCGGCGCGGGGCTCGTCACGGGCGGCCTGTTCGCGCTCGAATTCGTGTTCGTCGCCATGGGCCTGCGCTGGACCAACGCCTCGCACATGGCCGTGTTTCTCTATACCGCGCCGATGTTCGCGGCCATCGGGCTGCATCTGCGCCTGCCCGACGAACGCCTCGCGCGGCTGCAATGGGGCGGCATTGCGATCGCCTTCACGGGCATCGCCATCACGTTCCTCGGCCCCGCGCTGCTGGGCGCCGACATACCGGGCTCGCCGTTGTGGCTGCTCGGCGACTTCATGGGCCTTTGCGCGGGCGCGGCGTGGGGGCTCACCACCGTTGTCGTGCGGACGAGCCGCCTGAGCGAGGCGCCCGCCACGCAAACGCTCTTTTACCAACTGGCGGGCGCTTTCGTCGTGCTGGTGCCGTTCGCGTTCCTGACCGGCCAGGCGCACTTTCACGGCACGCCGCTCGCGCTGGCCTCCCTCGCATTCCAGACCCTGCTTGTTTCGTTCGTGAGCTATCTCGTGTGGTTCTGGTTGCTGCGCCGCTATCTGGCCGCGCGCCTCGGCATCCTGTCATTCATGACGCCGCTGTTCGGCGTGGCGTTCGGCGTCGCGCTGCTGCACGAGCGCGTGGAGCCCGCGTTCCTGATTGGCTCGGCGCTCGTGTTGCTCGGCCTGCTGGTAGTGAACGCACAAAGCTGGGTCCGCCAGGCGTTCGGCCGCCGCGCCGCCAACGCGAACGGCGCTCGGGTTTCCTGATTCGATCTCCCTCCGCGTGTTTGCGGTCCTGCGCGGCTAGGCCACTGCATCGCCGCGCTTGCCCACTGGCAGTTCGCGCACGACCACATACTCGGGATCGTGCTGCTGGCGCGCGAAAATCGCAAGAATCTCGCGCCACGCTGGCCACAGTCCCGCATACGGCTTCGGCATCTGCGGGGCCACCGCATCATGGAAAGCGGGCAGCGCATGAAACGGCACGCTCGGAAACATGTGATGCTCGATGTGATAGTTCATGTTCCAGTAGAGAAAGCGCACCACGGGATTGAGCATCACCGTGCGGCTCGACACGCGGTGATCGAGCACATTCTCCTTGAGCCCCGTGTGCTGCGTGAGCGCGCAGAGTTCGTGCAGCCAGGTGCCATAGGCGCGCGAGACGAACAGGAACAGGATCGGCAGCCAGCTATGCGCGACGATCGCCCAGGCGAACACGGCCACGTAGCACGCGAGCAGCACGCGTGAATTCGCACACATCTTGCGGTACTCGGCCTCCGGCACCACCTCCTTCGCGCCGTTCGTGACGATGCCGAAACTGTGCAGCATGATCGCGCCAAGAAACTGGATGCCATGCGAAATGCGCAAGAAGTCTGTCACGAGCTTCACGTAGCTGAGCGGCCGCTTGAACGCCAGTTCGGGATCCTTATATGGCTCGGCGGTCAGATGCGTGAAGGTGTGGTGCCGCGCATGCAGCCAGCGGCTGTACACCTGCTCGCGCCACGACATGAAGCAGATGATCCAGTAAGCGGCTTCGTTCATCCAGCGCGTCTTGAACGCGGTCCCGTGCCCGAGTTCGTGCGCCGCGGCCTCGCTGAACGCGAACACCGTGCCGTACAGCAAGAAGGCGGGAATCGCCCACGCCGTGCCGAGCGAGTGCCACGCGAGCACGCCGGTCGCCGCGACGAGCGCGAGGAAACCGCCCACCTGAAGCAGCCCGCGCGCGTTGGTGCGAGTGGAGAACGCCTTGAGGCGCTTGCGGTCGATTTCGACCCGGTACCACGCATTCATGTCGATGTTCATTGGCCGTGCTCCGCGCGAGAGGGTCTCTTCCATGCCTGCCTTCACCGGTACGAACCCGCGTACTTCTGCACGGGCGCGAGGTTGTCGCGCGTGACGAAGCTCGGGCCGGAACTCACCGTCGAACCGGTATAAACGGGCTTGAGGTCGTACTTCGCGAGACGCGCCGCGACTTTCCTGTCGTCCTTGAGCGCGGCGACGATATGGGCCGCGTCATGGGTCTTGTCGCGCACCGCGATCGCCATGGCCGCCACCGAGAGGTAGCCCTGAAGATAGGGCTGCTGATCAATGGCGAACTGGATCTGACCGGCCTGAATCGCCTTGAGGATGTCCGGCGAAAGATCGAACGTCGCGACATAGAGCTTGCCGGCCTTGCCCGCGTCGTTCACGCCGCGCAGCACGCCCATGGCCTGATCGGGGCCGAGCGCGAGAATCGCCTGGGTGTTGGGATGCGAACGCAGAAAGGCAGCCACCTTGCTTTCGATGACGGTCGGATCTTCGCCGCTATCCAACGTGGACTTCTTGTAGTCGGCGCCGATGGCGTCGGCAAAGCCCTTGCAGCGGTCCCACAGCGCCTGGATGTCCGCGCCGTGATTCACGCAGAGAAAGTCGTGAATGCCGGCCGCTTTCGCGCGCTCGCCCGCAGCCTTGCCGGCTTCGTATTCGGGCTGACCGATGTGCAGGATCGCGCCGAGCTTCATGCCCGCCTCCGGGCCGCCGTTGATCGTGATGAGCGGAATGTGCTTGGCTTTCACGCCTGCCAGCCCCGTCTGGATCATCTCCAGATTCGGCACGGTGGTGATGACGCCCGCGTAATTGCGCGCCGAGGCCTGCTCGAGAATGCGCACCATGTCGCCGGTGTCGCCCGTGGGCGGATTGCGGTAATCGACGGGCACGCCGAAATCTTCGCTCGCATCGCGCATGCCGTTTTTCACGGTATTCCACCACACGTTCGAATCCGAGCCGTGACTCACCATCACGAAGCGCTCTTCGGCGCGCGCCGTATGCGCCATGAATCCGCTTCCGAGCGCCACTGCCGCGAGCGCGGCCGCGCACACGCGGCCCACGCGAAATCTCGTCATGTTCATGGGGATGTCTCCAGTTTTGTAGTGTCGATGCCCGTGCAGGACGCTTAGAATGTAGTTGAATGAATTTCCGCTCTCAAACGGATTCTTGAGGAGAAATCCTCAAAACGAATCCTCTAATGAAAAGCACGGAAAGCACGCATGAGCACGAGACGCAAACCCACGATGGAAGACGTCGCGAAGGCCTCGGGCGTGAGCTATTCCACGGTCGAGCGTGTGTTGAACGGGCGAGGCGGCGTGGCGCGCGACAAGGAAGCACGCGTACTCGAATGGGCGCGCAAGCTCAAGATGGATCGGGCGCTCGACGAAGTGTCCGTGCGCTGGCTGCGCATCGCCGTCGTCACGCAGAAGCCCGATTCGCCCTACTACATCGCCTTGCGTCACGGCTTCGAACTGGCGCAGAAGTCGTTCGAAACCTACCGCGTGATGTGTCAGCTCACGTTCTTCGACGACCTCGAACCGAAGTCGCTCGCGCGCGTGATCGAGCGCGCCGCGCAGAAAGCGGACGCCATGATCGTCGTGGCGTACGAGCATCCCGTGGTGGTGGACGCGCTCTCGCGCGTGGCGCGCAAGATGCCGCTCGTCACGATTGCGAGCGATCTGCCCGACACGGGCCGCCTCGCTTACGTCGGTATCGACAACCGCTGCGCGGGGCGCACGGCGGGCGAACTGATGGGCCGCTTTCTGGGCGATGCGGGCGGCCAGGTCATGGTCATCGCGGGCCTGCGCACCTACCTCGGCCACGAGGAGCGCGACGGCGCATTCCGCTCGGTGCTGCGCAGCCGCTTTCCGGCCTGCGAAGTCGTGGCCACAGTGGAAAGCCGCGAAGACGCCGCCTCGACCGAACGCCTCACCCGCGACGCCTTTAAAAAGTACCCGGCATTACGCGGCATCTACAATCTTTCGGTTGGCGACGAAGGCATTGCGCGCGCACTAAAGGCGCTCAAGCGTGAGCACGCAACCATCCTGATCGGCCACGAACTCACCGCGATCAGCCGCTCGCTGCTCGCCGAAGGCGTGATGGACGCCGTGCTGGACCAAAGCCCATTCGTCGAAGCCGTGCGCGCCGTGGAGGTGATCCTCGCCCACTACAACCGCGGCGCAGCCGCGAGCCTGCCGTTGCAAACGCCGATGTCGATTTATCTGCAGGCGAATTTGCCGCCAGCGTGACGGCGTCTCGCCGCACGCCTGCGCTTTCTGAGGTAAAGTCGCTCGGGTTCCGACTCACTGCGAATCCAGCACCCGATGCAAACCCTCTCCACTTTCACGCCCGTGGCGCTCGAACACGCGAGCCGCCTCATCAATCACGGCCCCACGGTGCTCGTCACCAGCAGCGACGGCAAGCGCCGCAACGTCATGGCGGCCGCGTGGTCGATGCCCGTGGAATTCACGCCGCCGCGCATCGCCATCGTGATCGACAAGCGTACGTTCACGCGCGAACTCATCGACGCGAGCGGCACGTTCGGCGTGATCATTCCGGGCGCCGCCACAATCGATCTGACCTACGCCGTGGGCAACGTGAGCGGCCGCGAGACCGACAAGTTCCAGCGCTTCGATATCGCCGCCATTACGGGCCCGAAGCTCGGCTTGCCCCTGCTCGAAGCAGGCTGCTCCGCATGGATGGAATGCCGCCTGATTCCCGAGCGCCATACCGAAGACGCCTACGATACGTGCTTCGCCGAAGTGATCGCCGCCGCGGCCGACCCGCGCGCCTTCCGCAACGGCCACTGGGAACTCGACAGCAGCAACGCGGATCTGCACACGATCCACCATCTGGGCGCCGGCAATTTCGTGCGCGCCAGCGACACCATCAAGGCACGCGAACTCGCTTAAGCGCGCCAACGCGATCAGGTCGCTATGATCGCGTGTGGTGTGAAATCGCCACAATTATTTCGCATTGCATATATTTGAAAACATCCAACAGCGTGTTTTCAAACGGCCAGGAGCCACGCATGAGCGATCTCGATACGCCGGCCTCATTTGGCAGCCCCAAGGCGACCGCGCAAGCCGGACGACTCGGTTACCTGCCCGTAGCGCTGTTCGGTTCGGTCATGGGGCTTGCCGGGCTCTCGTCGGCGTGGCGGCTTGCGCACCGCATGTACGGCATGCCGCTGTGGATCGCCCAGTTGATCGGCGTGCTCGCCGTGCTGGCGTTCCTGATGATCGGCTTCGGCTACGCCGTGAAATGGGTCACTGGCCCCGATGCCGTGAAAGCCGAATTCAATCATCCCATCGCGGGCAATCTCTTTGGGACCCTGTTCATCAGCCTGCTTCTGCTGCCCATCCCGCTCGCCGACGTGAGCGTGCCATTCGCGCGGGCGGTGTGGATCGTCGGCGCAATCGGCATGATCGTGTTTGCGTGGTTCGTCATCATGCGCTGGCTCAGTCAGCGTCAGCAGCCGTCCCACGCCACGCCCGCGTGGATCGTGCCCGTCGTCGGGCTCATCGACATCCCGCTCGCCGCGCCCGCCATCCAGATCACGGGCATAGATGGCGTCCTGATGCTCGCGCTCGCCGTGGGGCTCTTTTTCGCCGTGCCGCTCTTCACGCTGATTTTTTCGCGTCTCATGTTCGAGGAGCCCATGGCCAACAATCTGCAGCCGACGCTCCTCATTCTGCTCGCGCCGTTCGCCGTGGGCTTCTCGGCCTATGTGACCGTGACGGGCGAAGTGGACCGCTTCGCCGATGCGCTCTACATGCTCACGCTGTTCCTGCTGACCGTGCTCGTCGGCCGGTTGCGCTATCTCGCGATCACCTGCCCTTTCCGGCTCTCGTGGTGGGCCGTGAGCTTTCCGCTCGCGGGCTCGGTGAGTTGCGCCGAGCGTTACGCCGATCATGCGCCGGGCCCCGTCACGCATGGCATCGCGATCTTTCTGCTCGCGACGGTCACGCCGCTGCTGCTCCTGCTGGCCGCCCGCACGTTGTGGGGCGTGCTGCGGGGAGAACTGGAAGCGCTGGCCCACTAGCAACCCGAACACATCGGCGCGCTTGAATTTTATAGACGATCGGTCTAATATCGGCGACATGGAACCGACCATCGCCAAACCGCGCCGCGGCAGACCGCCGAAAGACCCGCGCGCGCACGCCGACACACGCGAAACACTGCTTCGCGCCGGCATGGAAATGCTGACCGAACAAAGCTTCGCGGCAACGGGGCTGGATGCCCTGCTCAAGCGGGTGAACATTCCCAAGGGCTCGTTCTATCACTACTTCGACAGCAAGGAAGCATTCGGGCGCGAGTTGATGACCGCGTACGACGCGTACTTCTGCGCGAAGCTCGACCGCTGGCTGCAGGACGACACGCGCCCCGCCCTGGAGCGGCTCGGCGCCTTCGTAGAAGACGCCAGCAAAGGCATGGCCCGCCACCGCTATACACGCGGCTGCCTCGTGGGCAACCTCGGCGTAGAAGTGGACATCCTGCCCGACGACTTCCGCGACACGCTCGAACGCATTCTGCAGGGCTGGCAAGCGCGCATCGTGGCCTGCCTGCACGAGGCCCAGCGCGAAGGCGTACTCGCAAAGCGGATCGACCTTGCGTCGCTGGCCGCTTTCTTCTGGATAGGCTGGGAAGGCGCCGTGCTGCGCGCCAGACTCGTGCGCAGCGCGGCTCCACTCGATACATTTTTTAGAGGTTTCATCGCGGGGTTGCCGCGCGCGTGAGCCCGTGGCAACGCCAACCGCTTACTGTTTCAGGAGCAAGATCCATCATGTTCAAGGCCATTCTCGTTGATAAGGAATCCGGATCGTATGAAGCACGCATTGCCGAACTCGACGACGCGCGCCTGCCGGAAGGCGACGTGCTCGTCGACGTCGGCTACAGCACGCTGAACTACAAGGACGGCCTCGCAATCACGGGCAAAGGCCCGGTCGTGCGCAGCTTTCCAATGGTTCCCGGTATCGATTTCGCGGGGACGGTCGCGCAAAGCGCGAACCCTGCCTACGCGGCGGGCGACGCGGTCGTGCTCAACGGCTGGGGCGTTGGCGAACAACATTGGGGCGGGCTCGCGCAGAAGGCGCGCGTCAAGGGCGACTGGCTCATTCCGCTGCCGGCGGGCTTCACGCCGCGGCAAACGATGGCCGTCGGCACGGCCGGATACACGGCCATGCTCTGTATTCTCGCGCTGGAACGGCACGGCATCACGCCCGCGCATGGCGACGTGCTCGTCACGGGCGCGAGCGGCGGCGTGGGCAGCTTTGCCATCGCACTGCTCACGCGCCGAGGCTATCGCGTCGTGGCGTCGACCGGCAGGCTGCAAGAGGCCGAGTATCTGAAGCAGCTCGGCGCCGTCGAAGTCATCGACCGCGCCTCGCTATCGGAGCCGGGCCGCCCGCTGCAAAAAGAACGCTGGGCAGCCGCGATCGATTCGGTTGGCGGTCACACGTTGGCCAATGTCTGCGCGAGCCTGCGTGCGGATGGAGCGGTGGCTGCCTGTGGCCTCGCACAAGGCATGGATCTTCCCGCGACGGTCGCGCCATTCATTCTGCGTGGCGTGAGCCTCCTCGGCATCAATAGCGTCACGCGTCCGTTTGCGCAGCGGCAGCAGGCCTGGCACGCGCTAGGAGAGACGCTCGATCTGAAGCAGCTCGACACGATTACGCGAGAGATCGGCCTGGCCGAGGCCATTGCGGCCGCGAGCGATCTGCTCGCCGGGCATGTGCGCGGACGGCTCGTGGTGGACGTCAACCGGTAACGTGCGCAGCCGCGGCGATTCAACGCTTCACGATTTCGCCGCGTTCACGAACCCTTCGCGAACGCGCGCGGCGTCACGCCGAGAAGCCGCGTCATCCAGTGCGCCATATGGCTTTGATGCGCGAACCCCGCTTCGAGCGCCACCTGGCTCAGGCTGAGCTTGCCTTCGATGAGCAGCGCCCGCGCGCGTTCGACACGCCGCCGCACGACATATTGATGCACCGGCATGCCCAGCGTTTCGCGAAACAGGGCCTTGAAATGCGGCACGCTCAGGTCGGCGAGCGCGGCGAGTTCGCCGAGCGTGAGACGTTGATCGAGATGGCTCTCGATGTAGTCGGTCACGCGTGCCGCCTTGGGTGCCGCAAGCACGGCTGCGCCCCGGCCTTCTGATGCGCCCGTGCCGCCGAGCAGCCGCACGACCATCGCCGTGGCAATGCTCTCGGCGAATAGCGGATCGCACGCCGTTCCCGCATCGATCTCGGCCAGCAGCGCGCCCGCCAGCGAATTGATGCGCGGGTCGCGCAACTGGAGAGACGGCCGGATCTCGCGCTTACCCTGCGGGTTCTCCATCTGTTCCGCAATCGATCGCACGAAGCGGTCGTCGAACCACACGCGCAGAATCGTGCAGTCCGCGTCATCGGTCCATTCGCCTTCGACCCCGGCGGGCACCACATCCGCATCGCCGTGCGCCTGAAGCCGCACTTGCCGCCGGCCGTCGCACGCGCACCGCGCACGCACCGGCGTGCCGACATGGATGCCGATGCGGTGGTACGCCATTGCGGGCAAGCGATGCTGCCCCGCGCTCACACGCAGCAGTTCGGCGCCACCGCCCTGCCAGCCCAATCCGGCACTCGAGCGCAGGCTGACGCTCGTTCCAGCGTGCCGGTTCGATTCTGCAGTCAGTGCGCTCATGGGATTCCTTTTCAACGCTCAAGCCGTACGGGAATTCGTGCGATGTTTGCGGCCAGTTTACTGGATTACGGCCACGCTCGCGCACCGCGCAATGGTGGACGTATTCAATCATCCGTTTCTGCGCAACGCCATCCGTTCCTGCGCGCCATGCGGCGTGCCTCTGCCTACGATGACGCAGACCATGCAAACCAGGAGAAAGCGATCATGTTCGTGATTTTTGGAGCAACGGGAAAGGCCGGGCGCGTCACCGCCGCCGCGTTGCGCCGTGCGGGCAAGCCCGTGCGCGCCGTGGTGCGCCACGCCCGCCAGAGTGAAAGTCTCGCGGCGCTGGGCTGCGAAATCGTACTCGCCGATCTGACCGACGCGCAGTCGGTCGCGGCCGCGATCAAGGGCGCTCACGCCGTTCAGCTGCTATGCCCCGTTCCATCCGGTGATACGGACCCCGAAACGACCATGCGTACGATGATCGACGTCGCGACCGACGCCCTGCGCGAAAACCCGCCCGCCACGCTGCTCGCCATTTCCGACTATGGCGCGGAATTGCCGTTGAATACGGGCATCACGCGGCTCTATCACTACCTGGAAAAGCAGCTGAAGCCCATTGCTACGCAATTGGTGTTGCTGCGCTCGGCGGAACATATGCAGAACTGGGCGGCGTTCATTCCCGGCGCGCTCGCAACCGGTACGCTGCCGAGCCTCCATCTGCCTTTGGAGCGCCGCTTTCCCACGGTCGCCGCACAGGACGTCGGCGCAGCGAGCGCCGGGCTGCTGCTCGAATCGCATCAGTCCGGCGCGCCGAGAATCGTGAGCATCGAAGGACCGCAGAGGGTCAGCGTGAACGACATCGCGGCGGCACTGAGCGTTGCGAGCGGCCGCACGATCACGCCTCAGGCGCTGCCGCGCGAAGCGTGGGCACCCATGCTTCTCAAAGCCGGACTCAGCGAGAAACACGGCCGGCTCATCACCGATCTGTACGACGTTTACAACACCGGCCGCATCGACGTCGAAGCGAGCCGCAGCGAGCGGCGCTTCGGCACGACCGCGTTGAGCGACGTGTTCGGCCCACTCGTTGCGAAATTCAACCGCCAGTAGCGCGCACGCCGCAATGAGAAAAAAACGGCCGGGCGCTACGCACGCCCGGCCGTTCCCGGAAGATTACGCAGCAATCAGAACCATTTGCCGAACTGGCTGCCCGGCGCAAGCGACACCCCACGCAGCACTTCGCCGAAGCCCGCGTTGCGCAGCGTCACGAAGCGCTCGTTCGCAGCACCCGAAACCGTGGTGTTGCGCAGCACGTCGCGCACGGCGACGAGGCGATTCGGGTCCGCGCCCTGATCGCCGTTGCCGCTCACCGTCGAGGTGATCGCCCAGATCGTGACCGTGCCGTCCTGGCCGACGTGGCCCGTGATGTTACGCAGGCCGTCGGTGGCGGGCGACCACGGCAGGCTGGTCGCGCTGTTCGTGCCCATCGGATAACCGGCCACGGTGTACGAAGTCCCCAGATTCAGGCCGTTCTGGAGCGTGTAGGCGAGCTTCCACGACTTCGTGCCGGCGTTGTACACCCACTTCTGCAGGCCTGCGCCGGTCTGCTGCGCGGCGTGCGTGTACAGGTCCGTGCCGCCCGAATAACCATCGCCCTCGTCGGCCACATAGAGCGTATTCGTGTCGGCGAACCACAGGCCGAACGGGTACGAGAGCGTCGTCGCCGTCTTGTTCGGCGTAGCCGGGAAGCCCGCGAGCACGCATACGTTGCTCGGCAAGCCGCTGGTCGTCAACGTGGCGGCGTCGTACGCAAGCGGGTTGGACGGCAGTTTCGCGCCCGCCACCGGCACGCCTACGCCGCCCGAGGGGCACGCCTTGCCCGTGGTGTCGACGAAATACACCGTGTTCACGCCGTTGCTGCCGCTGCCCTTCGTGAAGTACACCACGTTGTTGAAGACGGTGAGCCCACGGTAGTTGTCGTCCTTGCCCACCTTGTCGGCCTTCGCACCGAGTTGCGTGACCGAGAAGCTCGCGAGCGGCGTGGGCGTGCCCGGCGTTTGCTGCGCCTCATGCTGGTGCGTCGCCGCGATGAATTGCGCACCCGCCCCGAGAATCACGCCTGCCGGCTGCGGGTTCGATCCGTTGCCTGCGTTGCCCACCGTGTAGTAAAAGCCGTTGCCTTCGCCGTTGTCCTTGCCGTTGTTGAGCAATGCGGCCCGGCCGTTATTGCCGCTGTATGCATTCGTCTCCGTAAAGGAGAAGTGCCCTTCGGCATCGAGCCGCGCCACCGCGCGATAGAACGACTGACCGTCCGGATTCGTCGGATCGATCGCGCCCGGCGTGTTCGAGTTCGATACGTCGATCGTGTTGACCGGCGCAACGTAGCCCATGAACGTCAGGTAGCGGCCGTCGCTCGAGAGGTTGAGCGCGAGTTCGGACTTGGAGCTGAAGCTCGTCACGAGCTGGTCGTGGCCATGGCCCGGATGCAGACTGTTGGGCACTTCCAGCGTGTGCACGACCTGGCCGCCCGGCGTAATGGTGTCGAGGAAAATGCGCGCCGTGATGCCGAAGCTCGGATCGTAGAGCACGTTGTTCCAGACAGCCGGATAGGTGCCATCCGTGGGCGCGCCGCCCGTGGGGCAGCTCGCCTGCGCGCTATTGCAATTGGGCGGCAGCGTCATGCCGGGGGTAACGTTGCCCGACACATTGTCGTAGACACTGCGGCTCACGACGAGCAGGCCCGAACCGCCGAAGAACGCGCTGGTATCTTGCGCGGCAGCGGCTGCACCGGCACTGGCACAAACCAGAGCAGCGGCAATGGCAAGACGGGAAGGACGCGCGGCAAAACAGGCGCCGCATAATGCCGGGCGAAGGGTATTGATGGCCATCTGTAGCGTCTCCGAAAGGAATTACAAGCGTTTTGTCAAGACGAACTTGGGGTCAATCCCGCTTACCGTAGCGAAATTTTGTGAAAGATTCGTTGCAGGCAATGCGGCTTCGTTTGCGCGTTTTCCTCAGCGGAAATCGACCGGCTCAGCCTGTTTTCCGATGCGGGAGATTTCGTTTGTTATCCTCATCATCTATTCGCGCACACAGACGCAACGCCTCGTCATAAAACCGCCGCACGATAGCAGGATTCAATTTGAATCCTGCCTGTCACCATCCTGTAATTGACAGTACGCGGACCAGACAGACTCCGCGACTTCCCAGAAAACATGAATAACGGGAGAGGCTCGTGAGACCATTGCGCCCCCTGATTGCCGCGCTCGTTTGCGGCGTTTGTGCGTTGTCGGCCCGCGCCGACGGCGTGACCGGATGCGGCAGCACGCTCGCCGCGCCCCTCTACACCCACTGGGCCACCGCCTACCAGAAGTCCGGCGGCGGCAAGGTGATCTACCGCAGTACCGGCTCCACGGACGGCATCAAGCAGATCGTCGCGCACACGGTCGACTTCGCCGGCTCCGACGCTCCGCTTACGAGCGAGCAATTGAGCAAGGACGGCTTGCGGCAGTTTCCCACCGCGATCGGCGGCGTGGTTCCGGTCGTGAATCTTCCGGGCATCAAGGCCGGGCAGCTGATGCTCAACGGCGAGGTGCTGGGCCAGATCTTTCTCGGCAAGATCCTGTACTGGGACGACCCGGCCATTGCGCGGCTCAATCCGAAGATCAAGATGCCCGACACGCCGATCGCGGTCGTGCGGCGTCTGGATGGCTCGGGCACGACGCTGATCTGGACGCACTATCTCTCGCAGGTGAGCCCCGAATGGAAACGCAGGGTCGGCGAAGGCACCAGTGTTCACTGGCCCCTGGGGATAGGTGGCAAGGGTAACGAAGGCGTCGCCACGTTCGTGGGCTACCTGCCCGGCGCGATTGGCTATGTCGCGTGGGACTTCACGAAGCAGAATCATCTGACCTACACGGCCATGACCAACGCGGCAGGCGCAGTCGTGCAGCCGGGCATCGAGAGTTTCAGCGCAGCGGCCGCGAATGCGGACTGGTCAAGCTCGCTCTTCCAGGTGCTGACCAATCAGCCGGGCAAGGACGCATGGCCCGTGATGGGCGCGACCTACGTGCTGTTGCAGGCGACACCGGACCACTCGGCGCGCAACGCTGAAACGCTGAAGTTCTTCGACTGGGCGCTCACGCACGGCGAGCCGACGATTCAGGCACTGGACTATATTCCGCTGCCTGCCGTGGTCGTGACGAAAATCCGCGCGCAATGGCACGACGATAAAGCCGACGACGTCGCAGCCAAAGCCGTTAGCGCGCAGTAGCGTCCACGTCCGTTTACGAGTGTTCTCACGCTGGCGCCTATGCGCCAGGGAGGCGTTGATGAATCGGGAAGCGGCCGAAGAACTCGTGAAGGCGATCGCGACGGAAACCCAGACGCCGCTCGAAATCGTCGCGAAGATGTATGAGCAAACGTGGGCCGAGTTCAGCGACGGCGCACGTGTCATGGATTATCTGAGCGTGCTCGTCTCGCGGCGCGTACGGGAGGACCTTCGCAACCTGAGCAAGAACGCGCACTGAATGCTCGCATGGCGTCATGCTGGCGCCACGCGCACGCACGAATCAACGCTTACTTGTTTTGCGCCGGCGGGAATCGGATTTACGGCAGAGGTCCGTCAAAACCCAGCGGGCGATGATCTCCGGACGATTCGTTCCATACTGCGCGAACTTGATTTCGTTTTCGAAGTAGACGATGACGCTTCCGGCCATGACGCGGTAAGCACCCGCGTAGTTCACGCCATCCAGTTCGACGCTCAGGGGATGGGTGGTTTCGTATTCTGCAAGAGCCAAGGTAAGCGCGGAAATGTCTAAATTATGACAATATCGTTTCGCGGCCCCATTGGTCAATTAAATATGCGTTTTGTTTCATATTGACGATCGCCGTCCCGATTTCAGTACATTACGGGAACCTGTCGCGCCTTTTAACGGGGCACGCATTAACGCCGCCTGACTCAGCCTGCCATACGGGCTTGCCGCGAACCACCGCTCGCCGACGGAAGCGCTCCAGGCGTTCACCCAGCGCGTCGCCATCATCTTTTCGGGTTCTGCTTCGGCATTCATCAGCCGCTTCATTGCCAGGCCAAGGCGGTGCATTGCATACCGCTTGCGGCGCGCTTCAGCATCCACTCGCGCGTTCATCGTCTCGCCTCTTCCGGTTGGGCATTGCATAGACAAAACCTGGAGACCCACCTGCACCGATACCTTGCGAAGCCGGAGCATGACTCCCGCCGAACCACGCGAGAACGCTCATTAAGGCACGGAAAAAAAGGCGGAAACATCAGGGAGAGTATTGAGGTAGTCGCCATGAAAGCGCTTTCGCCGGCCGGCGGGAAAAAGGGCACGCCACTCACGACGATCTGGCTCTCTGCTCACCACCCTACGCCGGCCATATGACACTCGTTAGTAAGCCACGAATTCCGGCCTTTTTGTCGAAATACAACCGATGAATGGCGGCGACCTGGCGACGCACCGCGCGATCATGACGGATCGGCAACCCCTTTCCAGAAGGTTCACAGCGCATCGATCCATGCGAACAACGACACACGGCGGCCCCCGATTTGCGCTCGGACGCGCACTGAAGCAACCGTTGCTGAATGTGGTGGCCCGGTTGCCCGACGGCGTGCAGCGCGCAATGTTCATCCCGCCGATACGGCGCATCTGCATTCGCGTTCCGGTGTTGCGCGCTGTGTATTCCGGCTGCCTGCGGCGCCACCCCATCGATCTCCTGTACGGCACGAACACGAGCGGACTGGTCGACTCCAACGCGCTGCAGCGCGACGCCGATCTCGCCGTCCAGCTCAGGCCATACATGGGCTCGCAGCCGACCATCATCCGCCGCGCGCTCGACACCCTCGGCGATATCACCGGCTATACGTTCATGGACATCGGTTGCGGTAAAGGCCGGCCGATGATCGTCGCCTCCGAGTATCCGTTCTCTTTGGCGCTGGGCTACGACATCAGCGCGGACCTCGTGCGAACGGCAAACGCGAACGCGGCCGTCATGGCGCGGCGCTTTCCGCAACGGCCGCCCATTCGCGCGTTGCACGCCAATGTCGCCGATCTGAAAGTGCCGGCGGGCAAGGTAGTCGTCTTCCTGTTCAATCCGTTCGGGCCGGAACTGATGGCGTCGCTGCTCGAGAAACTCGAAGCGGGCCTCGCGAGCGGCACCATCGAACATCTTTTCATCGTCTACGATAACCCCGTGTGCGGCGAAGTCTTCGATGGCTCCCGCCAGTTGCAGCGCTGGTTCGCCGGCGTATTTCCGTACGATCACGACGAAGTCGGCTTCGGACCCGAGGACCACGAGAACGTCGTCGTCTGGCAAAGCGTGCGCGGCGCGCGCCCTGACACATTCGCGGACCGCAATCGCCGCATTACGACGAAAGACCGCCTCAGCACTTCCATTGAAGGCTGAATCACAAGCACCACGAATTCATTCAGGAGACGCAAGTGCCGACCTCCGTCGTGGCGATATACGAGTCGTCGCCGGCTGCTTCCTTCCGGTACGCGTTGCGCACGTGCGAGACCGTCGATGCGTTTCGTGCCTTCGAACCCCAATGGCGTGCGCTTTTATCCGGAGCCGAGGGGTATTCGCCTTTCATCAGTTTTGCCTACTGCGAGGCAGCCGTCGCGGCGGCGCTGAAAAGCGGCGCGAAGGTCGAAGTCGCGACGGTGCACGACGCGCGTGACCTTCTGGCGCTATGGCCCGTCGTCATCACGCGCAAAGGCGCGTGGCGAACGGCCCAGGCGCTGGGCTGCGGATGCGGCGAGGAGTACGGCGGCCCGCTGATCGCCGACACCCGGCGCCCGGAACTTTACGATGCGGCGGTCCAGGCCGTCTTGCGGATTCGCGCCGACGTGCTCCACATTCCGATGCTCGAAAACGGCAGCGCGCTGCAACGTGCGCTCGACGCCGCCCCGCAGTCCTGGGTGCAGCGCGCGCTACCGCAGCGCTGGCGCGTGATGCCCGGCTATTCGATCAATCTGCGCGCCGCGCCCACATGGAACGATTTCCTCGCAACGCGGCACTCGACGCTGCGCGCCGCGCTGCGTTCGAGCGCGAAGCGGTTGCGGCGCGAAGGCGAAGTCAGTTTTGGGTGGTGCAACAGCGCCGAGGACACCGAACGCGCATTGAGGTGGCTATTCGCCAACAAACGCCAATGGGCGCTCAAGCGCGGCATCGAATCGCCCTATTTGATGGACGACCGCGTCCGCGACTTCTTCATCGAGCTTGCAAAGCGAACCGACCTGACCACCCTGCCGCTCGTCGCCTATGTGCAGGTCAACGGGCAGCCGGTAGCGGCATCGGTGAATCTCGTCGGCGCGCGCAGCGTCGAGTATTTGATCACCACCTATGACGAGGCGTTCAGCGTGTTCTCGGTGGGGAACCTGCTGATCGAATTCATCGCGCAATGGGCCCAGGCCCATGGCCGCGATTTCGATTTTCGACCGCTGCATGGCGACTACAAGGTGCGTTGGGCGGATCGCGAAACCAGGCACGAATCGCGCATCGTCGTGCTCAATGCACGCGGGCGGCTCATCGAGCTGGCGTTGTCATGGGCCCAGGCCAGGCGCGTCTATCGAAAAGTCACGACGCTCGTGATGGCGCGCCTGAAATGAGCCAATTGCGTCCGTAGACGCCGCTCACTGCCTCACCACACCGCCCTCGCCGTGCGTTTCGGTTTGCGGTGCATCGTCGAGCGTTTCCAGCGCCGGATTGTGATGGAGGACGAGCGCCGCGCCCGCGCCCACGAGCCCGGCTCCCGCCAGACATAGCAGGCCCGCGCCGAAGCCACCGGTGCTGTCCTTGATCCAGCCCATCGCGTAGGGGCCGAAAAAGCCCGCCAGATTGCCGAGCGAATTGACAGCCGCAATGCCGCCGGCCGCAGCCGCGCCTGAAAGGAACGCGGCCGGCAGCGTCCAGATCACCGGCAGGCAACCGAAAATACCGAAGCCCGCGATGGAAAGCGCCAGCATCTTGAGCACGGGGTTGTCGAGTCCCGCGGCAGCCGCAATCCCGGCGGCCGCGACGGCGAGCGCAAATGCGACGTGACGCTTGCGTTCCAGCCGGCGGTCGGAATGCCGGCCCCACAGCACCATCGAAACGACGCCCACCGCGTAGGGCAGCGCAGTCACGAAGCCCGTCTGCACATTCGTGAGTCCGAACGCCTTGACGATCTGCGGCAGGAAGAAGCTCAGGCCGTAATTGGTTGCGTTCGCACCGAAATAGATCAGCGCGACCGCCAGCACACGCGGATTGATGAGCGCCTCCAGCACGCTGAACGTGCGCACCTTCTCGCGATGACGGCGCTCCTGCGCCTGGCGATCGACGAGCCAGCGGCGCTCGTCGTCGGCGAGCCAGCGGGCGTCGGCGGGTTTGTCGGTCAGATAGAACAGCACGCACACAGAGAGCACGAGCGCGGGTATCGCCTCGATCAGGTAGACCCACTGCCAGCCCGCCAGCCCCCCTCTGCCGTCGAGCGACAGCAGCGAGCCGGAAACCGGGCCGCCGATCACCGTCGACAAGGGAATGGCCGCCATGAAATAGCCCACCACGCGGGCGCGGTACTTGGCGGGAAACCACAGCGTCAGCAGAAAGATGATGCCGGGGAAAAAGCCCGCCTCGGCGATGCCGAGCAAGATACGCAGTCCATAGAATACGTGCGCGTTCGACATGCCGGTGATGCGGGCGAGGTCCGGAATGAACGCCATCGCGCCCGCGATAATGCCCCACGTGAACATGATGCGCGCGATCCAGCGCCTTGCGCCGAAACGTTCGAGCAGCAGGTTCGACGGCACCTCGAAGAAGAAATAGGCAATGAAGAAGATCCCTGCGCCAAAGCCGAACGCGCTCGCGGAAAGATCGAGTGCCTTGTTCATCTGCAGTGCAGCAAAGCCGACGTTGACCCGATCGAGATACGCCACGAAATAGCAAACGATCAGGAACGGCACGAGCCTGGCCATCACGCGCGCCATGGTGCGGGTTTCGAGCTCCATCTCTGTCTCCTTCGAGGCCGGCTGCGCGGTGCGGTGCACCAGTCACGGGCCGGACCGTTCGTCCGTTTGGAATCGTTAAAGACTAGTCGCAAGCGGCGCGATACGAAAGGACGGTTCACATGGTGGGATATGGACCGGAAACGGCATGACAGCGTAGTTAGAGCTTCGGACAGGACAGCACTTGCAATGGCTGCGTGGCGACGCCGGGCTGGGCGCCAGGGGTCGGTGTGCCCTGCGGAGGCGTCGAAACGAGGCGCACGCTGTCTGGACCGGCGTTGGCGAGTGCGTACTTCTCTTCGCTGCCTTCGGGTTGCCAGTACGCGCGAAAAACGGGGCCATCGCTGAAAACGAGCAGCGTGCCGTGCGTGGCCTGCCCCGCGGAAACGAAATCGACCGGTTCGCCGCTGCGTAGTGCGAAGCCGCCGGCGGCGTTGCTCCCCACGAGCTTGCCGCACGGCGGCGCGGCGTCGGGTGTGGGAGTGGGGGTGGGATCTGCGCCATGTGCTGGCTGCGTCGTGAGCAACGCCACGCCGAGACAGGACGACAACGCGAGCGTAAGAGTCGTTTTCACGCGCAACCTCGTGAACTCGTCATCGGTCGTTTCGGGGCGCGCAAACCGCATTCCCGCGCGTGCAGGGGACGAATGGCCACACAGCGCCGGCCAGCCGGACGGCAAGCCTTAGAAGTCGCCGGCGTCCTTGCCGAGCGTGTTGATATCGATCTCGAGGGCGCGGCAGACGTCGCGCACGAACTCATCCATGGCAGCCGTGCACTCGGGGCTTCCCGCCGGGAAGTCCTCGGGGTTCTTCTTGCCTTGCGCGCGGCGGATGGCGCGAATGCTCGCCTCGAGCGCGCGCGCCTCTGCCCAGATGGGAGGTTTGTCGGGATAGTCGGGATGTTTGCGCGCCATGGCTGGTATTTCGGCAATGGCTACGCGAACTTTAGGCCGCGGCAACGAGCGAACGGCAGCACGCCCATATAGCTGAGGATGCCAAACGTTTGCGCCAACCTCATTGCGTTGCGACGGGCCGCGCTGCTGCCATCAATGCCGCCGTTATCCAATGCGCATCATGCGTAACAGCGGCGGGATCGTTTCGTACGCAACGCGCGGCCCGTCAAACGCGCCGCTGAAATCCGGCAATCGCCCGCCACATTGCAACCGGGTTCGAATACATGGGAAAGTGCCCGCAATCCGCAATTTCGGCCAACGCCACGCCCTCCTCGCGAATGTGATCGAGGTACGACAGCGCAGCGTTCTGCTGCCCGTACATGAACATGCGCGGAAACGGCAAACCGAGGAATTTGCGCATCAAGTCGCCGTTATCCGAGAGATCGACCATCGACCGGAAAATCGGCCCTACCGCCGCGGCCCTGACCTTGTAGCGCAAACTCGCGGCATAGAGGGCACTCGCATAGGCCGGCGCATGGCGCGTGCGCTCGATGAAATCGCTGAAGAAGCGCTCGGCGTCCGCATGCGGATACTCCACGATCTGTCTGCTGAGAAAGCAGTCCTCGGGCGCGATATTGCCTTCGATATCCACGAAGCTGAGCACGCGCTCCGGGTGCCGGTGGGCCAGCATGAGCGCCGTCAGGCCGCCCATGGAGTGACCGACCAGATGGAAGCGGTCGAAGCCGACCCGTTCGAGCACGGCGAGCGCGGTCTCGACGAGAAACGGTATGCCGACTTCCGAAAGATCGGCACACTGCGTTTCGCCGCAGCCCGGGGCGTCGTACGCGACGAACGGGTGCCCTTCGAACGCCGCGTATCGCACGATATCCGCGTAGTCTTCTTTCGTGGACCCGAACCCGTGAAGGAACACGATGGGCGCCTTGTCGCCGTCGCGATGGATAGCGGAAAGCTCGAGCGCCGTGCCATCCACATCGAACGAGAACACCGAACGGGAAAACTCCTGAGGCATCGTGATCACTCCGCGAGCGTGTGGCAAAAATTCTGGATGGCGGCGCAAGCGTGCCGCAACGACACGTCGTCCAGCGCATAGGCAATACGAATATACGGACCCAGTCCGAACGCGCTGCCGTGCACCGTTGCCACACCGGTTTCGTCGAGCAGTGCGCTGGCCACTGCTTCGTCATCCTGCAGATATGCCCCGCCTCGCGTCGTCTTGCCGATCAGGCCAGCGCACGAGGCAAAGGCGTAGAACGCGCCCTGCGGCGCTTCGCAACGCATGCCCGGCGCCCGGTTCAGTTGCTCGACCACGAGATCGCGCCGTTGCTGAAAGGCCCTGCGCGAGCGCTCGACGAAATCCTGCGGCCCGCTTAGCGCCGCCAGCGCGGCATGCTGCGAAATGGTCGATGCGCCGGACGTCTGCTGGCCCTGCAGTTTTTCCATCGCGTCGATGAGCCAGCGCGGACCGGTACAAAAACCGATGCGCCAGCCCGTCATCGCATACGCCTTCGAAACGCCGTTCATCGTCAGCACGCGCTCGCGCAACCGCGGTTCGACCTGGGCAAGCGTGAAAAATTCGAGCCCATCGAAAATCAGATGCTCGTAGATATCGTCGGAAAGCACGAGCACCTGCGGATGGGCGAGCAGCACTTGCGCAAGCTGCTGCAGCTCGGCACGGCTGTACACCGCACCGGTTGGATTGGATGGCGAATTCAGAATCAGCCAGCGTGTGCGCGGCGTAATGGCGGCGTGCAGCGCATCGGCGGTCAGCTTGAAGCCACTCTGCGCAGCGCATGGCAGGATCACGGCGCGGGCGCCGCACAACTGCACGATCTCGGGGTAGCTCACCCAATACGGCGCGGGGACGATGACTTCGTCGTCCTCATTGAGTGTCGCGGCGAGCGCGTTGAAGATCACCTGCTTTCCGCCGCTGCATACGAGTGTGTCGCGCCAGTCAACGTCGAGGCGGTTTTCGCGCTGGAACTTGCCGGCGATGGCTTCACGCAAAGCCCGCAGCCCTGCGACCTGCGTATAGCGCGTATGACCCGCTCGAATGGCGGCGATGCCGGCTTCGCATACGTGCTGGGGCGTGTCGAAATCCGGCTCGCCGGCGCTGAGCGAAATCACGGCTGCGCCGCTCGCGCGCCGTGCGGCCACACGGTCCATGACCTGGTAAGTGGCCGAAGGCTTCGCCGCCGCGAGGAAGCGGTTCAATGCGGGGAGGTTGGCGTCGCTCATCGAATTGCAATCGCCTCGAATTCCTTGTCGTGCATGACGTCCGCAACCGGGCGCCCGGCGCGCACCGCCGCCGCCATGCCGTCCTGGCGGCGCGCGATCCGCTCGCCCAGCGCCAGCACCGCTTCGATATGGCCTTCGGGAACGAACACCGTGCCGCATCGATCCGCGATCACATAGTCGTTTTCGTGTACGGTGACACCCGCCATTTGCACCGGCTTGCCCGAGTCGATCTGGACGACACGATTGCGCGCGCTGATCATCGTGACGCCGCGGCCATAGACCGGGTAGCCGATCGCCTCGCTGCCGTCGATATCGCGGCTCATGCCGTCGATGACCGAGCCGCGAATCTGCTTCGCCGTGGCGGCATTGGCGAGGATGTCGCCCCAGCAGGAAATGCCCTCCACGCCGCCCGCGATCACCAGCACGCGATCGCTCGTCGTAACCGCGTCGACGACGGGAGAGATCAGGTGCACGCCGGGTTCGGCGTCCTGCTTCGGCCCGAGCAGGACGGTGCTGGCGCGGCCGACGATCTTCGGACAGTCCCAAAGCGGACGCAGGCCGCAAGTCGCGCCGGGCAGGCCGAGAAAGTCGAGCGCATCGGAAACCGTGTTGGTGTCCAGTGACGCAAGTCGATCGAGGAAGGAAGGCGTGGTCATCACACTCGGCTCCGTTGAATACTCCGGCAATCCTCGCGTGGATCCGCTGATATGTAAATTTCGCATTTCGTATCTCGGTGATACGATTTCTGGAACAGCAATCGGCCACCGGAAAATGCGCTCACCATGAACAATACGATCGATTTCAGGCTGATACGGCAGCTATGGATGTTCCTCGCCGTTGCAGAGGAACAGCATTTCGGGCGTGCCGCCCAGCGGCTGAACATGTCGCAGCCGCCGCTCACGGAGCAGATCAAGGTGCTCGAGCAATCGCTCAAGCTGGAGCTGTTTTACCGGTCCCGCCAGGGCACGCAGCTGAGTCCGGCCGGCGCCGCGATACTGCCGGCCGTGCGCCAGTTCGCCGGGCAGGTCGAGCGGCTGGAGCGGGTCGTGCGCGAAGTCGCCGCCGGTCAGTCGGGTGTGTTGCATGTCGGGGCCATCACCTCCGCGATGCTCGAAACGGTGCCGCCCGTGCTGGACGCGCTCAAACGCGCTCACCCGCACCTGACCGTGCTCGTCAAGGAAATCGATAGCGTCGACGCCATTCCCATGCTCGAAGCCGGCGAACTCGATCTCGCGTTCGTGCGCATCGACGGCGAGGTGGGGAGCGGCATCGCCACCTTGCCACTGGCCGAGGACCGGCTGGCCGTGGCGCTGCCGAAGGACCATCCGCTGGCCGCCCTGCCCCGCGTGCGGCTGCAGGCGTTGGCTGGCGAGCAACTGGTGATGTCGTCGCGACAGGTCAGCCCGGTGTATTTCGACTTCCTGACTTCGGTTTGCCGCTCGCATGGCCTGACGCCACACGTCACGCACGAGGTGCGCTCCGTCACTTCGCAAGTTGCCTATGTCGGCTGCGGCCAGGGCGTGGCGCTCGTGCCGTCGTCGATGCGCAAGCTTGCGCCCGGCAATGTGGTCGTGCGGCCGCTGAAAGAAAAGATTGCGGTGGTCACGGCCGCGCTGCTGTGGAACACGCATCGTCATCACCCCATGGTCGACGAGGTCGTCACGTCGTTGAAGAAACGTAAGGCGCGAACCCTGGCGGTCGTGTTGAAAGCCTGATGAAAAATGGGGCGCGCGTCGACCATGAAAAGCACGCGCGTTGCCTCCAGAAATAACGCGAGCGGTCGTAAACGGGGGTATTACATTTCATTCCCGGCAGTTGCAGCGGGACCGCACCGACTCGCAAGACAATGTTCAACGTACTGGCCCAGTATTGGGGAACGATTCGGCGCACTTTCCTCGCCGGAAACAGCGCGGCCCTGAAGCTGGCGCAGTTGCGCGTGATGATCTATCAGCTGCCCATGATGTATGGGCTGCTGGTCGTCAACACGTGGGGCATGGTGCTGCCCCACGAGAACGAGATTCCCGCCTGGCAGGGCGTGATCTGTCCGCTCGTACTCACGGCATTTTGCTTCGTACGCGTCGTCTCCTGGCTGCGGCTCTCCAGGATGCGTGTCAGTGCGGAAGATGCGGCAACGATCCTGCGCAATTCCGGCAGGCTCGCCTGGGTCTTCTCCATTTCGTTCACGGTATGGTCGCTGTCCCTGCTGCCTCATGGCGGCGCGGCATTCAAGCTTCATGTCGCCTTCTACATGGCCATCACGGTCGTCGGCGTCATCTTCTGCCTGATGAACGTCATCAAGGCAGCGTTCACCGTCACCGCCATTGTCAACGGCGCCCTCGTCATCACGTTCCTGAGTTCGGGAAACGGTGTATTCCAGGCGATCGCCATCGATACGTCGCTGGTTTCGCTGGCGATGCTCGTCGTTGCGTTCACGCAATACAAGAACTTCGCGGATCTCGTGGCCACGCAACGCGAAAACAAGCGCCTCGCGAATATCGACAGTCTCACGAATCTCCCCAACCGGCGGGCCTTTTTCACCTCGCTCGACAGGCATTTCGATGCCGCCATGGCATCGGGCGGACGGCTCGCGGTGGGCCTCGTCGATCTCGACGGCTTCAAGTCCGTCAACGACATACACGGCCACTCGCTGGGCGACCACGTGCTGGCCGAAGTCGCGTCGCGCCTCGCCAAAGCGGCGTGCGGCACGATCACGCTGGCGAGGCTGGGCGGCGACGAATTCGGCATCATCGTCACGGACGACTGCACGGACGCCGGCCTCTCGCAACTCGGCCGCACCATCTGCGATGTTTTTCAATGTCCCATACTGGTCGGCGAGATTTCCGTTCGTCTTGGGGCGACGATCGGCTTTTCCACCTATCCGCACATTTCACGCAACAAGGCGGATTTGTTCGAAACCGCAGACTACGCGCTTTACGAGGGCAAGCGCCGCTCGCGCGGCTCGGTGACGATCTTTTCGGAGACGCACCGCAACGCCATCATTCGCGAGTCGCAGATTGCCCAGGCGCTACGCTCCCCCGATCTCGCCAGCGAACTCGATCTCGCGTTCCAGCCGATCTACTCGCTCGAGCGCCAGCGCACCGTCGGTTTCGAAGCCCTGGCGCGCTGGCGCAGCGCGTCGCTCGGCACGGTCCCGCCCGGCGAATTCATTCCCGCCGCGGAGCGCAACGGTGTCATCAACGGCTTGACCCTCGCGCTGTTTACCAAGGCGCTGGCCTGTGCGAAGCAATGGCCAGCGCATATCCGCTTGTCCTTCAACCTCTCCGCGCATGATTTCGCCAGTGAGTCCGCGGTGAAAGAGTTGGCCCGGTGCATCGTCAGCAGCGGCATCGACCCGGCCCGGCTCGACTTCGAGATCACCGAAACCGCGATGGCCAAGGACTTCGACCAGGTACAGAAGGCGGCCAAGGTGCTGCGCGCGCTGGGCTGCGGTTTGTCGGTCGACGATTTCGGCACCGGCTATTCGAGCCTCTCGTACCTGTGCAAACTTCCGCTCACGCGCCTGAAGATCGACAGGATGTTCGTGAGCGGTCTCAAGGAACGCACGACGGCGTTCACCGTGGTTCGCACGCTGCTCAATCTCAGCCGTCAGATGTCGCTCGACTGCATCGTCGAAGGGGTGGAAACGGCGGCCGAACTGCAGACGGTCGCGGCACTCGGGGCAACACTTATTCAGGGCTACTATTGTTCGCGCCCGATGGAGGCTTCGGCAGTGGCCGTTTTTCTGGAGCGTGAAAGCGAGGGCGAAGCGGTGGCTCGCCTCGCGGGAGAATGACGAGTAGTCCACATACCAGAATGGCTGCTGAACTGTTTGTGCGGCTGCGCCCGGCTTACGATGTGCCGGACAATCACGGAGCCCATCATGAAGCGCTTTCATATCGCACTGGCCGTTTCGAACCTCGAAGCCTCGATCGCAGACTATAGCCAGCGGCTCGGACAGCCACCATCAGCCGTCGTGCCCGGCCAGTACGCGATGTGGCGTACCGATCTCCTCAACTTTTCGATCAATGAGCAGCCGGCGCAAGCGGGAATGTTGCGCCACGTTGGATTCGAGGACGACGCGGCAACCGGCTATTCGAGCAGCGTCGACGTGAACGGTCTCGAATGGGAGTTGTTTTCGGCAGCCGAGCAGGACGCGCGCATCGTCAGCGCTTACGGGGTTCCGGTCAAGTCGTGACGAGTGCGCATCGCTTAGCCGGTTAAAGCGCCGAGGCAGCGGCCGCACGAACGCGCCTGGCCCAGTCGCAGGCGCCCGGCGCTCACGGTCACCTCATTGCCGCAATCGCACCGGCAAACCCACTTGCCATCGCCGGCATAGCGATCCGTCGTCAACTGGCCGAACACCTCGCCCCCCTTCAGCGCAGGCGAGCCCGGCCGCGACCGCCACACGCGGCGCTGCTCGCCGCAGCCGCAATCGCGCGTCTGGCCGCTCTCCACCGCATCCAGCGCGGCCGTGACGTGGGCGCCGCAGCGGCACCGCCAGAGCCACACGCCGGCACCGCGATATTGAAGCGCGACAAGATCGCCGAACGCGCGACCGGAAACGTCGCGATACGGCGGAAATGGCCATTCAGGCGGCAAGGGGGGACGGATACGCGGGTTCACGACAGATAGATGGGATTCGGCGTCCTGGTCTCAAGGGTGTCCGTTCGTCTTCGATGTGCGGGCGCGCGGCCCGGCAAAGAGGGGCGGATCATTCCGCACGGCGGGCGGGTCACCGCCTCGTTACGGGTTATTCGGGTATTTTGGCATCTCACGTCACGAATGATAAATCGTGAACGTCCTGGCAGCAGGGGCGCACGCGGTTGGAGCCGGCCAGGTTGGCCCGGCCAGGTTGGCCCGGTCAGGCCTGGGGTATGCGCATCATCGTGCGCACCGTAGACAGACAGATATCCGGTCTGATCTGATCAGCCAGGAGCAACATGATGTTTACCTTACCGATCTTTCTAATTGCTTTCTTCGCGATCATCGTGGCCATGCACCGCGGCGTGACGCGCAAGGCAGACTCGAAGCTCCGCGAGCAATTCGACGCGCAAGGCGTGGGCGGTGAGGTGTCGCGTCAGTTGATGCGCGCTTCGGGCTACAGCGTCTGAGTTTCCGACTACGCTGAAGCGAACTGAACCGCATCGGTACTGAACACGGCCCGAACGAGTTTGGTCGACTCGGGCGACTCGAACCATGCACAGGAAAGCTGCGGACCGAATGCCGTCGGCACGACCTGGTTCACCGTCATTAACGGCCCGCCTGAGCACAGGCGCACCGTCCTGCCTTTAAATCGCGCAGCAACCGAACTCAACGTCTCGGAACGCAAATCCCTGTGGATCGCACAAACTGCGGACATGTTTCCTCCCGGATGCTCGCGACTCGCTGACCAGGCGCCCACCGCTCTCGTCAACGACTGGAACCCGTATATTCGCCCTTGTCCGCATGCGCTGAATATAAAGTTTTCGCCTTCGTATCGGAACAAATTCGACATCGAAAGTCATTCGCGAACTTCCTGTTCGCACGATGCACTGCGCGCCAGCAAACGGACGCCCACCGACTCGCTGCGCAGCCTGCGGCGCTCGAGCGCGTTGCGCAACTGGCCCAGGATCAGCGTGCCGGCAATCAGCGCGAGATAGAGCGTGACGAGCGTGTGACGTGCGCCGTTGAGGGCCGCCTGATGGACGACGAGCGCGGCATCGACAGGCGGAAGCAGGTGGCTCGCCCCCTCGACGGCTCGCATCATGTGGATGAAGCCCCCTGCGGAAAGCAGCGGCAGCAGGATGAAGACGATCAGCAGCGCGAGCCGCATGCGACGCGCCCATGCATGGTGGCGCAAGCGGAACCACAGCCCAAGACATCCGTGTATCCAGCCGGGCGCTAGCAGCGCGAGTTGCAGACCCTGCGTACCGCTCGTCAGCAGCACGACGATGACGCGCTCGTAGTTGGGTTCGAAACCATAGAGCGAAGACGCGAGCCGGGTCGTCACCGCGTGGCGGATCAGCAGCAGCGGCAGGCTGAGCCCTGCCCACAGGCGGATCCATTCCGCGGGCGGCAGCGCCCAGTGGCGACGCCCGTATATCGTGTGCAGCGCCAGCACGAAATGCACCGATGCGGCGCCATACAGTGCGATCGTGCCGGGCGTGCTGCGCCAAAGCCGCAGCGCGAGGACGAGACCGTGTCCGGCAAGCTCGAGCGACCAGATGCCGAGCGCGTGATTGACCAGATGCAGAAAAAGATACGTCAGCATCACGAGGCCCGACGTGAGTTGAAGCCGGCGCAGAAGAAATTGAACGTTGATGCTCGCTGCGCTGGCGCGGCGACGGGTCATGCCGACGATGTCCATATTGGTTTCCGCCATTTCGTGTGCCACGCCTGCCATACCGCGAACCCACGCCGGTTATTCCCGCGCTCGGCTCGTGAAAAAAATCCGGGAATAAAACAGCGGCGCTCGCGGTATTGCACGTGAAGCCCGCCCTGGAGGCACTCCGAATTGCACCGGCGGTCGACTTCCTGAACCCAGTCGAGAGGACATCATGTCGTCAGATCTTCCTTCCCAACCGTCACGCCGCAACGCCCTGAAATGCCTCGCCTTCGGTGGCGCCGGCACTGTGTTCGTTCTGGCCGGAGGCGTTCTCACGCCCGTGGAGCTGGCGCTGGCGGCGAGCAGCAAAGAAAACGCCGGCGTTCCGCTCTTTCTGCAGATCAGCGACTCGCATATTGGCTTCAACAAGGAAGCCAATCCCGATGTCGCGGGCACGCTCAAACAGACCATCGACTACGTGAACGCCATGCCCGTCAAACCCGCCCTGGCGATTCACACGGGCGATATCACCCATCTCTCCAAACCTGAGGAATTCGATCTGGCGGCGCAATTGCTGTCCGGTCTCAGCATTACGGAGTTGCACACGACGCCCGGCGAACACGATGTGACAGATGGACCGCAAGGCGAATACTTCAAGCGCTTCGGCAAGGCGTCGGACAACCGGGGCTATTACAGCTTCGACCACGATGGCGTGCATTTCATCGCGCTCGTCAACGTGATGCATTTCAAGCCGAACGGTCTGGGCAACCTGGGCGAGGACCAGCTCGCCTGGCTGGAAAACGATCTGAAGGGCCGCACGTCGAGCACGCCGATCGTCGTGTTTACGCACATGCCGATGTGGACGATCTATGAACCATGGGGCTGGGGCACCGGCGATGCGGGCCAGGCCATGGATTATCTAAAGCGCTTCGGCTCGGTGACCGTGCTCAATGGCCACATTCATCAGATCGTTTCCAAGGTGGAAGGCAACATCACGTTCCACACGGCACGCTCGACGGCCTATCCGCAACCGACGGCCGGCGACGGGCCCGGACCCGGGCCGCTCAAGGTCGCGAGCGATCAACTGCCGAAGATGCTTGGCGTGACCAGCATCCGGATCACGCGCCATCCTCTCGCGGCGACGCTTTCCGACACGTCCCTCGCCTGACCTTGCGTTTCGCTCATTCAACAAGGATCCGAGCCATGCTCTCCATTGACTATCGTCGCGCGTTCGCCCTCTTCTACGGGATCGGGATGCTCATGGCGGGGGCGTCCCTTGGTTTGCCTGCCGCGCAGGCGCAGGAGCCCAATGAGATCGACATCAAGAATTTCATGTTTTCGCCGATGGCGCTCACCGTGAAGGCGGGCACCACGGTGACCTGGAAGAATATGGACGGCGAACCGCATACGGTCGTCAACGATGCGGGCGTCTTTCACTCCGCCGCGCTCGACCAGAACGATACGTATCAGTTCAAGTTCGACAAGCCGGGCGTGTACAAGGTGTTCTGCGGCATTCACCCTTATATGAAGGCGACCATTACGGTGCAGTAGAGACCGGCGCTCAGGCGGCGCCCTCGTTCGCCATGTGGCTCGTCACCTCGCGCGCCGCTTCGTCGCGGCATTCGTGTCCGCCGCCGTGCGGCATGAGAACATTGCCGTCGTGCCGCCAAACGCCGGTTCGCTTTGGACAGGTTGATGGCGGTGCGGATCGCTGTATCTAATACCGCCTATGAAAATTCCGCTCTCACCGCAAATTAGTAGCATTCCTATATTTAAATTCGTTCGATAATTTTTCACGGCCTTGTGTATCGGTAATTCGCGCGAACACCTCGCTTACGCGTACGCTCGAGGTGCCCGCGCGGGCCCCACAGGTCAGCGTTTCGCGATATCGTCGCCGTGCGAGTCCTTGTACACGACCTCGACGTCGACGGTCCGGCCGTCGTCGCCGAACTCGCGCGCCTGCCGGCGCAGCGCGCGGATCTTCCACCACAGATAGCCGACGACAATCACGCCCACGCCGAACAGCACGGCAAGCAGCACCAGCGACAGCATCGCTGCCACCACCAGCACGATTGTGCTCACGACGACGGCCGCAAGCCGGCCGAACCATCCGTATTCGCCGATCCGGATCCCTTTCTCGAATGTCGCGCGCCGCGGCGACGGTTTGTCGTTGTCCATTCCACTTCTCCTGGCCGCCGTCCGGCTGAACTGCCCGCGCGAGCGTGGACTTTGCCAGGACGGCGAACCATCAATGATGCCGACGAAGCCTGCGATACGCGTGGCGCATAGTCCGGATCCCACATCTTGCAGATGCACATGAAGCGTTCCGAAACATCTCTGCCCACGCAAGCCGGTCGTCGTTGTTCGGTTAACTGAAAACTTACCCTTCCCACTCGCGCCTGTGTCTATTCTAAAGAAGTAAGGCAAGCCGAATCGAGTCGTTTCCAGTCACAGTCGAATGGGACAACCTATCATGGCTGACACGAGCTACACGGCGCGCAAGTCCGTCGCCGACATAGTGGGAAGCGCCGAAGCCGAAGGCGGCCGCGCACTGTCGAAGACCCTGGGGGCGCCCAGCATCACGGCGATGGGCATCGGCGCCATTATCGGCGCGGGTATTTTTGTCCTCACCGGCACGGCGGCGGCACAATTTGCCGGACCGGGCATCATCCTCTCCTTCGTGCTGGGCGGCATTGCGTGTGCGTTTGTCGGCCTGTGCTACTCCGAACTGGCCGCCATGCTCCCCGTATGCGGCAGCACCTACACGTATACCTATGCGACGCTCGGCGAAGTGTTTGCGTGGATCATCGGCTGGGACCTGATTCTCGAGTACGCCATGGGTGCCGCGACGGTCGCCGTAGGCTGGTCAGGTTATATCGTCAGCCTGCTGCGCAACGTCGGAATCAATATCCCGCCCACGCTCGCCGCCGCACCCGGCACGACGGTCCAGCTGCCTGACGGTTCGACTGTCGCGGGCATCATCAATCTCCCCGCCGTGCTGATCATCGCGATTCTGACGACGATGCTGGTGCTCGGCACGCGCGAGTCGGCACGCGTCAACAACGTGATGGTCGTCATCAAGCTGACGGTCGTGGCGGCCTTCATCGTCATCGGCGCGTTCTTCGTGCATCCCGCCAACTGGCATCCCTTCGTTCCGCCCAACACCGGTGCGTTCGGCAGCTTCGGGGCGAGCGGCATTCTGCGTGGCTCCGCCGTCGTGTTCTTTGCGTTCATCGGCTTCGATGCGGTATCGACCGCCGCGCAGGAGGCGAAACGGCCACAGCGCGACATGCCGATCGGAATCCTCGGCTCGCTCGTCATCTGCACCTTGCTCTATATTCTCGTGGCCGCCGTGCTCACCGGACTCGTTCCATACGCACAGCTGAACGTACCCGACCCGATCGCCAAAGGCGTCGACGCCATTGGATTCACCTGGTTCTCCATACTGATCAAGATCGGCGCGCTGACCGGGCTGACCACCGTGATACTCGTGCTGCTCTATGGGCAGAGCCGGATCTTCTTCACGATGTCGGAGGACAGACTGCTTCCCCATCTGTTCTCCACCGTCCATCCGCGCCTGCACACACCGCATCGAAGCCAGATCATGATCGGCACGGTCGTCGCCATCGTGGCGGCCCTCACGCCGATCGGCGTACTAGGCGAGATGGTCAGCATCGGTACGCTGTTTGCGTTCGTGCTCGTGTGCGGCGCCGTCATGTACCTGCGGCGCAGCGACTCCGACGCGAGCCGTCCATTCCGTGCACCCGGCGTGCCGATCGTCCCCATTCTCGGAATCGCGTTTTGCGTGCTGCTGATGGTGGGACTGCCGCTCATCACCTGGGTACGGCTGGTCGTCTGGCTGCTGATCGGCATGCTGATCTACATGTCGTATGGCCGGCATCATTCGCGACTGCGTCATCCGGAGCGTGAATGAAGGAACCGGTGGGCAATCATGAACGTTCAGCACGCGTGTTTCGTTCGCCCGGCGCAGGCCGCCGTGTGCGCGGCTTCACTCGCAATGCTGGCCGATTGCGGCGGAAGCGCATGCATTGGCCTCAACGGCTGCGGCGGCACAACCGTGACGCCGAACGTCACTATCTCCGGCACGGCCGCGACCGGCACGGCGATCGCCAGCGCGACGGTCAACCTCAGTTGCACGCAGGGCTCGGGATCCACCCTGTCCGACGGCGGTGGACACTACGCGATCACGTTCGATGCCACGCCTTCCTGCATCCTCAGCGTAAGCTCCGGCGGTGTGAGCCTGCATTCGGTGGCGTACGCCGGGGGCACCTTCAATACGACGCCGGAGACCGAGCTGATGCTCGTCTACCTCGCTGCACAACTCGGCACGAGCGAGAGTGGTTTGATAGCGGGCTTCCCGACCAACTCGCAGTACCAGCAGGTACTGGGTAACCCGTCCGACGTGCAGGCAGCGCAATCCGCAGTCGTCACGAATCTGCAGCAACACTATGCGGTCACGCTGACGGTGCCGGCATTTTTAACGACATCCTTTACGGTTGGCCAGCCAGGCGTCGATAGCGATCAAGGCACGCTGGCGGCGGCAGGAGCGATCGACGCGAATGGCATGCCCGATCCCGCCGCCGTCTCGCTGCTGACCGCGGCGGGCGCCGCGCATCCGCTTACCGCGACGTCCGCCCCCTCTTCCGGCACTGGCGGCACTGGCAGCGGCAGCGGAACGATGTGACGTGGACCTGCCAATGTCCGAACGGCGTCGGACCGCCGCGCCCAAAGGCAGGTTAGAACCGCGTGCGGAAGCCCACCGTTGCCACGACCTGATTCCCCGTTGACGATGCGCCGCCTGCGGTATTGATGAACGCGACGGACTGGTGACCCGAAACGTGCTGGTACATCGCTTCGGCGTAGACGTCCGTGCGCGTGGAGAACATGTACACCTGTTCACATGACTGAATTCGCAGCTACGAGTCAGCGACCGCACGCGCGATTTTCCGTTCTGGTTTGCGCCATTGACTGACGAGAAGCCCACTGACCACGAGAGCGACTGCAGCGACCAGGGTTGAAGTTGGCCACTGGCGTGTCACGACGACTTCCATCACAGCGGCAGTGACAGGGCCCAGTGCCTGAAAAGCGACGACGCGGCTTGCATCGAGCCTGCTCAATGCCCACAACCAGCAGAAGTACCCGACACCGCTCGACAGTCCTATAAAGCCGACATTCCCCCATTGCGTCATGGACAGGTTGGGCACCAACGGTTGGGCCGTTACCCAGCAAAGGCCGACGAGAAACACCACGGCTGCGCTCATGGCAAGCGCGCTCGTCGGCAATGCGGGATAGCGCCTCAGAAGCGGCCGATATAGAAGGCTGCACACGGCGCCGATCAACGTGGCACCGATCAGCGCGCATAACGCACCGATGTCCACAGATCCAGCGTGGGCAGGCGGTACACGCAGCAAGACCGCCACACCGGCGAGCGCGATCACGAGACCCAACAGTTTGTGCAGGCTGAATGCTTCGCTACGGCTTGCTACAGCCAACGTCATTGTGAAGAGCGGCATGGTCGAAAAGACGAGCGCGCACGTAGCGGCAGGAAGGATAGCTAACGCATGATTGAGCAGCACGATGAGCACGGCAAACTGGAATATCCCGAGCAGGCCGATAGCAAACGCATCTCGCCGTGCGAAGCGAGGGCGCGTGCCGAGCCAGACGGGTGCTGCCAGCACGCCCATGCCGATGAAATAGCGGAGAAACGCCAGCGTGGCGGGCGAAGCCTCTTCAGACACTGCCCGGGTAGATACCATCGCCGCACCGACCAGGATTCCGGTGGTCGCCGCGGCAAGCGTGGCCGACGCCTTCGCGCTCACAGATCACGGGCCCAGATCTGACCAGTCAGATCCTTGCCGAAGCTGTGGTGCGGCTCCTCTTCCACAAGCTGAAAGCCTGCTTTCTCGTAGATTCGCCGCGCGTCCGTCAAGACGCTGTTGGTCCACAGGATCATGCGCTTATAACCAACGGAGCGCGCAAATCGCAGACATTCGTCGACCAGCCGATGGCCGATTCCCAACCCGCGGGCGCTCGCATCGACATACAGCAGCCGGAGCTTCGCAGTTTCCGCGTCATGACGAACCACGAAGACCGAGCCCACTGGCTTGCCGTCCCTCTCGGCGATCCAGCAACGCTCCGAGGTGGCATCGTAATCGCGGATGTATTGGGCAACGATTTCCGCAACCAAAGCTTCGAACTCGGCGTTCCAGCCGTACTCTTGCGCGTAGAGCACGGCCTGCTTGTGAACAATCCATCCCATATCGCCCGGCTGGGGATCTCTCAAGACATAGCTTGCGGTCGATTCCCCTAACAAGCCGTGGACCTGCGCCATGGCATCGACGAGTTGCTGCTGTTCGGCGTCCGTCAGGCGCTCGAGCATCGCCATGACCTCGTTCCGGGACGCGACGTTCAGCGGTTCGAACGTGTCGCGGCCAGCCGCGGTGAGCGCCAGTTCGCTGACCCGCGCATCCGTCTCCGATCGCTGCTTGACGACCAGCCCCTTTTTTTCGAAGCCGGCGATGACACGGCTCATGTACCCGGCGTTCAGCCCGAGTTCCCGGCAAAGGTCCGAGGTCGTGAGCCCGTCCCTGTGGGCGAGTTCATACAGGATGCGGACTTCGGTCAGCGAAAATTCACTTTCCAGCAGGTGCTCGTGAAGCACGCCGATCTGGCGAGTGTAGAAGCGATTGAATCGCCGGACGAATTCGGCGCGGGCGATAAGTTGCTCTCGGCTGGGCATGCGACACCTCATAGTTGCCTGAGGCAAATTATTGCTTGCCTCAGGCAACTATGCAAGTTGTTTGTGTTGGATGCGGATTGCGCCTGCGGCACTGGCAGCCGCGATTCACGGCTCGGTGATGCCCCGGCAGCCTTAGCGACCCAAACCACGAACATCTCGCGCAATTGAAACGGCCGGTCCATCCCTGAGGATGGCCGGCCACAATGTCAATCAACCAGCAAAAAGCCAGCTACGTCGCTTCAACGTACGTTGCCCAACTCGCGCTCCTCGCCCACGCTTTCTTCGTCGCTCGCTTGCGTGACTTCAGCGAGGTCGCGGCCACGCGTTTCGGGCAGCAGCAACGCAGCGGTGACGACCAGCAGATACGACACGCACGCGCAAATCCCCATTGCCGCGCCGAGGCCGAGTTTCGCGCTGAACAAGCCGACCATGGTCGGCATGATCGCGCCGATTGCGCGGCCCGCGTTACCGCACAGCCCCTGCGCCGAGGCGCGGATGCGGGTGGGGAACAGTTCCGCGAGATAGGCGCCCGTCCCCGCTGCCGTGCCCGACTGCAAGGTGCCCAGCACGAAGCCCAGGACGAGCGTTACCGGCAGCGTGATCGACGCGAGCGTATAGGTCGCCACAGCGACCGCCTGAAGGCACGCGATCACGATGAACGTGCGGCGGCGGCCGAATCGGTCCGCCATCCAGCCGTTGAGGAACGCGCCCGAAAACGAGCCGAGAATATTGATGGCCAGATAGCCGCCCACATTCGCGATCGAGAGATGCAGCGCAAGCTTCAGATACGCGGGCAGCCACGTGATCATCACGTAGTTGCCGCCGTAAATGCCGAACGTCAACAGAATGGCCTTGAGCGTCGTTACGCGCGTCGGCGCTTCGAACACGGCCCAGATGCTCGGGCGATCTGCGCCATTCGCGCGACGCGTCTGCTCGAAAACCGGCGCTTCCTTGATGTGGCGGCGAATCCACAGCACGAGCAAGGTCGGCACGAGACCGATGGCAAACAACACGCGCCATGCGAGCGAGGGTTCGAGCGTGCTGAAAAGCAGCGTCGAGAGCAGCACTGCGATACCGTAACCGACCGCCCAGCCCGCCTGCAGCGAGCCGACGGCGCGACCGCGCACCTGCGGGCGGATCGTTTCGCTGATGAGCACGGCGCCCACGGCCCATTCACCGCCGAAACCCAGGCCTTGCAGCCCGCGCGTAATCATCAGCTGCCAGAACGAATTCGTGAACGCGGAAAGCAACGTGAACGCGGAGAACCACAGGATCGTGATCTGCAGCACCCGCACGCGTCCGTAGCGGTCCGCGAGAATGCCGGCGATCCAGCCGCCGAGCGAAGCCATGATCAGCACGGTCGTACCGAGAATGCCGGCCTGGCCCCGCGTCATGCCCCAGACCGCGAGCAGCGTGGGAATGGCGAGCGCGTACATCTGGGTATCCATCGCATCGAGCCCCCAGCCACTGAAGCACGCCCAATAAGTGCGCTTCTCGCCCTTGGTCAACTCGGTGTACCACTTCAGCATGACTGTCTCTCCTGCAGCTATTTCGTCCGTCTGGCGGCCGACTGTTGCGGGCACGTCGATGCGCGGTCCCCTACATGGGGGCAGCCCATTCGCGTGCGTTTGTAGGTTGGGTTTCGTGGGCGGGCGAACCTGCCGTTGGCCGGGGCGCTCCGTGTGAGGTCCGTGACACAAGCGTCGCCCGATCAGAGGAATGAGATACCTGCGCCGCCTCGTACTGATGGGACCGAAGCCGATCAGCGTCGTTATGCTATTACGCATCGCCTGCCCGGGATATGCGAATAGGCGAATTAGCCATCTATTTTAATTATCGCAATATGAAGCGGGGTGCATCGAAGAAAACCGGAATCGATGGACGCGAACCCAGCCTGCAAGGGCCATCGAGCAATAGAACGAGCGTACTGTTCACTTTGTGCGCATCGCTTCCCGCCAGCGCAAAGGCGTCTCATCTGCACAACGTTTTGGTTATCGCCGCTAAAGCCATCGCGGCATCCGTCGTTAAAGCGTACTGCACTAGCTGGCTTCGCGCCCCGCAGCCATTCCCGGACGAACGCAATACCAAGGTATTCATTTTCCATGTCTATGGTCTCAACTCGCGAGCGCGCATCGCTCACGCTCAACCAGAAGCTCACATCGACGATCGTCGTGCTCTGGATCGGTCTGCTACTCATCGCGGCAATCGGTATCTGGCAAACGCGCACTGCCATCCTCGCCGAAAGACGGCTGCAACTCACGACGCTCACCGACGAGGCGACGAGCGCAGTCACCCGTTTTCATGACGAAGCCGCGCGTCAGGTGATCAGCGAGGACGACGCGAAAAAGCAGGCGATCGCCGTGATTGCCTCTCTGCGCTACGGAAAGGACGGATACATCACGGTCTGCGACCCGCAGGCCGTGATCGTCGTGAATCCGCTCAAGCCGGAAATCACCGGCAAGAGCATGGCGGCAATGGCCGATACCAACGGCAAGCGCTTCTACACTGACCTCATCGCGGCCGCCAGCGATCCGCAAGGCGGCTTCGTCTCCTACTACTGGCCCAAGCCCGGCGGCTCCACGCCCATCGAGAAACTCGCCTACTCGCGGCGGATCGGCGACTGGAACTGGATCTTGTTCACCGGCGCCTACATGGACGACATCCGCGAGACGGTGGTGGCTTGCGCTATTCGCTGGCTGGCCGGCATCGCGGTGCTCGGCGGTCTCGCGACGCTCGTCATGTCGCTGGCGCTGCGCAGCGCGCGCCGTGCTATCGGCGGCGAGATCGAGTCCGCCGTGCAGACCGCGCATCGGGTGGCCGACGGCAACCTCGGCGTGCGCGTCGTCGTCGCGCCTGGCGACACCGGCAGCCTGATGTACGCGCTCGAGAAAATGCGGGTTGGCCTCGAGACTGCGATGACAGGTGTACGCGCGAGTGCCGAAAGCATCGCACTCGGCTCGGCCGAGATCGCGGCCGGCAACATCGATCTATCGCAGCGCACAGAGCAGCAAGCTGCGGCGCTGCTCGAGACGGCATCGAGCATGAATCAAATGACGGAGAATGTCCGCAGCAACGCCGAAAGCGCGACGGTCGCGGCCAGGCTCGCCGATGACGCCGCCGATATCGCTTCGCGCGGCACCAGCGTTGTTAAGCAGGTCGAACAAACCATGGAAGCGATCTCGGCGAGTTCGAGCAAGATCAACGAAATCATCGCCGTCATCGACAGCATTGCGTTCCAGACCAACATCCTCGCCCTCAATGCGGCCGTCGAGGCCGCCCGCGCCGGCGAGCAGGGCCGCGGCTTCGCCGTCGTGGCCTCCGAGGTACGCAACCTCGCACAGCGCTCGGCGACGGCAGCGCGGGAAATCAAGCAACTGATCGAGTCGTCGGCGAATACGGTCCAGCAAGGCACCGTGCAGGTGGCTACAGCAGGCACCACCATGGGCGAAATCGATCAGGCGGTGCGGCAGGTCAACGACATCCTGCGCGAGATCAGCCATGCATCGCGGGAGCAAAGCGAAGGCATCAACCAGGTCAATACGGCGGTGAGCCAGATCGACAAGGTCACGCAGCAGAACGCCGCGCTCGTCGAAGAGGCGGCAGCGGCGGCTCAGTCGCTGAACGATCAGGCGAGCGCGCTACGCGAAGTGATTGGGCGGTTCTCGCTCGCGGGGAGTGGGGACTGAGGTGAATCCTGTGCGGCATCAAGTGGGGAGATTGCTATCGTGCGTTGGGGATGAGTCGGCGGTTTGAACAACAACTGTAGAGTTCACCAATTCGTGTCGCGCCAGGACAACCAATTCTTGTCGCTTTGAAGGGTGAAATCCGCCCTGATGAGGGGGAATAGGTTCAGGCACCTCCAGGCTGCTCGTCATCACATCAACTTCCCCCAGCAATTCAGCGCGGACGAACGTGAGTTGCGTACCCGTCCGGGAAAGGGGGGAGGCCAGTCATCACATCCCAGTGACCAGATGCTTGCCAAAATTGGCACGCACAAAATCCACGAAGACGCGCACCTTTGGCGTCATTTTTCGATTGCTGGGCCACACCACGTGAATAGTGTTGGAGTCCGACACATAGGTGTCCAGCACAGTTTTCAGGCGTCCGTCTGCGACCGCGTTCTTGACAGAAAAGTCAGGCACGCATGCGACCCCGCGCCCCGCCAGCGTGAAATAGAGCATGACGTCCAGGCTGTTGCACACCATCGTCAAAGGCAGCGACGAGCCTGCGGCTGTGAATGGTGAATGCCGCAACGGCCATTGATACAGTTTTCCAGTAGGTGTCCAGCGATAGTGCAGACATGCGTGATTCAAAAGGTCATCGGGCTTCGTGGGGGTCCCCATTCTTTCCAGATACGCTGGCGCGGCCACCAGACAGGCGCGCCAGGGACCCAGCGGGCGAGACACCAGGCGCGAATCTCGAAGCTTGCTCCCACGAATGACTACGTCGAACCCTTCATCGATTACATCGACCAGTCGATCAGTGAAATCAAGATCGAGTTCAATCTCGGGATGGCGCTCCATGAACGCTGAAAGCACGGGCAGTGGTAGCCCCGCCGAAAGTGCCAGCCCCACCCTTAGCCTCCCTCGCGGCTGTTGTGCCATTGCGCTGAGCTCATCTTCCGCAGCCTGAACTTCCCCGAAGATTCGTCTGCACCTTTCCAGGAACACCTCGCCTTCGGACGTAAGACGGACGCTCCTCGTGCTGCGTTGAAAGAGCCGCACGCCAACGCGCTCTTCAAGTCGGGAAATGCTTTTGCTGATGGCTGATGCTGAGACCCCGAGACTTCGCCCCGCTGCGGCAAAGCTCCGGGTCTGCGCAGTCTGGACAAAGACTTCTAGCCCTCCCAAGGCGCTCAAACTTTCCACGATGGACTCCCAGATGTTGCACTAGTGACATTTTTGTCATGGTCGATATGAACGCTACCCCTGTTAATGATGCTGGGTCAATCGCATTACTATGGACTTGAAAGGCGGTTCGCCTCCCCGTAGGAGGTATCGTCCGCGCTTTTTTTAATGCTGGCGCATCTGTGTGGAGTAAGCGAACGCCGCAGGCACCAGAGTTTCGGCAACTGAACGCACTGAGCCGGCGCGCCGGTTCTATCAGGAGAGAATCCTTATGGCCACCACTGAACATCTCGACGCTTACCTCAAAGCCATGGGCAGACGCGACGTCGAAGGGACCAAGGTCCATCTGGCAGATAACGTCGTCCTACGCAGCCCAATCGCTCCCGCACCCTTCGAAGGGAGGGAAAGCGTGGCAAACGTGCTCACCCAGCTTCTTGACGTGGTGGACGCCTTCGAGCCGAAGCTTCTCCTGCGTGACGGGACTGACTTTGTTGCCGCTTTCACGATCAGGCTCGGTGACAATGTGATCGATGGCATGGATCATATGCATCTGAACGATGCGGGCCTCGTTGATAGCATGACCGTGGCATGGCGCCCGCTTCCGGCGGTGGTCGCAGTCCAGCAGAAACTTGCGCCCAAATTGGGCGGTAAGGCGATGATGCTGGTTTCCGTGGATCAATCACTCTGAAGTTCGACTGAGAGGGACATCGCTTCGCCAGCACGAACGCTTCCCCGCGTTTTCTCAGGGTGATGCCCTGCGCGAGGCGCCGTGGCGCGGGAACGCGCTGGACTGACCGCCTAAAGTCGTACGGCGTCTGAGCGCGCGGACGCCCGGTTGCGTCCCGCGAGCAGCCAGATCAGCGCGGCGACCGCCAGCGCGAGGCAACCGGCGACGCCCAGCGCCGCGGCGAACCCTGTGGCGAAGCCGGCCGGAGCGATCGATGCCATCTCCAGACGGATATCGGGGGCGACACGCGCAAGCGCATGGCCGAGATCGCCCGCGAGCAGATTCGACATGAACTGCGGATCGACACATGCGCTCGCGGATCCGTGACATGTCATGGCAGAATCGATCGCTGCGCGTGCGCGCGTGGCGAGCACAGCGCCCAGCACGCCGACCGACGTGACGATTGCCGTGAAGCGCGTCGTCGTGCTGATGCCCGACGCCATGCCGCTCCGATGCGAGGGCACGCACGCCATGATGGCTTTCTGCGTGTCGCCATTGAGCACACCTGCCCCGAGGCCCGTCACGATCATGCCGAGCGCGACCCAGCCGTACTCGCCGGAAGGCGCGACAGTGGCGGTCAGAAGATTGCCGGCGCCGACGAGACAGAGTCCAACGGAGAGCGTCGACGTCGCGCCTTCGAGGCGCCGCCCGATGCGCGCGCCCAGATACGGGCCAACGATCATGGAGAGCGCGAATGGGAGCATCCCGATGCCGGCGCGTACAGGCGTCCATTCGAACGCGTTTTGCAGATACAGCGGCAGGAACGTCATCATCACCTGGGCACAGGCTGCGTAGCCAAACATGCCGAGCACCGCAGCGACGAAACGGGCCTGCGAGAACAGCGACAAGTCGACGACCGCATGCGCGAGCCGCTTTTCGACCGCGATAAAGCACCCGATCAACAGCACGCATGCGGCAAAGCGCGAGACGGTGGCGACGCTGTACCAACCGTTGTCCTGCGCGCCGATCAACGCCCAGATTCCGCTCGCGAGCCCAATGCCGAACAGCAGGCTTCCCGCAAAATCGACGCGTTGTGCGTGCGGATTGCGGGACTCCGTTACTACACGCTGCGCGCAGAAGACCAGGATGGCGCACACGGGCAGATTGAGCAGGAAAATCCACCGCCAGCCGACCCATTGCGTGATCACGCCGCCGACGAGCGGTGCGACGGTGGTCGAGATGCCCATCGTCATGCCCCAGATCGCCCATGCGCGGGCGCGCTCGCGCGGGCCGGGGAACGCACTGGCGATCACCGCTAGCGCCGCCGTCAACAGCATCGCAGCGCCCACGCCCTTCACCGCGCGGAAGATATTCAACGACGTTACGCTGGGCGCCAGCCCGCAGCCAAGCGAGGCAAGCGCGAAGACCAGCAAGCCAAGCACGAGCATCTTCTTGCGCCCGTAGCGATCCGCGAGTCCGCCCATCGGCAGCAGGCACGATGCGAACGACACCATGTACGCGCTCACGACCCATTCGACGTCGGCGAATCCCGCGTGGAACGAACGCGCGATCGACGGCAGCGAGACCGCGACGATGTTCGTGTCCAGCGAGATCAGCGCGCAGGTCGCAGACGCCGTGGCAAGCAGGAAACCTGCAGACCGTGCCTTGGTCGCATGTTTCGTCGTGATCCCGGAAACCGCGTCCATGACCGCGCACTCCGGACCTTCCCCACTCGCTTCAACACTCCGTTCGTTCCCCATGCACGCTCCGTGAGTCGTAATTCAGGGCTGATGCTAGCGCGCGCTGTATTGTTAGTCGATAGCAGATAAAATCATGTGTATTCATTCCTGGATGAATAATATGACGCTGGAACTCCGTCACCTGCACTGCATTCTCGCAGTTGCCCGGCACCTGCATTTCGCACGCGCAGCCGAAGCGTTGGGAATCGCGCCGCCTTCGCTCACCAAGCAGATACAGGATGCAGAACGCCTGCTCCAGTTCCGGCTGTTCCAGCGTACCCGCCGCTCCGTGTCACTGACCCCGGCGGGTGCGGCGTATATTCCGCGCGCCACGGCCGCGCTTGCGCAGCTCGATGAAGCGCAAGACCACGGGATGCTTGCCGAACGCGGACAGCTGGGGCGCATCCAGATCGGCTACGTCGCCTCAGCGGTATTTGCTGGCATCATGCGCAGGACCCTGACGCAATTTCGCGACCTGCATCCCCGCATTGATGTGCAGCTTGCGGAAATCCCGATGGACGATATTCCCGCGCGCCTCGTCGGCCGGCAACTCGACGTTGCCTACGTCAGGCCTCCGATGTCATGGTCCGAAGAACTGCAAGCCAGCCGCGTGTATCAGGACGAATTCGTCGTCGCACTACCGGAAGACTCCCCGCTGGCTGCACAGAAAGGTATTGCGCCGCAGCAGTTGCGTAACGCACGGTTCGCGGTGCCCGAGCAGGAATTCGGCACGCTCGAAGTGGCTCGGCGCGGACGCTTTTCGCCTCAGATCGAATTGCGGCCGGGCCCACTGGTCGCGGTAGTCGCGAGCGTGTCGCTCGGTAATACGGTGGCCATTGTTCCCGGCTCACTGTGTGCATGCGTCACGCTGCCCGGCGTGGTCTACCGGCCACTGACCGGCAAGCCCATTCTTTCGGAAATCGCCCTGCTTTACCGCCGGCACGAGCGCTCGCGTGTGGTGAGTGCATTTCTGCAGTATGCCCACAATGAATCTGCCTCCATGCCTCGTCGCCCTTGACATGGGCCGGCTCCTCAAATCGTGCTGCAATCTGCGACTCGCGCAGGAAACTCGCCGCTCCTAAGCGCGACGCGCGGAGGCGACCCACTGTACAAAGGTGCGGACTGCACTGGACGTCGCATGCTCCGCGAGATGGGCGACATAGAAGCCGTAGCCAGGTAACGCAAAGGGCAGCACTTTCACGAGCGCGCCGCTCAGCAATGCCTGCTCCAGTACGATGTCGCTGCACAGAGCGATTCCCTGGCCGGCAAGCACAGCGTCAATCGCATGGAGCTCTTCCCGAAAGCTCAAATCACGCTTGCTGCGAAGAGGCGTGAATGCGGATACCGGAACACCGTAAGCCGAAAACCAGCGCGGCCAGCAAGGTGCCTCGGGATCTCCGTTCGTCCACTCGTAATGGATCAGAGGAAATCGAAGCAGGTCCATCGCCGCAATTGGGCGAGTATTTTCTGCCCCAAGGAGGCCCGGGCTAGCGACAGGGTAGAACGCATCTCGCGCGATCTCCTTACATATCAGACCTATTGGCGCCGCGCGTGCGTAGCGTATCGCGACGTCTGCTGCGCCCGCGTCCAGGTCGAGGACCGCATCGGTTCCGATAATCTGCAGCGGAATATCGGAGTGAGATTCGTGCCATTGCGACAGCCGCGGAACCAGCCAGCGACTCGCGAAGGCGTTCGGACTGGTGATCCGTAGCGCGGTCGTGCCACCCATTTCCGCGACCGTGGAGAGTGCATCCGCGAATGAATCGAATCCCCTGCGCAGCGGCGGATACAAAAGTTGCCCGGCAGCGGTGAGTCGAATGGGTCGCGGCCGACGCGCAAAGAGTTGCCGGCCACACGCTTCCTCCAGCGTGCGGATCTGGTGACTCAGGGCCGTCGGCGTCACGTTCAGCTCTTCCGCGGCATCCTTGAAACTGCGATGCCGCGCAACCGCCTCGAACGCCTGCAGCGAACGCAGAGGAGGCAACTTTCGCATCTGTTCAGTCTAGATGAAGTTTTCTCATCTGAAAGCTGAATTCTTTCATTTTGCTTCGACGCGTGGGAAATGCAACCATCGAGCAACCGAACCTTGAAATTCCGGCTTCAGCGCACGGGAGCACGAAGGAGACAAGATGAGCACCGAAACAGCGTCGTCAGATATCTTCAGGGGCGAACGCCACGCTGCCTCGCGTGAGCTCGAGCAATTGCGTGGCACGCTCCACGGCACGCTGGTCATGCCTCGCGACCCGGACTACGACGAGGCGCGCCGGGTGTGGAACGGGACAGTCGACAAGCGGCCGGCGATGATCATCTATTGTGCTGACGCCGACGACGTGGTCGCGGCCGTGCGCTTTGCCAGGTCGATCGATGCGCGGGTTGCGGTGCGCAGCGGCGGTCACAACGTGGCGGGCCTTTCGGTCTGCGATGCCGGTATTGTTGTCGACCTCTCCCGGATGAAGCAGATCGACGTCGACGCCGAACGGCGGGTGGTGCGCGCGGAGGCCGGCCTCAACCTCGGTGAGTTCGATCGGGCCACGATGGCCCACGGCCTCGCGACGACAACGGGTGTCATCAGCGACACGGGCCTTGCCGGCCTGACGTTGGGCGGCGGGTTCGGCAAGCTCGGCCGCAAATACGGACTCACTTGCGACAACCTCGTCGCCGTCGAAATGGTCACTGCGGACGGGCAAAAACGGGTGGCCAGCGAGCGTGCACATTCCGACCTGTTCTGGGCCGTCCGGGGCGGCGGAGGCAACTTCGGCATAGCGACTGCTTTTCACTTGCGGCTGCACCCGCTGGATCCCGAGTTGCTCGTCTGCTCTTTGCTATACCCGTTCGAGCAGGCACGCGCCGCATTGCGCGCTTACGACCGGTTTGCGCGCAATGCGCCGGATGAGGTGAGCGCAGATGCTGCACTCGTTACCAATCCTTCCGGCGAGCGATTCCTCAGCATATCGGCTTGCTATGTCGGCGCGCCCGAGTCCGGTCGACAGGTTCTCGAGGCACTGATGGAGTCCGGCTCACCCGTCGACTGCCGCCTCGAGCGTCTGCCCTACCTCCAGATTCAATCGAACGGCGACAGTGTGTTTCCGCGGGGCCGGAGGTACTACTGGAAGGCGCAGTTCCTGAGAGAGATCGACGATGGCGCGATCGACGCGGTATTGGGCGCCTATGAACGTTCGCCTTCGTTGTCATCGTTGCTGGTGTTTCAGCATGTTGGGGGAGCCATTGCCCGCGTCGCCGGGTCCGCGACCGCCTACCCGCATCGCGACGCCAGCTTTGACTGCTTTCCCGTTGCGATCTGGGACGATGCAGCCGAAGATGCGGCGAACGTCCAATGGGCGCGCAGCATATGGGACGCGCTAAGGCCGTATTCATCCGGAGGCGTCTATGCAAACAACCTCGGTGATGAAGGCAACGAACGCGTGAAGGAAGCCTATGGCAACAATTATGCGCGGCTGGCTTCCATCAAACGCCAGTACGATCCAGACAACGTCTTCCGCCTGAATCAGAACGTTGCTCCCGCCTGAGTCTCTTCACCGGGCGTGCAATACCCGGCACACGGAAACATCGTGCAGCCGTTCGCTCGAAACCGAGAGGTGCATTTCTCGACGATCCATGCCCTATGCCGTTTGCTTGAGAAAACGACGATGCCAGTTCATGACGCGATGAACGTCAACCGCGAACGACCGGTCGTCAACATGAGGCACTACGAGCGGATTTGAAAAGATAGTCATGAAATTGGGGGAGTCGAGACCGCCCAATACAAGCAATCCCTGTCGCCTTGACACGCGGATGCTTAAAAAATAAGCGTCCCGCACCGTTTAGCCGATTCCTGTCTTTTTCTTCGGTCCCAGCCGTCGGCATGCAAGTTCAACGTTGACAACGTCCGAGCCAACGCTGATGCCGTGGACCTGGACGCTTGCGCCGGGATGGCCGACGAGTGGTGGCTGTTCAGGGTCCCCTACTGCCCCCCACGTCGGACCGTAGTCGGCCACTATCAGACTTCGACAGAGCACGAGCGACTGGCCGTTCTCCTCGGACCTTACGACACTCGAACCGGCGCCAAATTGCCGAGAAGGCAGAAACGCTCGATCCCGGATGCGGCAAGCCGGTTTTGAGAACCGGCTGAGCACGAGTTAGTGGGCCTTCAAGAATGCGGCGATCAGTTCGGCGATCTCTTGCGGCGCATCCTCGAAGCTGTAGTGGCCAACTCCCGCGAGCCGGTGAATCGGTGCCATGGGAAAGGTTTCGCTGAACAGCGGCAGAAAATGTTCAGCTGCCAGCGTGCGATCGGCCTCGCCCCAAATGGCGAGCGCTGGCTTTGAACGGATCGTGTCGAGTGCCGTCGCGTCTGGCACTTCGAAACGATGTGCCCCGACCGCGAAGCCCTTTGCCCAACCAATCGCACCAGCACTGTCAGGATCCCAGCCAGCAGCGCCGCCAGGCTTGCGATCTGAAACAACAGGCACAATCCCGGCCTGCCGACAAACCATGCTACGACGTGCACAGCAGACGTGACACCAATTACGAGCCATGCGCCGTTTGCGAGTCACGAGCCTCGGAGCGTTGATCTGCTGCATCTCCGCGAGACACCGCCATCTTCATGTTGGACCTAAGTCCTATTGCGCTACGCCTGAGTCTGCCAAATATTGTTGGCATGACGAGGTACTACGAGCCCGGTTGGATCAGACCAATTGAAATTCCTGCGCCAACAGACGAAGAGGTCCCGTCCGCCGCCGGTTCAAATTTCTCCACCGGGACCAGCGCCGCAATCCTCGCTTTACTGTCCAATTGCTTGCGCCGAGGCGATTGAACCGCCCGCAATGTCCGGTTCACGCGACCGGCTCCATCCGCCTGTTTCGCGTTGTGTGGGTTTTCCGACGAAATTAACGAACAGAATCCACCATGCCGTGTCCGCAACATACCCAACGCTTCGATTGCACGCACCACGCCGGCTAGTTACCAGAGGTAGTGAATCCAAACGTAACCCTTGATGGAGGCGAATATGCGCAGAAGATCTTTTCTGAGTACAGGTGCCGCAACGTTCGTGATCGTTGGACTGGCACTGGCCAGAGTCCCGTCGTTAATGACCGAAGCCGTTGCCGCAGAGTCCAATGCGGCGAAACGCCACGAAATCGATGCCGAGGTCAACGAGACACTGTCGCGGTTGTTCGAGACCGTCAAAGGCTCAAAAGAGCTTGTCAGCAAGGCGAATGGCGTACTGGTATTTCCGTCGGTGATCAAGGCCGGGTTCATCGCCGGTGGCGAATACGGTAAGGGTGCTTTGCGTGTAGGCGGAAAAACGGTCGGCTACTACAGCACGGCGGCGGGTTCATTCGGCCTGCAGGCCGGTGCCCAGTCGAAGGCCGTCATTTTCCTCTTCATGACCCATGATGCGCTGAACAGCTTCCGCAACTCGAAAGGCTGGTCAGTCGGCGGCGAAGGCTCGGTTGCACTGCTGAAAGTCGGCGCGAATGGCGAGATCGATACGACAACGGCCACCGCACCCGTCGAAGCCATCGTGCTCACAAATGCAGGTCTGATGGGAGACGTGTCGCTGGCTGGCACCAAGATTTCTCGACTGAAGATTTGAAGTCGTTCGCGTTGGCGTAATTGGCACGTCCCCTGCCGTCGCATCTGCGAGAGAGCGCTGCCCCGGGCAAGAGGACCAGAAGCACGAACACGTTTCTCCGCGGGGGCCTCGATGAACCGCATCCTGATGCCGGTGCTGGCCGTCATCTCCGCCTTTGTTTTGGGATGTGCGGGAGCGCCACCACCCGTCGACGTGCCCGGATATCAGAGCCGCGCCGTGACACGCACCGAAGGCGGCGTGCGGGTTTCGACAGCCGTTCTGTCGCTAAAGGATATTGAAGCTGTTTACGGCGTCCCGCTCGCCGACAGGCGAATCCAGCCGGTCTGGATCGAGGTCGAAAATCACGAGGACCGCAATTACTTTCTCCTTTCCCCAGGCCTCGATCCGAACTTCTTTCCTGCATCCGAGGCAGCCGAAGCGTTTGCCGGCAATGCCTCGCCGGGTCAGCAAACCGAACTCGACCGGCGCTTTCGCGCTCTGGCCTTCCACAACCCCGTTCCACCGGGGACAACGGTATCCGGGTTCGTGCTGACCCATCGCAGCAGAGGCGTGAAGTTCGTGCAGGTGGATCTTGTTGCTGCGGGACGCACCAGAACGTTTTCCGTTTTCATGGCCGTCCCGGGGTTCGAGGCCGACTACAAGCGAAGCGAGGTATTCAAGCGCATGGCGGACCCGCATGAACCGATCGTGAACTACACGGACGATGCGAGTTTTCGCACAGCACTCGAAGCCCTGCCGTGCTGCGCGACCAATGAGGATGGCTCGAAGAAAGGCGATCCGCTGAATCTGGTGATCGTGGGAGGCCTCGACGATGCTTTTCCCGCGCTAGTGCGCCGGGGCTGGAGTCCCACGGAGCAGAAGTGGTCGGGCGCAATCGAGCAGATGATCAGCGCTGCCTTGTCGGGAGATCCGTATGTCAACGCACCGGTGAGCGACCTTTATCTTTTTGGACGGCCGCAGGATCTTGCGCTGCAAAAAGCACGCGACACCATCCACCAGCGCAACCATATGCGGCTTTGGCTCAGCAACATGCGCTACCACGACAAACCCGTCTGGGTAGGCCAGATCAGTCGAGATATCGGTATCCGTCTGACCTTGCACTCCTCAACGCTCACGACGCACAAGATCGACCCGGACGTGGACGAAGCGCGCACCGCACTGACCGAAGACATGACGTATTCGCAGAATCTCGCGAAGATCGGTCTTGTGACAGGCGTCGGTGCCGCGCAGGAAAACGCACCGCGCGAAAATCTGACGACCGATCCGTACTACACCGATGGCTATCGTGTCGTGCTCGTATTCGACCGCAAGCCGACATCGCTTGCGGATATCGAAGTCTTACCCTGGGTGACCCCGTACCGCGTTATCAACGTTGCCCCCGGAGCGAAGCCATGAGCATTTCGCGGACATCGCGTCATGCGCTGATCCGTGCGGGATGCGAGCTATGCCTTGCGCTTGTGCTCGCTGGCTGTTCGACCTGGCAGACTCCGTCCCAGGTTGACGATGCGCCGCTGCGTGAGCGCGCGGTGAGCGCCACCAGTCACGGCGTGCGCGTGAGTGCAACCGTGCTCGGCAGCGAAGACAGCACGCGAATGTTCGGCGCCGACGTCACCCGAACCGGTGTGCAGCCGCTTTGGGTCGAAGTGCAAAACGGGACACCCCAGGCGCTGTGGCTGTTGCGCTCGGGAACAGACCCGGACTACTTTTCACCGCATGAGGTCGCGTGGTCCATGCACACACTACTCGGCGGCGCAACGAATACACGCATTGACGACTATCTCAACGAGCTTGGATTCAAAAATCCGATCCCGCCGGGAATGACGCGCTCGGGCATCCTGTTCACGAACCCGGATCACGGTATCAAGCTCGTCAATATCGACCTGTTCGGAAACAAGACGCTGATCCCGTTCTCGCTCTTTCTGCGCGTCCCAGGCAGCACGGACGATCCGCGCCTCGCGCAGCTCGCTTCCTCGTCTGCCGGCGCGGCGGTCACGGACTATAAGGATCTCACCTCGCTGCGCGCCGCACTTGAACGGCTGCCGTGCTGCGCTACCGATGCGGCTGGGACTGCGCAGGCCGACCCGCTAAATGCCGTTGGGATTGGCCAGTTCACCGACATCGGCGCTGCGCTGGTGCGACGCAACTATCGGCGCGATGCGCGCGAGTCGGATCTTGCGCAGCGGGTCTTCGGGCGGCCACCGGACTTCGTGATGCGCAAGCAGGCGCAGGCAGGTTCGCCGGCCACCTGGATACGGGGATGGCTCGCGCCGCTTCGTTACCAGGGGCAACTGGTCTTCATCGCGCAGATCGGTCGCCCCATCGGCGGGCGCTTTGTACCCCGCAATGATTCACACATCACGCTGCAAGGAGACGTCGATGAGGCGCGCAATTATCTGATCCAGGATCTGATGTACTCAGGTGGTCTCGACAAGCTCGGATTTGTGAACGGCGTCGGCGCGGCACCGTACTCGCAGCCCCGCACGACACTCGATGGCGCGACCTACCATACGGACGGTCTGCGCGCCGTGGTGTTTTTCGCGACGCGGCCACGCAGCATGTCTGATGTGGAGTTTCTCGACTGGGTGCCTTACCTGAGCGAGCACGAAATCCCCCAACCCGGAGAACCCGCCGATGCACGCCAGTGACTCGAATCCGGCATGGTCGGTTGCGCTACCGACGCTTCTCGCTGTCTCCACCCGTGTGTGGCGCAAGAACCGCGTCGTGATCGCGACGATGGCAACCTGTGCCTTGCTGGGAGCGTGCGCGACGAAGCCGCTCGTCCCGTATTCGACCGATACGCCACCGCTGGTGCTCGTACCCGCATCGCAGGCGGGAGTGCAGGATCAACGAGGGCGTTTCCGCGAGATCTATTGCGCGGTCCTGAAAGCGCGCGGCCCCGGACTGCCTGACTATCGCCCTTGTGAGGACGCGCTGACCCGCGTGGGCACCGAGCCCCCCGGCACTGGCAGGCCCGTCGATCTGGGGCCCTCCCGGCGACACCTCATCGCCGCGGTCGTGCCGGGGATCGGCTATGACTGTTTCAAGCCATGGCTCAATCCGCCGGACACCGTGGTAATGCATCTTCGCCAGTTTGGCTTTGACGCGACGTTGCTCGACGTCGATGCGCTGTCGAGTTCGACCCACAACGCCCGCCAGATTCGCGACGCGCTCATGGCCATGCCGGCGCCTGAGGGCCCGCCGCGCATTGTGCTGGTCGGCTATTCGAAGGGTGCTCCCGACATTCTCGAAGCGCTCGTCGCCTACCCGGAAATCCGCAGCCGCGTGGCGGCGGTGGTGAGTGCTGCTGGGGCGATCGGAGGATCGCCGCTCGCAAATGACGCTGAGCAGTACCAGGCCAACCTGCTGCAATACGTCCCGGGCTCAGCCTGCACGCCGGGTGATGGCGGCGGGGTGCAGAGCCTGCGACCGGCGACCCGCAAGGCGTGGCTTGCACAGCACCCCCTTCCGGGCGACTTGCGTTACTACTCGGTCGTCACGTTCCCGCATCCCGATCACATCTCGTCGATTCTTGAATCTAGCTATAAGAAGCTCTCGCGTGTCGATGCACGAAACGACAGTCAGGTCATCTTCTACGACGAGATCGTGCCGGGAAGCTCGCTTCTCGCTTACGTCAATGCGGATCACTGGGCGTTGGCGGTTCCGCTTGCCAGGACGCATCCAACAATCGGGGCGCTCTTTGTGACCGAAAACGCATATCCGCGTGAGGCCCTGCTTGAGGCTATCTTGCGGTACGTGGAGGAGGACCTTTCGGGAGCATCGAATTGATGCCACCCGGGTGAACGACCGATATGCACTCGTAGGCGGCCGTCGAAACCGTACAAGTCGAGCGGCGGGAATGGGTCGACTATTGCCGACTGCCTCGGGCAGCAGTCGGCCACTTGCGGACCATCGTCGCTTGAGTTTGAACGCCCGTTCTTACTCGCACAGCGGACCGCCACGTCAATACGCGCCGCTATGTGGGCGGCAGGTGCGATACAGTGCCCCGGATAGCGGCGGAACGCTAGCGCTTCTTTGCCGGGGCACGCGGTCCGCACAACACCGAGTATCAAAGGGCATCGTGATAACAAGCTAGATCTGCCTGCTGCACTATCGGCGACAAGCATGCAATCGCGGCCATCGCAAGGATGCGACTACTGAGCAACTACGGATCGTGAGCGATTCGAACCTTTGGCATTCTGCCGGCCGATTGTCCGAAGGCCCAGAGCCGCAATAGACGCAACGAATCCCCCTGCAGCAAGCGGCATATACGCCCATCCCCACTGATGAGTCCAATCAAGCGTTGCGCCGAAGGCCATTGGCGCCAGCGCCCCCGCCCCGAATCCCAGAATCGACCGCACTCCCATCACACGCCCCAGGTAGCGAGGAGCCACTTCGTCGGTCATCGCAGCTGAGAGAACGCCGGAATCGGCGAGAATAAAGAAGCTACCGACCGCGGCCAGTGCAATCACCCAGCCGGGTCCCCAATGCCAGGACCAACCCATAAGCATGGAACAGATGGCTCCAGCGGCTCCAACGCACATGAGCACACGCGAACGTCCCCACCGATCGGATAGTGCACCGACGAGTCCGGAAGCTACCATGCCCGATAGATGCACCGTACCGCCGACGATCAAGCTCGTGGTCATTGCTCCAAAACCGCACGGCTGAAGTACCGTCGCCAGGAGGGTTGGAGTCCAGGCCCAACTGCCCAATAGCTCCCAGCAGTGGGCCACGTATCCAACAAGAAGACATATGGACGTGGGGCCAAAAATGCTCTTCCACTGCATCGGCTCGGCAGGCGCTGCCGTTTCACGCGCATGTGGTCGATTTTCGACGCCGTCAAGACTGAGCTGGCCGAACATCGCGCCGGCCGATGCGCCTGCCGCGCAAACGGCAAATCCAGCCGTTGGACCGAAAGACTTCGCGACCCACATGGAGAGCGACACGGAAAGCAGATACCCGAAAGAGCCGGCCGCCAGAATCTGTCCCATCGCACGACCCCGTGCAGCTGGAGCACTCAGTTCTGCAGCCAGGAGTAGCGCCGGGCTATAGGCACCTCCCTGCGTCAGCCCCACAAACACGATCAGGATTAGCGCGCTGTGCGGCGACCTGGCAAAGATCGCGAAGACGACCAATGCACACGCACCCGCCCATGTGGAAACCTGATACATGCGCTTGGCCCCGAGGCTGTCGGATAGCCATGAGGTGACCAGGAGCGCAAGAGCGTTGGAGAGATTGAAGGCAGTCTGGATGCCACCAGCCGTGGTTGCATCCATGTGCCACACGGAGCGAAGTACTGGCAATGCGCCTACGAATGCCATCGTGCCCATGCATGTACCAGCACGACCGACGCACAAAAGGAATTGACGATTCATCTGTGACTCGCCAGGGGGGCGAGCCCCCGGACGTATAAAAACCATGCCGCGACCGCGAAAGCAGTACTGGCTCAGGCGGGCTTGTCCTCTGCCGCTCGCAGGTAGCCGTCACGTGTCTGTGGAAGCTTCATTCCGAGCAGTTTCGAAGCGACCTGCGTGCGCAGAATCTGCGCTGTGCCACCAGCGATGGTGAACATGCGGGCGTCACGGACATGCCGCTCCATCGGATTGTGTCGACCGTAGCCGGACGATCCGTAGAACTGCAGGGCGTCGTTGGTTACCTTGTTGGCCGTTTCGGCAGCAAAGATCTTCGCCCTCGCGGCCTTGTCGATGTCCGGAAAGTCCGCACCACTGGCAGCAGCGGAACGCAGGAGCAAACGCGCAGCCTCCAGTTGCGTCGACATGTCGGCCAGCATCCATTGCAACCCCTGAAACTCGGCGATCGGACGACCGAACTGATGCCGCGATTTGAGGTAGGCCATGCCCTCCTCGAATGCGCCCTGCGCGATGCCCAGGGCAACCGTGCCCGCACCGACGCGCTGCGCGTTGTAGGCCGTCATCAACGATGCAAATCCTCGCCTCAGGCCTCCCGGCGGAACCACCAGCATCGACTTGTGAATCTTCAGGTCATGGAACTCAAGGTGGGTCTCGGGGATACCGCGCACTCCCATGGCGTACAGCCTCCGGCCCACCACGAGCTCCGCAGGTGGCTTGTCATCGCGCACGCAGATGAATGCGCCGATGCCTTGCTCCACACCGTCGTCGAACACCCGGGCGAATATCAGGTGCAGTTTTGAAACACCGCCGCCGGTGATCCAGTACTTTTCTCCATTGAGGATGTAGTAATCCCCCTTCCTGTCAGCGCGCGTGGTCATCTCGCTCGCAGCGCTGCCCGCATTTGGCTCGGAGATGCAGATTGCCGGCTTGTCTCCCGCGAGAACGAGATCCGCCGCCACTTTCAGTTGTTCCTCGGTCCCGTACCTGGCAATGGCACCAATGGCGCCCATATTGGCCTCTACCATGATCCGCCCCATGGTGGCGCACGCCTTGGCCATCTCTTCAATGACGATCACGGTATCGAGGTAAGAAAGACCACGCCCGCCGAGATTCTTTGGCAGCGTCATACCCATGAAACCAGCGTCGCGCAGCGCAGCAACGTTGCTCCAGGGATACTGTTCAGTGAGGTCTGTGTCGGCAGCGGTGGGAGCAAATACAGATTGCGCGAGCTCCCGGGCTTGCGCTTGCAGAATCAGTTGATCAGGTGTCAGGTCGTACATGGTTTCTCCTGTAGCGCATTCGTGTTTCCAAGCCAATCCATCAGTACTTCGGCAGCGTGCTCATTGAGTCGCGGAGGCGCTCGCCTGTAACTCGGTGGAGTTGCGGACATCTTCAGCGGATTCGCCAGAAGGCCAATCTCTCCGTCTACCGCCCAATCGCACGGCATGCGCACCTCGGCGCCACGGGCTTTGACATGTGGATCGGAAAACACGTCCTGCAGATTGTTCACGGGCCCGCACGGAACACCGGCTGCCTCGAGTTCCCGCAGCCATAGCTCGCGAGGCTGCGTTTTCAGCGCGCTATCGACGAGTTCGCAAAGAGCGGTTCGATGACGGATTCGCATCGGGTTGGTCGCGTAACGCTCGTCGGACGCAAGTTCATCCAACCCAGCCACCTCGCAGAAGCGGCGGAATTGGGCATCGTTGCCAACGGCAAGGATCATCGGCGCATCCGCCGTGGAGAACACCTGATACGGAACGATGTTCGGGTGGCCGTTGCCCAGCCGCGTCGGTAGCTTCCCGTCAGTCAGATAGTTTGTACCGGCGTTGACGAGCCAGGATACCTGCGTGTCGAGAAGGGAAATGTCGATGTGCTGACCTTCTCCCGATCGCTGGCGATGCTGCAGTGCCGCCAGAATTCCGACCGCGGCATACATGCCTGTCATGACATCAGCGATGCCCACCCCCACCTTCATCGGCTCACCTTCCGGCACTCCGGTCAGGCTCATGATGCCGCCCATGCCCTGAATCAGGAAGTCGTAGCCGGGTCGGCTGGCATAAGGACCCGTGTGCCCGAACCCTGTGACCGAGCAATAGATCAGACGCGGATAGCGGTCCTTGATCTGCTCGTATGCCAGGCCGTACCTGGCAAGGCCCCCGACCTTGTAGTTCTCCACCAGAACGTCGGCATGCGCGATCAGCCGATGTACAAGCGCCCGGCCAGCGTCAGAGGCGATGTCGATGGCAATCGACCGCTTGTTGCGATTGGCAGAGAGGTAGTAGGCGCTCTCCTCCGTTTCTTCGCCCGACGTCCCGCGTACATACGGCGGCCCCCATTTGCGCGTATCGTCCCCTTCTTCGGGCTTTTCCACCTTGACGACATCTGCGCCAAGATCGCCAAGCAACTGGGCCGCACTCGGCCCAGCCAGAATACGCGAAAGATCGAGGACCTTGATGCCGGACAGTGCCATCATCGGCTCAGATTTCATGCGATATCACCGTCAGAACGTTCCATGTCAGCTGCCAAACTGATCAAACGCTTCCAGCGCCCGTGCAGAATAGACAAAGGCGGCCCCGGCATTGAGTGCAATCGCGGTTCCGAGTGCCTCTGCAACTTCCTGTTTGGTTGCCCCTGCTTTCTGGGCAGCCGCGGCATGGGAAGCGAGGCACCCCTCGCATCGCGTGGTGACCGCCACAGCCAACGCGATCAGCTCGCGAGTCTTGAGATCAAGCGCCTTTCCTTCATTCAACGACTCGTTCAAACCAAAGAACGCCTTGACGACCGGCGGGTTTGCCTTGGAGAGATTTGCTCCGGCAGTACGTTGGTTCGAGAGAAGTTCAGCCCAATCGTTGATCATTTTCTACTCCTTTAAATACTGCGTTTAGAAAAACCTACAAAGAAAGACACTTGAAACTACTAAAAACACACGACTAAAAAGCATTTTGCAAACGCGCTGGATCCACGGCGAAACCGGGGACAGCGCATAGGCAAAAACACATCTGCGAAGCGCCTGACAACGGTCCTCAACGCCGTGCGAGCGCCCTGGAAATCCGCTCGATCGCCAGGTCCACCGTCTGGCGTGGGCAGCCGAGATTGGCACGCATAAATCCGTGCCCCTCAATGCCAAATTTGGGCCCCTTGTCCAGCCACACGCACGCGTTGGCGAGCAAAAATTCGTCGAGTGCCTCAGGCGTCATGTCGAGCCCTCGGCAGTCAATCCAGGCCAGATAGAGCGAATCCATGTCGATCACCTTCAGGCCCGCGTCCAACGCGTTGATGCGCTCGGCAAAGTGCCGCTGGTTTCGGGCGACGTAAGCCACCAGTTCGTCCACCCAGTCGTCTCCATACGTGAACGCGGCTTCCGTAGCGACCATGCCGAGCAGATTGATGCGGGCGTTGTGATTTCTCTCGATGGTCCGCATGACTTCGTCGCGCTTGACCTTATCGGCAATGAACATGTTGCCGCACTGCAGGCCAGCGAGATTGAACGTCTTGCTCGCAGACGTACATGTGATGCTGTTGTGAGCGAACCGGCGGTCTAGCGACGCAAAAGGGGTGTGCTTTCTCCCTTGAGCCAATACGAAGTCGCAATGAATTTCATCAGCTATCACCAGCACCCCGTGCCTCAGGCAGATCTCGCCCATGGTCCATAGCTCCTCCTCGGTCCATACGTTGCCGGTCGGATTGTGCGGATTGGAGAGGACGAAGATCCTCGTGTTGTCGCGAATCGCGGCTTCGAACACCACTGCGTCGAAGCGGTACCGCTCACCGTCGAACCGCAGTGGCGCCGTGGTCGGGTGGCGGCCATTGACGATCACGTCATGGTGAAAGTGCGAGTAAACCGGCGGCTGGATGAGCACCGAGTCGCCTGGCTGTGAAAACGCCTGCAGAATGGTCTTGAGCGCGACAATCACGCTGGCCAACGGCACCACCCATCCTGGGGGCACATCCCAGCCGAAACGCCGCTGCTGCCACCCAGTCACAGCATTCAGATAATTCTTCGTTGGACCGGCGGCATAGCCGTAGACGCCATGCGCGACGGCATCGTGCAGCGCATCGATGACGGCGGGCGGAGACCGAAAATCCATGTCCGCCACCCACATGGGTAACGGCCTGGCCAGCGCATTGGCTGCGGTCGTGTCGTCCACCGGTCCTGCCCATTTCAAGGAATTGCTGGCGCTGCGGTCTACTACGGTATCGAAGTCAAATCGAGACCTACTGATCGTGATCACACCTGCATCTTGCGTCATCGCCTTCTACCCCTCTCGTCATCCATTGCGCAAACAGTGCTCGAAGTCATATCAGTAGCCCATGGCTTTCAGTACTGGCGACAAACACAAAATAATGCCAAATGCGAATACACACCACACGCGTGGAGAGCGGTATTTCCTGAGTGCAGGTACCTTATACGCGAGCAAACAAGGAACGAAGAATGACGCGATACCGTAAATCGGTGCCGCGAGTTGCTGCAGCAAGATGATGGAAAATCGCGTCTGTACCCATGCCCATAGGCCGATCACGATGAATGCGCAGATTCCAACAGATACCAGACGAACATTGACACGCTCATGCGGGATGAAGCGTGTGACGAGATTCATCACCACCCCTTTAATCGCCTCTTCGAGTCCCAGATAGATGCCGAGAAAGGCCGTGACTATCGCAAAAATATCGAGGGCAGTAGTCATGTACAGTACGCCATTTCCGGGGATGACGCTGCCTGCCAGCGCCAGTGCCGAGATATTCTGCGCTTTGGCCGACAGAGCCTGGTCGTGCGAAAGGACAAAGGAAAATGAAGTAGCGAAGAACAGTATCGCGACTACGAGGATGACATACGCGACGCGATTGGCACGGAATGCACGATAAGTGGCAATCCTCGGGTCCTTCTCTACTTTGCGAAACGCGATATTCATCGGGCTCAGGATCTGCACAAACATGATTGAAAACAAGGTAAACGGGGCTGTCAAAACGGTGTCGATCACGAACCGTTTGAGCGTTGGCAGCGAAGGCAGATTCATGGCGACATCCCAATGCGGGATCATCACTACCCCAAAAGCACCACGACACCGAGCTTGAAGAGCACCAGCGGGCTGGACACCTTGATGATCAGCTTCTCCCCCTGTGCGGCGATAAGCACCAGAGCACAAAGTAGCGCCAGCGAAAAAAGCGGGCTGTCGGAGAGCAATCCCTTCGTTATGCCGTAGGTCTGTAGATACTTGGCTGTGTCGAAGGTCACCGCCAGTGAATAGGCGAGCATTCCTTTCACCAGCATGAAGAAATACACCACGGCGAGGAAGATGCCCCAATTTTTCCCTAAATACTGCGTAATGATTCCGGCATAGTTCTCACAATCGGAACTTTCGGATAGCGTCTGCAAGTACAGTTTTTGCATCATGTACATCGCGGGATAGGCGACCATGACTGATGCAGCAAACACCCAAACACCGGTGATGCCAACCTGCACCGGCAGAAATACAATACCCGAGCCAATCGCCATGCCAATGCACAGGATGACCCATCCCATGTCATATCGGGTGAACGGTACCCTGCCAAAAGATTCAGCGGAAATCTCCAACTCATTCAAAGTGTTCAAGCCTGTCTCCTTGTATGTGAACACCGTGGCGCGCGAACGCGACGAGGCGTTGGTACGTTTTATCGTTCTTGTTATGGCGAGGCTCAGCGCCTCAAATGCTGTGGTGACGCGCGTTGGCTTTGATGGGACCAGGGCAGTGAATCCCGGTCAACAGCACGTAGGGTCCTGCAATCGAATCGCCAGCATCTCGCCGACAGCACAGGTCACCTCGGCCGCGCTCAAAGTCAGATCTATCCAGGCCTTTCGCCCCTCCAGTGAACGAAGGCGGCCTTTTATCACCAGTTCAATCCCGAGTGGAGTGGGCTGCCTGAAATCGACCTTGAGAGACGCCGTCACGAAACGAATTGGCTGCGAGCAGTCGTCCACATGCCGCTCGTCCTTCTGACAGCAGAACGCGGCTGCCGATGCCGCGCCATGGCAATCGAGAAGCGAAACGATCATTCCGCCATATACATGGTTGGGAACACCGCCGGTGTACCGACGGTCCGGTGTAAACCTGGCGACCGTTTCGTCTCCGATGAGATAGCTCTTGAGGTGATGGCCGTGGGGATTGCCGGTACCGCAGCCATAGCAGTGTGCAAACTCCGGGGGATAGGAATCTTGTATTGCGCGTGTAGACATCTGTTTGCCTCCGTGTCGGATGAGATGCCTGCCGCCAGCAAGGAATTGCCCATCTGGCGCCCAGTCCGCACTGCTTCATCACTTGATCGAATCGTACGGTTCATGTTCTTCATGAACAATTGAAATCATGTTCAACTATGGAGATGACTGGCCCGAAACACCCGCACGGACTTGCAGCGGTGCAAGGCTAAAAATAAGATTCATGAATCGACCACAAACTTGAGATCTGACTCAATGGCACGCCGAACAGGAACAACTTCACCGACGCTCCGGCAGCTCGAGCTTCTGCTGGCCCTCACCTCTTCTGACGGAATCGCGGGAGCTGGCGCAAAGCTGGGAATGTCGCCCTCCGCAACCAGTCACGCCTTGCGCGCGTTGGAGACCGCACTTGGAACGGAACTGGTCGACCGCAACGCATCGGGGATCGCCCTGACCTATACCGGCGAACACGTTCTCCCGCATGTTCGCGATGTCTTCGCGTCACTCCAGCTGGTCCAGGCAACCGCACTAGCCGGCGCGGAGCTCAAGACGGGGTTGCTGCGCCTGGGCTCGTTCGGCGCGAGCGCCACGATAAGGGTTCTTCCGCCGCTCATAGAGCGGTTCAAGGCTCGCTATCCTGGCGTTGACGTTGTGGTCACCGAAAAGCCCGATGAACAAACGTCACGAGATTTGATCGAGCGCCGCCTGGAACTCGCGGCGGTCACGCTGCCAAAATCAGACTTCGATTCGCAAACTCTCGCCGTTGATGAGCTTGTCGCGGTTTTGCCGTCCGGCCACGCCCTGGCAAAACTGGAGACCGTTCCCCTTGGTGAGATGACAGTTGACCCTTTTATCCTTACACGCGCAGGGTCACAGGACCTGGTCACCAGGCTGTTTTCCAGGAACGGATTACGCCCGCGGGTGACCTACGAATTGCTGCAGCTGATGTCCATACTGGAGTTGGTTGCCAGCGGAAAGGGCATCTCGGTCCTGGCGAAGCTGGCGCTGCCGGATCGGTATAACGGCACCGTCTTCCGCCCTCTCTCCCCTGGCACTTCACGACGCATCGGATTGGTGTGCCTGAATGAAAACCGTCTTTCTCCCGTGGCGCGGGCGTTCTGGCAGGAAACTCGCCGGTACCAATCCAGCCTGAAGGCCGCACCGCGCAAGTGACGCAGGGACATGCGTCGAGCAACGGCTGGCGCCGCTGATTGAAGTCAGATTCAATTGCTCGTGAAGAGTGATGAAGCAAAAATCCGGAGAGCCCCGACGCCTCCTTAAGTACTATCAAAGTTCAGAAGAAGGTCTCGGGGGCAGTTGCGACAGATCTAACCACCGGAGACAATTCATGGAAGAGACGCCCGCTTGCTTTGACCGCTTCGTGCGCGACTTTACGCAGCTCATGGACGATTATTCGGGCGACGAGACCCAGATCTTGCGGCAAGGCCGTAAACTCCTCGCAGATCTGGTCAGCCGGGACGACTGGCTTCCAGAGCGGTACGCGCAGCCACATCCTCAGTACTATCAACAGTATCTGCTCCATGCCGACCCAGCAGACCGGTTTTCGGTTGTCAGTTTCGTATGGGGGCCGGGCCAGAAAACGCCGATTCATAATCATACGGTCTGGGCGCTGATCGGTATCTTGAGGGGTGGAGAGCGGGCGCAGTCCTTCGAAGTCGGTTCGCCTGGCCTTCCTATGCGGTCGCTTGGGGATGAAGACCTCGGCCCAGGAACAGTCGAGAGCATTTCTCCGCACACTGGCGACATTCATCGGGTCTCCAACCTGTACGAGGATCGCGTCTCGATCAGTATCCATGTGTACGGTGGCAACATCGGAAGGATCTCGCGTCACGTCTTCGAGCCGACAACGAGCACACCGAAGCCGTTTATTTCCGGGTATTCCAACGAATCCGAGATTTCAGCGTAATCCGTCCATGTCAGAAGTTAATCCGGGTACCGTCGGCGACTGGCGTTCTTTGTCCGAATACGCGCACGCCAGGGGCAATGTCGCAAGGCTTACGATTGCCCAGGCGCTTGCCGGCGCGAACTCAACCGTCTTCTATGCAACCGGCGCTATCGTTGGCAACACGCTCGCGCCCAGTCACGCTTGGGCGACCCTGCCAATCTCGATATTTGTGGTGGGGATGGCGACATCCTCGCTGCCGGCCGGGGCAGTTGCCCAACGCTGGGGGCGGCGTACTGCATTCATGGCGGGAACCGCATGCGGCGTCCTGGCCGGCCTGCTTGCGGCCTGGGCTGTGATGCTGGGCGCATTCTGGCTCTTTTGCGTGGCAGCGTTTTTCGGCGGCGCTTACGCCGCCGTAGTGCTTTCTTTCCGCTTCGCAGCCGCGGATTGCGTGCCGCTGGAGCGGCGCCCCCGCGCGCTGTCGTTCGTCATGGCAGGCGGAGTTTTCGCTGGGGTAATCGGCCCACAGCTAGTCACGTGGACCATGAATTTGTGGCCACCTTACACATTCGCGGCGACCTTTTTGGCGCAAGCGGCAGTGGGCGCCCTGGCCGCACTCGTCCTGCAAGGTGTTCGCCTCTCCAAGCCTACGGTGGCAGAGACTGCTGGAGGTCGCCCGATCGGCGTCATCGTCCGGCAGCCTCGATTTGTTACCGCCGTGATCTGTGCGGTTGTCTCGTACCTGCTGATGAATTTCCTCATGACGGCCGCCCCTTTGGCGATGCGGATGTGCGGACTGTCGCAGCGGTCGTCCAACCTCGGGATTCAATGGCACGTTATCGCGATGTACGCGCCCGGCTTTTTCACGGGCAGGCTGATTGCGCGTTTCGGCGCTCAACGGGTTGTTATGGCAGGTCTGGCATTGACGGCACTTTCGGCGGCCACCGGATTGCTGGGCGTCGATGTGGCGCACTTCTGGCTGACGCTCATCCTGCTCGGCATGGGCTGGAACTTAGGCTTTGTAGGGGCGTCAGCCCTCGTGCTCGAATGCCATCAGCCCGAGGAAAGGGCGCGTGTGCAGTCGCTCAATGACTTCATCGTGTTCGGGACGATGGCCTTCGGCTCGTTCCTGTCGGGCGACCTGCTGGCCACCTACGGATGGAACACGGTGCTCGGGCTGTCGCTAGTTCCACTAGCCCTTGCAGTTATCGCGCTGCTTGGCTCGGCGGTGGCAAGTAGGCGCGCACCACGCTGGCAGAGCGCGATCAGCGCACCAAAGGGCGATGAGATCGGATAGAAGCGCGTTTGCAGCGATTGTCGAGCCGTCTGGTCGAACCACGGCATGAGCAAACCGAAGTCGTGCTCCGCGCGGTCAGGGCTCCAGCCGACCACGACTGACGACCTCGCTAGTGTGGTCCGCTGTCCATGGCAAGGACCGCACAAAACAGGACTTCGCCGCTCTTGACCTTCCGGTAGACCACGCCCGCATTCTCCCCGTTGCACGAAGTTTGGCGCACCGCCTACTCCTGCTCTTATCATCAAGCGCAGGCCATGTTACGCATCTCGCACATGAATACGGTGCGCTATGGGGATGTCGGGCCTTCTGCTTCGCAAGTAGGACCACTGTAGGTACATCACGAGAGCGCGTGAATCCCAAGCTCCCATTCCGGGTACCCATCGAACGAACGCCCTATCTCTTCGCGCGCAGCCTTACTTCGATACTGATCTGGAAGGCTCCGGACTCGCACCGTAGCGCAATCCGTCAATAAACAAACCCACCAACCTCCGGGCATCAAGTGGGTCGGGACATTCGAGTGGGGCGCAAAGTGCACCCACTGCGCACAGGAGCTCGTCCGGTTGGACGCCTCTGCGAATTTCGCCTGCAGCTGTCGCCGTGTCGAGGAGACTCTGAACGACCGGACGGAGTCGTTGCAAAAAATACAGCGGCAAAGCCTTGAATGCTGGGTCGCCAGAATTCAGGGCGGCAGCGAGACCACGCCTCTTCGTCACGAACTCGACATAGCGGTCAACCCATTCCAGTAACGCCTCTCCAGCGCCAAGCGTGGCGGCAAGTTCAGAGCCGGCGTCCGCGCAGGCGTCCACCTCGCTGCACAACGCAGCCACCACAAGGTCGGAACGTTGCGGGAAGTGGCGATAGATCGTGCCGACGCCCACACCGGCCTTTTGCGCAATCTCGCGCACCGGAGCATCGATGCCCGAGGTTTCGAAAACATCCAGTGCTGTTCGCAGGAGCGTGTCTATGTTGCGTCGTGCGTCAGCGCGCACGGGGCGCGACGCACGTTCGTTCGCGGACTTGTTCGTTTTGCTGCTCAATTCATTTTCCCCTTGCTATACGGAACCTTGTTCCGTATAGTCAGTAACCGGAGCGACGTTCCGCTTGCATTCTACCGTAGGCGAATCGCTTTCACCCATCATTTTGAGCGGAGCAAACATGCAGAGCACACCCGTCGCACTCGTTAGCGGTGCGAACAAAGGAATTGGCCTTCAGATCGCCAAGGAACTGGCGGCGAAAGGTTTCAAGGTACTCGTCGGAGCCCGCAAGCTGGACCTCGGCGTGGCGGCAGCAAGAAGCATCGGCGGAGAGGTCCAGGCTATCCAGCTCGATGTGACGGATCGAACGTCGATTGCGGAAGCAGCCAGGCAGATCGAGGAGACAGTGGGACGTCTCGATGTGCTGGTCAACAACGCGGGGATCTCGCGTCCAATCAAGCCGGGGACGCCTATCGAAGAAATGAGGGACGGCGACAAACTGAGCCGTGTATCAGTCGACGATATGAGCGCCGTGTTTGAGACAAACGTGTTTGGGGTTGTTGCCGTTACACAGGCAATGTTGCCGTTGCTCCGGCAAGCACCGGCCGGACGCATCGTAAATATTTCGAGCGCAGGTGGCTCCCTTACGCTGAAGGACAACCCGTCGGAGTTCTCGCGACAGTATGTCGGCGCTTATCAAGCCTCGAAAGCGGCACTCAACGCCGTCACGCAAGCGTTCGCCATTGAACTGGAGGGCACGAACATCAAGGTCAACGCAGCCTGTCCAGGCTTCACCGCAACCGCTATTAGTAACTTTGCACAGGGCGCAGGATCGGTTGAGGATGCAGCGCGAGAACCCGTTCGCCTGGCGCTCCTTGATGCGAATGGACCGACAGGCACGTTCTCGAACTTTGATGGTCCTCTGCCTTGGTGACTCAGTCCGCAAAACGTCACTGAGATAAATGAGTCGTAGCGCAGCCGACGACATGCTGTACCTGTGGTTCACGCGCCTCATCGACAATGAGGCGCCCGAGAAAGCCATCGACTTCGTCACGCGCGCATCAAATACATTCCTTCGGGGCCGTGAAATTCCATGCCGCCAGCGCCTCGCACGTTGACACCGGCCGCGCGCCGAGTTGGACGTCCGCCCGGCGATGGCGTCACTGGATCCGCCACACGTACGCCTCGCAAGTACCGGCGTGCGGCGTGAAACTGGTCACGGCCAGGAACAACCTCTGCCACCGTCACTATCTGGTCACGCCCCAGTAAAGCGCGGGATAAATATCGAAACGTTCCGGGCCCTGCTGACGTCCCAACCTGATGCACCGCAGCGCTCACGTCGAAGCACGCCTCCGACTTGAGTTCGGGCTTCTTCTGATTTTCAATGTAAGTATTAGCAGAATACCGTCGTGGAGATTACGAATTTATTCAATACTCATCCAGAGGCAATCTATACTCGGTTACACCACCCCCCTCCATGGCCAGCAGTCGTTTGAGTGGTTCAAACAGTTCATGGCACGCGACCCGGTCATTTTTCTTCTTCAGTATTCCGTATTAATACGCTAACACTGTGTTTCTCGTCAGCGTTGGTTAAGTTTCATGTCACCGCTGTGCGAGTCTATCCGGATCACAGAAGGCATAACCGTTGCGTGCATGCGATGACAACGCTCTAAACAATGAGAGGTGCTCATGTCTGGCTATGCGTTGGATAACTCCTGGGAGCACGCCAATCGCCGTCTGACGCTGCTGGAGAGAATGCTCGATCCGATGACCCAGCGTCGCATCACCCTGCTCGGCGTCAGTCAGGGGGCGCGTTGCCTCGAGGTGGCAGCCGGAAGCGGTTCGATAGCAAAATGGCTTTGCGAGCAAGTGGGGCCGACCGGCAGCGTCGTGGCCACCGACATCAACATCGCATTGCTCGACCCAATCCGTCTTCCGAACCTGGAAGTCCTGCAACATGACATCGTCGCTTCTGAGCCCCCCGGCGCGCCATTCGATTTCGTCCATTCACGCTGGCTCCTGCACCATCTGCGCGAACCCGAACAAGCGATCCGCCAGATGATTGACGCGCTGCGCCCCGGCGGATGGCTATTGCTGGAGGAAGTCGACTTCTTCCCGGTGCATGCATCATCGTCCACCGTGTTCCGCGAATTCATGGTCGCGCTCGTCAACACAGTGGTAAAGCCGTCGGGTCGCGACTGCTTCTGGGCGCGCGCCCTTCCCGAGACCGTGGCTGCCATGGGTCTCGAGGAACTCGGGGGCGCCGGAGAGTTTCCCGTCATCCAGGGCGGCTCGCCCGCTGCCGAATTCTTCGAGCTGACGGCCGTGCAGATGCGCGATCAACTGCTCGCGACAGGTGCACTGGCTGCGCCCCGGCTCGACGAAGCGTTGCAACTTCTCCAGTCACCGGACCTGTGGGCCTTCGGCGGGGCAAACATCGCCATATGGGGACGGCGCCGCTTCACTTGACGGGCGTTTGACGCGGGCGCACCGAAATGCACTCCCGCGAGCCTTTGTGGGTTGCCATGCACCTTGGCGTCAACAGGCGCGCCGTTCACCGCCGGCTGGCCGATTACGGCGAGAGCTATTCGTCCATTCTCAATGCGGCGCGCGTCGACATGGTCATTCGCTACATGAAAATCGCGAACGACCGCTCCCGGAAGTTGCGACGCTGCTCGGCCTCTCATCTTCCTGCACCTTTTCGCACTGGTTTGGCCGCGAGTTCGGCTGCAGCGGCTGCCAGTCATTTTTCGCCGGGTTAAATGACCGGTTGAATGCGCCATCTACATGCGGTCAACGGCTCCTAAAGGTTGCGCAGAAACTCGATCACGGCGGCGTTGACGAGGTCCGGGGCCTCTTGTTGCAGCCAGTGACCCGCTCGCTGAATGATTTGAGAATCTCGCAGGTTGGGCACGAGTTTCCGCATGTCGCCGATGATTTCGCGCATGCCCGGAATCGCCAGCCCGGTGTCGTATTCCCCGACTAGATAAAGGGCGGGAGTTTGGACCGGCAGGCCGTTGAAGGCTGCCTGCAATTCCCAGTTACGGTCGAGATTGCGGTAATAGTTCAGCCCACCGCGAAACCCCGACGCCTTGTATGCCCGCACAAAAGCGTCGAAGTCGGCCTTATCGAGCCATGTGGGTGGCGACGCAGGTTCAGGCAGAGCGCCGAGGAGTCCCGCCTGCCTCGCAACGAGTCCAAAAGGATTGGGTGTTTTCTGGTCGCGCGGGCCGGCGTCCCCTGACGCCCAGAAATAAAGCTTATGCAGTGTAGCAGCAACGTCGAGCTCGAGTTCGCTCTCGGCTTGCCCAGCTTGAGAAAAGTAATGCGTGTAAAACCACGCTTGTTCAGTTTGCGGAAATATCCGGCTCGGCGAGATCGGGGCTCGGCCCATCATGGGAACCCCGAGCGCCACGACAGCGCGAAAGCGGTCGGGGCGCAACAGCACGGCCTGCCACGCAATGGTTGCGCCCCAGTCATTTCCCACCACGACAGCATTTGTCTCTCCGAGCGCGTCCATGATGCCCACCAGGTCACCGACAATGTCGAGCGTCGTATACCGCCCTGGTTCAATCGGAGAATCGCTGAGTCCGAAGCCCCGCAGATCCGGTGCGACTGCGCGAAAGCCTGCATTCGATAAGCCCATCAATTGGTGTCGCCACGCGTACGACGTCTCAGGAAACCCATGAAGAAGCAGGACTAGCGGCCCCGCTCCCTGGGCAGCGACGCTCAGGCGGACGCCATTGGTTTCGATGAAGGACTGAGTAAATGCGTACACGATCGCGCTCCGATGGTTGCGTTAAGTCACGCGAAATCGTAACATCAAATGTCACGAATAACTTGCTTCAAGCAACATGCAACGCGATACACGGCTGGCCCGGCTTCTTCACGTACTCGTACACATGGACCTGCGCGGCGGCACAACCACCTCCGAGACGATCGCGCAAATGCTGCACACTCAGCCGTCGCTGGTTCGACGCACTATGGCTGCGCTGCGTGCGGCCGGTTATGTAGAGTCGATCGTTGGACCGGGGGGAGGCTGGGCTCTCCGTCGTGAACTCGGCGATCTCACCGTGCGTGACATATATGCTGCAATCGCATCTAAGAGCGCATTCGCGATCGGTACGGCGGATGACAATCCGGCCTGCCCGGTGGAGTCAGCCGTCAACCGGTTCCTCGACGATGCACTGAGTTCGGCAGAGGACGAATTGCTCCGACGTTTCGCGCAAATGCCTCTTTCCGTCATAGCTCGGTACGTGAAGGTGCCGAAGCCCTAAGGAGCGTCCACTTTTGGCGCGGGGCAGTCGTCTGTCTGTAGGCCGCGTACGACCGTTTCTGGCCGGTTCCGCGCGGACGTAGGAGCGCCCCAAAGCAGCCGCACGAACTCAAATTCAGTTCGTGCGGCATGAGCCGGATCCGCTGGATCTCAGTCTGCTCGGACATCTCCAGGGCATCGTCAACTTCGATCCAAAGGTAGCGGACCGTACTTTCCAGTTTGCTGTGACCAAGCAATAGTTGGTCAGCCCTGAGGTTCTTTGTGCGCTTGTATATCAATGTCACTTAGGTGCGGCGCATCGAATGGGTGCCACAAGCGGTTGGGTCGAGCCCCGCCGCAGTTGCCCATTGGCATACGATCCTGGCGTATTGCCGAGTCGAAATGTGCGGATACGCCGAAAGTCGACTGGCGAAACGACATTCCTCCGGCCTCAGCGAGGCCTTCTCGAGCCGAGCTCCAACGGCGGATCAGGTTGGCTCGGTCAATTCAAACTGCACGGGTCGCCGGGTCTTTTGCTGAACGACCAGCGCCCGGGGCAATACCTGATTGCCGTGGGTGACGTCGCGAACTCTCAGACTGACAAGGTCACAGCCGCGTAGTTTGCTATCGATAGCCAGGTTGAACAAAGCGAGATCACGGACTGCGTTGGCGTTCTGGAGGTGGATCCTGATGGCCCAGGCGTCTCTTGGCCGCGGAGGAGGCTTTTGGCCGATGAGCTTCCCTTTGTTCCATGCCTCACGGGCTTGTGCGGTCTTCATGACAGACTCCCACAAGAAGATGGGAGTTCGATTTTGTTACCCCGCTCGGGTGTCCGCTTACGATCGATTTCTCGGAGGCTCACAACCGGCCACCAAGAGACAGCCACCATGCAGCTTCGAATGACCCAGGCGCCGCCGAGTCCGGTCATTCGACGGAGATGCGCTACTGTGCTCCGGCCTCCTGCCCTGAGCTACTGCAAACACAACGGCAATACGCCGAAAGTTTAAAAGCGCGTCGCCCTATCAACTCTGCCAGCCCGAGGGCGACCATGCGAGGGGGGCGAATTGAGACGTTGCTAGCTCTGGCGCATGCAAAGCTGCTCTGCGAGCACGGAGCCGACACAGGAAGGGGGCCGGGCGGTAGCTGTTTCGTTGCCACCGACACTTGAGCAGGCGCGGACCTCAAGAAGGTCCCGTACTTCGCTTACAGGCTCGCGTTGCCGTCGGCGCCGGCCGTAGAGCACATTAAATGTGTCTACACGCACGGCTCCGATCGCAACCCCACATGGCCCGCTGGTGACAGGATCATCCAATTCTACGGGTCGAAACGATGGTGAACGGAGTCTCTCGCTCACGCACACGAAGATCCTGCATGGTGCGGCGCTTTGCGCCGGAGTTTGTCAAACGGTGGATTCGCTTTCGGGCGGTGGTTCGGGCGAGCCGCCAGACAATAAACTTCATGCTCAGCGCCAGGCGCGACGTAACGGCGCCGCAAGAACATGATCGAGCTGTGGGAAGGCCAGTGTGCAGTGACCGGCGCTTACACCTTGAGAGCGCTGGTCGCGAGTCATGCCAAGCCATGGACGGACAGCACCGATGTAAAGAAACTGGACCCGAGCAATGGCTTGCTGCTCGCGGGCACTTTGGAGAAGATCTACGACGGCTACCTTATGTCTGTCCATCCCGAGACTGGCGAGCTGCTCTTCTCCGATGCGATCGACGAGGCAGAACGCTCCCGTCTGGCGGGGGAGCATACGCGCATGCGCAAAACACCCACGGCAGAACAGGCTGTCTACCTGGGGGCGCACTACCAGCGCGTCCTTGCGAAGAAGGTGGAGCGCTCCTCCAAGCTGCGCAATTAGCCTGGAGGTCTTGCGGGTTCCCGCCGGGAGCCTTACGTGGCACGTCGGTGGTCGTCCGATTTCCCGTGCCGCCTGAACCAGCGGCAAAGTCATCACCACCGGCCTTCAATGGCGTTTGTGCGTGCCCGTATAAAGCATGGACGCAAACGCGATCGAAGGGACTAGCAGAATCACGGCTAGCACGATGTAATGGTCCATGGAACCTCCTACGCGCCATTGGTGGCGAGCGTATCCCATGTTAAGCCTATTTTTAACACATTGCCGATGGTGGTCTAAAGCACCGTGCCGCACTGCTCGTTACGGCCTACATAGACCTTTCAATCACGAAGCGCTGCTCAAGAATTAAGCACCCACTGGCGACCGGGCGTCGCACTGCACACACGGGTAAAACCTTTATAGTGGCAGGGTTTGGGTCGCCCCTCTTTTTGCAGTGCGGTCCAGATCGCCAGGCGCGATCGGACCCCGTGTGCGGCCTTGCCGGTTGTCGACAGCCATGGCGCCGAAGTGACTCGGCCCCCTGTCAGCTTCGCCAGTTTCTGCCTACACCTCGAAAGGAAGTCCCTGTGAAATACATTCCCCGCATCGCCGCATCTGCTGCCCTCGTCGTCGTCGCTTTCGCTGTTGTCACGTTCGCCCAGATCAAGTTCGCGCCCCAGTCCGCAGACAACAACCCGCTCGCACAGATCGTCCTCAACGTCGAGTCGCAACTGAACGGCTGATCCCCGCCGTCAAAAACCCGTCCCGCGGCACCACGCGCACTGCTGGCAGGCAGTACCAAACTCATGTTTGAGCGTTTCCAATCCCTCGTCGCACGCCGGATTGCACGGAAAGAACGTCTGCATTTCTCCCCCTGAGCGTGCTCCAAAGCGCCAGCGCCCACGATTGAAAAGCCCGTCGCCATCCACATGGGATGTGCAGCGTGCTGCACGGATCGGCCTGAACGTCGAGTCGTGGAACGGCTAACACGCCAATCGAAGGCGCCGCGCGCATGGCGCAAATCGGATCCTCTGCGTCATAGATCTGCAACGCCTGGAGCACGATCCAGCGACGTCCCTCGCTGCGCTTGCGCGCGCGGAGGACTGTTACGAGCGATCGCGGTTGGAGTGGTTGCGCTGTCAGTGGCAGTTGCACCTGGCAGGTGCCCATGCGCTGCCCCCCCCGCGTCGGCCCCATTGTGATCATTGGCCGCGACAAGGTGATCAGGGACTCTCTGGCCGTTCTGCTTAACGTGAAGGGTTGTGGGAGGTCGAAGGCATATGGCTTCGACAGTTGGCATTCATTCCTTCTTGAACCGTTGCAGCAATTGATCGTACTCGACGTTTCGGAATTTTCTCGCGGCGCCTCCGCGTGGTTCGTGGAGAGCTTAATACGACCATCTGAAGGCAACGCATCGTTGCACTCGTATGGCCGCGGACGCACCGAATTTCAAAGGCAATGTTGACGAGGTGATTACCAGGTCACTCGTGCTCCAGGAGCCGCTTCGCGCGATCGACAAAATCAATTCGGAGGCCGTGGCGCTGAGCGCGTTACGAATGAATACCCACCCGAGAAAGCGTCATAGTTATCGTCAACACGACAGTTCCATATCGACCGGTTGAATCCGCTCGGCAAGAGCGGACACAATCTTGCCGACGGCGGATGGCGGCAACGGGTCGAAAGTGTGAGGTCGCGGATGCAGGAAGCCGACGCCGGGCTGTTCGATGCAGCCACGTCGTCAATCTGTAGCAGTGCTGACAAAGAATCGGGTCCGCCCAGATGTTAGCTATAGCCGAACTGCGGCCTCCCAGAAATCAGAGTGGATGACCAGACCGCTCCGTTCGCTGCCATTGGCCGGTCCGCGGCGCGTCGCAGACGCCCGCGCTCTGTCCGCCGACGGCGGTTTCAACCGGGAATAGTCCTGCATCCGGACATCGATGCACTGGTTTGCGGCAGGCTCCTCACCTGAGAGCGACGATGATCTCTCCGCACCAAGCCGAATACGCAATCGATCATCTCGTACAGGATGTACCAGGCAATCACTTTCGTGATGGCGGGACCTACTTCCGGCTTTTCAGGAATGCCCGTCCGGAAGCCGTAATCGCAATACTGGAGCGCGCGCCGGATGGGTAGCTAACGAAGCCCGCGCTGATCAACTCCCGTGTGACCGACCAACCGAGCGCGGGGGCGTCTCTCCCATAGCGAACTTCAGCGAGGCGCTCCAGTGCCCAGATTGAGGACGCGGATATGGTTTGCTCATTTGGTGAGTCGTTGTCGATCATTGCTTCTCCAAGGAATTAACGGCTAGTCGTTGCGGATTGCGAGGCGCTACGCCATCAGAGGAAAATCGACGCTTCCTGTCGCGTCCAGTCGTAGCGCGCACCCATCTCGATGCGTACGGCTGTTTCAACGAGGTCAGCGCCATGTTGCCCGGCGTGTTGATCCGCCTCCTTCATCAGCGCCTCGAGTGAAGGTAACGGGACACCGTTCTTCCACGCGAAGGCAATGATGTTTCCGGCGCTGTCTTTGGCCGGGGCGAGCGCGACCGATGAACCGAACGTCTCGCGAATCCGGGTGAGATTGTCCCCAAGCCGTGAATCCTCTGCCTGCAGGTTGGCGGCCAGCACGCCGTCGTCGTTCAACCGCGAATGGCAGGCTTCGTAGAAGGCTCCGTCAGATAGCTCGGGGGGCACGCCGTGCGCATTGAAACCGTCGAGCAGCAGCGCATCGAAGGTGTGCGTGGTTGTCGACAGATACTGCGCGGCGTCCGCACAAACGACCGACAGCCGCTCGTCGTCGGGTGGGATGCAGAAGCGCTCGCGCAGCGCAATCACCTCCGGATTGATCTCGACTACCGTGATGCGTGCATCCGGCAGATGCCGATAGCAGTACTTGGTCAGTGATCCTCCACCCAGCCCGATCATGCAGATGTGTCTGGGAGCGGGCTGCAGCAACAGGAATCCCATCATCGTGCGCGAATATCCCAATACAAGCGCATCTGGCGCCGCGCGCAGCATGGCGCTTTGCATGCCACGGCCGTCAAAGTACAGCGAGACGAGATGTTCGGATTGCACAACAACCGGGATATCCGGAGCAGCGCCTGGGCCACGGGCACGGATATTCGGGAGTGGCCAGTTGAACCGGGGCATGCGGTTCACCCCTGCTGTAGCAGCGGTAAAAGCGCGTGAAGTGCCGCCTCTTCGTCCGGGCCCGCGACCAGCACCTGGGCAGCGGTCCCGCCGCGCACCCGTAGTGCGTCGATTGCCATGCCATCCTTCGCGTTACCGCGGCGTCCATTCGCGACCAGCAGGATGTCGCTTTCGAAACGGCGCGCCACATTGACGAATACATCCCGGGCAGCGTGCGCCCCATTCCGGTTCCAGCCGGAACCGGCTTCAACATCCACAACGGTTGCCATGTTCTTTTCCAAAATCTCGGGACAGGTCCCTGGATTCAGTGCGAATTATCGACCTGACAGTCCGCGAGAAACGCCCTGAGTTCGCCTTCCCACGTTGTGTCCTGCAGGTCGATGCTGACGCCGGCAAGGCGTGTCATTTCGAGGTTCAGGTGAACCGCTTCAAGCGATCGGGGCCACACGGCCTGCGCAAAACACCGGCGGTCCACGTCAAGAAGGAGCCGCGGATGGTGTCGGAACCTCGCGCTGGCGACCGAGATCGCATCCAGCACGTGCCGGGCCGATTCGCGCGGATAGACGAAGGCCAGGTGAATGCCGGCCGCCGCGAGTTGCTCACCGACGTCGTGGAAGCGGTGGATCATCTGGAACCCGCGTTCGCCACCGCGCCCGACCCCCACCAGGATCAGACCCCGGCTTCCCGCGATTTCCTGCACGCGAACCATGCGCCGGTCAGGCAGCAGCAGCGCTCCATCCAGATCAAACATGACGACATCCTCAGCGAATCCGCCCGCAAGTTCGCTGAAGGGCGGCGATCATCATTATAATACAGCAACAATTTCATGTGCCTTACATTATAATGCACTGTGTGCGAGCAGATGATCGCCTCCGGCGAACACCCGTCTTCTTCCTGACTGACCCGAAACTGTTTTCAATGAAATCCGCAATGAACGCCGCCCCCGCATGCCCGCAATGCTCAATGGAGAACACGTACCCGGACGCAGCGCTGTATGTGTGCGCGGACTGTGGCCATGAATGGTCAGAGAACGGGGGTGTGGAAACCGTGAGCGAATCGGAAAGGAGTGTGGTCCGGGACGCAAACGGAGCCGTGCTCTCAGACGGTGACTCGGTCGTGCTGATCAAGGACCTGCGCGTCAAGGGCTCCTCGATCACGCTGAAGATGGGCACCAGGGTCAAAAATATCCGGATCGTCGGCGGCGATCACGAGATCGACTGCAGGACCGATACCGGCAGCTTCATGCTCAAGGCCTGCTTCCTGAAGAAGGCCTGACCGGGTGGCCTGCACCCGCTCGCGAAGCGCCGCGGTGTTTTACGCACTTGCCTGACTACCGGATATATCGAGAATGGGCGGCGACCAGACATCCTGTGACGCATTCGTCGAGTTCCTCTCGACGCCACTGAACGACAGGCGACCCTTCGTGCTGGAAACGCAGCACGCCGTGTCCCTGCACTTCGATCACTTTGCCACCCAGAGCTGCATGTCGCTTCGTGCGCCGGACAGGCTCACGCTCGGCTATACGCGCACGATGATGGGGTTCCTGCTGCTGCAGCCCGCTCCCAGTCACATCTGCATGATCGGGCTGGGCGGGGGCTCACTGGCAAAGTACTGCTATCTGCATCTGCCTGAAGTGGAGATCACTGCGGTCGAGATCGAGCCTGAGGTGATTGCGCTGCGCGACGTGTTCAGGATTCCGGCAGACGACGCGCGCTTCAGGGTGGTGTGCGCCGATGGTGCAGACCACATCCGGAATGAGGGCGTTGCAGCCGATGTCATCCTGGTTGATGCTTACGTGTCGGGCGGGGTCGCGAGCCAGTGCACCGATATCGCATTCTTCTCTGCATGTCGCGAACGGTTGACCGACACGGGCGTCCTTGCAATGAATTTCACCGATGACGAACCCGCGCTGGACCTTTACGTTGAACGGCTGAAATCCGTGTTCGGCGCCTCATACGCATTGGTCCGATGCGGGGACGACAGCAATTTCGTCGCTTTCGCCTGGAAAGGCAGAAGCCGTTTGCCGTCTTCGCGCGTCCTGCTGGATCGCGCCTTCTCGTATGCGTGGGCGGATGACCTGCGGCTACCGGTTACCGCCAGACGACTGAAGGGCGGTGTGAGCCTCGACCCGAAACGGTTGATCTGGCGCGAGAACGGCCACGCGCACTGGGAGCATGGTGCGTGAACGTGCTGGCTCGGTGAGCTTCAGTCACCTTCAGTCAGCGCTGCGCCCGACCCGCTTTCCTAGCGTACTCTTCGTCTTGTAGGTCACACCGTGACGCTCGAGATATTCGCGGATCAACTGCCGGACAACCTGCGAAGACGTCAGATCCTGCGCGGCACAGAGCTTCTCGAATGCCTCCTTCTTGGCGGGATCGATCAGGATGGTCAGACGCGCGGTTTTCGTTTCCATTGGGAGAGGCAGGAAAGGCAAGTATGATAATCGAATTATAATACACTCGCGTTCAATGCCAATGCCCGCGCAAGCGCGCGAGGCCGTCCCGATAGTCACGACGCCCTGGGCATCGATACCCTGCACAGCGACGTTCCGGTAACACTGCCGGGACTGCGCGCTACGGCCACTCCCCCGCTTCACGCTCCTCACGCAGACCATCGTGCCCGGCACGGCAAAGGGCTCTCCCCGTGCCCGGCTGCTGCCTGCGGAACTACGCGAACACGTCGTCGGCGATAAAGGCGAGCGACAACCCAGGCCGACGGTTTGCACTTGCACTGCGCCCACTTTCCGCGAGTCCGTCGGGCGCTGTGTGAGGCGGGCGTCAGCACAACTGGTGCATCGGCCTTTTCGGCCCCATGTAGCTCACATGATAACGTCATTAGCATACCCTGCTAGCCACATGCATCTTTCGATGTAATATTATGCGCAGGACTGATCCGGTGTGCCGGGCTCGGTCCATGCCCCTCGTCCAATCCGAGCGCACTGGAGACAATCCGGATGGCAAGCGTGTCTGGCGTCCATTTCGTCCTGCTGGTCGTGGCTGCCTGGCTCGCAGTCGGCGCGCTGGGCCTTGGGGTGTTGCATCGCACACGGCTGGTCGCGCACGGACTGTTTCCGCTCGGAGCGCTGGCTGGCGTGCTGCTGGGCGCGGCAGGTGTTGCTGGTGTCTTCGCCGAACCGTCCACGATGGTGCTGCCGGTCGGCCTGCCCGGCCTTCCGTTCCATCTGCGCCTCGACCGGCTGTCGGGCTATTTCCTGTTCGTGCTCGGCGTCGTCAGCGTGGGGATCGGCGCCTTTTCCGCTGGCTATTTCCGCAAGGGCGAAGGGACCGCGCCTGGACTCATCTGTTTCGAATACCACGTGTGTATCGCGAGCATCGCGCTCGTGCTCGTCGCAGACGACGCCTACGCGTTCATGGTTGCCTGGGAAACGCTGACGCTGTCCGCCACGTTCCTCGTCATGACCAACCACCGGATCGGCGAGATCCGTCGCGCCGCCTACCTGTACTTCCTGATTTCACACGTCGGCGCGCTCGCGCTGCTCCTGTGCTTCGGCATTCTCCAGGCGCGCACCGGCGACTACACCTTCGCCAACATGCGGGCTCAGTCGCCCGATACATTCTGGGCGTCACTCGCGTTCCTGTTCGCCCTGACCGGATTCGGCGCGAAGGCCGGCGTGTTTCCGCTGCATGTCTGGCTACCGGAGGCGCATCCGGCGGCGCCGTCGCCCGTATCGGCACTTCTGAGCGGATTCGTGCTGAAAGTCGGCCTCTACGGCATGCTGCGTACCGTGTTCGACCTGCTGCACGTGCAGATCGCGTGGTGGGGTGTGCTGCTGCTCGTGCTCGGCGTTGGCACCACGCTGCTTGGCGTGGTGTTCAGCACGATCCAGGTCGACATGAAGCGCCTGCTCGCGTATTCGTCGATCGACAACGTTGGCCTGATGATCGCCGCACTCGGACTCGCGGTGCTGTTTCGCGCGTGCGGCATGCCGCTTCTGTCAGCCCTGGCGCTGACCGCGATGCTCTACCAGATCGCCGCACACGCGTGTTTCAAGAGCCTTCTGTTCCTGGGTACGGGCGCTGTGCTGCACGCCACCGGGGAGCGTAACCTTGGCAGGCTGGGCGGCCTGATCCGGTTCATGCCGTGGACCGCGTGGGCCGTGCTCGCCGGCGTCGCGGCCAGTGCAGGCCTGCCGCCGCTGAGTGGCTTCGTCGCGGAGTGGCTCCTGCTGCAGAGTTTCCTGTTCGCGCCGGGCTTGCCCAATTCCGTGCTTGCCATGACCGTGCCGATCGTGGCCGCGCTGGTCGCGATGTCGGCGGCGCTCGCCGGCTACACCATGGTCAAGTTTTTCGGCATCGTGTTCCTCGGGCAGCCGAGGGAAGCGAAACTGGCCCGCGCACGCGACGCGAATGCGTGGGAGCGGCTCGCGTTCTGCTGGTTCGCGGTGGTCGGCGTGCTGCTCGGGCTGATGCCCGTGCAGTTCGTCAAGGTGCTGGACCCGGTCACGCGTGCACTCGTGGGCAGCGGCGTCGCTGCGAACAACCAGGGCTGGCTGCTGTTTGCGCCAGTGTCGGCTGCACGGGCGAGTTACATGCCCGCCGTGTTCATGCTTTTCTTCATTGCCTGTTGCGCGCTTGCCTGGGTCCTGGTGCGGCGCTTCTACCACGGCCGGCTGCGTCGCGCGGCGCCCTGGAGCTGCGGCTTTCCGTTCACGACGGCGCGGATGCAGGACACGGCCGAAGGCTTCGGGCAACCAATCCGGGAGATCTTCGCGCCGCTCCTACGCGTCGAGCGGCAATTGCCCTCGCCCTACGATACGCAACCGGTCTATCGCGTATCCGTCACCGACCGCACGTGGTCCCTGCTCTATGACCGAATCGCGGCACTCGCGCAACGGGCGGCACAATGGGCTGGCCGGCTGCAGACGGGCAGGATTGCCGTGTACCTCACCTACAGCTTCGCCGTACTGATCCTGCTCCTGATGCTGGTGAGGCAATGGTGAGCCTGTCCGGCGCGATCTCGCAGGCCCTCGAGATTCTCGTGGCGCTTGCCGGCGCCCCCTTGCTCACGGGCTGGATCAACCAGTGCCGCGCATGGCTGCAGAACCGGCGCGCACCATCCATCTGGCAGCCGTACCGGACGCTCCACAAGCTCTTCAACAAGGAATCGGTCGTCGCGCACAGTGCAAGTCCGGTGTTCCGTGGGGCCCCCTACGTCGTCTGGGCCGCGATGACGCTTGCGTGTGCGATTGTGCCCACGCTGTCGACTGAACTGCCGCTGTCGCCTGCAGCGGACGCGATCGCGCTCGTCGGCCTGTTTGCGCTCGCGCGCGTTGCGTTGTCGCTCGCCGCGATGGACATCGGCACCGCGTTCGGCACGCTCGGCGCCCGCCGCGAGATGCTGATCGGCTTCCTTGCGGAGCCCGCGCTGCTGATGGTGCTGTTCTCGGCCTCGCTGATCACGCAGTCGACACTGCTCACGAGCATCGTCGCAACGCTGGGCCGGAGTGAACTCACGATCTATCCGAGCCTGGCCTTCGCGGGTATTGCGTTCACGCTGGTGTCGCTCGCCGAGAACGCGCGCCTGCCGGTCGACAATCCGGCCACCCACCTCGAGCTGACGATGATCCACGAGGCACTGATCCTCGAATATTCAGGACGGCACCTCGCACTGATGGAATGGGCAGCGAGCCTCAAGCTGTTTGCGTACTCATGCATTGGACTGGCGCTGTTCGTACCGTGGGGCATCGCCGGGGCAGGCAGCCCGTTTGCGCTGCTGCTCGCGCTGCCAGTGCTTTTCATCAAGCTCATGGTGGGCGGTGCTGCACTTGCCGCGGTCGAGACCGCCAATGCAAAGATGCGAATATTTCGGGTTCCAGAGTTTCTCGCCACCGCGTTCCTGCTCGCGGTCATCGGCATGCTCGTACACATTCTGCTGGGGGCATGAATGCACGGTTACGCGACGCAACTCATCAACTTCCTCGCGGCCGTGCTGCTCGCACTGTCGTTCGCGATGCTGAGCCAGCGCCGGATCCTCTCGCTGATTCACCTCTATACGCTGCAGGGCGTCGTACTCGTGCTGGCAAACCTGATCCTCGGATTCGTGACGGGCGATGCAAACCTGTACGTGTCCGCGGGCCTCACGCTCGTGCTGAAGGTCGGCGTGATTCCGTGGATCCTGTATCGGCTCGTGCGCAGGCTCGACGTGCGGGCCGACGTCGAGCCGCTCATCAACATTCCGACGACGATGCTCATTGGTATCGTGCTCGTCATCATCGCGTTCACCGTCGCCTCGCCAATCAGCCAGCTCGCGACCTCGGTCGCGCACGGCACACTCGGGATCGCACTCGCGTGCGTACTGCTGTCGTTCATGGCGATGATCACGCGCGCGAAGGCGATTCCCCAGGTGATCGGCTTCCTGTCGATGGAGAACGGCCTGTTCTTCGCAGCAACGGCCGCGACCAACGGCATGCCGATGATCGTGGAGCTCGGCATCGGGCTGGACGTGCTGGTCGGCATCCTGATTCTGGGCGTATTCATGTTCCAGATCCGGGAGCAGTTCGACAGCCTCGACATCCATCACATCGAGAAACTCAAGGATGAGTGACGCCCACGTCGTGCTCGCCGTACTCGGCATTCCGCTCCTGGCCGCCGCATGCCTGGCGCTCACGCGAACGAGCCGTGTCGCGCGGCACCTGAACGTCGCATTCAGCGTCGCGACGTTTGCAGCCACGCTCGTACTCGCCGCGCGCACCGTCGAACATGGGCCGTCGTTTGCGTACGGTCGGGCATTTTTTGTCGATCCGCTCAACGTGTACCTCGTCGCGCTGACCGCATTCGTCGGCTGGACGACGTCACTGTTCTCGCGGCCGTACATGCAGGTCGAAGAGGACCGTGGCCGGATGACGGCAAACCGCATGCGGCTGTATCACAGCATGTACCAGCTCTTCATGTTCGCCATGCTGCTTGCGCTGCTGACCAACAATCTCGGTGTACTTTGGGTCGCGATGGAAGCAGCCACACTCGCGACCGTGCTGCTCGTGAGCGTCTACCGCACAGCCGCCAGCCTCGAGGCCGCATGGAAGTACTTCATCCTGTGCGGTGTCGGCATCGCGCAGGCCTTGTTCGGCACGATCCTGCTTTACCTCGCGGCGAGCCGGCAGTTGACCGGCGACGATGCGCTGCTCTGGACGAGCCTGGCAGCGGCCAGGACCCACCTGGACCCCAACATCGTATCGATCGCCTTCGTCTTCCTGCTCGTAGGCTATGGCACCAAGGTCGGACTGGTACCGATGCATAGCTGGTTACCGGACGCCCACGCCGAAGGCCCGACACCGATTTCGGCCGTGCTTTCGGGGCTGCTGCTGAACGTCGCGCTGTACGTGGTGCTGCGCTGCAAGGTCCTTGCCGATGGTGCCCTGGGCAATGGCCTGCCGGGGCGGCTGCTGGTCGGCTTTGGGCTCGTGTCGGTGCTGGTTGCATCGTTCTCGCTGTTTCGCCAGAAAGACGTCAAACGGCTGTTCTCCTGGTCCTCGATCGAGCACATGGGGCTGATGACCTTCGCGTTCGGACTTGGCGGCCCGATCGCGACGTTTGCCGGGCTGCTTCATATGACCGTCCATTCGCTCGTCAAATCGGCCATCTTCTTCACCGTGGGTCACGCGGCGCAGAAGGCAGGCACGCAGGCGATCGATGGGATTCGCGGGTTGCTGCAGGTCAGCCCGACAGTCAGCTGGGCAATGATGCTCGGCTCTCTCGCGATTCTCGGCCTGCCGCCGTTCGGCGTGTTTGCGAGCGAGTTCCTGATCCTGACGACCGCCATGAATACGATACCGTGGACGGCGCCCCTGCTCCTGCTCGGCCTCGCCGTCGCTTTTGCGGCAATCTTCGCGCGCGTGCAGCGGATGGTGTTTGGTGGAACGACAACGGCAAAACCGCTCGAGCATCGCCCTGCCCTGCTGCCGGTCTTCGTGCATCTGGGCCTCGGGCTGATGCTCGGTCTCTATGTGCCACCTTACCTGGCAACGTGGTATCGCCAGGCCGCAACGATGCTGGGGGGCTGAAGCATGCGACTTGGTATGACACAGATCGAAGGCGCGATCCGGCTGTCGCACGCAGTGGGACAGATTCCAGCAGCCATCGTGGAGGTGAACGAAGCACGGTGGCGCGAAGTCGCTCACATGATGCACTCGCAGCAGGGCCGGCTCATCACGATGTGGGGCTGCGAAGCAACCGACGGGCTTTTTTCTGCAAACGCGGCGTACGAATGTGAAGACGGGATACTGTGGGTGCGTCTTGCGACGGAGCGTAGCCCACAGCCCGGTGGAAGCTTCCCTGATCTTGCCGCCATTTTTCCGTACGCGGCACGCATGCAGCGCGCAATCTTCGATCTGACCGGCCTGCGGGCTCGTGATGCGCAAGACACCCGCTCGTGGCTCAATCACGGCAACTGGCCCGCTGACTATTTCCCGTTGCAAAGACAGGCATCCGGCGTCGAGACGTTCGAGTCCAGCGAGGCGGATTACCCCTTCGTGCAGGTCGCGGGAGACGGCGTGCACGAAATCGCGGTCGGGCCGATCCACGCCGGCACCATCGAGCCGGGGCACTTCCGCTTCTCGGTCGTCGGGGAAAAGGTGCTGCGCCTTGAAGAGCGTCTAGGTTATGTGCACCGGGGAGTCGAGCGGCTCTTCGAACGAACGCCGGCCTCAGGTGGCTATCGGGTCGCGGCACGGATCGCAGGCGACTCGACAGTTGCGTTTACATGGGCATACTGCATGGCGCTTGAGCAGGCGTGCGGTGTCACGGTACCGAACCGCGCGCTGTATGTGCGCGCCCTCCTGCTGGAACGGGAGCGGGTTGCCAATCATCTGGGCGACCTTGGCGCGCTCGGCAACGATGCCGGGTTCGCCTTCGGACTCGCACAGTTCTCACGGCTCAAGGAGGACTGGACACGGATGAACGCGCACGCCTTTGGGCATCGCTATCTGATGGACCGGATCGTACCGGGTGGCGTGTCAGTCGACATCCGTCCGGAGACCGCGACGGCCCTGGTGAAGCAGTGCGATGCTATCGAGCGTGAAGCCCGCATTATGCGCAAGATCTACGAGGACCAGTCGGGATTGCAGGACCGGTTTGCTGGTGCCGGCCGGTTGACTGCCGACGTCGCTGGACATTTCGGCGTGCGCGGCATGGCCGCTCGCGCCAGCGGTCATACATTCGATTTGCGCGCGGCCATGCAACCCGCTCCGTACGACGATGTGGCCGTCAAGGCTGCGAGCGACGCGCGGGGCGACGTCGCGGCGCGCGTCGCCGTGCGATTTGCCGAAATCGACGAGTCCCTGCGGGTAATACGTGTACTGCTCACCAGCCTTCCTGCCGGATCCGTTGCCGTCGACGTGAAGCCGGTCACCGCACCGTCGCGCGGTACGGGCTGGGTGGAAGGGTGGCGCGGCGACGTGTTTGTCACGCTCGAGGTCGACGCCGGCGATGTGGTTTCGCGCTGCCATTGCCACGATCCATCGTGGCAGGGCTGGCCAGCACTCGAGCACGCGATCATCGGAAACATCGTTGCTGATTTTCCGTTGATCAACAAGTCGTTCAACCTGAACTACGCGGGGCACGATCTCTGATGTGGCAGCTTATCCGGCAATTCGCGCGCTCCGGCTTTCCGGACGAACCAGCACCGACAGTGGAAGATGCATGGCGACACGAGGAGCGAGAGATTCGTCGGGAAATACTCGATCTCCTCGGGCGCGCGCTATGCATCCGGCAGATTGACGCGGGCTCCTGTAACGGCTGCGAACTGGAGATCCACGCGCTCAGCAATCCTTACTACAACATCGAAGGTCTGGGGATCAGGTTCGTTGCGAGCCCCCGCCACGCGGACCTGCTGCTCGTAACCGGGCCCGTGACCTTGAACATGAAGGCGGCCGTGCTTGCGGCATATGAAGCAACGCCAGCCCCGAAACTCGTCGTAGCGGCAGGAGAATGCGCATGCACGGGCGGCATATTTTCCGGCAGCTATGCCGTATGCGGCCCGGTTTCGTCGGTCCTGCCGGTTGATGTGGCAATCCCCGGTTGTCCACCACCACCCATCGATTTGCTGCGGGGCATCCTGACGGCCTGCCGGGCACGTTAGCGTAATTCAGGAAGATCGACATCCAGGCGGGTATGCGCCGTGCCGTACCTCCACACACCGGGACGCGCTCAATGCATGATGACGATTTCGACGAATTGCGCGCGAGCCTCGCACTCGTGCGCCTGGCATGGCCTCAACTCGTCACGATGTTCGGCTTCCTGTTTGCCGTTCTGCTTCGCTACCCGACGTGGTTTGTTGCCCTGGCCGTTCTTGTTGTGACGGTTTCGATTTCGCACATCGCCATGAATGTCGCAAGGAATCCCGCCAGGTCGTTTGATTTCAAGGTGATCGACTGGCTCCTGGTCGGTTCCGGCTGGTCGGCCAGTCTGCTCTCGATGTACTGGCTGCGAATCGAGCGGACGCACCATCTGGAACCAGGTGCGCTTCTCGGCCTGGCGATCCAGACCACGCTGATTTCGAACCCCGAGTTCGGGACTGGATCCGCTGTCACGCAATGGCTGTGCTGTTTCAGTGCGCTGGCTGTGATGCTCGCCTGGGCCTTTAGCGGACGATACATTGACTGACCGTGGAGCGCCTGCAGCGAAGGCAGCAATGTTTGCGCCTCTGCAATGCTCACCCCAGCACCGGTGATCCCATGTCAAACGTCCGTTCCTGGGCCCAGCAGTCCAACGAAGATTCTGTCGTGCTGCCGTTTAAGTCCTCAACGGCAGCTTTCGGGCGGCTTCCGTGAATGAGTAAAGCCGGCCAATAACGAGTCATTCGCGCGCGCCATCGCCGAGACGTTCAGGTTTCGCTTGTTGCTCAGGAGCCGGTCACTCCAGTGAACAGTATTGATCGCGACCATAGGCAGGTCTCAATGCCCGCGCCGACCCTGCTCACGCAGCGTCACGTCTGGCATGCGTCTCCCGCGGCACCACCGCTTGCGCGTCGCCGGAAACTAGCGGTGCAATCGCGCCTGCGCGTTCAAGCGCGTGTTCGATAAATGTGCGCGTCTTTGCCGGCAGATGCTGACGGCGCGGATACACGAGCGACACATTCGGCTGCCAATCGTCGATCTTGTACGTCGACATAACGCGCCTCAGGTTGCCAATGGCGAAGTCGTCGGCGACGAGCGATTCGGGCAGTATCGCGACACCCATTCCAGCGATCGCGGCAAGCCGTACGAGTAGCGGGCTGTCGACCATGTATGACGGCTCGATCGCCACAGACTCCTCATTGCCCTCAGTGTCGACAAAATGCCATAAGGCAGAACCGCGCTGGTCCGCAGGGGTCGCCAGGCAGGCGTGCAGCGCCAGATGATCGGGATGGTGCGGTTCGTGGTGTGTCGTCAGGTAAAACGGCGCGGCGCATAGCACGAGGCGTTGACTCGCAAACGACAACTCCTTGACATCAGTATCCGCGGTCTCGCCGGGCGTCGACGGGTCCGCGACGAGCAGACCGACGTCATAGCCGTCTTCGACGAGTCGCGGCACACGCTCTGTGACCGTGAGCCGGATACGCACCTTCGGATATCGGCGCCGGTAGCTGTCGAGCAACTGCGTGAGGGACTGCGGCGACAGCGCACTCGTAACGACAACTCGCAGCGTGCCGCTGGGCTCGCGCCCGATGCCTGCCAGGGATCCTTCGAGGTGGTCGAGTTCTTCGAGCAGCGTGCGACAACCATCCACATAGCGCATGCCCGCCTCTGTGAGCGAAACCTTGCGTGTTGTGCGGTTGATGAGGCGTGTTTTCAGATGTGCTTCCAGCGAGGCGATCGACCGGGTAACCAGCGCGTTCGACACGTTCAGTTGCTGGGCAGCGTGCCTGAAACTTTGCGTTTCCGCAACGCGCAGGAAGATGCGCATTACATGGATCTGGTTCAAATGTGCGGTCCTCGCCCCGCGTGGTGAATCCACGCCTGGTTAGCCCCTGGGGGCAGTGACTCTACGTCGGAAGGTGCGCCGCCCGGGTTAACCGGCATTTCCTGCATTCCATCTGATGGTGTAAAGGAACTGGATTAGCATCCAAGAAATTACTCAAATAGCTTCCATTCTTGGCCGAATCCTAGGTCAAGAACCTCCCTCTTGGCGGATTTTTTTACTTAAATAATTTCCGTCCGTCACAGCTTTCAACCATATCACTTCCAGTGTGTTCGGCATTCCGAACACAATCGGAAGATAGCGGCTTTAGGCAAACCCAGCCAGCGGTCCCTTCTATCGAGGATAGCTGGCGAAAAGCCGAAAAAGAGCGCCAAATAGACCGAGGGCAGATCCCGTCCCAGAGGCAAACGAAATGAGCAACCCCTTCATTGAAGCGCTCCCCAGTCCCACAGGTCATGACTTCGATTTGCTGTTCTCAAACTATCTCGACGCATGGATGGCGAAAAACAGAAACGCGGCCGACGTCGCGCGTCCACTCCCGGAATGGATCGGAATGACCGGGATCGGCAAAAGCAATATGTATAGTAACGTGATATTCCTGCGCTGGCCGCTGGTCATCAACCGTACCAAGCGTGCGGCATAGGGCGCGGCGACCGCTAAAGACACCAGTTCTAACGTCGTGTTCGTCCGCCGACCTCGGGCCGTCGATTGTACTGGACTTATTTCAGAGGGCGCACGCAAGGTTCAGAGGAATCGACATACCAAAACGCTAGCTGCCCTGATAGCCCTGCAACGACGGCATTCATGTCATCTGGTTTTGGCCGAAAGCAAAGAAAAACTGAACAGTAGAAACGCTCAACTCGGTGGTGCCCCTCTTCGCAGAACAGAGGCGCTACACCGGGAATCAAGGATTTAATACTCTCCCGAAAACCAACATTCGGAATGGGGCTGGGGAGTTTTCCCTATCGGCGTACATACCGGAAGTCGGCGGTCCGTGATAACCCGCGCTTCTCACGGTAGCTCTACTTCGCTCCAACCGGCCTTCGGACCGTGCTAAAAGGCACCACAGTCCTAATGGCGTTGACCACCATCCAGGCGCACCGCGCGCAAGCTCATGACAGCGTTGCCTGCCGCTCAATCTCTACTATCTCCGGCCCGGCATATCAAAGCGCGCGTCAGTTTGTAGCGACTGCAGTATTCAGAACTGTATCTTATCCGTCGCTTCGACCGGTTGAATGCGGAGACGCTGGAGCAGCCCACCGACGCTGACGCCAGAAGAGTCTCCGATGGCAGGAACCAGCGCCTTTCCGGCAGATAAGGGCTACGCGCAAGGTCAACGGAAAGCGCTAAACTGCGGTCAGTCGCCCTGTTCTCCACTTACTTCGCGCGGCGACCCGCAGAACACGTACAACCCAGCTTATTGGGAGAGTTCCGCCATGTCTGCCGACCCTTTGCCCCATGCGCGCCTCGTCCAGATTCGCGCACTTCTAGGCGAATTGCGTGCGGAAGTAGATACCGCATATTGCGAAGTGCTCACCAATCCACCAGAAAAGTCGATTCGACGACGAGCTGTATATTCTGCGATCGAATATCTGCGGGCAGCGGACAGATGCCTTCGGGACGTCGCGTGGCAGCGCGGACTGCCCCGTGCGTTTCTAGACGAGCTTTCACGGAGAGATGTCGATCCACGGAAAACCGAGGATTCTCCGCTACACCAGCTTGCCCGCACGCACGACGCGTGGGACGTGGGTCTAGTTGAGGCGCTTTTTTCAGCGGCGCACGAATCCCACCTAAATGCCAACGATTTTGCGCCGGACGACCGCGTGTTGGAAGCACTTCAGCATATTCGGTCGGCGCGCGACCGGTTGTCCGCTCCTCGCAGCATTGCTGATCTGCATGTAACGAATATTGAGTTGCAATCCGGGTCAACCGTCGTCGCTTGGATGCACTCGAAAGCTAATCTGTTGCTTGCAACCTATACCGCGCCATCCTCGAAAGATCTGGTCATACTGAAAACTCACTAGGCGTGAGCGGCATGGACAAACACGACCATATGGCACACCCGGCCCGCAATCCGAGCTCGGCGATCATCCTAAACTCTCGCGGAGACCGCGCGGGAACTGACTGCATTGAACCGAACTGAGATTAGGATGGACGCGACTATCGAGGCAACTGCCGTGACTCCCGTCGAAGAGGTCTATTGTCCTCGATGTCTTTTCTGCAGGAATCCCTCGCAAAATCGCTCATTCATTGATGACCCGTGGTCGTGGCAAGCGCAGCGGTTTCATGCGCGCCAATCCGCGCCGGGTCCGGCCCGAAGAGCCCGCGGAATCGCTGAGATTGCGATTGTCTCATCCGAGGGCGAGCGCGGAGGTAATGACAAGAATAGCCGCCAGCGTCGCCGCTTTTCGGCTTTACGAATCACACGATCGGTATCCCGAGGCAACGCCGGACGCGGCGAGACATCAGTCGTGAGGCAGAAATCGAACCGCACGTTGGTCCTCGCAACTTTACGCACGATCCGATCCCTCGAGTTCCTATACATCATCAGGCGATAACGCCGCTTATCGCGGCCACGCTGCATACCCCGCCCCACCCTGACCGGCAAACCACGGCGACACAGGACGCGACCGACCGGTGGCCGCGACCGGACTGCCACGGCCGCCGGCCCGCCAGCTCCGCAGCCGTGGCGCCCGTTGTGCCGGACCGAACCGGTCGCGATCCCCGGGGGTGCGGTAAGATACGGCGTCTGCATGACTGGCGAAAAACGGATGGAGCACCATCGGGGAGCGTAAACGCAGCGCCGCCGTTCGCCTGGGCATCGTGATCGTCCTCTCTGGAGACCTCCCATGATCCATGCCCGTATCTCCGGTTTATGCCTGCCTTGCCCGCCCTGTGAACCGCGCTCACCGGCTCTCCCGCCCTCCGGATGCGTCTGCCCGCATGTGCCTGTTTCCGGACAGGCGGTGACCGGATTTGCGCAGCGGGAGGTTGCATGACGACCCTGCTTGATGGCCGGAAACTGGCCGCACTCCACGAATGCGAACTGTCTGAACGCGTCGCTGCGCTCAAGAAGAGAAACGGAGGCCAGACACCGGTACTGGCAACGATCCTCGTGGGTGATGACCCTTCGTCGGCAACCTATGTGCGCATGAAAGGCAATGCATGCCGCCGGGTCGGCATGGCCTCGCGCGCGATCACGCTGCCCTCCTCCGCGACCACCCAGGACGTCCTGTCAGCGATCGACCAGCTGAATGCGGATCCGGACGTCCACGGCATCCTGCTCCAGCATCCGGTGCCGGCACACGTTGACGAACGCGCCTGCTTCGACCGGATCGCTGTCGCGAAAGACGTCGATGGCGTGACCAGCCACGGCTTCGGGTTGATGGCGCTCGGCGAGCCCGCTTTCGGGTCTGCCACGCCAGCCGGCATCATGCGCCTGCTTTCTCACTACCGGATTGATGTGTCAGGCGGGCGCGCCGTTATCGTGGGGCGCAGCCCGATCCTCGGAAAGCCGATGGCCCTGATGTTGTCCAATGCCAACGCGACGGTGACGTTGTGCCACTCGAAAACCGTCAATCTTGAAGCGGAGATCCGGCGCGCGGAACTCATCGTTGGCGCGGTAGGCAAGCCCGGCTTCATTCCCGGTGGGTGGATCAGTGACGGGGCTGTTGTCATCGATGCCGGATACCACGTCGGCGGCATGGGGGACATTGACGCCGGCGGCCTGCTGGACCGATGTGCCGCCGTGACGCCCGTTCCGGGGGGCGTCGGCCCGATGACGATCTCGACGCTCATCTCACAGACGGTGACCGCAGCCGAGCGCGCGACGGGGAGCGCCTGAAGGGTCTCCGCTTCGGGGAGGCCGGGGCGACCGCCTGGGGGGCGGCTACGGCTCATCGCATCGGGCAGCTATCGGCCCATCAGCAGCCGCTCTCGATCATGGTAGTTCGACCATCTGAGAGACCGCTTCCCAGTGGTCAGCAGGCCTTCCGGAAGCGGCGCATCATGTCAGTGGTCGAGACCGCTCGCGACAGATTCCCTCTCTCCGCCAGAATTTCCCGCTCAGGCAAGCCCAGTAAGGTGAGTCCCTCGTTCGTTGTATTTCCGCGAAAGCATAGGTCGGCGGATGAGCGCGGGCAACTGTGAATGGAAGAGTTATTTCTTGAACAGCGCAATGGCTGCAGCCACGATCACCGAGACGAGCGCGACGATCCAAGCGATGCGGGCCTGCTTTACCGAGGCTGCGGCGGCATCCGCGGCGCGCTCAGACGCATCCGCAGAACGCCTAGCCTCCCGTGCTGAGTCTTCAGCAGCTGAGGCGGAAAGCTCGACTGCATCGACATTTCTGCGGGCAAGGTCGGCGACCTCTCTGGCGTCACGCCGTTGAAGATATGCTTTGGCCCGCTCAGCTCGCCTTCCTTGCATTTGGCCGTTGCCCACGACCGTTCGAAGGGCATCGATGCCGCCGTTGGCGGCAATCCACGCTTCGATCTCCGCATCGGTGTCGAACTCAGCCATAGACTGATAGCCCCTGTTCAGAATGCTGGTCGCCGTTTATCCCGGCCGATACGAGGAAGCAAGTTCGTCGGTCTCGTCGAGATACCGCATCCACCAAGCGTGTGCTTCCCACGCTACGTCTTTTTCGGGCCGACCGGCAAACGGCCCGCTCGCGATAAAGGAGTCAAGCTTGCGCTCGGGGACTACCATGCCCCCACGCGCATTACCTTGATCGATTACTACCAGCCCCCCGGCTGAGAGCTCGCTATCGTCAAAGTCCGCTCGATACCGTGTTCGTAGTTTTTCAAGAAGCGGTTTCTCTCGGCCTCGATGAATCCCCAAAAGATCATTGGCTCCGGGCGGGTTGCAGTCAGTTCGGACCACTTCTCGCGAATTGCCCGGCGCATCTCGGGTGACGATTCTGCGTCGACCTTATCGAGCACGTGGCCAACGGAGCGAAGCAGCCCGACGATGCCAAACCAGCTGACGCGGAAGGCCTCTGCCTGCAACGTGTCGCTGTGTTCTCTGATTGCGTGCCGTGTGTCTTGCAGTACGATCCGAGCGGCGCGTGTCATTTCCAAGTCCAGTGGGTTCGGATCTGCAATCCTAACTTGGAAAACAACCCGTCAGGTCACGTAAAATCGACCGGGTTCAAACAATCAAACCAAGGGGCCAGCATGGGTGCAGAAGATCTCGATCCGTTGGGCGCGAAGGCGCTCGCCGAAACCACCAAGATCGTGGCTGACAAAGCGATGACTGGCGTCGGCGCTTTTCTCGGAAAGGTCTGTATGCCAGTCGCCGAGGAATTCGGCCTCCTGCTTCAGGACAAAGTCAAAAGCTGGAGAGCGGCAAACGCCGTCAGGATTATTGAGAAAGCCAAAGCTAGGCTGGAACAAGAAGGCAGCACCGACCCCGTTCACGTTCACCCACGCCTTGCGGGCAAGATCATCGAAAAAAGCTCCTGGGTTGATGCAGACCATTTGCAGGACATGTGGGCCGGGCTCTTTGCGAGTTCATGCACGCCCAGCGGTACGGACGACAGCAACCTAACCTTCATCAATCTGCTAGACCAATTGACCGCAAGTGAGGCGAGGCTTGTCGAATTCGTCTGCAAGGGCGAACAAATCCATGTGTCCGAGCATCGCCTCGTGCTCGGCGACACGCAGAAGATGGTCCCACTTGACGGGCTACGTAAGGTCACGGGCATCGAGAGCGCCAGCGAGCTTGACATCGCACTCGACCATCTGCACGGAATGGGGCTCCTTGTACTGGGGAGTGGATTCAATTTCCACAGTACGCCCCCGGTTGCCAGCCTGACGCCTACCGCACTATGCCTCAACATGTTCGCTCGAACCCAAGGCTTTACGGGCGACCCGTACGACTTCTACGAGAAGTTGACGCCGCTTGCCACGGAAATCTCACCGCCGTCCTCAAGGCGCCTTTGAGATTGGAATGGCGCGCGGCTGCGGCAAATACCTCTCTAAAGCTGGCGATCTATGCGGCACGCATGAAATACCGTACTCGACCGAAATGGCTAGTCTGGCGCTGTCGTCGCGCGGACTCTGACCATCCCGAAAAACAACGGAGGGGATCATGACTGTCGACAAATGCGTCAACCTTGCTGGCGCCATCGCTGGCGTAGTCGGAACGATCCTCATGTATCGCGGTACGTTCGGCCTGCAGGCAGTATCCACTTGGACCAGCCAAGCGATGGCCGACGAGACAGCGCGGAGCAATCGACAGCGGTTGAGGCTTCAGCGCGGCGGTCTCATCTTGCTGACCGCAAGCTTCGCCCTTCAGATTGTGGCGCTCTTCACGTAAGAACTCAGATGTGGTCACGAATAACCACCAACTGTGAGATCGGCGATGGGGCGTGGCAAGGCTCAAGAGCGCGAATTTCGATTCTTCGAATCATTTCGGAACGACTTCCAGCTACCCGATGAGCAATTGGCCTACGGCGACAAGCTGGACTTCGTCATAGATGGACCACGCAGGGTCGGCATCAAGCTCACCGATCTACATCTTGTCGACCGCAAGAACCCTTGGTCGAGAACATGGAACATCGCATGCTTACGATCTTCTTCGATTCGAACATCTACGACCGCCTAGAAGGCGATGCCGACACAACCGCTTTGGTACTGACGCGCATAGAGGAAAAGCGCGTCGAGGTCCTAATGCCGCGTCAAGTAGCAAAAGAACTCCACAAGCGCCCTAAGGCCTTCCCGGCCTTGTTCCCTGTCACTCGCATCGGACACGCAGTTGCGCGAGCCGGCATCATGTGCGCCGGCGATATTATCGGGACTGGCGAAGTCTTTGACGAGCACAAGGGCGACTCCAAGCAAGCCGCTGACGCGTTCATCGTCGACGTTGCGGTGATAATCGCTAATTGGTGTGTGTCTGAAGACCTTCGGAGTCGGCGGCGGTTTCCGCAAGGCGATGACTGCATTCCATTGAGTTACGCGGAGTTTTGCGAGCGACTTCGCAACCTGCCGGCCGCATAACGAAAGATTGTCTTCAGGATCGTGAGGTACCAGCATCAACCTGACCCCAGGGAGCGACGGCCTCGTCGAGAAAGACGCGTGTCACCAGCTCCGGGAGCGTTTCGAACGTGCGCAGCAACATCGGCGTCACATCGATATCTTCGACCTTGAGGTCGTCAGTAGGATGAGCCAGCCGTTGCCCCGCAAAGTCGCACGTGATAATCCACGCCTCTCTTACTCGTTGAGCGTCAGGGAAGTCTTCCACAATCGACGCCGCCACCTTGGCGAATGGCGTACCGTCCTCCCGCTGGTAATTCTCAATCCCTATATCGCCGCGGCGCCGCTTTTCGACCGGCAGTAGTGCGGATGGTCTGCCGCCTACTTTCAGCCCCAGAAACTCGAGGAGCAACCGTGAATATATTGCCGCCATGCTGGAAACGGTCTGCGTGTAGGCAACGAGAATCGTGCTGTGAACCGGCTCGTCATTGCCCTCGACGCGAATCTCAATGCGGTCCAACGGATGATGCATTTTTTGGAGCGCAAGCGCGGTTAGGGCCGCCTGTACGCCTTGGACATAGAATGGGATGCGATTGACGCGCAAATCGAGGTGTCTGAGGCTGCGCGGATCTTGGGCGTCTACTGTTGCATTCCCATCCATCGTTATCCCCAGTGTGGAATCATCGCGATGCCAGCATCGCCAACATCGCGAAGGACGGCAGCACTTTGACCTAGCGGCAGCGACGCGCCCATTCATTACAGGTCGCGGTAGACGAAAACGACGCTTGCACTGCCGCATAGAGCGTCGTAGTCGCGGTCACATTGAACCGTTGCTCTTCGACAACGGGTCTGCGTTTCCGCGCCACTTCAACGCGATGCGGTGGGTCGCCTCACGCCAGCACTACTCGGCTCGGCGCCCGCTATTTGCGGCGCTGGCATAGCCAGAAGTGCGGCGTAAGTCTCCGCCTCAAGCTGCCTTTTTATCTCCGCAGTGAGATCATCGTATGCCACCTCTACCCACTCCCGGGTTTTGATCACAAGCGACCGGAAGTTGTCAAAAGCCGCCTGCTCCAGAGTAAGCCCCATCAAAGAAACACATAAGACCTCTTCCACTTTGTACGCCTTCGATCCATCGTTTATCGCGGCCACAGGTATGCATTGAAGGTAGCTGTTCTCGTCGTGGACAAAGTGCTTATTCCTCAGATTTTCGAAGTGCCTGAAGACGATCATGGCTTTAGGGTCTTCACCTCGCAGAATTCTGTTTGGCGACAGTTTGAAGCGCGCACCATCGCCAAAACACTTGAAGAAATGAACAATAGCGCTGCGCCAAAGGGCCTCCTGAATGACGTCGCTACCCTCGGGTACGGTGGTTAGCGAGACGAGGCAATCATCGGCAAATGCAAGATCCTTACGGTGAAGCGCGAGATCTGCCAACCGTTTGGCATGAGAGCCACGGAGGGCCACGACCCGAACAGCATCGGGGATACCCTCAATATTTATCGAGTTGCCCGCTACAGACGTTGGAATTTTTCGCACGATGATCCGGGAATTAGAGGTGCGCTGGCCGCTTCGGCTATCTTAGCTCGATTCGATCGCATCGCTCCGCGGTAACGCAACTGGACTTGCGCAAGCGGACACGTCTCGGGGGGCGCCACGGCGAACCGCGCGTTCGACCGGCGGTTCCGGGTTGGAAAGCCGCCTTTAGCACAAGCGCGTTGCGAACGGCCGAGAAGGGTCGAAGAGCGACCAGCGTCAATCAGGTCCACCGCATGCGCTACAGCGTGCAGCCCAAAAACATAAACCAGCTCGAATCCGCGCAGCGGCAAGCTGCGCAATGAGGCCTCGTCGCGAAGCCGTACAATCGGCGGTTTCCTTCTATAACATTCGCCCGTGCACGCTTGGACACAGGGCGGCTTAGAACCACGAGACCCGTGCATGACCACTTACCTCTACGACGAGCAGACTTCAGACTCGCCTGCGGCCTTTCAGCCAGTGGCGCTGACCGCCGGCAACGGTCACAACGAACGCTGGCTGCAAGAGCGGATTTTTGAACTACCTGCGCTGCTGCCCATGACCGAGATGTTCGGCCACGGCGAGAGCTTCGTGCCACTCTGCCGCGAACTTCCACTGCGCTATGGCTCTTCAAGCGTATTCCTCGACATCCTGGGCGTTTCCTCGACCGGCCGACTCGTGCTCGTCGAATGCAAGTTGTGGCGCAACCCCGAAGCTCGCCGCGAAGTCATTGCGCAGTTGTTCGAATATGCATCGCTGCTTTCTGAGTGGACATATTCCGACCTGGAAGCGCGTCTCAAGAAAGCGCGTGGCCTGACTGGGGGAAATCCCATGTTCGCCGCGGTCAAAGCCGTGCATCCCGAACTGAACGAGGGCGCATTCGTCGACGCTGTGAACCGGTCGCTCGAGCGCGGGGACTTCCTCTGCGCCATAGCGGGGGACGGCATTCGTAGCGACTTGCAGTCGTTGCGCCGGTTGCTGGCCGCGAAGGGCGGCGTGCTGTCTCAACTCGCGCTCGTCGAAATCCGCACGTATCGCGATGGGGTCGGGCGCACGCTTCTCATGCCGTCTGTCCCGTTGCACACCGAAGTCGTGCAGCGTGAGGTACTGGTGCGCCCCGACGGCGTGCCGCTTGAGCGCACAACTGCGCTCGACGAAGTTGCGCCCGCGCTGGAGTCCGCGGTTCACCAGAAGGCCATCAGCGCGTCAAAGCTCCACAACCGCGCGTTCTGGGATAAATTCATCGAGCAGGTGAAGTTCGACCACCCGGACCAGCCGCCGCCCCGACACGGCGGGAACAACTTCGTCCGCCTGGACTTACCGGGCCCCGTGCAAGGGCTTGTCGCCTACCGGGAGCAGCCGGGAACGGCGGGCCTGTTCGTCAAGTTCCTGGGCGCGGACGGGCGGGAAGCGTTGCTAGCGCTCATTGAGGACCAAGCTGCGCTAGAACAGGAAGTCGGGCAGCCGATTCGGTTCAAAATCAACGAAGGACAGGATGGCGAGCGCGTAGCAGGACGGCTCAGCGTTAAGTTCGAAGCACAAGCAGATGGGGCCGCGCGAGATGCAGAACAACTCGCATGGCTGCTGCGCACCTGCAACGCCTTGGTGAACGCACTTCGGCTCCGCCTACGCGGTATGGACAGCTAGAGATTCACTGGTGGATCGGCGAATTGATGCCCGCGGTCGGCCATGAGCTGTCGTTAGCTTATTCGCCTGCGCGGACGTCCGTGCGGCGAGTCCGAAGCCGTGAGCAGTCGTTCGACGTCGTTGTCGGGCTCATCAGATGGGTTATGTTGATCGAAATCGATCCACGAACTCGAAAACGTCGTGAGCTGATACCAAAGTTACCAAATCGTCAGTGGTCGATCTAGTCTCAACGAGGCCAATAAGACGTCCTCCCTTGTCAACGACGGGGGTGCCACCGGCGCCCGGCTCGACGGAAAGTTGGACTTGAGTTTGAACCCGAGTAGATCCAGCGCTCTGTATGAAGCCGACCACTTTGCCAATTCGCAAAGTGACAGTCCCTCCTTGGTCGATGATGATGGCTGTTACTGGTTCACCAGGCTCGGGGCTTGATAGGCTAAGCGGAGGTGGTGCATCGAACGCTTCGCTTGGCGGAAAAGACAGAAGAGCAAGATTTCGCTCTTTGTCAATTCCACGCACAACGGCGTTGACTACGGTGTCGTTTGGCAATTTGATCCTAACTGCTTTGGATGAGCCTTCATTGATTAAGTACGCCATGGTGACGGCTTGGCCATCAGCACATATGAACCCTGTCGCTAAGCTCGGTTCGTGATAGATTCGTACGACGCGAGACTTCAGGTAGGAAAATATGTCGCGTAACGCTGCTTCAGCTTTAGCTGCAACCGGAGCGCTTGCAGTCGAAGCAATTGTTGCGAGGGCACTCGTAGCGCCCGGTCCTGCAAGCGACTTCGCCAATTTCACCGCCAGTTCCTCATCTCCTAATGCCGCTATCGCGACAAGTGCGGCACTCTTCGTGCGCTCCTCTGACGAGGAGAGGTGTGGGAAGAATTTTTCGACCGTTTGAACTTGCGCGATCCGCAGTTCTTGATCTTTGCGCCTCTCATCCGACAATTTCTGACGACGGTTGTAAACGTTCGTAGCGTAGAACCCGAGGATCGCGACCACGACGCCGGAGATGAGATTAGATACCGCCGCTAGCTTGTCCCAGTTGTCCTTAGGAGGTTTTTCAACCTTCTTTTTTATGTCTGCGACTTCAGCGCGCAAGCTATCGAGCGGCTGTCTGTCTTGTGCTGGAGGCGTCGATGGCGTGAGTACGACGGAAGGCGCACTCGACGGCTCGGACAACTGTCCTGCGGCACGGCATATGACCGAAACACCGCAGAAAAGTGCGAGCGCTGCGTAGCGGTTCCACATAATACCCGTCTCGAGTATGAGATCAACAACATCCTACAGGATTGCGACCTACATGCTCATTGCCTACCTCGTTGGACGAGTTCAGTTCCTTGGTCGAGCGCACCGGCAAGTCTCGGACCTTACTTCCGACGCCCTTCCGGTGGCGACGACTGAGCTTTGAGATCGATGGGTAAAGCGTATGACTGTTGACCACGCCAAAGCCGCCGCTTGACTGACCCCGTCCGTAACGGCCGGTGTGGGTCGACAAGAGCCTTCCACCTCGCTCAAGGGTGCTCCGCGAGCATTCACCGAAACAGGGGCTCTTCTGGCTTGATACGACGTGTATGCCGAAGCCTCTCAGCCTCGCACAATCCAGCCTATGGAACGTGATGCAGCACCAAGGTCCCGTCATCCCCGGCATGGATCTGCAGACTATCCCCCACGCCCCACCCTAGATCCCGCAGAATCCGCGAGGGGATTTCCAGGAACGCGTCGCCCGTGCCGTCGTCACAAGAAACGAGCGTCATTTGATAGCGTAGCATCGCTTCGTTGCCACCGGAAGGCAGGTATTCGAGCAGCGTCTGGGCTAACATATCGTCGTCTTCCGGCAGCATCAGCCATGCAGCGCACAGGCTGTCCGAATAGCTCGCCCAGGCGAGAGCGACACCACGATCCGTACAAGTTCGCCCGAGTCGGCTGAGACACGCCATCATGCGAGCGATCTGGTCGGGGTACTCCTTGATCGTCTCGCCCAGCTCAAGTGCGTCCAGCATCTCGCCTCCTCATTCAGCATCGACTTCCCGGTAGCGCCCCCGCTTTCCGACGTAAGGAGCAGATATTGTTTCCCGGGAATGTCCTGTAGTCGCTGCAACACTTCTTGGCTCTCAAAGTATTGGCTACGTCAGGTGTTGGCCTCAGCGATGTCCACCAAGAAAGTCGAACCAGTCATGCGCATAAGCGCAGCCGTGATCGGGAATGCCCGAACCGGCGAGCTTCCGGTCGAAGAAGGTTCGGGTCGGCTCAGGAATTTCATTGAGACGCACGTAGCGAAAGCCTGCGTCGTTCGTGTGAACCGTCACCTGCGGTTTCGTCGGCCGGGCGGGCAATGCTTCGGCATCCTGATTCAGCGCGGCAGAAATGCCGCGGGCCACGAGGTCCCACACGCTGTCCGCCCATCTGGGATAACTGCGCACGACGGCGCGCTCGCCGACCTCCCCGAGTACCGCATCTTCCAGGGTCACCCGGTAATCCGCGAGCGCCCCGTCGCTCACCCGCGCGATGTCCGCCGTCGCGATGACGTGCTTTTCGCTTTCCCGTCCTCCGGGAAACAACTCAACGGTGACTCGAAGCATCCACCTCTCCTCTTTGGTGACCGTCTCATCAGGCCCGGCGCTGTCCATGCGCCGTACCTGCAACGTGATCTTTTGCTACCGCGACGACTGCCTGGGAGTCCAAGGTCAAGGCCTCGAGGACGCGTGCCCTGCAGCATTGCGCAGGTCGACTCACAAACTGCCAGCATCATGTACTCTGGCGAGCCAGTCCCGGATCCGTTGTTGTGCCTGCGCGTCGCCGATACCGCGTCGGGAGTCGAGCAGTACGAGATGCGACTCCAGATCGAGAAGGTCGGTCCTCAGATCGCGTGCGCCGTAAACAGAGTCATCAATCGCCAGCCAGTTCTTCAGGCGATGTTTGAGCACGTACGTGCGAATGATATAGGTGCGCGCGATGCCAATCTTCCAGTCGCCGAACCGTGCCCTGTAGCCCTGCGTGGTGCCCACGACCCGCTTCGCAAGTTGCGCCGGCAGGTATGAAATCACCTGTTCAACAGACAGTTTGCTGAGCCAGGAGGTGGTCAGTACGATTTTGACCTCGGGCCGGGGTTCGAGCAGGCTGACCAGCAGCGGCGCAAATTCGAACAGCGGGTTTCCTGTATCGAGGGATATCCCGCCATTTTCGTCAAGCAATGCGTGGCCGCGATGAAGCGCTCCATCGTAGTCCACGAAGAGTGTTGGCGCTGGCTCGTCCAGAACGGGCATCTGCGGCCTTAATTCGTTGCTCAAGCGTCAATCCCAGGCATCATGAATACGGTTCTCAAATTGTCGCGGAGGCGTGCACGGCTTCTCGGGGCAAAGGATGGCGAAGCCGGGCGTCCTCCTGACCGGGAAGGGCCGGGTACATACGCGACGCCATTGGTCAGCCCTTCTTCGAGTGGTCCGGACATCGGGTTTGCACCCAGCCCGTGCTCAGCGTCTGTCCGGGTTTGCCGCATATTTCGCACAGCCGGCCGCTCATCATTTCCGCCAGTTCAATCATCGCCCGCTGCCGCACGTCAGCGCCGGAGACGCTGAAGCGCAGCGTCCCGAACTTTTCCTTGACCTGCGCCGCGACAACCTGTGGCGCGCCGTGCGTGGTCGCGAGTTCCAGTCCCGTGCACAACACATCGATCAGGTCGAACCAGCCGTCTCCGCACTCGAATCCCCACAGGGAGAACACCGTCGGCATGGTGTCCGTCGTGCGGGAGACGAGCGGGCTGACGGCGAAGATGCGCGGATATCTTTCCCGCAGGATGTTCGACAGTTCTTCACGCATCGTTCCCTTTCTCCGCGCCCTCTGTTGCGGAAGCCGCTACATCTTCAATTGTCGAAGCCCGTGCTGCTCCGCGTCAGCGCTGCAGCTTTCGATGGCTTCCGCGCTCTTTTTCAGCCCTGCATCCGCCTGCCTGTCGGCCGCGAGTCCGGAAACAGTCGCCTCTGCCGGCCGCGACCTGCCGAAGTCAGGTTCCTCCGCTTCAGGAGCAAGTCCGCGGCCAGCGGTCTGTTCGCTGGTGTCACCGGCGTGCTGCGCGCGGGCCACCGCCATGCGGGGATCGGCACCGGCGATCCGGCGGGACAGGATCTCCCCGGCGAAGGCCGCGGCACGTTCAATCGACAGCGACGGCCCCAGCAGGCCACGCACGCGCACATCGGTGGCAGCGGTCGCTAACGAAAAGCCCCCCGCCTTCACGATGACTTCCAGCACCGGAATCTCGAACGCGAACCGTGCCGATCGTGTAATCAGGCCTGCAACCGTCTGGCGCAAATGCGTGGCAGCCATTCCGTACGAGACGGCGACGTCGACCAGCGGCCAGCGGTGCGCGCCAATGCCATAGCGGTGGGCGAGCAGGTCCGCATTCCGCCTCGCTGTTTTGTCCAGCGGCTGTTCCGGCCCGAGCAGGTTACGCCCGCGGGTGGCCAGGCATTGCGCGACGCGATGGATGGCGTCTTCGAGCGTTTCGGCCTCGATGACCACGCGCCACCGCCCATCGCGCACGCCTGGATGCGGCACGGGAAGCGCCAGCAGTTGCTCCGGCGCAAGCAGGAGTGCACGCGCCCAGGCGCGAAGGTGGTGTGCCGTGAGCGCTTTCGGAAACGTCCCCTGCTCCCACTGCAGGAGCGTGGGAGGGGACACGCCGCAGGCGCGCGCTACTTCCGCAACCGGGAGCCCAAGTTCCTCGCGCAGGCGCCGTGCGTGCGGGCCGAGTTCCTCGCATTTGGCCCGGGGAATCCGCGCCGGCAGGCCATCACGGCCGCTCCCGCAGACTTGCACATTGGCCGCGTCGAACACGGGCTCCGGCAACGGCAGCACGTCGTGACCGAGCAGCCATCCTTCTGGTACCTGCAGGGCCGCTTCCAGCGCTCGCACCACCCTTTCCGCGACGGAGCCCGGCAACCGCCCCAGTTCCCAGCGCACATAGGTCCATTCGGCCATGCCCACCTGGCGTGCAAGTTCGCGCTGCGTCAGCCCCACCGCTTCCCGCCGCTCACGCAGACGCTTCGCAATCTGTGGTGCATCGGGTCGTGGAATCCACTCACGCTCCCTGGTCATTCCGGTCTCCCGCCTGCCTACCTGCAATATTCATGGAAAGGACGCGTGCGTCCGATTGCAAAAACCGCGGCCCTCGAACAGCCGCATCTCGCGACAGCATGTTCAGCCGGCAAAGGCGAACGCGTTGGCCCGCGCGTCATGCAGCGCATGGTGCTCGCCACCATGGCGGGCGAAGTACGCGGCACGCCGCTCCCGGTCGCGATGGCCCGCGATATTCTCGATCCGCCAGCCGCGCGGCAGCGGGCCGCCCAGCAGGAACCGGAACAGGTTCAGGTCCGTCTCGTAGTCGTAGCAGAGCACCGGCGCGGCGTCGCCCGGCACGCTCACCATCCACGCGCGCAGCGCCTCGCGCAGCTGTTCAAGCGGCATCGCGCGCCCCTCGAACTGGCCAAGCTGCGGCAGCACCACTGCGTGGACAAATTCGCTGCACCACGCCGGATCGAAGTCAGTACGTTCGCCGTAAAACTCGTTGCCGTTCTCACCGACGATGGCAAGACTGATCAGCTGGCACTGCCGGAAGTCGGTGAATTCCGTATCGATGAAATAGCGGCTGCCCGGACCACCCTGCGGTTCGGCTGGCAGTGGCCAGAGCAACGCGCCATGAAAGCCTGTATCGGTCATGTTCTGTTCACGTGCAGAGGCCATATCGCAGATGATCGAGGACATGCATCACCTGTGCACGCTCGCCCTGCGCCAGCAGTTCAAGCGCGCTGCGCCCGCCGAATCCGGTCGTCCGGCTGGCAAGCCAGGCGGCCGCGCCTGCTTCCGATTCGAACGCCCCGACAAGTCCATCGGCGAGGGCGGCGTCGGTCTGACGCAGCGTTTCAATCGCCCGGCGCCCCGACTCCTCGAGGGCCGCATACAGTCCGGACACCTGCGCGGCCAGCGTTTCGATCTGGGTCATCTCAAGCCTCTCCGGTCGGTCGGCATCGGGAGAGTCGCACGCCTCGCCCGTTGAACAGGGTGGCGTGCCCTGTCGCACGCCACCCGCCGCCCTGTTCCGCCCCCCACCGTTCTCCCGTGATAAGGCGGATTATCACGGCCAGCCTTTTTCCTGCCGGTGCATCGCGGCGAGCCGCGCCTCCAGTTCCGCAAGGACCGCTGGCGCACTGATACCCAGTACGGGATCGGTGTGCACCAGGTGATCCCGGCACACCGCCGGCCAGCCCGCATCATCGTCGTCTAGCGCAATCCATGCCCCGGGGCGCCGCCGGCACACGTCGCCCCAGACCTGCACGCCACGCGGCACGGACCGGAACCACACCGGATCCATCCGGCCATGGAAAGTCGCGCCGACCACGCGCCCTCGTAGCTCCAGCGGGAGGCGACGCGCCACCTTGCGCACGCTGCGGAACACCCGCACCCAGCTCGTGGACAGCACGATGCGCAGCGCGGGATACGGCGCGAGGCACTGCGCCAGCAGCCCGGCGTGTTCGAACACGACATGCCCAGGCGGGGTGGCGACGTAGGGACCAAAGCCCGGCCGGCGCCACACGTCCTCCGGATGCAGGACGCCGTCGAAATCGAGATACAGCACGACGCCGCCCCGCACACGCGGCCGCATGTCCGGTTCTTCAACCGCCATGCCCAGCCCTCGGTCTGGATGTGCCTCCATGGCGAGCCAGGATCAGGCGCGGGCCGCGGCCGTCGCCTTCGCGCGCCAGAGCCGCCTGCCGCGCGCACGGCGTGTCGCCAGGGAATACGGTACGGAAAACGTGCGCCCCGTCGCGGTCGTGAACCGGGTCACCGTCATCAGTCGCTCGCCCTGACTATATTTTTCCGGCTCGGTGACCCCAATCCGGATCTCGCTCACAGGTTCCAGCGTCCACTGGTCGACCTCGCGCGCCAGTCGCGTGCTCAGTACGGCGGCGCCGCGCACGACAACATCTCCATCGGCGAATTGATCAAGCGACTGCGCGCTGCCCGCCAGGTCCATCATCACAATCGTCGGCACGGCTCGCGAGCGCCGCTCCGAGACCCGGAGGATCAGCACGTCCCGCGGAAACAACTGCGAGATTACCCCCCACACGCCTGCGCCCTCAGGTTCAAAAGGCAATGCCGACGAAGGCAGACGGTTATTTTCACTCGTTACAAACATACAGCCACAACCTCAAACGCTCTCATTGCAACGCACTCGTCCACTGCGGCTGGCCCAGACTGGACACGATTTCCACCCTGGACCAGAAACAAATCCAAATCAAAAGATCCTCGGCACCCCAAAATGGGTCGTAAATGCCGTGGCCAAATGACCATCATACCGCGAGCATCACGGGATGCAAAGGGTATCGGTCAAAATGGACGATGCGGGACATCTGGCCGCCATAGGGGCGACGGTTCGCGCTCGTCGGCAGGAATTTGGCGTCTCACAGGAGGCCCTTGCGCACGCGACGGGAATCGACCGCAGTCATATGGGGAGGATCGAACGAGGGGAGCGCAACCTATCAGTCTTGAACCTCATTCGAATTGCTGACGCCCTGAACATTTCGCCGTCGAAACTTCTCAAAGGTGCGGGTCTTTGACACGTAGCCGATCCGATCGATTGCAGCAAGCTTCAACCGTCTGAACGCGTAGCTAAGACGGCGCTGCACCGAGCCCCCACCCGCCCGCGAAGAGATATTCGCCCTCCCGTTCACCTGCATGCCGCAACACTCATGATGCGGTTACGTTCAACTCTGATGCGGACGTCCTCCATGCGATTTATTTCGCATTCCATAATTTGTGTGATGCGAGTGATCGGCAATTTCTTTTATGTCAAATTAACCGAACGCTCAGGTACACATCACGGCTCACGCAAGCAAGTTTGTTCCTGTTTTGCAGGTAATTTTATTCGCTAGCGGCTAATGTCCCCAGAGTTTCACTCCGAGCGGTTACCGGCTCAGCATGTCCAGGTAGCAAACGGTTGATGGAACAAGCGGTTTCATCAAGACATCGATTCTCCAGTGAAACAGAAACTCAATCGACTTTGAGGTCGCACGTAACAAAAATGCTTGCACCGACGGAAGGAACTCCGCGGGCGGGACTGCTACAGCCCTGGATGGACGGTTGACTGCCTTCCTGACACAAGACACCCTCGCACCAAACTAAACTCTGGAATTGTGTGGATGGGTAGCGCAAGTTCCGCGCACCAAACTCCGATGCGCGGAACGTCGACGTCCACCGCGCGTCAGCGTCCGGCCACTCGCGCCAGCGGTGCGATGGCTGGACGGCCCGCTGTCACCCACGCCTCGTAGTCCGCGTATGACTGCGGGTTCGGCGGGTAAACACCCCACAGCGGTTCGCCTGCTGCGATGCGCATCGCCAGATAGCCTTCAATATCGTCCTGCTTCTCGCACAGATCCGCGAGTTCCTCTGCCAGATGCGCCGGCACGACGGTCAAGCCATCGGCGTCGCCGACGATCACATCCCCCGGATATACGGCTACGCCCGCGCAGCCAATCGGCACCTGCAGGTCCGCCACGTGGTGATACGAAATGCGCGTGGTCGCCGTAATTTCGCGTGCGTAAGCGGGCAGCGGCATCTGCGCGATCTCGCTGCCGTCGCGCAGCGCGCCGTCCGTGACGATGGCGCGCGCGCCGCGCGCGAGCAGGCGCGTCACCAGAATGTTGCCAGCCGAGGCCGCGCGCGGATCGTCGCGGCTGTCGATCACCAGCACATCCCCTTCGCGAATCTGCTCGACGCCCTGCCATTGCAGATTGTCGGCGTTCGGGCGCGTGGTCATCGTGCCGTAGGTGTCGATGTCCTCGCGCGCCGGAATGAAGCGCATGGTGAACGCGCGGCCCGCGAACGGCTTGACCTCGTGGTTGATGGCGCGCAGCCCGACGAGCGCCGGCTGGCGGAATCCGCGCTTGAAAAGCTGCGTCGTGAGCGAGCCGCTGCTGATTTTCGCGAGGCGTGCGAGCGTTTCGTCGCTGACATGAACGGTGCGCTCGACTTCGCGATCGAGGCCTTCCGCATAGGCATGAAGTGTCATCTGGCTTCCTTGGCTGTCGTCAAAATGGCTTCAGTTCCAGCATGTGGAACTGGAGAAGCGTTACCGCTCCAACGCAACCGATCCTACTGCTAAAGTCGTGGACATCGACGAGGCCCCAAACGGGCCGTACGCCGGTGAATTCCAAAAGGTGGAAATATGAGCATCGGAGACGGGACAGCGGCGCTCTCAAAGGCGCTCACGGTGCTGGAAATGGTGGGGGCGACGCCGCATGGGCTGACCAACGCAGAGTTGCTTGAACACGCGGGACTGCCAAAAACGACGCTCTATCGCATTCTCGCGACGCTCATCGAGCACGGATTGTTGCGGCGCGATGCCACGCATCGCGTCTACCGGCTCGGATTCCGCTATCTGGAACTCGTGCGCAACTCGTATCTCATGCCCGATCTCGTGGCTGCCGCGACTCCCGAGCTGCGCACGTTACGAGACCTCACGGGAGAAACCACGTATCTCGCCGCGCTCGACGGCAGCGACGTTATCTCGCTAGAACGCTGCGACGGCGCACATTCGCAGCGTTCGGCCGCCGCGCTCGGGCGCAGCAAGCCGGTCTATTGCACAGGCCAGGGTAAGGCGATTCTTTCGCGCATGCCGCGAGACGAACGCGAGGCACTGCTGCGCAACGTGACGATGACCGCGCTCACACCGCACACAATCACGGATCGGCGCCGGCTCCAGGTCGAACTACGCATTACGGCAACACGCGGCTACGCCATCGACGACGAGGAGATCGTGCTCGGCGTGCGCTGCGTTGCTGCCCCCATTGTCGACAGCGAAGGTCGCGTTCGTGGGGCGCTGAGCGTAGCCGGCCCCGCTTACCGCATGTCGCTTGCGCGGCTCGAATTGCTTGGGCCAGAACTGGCGGAGGCCGCGCGACGCGTCGGCGCCCAGTTGCAGGCGGGCAGCGCCGGCACGGAGACCGACGAAGTCTCACCTGTGAGCGCGTCGTGGGCATTTCACGGCGCGTTTCCCGTCTGGTGGGCTAAGCGGGAGGCACTCTATTGGGCCGACACACTGGCGCCCGCACTACATGTGTTCTCGCCGGCGGCGGGTGACCAGAACGACCGTATAGCCTGCCAACTCGACGCGCCCATCAACGGAATGCAGTTGCGTCCCGAAGGGCTGCTGATCGCGCAGACCGGCCGTCATCTGGTGTTTGGACCCGACGATACACTTACCGTCTTTGAGGGTACCAGTGTCTGGACCGACCCCGACATCGCCCTGCTTTCTACAGATCCCGGCGGTCACACATGGGCGTGGTTCGAGCGCGGCAACCACGGCCATCTCGGCTTCATCAACGACTCGCAGCGCTTCGAAGCTGTGTGGAAATTCAGCGAGCGCATTGACTCGCTCACGTGGTCGGCAGACGGCGAGCAGGCCTTCGCGGCCGCTTCAGCGTCCGGAACGCTGTACCTCTTGCGCCGCGGCTCCTCAAGTGTGCGTCGCTTCGCTTCCATGCCGCCTGGTTCGGGCCGCCTCTCGGGCGTGGCGCTCGACGACCGCGGCGGTGTATGGGCCGCGCTGCGCGACGGCTGGAGCCTTATGCGTTTCACTGCCGAGGGCGCGCTCGAAGGCATTGTGAGCCTGCCCGTCGCAGCACCCACGGGCCTCGCTTTCGTGCGCGACGCGACCCGTCGTGCCTCGCTCTACATCACGAGCGACCGCAATCATCAGCCGATCGAATCACTCGCGAGTGCACCGCTCTCGGGGCATCTGCTGCGCCTGCAATTCGACGTGTAAATACGTCTCGTCAACTTCGCCTTATCGACACCATGAACGACCCCGCCCGACTTACCCTTTCGAACGGCGTCCTGGAAGCCGAAATTGCGCCGCATCTCGGCGCTCGCCTGTGCCGCCTTCGCTCACTCGGTGGACGTGAACGCGGCACCGACCTCGTCGTGCCACTGCGCGAATGGGATGCACCGGAACACGGGTGGCCGAGGGCAGGCGCTTATCCGCTGATCCCGTACTCGAACCGCATCGCCAACGCGCGCCTTGAATTCGAAGGCGTATCGCATGCGCTCGTGCCCCATCCGCTCGACCTGCCAAACACCCTACACGGCCACGCACAACGCTGCGCCTGGCGCATTCACGCACACCATTCCCAACGCGCGGAACTCGTTCTGGACGCAAAAGCGTGCGAGCACTGGCCCTGGCCGTTCGAGGCACGCATCGCATTCGAACTCGATGCGAACGCGCTCAACGTGCATTTCACACTGCGCAACTCCGGCACCAGCACGATGCCAGCCGGGCTAGGCTGGCACCCGTTCCTCGCCCTCGACGCCGCTTCCACCATTGATTTCGACGCGCGGCGGCGCTGGGAACTGGACGAGACGTTCCTGCCGACGGGCCACGCGTTCACCGTAGATGCACCCACCACACTCACGCGCGACGACTGGCAAACGCGCCCCTGTGCATTCTACGCGAGCGAATGGACCGGCGAAGCACGCATCGAGCGCCACGCTGGCACCGTGCGCCTCTCGGCGGAAGCGCCGTTCACGCATCTCGTCGCCTATACGCCCCGTGAAGGGACGTTCTTCTGCCTCGAACCTGTGAGCCACGTCGCCAACGGCTTTAACTTCGCGGCGCGTGGCATCGACGGCACGGGCATGCATACGCTCGCGCCCGGTGCGAGCTTCGCGGCGAGCGCGACGCTCGCCTGGGAACCGAAGCGCTGACGCACCTCAGCGCCACCGATGTTCCAGATGCTGGAACTCGGCAGTCCGTGACCGCGCGGCGATGGCAAACACGGCTCGCACTCACTTTTACACTGAAGGCCAGAGTCAATGCGTATTCCATGACGCACACACAATGCCCGCGTGCTTCGCTGCGGGCTTCACCAGGAGGCATGCCACTCATGGCCGATTTCGATCCGAACCGCTATGCGGCGCTGATTCGCCGCTACTTCGACGCCTGCAACGAAGCCGACTACGACAAGCTCGTCTCGTGCTTCACGCCCGACGCCGTGCACTACTTCCCCGCCGGCCTGCCCGATGTGCCCTGGCGCGGCGCCGACACCATCGCGCGCAAATGGCAATGGTGCGTCGAGAATCTGGGCTCGCAATGGACCATCGAGAAGATCCTCGTTTCGCACGATTCGCACGAAGCCGTGATCGAGTGGACGCATTGGAAGGCGAAGGCCGGGACCGCGCTGCGTGGTGACGAATGGTACGTGTTCGATCCCGAGACCGTGCGCATAAAGGAGATCCGCGCCTACTACGCTTCGCCTGCCGACAAGAACGTAACCATCAACGAACTCGTCGATTTTGATTACGCCGCACGCGACTATCACCTGGAGGCGAAATCGTGAGCGCCGTGGTCGAAACGATGTCGTTCGCGCAAGTAGAAGATGTCGTCGCGAGCGCGCGCGATGCGCAAGCGTTCTATCGCAGCGCACCGCGTGGCGTGCGCAGCGCTCTGCTGCGCAGCCTCGCCGTTGCGCTGGAGCGCGATGCCGCGCAGCTTGTCGCTATCGCCGACGAAGAAACCTCGCTCGGCAGCGCGCGCCTGAATGGCGAGCTCGCACGCACGGCGTTCCAGTTGCGCGGTTTCGCGGAGCGCGTCGAAGCGGGCATCGCACATCGTCAGATCGACGATGCAGCGGTGCCCGGCGCGCCGCCCGCGGGACGCCCTCATCTCACGCGCGTGCAGGTGCCACTCGGCCCGGTTGCCATGTTTTCTGCGAGCAACTTCCCGTTCGCGTTCTCGGTGCTCGGCGGCGATACGGCCTCGGCGCTCGCAGCCGGTTGCACAGTCATCGTGAAGCCGCATTCGGGCCACCCCGAACTCTCGCGCCGAGTGCACGAGCTCGCCGCGGGCGTGTTGCGCGAACAGGGCCTGCCAGAAGGGATCATCGCGTTCGTTGAGGCCTCGCGGGAAGCGGCGGTACATCTCGTTGGTCACTCAGATGTTGCCGCTGTCGCGTTCACGGGTTCGTATCAGGGGGGCGTCGCGCTTTGGCGCGCAGCCAACGCGCGTCCGCGCCCGATTCCGTTTTTTGGCGAACTGGGTTCAATCAACCCACTGGTGGTGTTGCCCGAAGCGCTCAAGGACGGCGTCGAAGCGCCTGCAGCAACACTCGCCGGTTCTATTACGATGGGTTGTGGGCAGTTCTGCACGAGCCCTGGATTGATCGTCGTGCGCGACGATACTGACGGCGAGCGCTTTGTACAGGCGCTGGAGCAGGCGTTGTCCGCACAGCAGCCCCACGCGATGCTCACGGCCACCATGCGTCGTGGCTTCGAAAGCGCCGCCGCGCATATTGCCGCACAAGCGCTCGTACGCGTGCGCCTCGCCGCGCCTGCCGATGACGGCGAAAGCGCAGCGCCCGCGCCGCGTCTCTACGAGACCGATGCTGCTTCGTTCATCGCCAACGCCACCCTGCGCGAGGAGATGTTCGGTCCCGCCGCGCTAGTCGTAAAGGTGCGCGACGACGCACAAACGCTCGGCGTGCTCGCCGCCGTCGAGGGCTCGCTCACAGTCACACTCTGGGGCGCACAAGCGGACACCGCATCGAATCGCGCGCTCGCCGCCACTGCGCAAGGTATAGCCGGTCGCGTGCTGTTCGGCGGCGTGCCCACGGGCGTCGCCGTCTGCGATGCGCAGCAGCACGGCGGCCCGTGGCCTGCCTCGACGCAGCCACAGACGACGTCGGTCGGGTACACCGCCATCGAACGCTTTCTACGCCCTGTCGCACTGCAGGACGCGCCGCAATGGGCGATCGAGGCGAACAACGGAGGAAGCGCCGTATGATGCAGCACGTCGTGATGTTCCGCCGCCTCTCCCACGTCGCAGAAGACGCGCATCGCGAAGCTGCGCTTGTGGAGCGCATGCGTAACCTTGAGTGCGAAATCGACTTCATCCGTGGCTGGCGCGTCTCCGCCAACGAGCTCGCGCGCCCCATCTGCTGGGACTACTTGCTCGAAGCGACCTTCGATGATGCCGACGCTGTTGAGCGCTATCTCCCGCATCCCGCGCACCAAGCTCTCGTTACAGATCTGAAGACTTACTTCGAATGGGTCGCTTGCGACTACACTCGATAGCGACACTTAAGGACTTTCCGATGAAAACCATACTGGTGACCGGCGCAGCAGGCGGCGTGGCGAGACGCGTGCGCCCCTGGCTGCGGGAGCACTACAACCTGCGCCTGCTCGATCTGCGCGAAGCTGGCGATCTCGCCGCCAACGAAACCGCACTCGTCGGCGACATCACCAATCGCGACGCCGTGCGCCGCGCCGCCGATGGCGTAGATGGCATCCTGCATCTGGCCTGTGCTTATAGCCTCGACATCGACTTCGAGGCCACGCTCGATGCCAACTATCGCGCGCAGCTATATTTGCTGGACACGTGCCGGGAATACGGCATCGGCCGCTTCGTGTTCGCGAGCAGCCACCACGTGCTCGGCCATCATCGCGTAGACAACTTTGCTGGCGACGCCGCAAGCGTCGCGCCCGATGGCTTTTATGCACTCAGCAAGGTATTTGGCGAAGCGGCCTGCGCGCTCTACGCGCACCGGAACGGCATCAAGGCGCTCTCGATCCGCATCGGCAACGCTGACGACCAGGTCGCCGACGGCCGCCGGCAGCATATCTGGGTCAGCGGACGCGATCTCGCACAGCTCATTCGTATCGGCTTCGAGCACGCGGACATCACCCACGACGTCGTCTACGGCGTTTCGCGTTGTCCCGCCCCGTTTTTCGACAATGCGCGCGCCGTCGAACTCGGCTACGCGCCGCAAGACTCTGCGCTCGATCATCTTTCCCCCTCCTTCGTCCCGCGCGACGCGATGCCGTCCTCGGCAGGCCCGGACTTCGTCGGCGGCCCGTATGTTCCGCAGCCGCTCATCGTCAGGACGCCGCAATGAAGATCCGCTCGGTCGAAACGCGCGTCATCGAAATTCCATTCGAGGATGGCCGCGAGGCTTTCGGCCTCACGCCGTCCGGGTGGAAAACGCTCGAAACCGTGCTGATCCGAGTTGAGGACACCGACGGTAACGTGGGCTGGGGCGAAGCGTTCGGCTATTTCGTGGCCGACGCCGTGTGTAGCGTGGTCGAAACGCGCGTTAAGCCGCTCACCGAAGGTTCGACGATCGAATCGATTAGTGCGTGGTCACAGGCCACGCAACGCGCGCTTCATATTTTTGGGCGCTACGGCATCACGATGTTCGCCATTTCAGGCGTGGACATGGCGCTCTGGGATCTCGCAGCCAAGCGTGCGAAATCGCCCTTATGGAAGCTGCTCGGCGGCGAACAGGCAGGATCGCTCAGGACCTATGCCAGTCTTGTTCGCTATAACGACCCGCTTGTCACATCGGCGCTTTGCCAACGCGCGCTGGACGAAGGCTATCGCGACATCAAGCTGCATGAAATTTCCATTGATGTCGTGGAGGCCGCGCATGCACAAGTTGCGGGCCGGGCACCCATTTCCGTCGACGTGAACTGCGCGTGGGACGACACGGATGCGCCTAACAACATCGAGCGCTTACGCGCGCTCGAAAGCATTGCGTGGGTCGAGGAGCCGATCTTTCCGCCTGAAGATTTCACGCGCCTCGCGGGCCTGCGCACGCATGGGGTGCCGGTCGCGGCAGGCGAGAACTGGTGTACCTCGACGCAGTTCAAGCAGGCCATCGAGGCGGGCGCGGTGGACTTTCTGCAACCAAGCGTAACCAAGGTGGGCGGCATTACGGAATTCGTTGAGATCATGTCGCTCGCCCGTGACGCAAAGCTTGGTGTGCTGCCGCATAGCCCCTACTTCGGGCCCGGCTTGATTGCGACGCTCCATCTCGCAACCGCGTATCAAAGCGCGAGCGACACGCTGCAAGTCGAATATCACTATGCCAACCCGGCCGCCGAATTGATTGACCTTACCCCCATTCGGGACCGTCATCAGTTCCGGCTTAACGACGCACCAGGATTGGGCCTTGCTCCCGATGGAGCGGTTGTTACGCAATTCGTGCGCGCGCGCTGAACGCATGCTTTAGCAGCGCATAGGTGGAGTGAGCGGCGAGCGCAATGCTCGCCGCTTTTCTTTTTCATTCCGCGTCGCGAGAATGTGCCACACCGCGTTCAATCAGAAAACCTGCGAGGCGGTCATAACATCGTGCAACCTCCTCTAGCTGCGTCGCTCGCAAGGCGGCATGCACAAAACCGTGACCGCGATACAGTTCAACGGGGCCGCCAGCCTGGCGCAAACGGGCTGCGTACTCGATCCCCTGGTCGCGCAGCACGTCCTCCATCGCAGCCACGATGAACGCAGGCGCGAGACGCGAAAAGTCGTCACATTCAAGCGGCATTGCAAGCGGCGTATGACGGTCGCGTTCGTTGGGCGCGTAGAGTGCGATAGTCGCGGCAAGCCCCTGCGCCGTGAGCATGGGCGCGCGTGCGTGCTGGGCGACAGAGGCGAAGGCATCGTCCGCGCTGAGCACCGGATAAAGCAATGCTTGCGCGAGCGGCTGCGCCTCACGCGTATCACGTAAGGCGACACACAAGGCCGCCGCGAGCGTCCCGCCTGCACTGTCACCCGACACCGCGCGGCGCTCGCAATCTAGCGGCAAGCCAGACGATGCGAGTGCGCGCCAGACCGCAAGGCCATCGTCGAGCGGCGCGGGGAATGAGGCTTCGGGCGCAAGTCGATAGTCGAGTGAAATGACTGCAAGATCTGCGCGTTCGAGCAGAGCGTGGGCGAACCAATCGTGCGTCGCGTGGCTGCCCGTCGTCCAGCCGCCACCGTGAAAGAACACAAGTACCGGCCAACCGCGCTCGGGCGCTTTCGCCACAGGACAGTAGCAGCGCGTCATCACGCCGCCAACACGCTGATCCGTTACCGCGAGTGCACGCGTCGCGGGCCGCGTGAAATGCGAGCACTGGCGCGCGAACGCGGCACGGCGCGAAAGCCAATCATCGCTGGCGCTTTGGAAGCTAATTGCAATGCGGACAAAATCACGCATGCCTTCGCTTAACGGCGATGCTTCAGTGGGCTTCATGAACGACACCAAATAAATAGGAAAGCGCATGCCCCGACCGGGACATGCGCAAGAGAATGAAGGTTCGAAGGCACGCAGCGCTTCAGGCCGGCGTCGGTTCCGGCAAGCGATCGCTGGTATCGACGAAGCACGCGAGAATCAGCGATCCTACGAGACCGACAATGCCAGCAAGTACGAAGGCGCTCGCGAAGCTACCCGTAGTCTGGATCAGCACGCCAGTGATAGCTGGCCCTACGATGCCGGAGCAGTTGGCGAGCGCGTGCATGAATCCACTCGCCGTGCCCACCTGGTGCCTTGGCACGCTGTCCTGAATCATCGCCCAGTACGCTGGTGCAGCGAGCATCAGCAGGCCGATAGCGATTGTCATGACGCCCACCGCTGTCCAGACCGAGTCAACCAGACCCGTCAACATGATGCAGGATGCCGCGATTAACAACGAGGTCACCAGTACGACCTTACGCGAGAACATGCGCCGGCCGGTGCGTTTGTAGATCGCATCGCAGAGAAAACCGCCTGAGAGAAAACCGATCGCGCCCGTGATCCACGGAAGCGAACTTACGAGACTCATGTCCTTCAGGCTAATGTTCTTCGCGTCGACAAGATAGCTCGGGAACCACGAGATAAAGAAGAACAGGATGTAGTTGTAGCAAAAGAGCGAGATCCCCGTGACAAGCACGGCGCGCGTGGTGATTACCTCGCGGATCGATACCTTTGCACGCGTGGGTGCCGTCACAGCTTCCTGTCCAGCTTCTATATGAGACAGTTCGGCCTGCTTCACGCGCGAGTGCTGCGCGGGTGTTTCGGTCGAGAGGCGGCGCCATGCAATGGCCCACATGATGCCGAGCACAGCCATCACCATGAACGACGCCCGCCAGCCGAACGCAAGTGCGAGAAATCCTACGACGGGGCCCGCGAGCGCGCCGCCGATTGGGCCGCCCGCCTGGCTGATGCCCGCTGCAGTTGCGCGTTCGCCGAGGGGGAACCATGTATTCACGACCTTGTTCGCCGTGGACGCATTCGGACCTTCTCCCATGCCGAAGGCAATGCGCACGAGAAGCATCGACCAGAAACCCGACACTGCCGCGGTGAGGCCACATGCTATGGACCAGCCGGTCATCGAGACGCTCAGCACGCGTCGCGCGCCGAAGCGGTCGGCGAAATAGCCGCCCAGGAAATTGAAAAGCGCGTAGCCGATCGAAAACGCGCCGAATATCACACCCTTTTCGCTCGCGCTCATATGAAAGTCGCGCGTGATGAAAGGCATGGCGATCGACAACGCCGAGCGGTCGATGTAGTTGATGACCGTGGCGAGCAGGAGCATCGCCAGAATGGTCGTACGATATTGTCCGCGAAATTTCATCGCTTCCTGTCTCCATACATATTGTTTCGACCGACTTGCGCCAGGAGCGCTGACTGCGCTTTGCGCTGCAGCCTCGATGTGCATCGTAGTGGCTGCCACCAGCACGCGGGTATGGCACCCTCTTTTCGGTCGAGGCATTGTCCCAGTCGGTGGAACTGCGGCGCGCGCAGCACGCCGGAATACCTTCCTAAGCCGGGCTCAGAACTTATGCCGCAGGCCGACTACCGCTCCAACCTGCCGGTTCGTCGAAGACGCCGAGAGCGCCCACAATTGCGTGACCGCGGTTTGCCCCGTCGAATCCTTTCCTGACGCCTGCTGAGCCATCAACAACGCATAGACATCAGTGCGCTTGGAGAGGTAGTAATCGAGCGACAAATCAGCCTCGTGATAAGTCACGCGGCCAGCGCCGTCTTCGCCCACAGGCGAGCCGTGTATGTACTGATAGGACGTGCCGAACTTGAGCGCCGGTGTGATCCAATAGCCGAGCGCGAGTTCCGCCGTGTTGAACGCGGCGGTACCACGATAACCGTTGGCATCGAGCGCGGCGATAGCTCCGAGCCCACTGAAGCGCACGTTCGTATAGGTCGCAGCGATACTTGCCGGCCCGCTTGAGTAGCCCACCGTGGCGGCGAGCGTTTCCAGCGTCTGCGCGGATGCATATCCGGAGAAGATGCGATACGACGACATGTTGCTCCCCGTCGTGCTCGAAGCAGGGTTGTTGCCGTAGTAGGAGAAGTTCGGGTCTCGCGCATTCAAATACGCGACACCGAGAAAAAGCGGCCCGTGCGCATAGGAAGCGCCTAGTGACCAAGCACGGTTCTTTTCAAAGCTGCCGGCCACGCCGCCCGTGCTGAAGATGCCGCCGAACTTGAAGCCGCCGTAGCTTACGCTCGAGAATTTAGCAGCGTTGTTCAAGCGGTAATCGTTGCCGAGATTGTCAAATTCGGCGGGATGGTTGATGAGCAAAGCTGTGCTCGCGCGCGCGGGCTCCACATAATCGACGATGGCATCGTATTGACGGCCGAGTGTCACCGTGCCATAGGGGCTCGCAATGCCGACAAAGGCTTGGCGACCGAACAAGGCATTGCCTTGGCTCATCGAGCCGTTAAGCGGCGAGAAGCCGCTTTCCAGCCGGAAGATCGCCTGGTAACCGCCTCCGAGATCCTCAACGCCCGTGATACCCCAGCGGTTGCCCTGGAACCAGCCCGCCGTCATTGCGTACTGTTGCGATCCATTCACGTTGTTCGCATAGAGGAACCCAGCGTCTAGCACGCCATACAAAGTCACGCTGCTTTGGGCATGGGCGGCCATTGGCAAAGCGATAGCCACAGCGCTCAATAGTTTGATGCGCGGTATCTTCACGCACAGTCTCCTGAATATTTCTTCGTATAACGAAACACTGTCCAAATGCCGTGTCATGCTCGAGCCATCAAGGCACGCATGCAACGACAAGCGACGCTCGACGTGCGCGCAATGTGGCGCACGCTCGGGAGCATGCTAGGGGGAAAGGGTAGTCGTGAGAACGCGGCGCGCGGCGCCCAGCGGTGGCGAATCCCAGAGCGTGGAACCGGGACTCGCCCGCGATGATGGGTGCGTTACTGGGCGCGCCAGCAAGCGGCCACGAAGGGCTCAAAGCGCGGGAAGGCAACGCGGGCCATGCAGAAAGCTAGCCGCGATCATCTGCACACGCCGGTGCGTGATCGCGATCTCGCCATTCTCAGCCCTGCAGCTGACGAGCAAACTGGATCGATCCGGTGCGATCTGAGAAACGCCGCCGGGCGTGCTTACAGCAATTCACCTCAAAATGGTTAGAGCCGTTGTTAGAACGGCGCGCTTGAATTCGTCAGGGCGACGCGGCAAGGACGAGAACGAACCCAGTACATGGCTATAGGCGACCGTTTTGCTGATCCCGTTCGCCACGATCGCAAACAGGATCTCGGGGTCCTGGGGCGAGATTTCACCAGCCTCAATCGCATCAACGAGTAGCGGCACGAACACGTCATGAAACGGTCGCACCACTCGTTCAATCAGCAGAGTGAGGCGCTGGCCTGTCTCTGTCGCGGCAGTCGAGAAAAGCATGCCCACGTCAGGGGTCGAAAACACCTGGTCGATGAGGATTGACACTGCATGCTCAACGCGTGCTCGCGGCCCTAAGCCTGCCATTTCCTGCAGGGCGGCAGTTTTCGCGGTCATCGCCGCCGCTTCGTCGGCGATTTGCTCCACAACCGCGATCCAGAGCGCCTCCTTTGAACCGAAATGATGCTTGATCAGCGCCGGGTCGACTCCCGAAGCCTTGGCGATATCGCGCACGCTCGTGGCCTCATAACCCCTTCTGGCGAATGACCACCGCGCTGTGCGAAGCAATGCTTCGGCGCCGCCTGCTTCGCTGCATGCGGGGCGACCGCGAGACCGGCGCAGCGTCGGAGTCATTGTGTCGTGCTTGACCGGGTCGGCAGGATCTTTCATTCGCGGGTGCACAGCTTCCTATAGGTGGGCCCCGATTTTAACGAGTACGGCGTTGCGCCGGGTAGCGCTCAGGTTTGACATGCAGGCATCGAGACCGTAACATCATTTTAATTCAACACTCGTAGAATATTTGACTATGCGCCAAATCCCCAGGATCGTCATCGTCGGCGGCGGCATCGCTGGACTTCTGCTCGCGACGAGGCTGGGTGACACGTTAGGCCACAACGGCCGCGCTCAGGTTACGTTGATCGACAAAAGTGCGACACACATCTGGAAGCCTATGCTGCACACCATCGCGGCCGGCACTCGCGATGTCCAGCAACAGCAGGTCATCTACCTCGCCCACGCCCGCGACCATGGCTTCAGCTACCAGCCCGGCGAGATGGAAGGTCTAGATCGCAATGCGCGTGTCGTAAAGCTGGCTGAACTGCGCTCGTCATCAGGCGAAATCGTCATCGGCCGACGCACCGTCGAATACGATGTGCTGATTCTGGCCCTGGGTAGTCGCGCCAATGACTTTGGTACTCCGGGCGTACCCGATCACTGTCATTTCATCGACAGCCAGGCACAGGCCGAAGTTTTCAACGAGGCACTGCGCATTCGTATCCTGCAGAGCGTTGTGATGAACAAACCGCTGCGCGTGTCGATCGTCGGCGCTGGCGCGACCGGCGTCGAACTGGCGGCAGAATTGAGCCGTTTGCTCGAAGTGGCAGCAAGTTATGGCGATCCCGGTATCCGCTCACGGCTGAATCTCACCCTGTATGAGAGCGCCCCGCGCATTCTCGCAGCATTTCCCTCCGCAGTATCGGAGTCCAGCGAGGCACAGCTTCGACATATCGGATTCACGGTCCGAACGGGCACGCGGGTGACCGCCGCAGACCCGGACGGACTTCGGCTGGATGACGGCAGCAAGCAACAGGCCGATTTGATGGTTTGGGCGGCCGGTGTCAAGGCTCCTGATTTCCTCGGCAAACTGGATGGGATCGCAATCAATCGCTCCAATCAGATCTCCATCAGGCCAACCTTGCAGGCGCTGGAGGACGACAACCTGTTCGCCTTGGGCGATTGCTCGACGTTGACGCTCGCGGGCAGTGATCGCCCGCTCGCACCAACCGCTCAGGTCGCGACCCAACAGGCACAACATCTCGCGAAGCATTTGCCCAACTGGCTCACTGGCGGTTCGTTGCCCGCCTTTGCATTTCGCGACTTCGGCGCGCTCGTGTCACTGAGCGACTACAACGCTTTCGGCACGCTCGGGCAGTTCGGCTTCTTCCGCGGCGGATTTATCAAGGGCCGCTTCGCCCAGCTCAGTCACACCATGCTCTACCGAAGGCATCAGCAGGCGTTGCACGGCTTCGGCAAAGCAACGATGCTGTGGACCGCTGAGCGAATCAACGGCCTCGTGCAGCCGAAAATCCGGCTCACCTGAACGGCTACGACCGAGGACAAGCACGACAGGATCGTCACGTATCCTTTCCACGCAAACCGACCCGCGGCCTCCGATCCACGCGCGCCATATCGCCGGCGTAAATGGCATCGATCGCGCTGCGTGGTCGCGATGCATTACGCCACGAAGGAGTTGGCGGGCGAGTCGCCCACGCCACGCCGCCGGTCCCCACCGTGCGACGCGAAGGCGCCGCTAACTCTTCAGCGTCCTGCCGGACGCGCCAGCGGCTTAGCAGCGGCGACGCGCAATGCCAGATAGCTTTGAATTTCGTCCTGCCCTTCGCTCAGGTCCGTGAGTTCGTCAGCGAGAGTACGGGTACGACCGTCAAGCCGTTCGCGTCGCCGCATCACACCGCCTGTTATGTGGCCTCATCCGCGCAGCTGATTGGGACCTGCGGGTCCGCGACGTAGTGATGTAAGTGCGCGTCGTTGATCACGAACATGGCCGCACCGAGTAAAAATCGCTACGCATCCGGCAGAGGCTCGAGGACTGCGGAATGGAAGTCGGCGCCCTGCTCCGCGGAACCACGACTCCATCGGGTGAATATGTAGAATGCAATAATCGTTAATCGTATAACGAAACACGTCTGGAAGAGATCATGAATAAGCCATCGACCCGGTCGGCGAGATCCCCGCAGAAGTCGCGCACGCAGTCTGAGCGCAGTGAGACCACCCAGCGAAAAATCATCGCGTCCGCGATTCGACTGCTACAGAAGGTTGGCTTTCAGGAAACGAATTTGCAGGAGATCGCGCGAGGTGCCAAAGTCACACTTGGCGCCGTTCAGCATCAGTTCGGCAACAGAAATGCACTACTGGAGCGGGTCGTAGATGAAGTAATGCAGCCGCTCGGTGAACTTGGAACGGTATGGCCTGCAGCCGCGGCTGAACTGCCCCTCGAAGAGCGTGCGAGCCGATTCGTGCACTCGGCCTGGAAGAGTGTCTATGGCCCACCGAGCTATATTGCGGCGTGGAGTCTTTTCTTTGGATGCAAGACTTCCCCACAGCTATTCAAGCGAATCGAAGAGCACAGAGCGAAGCACGATCCATTATTTTTTGCACACTTCGTGGCCGCGTTTCCGGAGATTGCCCGGACTCACCCTGAACCTGAGCATTTTGCTGCAGTGGTGTTCGCCGCTCTGCGTGGACTGTCGATCATGCGACTCTTCCAGATCGAGGAAGAGACAACAACAAAGCAACTCGAGATAGTTGTCCGGATGATTGTCGATGCCAGCAAAGCGGGTATCAATCAAAGTCCGATAACCGGGACGGTCGGCTAATCGGCGCCGAACTCAGGCTTTGTCGAGCCCGGCGCCGAAGAGACCAGTCACGGTTCAGTCACGCTCATTTCACGTAACGTCTACGGCAACGACAGGTGATGCCTTCGGTGAGATAATGCGGTAGGCGGCGTAGACAACTGCAATCCAGACCGGAATCGCCACTGCAGACAGGCGAATGGCGGGCGTCATCAACATGACCACGACCACCACAGCCATCGCCAGCAGACAAACATAGTTTGACAGCGGCGAAAAAGGTGCACGGAATCGCGCGGAAACGCCCCGTTCTTTGCTCGCTTTGCGGAAGCCCATATGGGCCACGATGATAACGACCCACGTGATGACCAGCGCGGCGACGATGAGCGACATGAGAAGCTCGATTACACCAGCAGGCGCCACGTAGTTCAGCAGGATGCAAAAGGCGGTGACAATGCCGGGATAAACAATTGCTCGAACAGGCACTCCCCGCTTGTTGACCTGCATGAGTGATTTCGGCGCGTTGCCTTGGCGGGCCATGCCATACAACAGTCGGCTGCTGCTGTAGACCATGCTGTTATAAACGGACAGGGTTGCCGTCAGAATCACGAAGTTCAGGACGTTCGCAGCGAGATGCTCGCCAATTCCCGAGAAAACCAGAACAAACGGGCTGCTGCTGTACGTACCTCCGCCGGCCCTAAGCTGATCCACCAGGGTATTCCACGGAGTCAGCGACAGCAGAACTACCATAGAGCCGATATAAAAGACCAGCACGCGGTAGACCAACTGATTAATCGCCTTCGGGATGACTTTGCGCGGCTCATCGGTCTCTGCTGCGGCAAAACCTAACATCTCGACGCCACCGAACGCGAACATAATGAACGCGAAGGACATGCCCAATCCCGAGATACCATGCGGCAGGAATCCGCCATGAGCCCACAAATTCGTCACGGACTGGTTCGGGTTGTGCGTCGTCGCAAGAAGATAGGCGCCGACAGCGATCATCGCGAGCACGGCGGCAATCTTGATCAACGCAAACCAGAACTCGAACTCGCCGTAGATTCTTACGTTGATGAAGTTGGCCGAATTGATCAACACGAAGAACACCGCCACCGTCACCCATGTCGGTATGCCAGGCCACCAGAACTGAATAAACTTTCCGACAGCGGTCAATTCGAGCATCCCCACCAGGACGTAGAGCGCAATGCAATTCCAGCCGGACATGAAGCCTGCAAAATGTGAGACGTACCGGTTCGCGAAATAGCTGAATGAGCCTGCGGTCGGCTCCTCGACCAGCATCTCGCCGAGGAAGCGCATGATGAAGAAGATGATCAGGCCGCCGATGGTATAGCCCAGAATCACACCCGGCCCGGCGAGCTCAATGATGCCAGCTGATCCGAGGAAAAGTCCGGTACCGATTGTGCCACCCAGCGCGATGAGCTGAATGTGACGGTTCTTGAGCCGACGCTGAAGGTGGCCCGACGAAGAAGTGCTGTGCATCGTTTCCTCCGCTGCTTAGTTGGTCACGAAGAACAACTTCGCCTTGCTACCAAAATACTTGACGGTCGCACCCTTGGAGAGTTCGATTACGTCACCAGGATTGCCTTGCACCCGGGTGCCGTCGCTCGCCTCAACACCGAACGCCCCCTCGAGAACCAGGATGACTTCGTCATAGCCCAGGGTCTTCGGTTCGCAGAGCGCTTCATCCCACGCGCCGAAACCGCAAGGCAATGCGGCACCTTCGTTGTCGCCAATCGCCCACGAAATCTCGGCAACGCCGTTGGCTGCGCCACCACGATCGGCGGTGGCGATCGTGCTGCCCTTGATCAATCTGATGCTCTTCATCTGAATCGTCTCCTTAGTAATACTTAAAAATATCTATCAAAAAACCATCATAGTGTCCGAAAGTCACTCCTCGCCGCGCCCCCTCCACGTATCCCATGAGATCGTGAGCCCGACACCGACATCGCGAAGTGGTCGCGGCGGAATGTAGTTGGCTGTGCCTTGCGCCAGAAAATCGTCGATCAGCGGATTCTCCCGGCCAAGTGCGAGATCGGCGATCAACATTCCCGCCGCCGTGTGGCGAACAATGCCCGAGCCATTACAGCAAGACGTCGCGTACACGTTGTCCGAGATCTGACCGAAAGCCGGAGCATGGTTCTGGGACACCGCGAGCCAACCCATCCAGAAGTGCTCGATTTCGAGTGCACCGAGGTTCGGAAAGCGGCGGCCGAGCAACTGCTGGTGCGTGTCGCGCGCTGCCTCGCGGCGTCCGTCGGTCGTCCGCAACGACGGCGAATATTCGAAACCCTGGCGAATCATCAATCTCCGGTCGCTCGTCAGTCGAACTGTCGAACCTGCGACACCGTGCGCTGGCGTAATTCCCCACGAACTGTCGGATCCCATGTTCGCGATCTGCTCGTCCGACAGCGGCTTCGACAGGCTCGCGAACAGGAGCACCGGAATCTGCCTTTCCTTGTACACGCCAAATGACTGCGAAAACGCGTTGACTGCGAGGATCAGCTTTCCGAACCGGACGCTTCCGCGCGCCGTCTTGACGTAAGGGGACGAGCCACTGAATTCCACTTCGGTGACCGGCGAGCGCTCGAACAGCTTGACGTTGGACGGAAGACTGTCTGCGAGCCCTCTGACCAGTGCGGCCGGATTGAGCAGATAGGTGCCTGGCGTAAAAATCGCATCGCCGTAATAGTGCGTCCCGAGACGAGATTCGATCTCCGATCTCTTTAGCCACTCATACGGCTCCCCCCATGTCTCGAGGTTCGATGCGTATGTTTTCAACGCGCTGCCGGCCACCTCGGGCGTGACCGCGGCGTGGTAACGGCCGCGCCGCTCCCAGTCGCAATCAATCTGGTTGCCAGAAATCAGGCGGTTCAATTCGTCCAAAGCGTAGCGACCGACGCGGATTGCACTGCGCCCCTCCTCGACCGACTTCTCCGACACACCGGACGCATGCGGCAAGTCGATCGCGAAGCCAGAGTTGCGGCCAGACGCGTTCTCACCTACCTCACCCGCCTCAATCACGGCGATGGAAGCTGAGGGCTGCTGGGAAGCGAGCGTTCGTGCTGCGGCGAGTCCGGCATACCCGGCGCCCACAATGACCCAGTCGAACACGTGCTCACCGAAAAGCGACGGCTGTGGCTTGCGCGTCGGCAACAAGGCGCTCCAACCGTTGGTCTGGTCATCAGCGGGAGTTCTGTCTATCTGGCGTGGCATGATCTAGGTGAAAACCCTAAAAACCCATTCAAATCAACCGTCTACGACGATTCATGAGCCAAGTCTAAAACAGGAATTTGCAAGTTGCAATACACGTTTATTGTTTTATGTAACTGACGGGCCGTTCCGGACCGCCGCGAGCCGCTGTTCACCGGCAGTGGCGCGCTCCCGGCTGCACGTGAATGCAGCGATCAGGAGCCCAATGCGTAAAAAGAGCCGGATCAGCGACACGCGGCGTCGTGCGCGTACGCGTCTGGCTGCGCGCCAGAACAACCGGCAAAACCGAAACGGCTCGCGGACGGAGCCGCGCCGCGAGCAAAAGCAGGTCAGCTGTCAAGGTTTCGTCTGCGGACAAGGAATTGTCGTCGTGGCAGTCCGCGGACTCACGGAGCGATGCCCTCCACCTACCCCGCGTCAGGCTGACGGGATGGGGATGCGTTGACAAACGCATCGAGCTGCATCGCCTGATCGTGGATCCGATGCAGCGTCGGGTAACGTGTGGTGTCAATCGAGAAGCGATGGGCGTTAAACACTTGCGGCACGAGCACGATATCCGCAATCGTTGGAGTGTCGCCATAGCAAAAAGCGCGGGTGCAGGTGTCACGCGCGAGCCGTGCTTCAAGCGTCTCGAACCCGGCCTCAACCCAGTGCCGGTACCAGGCGCTCTTCGCATCCTCGCTGATGCCGAACTCGTCCTGCAGATACTTCAGCACGCGCAGGTTATTGAGCGGATGGATTTCGCACGCAATCTGCAACGCGAGTCCACGTACGTATGCCCGCGCCTCGGGATCCCCCGGCAAAAGCGGTTGGCCGGGATACCGCTCGTCAAGGTATTCAATGATCGCCAGCGACTGCTGCAGAGTGGCCTCACCGTCAACAAGCGTCGGGACGAGCCCGTCTGGATTCAGTTGACGATAGTCGGCGGCGAGCTGCTCACCTCCTCCGCGCACCAGATGGATCGGCACGTATTCGTGAGACAGTCCCTTCAGGTTCAACGCAATGCGTACCCGAAACGACGCTGAGCTACGGAAATAGCTATATAGCTTCATACACACTTGGAGTGGGAAACGAATATCGTCAGGCGGAAACGTCACGCGCTGAGACAAGATTGCGACGGCGGCTGCGCCCGAGGAGAGACACAATGATCATCATCATCGCCTCGCAGTGCGCTCAGCAGATTCGATCGTGTTGACCAGCAGCATCGTAATGGTCATGGGACCCACCCCGCCCGGAACCGGTGTGATGTATCCCGCCACCTCGCTGACAGACGGATAGTCAACGTCACCGCACAATTTTCCCTCGTCGTTTTTATTCATCCCGACGTCGACGACCGTCGCACCCGGCTTCACCATATCCGACGTCAGGATGGCCCGCCTCCCGACGGCCGCAACGATGATGTCTGCCGATCTCGTGTAAGAGCCCAGATCCGCAGTCTTGCTGTGACAAACGGTGACCGTTGCACCCGCCTCAAGGAGCATCAGCGCCATCGGCTTGCCTACGATGTTCGATCTGCCGATGACGACCGCGTGCCTGCCCGTCACGGCAATACCGTAGGCTTCGAGCATCTTCATCACGCCATACGGCGTACACGGCCGAAACTGCGGCTGCCCGGTCATAAGAGCGCCCGCGTTAGCGACATGGAAGCCATCGACGTCTTTTTCTGCTGCGATGGCCTCGATCACCTTATGGCTATCAATGTGTGCCGGAAGAGGAAGCTGGACGAGAATGCCATGAATACTGGGGTCCGAATTCAGTTCCCCGATCCTGGCAAGCAGATCCTCTTCCGACGCGGTGGCGGGCAGCCGATCAAGCCGCGAATACAGGCCATTTTGTTCACAGGCCTTGACCTTGTTGCGCACGTACACGGCGCTTGCCGGATCATCCCCGACCAGCAGGACCGCAAGCCCCGGCGTCACCCCAATGACCTTCAACGCCGCCGCGCGCTTCGACACTTCGTCGCGCAATTGTTTCGAGACCGCCACACCATCGATTACTTTCGCCTGACTCATAGCCACCTTAGGCTCTCCCGCTTCCATGACATTGGACACAACCGTACATAATCATTGAAGCGGAAGTTACCACACGTATCTACGCGTAGCACCCTTTATTTTTTTGTTGATGCGCCTATCGCGTGGATGTAATCTCCGTACATATATGTCTATTGTTGGGTCCCAGAGCGATTCCCACGACACCATGAGCGAGACGACTCAATTTGGGGATGACTGGGCCCGTACGTGCCGGCGTCTGTTTCTTCGCGGCTGCAAGGCGGTGACGTACGCGGGGCCAGCAGGTCGACCCGTCGTCAACGTTGAGATCTGGGTCTCGTACGAGAACTCGACCTCCCCAGATGATGAACTTGCGGATGTTGTCGATTACAGCGTCATGCGCGACGCCCTGCTTCAAGCAGACACCTCGACCGTCGGACGGTTTATCTCGACTGTGCTCGACGACCTGGCGAACTGGCCGGTGCGACGTGCCCGCATCGAGGTGATCGACGAAGAAAGCGGGAACCTAATCGGCGAAGGCGAACGAATGACCCAACAATGAGGTCTTGGTTGCCGAAGCGTCACGCTGCGCGCGAACCGATCAGACGGCGTACTCGCGGCCGCAGTCAGCCGCATCATCACATCTTTATTGAGGAAGTTACATGTTCTCGAATGTCCAGCCTTTTGCGGGCGATCCGATCCTGGGGCTGATGGAAAAGTACGCACTAGATCCACGCGAACAGAAGGTAAATCTCGGCGTGGGCATCTACTACGACGAAGCCGGCCGCATTCCTGTGCTTCCGTCCGTACGTGAAGCGGCGTCGCGTGTCTTCGAAACAAACGCGCCGACAAGCTATCTGCCGATTGAGGGCGATAGCGTGTATCGGTCACACGTAGCCGCACTCCTTTTCGGCACACAGGTGGAATCGCTTTCCGATTCGCTCGCCGTCGTGCAATCGATTGGCGGTAGCGGTGCGCTGAAGGTCGGCGCTGACTTCCTGAAGCATCATTTCCCGTCGAGCGCAGTCTATGTGACGGATCCGACCTGGGACAATCATGTCGGCATCTTCGAAGGTGCTGGCTTCGCGGTTGGCCGCTACCGCTACTACGACGCGCAGTCGAAAGGGCTCGATTACCAGGGGATGACAGCGGATCTGCGTAATCTCAAACCAAGAGACATCGTGCTTCTGCATCCGTGCTGCCATAACCCGACGGGCGTCGACCCGACGCGCGAACAATGGACGCAAATTCTCGACATCATCGAGGAGCGCAATCTGATCCCATTCGTCGACATCGCGTATCAGGGGTTTGCTGCCACCCTTGAGGACGACGCCTATGTCGTCCGAGATCTCTCGCGTCGCCGTTTGAATTTTCTCGTCAGTAGCTCGTTTTCGAAGATCTTCTCCCTCTATGGTGAGCGATGCGGTGCGCTGACCATCCATTGTGCCAACTCGGCCCAGACGAGCAACGTGCTCGGCCAGCTAAAGTTCACAATTCGGCGCAACTATTCTTCGCCGCCGACACAAGGTATGCGCCTGATTTCCACGGTCCTCTCTGATAGCGGGCTGCACAAGCAATGGACTGACGAGTTGGAGGAAATGCGAACTCGCATCGTCACCATGCGCGAGAAACTACATGCTTCGCTGGTCGAAGCCATTCCCGAACGGGGCTTCGAGCACATCGTCAAACAGCGTGGGATGTTCGCGTATACGGGGCTGAGCCCTCAGGAAGTTGCCGCACTTCAGACCGACTTCGGCGTGTACGCGGTATCGACCGGCCGCATCTGCATCGCCGGGCTTAACGAAAGCAACGTGGAGTATGTTGCACACGCGTTCGCGAAGGTCTCGCGGTAAGACACTGGCCTGCGTCGGGGCCGCGGGTCCGCCGATCCCGGCTTCAAGTTGACGGCGATGGCGTGCGAGCGCCACCGCCCTTAAGTACGCTAAGAGAAAGGAAAGCCGATTTGAGCGGCGGGACGCGCCGTGCGTCGCCGCTTCTTTTGTATGCGCCCAATTCAGAGCTTGATTCCGCTCAGCACTTCCAGGTAACGCGGCGCAACGCGCTTGCGTACCTCCTGGCTCTCCTTGATACCCGTCAGGTAGTAGCCAAGCTGGTGGAAATAGAGAATTTTCGCGCGGATGAGGCTATCGGGCCTGGAGTGCCCCATCTCCTGAAAGATCTTCTGCAGATGGGCGATGCGTTCGCGGTCGATCCGCGCAACCTCCTTCGCCACAGCCGTGTCCTTTCGAGCCCATTCGCGCATTGCCATGTCGAATTCCGACGAAAACTGCCGCTCATCGACAAAAAGGTTCACCAGCTGTCGCAACCGTGCCTTCGCCAACTGCTCCCGCCCCCTCGGATGCGACTCGTCAGGTTCGACGAGCGACCGGAGCACCCGATCGTTGACCTCCGTCCAGTATTCAATCAACGCGTGGAGCAATTCCTGTCGGTTCTTGAAGTGCCAGTAGAAGCTGCTCCGGCTTATTTCCAGCATCGTAGCTAGCGGTTCGACCTTGACGGCGTCGATACCTTGCTCAATCAAAATTGCCCGTGCGGCATCAAGCCAGACAGTACGGTCGACGACAGGTCGAGCCGCCTTGGTCATCTTCCTCGTTGGTTTCTCACTTACCATTTCACGCTGCACCCGTAACTGGTCCAAGTTGATTTGCCGTAGCAAGCACTCGCTCCCTCCGGCCAACACCCGCGCCTCTGAGCCGTGGCTCCGTCCGACCCGCCCCGTTTGCGCTCCTTCATCGGCGGTAGATCTACATAAACAGACAATGGACACCTTTGCCCATTAACAAACACCCCTTGTAATCCACGTGATGCGGAAGTCCCACCCGGGCCGATCTCATCGTCCCTACCGCGGATAGCACTACATGGCTCAAACGGTGTCCGCCTTTCCTCGGCACATTCTAGGCTCCAATGGCCGCAAGCGCTAGCCTGAAGTCACCAGGTTACCGGCGGATACTGCAGGGGCGTAAACCACTACGCCACAAATGACAAAAGAGATTGCTCAAAAATATTGGAAATCTTATCTTACGTACAGAACTGTCCATTGTTTGCGAGTGCCGTCCCGCCACGCCGTTTCGGCTGCAGCGTATCGACGAGCCGGGATGTTCGTTCAGTTCCACTGACCAGAGATCCACAACTGTCGCCCCGCACAGCCTGAGGATCTTTTTACTTATACATAACCTGCAGAGGTAAACCACATGCAAACGGCAACGAAAACCGCGCTCGCGTTGGCCTGCATGGCAGCCATGACAGCCATTGCTCATGCCGACCAGACTGTCACCATTGGATATGGTGGACCGCTGACGGGCCAGGTCGCCCACGTTGGAAAAGATGCGGAAAACGGCGTTCGACTCGCAATCGACGACGCCAATGCCGCCGGCATCAAGATCAAGGGCAGCACCGTGCACTTTGTTCTCGACGCGGAAGATGACGCGGCAGACCCGAAAACGGCTGTCACAATCGCACAAAAATTCGTCGACGAGAAAGTCAGTGGCGTAGTTGGACACCTCACATCCGGCGCGACCATCCCCGCATCGCGGACGTATGCCAACGCCGGAATTCCGCAGGTTTCGCCGTCTGCTACCAACCCCACACTCACCCGTCAGGGATTTGCAACTGCCTTCCGGGTCATCGGAGACGACAGCTCCGTCGGCCGCGTAGTCGCACAGTACCTGGCGAAGACGAAAGGCTACAAGCGCGTTGCGATCGTCGACGACCGAACCGCCTACGGTCAGGGCATCGCCGACGTAGTCGCCAGCGAATTGAAGGCAGCCGGCGTGGACGTGGTCGATCGTCAGTTCGTGACCGACAAGACTATCGATTTTCGCGGCATTCTCACCGAACTCAAATCGAAGAATCCGCAGGCAATCTTTTATGGCGGCGTTGATGCGCAGGCGGGACCGATGCGCAAGCAGATGACGAGTCTGGCCATGACGATGCCACTCGTTGGCGAGGCAATTGAAACCGACAAGTACATCCAGCTGGCAGGCGCAACCGATGCCGAAGGTACCGTGTCGGCTGAATCGGGGCAACCGCTCGACCACATGCCGAAGGGCAAATCGTTTGAGGAGAAATTCAAGAAATACGGTACCGTCGTGCTCTATGCACCGTACGCCTATGACGCGACCTGGGCCCTGATCAATGCGATGCGCCTCGCGGATTCGACGGCGCCAGCCGACTATCTGCCCGCCATGAAGAAGGTCGACTTTGACGGCGTGACCGGCAAGATCGCATTCGACAACAAGGGCGATCTTCGCACCGCGAACGTGACATTGTACGAAGCGAAGGGTGGCAAGTTCGTCCCTATCGACACAGTATCGCTCAAATGAACCTATCCAGCTTCTGCTGACCAGAACCGGAATCGCATCCCGATTCCGCACCAAATAATTTCGAACTACTAATGAAAAAAACGATTCTTACTGCCGCACTCTTTTGCAGCAGCACTGCTTTTGCCCAGTCCTCAGTGACGCTCTATGGCCTGATCGATGCGGGTGTGACCTACACCAACAACGTCGTGACACCGGCTGGTCACGGCTCGGTGGTGCAGTTCGTTTCCGGCTCGTCTCAAGGCAGTCGCTGGGGCCTGAAAGGCTCGGAAGACCTTGGCGGCGGCCTGAAAGCGATCTTTACCCTGGAAAATGGCTTCGACGTCGGCAGTGGACAACTAGGTCAGGGTGGGCTTATGTTCGGACGCCAGGCATTCGTTGGTCTCAGCAGCAACTGGGGTACGCTGACACTCGGCCGCCAGTATGACTTCATTGGTGACATTCTGCCCGCCTATGCCATCGGCGCCAACACACCTGCCGGACTGCTCGCATGGAGCCTGCCAGCTTATGCTGCCGGCGGCTACGTGCTCGACAACCGCGTCTGGGGCGACGAAGTGAACAATTCGGTCAAGTACCAGTCACCGACGTTCGCCGGCTTCAACTTCGGCGCGATGTATGGTTTCGGCAATGTCGCCGGCTCGCTCGGCACGAACAGCTCCAGTAACTTTGTGCTGAACTACGACAACGGCCCGTTCAGTGGGTCGCTTGCGTACATGTCGATCCACAATGCGACCGCCACCGCCAATTCACGGGAATTCGCGGGCGGTGCTGCGTACAACATAGGCAAGGCACGACTCTTCGCGCTCGTCACGGACGTTCAACTATCCAGCGGCACAAAGGATCGTGCAACGACCTATGAAGGCGGCGCCACCTATCAGTGGGTCCCACAGTTGCAAGTGGGCGGCGGATTTCAATACCAGCACCGGAACAACGGTCTTGGCAGCGCGAACCAACTTGTGCTAAGCGCCGATTACTTCCTGTCGAAACGAACCGACGTGTACCTGGTCGGCGCGCTCGCGCACGATCACGCATTCGGCGCGCAGGCGCAGGCTGCGCTCGGTGGACCTTCCAGCACGGACGTCCAAACTGCCGTGCGCGTTGCAATCCGCCACAAATTCTAAGGCGTACGTCCAACCCGGTGCGCCGTCTGGAGTGCTGCACGGCGCATCGGTTCACCCAGGGACGAACATCCGCCCGGCACCGGGCTTTCTGCTATCGCGCGCGACCGGCAGTCTGCGCGTCATATTGGTGTTGAGCGGACAGTACGTCCTCGATGTGCACGACGGCCCAGGCCGTCAGCGGCTCGATGGCTTCAGCAAGCGTCCTTCCCAACTCCGTGAGCGAGTACTCGACGGCAACGGGCATGCTGGTAATCACTTCGCGACTTACGAGACCATCACGTTCGAGTCTTCGCAGCGTTTGGCTTAGCACCTTCTGTGATACCCCCTCGATCTCGCGCCGCAACTGATTGAAACGCGTCGGCCGGCATTTCAGTAGCCTCACGACCAACAACGCCCACTTGTCTGCCAGTCGCTCGAATATCAGTCGCGCGGGACATCCTTCTTGATAAACGCTATAGCTGCGGGAAGCATCCCTGCCCACTTCTTGACCTGGTGCGGAGACTTGCCGCAGTGAGGTTTCCTCTGGGTAACTAGCTGACATCACGGTTCCTTCTTGTGCGCAGTGTTTTGAATCTCTACCATTTGGCCACTTAAATTCCACATCTGAACAGGAGCATTCATGGCGAAGGCCGTCGTTGTCTACTTCTCTGGTTATGGTCACACGAAGCGTGTAGCCGAAGCGGTCGCCGAGGGCGCCGGCGCGCTCCTTGTCGCTGTCGATTCCGACGGCCACGTTGACGAACAAGGATGGGCAGCCCTTTCCGAAGCCGATGCCATCATCCTTGGTGCGCCAACCTATATGGGCTCGGTCCCCTGGCAGTTCAAAAAATTTGCGGATGCAACTTCAAAAAAGTGGTACACGCGTGAATGGCAAGACAAGGTATTCGGCGGTTTTACCAACAGCGCGAGCTTTAACGGCGACAAGCAGGTCACACTGATCTACCTTCAAACGCTTGCATCCCAGCACGGCGGCGTATGGGTCAGCCTCGGATTGTTGCCAGCAAACGGAAAATCCTCCAGCCGTCATGACGTCAATAACCTGGGCGGTTCCGTTGGCGTTCTTGTACAAACGCCTGCCGACGCGAGCGCAGACGAAATGGCCGTCGGCGACCTGGAAACGGCAAAGCTGTACGGGTCGCGCGTTGCCGATGTCGCGCGACGCCTTCACGGCTGACACCAGGGCAGCGGCATCGGCTGCGCCAACGAAACGGCGCAACGGTGCCGTCCCGATCACTCTGAATTCGGGTACAACGATGCTTGCTACAGGCCTCCCTTCTGCACCACCGATAGATTTTCGATTGCTTCAGCTTCGCTTTCGAAGATACAGGGAGCAAGCTTGCGTCGAGACAGTGCGTCACCAAGCTTCGCGCGCATGAATGCGCTTGTGGTGAACCGGGTCACGCTCGCGTAGTAGCGTTGTACGCAGTCGTGCACCATCTCTGAATACGAATCTTCAAAATCACGGTCGAGTGCAAAGCCCTCGTAGTTGACCACGGCTTGAACGCGACGGCCCTGTGCAACAATCGGTGCGCAAATTTCTGCGACCTTCGTGCTAATCGCCTGAATGACACCCGAACTCTTGATTTCCAGTTGCGCGAAGTTCAGATAGAGCACATTCTTCGCCGGGTCGTATGCGAAGCGCTCGTCGAACCGCAGATCGACCAGCAGCCTGCGCAGTTGCATCGGCTCATCACGGAAGATCAGCGCATCCATCCGCCGCGGGCCGTCTATCTGCGGTCGAAACGCCATGTGGGCAAGCACGTCTCGCTCCAGATCGATACCCGGTGCGATTTCGGTTAGCACAAGGCCTTCCTCACGCAGTTCGAACACGCATCGCTCCGTCACGTATAGCACCTCCTGATTCTGTTCTGTCGCGCGCGAGCCAGAGAATGTGCGATGTTCGACCTCTGCAATGAATTTTGGCGCACCACCATCGCGGGTAATGTGCAAAACACCCGACTCGATCGTGGCGTCGCATTCGCCTGCCATGAAGCTCCCGGCAAAGACGACTTTCCTTGCGCTTTGGCTGATGTTGATAAAGCCTCCTGCGCCGGCCAGCCGCGATCCGAACCTGGAAACATTCACGTTGCCTGCGGCGTCCACTTGCGCGAGGCCGAGCACTGCAACGTCCAGTCCGCCGCCGTCATAAAAATCGAACTGGTACGGCTGATCGATAATCGCGTGTGGATTGACTGCCGCCCCAAAATTGAGGCCGCCTGCCGGTATGCCGCCAATGACGCCCGGCTCAGCGGTCAGCGTAAATAGATCTGAAATCTTTTCTTCACTCGACACCGACGCGACACCCTCTGGCATGCCGATGCCGAGATTCACGACGCTCCCAGCGCGAAGCTCCATTGCCGCGCGACGCGCAATGACCTTGCGCAGGTCCAGCGGCATCGGCATCGCACCGCCGGTCGACACGCGCAGCTCGCCGGAGTAGGCCGGATCGTAGTCGGTCGCAAACGTCTGCTGATGCTGGTCAGGCGCGGCTACTACGACGCAGTCGACCAGGATGCCCGGAATCTCTACTTGCCTCGGATTCAGGGCGCCACGGGCCGCGAGCCGCTCGACCTGGACGATCACGAGGCCGCCGCTGTTACGTGCAGCCATGGCGATTGACAGGGTTTCAAGCGTCAGTGCCTCGCGCTCCATCGTCACGTTGCCGTCCGGATCCGCTGTCGTGCCGCGCAGGATCGCGACATCAATCGGAAGTGCCGGATAAAACAGGAACTCCTCGCCCCGCACCTTCATGATCGACACGAGTTCTTCAGTCGTGCGCGCATTGAGCTTGCCTCCGCCGTGGCGCGGATCGACGAAGGTTCCGAGACCAATACGGCTCAGGTGTCCCGGCTTGCCCGCAGCGATGTCGCGAAACAGGTGTGCGATCACGCCTTGCGGCAAGTTGTACGCTTCAATCTGATTCTCGAGCGCAAGCTTCTGTAGCTTCGGAACGAGTCCCCAATGCCCGCCAATCGCACGCCGGACAAGTCCGGCGTGCCCGAAGTGATTGAGGCCTCTATGCTTTCCATCACCCTGGCCAGCCGCGTACATCAATGTGAGATCGGCAGGCTTTTCGTCGGCCGGCACGTCGTTGTCGAGGTACAACGCATCGAGGGAAGCCGCGACCGCCTCTGGAAAACCGATCCCGACGAACCCGCCAGTCGCGACGGTCGCTCCCGGCCGAATCAGCCGGACCGCATCAACCGCGGGTACGCACTTACTGCGCTCACCGTCGGACAACACCGCAATTGAATCGCGCACACCATGACTCATTCGTCGTTCCCGTAACGCGTGGCCCAGCTGCCGTTTAAGGGGAGCGCAATGTCCGTGATCGCATCCTGAACTGGCGAACACGCGAACGGAACGGCTTCACCGGAGTTACTCAAGTCCGCGCACTGGTCGATCACGAGCAAGCCGTATTGATCAGCTAGCGATGAACGCAACGGCTCTACATCCCCGGAGTTACGAAGTCCGTGCAGCACAAGTCCTGCGCCCCGCGCCGTGAGTTTCCGGGCCACAGAGAGTCCGATGCCGCAGGCCGCCCCTGTCACGATCGCCGCCCTGTCCTGGATCACTTGAGTACTCCTTTGCCTGCATTTCAGGCGCGACGTGCGGGAAGCACCGTACCGCGGCATTCGCCAAAGCCGATCCTGCGGAAGCCATCGCGCTGGCACCAGGCGCGCAAGATGACCGTGTCACCGTCGAGCAGGAATCCGCGCGTCTCACCGTTCGAGAGCGTGATCGGGTTCCGGCCGCCTGTGGTCAATTCAAGCAGCGAGCCGGCCGCATCGGGCGTGGGGCCAGACAATGTGCCGGTACCCAGCAGATCTCCATCACGCAGGTTGCACCCATTGACCGTGTGGTGTGCGAGAAGCTGTGCAACGGTCCAATAGGCCTCGCCATAGTTCGAGCGGCTGATGCGATCACCCACATGTCCCGCGGCACGCATCGTCTCCGTCTGAAGCCAGACTTCGAGTTCAATGGATATCGCGCCGCGCTCGCGGTTGCCGGGCGAATCCAGGTACGGCAGCGGTTCCGGGTCGCCTGCCGGCCTCTGGTACGGCATCCGAAACGGCTCAAGCGCGTCGAGCGTCACCATCCACGGGGATACTGTCGACGCGAAATTCTTGCTGAGGAACGGCCCGAGTGGCTGATACTCCCAAGGCTGGATATCGCGTGCGGACCAGTCGTTGAAAAGCGTGAGTCCGAACACGTGATCGTCGGCATCCGCAATGGGAATAGGTTCGCCAGGCGCATTCGGAGCCGCGACGAAGATGCCGAGTTCGAGTTCGTAATCGAGCTTCTGCGTCGGCCCCACCTCCGGTTCCGACGCGCCCGGTGCAAGCGTCTGCCCGCGCGGCCGACTGAAGGTGTGACCAAGGTCCGGCGAGCTGACGTCGATCGACGATGCTCGTCCGTGGTACCCGATCGGCACCCACTTGTAGTTTGGCAGCAGAGGGTTATCCGGACGGAATTGCTTGCCGACTGTCGTCGCGTGATGAACGCTCGTGTAGAAGTCGGTGTAATCACCGACCGTACACGGCAACCCCATTACGACGTGCGCCTGAGGCACGAGTGCCGCGCGAAATTGCGCCTCCTCGTGACTACCCGTGCGAAGCCCAGACGAGATGCTGCTGCGGAGCGCTTGCCTCGCTGCACGGGGCAAACGCATCACCTCGTGTATGTCATCGCGCTGAATCAGCCCCGCGCGCTTGAGTTCGAGCACCTGATCGCCGATGGCCACGCCGACATGCCAGTCTGCTTCGTCGGTGCGCCGAAAGCGGCCAAACGGCAGATTCTGGATTGGGAAATCGCTTGCTGGATCGTTGGCCGATTCGACCCAGCTCCGCAGAGCCGGATCGTGTGAGCTGTCGAGGTTTGCCATTACCTTGCCTGATCGAATTCGTTCGCGTGCAAAAACGTCGCGTGCTTCGGCGCACGCTTCGTCCTTGACCATTCATCCAGCATGTCCCATTTCACCGCGTCGAGTCTGCGAATCATCGCTTCCTCGTCCGGGTCTGGGCACGCGAGTTCGACGCGGTGCCCATTGGGATCGAAAAAGTAGATCGAATGAAACGCGCCGTGGTCGGTGACACCGAGCACCTCGACGCCGTTTGCTTCGAGGTGCACCTTGAACTCGAGCAATTCAGCACGGTCCTTCACGCGGAACGCGATGTGCTGAACCCAGGCAGGCGTATTCGGGTCTCTGCCCATCTCCGGCTGCGTCGGCAACTCGAAGAACGCCAGCACATTGCCGCTGCCCGCATCCAGAAAGATGTGCATGTACGGGTCTGGCGCCTTGGTTGATGGCACGTGGTCTTCGGCGATGGCGAGCACGAAGTCCATGTTGAGCATCTTCTGGTACCAGAGAACCGTTTCTTTCGCGTCCCTGCACCGATATGCGACGTGGTGGATCCGGTCGATCTTCACTCTTTTTCTCCGACGTTCAATACGCCGCGCTCGATCTGGTCACGCTCGAGCGACTCGAACAGTGCCTTGAAGTTGCCTTCGCCGAAACCATCGTCGCCCCTGCGCTCGATGAACTCAAAGAACACCGGGCCGAGCACAGGTTGCGAGAAAATCTGCAGCAACAGTCGCTTCTGTCCGCCTTGCGTCGAACCGTCAAGCAGAATCCCGCGCGCCTGAAGTTCAGGCAACTGTTGACCATGACCGGGCAGTCGCGTCTCGATCGCCTCGTAGTAGTACTCGTTGGGCGCAGTCGTCATGGGTACGCCAGCCAGTTGGAGGTTATCGAGCGTACTGACGAGATCATCCGTTAGCAGCGCGACGTGCTGGATGCCTTCACCATTGAACTGCAGAAGGAATTCTTCGATCTGGCCGCCGCCCTGCTTCGCTTCCTCGTTGAGCGGAATCCGGATCTTGCCGTCCGGCGCAGTCATGGCCTTGCTGGTGAGGCCCGTGTACTCGCCCTGGATGTCGAAGTAGCGAATTTCCTTGAAATTGAACAGCTTCTCGTAGAAGGACGCCCAGTACGCCATACGCCCACGATAGACGTTGTGCGTCAGGTGGTCGACGAGCTTCAAGCCGTGCCCATTCGGGCGGCGGTCGACGCCAGGCAGGAACTCGAAGTCGATGTCGTAAATGGACTGTCCGTCTTCGAAGCGATCGATCAGATACAGCGGCGCGCCGCCAATACCCTTGATGGCTGGCAGTTTCAGCTCCATCGGCCCGGTAGGCATGTCGAGCGGTTGCGCGCCCAGCTCGAGTGCCCGCTCATAAGCCTGGTGCGAGTCTTTCACGCGAAACGCGAGACCGCACGCCGAGGGGCCATGTTCTGCGGCGAAATACGCTGCCGGACTCTTCGGATCGCGGTTGACGATGAAGTTGATGTCGCCCTGGCGGTACAGCACGACATCTTTCGAGCGATGCTTTGCGACGAGCGTGAAGCCGAGTTTTTCGAACAGCGGCTCGAGCACATTGGGCACAGGCGAAGCAAATTCGACGAACTCGAAGCCCATCAGACCCATCGGATTTTCAAAAAGATCAGCCATGATTAGTCATCCAAAACAGAAAGAATTGAAGTATTTCCATAAGGGGGCACGCGGATCGCACGTGCCCCTGCTCTACCGAACAATCAATGGAGAATCAGGGTGTCGCCTCGAGAAACTCCGCTGCGGCGTCCAACATCCACTTGAGTACGAACTCGGCATACCCGATGTCGAAATAAACGGCGTACTCGCTTTCGCTTCTGTGCATCAACATGGCAGGCAGTCCGGCAAATCGCGTCGTAACAACACGGTTCACAGGAAAGCTCTCGCGGTACATGTCGAGTGAACAGCCCTTCGAGATGAAAGCCTGGGCTTCACGCCCTTTGATAAGAAAGCCGATCCGGCTATCCGAAACCAGCGTTACGGTGGCAAATTGCCCGGTAAGCGCAGCCGTCAATGCGGACAGGAGCTTCTCCTCAGCATCGAGCGCACAAAAGCACAGATATTCGTTCGGCCCTGCCCATGCGAGCCGGACATCGGTGCCAATGGATACTCGTTCGGCGGTCGGCACGCCGACACCCAGGCTTGCGGTGACCTGCGTCCGGAATGCTTCGTGCGTCGTGCGCCCCTGCACGCGGATGATGCCAGCAAGTGGCAGTTCCGAAATCTGCAGCCCGTCTGCCCGGATCGGGAAAACGCGCGCATCCGCGAACTGCTCCGCTACTGTCGAACGTGCGATCAGCTTATCCATTGAGACGCGCCCCCTTCGGATCAAAATGCGCGGTTGGCACGACGCGGGCTGCGATGATCTTGCCCTTCGCGTAGATGTGCACCACCTCACCCAGACGCGACGCTCCGTTGCGCAGGATGCCGAGACCAATTGCCTTGTCGAGCATCGGACTTATGCACGAGGTCGTTACATAGCCATGTGAAGCGGCTGGGACTTTCAGATCGCCCGCATCGACGAAATGACCACCGACGGGCAACTTCGCCTTTGGATCGACCGATTCCAGACCAACGAATTCGAGACGATTGCCGGACTTGTCGGCCGGTCGCTGGAGAGAGCGCTTGCCGATGAAGTCGTCAGCTTTCTTCTCGATAATCTTCGCCCAACCGATATCGAGCGGATTCGAATTTCCGTCGGTATCGGCTCCCACGTGCAGATAGCCCTTTTCGGTTCGCATCACCTCAAGCGCTTCGATACCGTACGGCGTGATACCGAGCGGCTTGCCTGTCGTAGCGATGAGATCCCAGAGCGACTTGCCGTAGCGGCCCGCAACCGAGATTTCGTATGTGACCTCGCCGGTGAAACTTGCTCTAAGGATACGCACCGGCACGCCTGCGAGCGTCCCACTACGGAAGTGCATATGCGGAAAGCGCTCCGCAGAGAAGTCGATGTCCGACTGGATCTGTGTCAGCACATCGCGCGCCTTCGGACCGGACACCGTGACGTTGGCCCACTGCGTCGTGACGTTATTGACGTGCACGCGCAAGTCCGGCCACTCGCATTGCAGGTACTCCTCCAGCAGCAAGGCCACGCGCGCGACGGCACCGCTCGTCGCATGAACCAGGTAGTGGTCTTCCGCCAGCCGCACCACGACGCCGTCATCGATCAGCACGCCGTTGTCGTTCGTCAACATCGCATAGCGCGCAAAGCCAGGCTTCAGCGTCGCAAGGTTGTTCACGTAGACGCGGTTCAGGAATGTGGCCGCGTCCGGCCCCTTGATTTCGATCTTGCCGAGCGGCGAGCCGTCGAAGATGCCGACACCATTGCGCACGGCGAACACCTCTCGGCGCGTCGCCGCTACGATGTCTTCTTGGCCTAGCGGATAGTAGTCCGGCCGACGCCATCCGTAGTCGCCGAACCGGGCTTTCGCTTCCCGATGCGATGCAACCGACGGCAGCGTCTGCCACGGCGCATAGAGCTCGCCAACCGTATTGCCGGCAAATGCACCGATCGTCACCGGCTGGTACGGCGGGCGGAAGCGCGTCGTACCGACGTTCACGATCGGCTGGCCGCTCAACTCGGCCATGACGGCAAGGATGTTGAAGTTGCTGGATTTCCCCTGGTCGACACTCATGCCGCCCGTTGTATAGCGCTTGACGTGCTCCACTGAACGGAAGTTTTCGCTCATCGCCAGTTCGATGTCGGACACCTTCACGTCGTACTGGAAATCGAGCCATTGCTTGTCGGTGCGCGTGCTCTGTGTGTACCAGTAGGGCTCGATGTTCAGTGCTTCGAGTTCGGCCGCATGTGTCTTCGGTGCGACGGAAGTCGAAGCGATCTCTGCGCCAAGTTGCCGCGCGGCCGATTCGGCGGCTTCGATGCCGGCTTCAAGGCATGTCGTCAGCGCAAAATCACCATTTGCAGCGCCGATCACACGCACCGACTGCCCGCAGGTAAGCGGCACGAGGCACGCATCAGCCTCCTTGTACTGCAGGGTGCCACCGGCCTGGCTGTATAAATGGATGGTCGGCGTCCAGCCGCTGGACATCGCAACGAGGTCGCAGTCGACCGTTGTGATCTCGCTGGCTAGCTTGCCGTTGCCGAGATGCGGCGACAGCTTGACTGCCCTGACTTTGCGCTTGCCCACCACGTCACGGATAGCGTAGCCGACGTAATGCTCGATGTTCGACCGTTTCAGTTCAGCGGCCAGCCTTTGCGAAACGCTCGAGCGTGTGTCGACCACACAGAGTGACCTGATGCCGATCGCGTGCAGGTCAATCGCAGTCCGGTAGGCATCGTCGTTGTTTGTTGCGATGACGACGCGCGAGCCGGGCACGACGCCGAAGCGGTTCACGTATGTGCGAACTGCCGACGCGAGCATGATGCCGGGGCGATCGTTATTCGCGAAGACGAGGGGACGCTCGATAGCGCCGGTCGCGAGGATCACCGAACGCGCGCGGATGCGCCACAGACGTTCCCGGAGGCGTCCGGCCTGGCCATTTGGTCCGAGGTGATTGTTCACGCGTTGCGCTGCGACGAGGACATTGTTCTCGTAATAGCCACTGACATTGGTGCGCGGCAGCAACTGTACGTTCGGCAATTGCTTGAGCAGCGCGATCGTATTCTCGACCCACTGCACGCCCGGAACGCCGTCAACATCGAAACGCTCTGCAGCCAGTGACCCGCCGAACTCTTCACGATCATCCACAAGCATCACGCGCAGTCCCGCGCGCCCAGCGATGAGCGCCGCAGATAGCCCCGCCGGACCACCGCCGACAATAAGCAGATCGCAATAAGCGTTTCGCTTTTGGTAATTTTGCGCGTCGGGCAGCTTCGGCGATTTGCCGAGACCCGCAATAGGACGCACGAATCGCTCGTAGAAGTGCCAGTTTGGCCACATCATCGACTTGTAATAGAACGACGCGGGCAACAGCTTCGCGAAACGATCCATCACGCCGAATACGTCATGCTTTGCATTCGGCCAGGCGTTCTGGCTCGCAGCTTGCAGGCCAGAGTACAGCGGCATCATCGTCGAGCGGACGTTGGGTTCGTCGAAGCGGCCCGACTCGAGTTGCATGAGTCCGTTCGGGTCTTCGACTGCACTGCCCATGATGCCGCGCGGCCGGTGCAGCTTGAAGCTTCGGCCGACAATATCGATGCCGTTTGCGAGCAACGCCGCGGCGAGCGTGTCGCCCTCAAGTCCTTCATAGGACTTGCCGTCGAAAGTGAATGGCACCTTGCGGCGCTGCGCGTCGACCGGCCGTCCGTACACCGATACGCGCGCGCGGTTACGCAGCTTCATGGATGCCCCCGGTGATTGCGCCGCTAGGCTCGCTCGTCTGCGAAACGCTGTCTAACGTGAAGACGCGAACAAGCGCGTGGCTGACAGTGTCGCGCTCGAGGCCGAACCACTGCCGGCAGCCGAAGGTATGGCGCCAACGTTCGAGCGATTTTCCACGCACGTTGTCTCTCGTAAAAAGGTAATCGGCCCACTGCTGGTCCGAGAGTGCTTGCGGCGCCGCCGGCCGCACGCGGTCAAACGGCCCACCGTACGTGAACTCGTCTTCGTCGCGCGTGCTGCCACAGTATGGACAGGGGATGCGTAACATGATTCTTCTCGCTTAGTGGTCGACGCCGGCGGCTGCGGCTTCATTGACGAAACGACCGGTTGCGAAGCGGTCCATGCCGAATGGCTCGATAAGAGGATGCGGGCGATCGTTGGCTACGGTGTATGCCAGCGTCTCTCCGCCGACGGGGATCGCCTTGAAACCGCCGGTACCCCAGCCGGTGCTGATATACAGTGCAGTCACTGACGTCTTGCCGAGAATGGGGCTCGTATCGGGCGAGATATCCACGATGCCTGCCCACTGACGCATCAGCTTCAGGCGGCTGAATGCCGGAAACAGGTTCAATCCAGCGCTTAAGGTGTCTTCGAGCGCCGGGAGCGTCCCTCGCTGCCCATACGACGGATACGCATCGGCTCGACCGCCGATCAGGATCTCGCCACGGTCGGACTGACTCACGTAGCAATGCACAAGCGGCGACACGACGAGACCATCGAGGATGGGCTTAACAGGCTCGCTGACCATGGCCTGCAACGCGACACTGGTGATTGGCAACGACAGGCCGGCCATCTTCGCCATCACCGACGAGTGCCCCGCAACCGCGATCACAACCTTGTCGGCGTGAATGTAACCGAGCCTGGTTTCCACGCCCTGAATCCGGTTGCCGTTCATGCGAAGACCGGTCACCTCGCAGTTCTGAATGATGTCGACGCCCAGGTTGTCTGCGCCACGCGCATAACCCCAGGCAACCGCATCGTGACGCGCAACGCCTGCCCGGCGCTGGATGAACCCGCCCAGAATCGGGAAACGGGCATTGGGGCTGGTATCCAGTGCCGGCATGAATTCCCGGATCTGGTCCAGATCAAGCATCTCGGCATCGATCCCCTGCAGCTGGATGGAATTCGACCAGCGTTCGAGGTTGTCCATCTGGTGCGGGTTATGAGCGAGCGTCAAGGCACCACGCTGGCTCAGCATGATGTTGTAGTTGAGCTCCTTGCTCAGGCCTTCATACAGCTGCAGCGAGCGCTCAAAGAAGTTCGTGCTCTCCGGGTAGAAATAATTCGACCGGATGGCAGTCGTGTTGCGCCCAGTGTTACCGCCGCCGAGCCAGCCTTTCTCGAGCACCGCGACATTGGTAATACCGTGATTTTTTGCAAGGTAATACGCGGTGGCGAGGCCTTGCCCCCCTCCCCCGACGATGACGACGTCATATCGAGATTTCGGTTCGCGGGAGCGCCACGCTGGCGTCCAATTACGATGGCCGGACAGCGCGTGCTTCGCGATCGACCAGAAAGAATAGTGTTCCAAGCGAGACCTCTTCCGCGGTTCAATTACAGGACAACGGTACGATGGCCGTTCAGGAAGATGCGACCTTCACTGAACAGGCGAACTGCATGGGCAAGTGCCACCGCCTCGGTGTCGTGGCCCACGAGGACCATGTCCTCCGCGCTGTATGTGTGATCGATGGCTTTGACCTCCTGCGCGATGATGGGGCCCTCGTCGAGATCGCTCGTGACGAAATGTGCGGTCGCGCCGATGACCTTCACGCCCCGGTCGTGGGCCTGGTGGTACGGACGAGCGCCCTTGAAACCCGGCAGGAACGAATGGTGAATGTTGATGGCCCGCCCTTCGAGCTTGCGGCTCAGATCGTCCGACAGGATCTGCATGTAGCGTGCGAGCACGAGCAGTTCAGCACCGGTAGTGGCGAACAGATCGAGGATCTGCGCTTCCTGCTGGGGCTTGGTTTCCGGCGTAATCGGGTAGTGGTGGAACGGGATGCCATACCACTCAACCAGACTGCGACAATCGTTGTGGTTCGACACAACACCGACGATGTCGATTTCGAGTGCACCGGCTCGCCACTTGGTCAACAGCAGGTTCAGACAGTGGTCGTACTTCGAAACGGCGATAAGAACCTTCGGACGATAATTTGCCGGCCGTAGCGCGTAGCCCATTTCCAGTTCCCCGGCGAGGACCGTCAGCTTCGCGCGCAGGTCGTCAATCGAGCCCTTGAGCACGTGGTCGTCGAACACCATGCGCGCGAAGAACTTCGCGGTCTGCGGGTCGCCATAGTGAAACGACTCCGTGACGAACGCGCCCTGCTCGTACAGCAGGCTCGACACCTTTGCGAGAATGCCCAGTCGATCGGGGCATTCGAAGGTGAACATGTAGTCAGACGTCTTGTGCTCGGCAGGTGTGGGCATGGAAGCTTCCTGAAAACTAACAAAAGGTCGGGTGTGCCGTGACTTGTCGCGCAACGATCTGGCACCTTGTGGCACTTGCCGAGTTCAGGTACCGCACCGTCATCAAACAATATTTATTTATTGTTTGATGACGGCAGAGCCCGCGAGTCGCGGTTTAGCTGGTCGATGACATCAAGCCGACTGCACTTTCCGGCAAGTATAGGAGCGGCCAAAAAACGACACAATAAGAATTTAATGTTACTTGTTTGTGGTATACCCTTGAAACAGGGTCACGGGTCGCCCGCCTAGGGCTTCCCGTAATACACTGCAGCCGCACGCACACGACAGGCTGGCCATGAGTACCGCTACGAATACCGAACCGACACGCCGCGCGGCCCCGCGCAGAACCCAGGAAGAGCGCAGCGATGCGACCCGTCGGCGCATCATCCAGTCAGCGATGAATCTCTTGCACAAAAAGGGGTTCAAAGCCACAAATCTTCAGAACATTGCACGAGGGGCGCGCGTGACACTCGGCGCCTTGCAGCATCACTTCGCCAATCGCCAGATCCTGATGGAGCGACTCATCGATGAAGTGATGGCTCCACTGTCAGACAACGGTGTGGTCTGGCCTCCGCTCGAGCTGCCGCTTGAACAGCGCGCCCGCGAGTTTGTGCACCTGGCATGGAAAACGATCTACGGCGTTCCAAGCTACATCGCGGCGTGGAGCCTGTTCTTCGGATGTAAGGCGTCCCCGGAACTATTTGCGAAAATTGATGCGAATCGGGCCCGTTCCGATCCTGTGTTCTTCGCGCGCTTTATCACGTGTTTCCCCGAGGTGGCCGCCACGCATCCGAATCCACCGCAGTTTGCCGGCTTCGTTTTCGCGAGCTTGCGGGGGATGGGGATGTTCGATCTGTTCGACGTTGCACAGGAGGAGATCGATGGGCAGTTAGAGGTCCTGGTGCAGGTCATCGTGCAAGCCGGCTATGCAAAGGGCAAATAGTGGTGCATTGACTGCAGATGCGCGGGCTGTCGAAAAATTCTCAACGCGTTAGCCCGCTGCGCGTGTCGGTTAAGGCAATCCGACCCATCGCATCGGCTCCTTGGTCATAGTGAGCACGCCGTCGCAACCGTCCAGCCAATCACCTCGGCGTCGCCTTAACTCCGCACTAGGGCGAGATCTCACAGTGCTCGCTCCCGAACACCGTCTTCGACACTGAGCTATTCGAAAGAACGCGATTGAGAAGGGTCACAAAACGCGGCCCGTCGTCGTTCCGCTCGCCGAGAAGCTGCGCATCTAATTCCTTGAGGATCGCTGCGGCCTCTTCCGCCATCGTAAGACCGTGCTCAGTCAGAGCAATGCTCCAACTGCGATTGTCTTGTGCGTGTCGGGTCTTGGCCACTACCCCGCCAGCCGCGAGACGCGACACAAGCCGGGATAACGCGCCCGTGTCGCAACCTAGTTGATTGGCAAGCTCGACCAGGGTCATGGATTGACCATGGGCCAGGAACGCTATCACTTTGGACTGCGCGAGGGACACTCCAACCAGCGACCGCAATTTCCCATCGGCGGACCGAAATATCGCTCTTTCGACGTCGACGAACCAGGCAAGCCAGTTCTCCGCTTGGTTCCATTCTATAAGGACTGCGGAATAATTACCGTACTTCATCGGATCGCTTAGGTGTTGGGTCACACATCTTTTGCCAGACAGGTCTTCAGTCCCGAACGGGCGCGCTCGCCATTACCAAGGGAAACGAAGACTCTACTTCTATTCCGTTAGTATTGCCCCTCGGCGCCGAGCCGCGAATGTTCGCGTTTATATGCCAGAGGGTAAAGCGAGTTGAGGCGATCAGGACGGCCCACACGTCGACAGGATCAAGTGAACCCCAGTAGCGCGGGCCTCCTCGCCGCGGAGTCCCGGTTATCGGATATCACAACGTCAATCGCCTCGACCAATACCAACCTAGTCACCGCGTTGACGTTGAGTGTCGCCAACGAGGCGACACGTGCCAACAACACCGCACGGGGTCCAAGTCGGCGTTGCCTGACGGCTCGTTGGTTCACCGCGCGCCAGCGGTAGCCTTCCTGGCCGTCGCCTTTCGCTTCTGGTCGGCGCGCAACTGGACAATATTCGGCACTTCGACGCCCAGCAAGCCGTAGACGTAACTGATGTGCTCCTGAGCGAAATGGTCGTCTAACGGACCATTGCCCAGCAGAAGGCGCATATAAACCGGTGCGTATAGAAGTTCGCCAAGCGTCTCAATGTTCGGAGGGACGGGGATGCGCGCCGTGCTGCGCCACGCTTCGAGCATTTCGCGAATCAGAGCGCGGCGTCCGTAGTGAAACCGCTCTCGGAACTCACGCAGCACGGCCGGATCGGCTTGCCCCTCTGCGATGATCTGCGCGACGATTCTGCCAGACCATCCTGCGTACTCGTGAATTAACGAAACCAGGTGCAACGCGATTGCTTCGCCGGGCGGTAGATTGTGCGGCATCGGCGTCTTGACGATGTGATGCTCCATGAACGCATCGATCACGACGAGAGCTTTCGATTCCCACCAGCGATAGATGGTCGCCTTCCCTACGCCCGCCTCCTTCGCAATCGCTTCAATCGAGATGGATTGAATCGTGCGCGTCTCGAGCAGCCGAACCGTCGCAGCAAGAATCTGCGTGCGGACCTCTTCGCTGCGCGGCCGGCCGGCACCCCGTGCCGCGGCCGTTGCTGTAACGGGAAGCTGAGCGTTTGTCTTCATTGGCGTAACGGAAAATCGGCGGGCAATATCGCCGACGCTCGCCCACAGTGGGCGGGGCGCCGGCGACGACGTGTCGTCCTGGCAGCACGGAGCAATTATAAGACACATCGTACCTTAATTTTCCCGACGCGCCAGCACCTTCAAAGACCGCCCAGCGCCACGTACTTGATTTCCAGGTAGTCGTCGATACCGTACTTCGAGCCTTCCCGGCCAAGGCCCGACGTCTTCACCCCGCCGAACGGCGCGACCTCCGTCGAGATCATTCCCTCGTTGACCCCTACCATGCCGAACTCGAGTTGCTCGACCACACGGAAGATCCGGCCGACGTCGCGGGCAAAAACGTAGGAGGCGAGCCCAAACGGCGTGTCATTGGCCAATGCAACGGCCTCCTCCTCCGTTTCGAATCGAAACAGCGGCGCAACTGGCCCGAAGGTTTCCTCGCTGAAGATCAGGGCATCGTGAGGTACGTCAGCCAGGACGGTCGGTTCGAAGAAGAAACCACCGAGCGCGTGGCGCTTGCCACCAGCTACCACGCGAGCGCCGCGGGCGACTGCATCCTCGATGTGCTCTTCGACCTTACGCACGGCATCTTCGTTGATCAGAGGTCCCTGCACGACCCCCGCCTCCATGCCATTACCGACCTTCAGGGCAGCCGACGCGTCGGCGAGTTTCTTTGCGAATACGTCGTAGACACCCGACTGCACGAGAATACGATTGGCCGCCACACAAGCCTGACCCGCATTGCGGTACTTCGCAGCCAACGCGCCCTTGACAGCAGCATCCACGTCCGCGTCGTCGAAAACGATGAGTGGCGCGTTGCCGCCAAGCTCCATGCTCGTCTTCTTGATGGTCGGCGCGCACTGTGCCAGCAACTGCGCCCCGACCTCGGTCGATCCGGTGAAAGACACCTTGCGGACCACCGGGCTTGCGGTCAGTTCACCGCCGATCGCGCGGGCTGATCCCGTAACGACATTGCAAACGCCAGGCGGCAGCCCCGCGCGCTCGGCGAGCACGGCCAGTGCGAGCGCGGACAAGGGCGTCTGGCTCGCGGGCTTGATGACACCCGCGCAACCGACTGCCCATCCCGGTCCGGCTTTTCGGGTAATCATCGCGGACGGGAAATTCCACGGCGTGATCGCCGCAAACACGCCAATCGGCGCCTTCTGCACGAGGATTCGACGGCCATCGACGTTATGCGGAATGATGTCGCCGTAGACGCGCTTGGCTTCCTCCGAGAACCACTCGATGAAGCCAGCTGCGTACAGGATCTCACCGCGCGACTCAACGAGGGGCTTACCTTGCTCCGCCGTCATGATGACGGCGAGGTCGTCGATGTTCTCGAGCATCAGGTCGTAGAGCGCGCGCAGTACCTTTGCGCGGTCCTTCGGCAGCGTCTTGCGCCATCCCTGCATGGCTCGTTCGGCTGCAGCAATGGCGCGCCGGGTTTCTTCCGCGCCGCCGTTCGGCACCCGGGCGACTAACTCGCCCGTTGCGGGGTTGCGCACTTCGAGCGTCTGGCCGCTGTCGGCCTGTACCCATTCGCCGCCAATCAGCATTGCCTGCCGCAGCAGTTCCGGGTCCTTCAGAGGTAGTGCAATCGGTTCACTCATGACTGTCGGCCTTCAAACGGGGTTACGGCCGATGAAGAAGGCCTCGTCGAGATCTCGGGTCGGGTTCAGGCCTGCCGCTTCGAGGCCCTTGCGCAACACCATCATGTCGCGCTGGTAGACACGCTGCGTCGGATGCGGCATGGGACCACCGTTGTAGCCCTGCAGCCAGCCCTGGTATTTCCACATCATGCGATTCAGCAGGCCGTTGGCCGCCATCGGCAGGCTCGCGAAGGCCTTACGGGCGGGGTCCATCTGGTACCAGAGCTGCGTGGCCTGGTCGTACTCGCCGGCGCGAATCAGCTTGTGAATGCGCGGCAGAAGCGGCCCGTAGTAGGACGAGTAGTTGGTGCCGCAAAACGGGATATCCATCACCTGCGCGAGAGGCACATATTCATATTCGAGCGGCGACGAGATGACGACTTCCTCATGAAACTCACGATGCACCTCGATTGCCGACATGATGTACGGCAAGCCGCCCTCCGCCTTGATCGCGACGACGTTCGGAATCTCGTCGACCATGCGACGCAGCACCGGCACCGGAATGTCAGCCGGGTGCAGGCGCGAGAAACCCCACGCCGGCAACGGAAAGACCATCACGCCGAGATTCGTTGCGGCACAGATGGCCTTCGTGTACTCGAACACCTCGTCGTACGACTTCGGGTAGAAAAACGGGGGATAGCCGAGCAGCACGAGATCCGCGCCGGCGGCCTCTGCCAGCCTAACCGCCTCAATGTTGTCCTCGAGCGTGTTGAACACGGCGTGGTGCACGATCACGAGGCGTCCCGCGGCCTGCTCCGCCATGATCTCGCAGAACTCCCCGTACTGCGCCTGCGTGATGGCGACTTCCGAGCAAGACAACGAACCGACGAATCCATGCTCGATGGCCAGTTCGACGTCGTGGCGAACGGCCTTTTCGTTGATCCGCTTGAAGTCCGACGTCATTGTCGGAATCGTGACGTTGGCGACGCCAACGAGATGTTCGCGCGCCCAGTCGCGAGCTTCATTTTTGGTGTAGCGAGCCATGCAGTGCTCCTTTCGTCTGCGTTGGTATGGAATCCCGTGCGCTTTAGCGCTTGGTTTCGAATTCGATCGGCAGCGGCGTGGCGAGGCCCGCCTCAAGCGCCTTTGTGAGAATCAGTTCGGCTACGACGATGTCCTGCAGGCCGCCGCCCACCGACTTGTACATACGATTGCGCGCGTCTTTCAGACGATCATCGATCGCGCCGCCCATAAGGTCGGCAAGGCTGAAGGACTTGTCGTGAAACGCAATGCCGGCTTTTTGCGCCGCAAGCATGTCGCCGGTCTCCTCCAGCACCTCTTCGAGCATGTCGCACACGATGAGATCGCTGCGCCCGACGACCGACACATCGATTTCACGTTGCTCGGGAATCGTCGAGCCAATCGACACGACGGTTGCGCCTGGCTTGAGCCAGTCGCCGAAGAGAATGGGCTGCTCATCGCGGGAACGAGCCGCCGCTAGCACAAGGTCAGCCCCAGCCACGGCCTCCTGTGCCGATGCGATACCGCGCGCCGAGACACCCAGATCGCGCGTGACGGCTTCGGCGAAAGCGCTGCGACGCTCAGGCGTCGGGCTGTAGACGACGACCTCAGTCAGTTCGCGCACACTCGCGATGGCACGCGTATGCATCGACGCTTCCAGACCGCTGCCGAGCACGGCGAGACGTGCCGGCCCCTCCGGCGCAAGTCGGTCGAGCGCTGCAGCAGAGGTAGCCGCGGTGCGAAAACCCGTCACGAGATTGCCGTCGACGAACGCCGCTATGCGACTCGTCTCCTGGTCAAAAAGGACGATCACGTATTCAACCCCCGGTGCAGCCGAACCCATGGCCATACCCATCACCTTCGCGCCGTAGTAGCGACCGCCGACCGGAACAGCCGGCAGCGTGCGCAGCCAGGTCTTGCCGGCGACGGCAACGGTCCGGGGCGGCGTCGATTTGGGTGGAATCGGGCGCGCGTACGCGGACTGAATGGCGCGGACTGCATCAGACCAGTCGAACACTGCGCTAGCAGCATCGCTGGAGACAAACACGGGGGCAAACGGATTAGTGCTCATGGGTAAGTGTCTCAATCCATCTTGGGGGGGCCGCCGATCGCTGCGCAACCCCGTTGGTACATAGAGAGTGGAAAAGCGTTGGAGCAAGGCGTCGATTCGATCGCGAGGTCTGGAAGCGATCCAGCCGCCTGTCCTATAACGCAGAGTGCGGTCAGGCCTGCGGGGAAACCTCGGTCGCGATCGTCAACTGCACGTCGTCGGACAGTGCGTGCGGGATTGCATCCATTCCGTACGCTGCACGGCTGATGCTCCCCGTCGCCTCGAATCCGATGACCGGGCTCTGCGTCCACGGGTTAAGCGCACGATCGATCAGAGTCGCATCGAACGAGGTCGAACGAGTAATGCCACGTATGGTGAGATCGCCGTCGATCACGTATCGGCGCCCTTCCACGTGCCGCACCGAGCGCGAAACGAAGGCAATCGTCGGATATGTCTGCACATCGAACCAGTCTGCGCCGCGAAGGTGTTCGTCACGCATATCGAAAGCGGTATCGATCGACGCGGCCTCAACTTCAAACGACACTCGCGACGCTTCCACGCGCTTCTCGTCGAAGACAAGACCCGCAGTGAAGCGCCGAAAGATTCCAGGAGTACGCGTCAATCCCAAGTGCCGAACCGTAAAGCCGATATGGGTATGCGCGGGTTCAATCGTCCAGTCCGTCGAAGCGGCAGCCGGCGCCGACTCCACGATCGCCGCGCCCGAGCGCAATCCGCGCAAGAAGTTGCTCCACATGCGATTTCTCCATGCCCCGCTAGTCGGGGCCGTTTGTCTTGAGGTTGATGCTACACGCCGCAACCGAATCAATGCAAGCTTTATCACACATCATTTTTTACATTGATGCACCATTAACGCCACAATTGGCGCATCATTCGCGTGACCGGGAGACATGATGCATAATGATGAGATCATTGATGCGTTCAATTCGACGAAATTGCCAATCAATCGATAGGTCTCAACTGCACCGTCCCGACGCGATGGCGCTGGAGACCCCCCTTAAACCCATGAACAGGAAGACCCCTCGGCGGGAGGTCGTTGAAGATGTCGGGACAAGCAAACTTGATTGATGACGATGTTCTTCGGCTTCGCGAATACATCGAAGGTCACGTAGCGAGCAGCGGCGATGTGCGCCTGCCCCCCGAGCCGAAGCTCAGCGAAGCGTTGGGTGTGTCCCGAGGACGGCTACGCACAGTGCTCAAGCGGCTGGAGGACGAAGGGCTCATCTGGCGCCACGTTGGCAAAGGCACATTCATCGGTCCGAGGCACGTGAAGCCGGACGACGAATCGTGGTCATCGTCGATCAGCGTCGACGACATCATTGAGGCAAGGCTCGTGCTGGAGCCGCAGTTGGCCGCACAGGCTGCAGTTCATGCCACATCCGCAGATATTGCCGCGATGGATCAGTGCCTCTCAGAGATGGCCGCCACCGGTCCATTCGTCCCGTGGAAGCGGCTCGACGAGCACCTGCACCGCACCATCGCGGAAGCGACGCACAACACCCTTCTACTGATGCTGTACGACACAATGCGCGTACAGGTTCGCGTCAATCTCGACGTGCGAATGGAGGAAGTTTTCGCCGCGCAGACCGGTCCCCGACACGATACCGACGGTGAGCATCGGTTGCTCGTGGATGCCATTCGCGCGCATAACCCGGGCAAGGCCGAGCACCTGATGCGCGAGCATTTGCAGTCGGTCCGAATCCGGCTGTTCGGAGCACGCTGAGCGAACGGCGACACACACAACGCATGACCGTCTATGCGTCGCCACCGTGGCTTCACAACTGATAAGACCTTTTTTGCTCCGCTTGGTTGGGGAGCGCGTCAACCTCAGTCGCTGGTCGTCCTCGTCTTCTCGCCGGGGCTAGCCGATCCTGAATACAGCAACAGAGGCATTGAGCTGGGTGACCTGTTCGAGGAGTGCATGTACGGCCGCCGACGCCTGCTCGACCAAAGCGGCATTTCGTTGCGTCATCCCGTCCATACTGGTTACGGCGTGGGTGATTTGCTCCACGCCCTCCGCCTGTTCTTCAGACGCAGTCGTAATCTCGCCAACGATTGCCGAAACGTCGCCGATCGCCACTTTGACCTGACCGACCGCGAGTCCCACGTTCGCGGCTTGCTCCTCGCCGAGCTTGATCATTGAAACTGACGAGCCAATCAAGTCCTTGATCTCCCTGGCTGCCGCGGCCGAACGTTGAGCCAGGCTGCGCACTTCGGCCGCTACCACGGCAAATCCGCGGCCCTGCTCTCCGGCCCGGGCGGCTTCAACAGCGGCATTCAGCGCCAGGATGTTCGTCTGGAATGCGATTCCTTCGATGACACCAGTTATATCCGAGATTTTGTTCGAGCTACCACTGATCTTTTCAATCGTCTGCAGCATGCCCTGAACCGCCGCGTTTCCTGATTCAGCGAGATCACTTGCGTTGACGGCGAGACTGTTTGCCTGGCGCGCGTTGTCGGCGTTCTGACGAACGGTTTGCGTCAGCTGCGTCATGCTCGCTGCGGTTTCCTCAAGCGAGGCCGCTTGTTGCTCTGTTCGTGAGGACAGGTCCATGTTCCCCACCGCAATTTCTTTCGACGCGATCGAGATCTGATCCGAACCGGCACGCACCGCGCTGACAAGCTGAACGAGATTCTCACTCATGTTTCCAAGTGCGCGGATGACCTGCGCCGGCTCGTCGCTGTATCGAGTCGATACCACGGTTGTGAGGTCACCAGTCCCGACAGCTTCCGATACTCGCACCGCATCTGAAAGTGGGCGAACAATCGATCGTGTCACGTACCAGGCGAGTCCAGCGCCAGCTGCGAGTGCAATGAAACCACATACGAGAAGCCACAGCGCGCTGTGCTCAGAGACTTCGACAATTTGCGCACGCGCCGCCGCCATGCGCGACTCCATATATGCGGCTAGCGCTCGTTGTGCAGTGAGATAGGCCTCCTGCAAGTCGGCGTCTGGCCCATACAGAATGGCTGTGGCTTCAGCCTTTCTATCCTGCATCGCAAGCTCGATGACCTTGCCAATATGGACACCGTATCTCCCTCGTGCGAGAGCAACATTGTGGTATAGCCGCTTTCCTTCTTCCGTATCGACCATTCGACCGAGACGGGCCATCAGTTCATCGGACTTCTCTTTGATCTGCTCGAGCTTTGTGAGATCGCCGGCAATCGCCTTTGCGTCCGTCCGTAGAATCAAATTGCGAACCAGCCGCGCACTGTCGAGATCAAGCAGCGCGTCGGCATGGACTGTCGCCAGAGCGGCGTAGACGTCGGATGTCGCATAGTCCGCGCTACGACGTTGATCGTTGAGGCCGGAGAATCCTACGTAGATTGCGATGCCACTGAGGATGAGCACGATTCCAAAACCTGCAGTCAGTCGCGTTCCGATTTTTAGAGAATGGATATTCATAATAAGTTGTAGTCCTGATCAATGAAGGCAACTCTCCACCGACCCTCCCCAACATTTCTAGATCTGAAACGCGGAAAATCTGCTCGCAATGTCCTGTGTCGCGTCGCCACGAGGAAGATGTCTGTCCGCGATAAAGGAATCGGCGAAACTCAGCAACTTGGAACGCGACTGCGCCGCGGGGCCTCAATCGGCCCTGCCACCCCGCGGCGAGTCTAACTATGAGCAGTACCCTGACGTCACTCAGAATGGCTGCGCAAGTACGCCGTAGCCTTCGAACAAAAGTTCGACCGCCCTTCGTCCATCCGAAGCAGGATTCTTCTCCGCTTCGCAGATAGCGAGAGAGATATCGAAAACACGTTTCGCACGGTCCCAGCGTCGCTCGACATACGCCGATAGTGCAGCGTCCACGGTCGAATGCCGGCTCAGCTCCTCCGTAAGAACGACCGCGTCTTCGATCGCCATGCCACCGCCCGAAGTCAACTGCGGTGTAACGGAATGCGCGGCGTCGCCGAGAAGAGCAACACGACCCCGATACCACGGCTGCGGCATGAAGAGAATATCGAACGGGCGATAGCTGAGGTACCGCGTGCCGTCGCAAAGATCGCTTACTGCGCGCAGGTCCGGCGCAGAGAAACCGTTGAGACGCTCACGAAACATCTCGCTGAGCCTCTCCTGCGGCATGTGGACGTGCACGTCCGCATTCTCGAGAAAAAAGTAGTAGCACAGCGTGTCCGAGAGCGGGAGCGCACCAACGGCGCGACCGTCCTTATGCTTGTAAAGCATAAAGCCGTCGAAGCCTGCAGGACGCTCGACGGTAAAGCGCCACGCGCCCTGCCCGGCGTAAGCTGGGCGGTACTGCTCTCCGAACGCCTTCGCTCGGGTCTTCGAGTAAGTACCATCGGCCGCGACGAGCAAGTCGCAATGCCCCGTATCACCGTTCGAGAGACGGTACGAGACACCATTCGTGTGCTGCTCAAAGTCCTCAACCGTCGTTCGATAGTCGATGCGCGCGCCGCTTGCCAGAGCGTGTCCCTCGAGCACTTCCGCAAGCTTCGGCCGCATGATGCCCATCGCACCTGACGCATCCGGCCGGAAAGTGCGCGGCGGGCGCTGCACGTTCTGCACTTCACCCGCGTCATTGTGAACGCTGACCGTGTCCCATCCCGAGCCGGCTGCGATGCAACTGTCGGCAAGACCAACGCGATCGAGCGCGCGCAATGCGTTTCCGAGCAGCGATATACCTGTGCCCTGTTGATCCGTACGGTGGCTGCTCTCGACGACTCGCACGTCCATACCGGCGCGTGCGAGACCGTGCGCGAGGGTCATGCCACCGATCCCGCCCCCAACGATCAGGACTTTGTATTGAGTAGCCATGACTGTGTCTCCTTGAAGTAATTTTATTCGCGCTGGGTCACATAAACGGCGCGCGTTCCTCCGGCCACCACAGGCCCGTCTGCGGCTGGCCCATACGGTTACGCAGAACGCCGATGCCGCCTACCTCCAGTTCGACCACGTCGCCGGGAGCCAGCTTGCGATCGAGCTCCAGAGCCGAGCCGCCACCCATCGTCCCCGAGCCGATCACATCGCCCGGCTCGAGCACCTCGCCGAGGCTAGCCCAGGCAATCAGTTCGTCCACCGTCCACAGCTTGTTCGCACTCGTGCCCTTGCCCCACGTTTCCCCGTTGACCCTGACTTCCATCGGAATCGCGTCGAGATCCGCAAATTCGTCGATCGTCGTAATCCACGGTCCGATCCCATAGGCAAAGTCCTTGCACTTCGTCGGCCCCATCTGGATCGGCATTTCGATCGACTGTCGATCCCGCGCGCTGAAGTCGTTGAACACCGTGATTCCGAAAAGGTACGGTCGCGCGTTTTCCGGTTTCAGATTGCCGCCGCGTCGGCCGATTACGTAACCCAGTTCGAGTTCGTAGTCCATCCGCTCGATGTAGCCGGGCCACGGCACATCCGCATCGTGGCCGATCACGGTATGCGGCGTCCCCTTGAAGTAGCCCGGAACCTTCAGCAGGCTGTCGTGCGGCTTGTGTCCGATCTTCTCGTGAAAGCCTTTGATGTGCCCGATGAACGTCAGGCCATCCCGGACCACCGACGGGTCGCTGGCCGGCAGCCACTTCACTTCGGAGATCGGGAGCGATGCTTCGTCAGGGCGTTCGCGGTCCGCGCGTCGTGCTGCATCGAGAAAGCGGTCACCGAGGCCTATTGCCGCCGACATGCTCCCAGGAAACAGCGCCTCCGAAAGCCGACGCGCTGCTTCTGCCGTGGCGCCTTGCTTCTCCAGCGCCAGGGTCGACGCACGCTTCAGATCGATAACACGCCCCTCTTCCGGCAAGACCAGCACGAGGCGGGGAACGTCTCCGTCCGGCCCGTTCACAGCAATTCGTCCCAGCTTCATTCTTTGGCTCCAGTGTGTGGGGATGCGCAGCCCGCTGATGGGCAGCGGTAATGTGCATCCGCGTTAGGGATGCGATCGATTATATATACGATACGCCTCGTCTTGTTAGTGAGGGTTTTTCCTCATGCAGAATCGCTCGTATTGAATGCGAATTGGGCTTGCTTCGCGGCAGGTAAGAAGAATATTATGGCCCACACCGTATCGTATTTAGCGACACGCATTCTTCTCTTACCGACAGGACAGTTACTGTGAGAATCCTTGGACCCGACACTCTTGTTTTTGGCGTTGATGACGTCGAAAGCTGCTCGACGTTTCTTGTGGACTACGGCCTGAAGCCAACCGGCGACGGCACATTCGAGGCCGTCGACGGCACGGGTGTCATCATTCGCCACAAGGATGACCCGACGCTCCCCGCCTGGACGCTACCTACGGCCAACCAGTTGCGTAAGACGATCTACGGTGTCGCCGACCAGGCAGCGATCGACGAAATCGCGCGCGAACTGGGCAAGGATCGCGAAGTCCGGTTCCTCGACGACGGCTCAATCGAAGCCGTTGACGACATGGGGTTTGTCCTCGGCTTCCAGGTCTCCGTCCGGCGCGTAGCGGTACATTCGCCCGAACTGATTAACGCGCCCGGCGATGCTCGCCGCGGCCTTAACGTTACGGGCACATCGGCCAATCGCGACGAACCGCCCCCTTTGCCGCTCACGCTTTCGCACGTTGTCTACTTCGTGCCCGACACCGACAAGGCAGAGGCTTTCTACGTCAATCGGCTCGGATTCCGCGTGAACGACCGTTTCACCGGCATGGGGCCGTTCCTGCGTCCGCAGGGCACGCTGGATCACCACACCCTGTTCTTCATCCAGACGCCTGCTTTCATGCAGGGCTGCGAACACTTCACGTTCCATATGAGCGGACCGTCCGACGTGCTGCGCGCGGGATACGCGTTTGCGGCAAAGGGCTACGAATCGTTCTGGGGCCCCGGCCGTCACCGATTCGGGTCCAACTGGTTCTGGTACTTCAATAGCCCGATGGGTTGCCACATCGAATACGACGCGGACATGGACCAACTCGACGATTCGTGGGTGCCGCGCGTAGCACCGGCAATGGCGGAGAATTCGCAGGAATTCCTGTTCCAGCGCCGCGATACATGGGCGCCGGGTGGACCGCCGGCTCCGAAAGCCTAAACGCGGTTGACCATGCCTGATGCCGCCGAACTGTGGATTCGTCTCTGCGAACTGAACGCCTTGCCTCTGAACGGCGCACGCGGTTTCGATTTGCAGAAGCGCGGCATCGACGATTTTTTCGTTATCCGCACGCCCGAACTGCTGCGCGCATACCGAAACTCGTGCCCGCACTGGCCCGGCGCCTCACTCCCCTGGCGGCGAGATGCGTACCTTGACCGCGCCGCTAGCCGTATCGTCTGCCACGGACACGGCGCTCAATTTACGCTCGACACCGGACTATGCATTTCCGGGCCCTGCACAGGTCAGCGGCTCGTGCCTATTCCGCTGCGGGTAGACAACGGTCTGTATGTCAGCGCGTACTGGCAGCCGGATTCGCAGTAGCCCAGTCACCGCGCTACAGGGGACGGTGGGGCGGCAGCCCCACCATCGCTACCCGAAATTCACCTATACATCACGAGCCGCTCCGCCTGAAGGTTGCGGCGTACTCCAATATCCACCGCAAACAGATTTGCGTTTGACGCTGCGCCCATCTGGTACAACCGCGTCAACCTAAGCCTAGACCCGTGCGCTGAAGTTGTGGTGCCAGTCCTCTGCCCGAATGCGAACGCGCCCTCCAATCTGACCGGGCGTCACGCGTCCATTGCGGATAGAGGTCGTTCAGGCTTGCTCTGCTGCGCGAGGCTGCCCGACATCTAACCTGTCCGTGGAGCTAGCGGAATCGCCAAAGTTGGTCGCGAGTGCATCGGCCATTTCTCGCTTCGCCTTCTGATAACTACGCTGGCCGGCAACGCATGCCACGAATCCAACGAAAGCGATCGGGACGACTACAATCACAAGCGAATTGCCGAGAAGCTTGCTGTCCCCAAGCACGTGTTCCGTAACGAGCGCGACTGCGGTGGGTCCCATCGACAAGCCAATGATTCCGACGAAGATGAAATACAGTGCTGTGGCCTGGCCTCGGATTTGATTAGGCACTACATCCTGAATCACGGCTTGCGCGCTTGAAAACGCGAGGGCGCTTGAGAACGTCAACAGCCCGAGGCAAGCAAAACTCACAGTGACATTCGCAACCTGGGTCATCCCAACGATAGCGACAACGCCGAGCGGCCACCAGACGAGGGGAATGCGGAATCGGCCACCGACCGTCCCACCAGCGGCCAGTTTGTCACTGACGACGCCACCGAGCAGGCACCCACTTACGCCAGTTGCAATCGTCATAGCACCCATCGTGAGACCAACGCTCGCCGCAGGCATGCCGAAATGTCGCATATAGAACGAAGGCGCCCAGGCGACGATGATGTACCCGACCATTGCCGTGAGCATATAGACGAGAAAGACACTGGCGAACGCCCCCTTATGGCGGCGAAGGTATGGCAACAGTCTCACCTCCCGCGTCGTTGAATCAGCGGGCGAATGCATGACTTCACGCCGCTGTGGCTCCTTGAGCGCAAAGACGAAGAACGAAATCAACAATCCGGGTAGCGCGGAAATGACGAATACCAGCCGCCAGGTCTGGATGCTGGACAGATCCAGCCAACCCATTTCCCTGACCTTCGCGAGCATCGAGATGACAAGCCCCCCAAACACGAGGGAAGCGCCGACGCCCATGAAATTGGACATGTTGTACGCTGCGATCGCACGACCCCGCTGCTGCCGCGGAAAGGAATCGGCAATCATCGAGAACGCTGCGGGCGCGAGGCAGGCCTCGCCGATGCCCACACCCATCCGCGCGAAAAACAGCTGCCAGAAGTTTGTGCTCAAACCGCAGCAGATTGTCATGAAGCTCCACAGCACTATGCCGATCGCGACGATGTTCTTGCGCGATCGCCTGTCCACGAGCCGCCCGAACGGCAATCCCATTACGGCGTAGAAGAGGGCAAACGCGAGGCCTTGCAACAGACTAATTTGAACGTCCGAAAGGGCGAGCTCGCTTCTGATCGGACCGACGAACAGCGAAAGTATGTTCCGGTCCAGGTACGACACCACGCTTGCGCAGAAGAGTACAAAGACCAAGAGCCAGGCGTAGTGGCTCGATGTTCGAATGGGAGGAGAAGACATTGCTTTCCCGGTTGTATGCATTGAAATTGATGTGGGAACCAGCGTGCGGCGAGGAGCGCCCTGGCGCACCGCCAACCCGCCAACCCGCCTACACGTCGTTTGCGTCTATCGCGGATGCAGCGATACCAGTGCCGTGACAGGAGCCGTCGGCGCGGCGTGTCAGAAATAAGGATTAGCCCGCCGTTGCGTCACAGGTCGATGACGATTTCCTCAGTCGCTGCCCTTGATACACAAGCGATGAGCGAACGCCCTTCGCGCCGCTCTTCGTCGCTCAGCACGTAGTCGCGATGCTCAGCCTCTCCCGATACGATGCCCACTTCACAGGTTCGGCATAGCCCTTCGCGACACGAAAACGGGAGATTGAAGCCGTTGCGCTCGAGCGCCTCGAGGATCGATTCACTAGCTGCAACCTTGCAGCTCGCGCCGCTTTTTGCGAGCACGACGGTGAAGGCTGCATCAGCAGCGTTCACGCGATCGACGGCTGGTGCGGCAAATCGCTCGAAATGAACACGGTCCGGGGAGATACCACGTTCAACGGCGTGCGAGCCGACTGCATCCATGAGTCCACCCGGTCCGCAACAGTAGATGTGTTCGGCGGGGTCCATGCCAGCGAGCATGCCGCCGATATCGTGAGGCGACGCCACCTCATCATCGATGTACAGACGCACGTCGCCCCCCATTGCGCCGAGTACGTCCAGATAAGCTGCGTGCGCCCTGGAACGCACGCAGTAGCTCAGTTGCCACTGCAGTTTGTGTCGATGGCACCACTGGATCATGCTCAGGATCGGCGTGATACCGATACCGCCCGCGACGAAGCGATGACGCGGCGCTTCCGGCGCGAGCCCGAAGAGCACGCGGGGTTCGCTGATGCGCAGCGTATCGCCACTTCGTAACATCTCGTGCAGCCACGCCGAGCCACCCCGCGACTTCACACTACGGCCGACACCAAGCCGATAGTGAGACGTATCGTGCGCATCGTTACGGAGCGAATACTGACGCACCATCCCGTCAGGCAGATGCACATCCACATGCGCACCTGGCTCGAACGAAGGAAGCGCCAGACCGTCCGTTCTGCGCAGTTCGATGTCGATGATGCCCTCGGCGACCTCGACGATCTGTGCAACCCTCACGTTGATCACGCGGTTTCCCCGGTTCTCTCGCCGACCGCGGCGCCCTCCTCTTCCAACCGCTTGTCCACAACCCAGCGAAACTGTGAGAGGGCCGCGTCGATGCCAAAGGCCATCATCTTGAAGTTGGGGTCGAGCGTGAGATTACGTTGCTGGGCCGTAATCATTTCGCGGTCTTCGTCAAAAGCATTGACGATGGACTGATGAATCGATCGTGTGACTTCCGGCTGATCGATTGCGAAGTTGTGCGGATGAGCGAAGAAGTAGTGAGTCGAATTCTCGGTTTCGGGCGTCAAGGCCTGACAACCGCGAAACTCCATCGCACCAACGCGAACGCCTTCCTGTGCGCCCGTTCCCGTCGGCGCCATGCCAGAGTCCATTCGCAGAATTGCCGGAATCGTGAAATCGTAGATATTCCAGCGGTCCACCTTACCGTCCCAATCCCGTACCGCAGCCGCGAATGCCGGCGGATCGGTATTGATGGTCCAGCGCGTGATACGCACGCCATCCTTTGCTCGCTCGACTTTGGGCTGAACAGTGGCGTAATCCTCACTGCCCCCGAGCGTTGTCGGATGTACGTATGGCAGATGAGAGAAGTCCAGCAGGTTGTCGCAAATGAGCAGATAGTTGACGTCGTAGTGAATGTAGCCGGGCAACGAGCGCCACTCCGGATCGTCGAGCCAGTGCGTATCTGGAATCGTGGAAGGATCAGCCAGCGTGGGGTCCCCCATCCAGACCCAGATCCATCGATGACGTTCGACGACAGGGAACTGTCTGACCTTCGCCTGCGGCGGAATTCGTGCCTGTGCCGGCGCTTCGACACATGCGCCGTTGCCGTCGAACTTCAGGCCGTGGTAGAGGCAACGGACGCAGTCACCCTCACGCCGCCCGATGGACAGCGGCGCGCCGCGATGGCAACAACGATCTGCGAGCGCTGCAATCTCACCGTCCTCTTTCCGATACAGCAAGACGGGCGTGCCGATTATGGTGCGGGAGAACAACGTCTCACCTTCGACTTCATGCGACCAGGCGGCCACATACCACGTGTTCTTGATGAACATCATTTGTCTCCTGATTTGATTCGTTATCTGGTTTTCTCGAACACTTGACGCAACGATAGGGTTGCGTTAATCATGCGTCAATGTAATGGCATTAATTTGGTGAATGCACCCAATGCATATCCGCGATCTGGACCTGAACCTGCTTGTCCTGTTCGATGCGCTGCTTCGCGAGCGCAGCGTGACGAGAGCCGCGACCGAGGTCGGGCTATCACAAGGCGCAATGAGCCACGCTCTCAACCGGCTGAGAGCGTTCTTCGAAGATCCGTTGTTCATCAAGACGTCGGCTGGCATGGAGCCGACGGAGAAGGCCGTTCTACTCGGCCAAACGGTCTCCGAAGTGATGGCCGCATTGCGCGAGCGCGTCATTTCACAGGCAAGCTTCGACCCCGCCACGGCACAACGTACGTTCGTGCTCAGCATGACCGACATGGGCGAACTCGTCTTTCTGCCGCCCCTGATCAAGCGACTACGCAAGATCGCACCGAATTGCACGGTGCGGTCAGTGCAGATGCCGCTTGAGCTAATCGAAGCAACGCTCGCGGCGGGAGAAGCTGATCTCGCGCTCGGCTCCGTGCACGCGGCACCCGACGGGCTGTTTCAGCAGCAATTGTTTCTGCACTCCTTCGTGACAATGGTCAGTGTCCGCAATAAGGCGGTAGGCAAGACGATCAGCCGTGCGCAGTTCGAGAGCATGCCGCACATCGTCGTCTCGCTGACTGGTCGCGCTAGTGCAGCATACGACAGCGCGTTCGACGAGTACGGCATCAAGCGTCACGTCTACCTCAGCACTCCGCACTTTCTTGCCGTGCCGCATCTGATCAACGCACAGCCAGACCTGATCGCAACGGTTCCGCTCGAACTCGCCAATGTGTTCGCAAAGCTTGGAACAGTGAGGATCGTTCCAACGCCTGTGGCGTTGCCGCCTTTCGCGCTGCGCCAGCACTGGCATCCGCGCTTCCACAACGATCCCGCCAACATCTGGTTGCGTCAACTGATCAAGGAAACGTTCGACGGCTATCCCGACATTGACGGCGAAGACACTTAACAGCGACGTGCCGTCAACGGTGGGAGGCCTTCCGCGCCAGACATGCCGTCAGCGATGCGCGGCTGAACAATTCAAACCTCAGGCCCGCACGTCAAATATCGCAAACGAGGCGGTAGCGCTCGCCACGCAACGCGAACCCATCGCATCGCGCAAGTCGGCCTCAAGGAACGCCACACGTCCACCGAGGCGTTTGACGCGTGCGTCTGCGATAAAGCCGCCGATGTGCCCGGGTTCAATCATGTTGACCGTGAGGCTGATGGTCGCGCAAGTACGGCCGTGCCCGAGCTTCGAAAGCAGCGTCAGTGCCATTGAGAGATCAAGCATCGACGCTAACGTTCCTCCTGATACCACTCCGTTTCCCTGAATCGCGTATTCGGGAGCAGTGAAGCCAATGGACAGCGCGCCCGCGTTGCCCGCCAACAGCTTCGCGCGAAGGGACGTCAACGCCGGGTTCATATCGAGCGAGACGTCGCGAGCCTGCGCCTCAAGAAGCTCGTGAATGAAAGCACGATCCGGATTGTCGGGACGCGATTCGATGGTAGCCCACTCAGTCATGATGTTGTGCAACGCAAATCTGGCATTGGCGGCCCAAGCCCTCGATTTCCGCCTCCATTACGTCACCAGGTCGCAGGAAGCGGTTGTAATGCGTACCATTGCCGGCCGGCGAGCCAGTACAAATAATGTCGCCGGGAAGAAGGTGTGAATAGCGCGAGATATATTCGATCTGCCGTTCGATGCCAAACAGCATGTCGGCCGTCGTCTCATCCTGCATCACTTGCCCGGACACTGTAAGCCGCATTTGCAGACGATGTGGGTCCGGCACGAACGCCTTCGGGACAAAGTACGGTCCGAGCGGGAGGAAGCCAGGTTGCCCTTTCGAACGGAGCCAGTCCGTGCCGAGCATCTTGTAGTCCGTACGGGGAATCAGATCCCGCGCAGAAATATCGTTGACGATCGTGTAACCCGCCACATGGTCGAGCGCATGCTCCCGCGATATCTGATAGCCACCACGCCCGATTACGACTGCCAGTTCGAGTTCCCAGTCCGGCTTGTCCGTTGTCGAAGGAAGCACGAGCGGATCAAACGCACCCGATACTGTCGAGACCGGTTTCGTGAATGCATACGGTTCGCCGTGCGCGAGGCGCTCGTCCATCATGGTCTCCGCCCACCGGCGCAGACCTGCTTCGTCGAGGCCTTCGGGGCCAACCTTGGCATCAACCGTGAGGTCGACGACATGCTTACGATAGTTTGCTCCGGTGCAGAAGATCTGACGCGGCAAATCGATAGCCGGATGAACATTCAGCTCAGAGAGCGCGTACCAGTTGCTCTCTTCACCGGATACCGAACTCGCGAGACGGTCCAATGCGGGCTCGCTTGCCGCCCAGTGGTCAAGCAACCCTAACACACTGGTTGCACTGGCAAACGTACGGTCGCCGTGCCTCTCCGCTAGGTCGGCCAGCAGACCAACGCGATCGTTGATGACGAATCCGACAAACCTGGGGCCATCCCCTTTCGAAAACGTTCCGAGTGCATATCGTTTCACTGCTCACCTCCAATGAGTTCCTTCACCATCGAATCATCGACGATGGTCGAATAGTCGTTGTCCGCGCCTTCGAGATTGAGTGACTTGCGGTGTGCGACAAGCAACGCAATACCCTCGGGCGTCGGCCGCAGGGTTACCGGATTCAGCACGATCATCGTGTCGGCGACGGCCAGGGGCAATCCGGCTCCGGTCACCGCGCGCCGTGCAAGTTCAGGATTCTGCAGAACGTCCCGTCTCGCCTTTTCCAACGCACGAACCCACCCCTGAACGCTCGCCCGCGCGCTACTACCTGCACGCACAACCACTCCCTGCCCAGGAAACGCCGGGTACTGTTCCTGCACAGTGATCATGCGTTCGAGACCTGCCTGGATCGCCATCGCATCGAACGGTGGCCCGAGAAGCGTCGCGTCTCCCACTCCCGCGAGCAAGGCGTCAAAACGCTCCTTCACACCGCCTGCCGGCGTAAGCTGGAATGCGTCAGACTCGAGACCCGCATCTCGCAGCATGGCCCTGAGCGCAACGACGAAGCCGTTATCAGGCGCGTCCACAAGCAGGTTTGAGCCGCGCAATTCATGCAATCGGCGAAGCCTCGGATGGGACACCAGGGTCAGGGGCGTGGTCTGTTCGACCTGCGCCACCACGCGAAAGTCGCCAGGCCCCGGCCGTCTGTTCCACCCGATGACGTTGTCCATCGATGTCACAACGGCATCCACTTCGCCCGCAACAAGCGCCTCAAACTGCTCGTCTGAGGAGCGGTTACGCCGACCGTCTACGACCACCGCAGGGGCCTCGAGACTCGCAACCATTGCAAGCAATGGCGGCACGAACCACATCACACGAATCGATTTCGTTTCCACAGGCCCAGACCAAGAGTAGTTGATTGCCACTATTACAAAACGTAGCGTTCCGATTTGTCAAGCGCAAGCTCGAGCACCAGCCAGCTAGCATATTCCCTCTAAGCCTTTTCCCTATTGACAGTCTATCCCACCTCATTAACGATACGATACGCTTCGACTCGTTAAAGGAGAAATTGTGGAGACACCGGTACAAGGCAGCACGCAACCAGCAGACGTCGACAACTATCGGCCGGTCCGGCGAATCGTCACAGGCACCAACGCTCAAGGGAGATCCTGTTTCGTATCCGATGGCCCGGCCCCGAACCGGACGAACCGCTCCGGGCTTCCGCTTGCGCAGGTGGTCTGGGCAACTGGCGAAGCCCGCGCGAGCGGCGAGGACCCGGCGCCGGCCGGTCACACGTTCGGATTCCATTCGAACGGCGGCTCACTGTTGCGCATCGTCGATTTCCCGCCCGACGAGAACTACGACGAGACCCAACTCAAGCAGTTCCTCGACGACAGCGGTGTGCGGGACAAGACCGGCTCCCGACACTTCTGGTTCCACAAAACCGAGTCGCTCGACTATGCCTTCGTCCTTGAAGGCGAGATCTGGGCGCTGCTCGACGAAGGCGAAACCCTGATGCGCGCCGGCGATGTCTTGATCCAGCGCGCCACCAACCACAGTTGGGCCAACCGATCGGGCAAGCCATGCCGTATGGCATTCGTCCTGCTCGATCTTGTCGAAGGAGAACCGCTGTGAGCAAAGCAATCATCACCTGCGCGGTAACGGGCGGCGCACACACACCGTCGATGTCGCGCTATCTCCCGGTGACGCCGGAAGAGATCGCGACCGCTTCTATTGCGGCAGCCGAAGTCGGCGCCTCAATCATCCATCTTCACGCGCGCAATCCAGAGAACGGTCGCCCGTCCGGCGATCCGGAAATCTTCCGTCAATTCGTCGGCGCCATCAAGGCGTCGACCGACGCGGTCATCAACATCTCGACGGGGGGCGGCGGCCCCAATATGTCGATCGAGGAGCGCGCGGCCGCGGGCCGAGCACTTCGACCGGAGATGTGTTCGCTGAACATGGGTTCCATCAATCTGGTGCTTTCGGAGATGGCCGAGCGTGACCGGGAGTGGCAGTACGACTGGGAGGTCCCCTTCCTGAAAGGCACGCGCGGGCTCATTTTCCGCAACACCTACGACGACATCGAGTGGATTCTGGAGCACGTCGGAAAAGCAGGCGGAACGCGCTTTGAATTTGAATGCTATGACGTCGGACACCTGTACACGCTCCAGTATTTCCTCGAGAAGGGCCTCGTGAAGCCGCCGCTGTTTGTGCAGACAGTCTTCGGATTGCGCGGCGCCATGGGTGCTCACGTCGAGGACCTACTGCATCAGAAGCGAACAGCCGATCGCCTGTTCGGTAACGACTATCACTGGTCGATACTTGCTGCCGGCAAGCATCAGATGCCGCTCGCAACGATGGCGAGCCTGATGGGCGGCAACGTCCGCGTCGGACTCGAAGACAGCCTGTACATCGGCCGCGGGGAGCTTGCGCAAAGCAACGCCGACCAGGTTCGCAAGATTCGCCGGATTCTCGGCGAACTCGGCATCGAAATCGCGTCGCCCGACGAAGCGCGACAGATGCTCGATCTGAAAGGCTCCGACCAGGTGGCCTTCTAGTAGCGATGGACATAGATCACCACCAGCGCTACTGTCAGACTGGTGGCGATCTATGTCCAAGTTAGCCCCTCGGGAGACCACACGTTGGCTCAGCATCCCGCGCCCGCCAGGAACGCTGGTCTTCGTGTCGAGATGCCGCGCGTCGCCGGCGAGCAGCACCGCCGGCTGCGGATTGCGAGTCGCCAGCTGTCGTCACCGATGTTGTCCTGACCGGCACACGTCTTCCGCAAATGCCTCGCGGTTTTGCGACCACCCTGAACGTCGTGAACAGGGACGACGATCAATGCCGGAACCACACCAGCGCAATTGCCGTTAGCACAGCCACCGCTGTGCGAAGTCCCGGAAACAGTCCGGACCTTCGCTTGCCCCGCCTCCGCGGCAGCGCGAACATTGCGGTCCCGTGTACGTCGCTGAAAACAGGACAGGAAATCCGAACGTGCGCTAAACAGCACGTCCGGATCTAGGTACTCAAGGTCAGAACAAGTGGAGAATCCCGATGTTGACGCCGGTTGTTGTGCCGGTAGGAGCAAACAGCGACGTCGGCGCGGCGTTCGGCGAGAGCCCAAGGTTCGCAGTACCGTGGTTGTTCACGACGCCCACCTGCGCGTAGAGGCCGGTTCTGCGCGACAGGAAGTATGTAGCTCCAAGCGCACCCATCAAGGAGTGGCTCGTAGTGTCGTTCCGGTTCGACACGAACCAGACACCGCCGTTCAGATCGAGTTGCGGGAGAACGTAGTAATCGAGGCCACCGCTATACACGTCGTTGCTTGGACCGCCCTGTACCTTGAAGCTGGTGAACGACGCTTTGGCCGTCAAAGCGCCAAACTTATACTGCGCGCCGAGCAGGCGCCCTTGAAACCCTACGTACGTCGATGGAACGGTAACGAAGGTCCCACCTGGATTGCCGTCGTACCACGCGGCATTGATCGTCAGGCCATTCCACTCGTAGCTCAGGTTCGCCGAATATTGCCGACCGGACTGAAAGTTCCCCGCCACACCGCCAAACGCGAACATTGCGCTCGCCTGCAAGCCTGCGATCACAGGGCTCGTGTACGAAATCGCGTTCGCGTTGAAAGCGCCCGTGGCGCCGACCGTGTTTGCGTAGATGGGCAGAATGCTCCCGAAGCCGGCAAAATTGCGAGCGTCGAGAAACATGACAGAATTGAAGAAGGGCGAGAACTGAACACCAGCCTTGATTTCACCGAATCCGCCCTTCACGCCGACATAGGCTTGGCGGCCAAACATGTTGCCGTTCGAGTTCGAAAAGCTGCCGGTATTAAGGTTAAGACCACTCTCCAGCTTGAATTCCGCCTTATAGCCACCTCCGAGATCCTCGGTGCCGCTGAGTCCGAACAACGATGGCGCGATGCCGCTACCTGCCGCGCCGGTGAAACTCCCTCCGTTTCCGCCGGTGGCCAGGTTCTCAGACTTGTTCAAATAGAGAAGCCCTTCGTCCGCAATGCCATACAACGTGACGCTGCTCTGCGCGTGTGCTGCAGCGGAAAACAGCAGAGTCGCTGCCAACGCAATCGACTTTTCAACACGACACCTCCGATACATACTCGTCTCCAATATTGTCGTAGCAGCCCTTTGATATTTAATATGGGATGCGTTACGTAGTACTTACTGTTTCAGATACTCAAGCCTCTCGATCTAAGGATGCGAGGGAGTGCTTAGCCCGTGAATTACCTCCCAATATGAACAAACCACATACCCATGCAGGCAGGGCGAGGCGCGGTTAAACAACAGCGACCGCTGCGGCTTCCGGCTCGCTCCGCACTCCTCGGTCTACCCTTGCCGAAAGCCCTTCGATTGCACCCGGCTTCCGCAAATAACGATACGATGTGGATCATATTATGCTGAATGGCCTCACCGAACAAGCAGATTTCCCCGCTGGAGGGGCGTTTTTCCCATAGGACAAACCCGACGTACCAAAACGAGTCGGCTCGTATACTATTGTTCGCCTTTGGCCCCGTGCGCAGGTTGCTGCATGCCACGGCAGAAGGGAACGCCCTTAAACGAAGTGGCCGCCACCAGACGGTCGGTTGGACAGGTAATCCACACCCGCAGCGCGGCATCGGACGTTGACCACTGCGAGCTGTTCGCCATCTGTCGATCGTGCAGCCGGTGGCATTCGGTACAGGGGGCTTTGCTCATCAACTCGCCCAACGCATGATTTCGTAAACGCGCTTTTCTTCAGACCGATTGGAGACGATCATGGCAGACCCACATTCGCGCGTACTCTCCACAGAGGCAGCGTGTGACCGGCCCGACGCACAGCGTCGAAATTTTCTCAAGGCATCGGCGATTGCGGTCACATCAGCTGTGGCGCCTGTCGCCGCAGTCGGCACCGTTACACCGGATGTCAGGTCGACGCAGGAGCAGCGGCCTACACGCGCCGATCTTCCAACTGGGTACAACATTCTCTTCGTGCTCGTTGATCAAGAACGCTACTTCGACGAATGGCCGTTCAGCGTTCCCGGCCGCGAACGCCTTAAGAAGACCGGCATCAGTTTTATCAATCATCAGATCGCCGCGTGTGTTTGCTCGCCGTCGCGCTCGACAATCTACACGGGCCAGCACATGCAACACACGGGCGTGTTCGACAACTCCGGCTTGCCGTGGCAGCCGGACATGTCGACGTCGATCCGCACCGTTGGTCACATGATGAAAGATGCCGGATATCGGGCGGTCTACGCCGGGAAATGGCACTTGAGCGGCTCGATGCAACAATCGAACGTACCTTACAACGCCCCGGTCGCCCAATATAACCAGACGATGCAGCAGTACGGGTTCGACGATTACTTCGGCGTTGGTGATCTCATCGGATCTGCACGTGGGGGCTATAACTTCGACGGCCTCACCGCGCAAGCGGCTATCAGCTGGCTCCGCGAGCAACCACGGGACGCCTTTCCATCGAAGCCCTGGTTCATGGCGGTCAATCTCGTCAACCCTCACGACGTCATGTGGCTCGACACCTCCACATCGGGCAAGGCGAATGGATCGGGCCTGCTACCTACGCGGCCTGCCCCGGCTTCCCGCCTTTATGACATGCGATGGGATAAGGTCGCGTTGCCGCCTTCGAGGCGCCAGTCGCTCGACAGCCCCGGCCGGCCGAAAGCGCACGCGACCTACTCCGCGGCGCACGAAGCACTGATCGGCAAGATCAGCTTCGACGACGCAACGGTGAAATGTTACCAGGACTACTACTTCAACTGCATTCGCGATTGCGATCAGCATGTGGAGCGGCTGCTTGACGAACTGGACAATCTTGGAATCGCCGACAAAACCATCGTCATTCTCACGTCCGATCACGGTGATCTGGCCGGCTATCACCAAATGATCGACAAAGGCGCCAATGCCTATCGACAGCAGAACCACGTTCCAATGATCGTCAGGCATCCGGCGTTCCGCGGCGGGAAATCGTGTCGGGCGCTTACCTCGCACATCGATATCGCTCCAACACTCGCCGCGTTAACGGGTGCATCTTCGGAGTCGTGCGCACGAATTACCGGGCCCGGAGTGACAGGATCGAGCTTCGCCCACTTGTTGGCTCAACCCGAACGAGCCGCGATCGACGCTATTCGCGAAGCCACGTTGTTCAACTACGCAATGTTGCTCTACTACGATAGTGAGTGGATGCTCGCCGAAGTGAAAACCATGCTCGACCGCGGCATCTCGGCCGCCGAGATGCGTCGGCGCGTGGCCGCATTACAGCCGGACCTGAAACAGCGCGGCGCGATTCGCAGTGTATTTGACGGCCGTTATCGGTTCAGCCGGTACTTTGCGCTATCCAACTTCAACGTACCAACGACGCTTACAGACCTCCTAGCGAATAATGAAGTTGAACTCTATGACCTCTATAACGACCCAGACGAAATGAACAACCTGGGGGCGCACTCCGATCGCCACGGTGTCCTGATGATGGAAATGAATGCGAAGCTGAACCTACTGCTCCAGCAGGAGGTCCGCCATGACGATCTGTCGAGTATGCCATTCAGGGATGGTCTGCTGCAGTTTCATTTCGGCGCGCAGGCCTAAGCCACTTCGAGCAACCAGAAGACTTTACTCCCGATGGCGTGAGGTCATCAAACACTCGAAAACACAATAGGGATGTCAGCATCAACATGCCCCTTATAAGTCATCGATCTTCAGTGTGATACCCGTTGCCCCGTCAACGCATTACACGGATAAATTGGTCCACATCCACGCAATTCTTTCGCGTGGGGCGGTTGATGAATCCTACCGCCCAGCCGGAGCTCCACCCGTGAAAGGATTTCACCCGGCAGACCATCGAACTCATAATTTAGAGACGAAATGTATTGTAATTCAGCGATATCTTGTATGCTGCTGATGGTAGACCGCGTGGAGTGGTTTGATGCCTACTCGAACCATCAATCGTCTAGACGCCTAAGCATTTTTTCATGAAGAGACAAGCTGAAACTGTAGCGGGATCGCCTCGACGCAGTATCGGTCGCCCCCGTTGCGAGACAACCCGCTCCCAGATCCTGGCTGCCAGTCTGCGGCTGCTTGAATCGCGACCGTTGCAAGCCATCACGATCGAGGCGATCGCAAAGGAGGCCGGCGTTGGGAAGGCAACGATCTATCGCTGGTGGAGCTCGAAGGCACTTATCGTCATTGACGCATTTATCGAACACCACGTGGTGAAAACGCCGATGCCTCGCGGCATACCGCCGGGTGACGCATTGGCTGCACATCTACTCTCACTCATTCGCGAATACGCCGGGTGGTCTGGGCACATCGTCGCCCAAATTCTGGCAGAAGGTCAGTGCGATCCAACGGTCTTGAGGGAACTCCGTGAACGCTTCCACTATGGAAGGCGCGCGGTAGTGAGAGAAATGCTCGAACAGTGGACCCGGACGAGCCGGATTCCCGTACCAACAGACATCGAAGTATTGGGTGAATTGCTATACGCTCCGATCTACATGCGCTTGCTGCTCAAAAACGCACCATTGGACGAGAAGTTCGCGAGGGAGCACGTTGGATACGTGTATGCGTTGCTCGGCGTCGCCGCTCCCGAATTTGAGTTAAACCCAGTCAGCGAGAAGACGCCGCCCATCTCAAAGCGGTCGAAGCTTTTTGTGGCGTCGAGCTGACTTCACTGCCCGCTTACGATACCGGGCCACGTGCCCTACTTTCGAGGGAAAGCGAAACACGGGAAGTTCGTATCGGTGCCTTGATACGTGTTAGCAACGCCAATTCGGATACATGCCTGCGCCTCGGCTGAATCGCATTTCCTCGACATGTTAAAGGATTGCCTTTCATTGAAAAGCGCGTGTCTGGACTCGAATGCAAGTGTGAGCCCGGCATTTTCGCCAAAGACTCGACACATTGTGCGTCACCAAAGCACGCGCGAGGCGACACGCATCTTGTAGGGAAATTCGAGGAAGCGGGGCGAGAGGCTGGTCCGAAGCAACTGCCACGTTCTGCCCGTTTATGCGCAAATGCCTCGCAGAAGGTATTCGGCGGAGACCACAGCGAAACGAATGCCCGCTGGGTTAGATTCAGGCACAGGTAGTGCCGTGCTCCCGACGGGCTCAGTGGGGGGGAACCCCACCACTGAAAGCCCTTCCTTGACTACGCTTCGCGCTCCATCCAGCGTCCAACAATTCGACGCGCCTGGATGCCGGCCGCGTCGGCCTTGACGCTGCGCTCGCCGGGGCTCACTCGACGTGGCCGACGGTTGGCCTGCGCTTGAATCGCTTCAAGCATGACACGGTCCTCGTCGAATCCAACGCGAATCGCTCCGACAAGATGATCCATTGCTTCCGGCACCGTGGCGAAGTCCCGGGCGACGATCCAGAAGTACAACATGTGCGTCTGGTCAATGGGCGTTGTGGCATGCGCAAGGCGAATGCGCGCCGGCGGACGATCGGAGTTCGACGGGTCCTGGAAGTCGACACATCCTTCCTGCAACGCCGGCGAGAGGAAGGAGCCTCGATGCTCACGGTGCCAAGGGGTACCGGGTGCGACCCCAAGCGACATCGCATAACCCGGCGCAAGAGGCTTGTTCAGGAAAGGCTGCCGATATTGAACCGTGTCGCCATCCGTAGTTACGTCGGGCGGGTTCGTCCAGTCCGCAATCTGGAAGGTGGACGCATGCACGTAACCGAAGTGGGTCAGATCCATGACGTTTTCCTTCAACAGCATGTAGTTCGCCGAGATCTCCATCTGTCCGCTTCGGGTAGCAAATGCAGGGTCGGTCATCCACGGAAGTTCGGGGGGCGGCGGCACCTGATCGATCACCGACGGATCGCCCACGTAGATCCACACCAGAGGACCGATTTCCTTCACAGGATAGTGCCTCACCGAAAACGTTGGCGTCGCTTCGGCCGACGGCACGCGCACACATCGGCCGTCCGAACCGAAACAGAATCCGTGGTAGCCACACTCCACTGTATCGCCCTGGAGGCGGCCGATCGACAGTGGGGCCTGCCTGTGCGGGCAACGGTCTTCCAGCGCTGCAACTGTGCCGTCCTCGCGCCGATAGAGAACGACAGGCGTGTCGAGCAACCAGCGACCAAGTAATGAACGACCAACCTCTGAGCCGAACGCTGCAACCCACCAGCAGTTATAGGGGTAGTTACGCGACTCCGCGATACTTTCCGAAAAATTCACAGTCGCCATGGTGTCTCACTCCTCGTCTTGGGTTTCTGTTGTCTCAAGTCTTGTCAAACGCATCACAGCGGTACGCGGCACGTTGTGCAGCCTCACTCGGCGTTTCGACGATTATGCTTGCCCACAGGCAAATCGCCGCCCGCCTTGGCGCAACTGGCCGCCAAATACTTCCCACACGAACGTGCGGACGCAGCACAAATGCTTCATCGCGCCACCTTGTGGAGGTCGGTGCTCTTCCTAAATTCCGACCTATTTATTATACGTACCGTATCGTATCAATGTAAACGAAATACACTCCGATCGCAAGACTGGAACCAATGCGCCCAACATAGGAAAAACGCGATCCGAAGATCTTTGCGACGTATATGCCAAGCAATGTGTTCGGCCAAGTCACCCTGTTAGCTGAACTCGTCCAACCTTCCGCAATGCCCGTATACATACGAGGGGAAACGAGCGTCACTCGCGCGAAGCCAGCGTCCAGCCGCATCGCCCCTCCTGACGAACCAAGGGTAAGTCCCATTGACAGTCCGGATACGCGCAAATAGCATTTCCAATACGTCTCGTATCGTTTGTTTCGGGAAGGCTATTTCTCTCGTCGCCCGGCGACTTGCCAAGCGGCAGTTAGGCCTTAGCCCGGGAGCAAACCAGTTGCTTTGCGCTCGGATATCGAAACTGCGTACGGCGGTGGGCGGCGACAGAAATGCAATTGAAAAATAGGCCAACACATCGATTGCGCCTACGCCAATAGAGTCAAGACCAAGGAGTACAGGAATGAAAGTAGCAACTCGTGCTGTCCGCATCGCCGCCAAGGTGGCAGAAGCACGCGATATCTGCAGCTTTACGCTGGTTTCTCCGGACGGTGAGATGCTCCCGCCATTTTCAGCAGGCTCACACATCGACGTGCATCTTGCGGACGGGATCGTCCGCCAATACTCGCTGTGCAATAGCCCGGCAGAACGACATCAGTACCAGATCGCGGTCCTGCTCGATCCAAATTCGCGCGGTGGCTCCACGGCAATGCATGCACTTGCCGTTGGACAACTCATTGAGATCAGCGATCCCAAGAACCACTTCCCGTTGACGCACGACGCACGACACAGCGTGCTGCTCGCTGGTGGCATTGGCGTTACACCGATTCTGTGTATGGCTGAACGACTCGCAAGCATCAACGCGTCATTTGAGTTCCACTACTGTTCACGCTCCATAGAACGCACCGCATTTCCCGGGCGTATCCGGGATTCGTCCTTTGCTGACCGGGTGCAAATTCACTATGACGACGGCCCACATCAGCAGAAGCTCGATCTGCGCGCGACACTCGCCGACCCGCAAGGCGGTACGCACCTCTACGTCTGCGGTCCCACTGGATTCATGGACTGGGTACTAGAATCAGCTCGAACGGCGGGATGGCCCGAGGACCGGCTGCATCGCGAGTATTTCGCGGCGATCCCGATTGACACGAGCAGTGACGGAAGTTTCGAGGTTCAAATCGCCTCGACCGGAGCCGTCATCCGGGTCGAGCCAGACCAAACCGTGCTCGCCGCCCTCACCTCGCACGGCGTAGAGATTCCGACCTCGTGCGAACAGGGTGTGTGCGGAGCTTGTCTCACTCGAATTCTCGATGGTGAACCTGATCATCGCGACTTGTTCCTCACGCCTGACGAACAAGCCCGTGGCGACCAATTCACGCCATGCTGCTCCCGCGCAAAGAGCGCGAGGCTGGTGCTTGACCTCTGAGGCAAACATGCTGAATGCGCTCACCGTGCGACGACGTTCACCCTGAGCTGCTTGGGACACCTCTTCGCAGATGGGCGCCGTGCTGCGAGCATCCATGCTGGCACTTTTGGCCAGAAGTTGCAGTCACGCACAATGCACGCCCCACGCCGCGTGACGCGTGACGCGTGACGCGTGACGCAAACGTGAGACCGCTTTGCGCGGGTGGTTCCTTTGCAGATTCAAGCAGTTCGATGACTACCGAATCGACTCGAGAAGCAGCAAATTAGTATACCCCTGGGGAGTATTACCATATACTGGGGAGCAGTATCCAGCTTTTCGAATAAGTCATGCCACATTCTCCGGAAGAAAAGAAGCGGGCCATCACTCGGGTGCGCAAGGTTCGTGGTCAATTAGATGCACTCGAACGCGCGCTAGAGGAAGGCGCAGATTGTGGGCCCGTACTGCAGCAACTGGCCGCAATCCGGGGAGCCATCAACAGCGTCATGGCTGGCGTCCTCGAAAGCCATTTGCGTGAGGAGTTTTCGCATCTCGCTGGGTCTCAAGACCGACCTTCGGAATCGATCGATGACGTGATCTCTCTCGTCCGAAGCTATCTCCGTTAGCCGACGATAGTCAGCTAACCCGGATCTTGACATTTCACTTCTATCCTATGTAGGACTACTATGAAATCTCGCGCTGCCGTTGCATTCGAAGCTGGGAAGCCACTGCAAATTGTTGAGCTCGATGTCGCACCGCCTCAAAGAGGTGAGGTGCTGGTCAAAATCACCCATACGGGCGTATGCCACACCGACGCATTCACTCTGTCGGGTGACGACCCAGAGGGTATCTTTCCAGTTGTCCTCGGCCACGAAGGCGCGGGCATCGTCGTCGAAGTCGGCGAAGGGGTCACCAGCGTCAAACCGGGCGACCATGTGATTCCGCTTTACACAGCGGAATGCGGCGAATGCCTGTTTTGCAAAAGTGGCAAGACCAACCTGTGCGTGTCAGTACGTGCGACGCAGGGCAAAGGCGTCATGCCCGACGGTACGACCCGCTTCAGCTACAACGGAGAGCCTGTTTTCCACTACATGGGCTGCTCGACATTCAGCGAATACACCGTCGTCGCAGAAGTTTCGCTGGCGAAAATCGATCCGCAAGCCAACCCCGAGCAGGTCTGCCTGCTGGGTTGCGGCGTGACCACGGGTCTGGGTGCGGTGAAAAACACCGCGAAAGTGCAGGAAGGCGACACCGTTGCTGTGTTTGGACTCGGTGGCATTGGTCTTGCGGTCATCCAAGGTGCCAAGATCGCGAAAGCCAGCCGTATCATCGCCGTCGATACCAACCCAGGCAAGTTTGATCTTGCGAAGGCGTTCGGCGCCACCGACTTTGTCAACCCAAGGGATCATGACAAACCTGTTCAGCAGGTGATCGTTGAAATGACCGGTTGGGGCGTGGATCACAGCTTCGAATGCATCGGCAACGTCAACGTCATGCGCGCCGCCCTCGAATGCGCGCACCGCGGTTGGGGCCAGTCGGTCGTCATCGGCGTGGCCGGTGCCGGCCAAGAAATCTCAACTCGACCGTTCCAACTCGTCACGGGCCGCCGCTGGCTCGGGACCGCGTTCGGCGGGGTCAAGGGGCGGTCAGAGCTGCCGGGCATGGTGGAAGATGCGATGGCTGGCAAGATTCAGCTCGCCCCGTTCGTGACCCATACGAAGTCACTGCAAGACATAAACGAGGCCTTCGATCTGATGCACGAAGGCAAATCAATCCGTACCGTCGTCCATTACTGAATTCCTGAAGGAGACTTAGTATGACCACTGCAATTCACCCTTCGATCGACCGCGGCATCCAGAAAGGCGTCGAAAACTTCGCCGGCGGCACGCTGCGCTGCCAATGCAGCCACGAGCCGGTGGAGGTTCGTGTCGACGCGCAAGTCGCGTTTAACCATGCCTGCGGCTGCACGAAGTGCTGGAAACCGGATAACGCCCTCTTCTCTGTCGTCGGCGTCGTTCCGCGAGACAAAGTCACTGTCACCGCGCACGGTGAGAAGTTGAACGTCGTTGACGAGAAAGCGCTGATTCAACGCCACGCCTGCGCGACCTGCGGAACGCATCTCTACGGCCGCATCGAAAATACCGAACACGCTTTCTACGGCCTGGACTTCATCCACACGGAACTCTCGCCTGATACTGGCTGGGAAGGTCCCGGTTTCGCTGCGTTCGTATCTTCGATCATTGAGAGCGGCACGCCCCCCTCGTCCATGACTGCGATCCGCCAGGCATTGCGTGACAAGGGCCTCGAGCCGTATGACTGTCTCAGCCCGACGCTGATGGATATCCTGGCGACACACACCGCCAAGGCCAAAGGCACCTATCGGGAGGCGTGACCAGAATGGAGCGCGTTGAGCGGCATAGTAGCCACGGCGGATATCAGGAGGTGTGGAAGCACGCCTCGACGGCACTGAACTGCGACATGAAGTTCGGTATTTACCTGCCTGAACGCGCGCTCCGCGGACAGGCATGCCCTGTCCTGTACTGGCTTTCTGGCCTGACCTGCACCGAGCAGAACTTCATCACCAAGGCCGGCGCGCAACGCTACGCTTCTGAACACGGCATCATCGTCGTCGCGCCGGATACGAGTCCGCGCGGCGACGGGGTACCAGACGATCCCGGGTACGATCTTGGAATGGGCGCGGGCTTCTACGTCAACGCCACCAGGCAGCCGTGGGCGACGCACTACCGAATGTACGACTATGTAGTGCACGAACTCCCTGATCTCATCGAGGCCGAATTTTCTGCGAGCAAGGCGCGTTCGATTAGCGGTCACTCTATGGGGGGACATGGCGCACTGATCATCGCGCTAAGAAATCCCGAGCGCTACAGCAGCGTGTCTGCGTTCGCTCCAATCGTCGCGCCTAGCCAGGTTCCGTGGGGCGAAAAGGCATTCAACGCGTATCTGGGCGACGATCGATCCGCCTGGAAACAGTACGATTCCGTTGAATTGGTGAAAAGCACGCGAGGAGCATTACCTCTGCTGATCGACCAAGGGGAAGGCGACGAGTTTGCAGGCACGCAATTGAAGCCTCAGCTATTCGCCGATGCCTGCGACTCCGTCGGCTATCCAATTCGGTTACGCCTGCATTCCGGATACGACCACAGCTACTATTTCATCTCAAGCTTCATTGGTGAACATTTTGCGTTCCACGCCAATGCCCTAGCTTAATCGGAACCACTCCCTTTCCGAAGGCAGGCGGCTCTGTCGCCTGCCCAGCGAACTGCTCGTTGTCGAGATCTGACCTTGGCAATTGAAACCAGGTCCGCAAGGCTGCGCCCCATCCAAATTTCAGCTTCTCGCGCGCAGCGGCTCTCGGCCGGAGTTGCCGACGACTCTCAAATTCACCACCGCTCCGCCCTACCTACCCTCACTTGATCGAAGCGCAGCAACCAATCAAAGGCTCGATCCAATAATGGTTTATCCCCATGACTTGAGCCGTCATTGTTCTTGCGTTTCCGCACCTCCATCCATATTATTAGTCGATGCGTATCGTAATTCGCAACGAATCACAGCCCATACCAGAGCCAGACTGGAGGCATCTGTCGCGGCCAAAGTTGAGGTGGCTTCTGGGCGACCTCATGGAAAGGTTGAGTTGGAGCGGGTCCCGATCTGTGGCTCGAACTTACCGAATTGGCCTGACAGCGTCTACTACCGAATCGTGGAGGTGAAAGCGATCGACTCAACGCGGCTTCCGCACGGAGTCCTCGGTCACCCGCGCCCAAAAAACCGACTTATCCTCGTCCCGCCTGGAGGCACGATCGGATAGCGTAATCAATAAGGAGACTTGAAAGATGGCTTATCTCAGGAACGCATGGTACGTCGCAGGTTTTGAGGACGACGTGTCACCTGCCGCTCCCATCCTCGCGCGTCGCCTCCTCGACGAGCCCGTCGTGTTCTTCCGCGATCGCGACGGTGTACTACAGTGCCTGCACGACCGCTGCCCACACCGATTCGTGCCCCTTTCAAAAGGGCGAGTACTTGAGAACGGCACGATCCAGTGCGGATACCATGGCCTGTGTTTCGACGGTGACGGAAAATGCAGTTCCAATCCGCACGGTAACGGCGCCATTCCGCAAGCAGCCAAGGTCCGCCAGTATCGAGTGATCGAGAAAGACGGCTTGATCTGGTGGTGGGCCGGCGATGCGACAACAGCCGACGAATCCCTGATTCCGGACTTCAGCTTTCTCCAGGCAGGTTTCAAGGAAAGCACCGTCCGTGGATACTTGCCGACAGCGTGCAGCTACGACTATATCGTAGACAACATTATGGATCTGACTCACGCAGACTTCGTACACGAGGGTCAACTCGGCTCGGGCGCAATGACGAAGGTGAGGCCGACTGTCGATGACTTGAACGGTCGATCTGTGCAAATTTCCTGGTGGTCGTCCGGGGAACTCGCGCCGGTCTTTTTCGACATGCAGTTGAGGGAGCAGCAAAAGCCCACGGACCAATGGATCGAGGTCACCTGGACGGCACCCAGTGTAATGAAGCTGCGTGTCGGAGCCACACTTGTCGGCGAGGCGCGCAACGAGGGTGCCGAGTCGGAAGTATTGCACGTCGCGACACCGGAGACGTCCGAGCGCAGCCACTACTGGTACTGGGGAACTTCCCAGACCAACAAGTACAGCGAGGCAATGCTCGAGAAGACTGCCAAACTGGCCCGGTTTGCCTTCGAGCATCAAGACAAACCCATGCTCGAAGCTCAACAAGAGGCGATTGGCTCCGTCGATATCATGTCTCTCAAGCCCGTGCTCCTACCCGGGGATGCGGGGGCGATGCGTGCGCGAAGGAAATTGACTTCGCTTATCGACGAGGAACGGAACCAAAACTCGTAGCCGTCGGCATTGGACTTAGGGGTGGACCGCTCGATTCGTAGAGCGGTCCACGTCGCCCGGCCTCGGGCCGACGAACACACCCCGCTCACACTCCTATATTGCCCCTCTACGGCGAGGGTAGCCAAGGCCTCGACCCTCGCCCTGCCATATTCGCCATGGCGGGCTCACCTTGCTCACGGTGAATGAGGATGCCGGTCGCCCGAGCGGTTCTCTACACCGCGCGATAAGACACTCACACTGCGAAGTTACTCGATCGTGCACGCCCACTATCGGGCGCCATTCTCATAGAGCCGCTCCGATGATGCCAAGAGAAGCTAAGCTCGCCGGCCAGCGGCAGCCTGCCAGGATAAGATGCACGGCAAGGGGAGAAAAGAGTGCACCTATCCAAACTGGTCATCAAGAACTTCCGCAAGCTGAAGTACGCGGAGCTGTCATTCCAAGCCGGTCTTAACGTCTTGGTCGGCGGGAACAACGTCGGTAAGACGGCAGTGGTCGACGCTTTGCGCGCGCTGCTAGCCGGGCATGACGAACCCTATCCGCGCCTCGGCGAAGAAGACGTGCACCGCCCGCACGGTGGCACGCCGTCCGGTGACATCGCATTCGAATACGTGTTCAGCGGGCTCAGCCTCGACGACGAAGCGGACTTCCTAGCCGCGCTGGTGCCCGGCGCAGCCGGCGCTCTGGAAGCGCATATTAAGATTCGCTACTCGGACGCCGACAAGGCTGGCCGTCTGCGCGTCAAGCGGTGGTGCGGCGAGCACGAAGACGTGGGCCTGACGGCGGACATGATGGAGAACCTGCGGGGCGTATACCTGCCGCCGCTGCGCGATGCCTCGCAGGGCCTGAAGCCGAGCCGAACCAGCCAGCTTGCGCGACTGCTACAACTGCTGGCAGACGAGAGCGGTATCGATGGCATCAACAAAGCGCTGCAGGAACTCGATGGCAAACTGAAGGCGCACCTTCCCATCGTCAACACCCATGAGGCCATCAACACCCGACACAAGATGATGCTGGGCCCGCAACTCGCGCAGCTCCTGGAGGTCGGCCTGAGCGCCAGCGACTTTAAGAGCCTGAAGTCCCGGCTGTCGCTGCTGGTGGATGCCTTCGAGATTGAGCAGAATGGGCTGGGCTTCAACAACCTGATTTACATGGCAGTCGTGCTGAGCGAGCTGACCAAGAACCCCGACTCCTGCTATCGAGGCCTGATCGTCGAAGAGCCGGAAGCGCATCTGCATCCCCAACTCCAAGCCGTGCTGCTGCAGTACCTACAGTCCATCCAGGCAGTCGAAGGCGAGAAGCCCGTCCAACTCTTTGTGACGAGCCATTCGCCAAACTTTGCCAGCATCGCCGACCTGAACAGCCTGGTATGCCTGGTCGACACAGGTACCGCGGTCGAGACCTTCCTCCCGCGTAGTGTCGTGTTCGAGAAGGGTAAGCGCGAAAAGCTGGAGCGCTACCTCGACGTCACGCGCGCCGAACTATTCTTCGCGCGCCGCGTGATCTTCGTCGAGGGCGCGGCTGAGCTGATGATGGTCAGCGCGCTTGCCAAGCGCATCGGCTGCGACCTGCGTCAGCATGGTGTGAGCCTCATCAGCGTCGAGGGTTTGAACTTCGACTCGTTCCTGCCTCTCTTTGGGGACAAGGCGCTAAAGATTCCGGTAGCGATCCTCACCGACGCAGACCCGGTGCCGCCCGAGGCCGAACAACCAGCCGCGGCGATAGCGGTGGCCGTTGGGGGCGCGTCCCCGCCGTCGCCGGCTGGCGCAGCCGCTGACGAGTCAGTAGACGAAGGCGAGGACGACGACCCCGAGCCGGTGTACCCGGCGCCAGGCGACGTCATCACCGTGTCGGCCAATACCGCCAAGATGAAAGGTCGCGAGGACGCGCATGTAAAGGTGTTCTACGGCCTCAAGACATTCGAGTACGACCTAGCCCTGGAATCGGATAACCGCACGGCCATGCTCAAGGCGCTGGCCGAGTTGCACCCGAGGATCGCCAAGTCGTTGATTACCACCGTCGATGCAGAAGTTGGCGACGCGGCCAAGGCCAAGGCATTGTTCTGCGGCATGTTCGAACGCCCGAAGAACAACGTCCAGAAGGGCAGCTTCGCCCAATCGCTGGCCCAGGTAATCTCAGACGACAAGGTGGCCTTCACCGTGCCGACCTACATCCAGGCCGCCATTCAGCACGCTTGCAGAGTGGCGGAGACCCCGAAGCCATGAGCGAGCTGACATCAGAGCAGCAGGAGGTTGTAGACGCGCCGATGGTGCCGCTGTGCGTCATAGCCTGCGCCGGCAGCGGTAAGACCAAGACGGCCGTGCACCGCCTCGTTCGAATGCGCCGCAATCTCGGCGAGGCGCGCGGCCGCGTGGCGCTGCTTTCTTTCTCCAACGTGGCCGTCGACACCTTCCGCGAAGCCTATGACGATCTTGCGTGCAGCCTGCCGTCCAGCGCCGGCCGGTCGAGGGTCGACATCGACACGCTGGATGGCTTCATCACCACCAACATCATCCGCCCTCACGGACATCGAACCATGAAGTCCGCGCGGGCGGCGTTCCTGGTGACTGGCAGCGAATCCTTCCTGGAGGGCTTCAGGTTCTCGACTTCGTCCTTTCCTCAGCCGATCACGGCGCTGCACCTGGCATTCGTGAACGGCGACGAGGTGTTCTTCCACGTCTACAACGACCAAATCGAGCTGGTGGACACGTCGACCGCGCGCAACCTCATTGCGAAGCTGGCCCGCACCGGCGCCTACACGCATGACCTGGGCAGGTATTGGGCATACCGGACGCTGAAGGAGCACCCCGAGTTCCTCGCCGCCTTGGTCCGCCGATACCCACACATCCTGATCGACGAGGCGCAGGACATTGGATCGGTGCACCAGGCCATCCTCGAGTTGCTCATCGGCGCCGGCACGTGCGTGACGCTCATCGGCGATCCCAACCAAGGCATCTACGAGTTCGCGGGCGCCGACGGTAAGTTCCTGACCGATTACCACCAACGCTCCGGCGTCCAGCGGCACTCACTTAAACGGAACTTTCGGTCGATCCCCAGCATAGTAGATCTTGCCAACGGTCTATGCGGCCGTAGCGATGTCGCTGAGCGAACTGCGCCCAGCACGCCGCATGGCGCCTTCTTCACCGGGTACAAGCGGAACCAGCACCAACAACTCATCACCGCGTTTCAAGGCGCGATGTCCGCCGTTGGCGCAGACATCACGCGCTCAGCCGTGCTCTGCAGGGGAAAAGGTCTCGCCGATACGCTGCGTGGCGACGGAGCGCCGGCCGGCCAAGGCCTGGTCAAGTCTTTCGCGGCCGCTGCGGTGCTGCGCGACCGGCGAAAAGACTTCCTGAAGGCGTTTCAGCGCGTAGCCGTCGCTGTGGTCGCGCTGCTGGACAACGCGCCCCATGGCCTGGTGAGTCAAATAACGCAAGCCTCCAGTGATGCGGCGAACCGGCAACTCCGCAAGGCAATCTGGACATTTACGCGCGACGCGGCCACTGGCCTCCCTTCCTCGTCGCTGGTCGCCGACACGCAGTGGCACTCCCTGCTGCTGGGCCGCGTCAAGGACTTGCTGGCCAGCCTGGAGTCAAAGTTCGGCCTCAAGCCGACCGACAATATCGGCCGCAAGCTGTCCAAGAAGGCTCTGCCGAACGCACCGCTCGCAAGTGCCGAGGACCTAGCCTACAGCGATGTCGCAACGCTGCGGGTCGACACCGTTCACAAGGCCAAGGGCGAAAGCCTGGACGCCGTCCTGTACATCACCCTTAAGGAGCATGCGCAGGCACTGCTGAACGGTGTCAGCACAGAGGTCGGTCGCATCGGCTACGTCGCGGCGACCCGGGCTCGAGATCTGTTGTGGGTGGCTGTGCCGGACAGTGCTCTCAAGGAACTTAGGCCAACGCTGCTGGCCAGGGGTTTCAAAGAAGTGGGCATCGCGGCGGCACCGATCCCTGAGACTAAGAATAAGGTCAGTACGCATGTAGGGACTGGGGCCGTCGTCGCCACACCGCCCGTCATCGCGAGCACAACTCAAACGCCATGATCCAGACTGTGTGCCCGACGTCAGTTTCTGCGGGGGGCCAAGCCCTCGGTTGGCGACAGTCCACATACCCACTGATCGTTGACGTTGAACAACGGGTGTCGGGCAACGACCTCGATCGTGAGACGGACGGCTGACGCTGCGAAGCAGTCGTCAATCTTTGCTGGCCGAACTTCCGCTTTGGGTCGGGTTCCGCCGACCGCATCCGTCAGTGTTCGGGCCCTAAGCGGACATAATCTAGTCAACGGTTAGTGACCGCGTCACTTCTCAAAATGGGCAAATACATGACGGACCGAGAATTGATCGTCCCTCCGACGATGCAGCTTATTGTTGAACGCGCCGGCTATGTACCGGCAGTGAAGGTTGGCAATACTGTGTTCTGCGCCGGACAGGTCGGACGTACGGTCGACCTCGAAGTGATCGCCGATCCGGAGGCGCAATTCGTAGCGTGCTGGGAAAACCTGCGGGTGGTGCTTGAGGCGGCTGGGTGTAGTTTCAATGATATTGTCGATATGACAACGTACCACGTGCAGATGCACGCGCACATGCCCATATTCCGCGAGGTGAAGGATCGATTTTTTCCACGCAGCACGTGCGCATGGACTGCGATAGGTGTGGCCGAACTTGCACATTCAGGGCTGTTAGTCGAGATCAAGTGCGTAGCGGTGAAGCAAGACTTGGCAACGACTATTTCATCTGCCAACAGCTGAAAATCGGACGCTGGATAAGCGCCGTCAAACGTCCGCAACGGGGTCGTGAAGCGTCGTTGGTTGACCTTCGCGGACGGAGCCAAAAGGTGCAACAGTATCGCGAGCTGGTGTTAGCGATCTAGGGGCGCTTTCCCGCGCAACTGCTCTTGCACGGATCGACCTACGCAAGAGGCGAAGCGTATACCCTGTCGCGATGCGATGTGACGCGCATAATCCGAACTAAGGCCAAGCGACGCTACCATGTCGTTCCGTGTGGGAGCAACCTGTCACTACTACTCCCCTCTCCGCGTCGTGGCTTAAAGCAGGGGGCGAAAGATCTATTGCGATCTACGATTCACCATTGCTGAATACGAGGCGCGCCGCCCCCTTGTTGCATTCCGTCTGCGCCGGCTTCGGCGAATCGCCTTCGCGGGCTCGCCAAACGTCCTAGCAACCCGCGCGTCGTTCCAAAATCTCAGGTAAAAGTCGCCAAGGGGACGCTAGCCAGCAACACTCCCACAGGAATACGCCTGTGCCCGCAGACCTTGCGTTACGTCAAAGAGCGACTCGGTCGCATCGACCGGCGGCGGCAGTTGGTCCAGCAAGGCGATCGGCATCCCGACTGCGTAGTCGATTTGTGTGTCCATACCTTTCTATTCCGGATTGTTGAGTTGATTGATGCTGCTTCTAGGAGAGTCTTCGCCGCAAATCTACTAGATCGCGGCTCCGTCCTAAGTGCGAGGTGGTCTTTCTCGCAGAACAAGGATTAGTGGCCTATGGCTCGCACCTCCACTGAACGCACTGACTCCGTCGGGCCGCGCCGCGATAGGGTCAACGCGAGCGTGACTGCGGTCGCGACGCCACAAAGCACGGCGAGCCATCCGATTGCAGAAAAGAGCCCTCCTGACACGTGCCCGATAGCGGCAACAACGAAGGGACTCAAAAAATTACCAAGGAAAAACGCCCCGACGTACCCCCCTGTCCCGCGTCCGCTCTGCTCGAACGGAAGGCGCGCCACCAGCCAAGTTCCGAGCAGCGGCAATGCCATGCCACCACCAACACCAGCGATGAACGCACCGACGACCGCGGCATTCGCCTCTGGCAGTGAAGCAATCACGCAGAAGCCAACGGTAAAGAGACAGAACGACAACGTGAGCAGGCGGTTAATCGACCACTTCGAGAAACGATGAAACAAAAAGCCCCCGATCGGTATGCCAGCGTTCGCAATGGCACTACCTGCGCCGATCAATGCCGGGGTAGACACGCCTCGAGCGGCAAGAAGAAAGCTGATCTGGACCGGCACGACAAAAAACATGATTGAAGCGAAGATAATCGTCACGCAGATGTGGCCAATCAGGCGCCATGGGAACGGTAGCTTTGGAGCTCTCGCTGTGAGGGCCCGGTCATCCCCCTCGGGCTCCCAAATGAAAACTGCAATCAACGGCAGAAAAACAATCGCGAACCCGTACACAAGGAACGGCGTTCGCCAACCTGCCGGAAGCCCTCCCAGAACCCCGCCGAGCGAAAACATGACGACAGCGACAACTGAAGCCGACGCCTGCTGCATGGTCAGCCACTTCTGACGCTCGACGCCGTTGAAATAATTGGCGACGAGCGCGGTCGCAATCGTCGCGATTGCGGCTTCGGCCAATCCGATCACTACGCGAGAAGCCAAAATTGCGTAGAGATTGGTCAACCAGAATGGAAGGATTCCGAACGCGGCGTAGAGCAAGATTGCGAGCAGATAAAACCGCTTCTTCCCGAAGCGGTCGACCAGCGTCCCGACCAGTGGGCTGAACAGGGCGATCATCAGACCAGGAACGACAAGAATAACCAATGTTAGTAGTTCTACATATTTAACAGACGAAAAATCACGCTGCATGAACGGGAGTACGGGCGCAATCAGCACGGCGCCCGTTGAACCCAACCAGCAGGTGGACGTGAGCAGCCAGCCGTGCAGACTGCGAGCGTCCCGCTTCGGCGACGATACGACTGAGGTAGAACTCATGCTGTCTCCATTGTCTAGTTTGTTTGATATTGCGACCCCGACCAATAGGCGCGTGACCCAGGTATTCGGTGCGGTGATGCGACGGCGTCCTGCCGCGTTCTGCGGGCGCGACTCCTGCCTCGGGGTGACCGTTATAGGTCGAACAGAGAGGCGCCTTTCGAATTGCGGCACAAGGAAAAGGTCGCGCCGTACGTCCGCGCGACTCTATTGCAAAACGTCCACTCGATCGGTCAGTTCACGATACGTTGACGTCAGCGTTTCGTTCCGCGGCAATTCGCTCGGCGAGAACACGACGTGCGCGCACAGCAGGTGCGTCGCCGGGCAACAGAAGCGGTTTGAGTGACATCAAATCGCTTGTCCCCATGAGCGAGGCGCAGTTCACGAGCATCGCTTCGTCTTCGTTGCGGAACGTGTTTTGCAAGGCATCCCTTAGCGATGCGTCGAACTCGGGGATGCCAACCCTGCGATCGCGGGCATGATTCCAGAAGTAATGCGTGCTTGTCTCCGTCGCCGGGGTAAGCAGGTGAGCCATCGGAGTCCACACACCGTCTTCGCGCGGACCATCCATTGGCGCCACGCCCACGTTAAGCAGGAGGTTCGATGGCGCCGTCCAACGCATATCGAAGTAGCCCTCGATGATCTCCGGCGCTTCGTCCCACAGCATCTTGTACAGGGGAGTGATTCGCGTGTTCAGGTTTCGGTGCATCGACCAGATAGCGTCTCCCTCCTGCTGGAGCGATCGCTCCTCGCGAAAACCTTCGGGAAGCGGACCCTTGACCGACAGGAACGGATGAATGTACGGGACGTGACTGAGGTCCATCAGATTGTCGGTGAGCAATTCGTAATGCACCGGAACCTCGAGATGCCCACGCACTTGGCCCCACGACTCGCGCTTTGCCGTCTCGCTGAAGTCTGGAATGAGATCTGGATTGGCGCTCTCTGCGTCTCCCATCCAGATCCAGAGTGCGTCGTATCGCTCAACGAGGGGATAGCTGGGCACCTTGGCCGCTTTCGGAATGGTGCCATCGCCGTGCGGATTGTGAACGCATGACCCGGACGAATCGAATTCAAGGCCATGATATGGACAGGCTACGCTGCCCCCCTTTTTGCACCCAAGGTGCAGCGGTGCAAACCGGTGGGGGCAACGGTTGCCGATCGCAACTGCTGCACCGTCTTCGCGACGATACAGCAAGACGGGTTCGTTGAGGATCGTCCGCGGAGTGAGATCTTCTTGTCCCAAATCTTCCGCCCAGCCCGCACAGTACCAGGCGTTTCGCAAAAATGTCATCGCTGTTTCCTCATGGTATGAAGTGGGGCAAAGCCAGGCGCCCGTCTAGCCTCGATAATATACGAAACGGGTCGTATCGCTATACGGTGATTTCCCCTACCATGCGCGGAGTAGCTACACAGTTGCCACTTAAATCGAGCGGGTCCTTCTGCTTCTCGTGCCCTCCAACCGACTCCTGCCCCTGCCTTCTCAACGCGACCGCTTCTTCAGTGCACGCCGAGAACGAGACTGGATTGTTCCGATTGCCGCCCGCATACAGTCTTCATCCTGCTCGGCTTGTCAAATGCTCTACCATCCTCTGCGCCGCCGGCTGCAACAGGTCGAAACTCCTGAAGCACACAACGAAGCGTCGTTCTGCCCATGAGTCGACCAATGGAATTAATTTCACGCCGAAAGCAGCTTGGTAAGTCGAGGCAACTTCGATGGGCACCACGCTGATTCCCAGTCCCGCTGCGACAACGCGAAACGCCGCGTCGAAACTTGACACGATCACGCGATACGAGAGTGTCTTGCCAGCGCTCGCGGCCGCGCGCTGCAGCAATGCGTGGCCAGCAGTGGTCGGCAACAGGCCTACATGCTCATGCTCCAGAGACTGCTCGAAACGCAAGCACGACGCGCTCGCCAGCGGATGATCAGGATGGACGGCGAGCGCCAGTTGATCACGTCGATACGACCGATGCTGCAGTCCCTGAAGACCGACGTTGTCCCAGCACACACCAACGCTTGCGGCACCTTCTCGAAGCTGCCGCACGAGATCCGACGAAAGCCGCTCCTCGACGTCGACACGAATATTTGCATTCGCTGGCTCGTGCATAAAAGTGGCGATATCGTCAAGCAACGCCTCCGCAATCGCCGACGCCGATGCACAAATACTGACGCGGCCGCGCAAGCCACCGCCGAATGCAGCCACGTCGCTGGCAATGCGTCCCATCGTGAAAAGCACGCTGCGCGCGTGTTCAAGCAGTGCGACACCAGCGCCCGTTGGTTCCACCCCGCGTCGCGATCGCGAGAGCAACGGCACTCCGAGATCTGCCTCGAGTTGCGCAATGCGTTTGCTGATCGCTGACGGCTCGATATGCGCCTCTTCCGCCGCCCTGGCTATATTCCGTTGATCGCAAACGGCAACGAATAGCCGCAACGTTTTCACATCGATATCGCGCACGACCTCTCCTCCTGACATTCCAATGCGGAACGATAGCGCTTCCGAATTATCGCTTCTGGTTTTTTATGGAATGTCTAAAGTTAGCACAATGCCGGCGGCGTCATGACCAGCAAAAACACGGAGACACATAATGCCCCCATTCCCCGATCAAGTTGCGATTCGCGAGGTCGGCCTGCGCGACGGCCTGCAAAGTATCCAGAGGGTTCTGCCAACTGAGTGCAAGCTCCAATGGATTCACGATGCCTATGCGGCAGGTCAACGCGAAATCGAAGTTGGATCGTTTGTACCCGCGAGACTCTTGCCGCAACTTGCAGATACTGCAGAGCTCGTCAAGTTCGCCAAGACGCTGCCTGAGCTTTTCGTCTCCGTGCTCGTTCCAAATCTAAAGGGTGCCGAACTCGCGATCGACTCGCAGGCCGACCTGTTGCTCGTCCCACTTTCGGCAAGCCACGAACACAGCCTCGCCAACCTTCGCAAGACCCCCGACGAGGTTGTCGCAGAAGTCGCGCGCATACGTGCCGCACGCGACGCTTCCGGTGCGAAAACCCTGATCGAAGGCGGTATCGGCACGGCGTTCGGCTGCACGATTCAAGGCCGAGTCGAAGAAAGCGAAGTGTTGCGCTGTATGCAAGCGCTGCTCGATGCTGGAGCGGATCGCGTAAGCATCGCTGATACCGTCGGCTACGCAGGCCCCCTTGCCGTGCGAGATCTGTTCGAAAAAGCACGTCGAGTGGCAGGCGAGCGGCTCTGGTGTGGCCACTTTCATGACACACGCGGCCTCGCTCTTGCGAATGTCTACGCCGCACTCGAAACCGGAGTCGCTCGCTTCGACGCGACACTTGCGGGTATCGGCGGATGTCCACATGCACCAGGCGCGAGCGGCAATGCTGCAAGCGAGGACCTTGCCTTCATGCTCGCCGAAATGGGCATCGAAACGGGGATCGACATCCCTGCCCTTCTCGCACTTCGTACGAAGGTCGCGCGATGGCTCGACGGCGAAACGCTGCACGGTACGCTGTGGCGTGCCGGCCTGCCTAAAACCTTTGCGCGCGAAGCGCTGACACTCTGAGAGCCGCACCATGACTAACCAAGCAACCCTTCCGCTCGATGGCGTGCGCGTCGTTGAATTCACGCACATGGTGATGGGACCGACGTGCGGCATGATCCTGGCCGACCTCGGCGCGGAAGTGATCAAGATTGAGCCGCCTGGCGGCGACAAGACGCGCAAACTACCGGGGCTCGGCATCGGCTTCTTCCGCTCGTTCAACCGAAACAAGAAGAGTGTTGTCATCGATATCACCACGCCGGAGGGCGCCGAGACTGCGACCGATCTAATCGCGACTTGCGACGTTGTGCTCGAGAATTTTCGGCCAGGCCTGATGCAGGACCTAGCGCTCGACTACGACACATTAAGCAAACGCAATCCTCGCCTTATCTATGTGTCGCACAAGGGCTTCTTGCCGGGACCATATGAAAAACGTCTCGCGCTGGACGAAGTCGTCCAGATGATGGGTGGCCTCTCGTACATGACCGGTCCGGTTGGTCGCCCCCTGCGAGCAGGAACATCGGTAAACGACATCATGGGCGGCATGTTTGGCGCGATCGGCGTGCTCGCGGCGTTGCGCGAACGCGACCTCACCGGCCGAGGTCAGGAAGTTCAAAGCGCCCTCTTCGAGAACTGCGTGTTTCTCTCAGCGCAACATATGCAGCAATACTCGATGACCGGCGAAGCACCGGCACCAATGCCCGCACGAGTGTCGGCATGGAGCGTGTACGACGTGTTCACGCTGGCAGAAGATCAGCAACTTTTCATCGGCGCGGTGAGTGACAAACAGTTCGTCACATTGTGCGACGTGCTCAAGCGACCGGACATAGCCGCTCAACCGCGTTTCGCCAACAACACGATGCGCGTTGCCGTGCGTCCAGACCTGCTCGCATGCCTCGGCGCGGTCCTGAAGGACCATCGGGCAGAAGAACTGGCCCCCAAGCTAGAGGCGGCCGGCATTCCGTACGCACAAATCGTGCGCCCCGAGCAACTGCTCGACGATCCGCATCTGAAAGCGAGTGGCGGCCTCGCGCCGATGCAGACCGACGACGGCGATACCACCGACGTTGTCCTGCTACCAATCACGATGGGCGGCCGCCGCCCCGGAGTACGCCAAGCGCTGGCTCGCGTCGGCGAGCATACCCAGGAAGTGCTTTCATGCCTCAAAGGCAAGGTGGTCGCATGAGTCTCTTCAAATTGGGAAACGAGAAGCCGCACCTCGCCGATTCGGCATGGGTCGCACCGCAGGCCGTCGTCGTCGGTCGGGCAACGCTCGGTGAGCGCACGAGTGTCTGGTTCAACGCAGTGATCCGGGCGGACAACGAAGCAATCACGATCGGCGCGGGTAGCAACGTGCAGGACGGCGCTATCTTGCATACCGATCCCGGTTATCCAATGGACATTGGCCAGAACGTCAGTATCGGCCACCAAGCCATGTTACACGGCTGCACTATAGGAGATGACTCCCTGATCGGCATTCAGGCAGTTGTGATGAACGGCGCGGTAATCGGGAAACAATGTCTCGTCGGCGCCGGCTCGGTCGTCACCGAGGGGAAGGTATTTCCTGACAGATCGCTGATTCTTGGCGCGCCAGCGAAAGTCGTGCGTGAGTTAAGCGAGGAGCAGATCGCCAGCCTCACGTCGAATGCAGCAGATTATGTCGAGCGTGCCGCGCGCTTTCAACGCGAACTTGAGCAATCCATTTAAGCAACAGATAGCAGGACCTCGCCCGATCACGGATTTCATTGGCGCCTTGGGGGGACATTTCGGGGTTGTTTAGCGCCAGCACGAAAGATGCCTCAGAAAAGTCCACGTCGAGGCACTGTTCCTATCGATCGGACGCGATCAGGAAAGACCGGACGTCGGCACAGCACAAAAGCGCTCAACGCGCGAGCTCGTCGTGACAGACATACGGACGGCATCTGCCAGTCCGCGAATCCGGCAGGCAGGCGTTCAGAACACGACGCCGGAAGAATGATAATCAGGAGACAGACATGCAGCAGATCGCTACTGCGGGCAGTCCCCCGCACGTCACGCCGAACATACGTGTCGGCATTCAACCTGGCGCGGAGATTTCTGCGCGCATGGATCGCCTGCCGATCACGCGCCATCTCTGGATGCTCGTTTTACTGATCTCACTCGGCGGCTTCTTCGAGATCTATGATCTGATATTCACAGGCTACATCGCACCGGGAATGGCGAGAAGTGGTTTGCTGTCGCCGACGACGCATGCCTTCTTCGGTTTCACCGGTATCGCCGGATTCATTGCGGCGACATTCGCAGGGCTATTCGTTGGAACATTCTGCTTTGGTTGGCTGCCGGACCGTTACGGGCGCCGCCCGGTGTTCACCGTGTCGCTGCTCTGGTATTCAATCGCTTCGGCAATTATGGCCTGTCAGACCTCTCCGGAATCGGTGAATCTCTGGCGCTTCATCACCGGCATCGGTGTAGGCGTGGAGATCATCGCAATCGACAGCTACGTAACCGAACTCGTCCCGCAGCACATGCGCGGCCGCGCCATGGCATTCAATCAGATGGTGATGTTTGCCGCCGCACCTGTCGCAGCGATTTTGTCGTACTGGCTCGTGCCGACAACTGCCTTCGGGATCGAAGGATGGCGCGTCGTAGTGCTCGCCGGCTCAGTGGGGGCAGCGCTTGTCTGGTTCATCCGCCGCTCCGTACCGGAAAGTCCGCGTTGGCTCGCGTCGCATGGACAGCCGGAGCGAGCTGATGAGATCGTACGCGACATCGAAACCATCGTCGCCCGGCAAGCGAAAAATCTGTTGCCGGCACCGCTACCGGTCGTCGAACAGCCGTCGCATCGCAGAGCCTCGTTTGCGGAACTCCTTTCCCCTCCATATCGGTCACGCTTTGTGATGCTCGTCGTGTTTAACTTCTGTCAGGCGATAGGTTATTACGGCTTTGCGAACTGGGTTCCGACACTGTTGATTGGACAGGGAATCACAGTGACAAAGAGTCTGCTCTATTCGTTCATCATCGCGTTTGCGCTACCTGTGGGCCCGCTGCTTGCGATGCTGTACGCGGATCGCATACAGCGCAAATGGCTGATCGTCGGCGGGGCTATGATGGTCATCATTTGCGGCGTCGCGTTCGCTCAATCACGCTCCGCGCTCATGTTGATTGTGCTTGGCGTGCTGATTAGTCTGGCTGGACAAACGATTTCCGTGTGCTATCACACCTACCAAGCTGAGTTGTTTCCTACCGCGATCCGCTGTCGCGCAAATGGACTGGTCTACTCGGCGAGCCGCGTGGGAGCAATGATGTCTGGCTTTGTCATCGCAGCGTTGCTGAGAGACTTCGGTGTTGTGGGCGTATTCATGGGTATCACGGCTTGCATGCTTATCGTCGTCGTGTCGATCGGCTTCTTCGGCCCACGTACCAACGGCAAGCGCCTCGAGGAACTCAGTCACTGAAACTGGATCCCATCGCTTTTGACCATCAAAGTCACGGTTCCGGTTAAGACTCGCCCGTCGGTCGAGATTCGCAACCGGTCGTGACAACGCATCGCTCTCGAATATCTCGTGAGACACGTCAAACCACGACTACGCCGCAGGTTTTCCAGTAGATGGCGATAACAAAGAACCACCGTTGCGCGGGACGCTTTCGAGCCGGTTCCGCCGCGCCAAAATACACGCCTTTCGCGTTGTTTTGGCGGCGAACTCGGAACCTCGCCACTCGACCGCCCGATACATGAAATTCCTGATACCTATGGGATGGGCGTCTCTCGTCGCCTTAGAAAGCGAGAAGCTTCGGACAACACGATTTCGGCCAGCCCGGCTCTTGGTCCTCGACGAGTCCAGATAAAACCAACTCGACGCACGGGCGGTTCGCCAGGCAATGGGATGCGGACCAAACTGCCGCCGTCCTCCCACATCGTCGACCAATCCGGAAGTAACGAAACACCCAACCGATGCTTAATCAGCGATGCGATTACTGCCAGCCCATCAATTTCCAGTCGTTCTTGCGGTTTGATCCCCTGCTCCCGAAGATATCGGTCAGCAAGTCTCCCCCCCCAAACCCGCCTATCGTAGCGGAGGAACGGTTCGTTACGCAGCACTTCATGCGGATCCCTCTCAATTGAAATCCCGTCGTGTGCGACGACCACCAACGGCTCTTCTAGCAACACCTGCCACTCGCAGGTTTTAGGAATACCTACCTGGTGTTCAACAACGATCGCAGCGTCAAGCTCGCCAGAAGCCACTTTTGCAAACAGATCAGGCGAGTAGCCGGGTACCGCGAAAACATTGAGTTCCGGGTGCTCGCCGTACAGCTTCGCCAGGACGATGGGCAAAAGACTTGGAATAGCCGACGGGAAAATTCCCAATCGGAATTCCCTGACGGGAGCCTCGTTGTTCGCCAGGGATAGCAACTCACGCGTATCGCGAACGATGCTTCTGGCCTTTTCGAGAACCTTTACTCCTGCCGTAGTTGGGCGAACAACTCGACCTGAGCGCGCCAGCACCTCCGCCCCCAATTCGAGTTCCAGCGCGCGAATCTGTGCCGCAACTGTCGTAGGGGAAAGATCAAGCTGCCGGGCTGCCTCAGCAATTGAACCGCTCTCGACGACCTTGAGAAAGCACTGTAGGTACTTGGTATCCATAGAACGATTATAAACCACGAAAATATCGTGTTCTGAACATGAAGAAACGATATTTTTCGTTTTCTTAGTCCCATCGATACTGGAAGCTAGTGAAACCCCAACACCCGCGTCGGGCGGATCTGACGTCAATGAACCAGTCAGGACGGCGGCAGCCGAAGCGCCCCGCAAGACATAGCAAATCTGCAATTCACAGGAGCCAGCATGAGTGTCAGCACGGAAGACCTTGAGGTCCTTAAAGCCCTTGGAACCGCGACCATCCATGAGGCACAAGGTCAAAAGGGCGCGATCGACCCCGCGATCCGCCCGATTGATCCAACCCTCAGGCTCGCCGGTCCTGCGTTGACCGTCGACTGCCGTCCAAGCGACAACCTCGCGATCCACTATGCCCTTACCAAAGCCAGCCCAGGTGATGTGTTGGTCGTTGACGCAAAAGGCTTTATAGACGCAGGCCCATGGGGCGATCTGCTGACCCTAGCCGCTCAAAAGCTCGGAATTGCAGGTCTCGTTATTGACGGTGCGGTGCGCGACGCTAACGCCATTATCGATATGCGTTTTCCGACATTCACGCGCGGACTTTGCATCAAGGGAACGAATAAATTCCAGCCCGGCAAGGTTAACGTTCCCATCGTTCTCGGCGGAACCCCGATTAATCCTGGCGACATCATTGTTGGAGATCGCGATGGTCTGGTCGTCGTGGCGGCCGGAGAAGTACAGGAAGTCATTCAGAAAAGCCGCGCTCGGGAAGAAAAAGAAGACCTTATTCGCTCAGGGCTCGAAGCAGGAAAAAGCACTGTGGACTTGCTGGGACTGTCAGCTGCCCTCGCCCAACTCGGTATGAACTAGAAAGCGATCAAGCAATTCAGCGAACTCTCGAGCTCGAATGACACGCACGTTTGGCCTCGAGATTGCAGAGAAAGCGCATAAATAGCCGGCACACCGGCAACAAGGTTTGAAGGAGACGTTGATGGCAACGGAGAACATTGCGGTTGAGACGAAATCACTACGATCCGGATTCAGATGGGTCGTGGCCGGTCTCATTTTCGCAATCTATACGGTCGCTGCTGCTGACCGGGCGAATTTTGGTGTGGCTCTTCCGTTCATCAGACGGGAATTTGTCATGACAAATACGCAGGCAGGCGCGCTCTCAAGCATCTTCCTTCTTGCGTATGCCATTGCTCAGTTGCCGGCCGGATTTGCAATCGGAAAATTCGGCGTACGGAAGCTCATCACTATTTCGATGATTGGTACTTCGCTGGCAACGGGTTTTGTTGGGGCAGCTGCGTCATTGTTCGCCCTTAAAGTCAGCCGCTTCGCACTAGGAATAGCCGAAGGGCCGCTTCCCATCTGTATTTCCTCGACAATTAACAACTGGTTTCCGGCACGCGAGAAGGGTACGGCGAGTGGCATCTTCCTCTCGGCGGTGAAGTTCGGCCCCGTAGTTGTACCTCCTCTCTGTGCAATCATTCTCTCGGTGTGGGGATGGCGTGAAATTTTCTATGCATTCGCAGCCCCGGGAGTTCTGCTGGCGCTGATATGGCTGGTCTATGTAAAGAATCACCCATCGGAAAGCACAAGAGTCAACGCCGAAGAACTCGCTTACATCACTGGCAACGAGGGAGCCGGCCGTCCTTCACTGCAGCGCGCCGAGATCAAAGCAAGCCGCCTAGATCTGTTCATTCGGGCTCGCGAAGTCGAGCTGCTTGACTCAAATCGAGCGATCTTTGGTTCATGGAGCATTTGGGGCTGTGCTCTTGGGTACGGCTTTCAGCTAGGCATTTCTAACGTCCTTCTCGCCTGGATCCCAACATACCTCATCAGCGTCAAGCATTTTTCCGTTGCAGGTATGGGTGTTGTTGCTGCCACCCCCTGGATTGGCGCTGTTGCTGGAAATATCGTCGGCGGCTTCGTTTCAGACCGATTTCTCGGCGGCCGCCGGAAGCCGGGCATGCTGCTGTCAGCACTGTCTACTGCTGTAATGATGCTTGCGCTCATCAGCTCGCCGGCATCTCCGCTCGCCTATGGCGGACTGCTATTCCTTACCGGAGCTCTCCTCAGCTTTGGCTACTCCGGATACATGGTCTACCCCATGGGTCTTGCGTCGCAACGCACCTTCCCGGTCGCGAGCTCGATTGTGAACATGGGTGGCCAACTGGGCGGCGCCGCCGCACCATTTCTTGCGGGCGTACTGCTCGACACTCATGGTTGGAATTACGTATTCGCGTTCATGGCCATCAGTTCCATTCTCAGCTTGGTCGTAGTAGCGACGATCGTAGAGCCCCTCCGCGGACTTAGCCCGCAAGGCGATTGACCGGTTAAACGAATTTCGCAAATCAGTTGCCGGTTTCCCGAAGAGCAGAACAGAAATGACAAAACTTGCGTCCATCCTCAGCCTTAAAGACTTCGAAGCAGCAGCTAAGCGACATCTTCCGCGCCCCATCTTTGGTTACGTAGCTGGTGCATCGGAAGACAATGTCTCGCTCAGCGCGTCGCGCGAAGCATTCGGACGTTATTCGTTCGTACCTCGAGCGCTAGTCGATGTGTCCAAGCGAACGTCATCGACGAGCCTGTTCGGTCGAACGTACTCGACGCCATTCGGGATCGCGCCGATGGGACTCAGCGCACTGTATGCGTATCGCGGAGACATTGTCCTTGCGCAAGCCGCGGCTGCATCCAACGTGCCCATGATCATGAGCGGATCGTCACTCATCAAGCTGGAAGAGATAGTCCAGGAAAATCCAGACGCATGGTTCCAGGCGTACCTTCCGGGACAGGAAGATCGCGTTGTCAAGCTAATCCAACGGGTCATCGACGCCGGCTACAAAACACTTGTCGTCACTGTCGACACGCCGGTCGCGGCGAACCGCGAAAACAACGTCAGAAGCGGGTTCTCAACTCCTCTGCGCCCCTCTCTCCGTCTGGCGTGGGATGGAATGGTACGACCGTCCTGGCTCTTCGGGACCTTTCTGCGGACTATCGCGACCCATGGAATGCCTCATTTCGAAAACAATTACGCGGAAAGAGGCGCGCCCATCATGTCACCCAGCGTGCTTCGCGATTTTTCGGATCGTGGGCATCTGAACTGGGAACATTTCCGGATGATTCGCCGTCTGTGGCCCGGCACCCTGGTTGTCAAAGGCATTCTGCACCCTGCAGATGCGCGAAAGGCCGCAGATCTCGGCGTCGATGGTGTCATCGTGTCAAATCACGGAGGCCGTCAACTTGACGGGGCCGTCGCACCGCTTCTCGTCCTGCCGCAGATCGTAGATGCCGTCCCCAACCTGCCTGTCATGCTCGACAGTGGCATCAGGAGAGGCACGGATGTGATCAAGGCAATCGCACTTGGGGCGAAGTTTGTTTTCGTTGGACGGCCCTTCGCGTACGCAGCAGCCATAGACGGCGACGAAGGCGTAAAGCATGCAATAAAGCTCCTAAGTGACGAAATCCTGCGTGACATGGGATTGCTGGGCGTAAATTCCCTCGCAGAGATCACAACCTCCGTGTTGTTCGATGGCGCGAACGGATTCGCGGCGTCCAATCAGAATAACTCGCTCTTACGACACGACGACAGTACTCCGAACCACTCCATCGCGCTCGAACATGTCCAATGACACTCTGATCCTTGCCAATGGCATCGTTGGAGAGGTCCAACCTGTCTCGCTCGATGTCCCCGGGGCTAGTAACCAATTTGCCTGAGATCCGCCATGAATGAAATCGTGCGTCCGACTCACCAGACATCCGAAGAACGGCGGCGTCAACGAAGGAAAGTCATCGTCGCGGCTTCACTGGGCACTGCCTTTGAGTGGTATGACTTTCACCTTTACGGCACGCTTGCGCCCATTATCGCCAAGCAATTTTTCAGCGGGGTCAACGAAACTGCTGCGTATGTCTTCGCACTTGTCACGTTTGCCGCGGGTTTCGTGGGGCGTCCCTTCGGCTCGTTGGTGTTTGGATGGCTTGGTGATCTCGTCGGTCGGAAATACACCTTCATGGCTACCATCGTCCTGATGGCCCTTCCGACGTTCTTCGTTGGACTGTTGCCAGGATATCGAACACTTGGCATCCTCGCTCCAACGATGCTGATTGTGTTGCGTATTCTCCAAGGACTGGCAGCAGGCGGAGAATACGGAGGCGCACTCATCTACGTCGCCGAGCATGCGCCCGAAAAAAGACGAGGCGCCGACACAAGCTGGATTAATGCTATGGGCGCCGTCGGAATTGTTCTCGCGCTTGCGGTCACATTCGTCGTTCGTTCTTGGGCCGGTGAGACGGCATTTGTTGATTGGGCATGGCGCATCCCTTTCGTCGCGTCGCTTGTACTCTTCGCAATCTCGGCCTGGATTCGCCTGAATCTGGATGAGTCGCCCATCTACGCCGAAATGAAAGCTGCGGGCAAGACCTCGACGAAGCCAATTCGCGAAACGTTCGGAGACTGGAGGATCACGCGAACTGCGATTTCCCTCGTTCTCGGTTGTACAGCGGCGGTAGGAATGATGGCCTACAACAGTCAATTTTACACGCAGTTTTTTCTTGCACGGACGTTAAAAATCGACCCCGTCAGTGTCAACGCCATTACGTTTGCCGCACTGGTTCTAAGCCTCCCAGCATACTTCTTCTTTGGCCGGCTATCAGACCGCATCGGTCGCAAGCCAGTGATCCTCGGAGCGGCATTGGTGGCTGCGATCGGCATTCAACCGGCGTTCCGCGCGATGACGCATTTTGGAAATCCCTCGCTTGAACGTGCCGCCGCTTTGGCACCAGTGGTGGTCCATGCTAATCCCGTAGATTGCTCGATACAGTTCAACCCGGTAAGTACTTCGCGGCTAACGTCGTCGTGTGATATCGCAAAATCCTATCTTGCTGCGAGCATGATCAGCTACCGTAACCAAGAAGTCCCGGCAGGCGATATTGCGTACGTTACCATCGGAAGCACGCGCGTATCGTCGTTTGACGGTACATCGATGACCAAGCTGGACCTCGCAAACGCCGAGAAGCACTTCCAGTCGGAAATGAGCTCTACACTCACGTCTGCTGGCTACCCGATGCATGCTTCGTTGGATGCAGGTGCGTATATCGGCTTGGTCCTTTTGATCGCCTTCCTCCTTACTCTCTACGCCGCGGTCTACAGCCCGGCTGGTGCGTGGATGACCGAGCTGTTTCCGTCCAGAGTCCGCTACACAGCGATTTCACTTCCGTACAATATGGGCGCGGGCTGGTTCGGTGGCTTTATGCCCGCGACTGCGTTCTCCATGGTCGCAGCCAATGGGGGCATATATTTTGGTCTCTGGTATCCGGTCACGGTCCTCGCAATTACAGTCTGCGCGGGCTTCTTTCTCTTGCCAGAAACGAGCGGGAATCGCTTCATCGTTGCGGAGGATGACAGTCCAGCACGTACAAAAGGTATTGCCGACGCCCCTCGCTACGGCAGTGTGAAAAATTGATATTTTTGCCAATATCGGACGTGCCGGCAACATGCCAGCCATCGGATATCAACTACGACGCGTAGAGCGGTGGTTTTGACGCACGAATTCAACGCTGTCCTCTCGCACGCGAAAGGTGAACGATGCAAGACGTCCCACGTTTGATTCCATTTTCTGCTGGAACGTCCTCGCCTGCAGTTCAGTTACCGGCATTTGCCTGTGATTGCCACATGCATGTGTTCGACTCCAATTTTCCGGCCGTTCTCAATGCTCCAGTGATCGCCCCCGATGCATCGCTCAGTGATTACCAGTTGCTCCGTAACCGTCTGGCTATTCAGCGCAGTATAGTCGTTCAGCCTTCTGTTTATGGAACTGACAATAGCCTCTTGCTGCGTGTGCTCGCCCAAGGCGGAGACAGCATACGCGGTGTCGCGGTAGTAAATGATCAGGTCTCGAACGATGAGCTCCAATGCCTCATGGCGTCAGGAGTGGTCGGAATCCGCTTCAATCAAGTGCAAAAAGGGGCAACTGAACTGCAAATGCTCACCACGCTAGGCCCGCGCCTGATAGAGCTCGGCTGGCATGCACAGATGCATCTTACAGGTCGGCAGCTGCTTGAAAGCGCGTCAGCTATCGCGGATGCGAACTTTCCGGTGGTCCTCGACCACTTCGCACGCATGTGCGCTGACGAAGTTATTTCTCCGCATGTGCAGAAGGTCGTCTTCGAACTTATGCGAAAGAAAAACATGTGGTTGAAATTGACGGCGCCCTACCTTGCTAGTGCATCCGGTGCGCCTTACTTCTCAGATCTTTCACCCATACTGAAGCGACTTGCAAACGAGTTTCCAGACCAGCTCGTCTGGGGAACAGACTGGCCACATGCAACCGAAGTAGAGAAACCTGATGATGCGAAACTCCTCGACTGGTTGGACCAGACACTTGGAAGCGTCGAAATCAGGAAGGCGATATTGGTGGACAATGCCAGTCGCTTGTACCGCTTCTCCTAGGTGCGCATGTTTGATGCGCTTCCCCTTTTTTCCGCAAGGCGATCGCCAGTCGGAACAAACGCCAAACGGTGAGCCTGTGTCGCAATGCTGGCTGACACCAGCGACGCGAGTTGGTCCACCCATTCTCAGGGATCAAGCAGGCTGGAGGTGAAGTCGCAGGTCTGCGCTGCCAGTCGTGCCACCGCGGCACTAAGCGAGTGCTGTCGGTCCGCCCGATGCATGGCGATGTATTTCACAGGCGGAAGGGCGGGCCGCGTCGTGACCGTCACCAGCGCGCGACGTTCGAGCATGCGCGCTAGGCAAGCCTTTGGCAAATAGCTGACGCCGAGACCAGACAGTGCAAGTCCGATCTGCGCAATCAGGCTATTGCTTGCCAACACCTTCTGCAACGTGACGCCCTGCTCCGCCAGGAAGCGACTGTATACAAACCCCGTGCCTGACAGTCCACCCTGCAGAATGAGCGGAAATTTAGCGATCTCCGTAAGGGGTATTACACGCTTGCCAGGCGCGAATGATGCCGAGCACATCCATACATTTTCGACTTGACCGACCGGCGTGATCGGAAATGGCTCCGCCTCGTGCGTTTGCGGAACGATGATGACGTCCACCGTTGCTGCCGTCAGTCGTTCTCGCAACGTTGTGTTGAGATCGACTTCAGCTTCCACCTCGACCTTAGGATACTCGGCCTGAATTGCTGCGATCAGGCGCGGTAACCATGTAAGCGCGGTCAACTCGGTCACGCCGATGCGGATCTGCCGCACCAGCGATTCCTTCGAGCTGATGCGTTCGACGATCTGATCGCGCCGCTCTAGCAACTCTTTCGCGTACTCGAAGAATTCTGCTCCCTTTTCGGTCAGCCGCGCACTGCGATTCGCCCGGTCGAAAACCGCCAGGTCGAAGGCTCGCTCCAGTTCCTGCACGCGCTTCGATATGGCCGACTGGGTGGTGTTCAGACGCGTCGCGGCGGCCTCGAAGGAACCCAGGTGCACGATCCAGTACAACGCCTCCATCTGTTTGAAAGTCAGCATGACGTCGTCAAAGCATGAATAAAAGCGATAGTTTCTCATAGAAAAAAATCGCTTTTTTTGTTTCTTTTGGCTACTTATGTTTGCAACATCGAAGCTCGAACCCACAGGGAAGAACGCTCGAGAGAAAGCGCACCCACCCATATCGATCGGCAAAGCAACTGGAGATCCCGCATGGAATCCGTCATCGAAGCACCTCACACCGAGCCCGCCAAGCGCAGGCCGCGCATCAGTCTTGCCTGGCAAATCGTAATCGGCCTGGTCGTCGGCATCGGGGTGGGCGTCGCGCTCAACCACTTTCCGCAAGCGCGTGACGCGGCGATCAGCGGATTCCTGCAGCCGGCCGGGGACATCTTCATTCGTCTGATCAAGATGGTCGTGGTGCCAATCGTCTTCACGAGCATGGTGGTCGGTATCGCCGGCGTGGGTGATGGTCGCTCGCTAGGGCGCATCGGTGTCAAAACGCTCGTGTATTTTGAGGTCGTTACCACGATCGCTATCGTAATGGGCCTCGTGCTTGGCAATGTGCTGCATCCGGGCGCGGGTACGGACCTTTCCCAACTCGGCCATACCGACATTTCGCGCTATCAGCAGACTTCGCAGCAAACCACGGGACATCATGGCTTCATGTCGCTGCTCCTCGGCATCATCCCCGACAACATCATCATGGCGATGGGGCGTGGCGACCTGCTGCCCGTGATCTTCTTTTCCGTTCTCTTCGGGTTTGCGCTGCAATCTGTGCCGGATGAGTTTCGCAAACCCGTGCTTGCCACGTTCAAGGGAATCGGCGATGCCATGTTCAAGGTGACCGCCATGGTCATGCGCTACGCGCCGTTCGGCGTCTGCGCGCTGATCGCAGTGACAGTGGCGAGTTTCGGCTTTGGTTCGCTGCTGCCTCTCGTCAAGCTCGTCGCAATCACCTATCTTGCAATTATCCTGTTCGCCGTGTTCGTGCTTGGTATCACGGCGCGCATGTTCGGCTTCAACATCTTCACGCTGCTGAGAGTGATCAAGGACGAACTCGTTATCGCGTTCTCCACCTGCAGTTCGGCCACAGTGCTGCCGCAGCTTATGAAGAAAATGGAGGACTTCGGCGTACCGAAGAGCATCGCGACCTTCGTGGTCCCAACCGGCTATACGTTCAATCTCGACGGCGCCTCCATTTATCTCGGCATCGGCACGCTGTTCGTGGCTCAACTCTACGGCGTGCACCTCGGCTTGCAGGAGCAGATCGTCCTCGTGCTCACCATGGTCGTCACATCCAAGGGCGCAGCGGGCGTACCGGGGTTTATGTTCGTCATCCTGCTCACGACGCTTGCAAGCGCGGGACTGCCGCTCGAGGGGCTCGCGTTCATTGCAGGTGTCGACCGGATCATGGACATGGGGCGCACGGCCTTGAACGTCGTGGGCAACGCACTGGCACCGCTCGTCATCGCCAAATGGGAAGGTCAATATGACGAGGAGAAAGGCAAGGCGTATCTCGCTTCGCTGGACGTCTGAGCACAAAGTTAGCTAGCAATCAAGATTCATATCGAGGAGCAAGTCAGATGAGCAGCAGTCGGGGTCAATTGTTTTCCGAATCCCTTATGGGACAGATCAAGAGCCGGTTCCATTACGTAGACCAAGACGTTGACGGTCGTGAGCGGCTCTTCTTCGACAACGCCGGCGGGTCGTTCCGCCTCAAGGCCGCGCTGGACGCGTATGCGCGCATCGACGCGCTCCCGGATTGCCCTGAGCGCATCCACGAGCGCGCGCTGTATCTCCAGGACATTCAGACGCAAGGCGAAGCCGACATACGCCGCGTGCTCAACGCGCGAGGGGGGAGCGTCTATCTCTCGCTCACGGCCTCTGCAGCGATGTTCGAGATGGTGCGGGCCGTGATGGAGAACGTGCGCGGCACGAACGCGGTGACGACCATACTCGAACATCCGTCATCGTTCGACGCCATGAAGCTGTACTGCGAGCGCACGGGCAAGACGCTGCGCGTCGCGCCGAGCAACGCGGCGACCGGCGGCGTCGACGTCGACGCCGTCGTTTCGCTGATCGACGACGACACCGCGCTTTTGAGTGTGATGTATGCGTCGAATATTTCGGGCGCGAAATTCGATATCGCCACGATTGTCGAGCGTGCTCGCGCAAGGAAGCCCGATATCTACATCATCGTCGACGCGGTCCAGCATGCGCCGCACGCGGTGATCGATCTGCAAAAGACACCCGTCGACGGCATCAATTTCGCGCCGTACAAATTCTTCGGTTGCAGAGGGGCCGGCGTCGCCTGGCTGTCAGAGCGTCTGGCGGAGCTGCCACATCACCGGCTCCAAGCTAAGGAAAAGGGCGCGTGGGAGCTTGGCAGCCCGGCTCCGGCGCAGTTCGCCGTGGTGAGCGCGATCGTTGATTATGTCGCGTGGATCGGTTCGCAGTTCAGTGACGCAGCGGACAGGCGCGAGCTGTTTGCGCAAGGCATGCAGCGCATCGAAGAGCACGAACGGGCGCTGCTTGACCTTTTGCTCGATGGTCTACGCGCCATAAAAGGCGTGCGCGTGTTCTGGGATCACGACGATCTGACCCAACGCGATCTGATCGCAGGCATTGGCTTCGAAGGCCTAAATCCGACCGCCGCCGTCCGTGAGTACGAGAAGCACGGCGTCATCGTCTATGAGCGAATCGGAACCAGCCTCTACTCCGGAAGGATGCTGAAGTCCTTCAACCTCGAAGGGGCGGTCCGCGTTTCGCCGTTGCATTGCCACACGCCCGGGGACATTGGAAGGTTTCTTGCTGTGACGGAAAGAATCGCGAAGTCCCATTCGCCCCGCACCTAGCAGGCTGCGGTGTTGCCCGCATATGGGGTAGCGGCAGGGTAAGCGTTTATGCTCTGCAGCGTATAAAGCCTTACCTTGTTCGGGCCGCGCTAAGCGCGGCGCCGCTGTCACCTTCAAATCGTGCGGAGTGCCAGCTTGACGCGAACGCACGCTCTCGGTTGCGCGCTCGGCTACCCCGGTTGAACTTCACCCGCGGCGGTTCTAGCACGTTCACGCGGGGGTATATGCCTTTGGATCAAGGCAATGCTCAAGAGAGCTAGCAGCATGGCGACCGCCAACAGAGCGAAGAACCCTGTCGCACCTCCGAGCGTGATAATCGAGGCACCGGCGAACGCACTCACGATGGCTCCGAGGCGGCCAAAGCCAGTGGCGGCGCCAATTCCGCGAGCGCGCATTTCCGTGGGGTAGAGATGAGCAGCGAGCGCATACATCGGACCCTGCACGCCGCTGACGAAGAATCCGTGTACGCCAATAGTGACGATCAAGGCGACCGCCCCCATTTCCGGAAACAGCCGCGACAGCAAGAAAGCGCTCGACACCGCACCGGAAGACGCGCCGAGCAAGATCAAACGTGAACCACCCCTTCCGACAAGCCAGGCACAAAGCAGCGCACCGACGAGCCCGCCGAGGTTATAGGCGGTCAACCCGCCGCTCGCGACGCGGGCATCCATGCCTGCCGACACCAGCATCGCCGGAAGCCAGCTATAAGCGCTGTACAGCGCGAGCAGACACATGAAGAAAACGGCCGACAACGCAACCGAGTCGCGCAGCCATTGCCGCGAGTACAGATCGGTGAGCCGGACGTTCTGACCGTTTGTGTTTGCCTCTCGCTCGCTTGCGTCGATGATATGGGTGCCATCTGGAATCGGGCCTCGAATTCGAGCAAGCAATCGGCGCAACTCGTTGTTACGCCCGTGCTGCCGCACGAGATACCTGGGCGACTCCGGCAAAGCCGCGAACAACAGGAACGAAAACAGAATCGGCAGAATACCACCCAGGACGAACAACCCGCGCCAACCTGCTGAAGAGAGCAGGCGTGCAGATAACAGGCCGGCAACAATGCCGCCAACTGGATAGGAAACGACCGTCGCGGTGACCACTATCGAGCGGAGCCGCGCAGGCGCAAACTCCACCGCGATGATGGCCGCGCATGGCAACGCCCCGCCGATGCCGAGGCCTGCCAGAAATCGGAGTATCGCCAGTACCTCGACGCTGCGGGCCGCCCCCATTGCCACGGTGGATAGTCCAAAAAGACCGATGCTACAGATCAGAGCAATTCGCCGACCATATCTGTCAGCCAACGCCCCCACCGACACACTCCCGATCGCCATGCCGAAGAGGCCCGCCGCGACGACCGGGGCAACGGCCTCACGCGAAATCGCCCAATCCCGCAATAGCGAAGGAATGGCAAAGCCGATGAGTTGTCCGTCGAAGCCATCCATCGCCGCAGCCAGGGCGGCCAGAATGACCGCGACCCACTGGATCCCGCTGAGCTTCGGGCCGTCCAGTAACTCATCAATATCGACCGACGGCCCGTTCACCGAGCCACCCCGTTGTACTTCAGAGCCACAGGGTGCGCGCACGCCGTTCTCCTGTTCTGTTTTCATGTTTGATGACGGCCATTGGCGATTGCTGTCGCAGGTCGCAGACCCATCCTTACAATTAAGATTACTGATCGTTTCACTCTACAGGTCGTGCCGCGCCCCCATATCAATGGCGAACAGACTTGCGCCGGATGCTGCTTCCAACATGACGAGTCATGCCTGCCCAAATCGGCAACGTGGTCATAGACCGGAGCATTGAACGCATCTGTTCAAAATGCATACATCCATCAGCACCCGACATGGGTCCCTCTGACAGCCAAAGCGCTACCTGCAGCTTGGAAAGCGACTAACCCCCGCGGCCAAGTTCCTCCCGACCCTTCATTCAAACGGTCGAATTCCAACGATCGCAGTCGAGCATTCCGGAATATGTCTTGCGACCGACGTTGTTTGAGTAGACCAGCCTGGTCGCGATAGTCCCATACAGTCTCAGGCCACGAACGCCGGACCACGCTTTGCCGTCCATCGCGTGATCTTTATTATTTAATAACGATACGTCTCGTTTTGTCAATAAGTCGTTTTCCCCGAGCAGCGCTTGCTACCGTCTTTAGCGTGAATCGCTTACATTGAGTGCCGGACACACCGCGCGCAACGCTGTAGCTTGCGCCCGGCCTCCCTCCCAGCCTTGGGTAAGCTGTTCAAGTCAATCATTCGGGGAATCGATGCACTCCACCATCAGCAAGCTGACTCTCGCCGCGGCTACTGCCGTATTCCTGATCGGCGCTGCCGCGCCGGCACGCGCGCAACCCGAGGCCAGCGCAGCGGCCGCCGTTGCCGCTGCCTCGCAACCGCTCACCAAGGAGCAGAAAAAGCAGGCCAAGGCGCAGGCCAAAGCGCAGCGCAAGGCAGAACGCAAGGAGGCCCGCGCGAAGAACAACGCCGAACTGAAGAAGCTGGAAGATGCTGGCTACAAACCGGCGCTGAATGACCCGAACTATCCGCAGAACTTGCAGGACGCACAGAAGAAAGCAAACGCGGGCCCGGGCGCCAGCCAGTAATGCGGTCTAGCTTGTTGTTCGCAGGACCTCCTCCGCATTCGGGCCAGCCTCTTTGTGAGCCCGAATGCCTCTGTGCTCAGCCGTGGGGCTCTGGCGCAAAAGTGCTCTCCATCGCAACGGTATGGTTGCACGCGCCGTCTACGGCGGCTAATTTCCGCGTCTGAGGGGCGGCCGTGTCGAAATTGTGCGAATTTCCCTAACATCAGGGCGTCATGCGCCCTGTAAAGTTCCCTCCCGCAACTGGATTGGGAATTCAACCGCCGGGCCCTGTGGCAACGCTCATGCGTCAGGTCGAAGCTTCGGCGGTGTCGTTCAGCGATCTCGTACGGGTAACGAAAGGCACGAGCTGGATTTTTTTGTCATTGCATCCTGGTCTATTCAGCGTCAGGCTGACAGCCAGGTGCTGCGGCCGCAAACGCTGCGTGTTGCATTTCGACGTCGTAGATCTCCTGTATTGTTGGATAGCGTGACGTGTCAATCTCGAAGCGATGCGCATCAAATACCTGCGGTACGAGACACAGATCAGCCAGTGTAGGACGGCCACCATAGCAAAATGCACCTGTCGCCCCGCTTTTAGAGAGCCTCTCCGCAAGAACCGCGAATCCGGCCTCCACCCAGTGGCGGGACTAGGCGCTCTTCGCCTCCGCGCTCACGCCCAACTTCCCCTCTAGATACTTCAATATCGGACGCTCTCCACGAACGGCACACCCATGGCATCGGCTCGCCTTGCAAGTTTTCCCGAGAAATACGCTCCACGATCTGGCTATCAAGATAAGCCTTCTTCTCAGAATGGGAACACTTTCTATTGATAGCCCAGCCGGACAAATGCGGCCTCGCCCCGGCGCTCACCGGTAGCCGTCAATCCAGTTACTGGATAGCCTCTTTTTCGATCCAGCGCATCACAGAATGGACCACCTGAAAAGGGAAGCTCGATGTCTTCCCTTCCTTTCTGGCTTACTGGTTCAGCCAGGGAGTTGGATCTGCATGTCTTCTGGCGGGTCATAGAGCGTTGACCTTCTCACTTCCACCTCACACCCAAGCCTTTCCAGCGCCTCCATGTAGGCGTCTTGCAAAGATTCATCCATCCGAGGATCGAAGAGTACCCGGTCGAACAGTTCGTTAGGGTCAATCCCAAAACTGAAGATATCGCTCTCACACTTGTTATCGTCGCCACTGTAGATTAGTCGCATCTCCCTCTCATGAGCGAACTCCAGACGCTTATACAGCAACGATTCCGCTATCCCCGAGCCATCCGTCTTCAGCAAGTCAATCTTCTCGAAAATCCCCTTGAGATTTGACTTCTTTGCATATTGGACTTTACCGATAAAGCACTTAAGATCCGCCTGCTTGCCCACATGCCTTTTCAAAGCAGTCAACAGTTTCCTAGGCGTAGTCGTCACCCGTACGCCGTCTTTTCCATGAGAGTAAATACGCCACATGGCGTCCGTTTCGCGATGCAAGGTCCAGCATTGCCCATAGACCGATTCCTTCGCAGAAAAACTTGTGAGCTCCCCACCCACCACAAATGATGCTGAGAGTAGGGCATTTTCAAACGGGTCATCCCACTTCTTCGGTTTGACTAATGTGAGCGTTTGTGTAGTCAGCACCTGAATGAACCGGCTTATCGGAAAGATTCGATAAATGCTCTTGTCCATCCAATATTCAATGTCTGCGACTTCAAGGTCTTGCTCAGAAAATATATAGCCAACTGGAGCTTTAGTGCTCATCTCGAAATTCTTGCTCGCTATCGGCGTCTTCCTTGTCACCACGTCATAATCCTTATATGTTGTCCAATCACAGAATTAATTTTTCTTCCCAAGGTATTGCGATAATTTCTTCTTCAGCCACTCGTAGCCCGCTTTTGCATGCTGGACGACCATCAGCAGGTTATTGTTGTTCCAACCGTCCACATCTGAAAAATTAAGATAGGTCATCAGTTGCACCTCCAACCCACGAATAGCGTCGTCGATTTCCCGGAGCCCTTGACGTTTTGCATCCCACAGATGGTCAGACAAATCCTCTAGCTTTCCCTCGGCCACTTTCTTACCCACATACGATACCTTGGCCGCACCGTCTTTCATCAGCTCCAGAGACTTGTAGACGCCATCCTTGTATTCAAAGAGGAATTGCGACTCACGAAAATATTTTACGAAGTCCATTTGTGCATCTTTGAGAACCGGATACTTGTCTTGATAACATGCCTGGTGGAGGTCTAGTGCCGCGGTATAGATCGCAAAGCGCTTGTTGTAGAGGTCCATACGCAACTTCGCATTGGCAATCTTCAACTGACAGTAACCGACATATGCGGCCGCCAAACTGACCAGGAAAACCAGAAATGCCATTACAGCTCACCCCACGAATACGGTTCGCTCGCCCGATACGACTCGTCGTCTAGATTTTCCATGGCCAATTTACCGGCCCCCCATGCCTTGCATCGATCGCCGGATTCCTGGACGCCTTCGTTATAGTAGGCCCAGACTCTCGCGAATAGTGGCCAAAGCTTTGAGAACGAATTTCACGAGCATTCGCCCCAGCGTTAGGCGAGGTGAACCGGCTCAATCCCCAAGCGTTTCTTATCGAGCGGCGTCATGAATAAGACTTCTGGTTCGACCCATTCCTCCGCCTTCGTGTCGATCGCCGTCACTTTGTGGAATCGAATTGTGCCCGATAGACAATAAAGCTTCGCTCCAGCTTCGAAAGGTTCCTCGTCGTCGGGTATATAACCCGGCTCGTTCCTCTCGGCCTGCTGGTATCCGTCTAGTTTTTTATAGTTTCGAGCGCTTACGGAGCTACACTCCGGAAATAGAACCACATTTGTTCCCTTCTTGCCTGTCTGGACCGATGGAAAAACGAGGCCGTCAACCTGGCTGCCAAACCGAACTCTCAGATGCTCGAAGGCCATCTGAGTGGAAATATAGGCTAATTCATCGTTCCGCCCTTTGGGCGTCGACATTTTCTCCACCAAGGTTGCGCTGACAAAGGTCCTCAAATGCGAAGCTTCGCGGAAGCCCTGATCGAGAATAGTGAGTTTCGATGGCTCAACGAGATTTAACTTGGTCAAATCAAGTAGCGTGAGTTGGGTGGTAGGAGTCATCGCAATGCTCACAACGTACTCACCCGTAATCGAACGGATCTCGCTTAGGCAGGTTTCTCTCTCTAGCGCGCAGTAGAGGGCCGGAATGCCGTGAGGAGTCATCCGTTGGCTACTGGCTCGGTCTTGAGGGGCGGGGCCGAGCTGCGCCGCCGGATCATTGGCGATCTTCGCTACGCCCTCCTCGGACGTAGCGGACCGTGCACGGTAAAGCGGCTCCCCCTTCCGAATGACCCTAATGCATTCGTGCTTCAATTTGTCATCGATACCTGCAAGAAACCCAAACGCGGTTTTAAGAAATTCTTCCGCACTTGAATTGAAGAAGCGATGAGAATGCCTAACGCCTGTGAAGAACGTCTCCCACCGTTCGTCGTACATGTTTTTGTCGAGGGATCCGTCGTCCGCGAAGTAGTGACGCTCCGCCCCACTCGCTTCATAGGCCATCGTTCGCGGCGCATAGCTACTGAGTTCGTCAAAGTAGCACTCGTCGCCCAAACCCATCCAATCGCTCAGGACCTCTTCCAGGGTGGCAAGCGAGATTTCATCCGAGCCGCCCTGATAAACCATGAAGCTTTCGTATTGAGATAAATTCTCTACTGTTGCGGTATTCTCTTCGACTCGTGCGAGGATGTAGTCGAACAGAAGCGTCGACGCAACCGCGAAGCCATCTTTGCCACAGTGCTGGCAAGTCGCTGCCTTTCCTTCCTGTTTGATGAGCCTCTTGAGGGACGCGGGATTAACACAATCAATGCAAATCATTTCTTTACGGTTTGGTGTTGGCATCTGCTAACTAGGTGTTGCCATTCTTTTGACGTCAGTGCTCAACCGTGCCGACCTGCACGATCGGATTTAGTGCGAATTTGATCTGATATTCGAACAATTCGACGTTGGGAAATGCGGCGATTGCATAACGCAGTTCCTTACTGATTTCATGCGCTACGATGACGCCACAAACAGGGCGGCCATTGGCAAGATGTGTTCTTACCCAGCCCATGTATCGGGCCAGCTGTCCAATGGCCCTGTCAGGCGCGTTACCTCGCTTCAGTTCGAACACAACAAACCCACCTTCCTCATCGACAGCAAGAATGTCGATTCTTCCGACGTCTGTGGAGAACTCAGTGCCAGTTGCGCCACTCTCCGTGTAGAGCCGGAGGCGCTTGTCGCCCACCCGGATAGATTCGATATTGTGCGAGATGAACTCCTGCAACTGGTTCTCCAGCTTGAAGACCGTATCCTCATCCTCCAACACCTCGGGGATGTCAGCGGCCTCCAGTTCCTCTGCCTCGTCCAGCAATGCACCGAATGCGACGGATGAGCCAGGCGAGATCAAACGTACTTCTGTTTCTGTTTCGTCTGATGACCACCCCATTTTCTCAAATGCACGCCGCAACGCCCGGGAATTCTTGCCGCGGAACACCAGATCGCCAGGAGCGCGGTCTGGGTTGTCTCGACACCACTGGAGCATAGGGAACAGTTCTACGCCTTTCCCGTCATCGGTGCTGATAGCTACGAGGTAGCGCTTTGATTGAGATCGCAAGTGTTCCGCTCCTGAGGACGAAAAAGACCGACCCATCCAGTTGGTCCATTGTCGGCGTATTCTCGCGAGACGAACCTGGACTTGTCGGTTACGATGGCGCCGCCGCCGAGCGTATCCGTCCGTCAAGATCACTCAGGCGCCACATTGCTATATCGTCCACGATATCGATATCTTTAGAAATTCATGCACGACGTCTGACCTCGATCCACGCACTGGACTCGGGCCAGCGGGGGCGTTCCATCAACCTCTCGCCTCGGCAAAACAGATGCGTCGCCTTTCAACCACATCGGCGCCTAATTTCCGGTGTCGCCACTCTTGGATGCGTGCCGCCGACAACTCGCACGCCACGCATCTCGCGCCAGAGTGCCTTTCCGGCGTCTCCTGGAGGGGTAACGCTCTCTGGCACGACAACCGTGCCCACCCGTTGCGTCCGCGATCCGCCAGCGGAAGTTACCGTTCAGACTTGCCCGTTTGCCCGGATCATCGCTGCAAGCCGTGGATCGCGATGCGCCTCTGGACACTGCGCCAAGCGGCGGAGAGTTTCGCCTGTCCCGTGCGGCCAGGTGCTCGCGTCGGGCGGAAGAATGGTCGAAAGTAAGTCAAGCATCGCAGAAGAGTGGTCCGCGAAGATCTCCTGATTAATCGCGGCGGTCGCGAGCATCGTAGATCCCTGCGCAATCGGAACCAATCGAGGAATTATTGCCTTCACGACTTCGGAGAACTGGCTCGGCACAGAGAGTGCCAAGTCAACCAGCCTTCCGGTCATATCCGGCGTTCGCATCGTTCGCTGGCGCGGCCAAACGCGGCGAAGAAAAGGAAGCAACCGCTCTTCGATCTGTACTTGCTTTCCAGCAAAGCGGCGGAGATGCCAGAGCACCGACGTACGCAACTCATCCCCGGCGTGGATCAACACCTCCCGCAGTTCAACGTCCGAAATCAGTTGCTCGTCAACATTGGCCAAATCCTGCCCACGCGCCCACTCCAGCAACAAGATCCCAGCGAGATTTGCCGCGTGCCCCTTCGGCAAGCGTGGCTCGCTGGCGAGCTTGATCAATGGTTGCTTCAACCGTTCGTAGAGTATCGGCTGAGGAACACGTGCTGCCCAGAAGAAGCCGGCCCAGAACGCATCGCTATCCATACTTTCACCGTCGGCGAGGTGTAGCAGGCGTGCCTCAACCCAAACAGGGTCGACGTGAAATAACCACATCAGCCGGTGAGTGATGGTTACGATGGCATAGCGGCGGTCATCTGCCTTCAGCGAAAGCATCTCTTCCAGTTTCGCGCGGAGCTCCTCGGGAATCGTGCTTCCTTCCTTCAATTCCTTCCAGCGGGGGTGTTGAAAGAGCGCATCGAGCATTCGTCCAACAGCGCTATTCAAACTCTCGTCAACCCACCGCCGGTTAGCGATCGCGAACTTGTGTTGGCCGGAGCCATCCGCAAGTGCGCCGCGCAGCGCATCCCAGGCAATATCGAACGAATGTGGTTGGTGTTCGAATGTCGACATGCAGTTAGCACGAAGCCATTCGCTCGTCGGATGCGAGATGCTTCTCAAATTGCCTGGCTCGAGTTGCGCAAGCCGCCGAGCAATACAGAACAGCATCCGTTGCGAGTGAACCCGTTGCCCACTCGATGTAAGGACGACGCTCCAAGCCCATGAGGGGAATACCCCCTTTCGCATTGCGTCTTTGAGCGCGGCGAGCGCCCGCGTTGGACAGACATCGACCAGCCCGTGGAACGGCTGCGGCATTATGGGCTCAAGACGAAATTTGGACAGCTCCTTGGCTTTTCCCAGTATCTCCGAGACAGGTATTTGCATCAGCGCTGATGAATCGGAGTCAGTCTGAACGCCCCTGACCCTCGAGACCTGTGGCTGCGCCGTGTACCTCACAGCCTCGGGAGTCCAATCGCCGGCCGCTTCGAGGAAAGGCGCTGACTCCGCTTCGATACTGAACGAAAAGATCACGCCCGCCGCCGATAGCCAGTGCAACCGGCTCAAGCGACAATGTGCGTCCACTTCACTCCTCTGCGGGTGGTCGGTGGCCCATGGGATGGGTTCGTAAAGCAGTCTGTCCTCGATTCCGTGGATCACCGTGGCCGGTAGCTCGTGCCATCTGTCTCTTAAGGAATAAAGTAACTCCCGCTCATGATGGTGATCCCAAAAAGCCTCTGCTGATAGCGCGAGCAGTCCCGCACCAGCCTCCGCAGGCGCCGTGAGTTCCGCGCGTCCAAATGACCAAATACGCAATCTGGTGAAGAGAGGGTCCGGGGATGTCCAGGTGCGGGCTTCTTGGCGGGCAGCATCCAGGTCAACAGTCGCGAGCCGCGCCACCATCTTGGTCAGCAAAATTGCATGACCAGTTAAGGCATAGGCCGCGTCGTCCGCCTCCTCACCATCATCAGGGCGAATCGTGTCAAGATAGACGTGGTCGTGACCGCTAACTTCCCGCTCCAAGACAACGACATCCTCAAGTTGTCGTCGGAACAGCACTGTGGCGAGGGCAAGAGCCTCGTCCGGGAAGGCGAACGCCTCGTGCGGCCGCGGATATTCAACATGTAGCCTTAGAACGTCCGATGCCGCGACATCAGTGCTGGACGAGGGAACCGGTACGCCATCCCGCCGCTCGACGGACAGATAAGGTTCGTACAACGCAATGGCTTCCGCAACGAGATCTGATGACCAACCGTCGCGATTGGCGGCACTTTCAATGGTGTACTTGTCGACGCTGGGGTCTCGCGGTACGCGTTGCCAGCTTTTGAGCAGCAGTCGCCATCCCTTCCTCATCTCGGGTGTATATTCGTTGGCTTGTTGGCGCAACGACCAACCGATGTCATTCTGTAGCTGGTTGTGTAATGGTGCATGACCGGCGGCCCACCATAGTGTCGAGGGCTGAGAGGCGACCCTGGCGAGCCATCGCCCTGTGTTCGCAAGTCGGGTAGGAAGAGCCGCGCGGGCTCGACGGTTATGCCAAAGACCGGTGGCTGCCGCCATCGGCAAATTGACCAGATCCGCAGTCGTAATTTCCAAGCCATCCCATGCTGAAGCAGGAACAGGTCGCTCAGCAAAAACGTCGGCAGGATCTGACGCCAGTGGTGTCTCGTCGCTGTCCAAGCCGAAGTCGTCGAACGGGTCGAAACGCGTTTCGGTCTCTTCGCCAACCAGCCTCCTCGGCTTTGCATATCGAACGGATCGATCGAGCACAAACAACCACTCACCCGGCAACGGTATCTCGGATGTTGCCATGTATCTGGTTCCGGGCGCGGCAGAGGCGACGTGGGCAATCATGCCGCGCTCATGAGGTGCAAGTGATTGCGGTCCGGCGAGCGCCTTCTCAAGAAGACGATGATGCCATCCGTCAACATCCCGCGCGCGCTCAGCCCATGCGCACAGCGTTGTCCACAGGGCCACGTGACTCTCATACGGGATCGGCGTCACGCCCTTGTGCGCCCATTGCTCCAGAGCCTGCCGCGTGTCTCCCGATTGAAACGCGTAAAGCTTGTTCGAAGACGAACCGAAGCGGTTGACCGCCTCCAGCAGGTATTGCACCGGCGGATCGTCGGCAGAATACCCGACGAAGACGATGTGAAATCGTCGCAAAAGAGCTTGAATGTAACGTGTAGCCCACCCGTCCGAAAGGTAGGCATGGCCGAAGTCAGCACTCGACAGGACAAACTCGTCGTCGCAGGCTCGTCGGTAGTCCGCATCGACCTTCCCGTGAAGATGGACAATTCCGCGAAAGTCGGCTGCCCGTCCGGGATCCGGTAGTCGGGGTGGATTGAACGATCCCAGATCATCCTCACACTCTTCAAATAGCAGGTCGAAGTTGGTGGTAATGATCCGCGGCGCCCCCCCATCCGCTCTCGATAAATCGAGCAATGCTCGATGAGCATCCAGAACATAGCCTGGATCGGGGCGCAATGACATTGCCACAGCTTCGCGAACCTCCGAGGCTTCGAACTCGCCTTCGAGCATCCCAAATATCCGATCCGTCGCGACCAGTCCGGTGAGTCCACTTGCTTTCTCAAAACTACGCGTTGTGTTGTACAGGCGGCGTGCAGGACTATCCATTGCTGAGCCAAGCACATCGAGAACGCGCTCCGCCAGTACAGCGAAGTTCGGAAGCTTCGCATCCTGCTGGGAAACCCCAGCACCACAAAAGAACAGGACATGTCCCGCATCGCGGGCTGTTAAAGGTTCGTCGGGCAACGACGGACCATTTGGAATGAAGCGCATACTGTTCGCCTATGCTTTGTGGATCATCCGGACGCATCCGCCCGACACTGGCGGCAGCATCATGTTATCAGGCGGTGGTAGTCTTCCTGAGGATCGTCGGGGAGCAGCGAATTGACCGATATCGGGAATACAGAGGCGCCAGCGTGGGAACTCTTTGCGGCGGATGTCGTGAGGGCACTTGAGAAAGTCGGCAATCGCTGTTTGACTCTTCCGAGCGGTACCGGTCTCTGGTCTACAAAGGGCGTTGCAGCCAGGATTGCGCTGCGAGCTAACGAACACCTCGGTGCAACGCTCAACCTCCTTTCGATTGACGCAATCACAGCATCGCGAACACTTGCTCGCGGTCTATTGGAGTGCGCTTTTGCGTCCGCCGCACTTACTACCGAACCGGACGTGTTTCTCCGCATGTTGAAGGACGATTCGGAGAGGAGTAGGCACAACCAAGGGAACTTTATTCTCGAACGCGGTCTCGGCGACGACAAGCTACAACTTCAAAAGCTACGTGTCGCCATTTCGGCAATGGACCGCAAACTTGAGTTGATCAGCCCAAAGAAGGTGGCGTTGCTCGGCCCCCTTGCAGCACAGTATCTGCAATACCAACGCCTCTCCGATGACTCCGCGCACCTGACGGCGCGCTCACTTGAACACTATGTGGCGCGCGAGACTGCGGGTTGGAGAGCAATACCGTGCGAGCCAAGTGCGGAACAGAACTTGGCGACGTTGCAGTTGGCTTTGCAGAGCAGTCTGCTGACTGCTTTCGCTGTCTGCGAAGTCCTCGAATTTTCGCTCGAACGGACAGAGGTGGGAGGATTACTTGAGCGCTTGGCGAGCATGCCCCAAACGCGGATGATTTAGCTAAACGATCAGAATTAGCGCAACAATCTGTAGAAGTCTGAACTTGATTTGACAGACGGCGTCAGTCGTCGGTCTCAGTTCGGCCACGAACTGCCGTTCGCCACCCTCATCACTTGAACAGTTGATTGGCTGCTTCAGCTCAAAAAGTTGCCGTTGAAGCCCGCCACGATACGATTTGCAGATCTATGACCAGAATCGGACCGTCGGCGGCTTCATTCCGACCTTGAAAATCACGAGTTGACAGCGACGCGGTGCTCCGGTGATCTGTTACTGGAAGCAGCGCCGGCAGGCGGACGAGGGCCGCACGGCGTAAGATGTCCTTGTCGCGCCAACAGAACAAGGGATATGGCTGGTTCTTGCCACCGGATGCGCTCCACCGCGCCGCACGGAGTGAAATTGCGTCGTTCGCTGTTATCGTCGACGCGAAAGATGAGGGCGCTCGTCGCTTCTATGAGCGGGAGAGTCTCCTCGCATTGCCCGATCAGCCCATGAAGCTATTTCGGCCGAAAACTGACATCCGGCGGCTCTTCTGATGATGCGCGACCTAACCGAGGAATGCCTTCGAATCCTGAACAAGGGCTTATTCGAGATCACCGATCCCGGCCCACTCCATCAGCCAATTCGTAGCTTTTCGATCCGCCGGGACGAAAAGCTGAACCTTATCTTGGAGACTGAGGCCGCCCCCAATGCGACGTCGGCGGCGATCAATCTGCCGCCAGGCACGGTTCGTTTGACGAACGAGCGGGCGCTCCTCCGGAGCGTAGGTGGTCTCGAAGGGGAATTCTTTGGGCTGATGCCCTACAGTCAGAATCGCCAGACCCTCGGTGTGACCGAGCAGCCCCTCAAGGAGCTGGCTCGGGTCCATGTCGCCAAGACAAACAACCCGTCTGGGGCGCCCGCGGCATACGTCATCGACTGGCTCGAAAACCTGCCCACGAGCCCATACGTTTGGCCAGCGGCTTCCAACGTGGTTACCAGAACCATCACCACTCGAAGAATTTCTCTGAACGACGGCATCACTATCGCGAGCGATACCGACCGTTCCAGCACCTCGCGGAACTCCGCCAAGGTGACGGTGGATGGCGCGACCTTCTACGTTTGCGCGCTCGACAGAGAAGACCGCCCCGGCGCCATCAAGCCGGGGTGCATCGTCTACGATGGCGCCCCAGACGACGAGTTTCGAAAGAAGGTCCGCACAGGCCTTTCTTTCGCGATGGGCGTGTACTTGGTCGATCTCGGCACAACCCACTACGATGCCGAATGGAACGTCGTGTCCACGCTCGCACGGAGCGCCTACAGCCTGCGCCGCCATGCCTTCGACATTGAAACTCTCCAGCTCGCGCCGCTCGGCGACCGCTTCCTGAATGAGCTTGGCGCCCCACAACTGACAAAGGCGATCCAGGCATTTGTGACGGCGTTCGACTCCCTAGATCTTGCGAACCTGCACTGGGCCTTCTGGCATGCCTGCGCCGCCACTCCGCACATCGCGCCCGCTCACTTCGGCGCGGCGATCGAGGGCTTGCAGAGTGCCTACACCAAAGCCAACCCCGGAAAGGTGCAAGAGGGCTGGGCCACCCGAGATGAATGGAAGATCCTCAAGACTGCACTCAGCGACGTCATCGACGGCGGCAACATCTCCCTGGAGGCGAAGATGGCCTTGAAGAATAAGCTGCCTACCTTCAATGGCATCGATCAGCGTCAGCGGCTGAAAGACGTAATGGCCGCCTTGAACCTTGAGCTGGGCGATGACGAGGACGCCGCGTGGCGCCGACGGAACAAAGCCGCCCATGGCACGCCGATCCCGCAGGGGCAGGAGGTGGCTGCGATCCGGGACATGAAGCTGCTGAGGGGGCTGTTCCAGCGCCTACTGCTAAGGATGACCAACGCGGCTGATCAGTACATCGACTACGCCTCGCCCAACCACGAATACCGGCCTTTGCGTCAAGCGCCGCCGACCATCGGCTAAGCGTCGGTGAATTCGCTGTCGAAACCGATGTCCGCCACACGCTGGGTCAGAGCGTGGTCTTCGAGCGCACTGTGGAAGTAAGTGCTCGGCGAGGTGCGGATGCGGCGGCAGCACTCCAGAAACGGCCATTGCAGTCGGACAAGTGCGAGCGGCGGCTAAGGGTCCGACATGTGCCTTCCGTCCTGCCCCGAACGCACAATCCGCAACACGGAAACGTGGTTGCACAGGTCCGTAGGCGTGCACCACGTCAACCGCTGTTCCTCGACCTTCATCCATTCCGCCGCCGCATTTCTCCCCGGCTTCGGCGATGACGCCCCGGGGGCTAACGTCGAGCCCGCCACGCCACGCTCCACGGGGCGTCCCGCCAAACCCGGACTCCGGCAGACGCTGCCTGCCGCGGTCAGCGCAATCGATGACGGGTTAGCCGTGATAATCAGGTTTATCGCGGCACAGCTCTTTTTAAGCGCGCCGAATCGGGTTGTCTTGCGTCAGCGGTGTGCGTTATCTATGCTGGAAATCCCGCCCTGCGCCCCGTGCCGCGGCCCTGCCCGCTGCCCCGGCGCGCTGGAGTGCGCCATGTCCCGCCCCGCTGCCGTCACCCCCGACGCGATCCGCGCCACCGTCCTCGCCCTGCTCGCCGAGGCCGGCGACCCCGCCCCCGCGTCCGATGCCCGTTTCCGGAAGATTGTCTCGGTGCGCAAGCTCCGGGCGCGTCTGGGCGCCGGCGACCCCGCCACGCTCTCGCGGCACCTCAATGCCATCGAGGCGGAGGTCGTGCAGGCGGGCCTGGCCGGGTTCGACGGCTTCGCCATGCCCGGCGTGCCGGAAGCAATCGCCGCACAGATGCGCGCGCTGTGGGAAGCGGCGGTGGCCACCCAGCTCGCCGACGTCATGCAGCTGCGGCAGCAGGCCGAAGCAGTCAAGGCAACGGCGGATGCCGCGCGACACGAGGCCGAACTGCGCACGGAGCTGTTCCGCGCGGAGCTGGCCGACCTGCGTGCGCAGCTCACGGCGCGTGACGACGACCTGCTCGGCCTGCGGCTCGAAGGCCGGGCGCTGCAGGAACGCGCCGAGGCGCTCGAATCCACCTGTACCCAGCTGCGGACGCGGCTCACAAACGCCGAGACGGCCACCGCCGACGCGGCACAGCGGCACGGGCGCGAACTCGCCGCCGAGCGGGCGCGCTACGAGGGGCTGTCGAAGCAGCTGCTCATCGAAACCGCGCACCAGCGCGAAACGTTCCAGACGGAACGGCAGCGGCTCGAGGCGGAACTCGCGCGCGCAGCCGAGCGGCTCACCGCACTCGAGTCGCTGCGCGAACGGATCCTGACGGAACTCGCGAACGAACGCAACGCACGGCAGCAGGCCGCCGCGGAAGCGGCGGCACTGACCACCGTGGTGGAACAGCAGCGCCGGACCCTGGCGCTGGTGAGCGCCGCGACGGCGAGGAAGCCCCCTGCCGGTGCACGCCGGCCGGCGCGCAGTGCGGCTCCCACCGCCCGAACGACAACGGCGGCCGGCGGCCCGTCGCGGAGGAAAGCGCGATGAAACCGTCCCGTCCGCCCGATCCGCCCAATCTGTCCCGCTCGTCCCGCTGGCTCGACACCGGCTGCCGCCCCCCGCAGCGCCTGCCGGAGGCGACCGACGCCGCGATTGAATACGTCGCGCAGGCGCTCGGGCACCCCGTGTACGTGCGCTGGACGCTCACGGCCCTGAAACGCGGCTGCCCGTCGCTCGCCGACGCGAAGCGCGAGCACCCCGCCGTGTTCGCGCTCCTGCTCGAACACGACGCGGCCATCGAATACTGGGAGCGCGGGCGCCTGCGCGTGATGCCGGAGGCCTTGGCCCCTGCCGCCGCTAGAGTGCTTGAACGCGTGCTGCGCCAGCACCGGCGGCGCTTCCGTATTGCGTCACCCGACGACGCACCGGATAGCGCCCTGGCGGTCCCGCACGCGCCTACGGAAGAGGACGGCTTGCAGCCCGCCGGCGTCGATCCGGTCTGGCTCGCGCGCGCCGGGCGCTTCGCGAATGCGATAACGCTGACCAACACGCTCGGCGTGGCCGATGACGCACAGGCGGTGCGCCTCTTCCTGCGCGAGCGGGCCTCGCACTCGCCGCACACCCTGCGCGCCTACGTGACGGAGCTGCGACGGCTCGCGGCCTGGTGCACACGCGAGCGCCTGGGACCGTTTTCCGATCTCACCCGCCAGGACCTGATGGCGTACCGCGACGCCCTGCAGGCCCCGCATGCTGGTGCCGACGGAAACACGCGACGCGCAGCGGCGGCGACCGTGTCGCGCGCGCTCGCCGTGGTCTCGAGCCTCTATGCCTGGTGGCACCGCACGGGGTATCTCAGCGTGAATCCGGCCGAAGGACTCGCCGCCGGACGCCGCGCGCGCATGACCTGGACGCCGGTGCGGTTCCTGTCCACCGCCGCGCTCGCGCACTGCGATACGGTCGCAGCTGGCGATGCGCCCGACGACGTGCCTTCAACAAGCTGGGCCCGGCGCCGCGCCATCTGGACGCTGTACCGCTTTGCCGGTATCCGGCTCGCCGAACTGGTGTGGCATGAGGAACGCATGCTGCCGCGGATCGAGGTGGACGAGGCCCGGCAGTGGACCCTGCACATCATTGGCAAGGGCGGTAAACATCGTGCGATACCGCTCCCCTCCACCTGCCTGCCGGCGCTGCGTGGATACCGGCGGGTGCGCGGCCTGCCGGCCGATCCCCCGCCCGGTGAACAGTTACCGCTCATCCACAGCGAACGCGGCCGCGCATTGGGTCCGAGCGGCCTCTACGACGAGGTGCGGGCGCTGTTTGCACTGGGGGCGGCACGGCTGCCGCCCGACGAAGGTGCCATGCGCGCGGCGCTCGAAGGAGCGTCCACGCACTGGCTGCGTCACGGCTATGCCCGCACGCTGGTGGTCGACCACCGCGTGCCGCTGCCGGTGGCCCAGGCGCTGCTGGGGCACGCCTCGGTGCACACGACCGCGGCGTATGCGCGGACCGACGGCACGCAGCTGAGGGAATTTGTCGAAGGGAGTTTTCCAGTCCCTTGAAATCGTGCTCAATCTGGTTGGCCCCTCAACGGCGCCATGTGGAACCTTGAAACGACGGCAAAGAAACGCTATCTGAGTTTAGGCTCTCGAATGACAAAGCATCAATGCTCTGCAAGGTAATCACACACAGAGTAAAGAGTCGTTTCAAGGAATCTCGGCCGCTCCCAGCCGAAACTAGACGGATTTCTCATTAGACTGGCGCGGTCCCATTCGTACCTCCCATTAAACTCCGGTGCGCGTCACACACATCAGAATGCACCTAGAGGGCGCTATACAGATCAACAACGACGCACCGGCGACACAAAGCAGCGTAGTTGCCTGTGTCGAGCGATGCCTCAGCGCCTTGCCGGTCATCTTACCGACATCCATGTCGGGATATCCGCTTCGCGGCAATCGAAATTGCTCCGCCAACGCACACCTCTGGCTCCAGTAAGCCGCCCTGAGCACTTCTATCCATGCCTCAAATTCGCCCACCGGCTCGTCGTAACGTGCCTGCTCAGTCACGCCCTGGCACAACGACTGCGTATGCGAGGACTGACCGCACGCAGTTGCGCGCGTTCATTCGTCGGGGAGCTTAGTAACTCTCAAGAATGAATGTGCAACCGGGCGAAACTTGGGCCGCGCAACCGTTGAGCACCGCCGCGACTAGATCAAATGCAATGTCAGTAAGTTTGCCAACTCATGACCCGGTCATGGATTGACACATTTCTCTATGGAGGCTCTTCCGATTTCGCGCTTTGCCTGCAAAATCAGCGGGTAATCTGCCCATCGAAACTTAATCCCCTGCGAGATCAATTCGCATTCCACTCGCCGACGCGTGGGCTCAATCCCGGAGTCGAGCAAATCCCGAACAACACGCCCCACATGTTGTCGAAGCGTCGCTTTCCGCATTTCCCGCCGCACAGCGCTCATGCGCGCCCTATTTTCTCGCGCCTTCGTTGCAATCTTGCGCGCGAGATCCGGATACTTTCCTCGAAGCTGCGATGGATCTATCTTCAGAAACTGAGCCGTCTTTTCCCAACTCAGGAAGTACCCATCGTCCGCTGCAATAGCCCGGAGCCGGCGTTCAATTTCGGGCCATTCACGGCCAGTCCATTCGGGCCGCGATGCGATACGACGATCTGATTTCAACTGGCGACGTAGTGCTCTGGATTCCCAGGCAGTAAGATCGCCTGTGAGCCACGCGCGGAAGGGAATTCCGAATTTCCGCGACATACAAAGCAATGTCGAAACAGACGGGTACACGAGTCCTGCCCTCCATTCCGCCAGACTTGAAGGGGATTTCCCAAGTAACTCTGCAAAAGAACGGGCATTGCCGCCGCAAGTCATGCCAATACCCAACTCAAGCATACGGCTAAGGTTACCGCTTGACACGGTTCGCAAGTCCTCAGCCGAGATCTCAAGCATCGAAGCAAGCTGCTCCGCAATCCAGAGTTCGCGTATCGAGGTCTGATCGCCAAGCGCTGGCTGAAACCTACAGCGTTGCCGATGGCCGAGCCATCCGTGGCAACGAGTGCAAAAACCGGACAAAGAGCGTCGATACATCTCAGATCTGTGCTCATAGCCACAGATCGCACAGCGTCCGGTCAACGGAGTGTTATGAATGGGGCACCAAGTCACCATCCGAATCGCCCAGAGCAAACGTTCGTACACGATCGACCCGCTGACCAGGTCCGCCTGCAGGCATTGAGGACACCAGCGCCTGCCTCGTTGGACTAGCCCGTGAGGGTCACGCAACACATCTCTAAACGGCAACAATGTCAGCGCATCGAGATCCGTACGGCCCGACAGGTGGTTTACGCGTCGGACCCAATATTGCGCAGTCGTACCGCAAGCATTTACAAGCGACAGACATTGCCCGGACGCAAACGGATGTCGTGCCGACTTGTCTACTTCAATCGCGCCGGAAGACGGCCATTGCAGCATTTTTCCCACAATCGCCTCGACGGGCAGCAGCGCTTCACTCGCCATCTGAATGACGTAGTCTGTTAACTTCTGCCGCCGCGCGCTCGAAAGCTCGACCGGTTCAGTACGAAAGGCTGATCGGGCGTCAAACAACCGCTCTTTAGTCTTTTCCATCTAATTCCGAGCTGGAATGATTAACCAACCTTCACTGCACCCGTCCTTCCCATCCACATAGTCACCTCTTCACGGTGAAGCGATCGCAACGCAGCGACTCACTATTCCACGCGCCCCAAACCTCCCGATACAATATCGACTCCCAAATTCCGAATCCAAGCCCGGCCTTCAAAAACTTGCCTTGAATCTTCCGGTTACTCGGCGCAACTCCATCACTAATGAGATCTTTGATAAAGCCACGAATGAGGTCGCACGTCTTTTCCCTGTGCTCTGCCGCAGAGGCATCCCTCATTTTTTTTGCGCTGTCTCGCACCAGGGCGTACTCCGCAGGTAGGTGACGCCGGAAGGTCAGGCGCGTCATGTTTTCAGCCTTGGCCGCCTCTGCCACACTGAAATACGGCCGGACACTCACCACTGATTCCCGCAAACGAGTGGCCACGGCATCGAGGTCATATCTAGCCAATACACGACCATGCCTTCTAAACCGGCGTAGCGTCATGTCCGACGGAAGCTCCCGGCAACCCGAGCTGAGCCAAGCGCTCGTTTGGCCAGATAGCCACGAACGAATGGGTATTCCGAACATCCACGAGAGTTGACTAAGCAACGTAAGCGACGGCCGGCGTGCCCCGGTCAACCACGAGGAAAGTCTTCCTTTCGACGGCTTGGGATCGAGCAGTTGCCTCAGACGGTCATGTGCAATCTCCAAGCCATACTGGAGCATAATTCTTACGTTTTCAAATGACGCAACCGCAAGTTCCGACGACGACATCGCAAGGAGATTTGCAAAATCGCGAGCTTCCCATATGTCGTACATAAATCGGGACGGATTTTCACAACTCGATTGCAAAACACTTGACTTCCCAAGCCAACAACCACAGTGTCCGCAGTGTCCGGGCAAACAATCCCTCGAAATCTCGGTTATCTGCTGGCGCCCGCAATCGGGGCAGGCGTCATCGAGATATACCTCATGGACCGGGCAGACGACCACTGCCTTGATCACCCAAAGCAATCGCTCATACGGAGTACATCCTGCAGCGGCGTCATCGTGCAGACATCGGGCGCACCATCGCCGACGGCGATGTACAAACCCTCCCTCTGCACCACCGACAAAGCGGGCGAATGGCAAAAGTGTCAGATTTTCGAGATCGCATCGACCAACCAAAGGCTCAAATGCCTTCACCCAGTTCCTCGCGCACTCCCCCGCGCCATTCACCGTGTGAAACGCTGAACGGTCAACTTTTCCACCAGATATCGATCGCCCGTACGGCGCCACTCCGAAACAATCGCGAACCCTCGATGGTCTCACGAACGAACTAACTGCAAGCTCCTGGATATAGCTTGAAAGCCGCTGACGCACCCAGGTATCGACGCCGTGCGGCTCGAGTTGAAAGATAGCACGGGGCGGCACGACGAATCCGGTGGACTCCTTAGTCACGTTTTTCCGCCCACCGGACGACGTATCGGGAGGACTTTACCAACGGGTCGCTTTTTCCTCGCTTTTGGGCGAGTTGAGTCCGCCTTACCCGTACTCGGCGCCCGCTTTGCCCTATCGTCTTCAGGATGACGAACTCCCTCGACGAGAAGATAGCCGTCAAAAATATCATCACGCAGCACCGCAAGTTGCTCCGGTTTGTAAAAAGATCGCTCGAGTATTTCCTTGTCGATCGGCTTGTTCAGGTTGCACGATCGAGTTAGTGCATTCATCAGTATTGTCTTGGTATGCCCGACAGAACGAACCGACTGAGCCTCCAAGAGGTCCGCGTATCGATCAAGAGTGCCACCTTTTATCTTACAAGGTAGGCAGTTCTCTAGCGCGATCAGTGCCTGTCCGTACGCATCTCGCTCGCTCGGCAGGTAAGTTCTCAAATGGACAATGTTGCCACGTCGAGCAAGCTGACCACTTTGCAATGCGAGGTCATAGAGATCATATGCGCCACAGCAAACGAGCAAAGTATTCGATCTGTTGACCATGGAACGTAGGGTAGTCGCTCGTCTTTTGACTCGTTTCTTTTCCTCCGACAACATGACATTGGTGGCCTCATCCAGAAATACCACTGACGTGTCTCGTTCAACAATTACTCTACGGAATCTTTGCCTCAAAGTCCGAAGTGTTGGTCGATTTCGAGTCGCAATATCGGGAAGCACGAATTCACGCCCGGCAATAATCTTCACTACTTCCGGTAGACTGTCGGAAATAAGTGGCGCCTGAAGTTTTGCTAGTAACTCCTCGTAAAGATCGATCCAGTCGAAACGATCGCGCTCCTCGGCCCATGGCTCAGCAAGAACCGAGGGTATCGTGTGAAGGTCATCGGGATGGGACTGAAAAAATTCAGTACAAACCTTAACATGCAAATTCTCCGCAAGCGCAGACTTACCAGCGCCAGAGGCTCCGATCAGCATGATCATAGTCTCGCGCCTGCGACCACTAATGAAATAATCGATTTCCTTAGAACATGAGTCAAAAATCCTATGGCTAACGATCGAATCATGAAAAAACTGCAGCCGTTCCGTTATCGGGGCCTCGAGCAATTCATCGGGATAGAGTCGCTCATAACGCTTACGGGTACCTTTTTCCACGATATCCCTCCTGCCTCAGCCTCCTGAGGCGCTCCGCCATGCTTTCCGACGTGCTGCCCTCACCCTTCGCGTCAACCTTCGGTGCGCTGGCAGACAACCTTGGTCGCGAATTGCTCGCCGGCCCCTGCTTCGCGGCTCTTGCACGCCGCGCTTTTTCGCGCAGCGTAGCCTTTTCTTGCATCTCCACAACGATCCCGGCCACCTCGGCATTCGCATCCTGTTGGGACGCAAGAGTTCTGCCGTAAAGAACCCTTTTCTCCTCGAAGCACGCCTGGACGGAGGCGTCAGACGTATTCTCGTCAGGTCCCGTTGGAACCTCGAACATGGGATACCACTCATCTTCCACCCACACGTATATCCTTTTGTGATCAAGCGGATGACATCGCGTCTCCGCCTTCACGCCGTCGAACCGTGGTCGTTCAAGGCGAGGATTTCGGTATTGACGATTATTTGCATGCACACCACGCTGGTAGTCAATAACACGCGTGATGCCCTTTACGGATGGAAAAATGTGCGGCACACATTGATCGAGACGCCGAAGTCTCCCGAGCCGTTTGCCTGCCCTGTCCATCCCAATTTCAAATTTCTGTCTCGGCGACATGAGCAGTGTTCCATGGCGCCTCTTGTCATAGGTATCGAAGAAGAACTTTTCAAGTCCATCGTAAAGCTCGACCAGCGTGTGGATGGCCAATGACGAAGGATCCGTTTTCTTTGTGATCTGTCGCCCCTTAACACGAAGCTTAGTATTTCCAAATAGATTAAAAATGAAAGTCATCTGTGATACTCCGAACATGCGTTCGATGAGCGAGCCGTCCCGGCATGCGGATGTTCTTCTGGGCCGCTCTCCGATACGCAGGAAACTCAAAGCCCACTTGAAGTCCCTTGACCCGAAGTCTGCCCCGCCATCGAAAATTATCTCGTCTGGGACACGCCCAAAACGACGGATCATGTCAAGCAACGCGGCCATACTCGACAGATACCTTGGGCTACGGAGTGACAGGTAGAAGCCAAGAACACGCCGACTGAAGGCACAGGTAATCAAGGTCAGCACCGGACGCCCGAGCGACTCTCCAGTTTCCTCCGCGACGACCTCTATCTTCAACTCCTCATGATCGATGTGAACGAACTGCATCGGATACTCACCATGCACGGGAGTGTCGCGCTTCAACACCCAGTAAAATGGCTTAGCTTGGTAAGCGGCCTTTTCGCCCTCGCGGCTGCCAATGGTTTTCGTACTTTCGAGATTTCTCACCCGCCGAAGGAATGTGGTCTTGGTTATTTTCTCTCCGATTTCCTTTAGCTCGTTGTCGATTTCACCAAAAACTTCCCATTTTGTCGGTCCTCTGAGTGATTCAAAACGTTCCGAAAATATCTTTTTCAAGACACCTTCGACATTAGAATTTAGCCGCGGGTTGCGATTTCCTCTTTTTCCCTTTTCGGACAGAAACGCGGCCACGAGGTCAGTTCCCGCACTAAGCGCATCGCGCTTCTTTTTTCTGAAGGTCCGATATGTGCGATCAGAATACGCTTCGGTTACCTCAAGACTCCTATCGCCCCTCTCCCACCTTTCCAGCAAATCTAACTTGTCCACGGCCTCCTTGGCTGCGTGCGTTGAGACAAAACGCCACGGCGCGTCGAGAAACTGGATGGCCCTGTCGTCTACTGGCGTGGAAGTCACCGTGACAAACCCCTTTTTATATGCCTTGGCAAGAGCGCTCACTTTAAGAGGCAGCGGCTCGGACCCGTCGTCGGGCATCAGTAACACATCAAGGTTGCCGGCGACTGCAACCGTGAATGCCTTGCCCGAAAAGACAATTCTTGTGCCAGTGCGGATCTCCGCTGTGTCCCATTTTGACGCCGCGTGAACCTGCGCATCAAACACGTGAGCCTGCTGATACGTTTCCATGCTCTGCCGGTCCCTGAAAACCATGAACCGGCTTTTGTCTCCGACAAATACACGATTGAAATCAGAAACGATTAGTCCGTTCGCAATTGCGCAATTGAATGCATCCACATCGCGGCGTGGTATGGCCGCCTCGAGTTCTTCAAGTGTCGCAAAGGCTGAGGATCTGAAGAAATCTGCCAGGTCCGATCGGAAGCCACTCGGAAGCTTCGTTCCGTCGACGAGATACGAGCGAAGATAATCACGATTTCGGGCAGCGACAGCATCGATTTCTTCCGCTTTACGCAAGCGGTAGACGAGCTTCATGGCACTCGCGGCGGCTTCTAATGGCGGACTTGTAACGTCGACGCCTTCTCTTTTGAATCGCCCCGGGTTGCTTTTGCACTGAGCAATAAGCGAGCTTTGCGCAAACCAATCGTCGAGATAGATGGCGGACTGAGTTAGTACCAGGAAGCCTTGCCTCCAGTTGTACTGGACCGGGCGATTATTCTTTCCCTGATATTTGACATTCAGTTCGAAAGGACTATCTATGTAAGCAATTACCTCATCGTCGTAAAGATAGCTGTTCGCTGCAGCCCTCTCTATATTGTTGGCGACGTGAATCATAAATCCCATCTTGGGACAGCAGAGCTCTCTCGGCGCCTTGCATTGGTTCGGTCGCAACCAACGGGCGGGTCGTCGCAACCCTTCGACTATCAATTCTCGAGTTCGAGCAGGCAAATCTAGTTCGTCGAACAATCGATACATTCGTTCAATATCGAACTCCCGCATACTCACCTCCGACGACTGCGGCTCACTATCGCCTGCCAACCGATAGGGCGATCTCTCTGGCGGTACGCTAAACACACGGGGCGATGCGCCCAAGGCTAGCTACCAAGCATGTAAACTCGCGTACGGTAAGTTAGCTCTGTTTGGGTGGGAGTCAAGGCGAGGAGGGGGGGCTACCTATCCGAGTGCGTCGGACATGGTGCTTCAATCGGCTTGCATTGTCCGCGCGAAAACCCTTGTGGAATTGGGCGAAGGGCGCTCTGACAACGTGAGAGCGGGAGCAGGCGGCGACCCCGATGTAACAATATGTAACTTTCTGTCGAAATTATTAAACCAATTAATTGCCAAACGGAAGTTTTATGGCTTCCTAGACAGATGGGGATCGTGGTCCCCATAAAAAAACTGGCGGAAGGCAGCCAGAGTCGAACTGACCCGGGAGCGGCTGACGCCCCCAACCGGGTTTGAAGCCCGGCCGTACCACCGGATACGAATGCCTTCCTTCGTCAAACCCAACCACCTTCAACCGCACACACATATCGATGTGCCTACAACCATTCGCGCATCCGGCTATCGTGCCGTAGCAGATGCGTATCGCGCTGAAAGCGAGTATATCCAACGCGGTCGAAGTACTCCAGAATCTGGATCGCGCGTTTGCGGCCCAATGCCGTGGCGTCGCGAAACGCCGCGGCGTTGACTGCGCCGCCCTGCTCCGCGGCAATCTGTGCGACGGCACGCGCGAGCGTCTGCACCACGTCGCGATCGTAAAAGAGATCGCGCACGACCTGATACACCATACCCAGGCGCGCGAGCTTGCGCAGCAGCGCACGCACCTTCTCTTCCGGCTGCCGCGTCTCGCGTGCGAGATCCCGTACCCACGGCGGATCGAAACGCGCTCGCGCGAGCAGCGGCATGAGGCGCGCGGCGAGCGCTTCATCATCGGCGTCGAGCGTCACCGCGTGCGAGGGCAGATGCAGCCACGGCCCGCTGCGCGCCATACGCCCCTCGCGCTCGAGCGCTTCAATCGCGGCGCGCCACACCGCATCGCTCACGAGCGGCGCCGCCATGCGGCGCAACCGTGCCGCGTCCGGCCCCTGCTCATCGGGCGAGCGCGCATGAAACTCGGCGAGCGCTTCGACAATGCGCCCGGTGAGCTTCGACCAGTGCGCGTGTGCGATCACCGCGCCTTCGTCGTCTCGTCCTTGCGGTGCGATGGAAATCGCATCGGCGGGCAAAGCGAGCGCAGCTTCGTCGTAACCGGTCAACTGCACCAGCGTCGCGCGCGCAATGCCGCGCGGCGCTTCTTCGATCAGCAGCGCCAGGCTCGCTTCGTCGAGCCACGCGCGCAATGCGTCGAGCCATGCACGCCGTTCCGGCGTCCGGCGCCGCCGCGACGGCCCGAACGGATCGAGCACACGCCCGCCACCTACGGTGTGATTTGCCTGCGCGTTGCGGACGATGAAGCGATCTCCCGGCAACGCGTGCAACGGCGCTTCGAACACGAGCTGCACGCGGGCAGCCGCGCCCGGCGCGAGCGTTTCGCCTTCGAGCAACGCGACGTTCGCGACGCGATGCGTCGTGCCGAGATGCACATGCAGCGGCGACCAGTGCTGCAACGTAATGCCCGCGTCGTCGAGCAACTGCAGTTCGACGTCGAGGCGCACGGCCGGCTCGGCCAGCCGCGCATCGACGATCCAGTCGCCGCGCGCAATCTGCTCCTTGTCGATGCCCGCGAGATTGAGCGCACAACGCTGGCCGGCGTGGCCTGAATCGCCCGCCTGTACCGCACGATTCTGCGCATGCAAGCCGCGCACGCGCACAGCCGTGCCGGCGGGGGCCAGCACGAGCGCGTCGCCCGCCTGTACGCGCCCGGCGAATACGGTGCCCGTCACCACCGTCCCCTGGCCCGTCAGCGTAAATACGCGATCCACCGCGAGGCGAAAGAGTCCATCGTCTCGTCGCGCCCGCCATGTACTCGCGCGCTCGCGCAACCAGACGTCGAGGCGCGCCACGCCTTCGTCATGCGGCTGCGTGGCATTGGTCTCGAATACAGGGGCGTCCGCAAGCATCGTGTCAGCGAGCCACACGGCGATTTCGGCACGCACGGCGTCGAGCCGCGCCGCATCCACGCGATCGCATTTGGTCAGCGCGATGGCACCTTGCTGCACGCCCAGCAGTTGCAGAATGGCAAGGTGCTCGCGCGTTTGCGGCATCACGCCGTCGTCGGCCGCAATCACGAGCAACGCGAAGTCGATGCCGCACGCACCCGCCGCCATCGTATGGACGAGCTTTTCGTGGCCCGGCACGTCGATGAAGCCCAGCATGTCGCCGTTGGCGAGCGGCAGGTACGCGTAACCCAGTTCGATCGAAATACCGCGCGCCTTCTCTTCTTTCAGGCGGTCGGTGTCCACGCCGGTCAACGCGCGGACCAGCGTGGTCTTGCCGTGGTCGATGTGCCCCGCCGTGCCGACGATCACAGACGCAGCTCCGCGAGTTGCGCCGCGAACGCCGCTTCGTCCGCGGGTTCGAGGCAACGCAGGTCCAGACGCAGGGCATCGTCGGCAATGCGGCCGATCACGGGCCGCGGCAGCTCGCGCAAGGCGCGTTCGAGCCTGAGCAGCGCGCGGCCACTGCCGCCCTTCCCGGCATGGCGCACGACGAGCCCGCTGCTCGGCAGCACGTCGACGGGCAGCGCGCCGCTGCCGATCTGGCTGAACATCGGCTCGACGCTCGCGGTATACCCCTCGCCGATGGCGCGCTGAAACGCGGGCAGCGCGCGCTGCGCGGCCTCATGCATTTGCGAGGCGGGCCGTGTGAGCAGACGCAGCGTCGTGAGCCGCTCGCGCAGGAATTCGGGCGCCTGATAAAGCCGCAACACCGGTTCGAGCGCAGCGAGCGTGAGCTTGCCGACCCGCAACGCGCGCTTGAGCGGGTGCTTCTTGATCTTCGCAATCAGTTCCTTGCGGCCGACGATCAGCCCCGCCTGCGGGCCGCCCAACAGCTTGTCGCCGCTGAAGGTCACGAGGTCCGCGCCCGCTTCCACGGTCGCGCGCACCGTGGGCTCGGCCGGCAAGCCCCACTGCGCGAGATCGACGAGCGTCCCGCTGCCCAGATCGACCGCTACGGGCAGGCCGTGCTGACGCGCCAGCGGCGCGAGTTCATCGAGTTCGACGCTCTTTGTAAAGCCACTGATCGCGTAGTTGCTGCAGTGGACTTTCATCAGGAGCGCGGTGTGCGCGTTGATCGCCGCTTCGTAATCCTTGAGATGCGTGCGGTTCGTCGTGCCGATCTCGCGCAAGCGCGCGCCCGCCCGGCTCATGATGTCGGGAATGCGAAACGCGCCGCCAATCTCGACGAGCTCGCCGCGCGAAACGACGACCTCCTTGCGATTGGCGAGTGCGCTCAAGAGCAGCAACACGGCCGCCGCGTTGTTGTTCACGACGGTCGCGGCTTCGGCGCCCGTCAGTTCGCAGATCAGCGAGTCGATCAGGTCGTCGCGGTCGCCGCGCTTGCCGCTCGCGAGATCGAATTCGAGGTTTGCGGGTTGCGTGAGTGCCTGCACCACGGCTTTGACGGCCTCGTCGGGCAGCAGCGCGCGGCCGAGATTCGTGTGCAGCACCGTGCCCGTGAGATTGAAGACGGAACGCAGGCGGCTTTGCGCGCGTTCGGTCAACCGTTGCGCGGTCGCTTCGATCACGCGCTCCAGCGAAAATGGTTCGGCATCCTTGTTTTCATGCGCCAGCACGCCAGTGCGCACATCGCGACGCCAGCCGTCCTGCGTGGCGCGTATCGCGTCGAGCACCTGGGTGCGTCCGTACTGCGCTATCAGCGGCTGCGCTTGCTCCGAGGCAATCACACGCTCGACCGCCGGCATTTTCGCGAGCAACGCATGAAGCGCGTGCGCATCGTGCTCCGCTGTTTGTCCCACGGTTTCACTCATGGCGTGCGCGGCTCCTTACTGGTCGCCAGGCACTTCGGGCCAAAGCAACGGATTCGGGCTCGCGCGACGGTAGCCCGCATCGCTCATCAGCAGATCGAGTGTGAGGCTCGCCAGGTCGTCGGCCAGCGGCTCGAAGTCGAGGTCCTTCTCCTGATAGCCGATCTTGCGGTAGGTGTGGCATTCGTCGCACGATTCGGCCTTGAGTGCAGCATTGCCGCCTTCGATGCCGTGATACGCAATGCCCTTGGTCGAATCGCAGTTCGTGCACTTCACACGCACCACGTGAGCCTCGGTGCCGCACAGGCCGCATTGCGCAAACCGGTAGCCCTGATACACGCCGCCGATGCGCACGATGCTGGCAACGGGCGGCGATCCGCACACGGGGCACGCGCCCGGTGCGTCGACATAGGGCACGTCGCGCACGTCGATGCGGCTCGCGAGGTCGGTCCACACCACCTGCAGCGCGGCCATGATGAACGGCGCGGTGGCGGGCGCGACTTCGGTGTAGCGCTGGGCGAGAACCGCATCGGCCTGGGCATCGAGTTGCGTATCGGTCATGGCGCGCAGCTCGCCCAGCACTTTCGCGAGCGCAGGCGCGACCGCCCCTGCGGCTTCGACCCGATCGGCGAGACGCAAGAGCACGGCGCGCCACTGCGGGTCGCGCTCGCCCGAAAGCGCCGGCAGGATCGGCATGGAGTGATGCTGCGCGTTCGCAATGGCTTCGCGCGAGGGCATGGACGCACTGCAATGTTCGAGCGCCTCCTGCTGCGCGTCGACGAGCGCCGCCATGAGCCGCACGTAGCCGCCAATGGGGTTGTGGTCCGCGAGATGGCGCAGGCGCACGGCGCGCGTGCTGAAAAAGGCGACGCGTTCGGGCAGACGGATGCGCGGAATGGCCGAAGGGTCGAGCGATTCGATTTGCTGCGGGTCGAGAATGCGTTGCGTCACGACGGGTCGGCTCCAGAACGGCTTCACAAAGAAAAAACCGCCGTGCCCTCGCGGGCGCCGGCGGTTTGCCGCTCGCGCCGCCACTGCCCTGGCCAAACGGCGCGGCAGGCGGCGCGCAGCCTGTGCGTTACTTGATGCTCTCGCGGAACCAGCGCGGATGATGCTTTCTCGCCCAGCCCCAGGTGACATAACCGCGCGTCATCGCGCCGATCGAGCCCTTCACCCATATCGCTGCATAAATATGAATGATGATTCCGCAGATCAGCACGAATGCCGCTACCGCATGCACCAACGCTGAGAGCCGGATAATTTCGATCGGAAAGTAGACCGAAAAATATCGCCGCCAGATCACGATGCCGCTCAAGAGCAACAGCACGAGGCAAACCACCATCACAAAGAATAACAGCTTCTGGCCCGCATTGTAGCGGCCGATCTCGGGCAGCCTGTCTTCGCGGTTGTTCAGCACGTCGCCCATCTGTTTCATCCACTGGATGTCGTCTTTGTCCAGATAGTTGTGATGCCAGAAGCGCAGCGCAAGAATCAGGAACGAGACGAACATCACCACGCCGATGAACGGGTGCAGAATGCGCGTCCACTGGCCGCCGCCGAGCACTGCGTACAGAAATGCCATGGCCGGGTGAAACATCGCGAGGCCCGAGAGCGCGAGCAGGATGAAACAGATTGCGGTGATCCAGTGGTTGCTGCGCTCGTTGGGCGTGTAGCGCTCGATCAGTTGCGGTTCATCGTCTTTCATCGCCGCGCTCCTCGGGGGGTTCGCCACGCATGCGCCGCGCCTCTTCGCGCGCCGCGGCTTCGTCTTCAGCCGTCACTTCGTTCGGGCCTACCCGCGTGTAATGGAAGAAACCGGCCAGTGCGGTGAGCGCCATGATGGCGAGCCCGATCGGCTTGGCCACGCCCTTCCAGATCCGCACCATCGGGCTGATGTGCGGATCCTGGGGCAGTCCGGCATAGAGCGACGGTCGGTCCGCATGATGCAGCACGTACATCACGTGCGTACCGCTCACGCCCGGCGGGTCATAAAGCCCGGCGTTCTCGAAGCCGCGCTCCTTGAGGTCCACGATGCGCTCGGCCGCGTGCTTCTTCATGTCTTCCTTGGTGCCGAAGACGATCGCACCGGTCGGGCAGGTCTTCACGCATGCAGGCTCCTGCCCCACGGCCACGCGGTCCGAGCAGAGCGTGCATTTATATACGCGGCGTTCGCTCGACATGCGAGGAATATTGAACGGACAGCCGGTAATGCAATTGCCGCAGCCGATGCAGTTTTCCTGGTGGAAGTCGACGATGCCGTTCGTATACTGCACGATCGCGCCCGGCGCGGGACACGCCTTCAAACAGCCGGGGTCCTCGCAATGCATGCAGCCGTCCTTGCGGATCAGCCATTCGAGGTTGCCCTGCGAGTTCTCGTACTCGGTGAAGCGCATCACGGTCCACGAGTGCTCGGTTAGATCGTGCGGATTGTCGTAGACGCCCGTATTGACACCGATTTCATCACGCAGATCGTTCCACTCCATGCACGCGGTCTGACACGCCTTGCAGCCGATGCATTTGGAAACGTCGATGAGCTTCGCGACCGTGCCCGTCACCGGCTCGCGCACGCCGGGCGGCTCCGAGGTGGTCGCGGAGAGGCGTTTGACGTCAAGTGATTGCCATGCCATGTCGTCGCCTCCCCTATGCCTTTTCGACCTTCACGAGGAACGACTTGAACTCGGGCGTCTGCGAATTGCCGTCGCCCACGGGCGGCGTGAGCGTATTCGTCAGATAGCCCGGGTGCGTGAGCCCCTTGAAGCCCCAGTGCAGCGGTACGCCAACCTGATGCACGGTCTTGCCCTCGATGGTCAGCGGTTTGATGCGCTTGGTGACCACCGCCACCGCGACCAGGTAGCCGCGATTGCTGGACACCTTCACGCGCTCGCCCGCCACCACGCCCACCTCCTTCGCGAGCGCCTCGCCGATCTCGACGAACTGCTGCGGCTGAATGATCGCGTTCAGCCGGGCGTGTTTCGTCCAGAAGTGGAAGTGCTCGGTCAGCCGGTACGTGGTCGCCACATGCGGGAACTGCTGCGCGGTGCCAAACGTCTTGCGGTCGTCGGGGAACACGCGCGCCGCCGGATTGCTCGTGGCGAGCGGGTTGTTCGGGTGGAACGGGTTATAGCCGAGCGGATTCTCGAACGGTTCGTAATGCTCAGGGAATGGACCTTCGTTCATGCCGTCGCGGGCGAAGAAACGCGCCACGCCCTCGGGGTTCATGATGAACGGCCCCATGCCCTGATCGGGCGCTTCATCGACCTTGTAGTCGGGTATGTCCGCGCCCGCCCATGCGCTGCCGTTCCAGGCGATCAGCTTGCGGGTGGGATCGAAGGGCTTGCCCGCCACGTCGCACGAGGCACGGTTGTACAGCACGCGCCGGTTCGCCGGCCACGCCCAGGCCCAGTTGAGCGTCTGCCCGATACCCGTGGGGTCGTCGTTGTCGCGCCGGCCCATCTGGTTGCCCGCCTGGGTCCACGCGCCGCAGAAGATCCAGCAGCCGCTCGCGGTGGTGCCGTCGTCCTTCAACTGCGCGAAGGCCGCGAGCTGCTCGCCCTTCTTCACGAGCACCTTGGTGGGATCTTTCGCGTCGGTCAGGTCGGCGAGAGCCTTCCCGTTGTACTCCCTCGCCAGTTCTTCCGGCGTGGGGCTCGCGGGATCCGAATACGGCCAGTCGAGCTTGACGATCGGATCGGGCAGCTTGCCGCCGTCCTTCTGATACGCGGCGCGGATGCGCAGGAACAGGCCCGACATGATCTCGAGGTCGCTCTTCGCCTCGCCCGGCGGCTCCGCGCCCTTCCAGTGCCACTGCAGCACGCGGCTCGAACTCACGAGCGAGCCGTTTTCTTCCGCAAAGCACGTAGTGGGCAAACGGAACACTTCGGTTTGAATCGAAGTCGGATCGACATCGTTATAGTCGCCGTACTTCTTCCAGAACTCGGCCGTCTCGATGGCGAGCGGGTCCATGATCACGAGCCACTTGAGCTTGCTGAGCGCCGAGACGGTCTTGGCCTTGTTCGGCGAGGAAGCCATGACGTTGAAGCCCTGGCAGATATAGCCGTTGACCTTGCCCTGATTCATCAGCTCGATGGTCTGGAGCAGGTCGTACGGCTTGTCGAGCTTGGGCAGCCAGTCGTAGCCCCAGTTGTTGTCCTTCGTGGCCGCGTCGCCCCACCACGACTTCATGAAGCTCACGAAGAACGCACCGTAATGCTGCCAGTAGCTGAGCTGGTTCGGCCGCATGGGCTGCGACGCGCGCTTCTTGATGTAGTCGTCGTAGTCCTGCTCCGCTTCGAACGGCAGCGTCATGTAGCCCGTGAGCAGGTTCGACATGAGCCCGAGGTCGGTCAGCCCCTGGATGTTCGAGTGACCGCGCAGCGCGTTCATACCGCCGCCCGCAATGCCGATGTTGCCCAGCAGGAGCTGCACCATCGCGCCGGTGCGGATATTCTGCGAGCCGATCGAGTGATGGGTCCAGCCGAGCGCATACATGATCGTGGCCGCGCGACCCGGCACGGCCGTGCTCGCCAGCATTTCGCACACCTTGAGGAATTTGTCCTTCGGCGTGCCGCACACTTTCTCGACCATCTCGGGCGTGTAGCGCGAGTAATGCTGCTTGAGCATCTGGTACACGCAGCGCGGATTCTGCAGCGTGTCGTCGGTCTTCACGAAGCCGTCGTCGCCGAGCTCGTAGTTCCACGACGACTTGTCCGGGTACGAATGCTTCTGCGCATCGTAGCCCGAGAAAATGCCGTCGTTGAACGCGAAGTCTTCGCGCACGATGAACGAGAAGTCCGTGAAGTTCTTCACGTACTCGTGCTGGATCTTGTCGTTGGTGAGCAGGTAGTTGATCACCGCGCCAAGGAAGGCGACGTCCGTGCCGGTTCGGATCGGCGCGTAGAAGTCCGCGACCGATGCCGTGCGCGTGAAGCGCGGATCCACCACGATGAGCCGCGCGCCGCGGTGCGCCTTCGCCTCCGTGACCCACTTGAAGCCGCACGGGTGCGCCTCGGCCGCATTGCCGCCCATCACCAGAATCACGTCCGCATTGCGAATGTCGACCCAATGGTTCGTCATCGCTCCACGGCCAAACGTCGGGGCAAGACCTGCCACCGTCGGGCCGTGTCAGACACGCGCCTGGTTGTCGAATGCGAGCAGGCCCATGCTGCGGGCCACTTTGTGCGTGAGATAGCCGACTTCGTTGCTGCCTGCCGACGCAGCCAGCATGCCCGTCGTCAACCAGCGGTTCACGGTCTTGCCGTCGGCGGTTTTCTCGACGAAGTTCGCGTCGCGATCTTCCTTCAACAGCTTCGCGATGCGGTCGAGCGCGTCATCCCACGAAATGCGTTTCCACTCGTTCGAGCCGGCCGCCCGGTACTCGGGGTACTTGAGGCGGCTCTCGCTATGAATGAAATCGATCAGGCTCGCGCCCTTCGGGCACAGCGTGCCGCGATTGACGGGGTGATCGGGATCGCCCTCGATATGGATGATGCTCGTCGTAGCATTCTTCGCGCCATCGCCGAGACCGTACATGAGGATCCCGCAACCAACCGAGCAGTACGGGCAGGTATTGCGGGTTTCAGTGGTGCGCGCCAGTTTGTATTGTCGGACCTCGGCAAGCGCGTTGTCGGGCGCGAAACCCATCAACGCGAGGCTGGAACCCGCCAGCGACGTTGCCGTGACCTTGAGGAACTGACGCCGGGACATCTGCAGCATGATTCGTCCTCGGCTTGGTTGTGGGTTTTTTCAGTATAAGACGTTTTGGGAGACGGATCGCGCTGGATGCTCGCGAGCGTTACACGCGAGCAGCGCGAGTTCGCCCGGGAACCACGCTTGCTAATATTGAATGGCGAAAGAGCCATCTTTGTGACGAAAACGAACCACTGAAGCACCACCGCGGGGCACCCCGTCATGTCAACGCTTTCCACCGAACGACTGCAGTCCGCCGCACGCAAGGAAGCGTCGTGGGTGGTGGGCGCGTTGCGCCAGTTCATCGCCATTCGCTGCCCGTCGCTCGCGGCGAGCATCGCGTTCTATTCGGCGTTTTCGCTCGCGCCGACGCTCGTGATGGTGATTGCCGTGGCGGGCTGGTTCTACGGCGTCGATGCCGCGCGCGGCGAACTTTTCCGCCAGGTCCACAACGTGCTCGGCGACGACGCGGCCGCGGGCATCACTACCATCGTGCAGAACGCGCACCGGGCGGGCGGCAAGGGCGGCGTCGCGGCGATCATTTCGCTCGCCCTGCTCGTGATCGGCGCGTCCGCAACCTTTTCCTCGCTCAATTCCGCGCTGAACATCGTCTGGCCGCCGGACGGGCAGCGTCCCTCCAGCGTGCTGGCGCTCGTGCGCGTGCGGCTCATTTCGTTCAGCCTCGTGCTGGGCGTCGCGTTCCTGCTGATCGTCTCGCTCGTGCTCGACACGGCCATTACATTCGTCGGTCAGTGGCTCTGGGGCGATTCTCCTTATGTGATCATCGGCAACCTGATGCAGCTCGCCGTGGGCCTCGTGGTGCTGGCCGTCGCGTTCGGCGCCCTGCTGCGCTTCCTGCCCGACGCCGACGTGCGCTGGCGCGACGCGATGGTGGGCGGCATCGTCGCGGCGGTGCTGTTCTCGGCGGGCAAGAAGCTGTTCGCGCTCTATCTCGCGCACGCGGGCATGGCGACGGCCTTCGGCGCCGCCGGCTCGCTCGCCGTGCTGCTCATGTGGCTCTATTTTTCAGCGGCGGTGCTCCTGCTCGGCGCGGAATTCTCGGCCGCGCGCGGGCGCATGCACGACCCGCGCGGCGCGTGGGGTTTCCTTGAGGAAACACCGCCCGGCAGCCGCGCCAAGCTGGCCTCGGTGCTCGCCGCCTCCACCATCGTCGCGCGGCACGACACGAAGCGTGCGGACCGCCCCGCCGCTGCGCCGGCGCCGTCGGCCGTGCCGATCGGAAACGGCGGCGCAACCGCTGCGGCAATGCCTGCGGCCCTGGCGGCGGCTGTTTCGGCAGACAAATCGACACGATCGGAAACGCCGCTCAGCGCAATCGGGCGCGCGAGCGCGCACGGCGGCGCGTTCGGAAGGCTGAAATCAGGGCTGCAGATCCGCCGCTCGGTCGTGCGCATGGAGGACAGCGCGACCTACGCGGCCGCGCTCACCCTGGTTCACGCGGGCCGCACGGTCGCCGCCGCCGACCGCTACGTGAAGCGCCACCCGTGGGGTTCGGTGCTGTTCGTCGCGAGCGCGGCGCTCGCCATGACGGCCGCCGGCAGGCGCCGCCATCCCAACGCCGGCGGGCCAATTGAGGCTGCTACCAAAGATCGCAGTAAGGCGAAAAAATAACGATTGTTTACGGAACTTTTATCAAAAACAACAATAATGCTCGGTCAACAATCCAATATTTCTTAAAACGGCATAATCGACGGAGGCCCCGTCTGACAAGGGGTTCTGGCCGGTGTCAGGTTTTCGCGACAATCTTTATTTTTTCATTTCAGGTCGCCTGGCCTGCTGCGTTATTCTCCAACGCGCAACAACTACACAATTTCTGCGTGGAGAAAACAGAATGAAACGAGTCGCTCTCTCGACCCTCTCGCTGGCCCTCTTGGCCGCAGCTGGCACCGCGCACGCTCAAAGCAGCGTGACCCTCTATGGTGTGATCGACGAATCGATCCAGTGGGCCCACAACACGATGGACGCCAACGGCAAGAACGCCAACCTGGTCGGCCTCGCCGGCGGCAACCTGTCGGGCAACCGCTGGGGCTTGAAGGGTACCGAAGATCTGGGCGGCGGCATGAAGGCGATTTTCCAATTGGAAAACGGCTTTGACATCAACACCGGCAAGCTCGGCCAGGGCAGCAAGATGTTCGGCCGTCAGGCATACGTCGGCCTCTCGCACGACCAGTTCGGTACGGTCACGTTCGGCCGCCAGTACGACCCGCTGGTCGACATGGTTCAGCCGCTGACCGCCGACAACTACTTCGGCAGCACGTTCACAACGCCGGGTGACGTCGACAACAACGACAACACCTCGCGTACGAACAGCGCAGTCAAGTACGTCTCGCCGGTTCTGCAAGGCTTCCAGTTCGAAGGCATGTACGCATTTGGCGGCGTCGCTGGCGCAACCGGCTCGGGTCAGAGCTGGGGCGGCGCAGCTACGTACGGCATCGGCTCGCTGAACGTCGCTGCTGGCTACTTCCGCATGGACAACGCAGCGTCGCCGGTCGCGCGCACGGGCTGGTCGTCGACCGCAACGTCGGACGGCATTTTCGGCGACAACCAGATCACCGCCGGCTACAACACGGCGAAGTCGGTCGGCATCGCTTCGGTCGCAATTCAATACGTTGCTGGTCCGTTCACGATGAGCGGCCGTTACAGCAACGTCCAGATGCGCCAGGACTCTGCCTCGGCATTCGCTTCGAACCAGCGCTACAACGTCGCAGGTGGCTTCCTCGGTTATCAGCTGAACCCGGCACTGTTGCTCGGCCTCGGCTACATTTGGTCGCACGGCGCTGGCGACACGTCGAACACGTACAACCAGGTTTCGCTGGGCGCGGACTACAACCTGTCGAAGCGCACCGACTTCTACGCTGTGGCTGCCTACCAGCACGCCAACGGCACGCAGCGCAACGCGGACGGCACCACGACGACCGCTGGCGCAGCAATCGGCTCGTACAGCTACAACTCGGATTCGAGCTCGCAGACCCTGGTCAGCGTCGGCATCCGCCACAAGTTCTAAGCAACGCTTTACTCCGGGCCTCGGCCCGGCGCCGGAACTGGCTGACGAGCCATTCCGGCGCAGCGAGCGAGACCACGCAGCTAAAAACGACACGCTGCACAAACCAGCCACGGGCGCAAGCCCCGGCTGGTTTTTTTATGCCCGCCGGGTTTTAGAAGCGATTCTCCAGGGCGCTTTCACGCACGGCCACAACTTGCGCCGTTTACGCGCCATTTACACGAGCGCAAGACTCAGCGCAGCCGCGCCAGCGCGGCTGCGGCGTGCCACACGAACGCGTCGCCCAGCGCCGTCGCTGCGCGCTGCGTGCCGCGCACGACATGGAGCGCGCCCGACAGCGCGGGCGTGAAGCGCTTCACGCTCACCCGCGCGCTCGCATGCTGGGCGGTCAGCGCGTCGACGAGCGCGATGCCCATCCCCGCTTCCACCATCGCCACGACCGATTGCGCGAGCGCCGCTTCGACGCCGGGCTCGCGCGCCACCCCGCATTCGGCAAAGTGCCGGTCGATGGACAGACGCGCCTCGCTCGCCGCGGCAAACGAAATAAAGCGTTCGCCCGCGCAGTCTTGTGCATGAATCACGCGTTTGCGCGCGAGCCGGTGTCCGCGCGGCACGATGCAGCGCAGCGGCCATTCGCCCAGATACTCGAGACGCGCGCCAGGATGCGCGACGGCTTGCGCGACGAAGCCGAGATCGCAGCGTTGCGCCGCCACGCGCTCGGCAATATCCACGGCTTCGCCGGTCAGCAGTTCGAAATCGACACCTTCGTGCTCGCTCGCAAACGCGGCGGCCACGCGCGGCAGGAAGTCGGCGCAAAGATCGGCTGACGCGGCAACGCGCACGATGCCGCGCCGTTGCGCACGAATCTGCGCGGCCGCCTGGGCCACGCGCTCGAAGCCGAAGAACGCGCGCTCGACTTCGTCTCGCAGCGTCTGGGCCTCGACGGTCGGCAGCAAACGCCCCTGGCGCCGCTCGAAAAGTGCGAACCCCATCTTTGCTTCGAAGTCCGCAAGCAAACGGCTCACCGCGGGCTGCGAAACGCCGAGCGCCTGTGCCGCGCGCGTGACGGTGCGCCACTGCATCAACGCGCGAAACGCTTCCACCTGGCGCAAACTGAGGTCGGCTGTCTGCATAACACTGTGTTATGGATATTCGAATTATTGGGTCTACGGCATCGTTTACATACGATGCGGATGACGATTATTCCTGGATGATTGGGACATGATACCGGATGTCTGCCATAACATAAGAACATAGCACGGCAGCGCCCTTGCGCATTGCACGCACCAAATGAAAAATCCCCGCGGGCTCGACGCCAACGGGGATTTTTTGGTACTGACGGGAAGCCGCTACCCGAAGGCCGCGGCTTCAAGCGCAATCAGCGCAATCAGGCTGCTGCTGCGTCCTTCAGCTTCTTCAGGGCGCGCGCCTTGATGCGGACCGATGCGGGCTTCGCCGGGAACCAGCGCTCTTCACCCGTGAACGGATCCTTGCCGAAGCGCTTCTTCTTCGCCGGCACGGCCTGGACGACGATCTTCAGAAGGCCCGACAGCGTGAATTCGCCAGCGCCCTTCTTGTGGACCGAACCGAGGATCGTGTCTTCCAGCGCGGCGAGCACGGCCTTGGCAGCCTTCGGCTCGACGCCTGCACGTTCAGCGACGTGGGTAGCCAGCGAGGCCTTCGTGAAGGTGTCCTTGATCGGCGTCGGTGCGCCGGACGCCTTCACGGCGACCTTCTTAGCTGCGGCCGTCTTGGTGGCGGGCGCTTTCTTTGCGGCAACCTTCTTGGCCGGGGCAGCTGCCTTTTTTGCGGCCACTTTCTTTGCGGAAGTCGGCATGTTTCTCCTACCAGTGTTGGTCAGTGAATCGAAGAAGCACTGCGGAATGCACGTGCTTCAACGGCGGATTCTACATACGCGCAAGCGTTTTGCGTGAAGCTTTTGCATTGCCGTTACGATTTTGTTGCGCGGCGCTGACTCCCGATCACATTTTGACGCCTGTTTACAGGGGTAAACGTGCACCTGGCGCAGCCGGATCACTGACGGACGACACGCTTCGGTCGGCGCGGCGTACGGCGCGTTCGTCAGGAAAGCGCCATACGTATGGCGTTTTTGCACGATTTCGGCTGCCGCGCCGGTATCGCCGCGACGCCAGGATGCAGTCAAAGCGTGGGCAGCAGCGTGGCGAGCGACGTCAGCGCGGCGTCGATACGCTCTGCGTCGACTCCACCGTAACCGAACAGAAAACCGCTCTGCACAGGTGCTTCGAGATGAAACGGCGCGAGCGGATGCAGCCCGATCGACGCGCGGCGCGCCGCCTGCGCCACCGCTGCGGCGTCGAGCGGCGCGACGAGCCGCGCCGCCAGGTGCAACCCCGCCGTGTTCGGTTCGACGGCTTCGAGCCACGGCGCGAGCGGTCCGCGCAGATGCGCGAGCAGCACGTCGCGGCGCTGCGCGTACATCTGATGCATGCGCCGCAAATAACGCGCGAAATGTCCGTTGAGCATGAAGTCGGCGAGCGCCGTCTGCGTGAGCACGCAGCCGTGGGCGTCGCCGATCTGCCGTGCGCGGGCGAGCGGCGCGGCCAGCGCGGCAGGCGGCACCATGTAGCCCACGCGCAGTTCGGGGAAGATGGTCTTCGAAAACGTGCCGACGTAGACCACGAAGCCGGCGTTGTCGAGGCTCTTGAGCGGCTCCATCGAGCGGCCCTCGAAGCGGTATTCGCAGTCGTAGTCGTCTTCGATCACGAGCGCGCCGCACGCCTGCGCCCATTCGAGCAACGCGACGCGCCGCTCGAGACTCAGCGGCATGCCGAGCGGAAACTGGTGTGAGGGCGTCACGTACACGAGCCGCGCCGACTTCGGCAGCCGCGCGACGACGAGCCCGTCGCGATCCACCGGCACCGGCACGACCTTCGCGCCCAGTGCGGCAAAGATATCGCGCGCGGGCGGATAGCCCGGGTCCTCCACGACGACTGTGTCGCCCGGTGTGAGCGTCACGCGCGCGAGCAGATCGAGCGCCTGCTGTGCGCCTTGCGTCACGATCACGTCCTGCCAGTTGCCCTGCACCGCGCGGTTGAAGGCGAGATAGCGCGACACCGCAAGGCGCAGCTTCTCTTCGCCCGCCGGATCGCGATACATGCCGTAACCGCGCGCCTGCACGCGCAGCGCGTCGTTGATGCAGCGTCGCCAGACGTCGAAGGGAAAGCGCGACTTGTCGGTGACGCCGCCCGCGAAGTCGCAGGCGAGCCGCGTATCGAGGCGCGGCAGCGAAGCGTGCAGCGCCTCGGCTTGCGCCTGCCACCACGGCGTGGCCTGCACCACGCGCGGCGTCTTCCCGGCACGCACAGGTGTGATGGCAGCAGTGGCCGCGCGTATCTGCGGATTCGGATGGCCGTGCTCGCGCGCGGGCAGCCGATCGAGCGTTTCGGCCACGAATGTGCCCGAGCCGCGCCGCGAGTTCAGATAGCCTTCGGCGAGCAGGCGTTCGAAGACGTCGAGCGTGGTCTTGCGCGAAACGCCGAGCTGCAAGGCGAGATCGCGCGTGGACGGCAGGCGGGTGCCGCCGGCCAGCCGGCCATCGACGATGCTGTCGCGCAACTGGCGATAGATCTGGCCCGCGAGGTCGCGACGGCCCGACACGGTGACGTGGAGTTCCATGATGATGCTGCAGGTAGCGCTCGACGAGGGTGAAAGTGGTCACCCGAAATATTGCCAGAATGGCTATGTGAACGCGCCAGCGCAACGCCTAAAGTGCCCCTGTGGTGACGCAATTCGCAAGTTCAACGCATCGTTGTCAGCCTCGCTGTCGACGACAGCGCCACGACATTCAACTCGACAGGTGAACGCTCATGCAAGCACGTCTGGATTTCTACAAGGCCAACCCGGAAGGCACGAAGGCCATGATTGCGCTCGAAGAGCGCGCGAGCAAAAGCTCGATCGAAAAGCCCCTCGCGGAACTGGTGCGCCTGCGCGCTTCGCAGATCAACGGCTGCGCCTATTGCGTGGACATGCACACCGCGGATGCGCGCAAAGGCGGCGAAACCGATCGCCGGCTCGCCACGGTATCGGTGTGGCGCGAAACGCCGTTCTTCACCGAGCGCGAACGTGCGGCGCTCGAATGGACCGAATCGGTCACGCTGCTCGCGCAAACGCACGTGCCCGACGAACTGTGGGAACGCGTGAAGCCGCATTTCAGCGATCAGGAGATCGCCGACCTCACGCTGCTGATCATCGCGATCAACGGCTGGAACCGCATCGCGGTGACGTTCCGCAAGCTGCCGGCCTGAGTTCGAAGCAAACGCGCCGCGTTCAGCCGCCGCAAATTAAGCGGCGGCTGAACGCGGCGCATGTACCGGTCACCGAGTGCTTCCCGATTGCGGCGCGCGCGCCGCTGGCAGTTTTTGCGCGGTTTTTGGCATGGTTGTGGACCGGGGCGAGATTAGAGTGATTTCCGCATCATCGGCGCACCGTCGACCCTTTTCGACCGTCCAACCTTGACCGGGAACACTACATGGCACTGCAGATCGGATTTCTCGCATTTCCCAACGTTCAACAGCTCGACCTGACCGGTCCGTACGACGTGCTCGCCTCGATGCCCGACAGCCGGGCGCGGCTCATCTGGAAGACGCGCGATCCGGTGCGCTCGAGCACCGGCCTCATGCTCACGCCCGACACGACCTTCGAGGACTGCCCGCCGCTCGACGTGATCTGCGTGCCGGGCGGCAGCGGCGTCTCCCAGCTGATTCCCGACGACGAAACGCTCGCGTTCCTGCGCCGCCAGGCGAGCACGGCGCGCTACGTCACCTCGGTTTGCACGGGTGCGCTCGTGCTCGGCGCGGCCGGGCTGCTGCGCGGCCGCCGCGCGACCACCCACTGGGCCTTCCACGAACTGCTGGAGCCGCTCGGCGCGCTGCCCGTGAAAGCGCGCGTGGTGCGCGACGGGAACCTGCTGACCGGCGGCGGCATCACCGCGGGTATCGATTTCGCATTGACGCTCGCCGCCGAGCTGATCGGCGACGAAGCCGCCCAGGCGCTCCAGCTCGAACTCGAGTACGCGCCCGCGCCGCCGTTCGATGCGGGCGATCCCGCCAGCGCGCCGCGCGCGATCGTGGAAAGGTTGCGCGCGCAGACAGCCGCGTCGCTCGCCGAACGCGCGCGAGTCGTCGCGGCGGCCGCCGCGAAGCTCGGCGTCTGAACGCCCGTTGAGGCCGCCGGGGTCGTCGCTGCGGTGACGAGCGAGCCAGGGTCAGCGCTTGCTACCGTCTTTGGTGGGGATCGATTACATTGAGGGACGGGCGCGCCGCAGCCGTTGGCGCCCGTCCTCCCAGCCCTGGGCAAGTCGTTCAAATCAACATTAGGGGAATCAATGCGCTCCACCACCAGCAAGCTGACTCTCGCCGCGGCTACCGCCGCATTCCTGATCGGCGTTGCCGCGCCGGCGTTCGCACAAACGGAAGCCAGCGCACCCGCCGCCGCCGCGGCCTCGCAACCGCTCACCAAGGAACAGAAAGCACAGGCCAAGGCTCAAGCCAAAGCGCAGCGCAAGGCCGAGCGCAAGCAGGCTCGCGCGAAGAACAATGCCGAGTTGAAGAAGCTGGAAGACGCGGGCTACAAGCCGGCGCTGAACGACCCGAACTATCCGCAGAACTTGCAGGACGCACAGAAGAAAGCTAACGCTGCGGCTGGCGCCAGCCAGTAATTCGCGTCAGCGGCCGTTTTAACCGGCTGTTTTGCCGGTTAAAACGCCTTCACCCTCAACTCGCCCGCATCACCCGCAGCATGCTGCAACGCTGCGCTTCCCCGCCTTCACGCTCGCGCGCTCCCGCTGTACACACTAAACGCTTCATCAGTCGAATGGCAGTACCATCCGCGAAGCGAATGCGCTGACTCGTTCGCAAGCCGCCACACCGCCGCTTTTCGACGCGGTACGCGCTCTGCCAGAAGCGACACGCGAGCCATGCCGCGTGCATGCCCAACATGGAGTCATCGCCATGAACGCACCCCAGCCAGCCGCCAACGCGGGCGCCGCGCCGCAAAAAAAAGGCATACCTGTGGGCCTGATCGCGGGCGTGATCGCGCTCGTCGTCGTGCTGCTGCTGCCCCTGCCCGATAGCCTCCCGCCCGCCGGCCAGCGCATGCTCGCCATCCTCGCGTTCGCCGTGGTCGTGTGGCTCACCGAAGCCGTATCGTACGAAGCGAGCGCCATCATCATCACCTCGCTCATGGCATTTCTCGTGGGCACCGCGCCCACCATCGAAAACCCCGCAGTCGATTACGGCACCAACAAAGCCATCAGCATGGCGCTCGCGGGCTTCTCCAATTCCGCGCTCGCGCTCGTGGCCGGCGCCCTCTTCATCTCCGCGGCGATGACCGTCACCGGGCTCGACCGGCGCATTGCGCTCGTCACGCTCTCGCTGATCGGCACCACCACGCGGCGCATCCTGATCGGCGCGGTCGCCGTGACCATCGTGCTCTCGCTCGTGGTGCCGAGTGCCACCGCGCGCAGCGCTTGCGTCGTGCCGATCATGGTGGGCGTGATCTCGGCGTTCGGCGTGGACAAGCGCTCGAACATCGCGGCGGGCATCATGATCGTGGTCGCGCAAGCCACGAGCATCTGGAACGTCGGCATCCAGACCGCCGCCGCACAGAATCTGCTGACCGTGGGCTTCATGGACAAGATGCTCGGCGCACGTGTCACGTGGCTCGACTGGCTCATTGCGGGCGCGCCCTGGGCGATCGTGATGTCGGCGGCGCTGCTCTTCATCGTGCTGAAGATGCTGCCGCCCGAAGCCGACGCCATCGCGGGCGGCAAGGAAGCCGTCGAAGCCTCGCTGCGCGAACTCGGCCCCATGACGGGCCCGCAAAAACGCCTGCTCGGGGTGTCCATCGGCCTCCTGCTGTTCTGGGCGACCGAAGGCAAGCTGCACCCGTTCGACACCACCTCCGTCACTTACGTGGGGCTCGTGCTGCTGCTGTTGCCGCGCTTTGGCGTGATGGACTGGAAGACCGTGCAAAGCCGCATTCCGTGGGGCACGGTGATCGTGTTCGGCGTGGGCATCAGCCTCGGCACGGCGCTGCTCACGACGAAGGCGGGCCAATGGCTCGGCGACCTCGTCGCGCATCACACGGGGCTCGACACCGCCACGCCGTTCATGGCCTTCGCGATTCTCTCGGCCTTCCTCATCCTCATCCACCTCGGATTTGCGAGCGCAACGGCGCTCACCTCCGCGATGCTGCCGATTCTCGTGTCGGTGCTGCAGTCCATGCAGGGCGACTTCAACCGGCTCGGTCTCACCATGCTGCTCGGCTACGTCGTGAGCTTCGGCTTCATCCTGCCGATCAACGCGCCGCAAAACATGGTGTGCCTCGCCACCGAAACGTTCACGGCGAAGCAGTTCGCGCGCGTGGGCATCGTGCTGACCGTCGTCGGCTACGTGTTGCTGCTGCTGTTCGCCGCGACGTGGTGGCGCTGGCTGGGCTGGATCTGAACGCTGCACCCGAACGCTGCACGGTTAGCAAGGAGCCGCTCATGGAAGTCAAGATCGACGACGCACACCGCTTCGCCACGGCCGTGCTCACGAACGTCTCGGTGCCCGAAGACATCGCCGCCGACGTGGCCGACCATCTGATCGAATCGGACCGCGTGGGCTACGCGAGCCACGGCCTGTCGATCCTGCCGAACTACAAGCGCGTGCTGGCCGCGGGTTTCGTCACCGCCGACGGCCGCGCCGAGCGCGTCGTCGACCGCGGCAGCCTGATCGGCTATGACGGCCACAGCGGCTTCGGACAGCACGTCGGCAAGGTCGTGATGGAAGACGCGATCGCTCGCGCGCGCGAACATGGCCAGTGCATCGTGACGCTGCGTCATAGCCATCACCTGGGGCGCATGGGCCACTACGGCGAAATGGTCGCGGCGCAGGGCTACGTGCTGCTCGCCTTCACCAACGTGGTGAATCGCGCGCCGACCGTCGCGCCGTTCGGCGGGCGCGAGCCCCGGCTCACGACCAACCCGCTGTGCTTCGCGGGCCCGCTGCCGGGCGGGCGGCCACCGTTCGTCGTGGATATCGCCACGAGCGCCATCGCCGTGAACAAGGCGCGCGTGCTCGCCGAAAACGGCCTGCCGGCACCCGACGGCTCGGTGATCGACGCGAACGGCCAGCCGAGCACCGACCCCAACGTGCTGTTCGCCGACCCGCCCGGCGCGCTGCTGCCGTTCGGCCTGCACAAGGGCTATGCGCTCGGGCTCGTGGCGGAACTGCTCGCGGGCGTGCTCTCGGGCGGCGGCACGATCCATCCGGACAACCCGCGCAATGGCGTGGCGACCAACAATCTGTTCGCGCTGGTGCTCGATCCGCAGGTGGATTTCAACACGACGTGGCGATCGCAGGAGGTCGAATCGTTCCTCGACTATCTGCTCAGCTGCCCGCCGCAGGATCCGGCGCAGCCGGTCCAGTACCCCGGCCAGTACGAAGCGGAAAATCGTGCGCGGCACATGCAGACGATCACGCTGCCCGACTCCGTGAGAAAGCCTTTCGCCGATATCGCCAACGAACTGGCCATCGCGCCGCTCAAGGCGATTTGAGGCTGTCCAACGCGACGCTGTAAACATAAAGGCCGCGCGAGCCCTTTGGGACTCGCGCGGCCGTTTCATGCGTTGCGCTTACCTCACACGGCAACCGCGCCCACGTAGTTCTCGGCCATCGCCGTCGCGGCGGCGCGCGACGTGGTGACGTGCTCCAGTTCCGCAACCTGCAGGCGCTGCTCGAACGGCGTGGCGTCGTCGAGGCGGTGCATCATGCGCGTCATCCAGTACGAGAAGTGCTCGGCGCGCCAGATGCGGCGCAGCGCCGTTTCGCTGTAGCCGTCGAGCAGATCGGTGCGGCCTTCCTTATAGAACGCCACGAGCGCCGCAGTCAGCACGCGCACGTCCGCCACCGCGAGATTGAGGCCCTTCGCGCCGGTCGGCGGCACGATGTGCGCCGCGTCGCCCGCGAGAAAGAGGCGGCCGTGCTGCATCGTGGTCGTAACGAAGCTGCGCATGCCCACGATGTTCTTCTGGAAGATCTTGCCTTCCAGCACCTGGTGGCCTTCGCGCGAATCGACGCGCGCGTGCAACTCGGCCCAGATGCGATCGTCGGACCAGTTGTCGACGTTGTCCTTCGGATCGCACTGGAAATACATGCGCTGCACGTTCGGCGAGCGCGTGCTGACGAGCGCGAAGCCGCGCTCGTGCCGTGCGTAGATCAGCTCGTCGGACGTGGGCGGCGCCTCGACGAGAATGCCGAACCAGCCGAACGGGAATACGCGCTCGTAGTCCTGGCGCAGCGCCGCCGGAATCGAGGCGCGCGACACGCCGTGGAATCCGTCGCAGCCGATCACGTAGTCGCAGTGCAACTCGTGCGCCTCGCCTTCGTGCATGAAGCGGATCGACGGCGTGCTGGTGTCGACGCCGTGAATCGACGTGTCCGAGACATTGAAGAAGAGCTTGCCGTCCGCGGCCACGCGCGCGGCCACGAGGTCCTTGAGCACTTCATGCTGCGCGTAGACGGTAATGGCTTTGCCCGTGAGGCCGGTGAGATCGATGCGGCGGCGTTTGCCTTCGAACGCGAGTTCGAAGCCGTGATGCAGCGCGCCTTCGGCCTTCATGCGGGCGCCGACGCCCGCTTCGGTGAGCACGTCCATCGTGCCTTGCTCGAGCACGCCGGCGCGAATGGTCGATTCGATCTGCTCGCGGCCACGCAGCTCGAGCACGACCGAGTCGATGCCACGCAAATGCAGAAGATGGGAAAGAAGCAGGCCCGCGGGCCCGGCGCCGATGATACCAACCTGAGTGCGCATGAGATGTCTCCTGATGCGGCGTTGCTTGAATTGATTTTTCGCAAGTTTCGCCGCTGCACCCGTTATCGCGCAACGCGATATGGAGAATACGCACTATCCCGATTTCGAATAGCGACGCGGTCGCCAGCCGCCTCGCCAGCCCGTTGCGCGGAACGGAAATTGCTCTTCGACACGCTTCGCCTGCGCTCCTGGTTCGCGCGGGCGCGCTCTTCGCCCATCAAAAACATCAAGGCCATGTCTTTCCCGTTCCGCTCCCGCACGCCCGCATCCACCACGAAATCCCGCCCCATCCCGTTTGCCGCCACGCTCGCCGCTGCGTTGTGGCTCGCATGGCCGCTCGCGCAAACCGCCCATGCCGCCGACGCACCAGCCGACGTCGCAGCCTCCGCTAGCGCACCCGCCAACGCGCAGGAATTACAAACGCCCGCGCGATCGGCAAAGCCGGTTCGCTCGCCAGCGCAGCATGACGCGGCAAAAGAGAGCCAGCCCGCCACGCCCGCCGACCTCTACGGCCGCCTCTATCACGACGTGCAGCTCGCGCAGATCTTCCCCGACAGCAAGACGTTTGCCGACATGCTGCCCAACGAGCGCCCGAGCCAGATCACGGCCGCCTACGAGCGCTGGCGCCAGCAACACGCGGGGCTGCACGACAACGCCGCGCGCAAGGCCGCGCTCACGCAGTTCGTGAACCAGTACTTCACGGCCCCGGCGCAAACCGAAGATCACTACGTTTCCGATCCGAACCAGGATGTCGTCGGCCACATCGACACGCTCTGGAACGTGCTGAGCCGCCGTCCCGACGCGAAGCCGAATCCGTATTCGTCGCTGCTGCCGCTGCCGTACGCGTACGTCGTGCCGGGCGGGCGCTTCAACGAAATCTACTACTGGGATTCGTACTTCATCATGCTCGGTCTGGAGGCCAGCGGCCGCCACGAACTCGCGCTCGACGAGCTGAACAACTTCGCCGCGCTGATCGACCGCTACGGCCACATCGCGAACGGCAATCGCACCTATTACCTGAGCCGCTCGCAGCCGCCGTTTTTCGCGCAGATGGTGAGCCTCGTCGCCGAGAAAGACGGCGACGCCGTGTACCTCCACTACCTGCCGCAACTGCGCAAGGAGTACGACTACTGGATGGCCGGCGCGCAGACGCTCAAGCCCGGCCACGCCGCGCGCCACCTCGTGCGCCTGCCCGACGGCACGCTGCTCAACCGCTACTGGGACGCGCGCAACCGTCCGCGCGACGAGTCGTACCGCGAGGACATCCTGACCGCGCGCGCCACGCCGCAGCGCGACGCCTCGGACCTCTGGCGCAACCTGCGCGCGGGCGCGGAAACGGGCTGGGACTATAGCTCGCGCTGGCTCGCCGACGGCCACACGCTCTCGACCATCGACGTGACCTCGCTCGCGCCGGTGGACCTCAATTCGCTGATGGTGATCCTCGAACGCACGCTCGCGAAGGCCTACGGCCTGAAGGGCGACGCGCGCGAGGCCGAGCTGATGACGAAGCGCGCGCAACAACGCGCCGACGCCATCGACCGCGTGCTGTGGGACCCGCAACTGCATGCGTACAGCGACTACGACTTCGTGCACCATACGCTCACGCACCGGCTCACGGCGGCGACCGTTTACCCGCTCTATGCGGGCGTCGCGACGAAGGCCCAGGCGCAGGACGTGGCTGCCGCGCTGCGCGCCGGACTGCTGCGCCCCGGCGGCCTCGCCACCACCCAGGTGGCGACCGGCCAGCAATGGGACGAGCCGAACGGCTGGGCGCCGCTGCAATATCTCGCGGTCATGGGGCTGCGCCGCTATGGCGAGCAGGACCTCGCGCAGGAAATCGCCACGCGCTGGATCGCCACGAATCTCGCCTACTACACCCGCACGCACAAGCTCGTTGACCATGGAAGTATAACATGCCCGGATACCCCCAAACCCTTGTGCCATAAGGGTTTGGGGGGAACGGGTGGCAAGCTGGTCGAAAAATACGATGTGAGCGTTGCGCCTGGAAACGCGTCGTCGGCTGGCGGCGGCGAGTACCCGTTGCAGGATGGTTTTGGCTGGACCAACGGCGTGCTGCGCGTGCTGCTCCAGATGTATCCGCAAACCACCACGCCCGCAGTCACGATGGCACCTGAGAGGTCAGCGCACGCATCGCCGTAATGCACGCGTCCCGCCATCGCGCGAAGCAGAATGCTGAATCGTATTGCGGAGTGTGCGAAAGCCTTTTACGGGTGTGGCCTACCCCTTACCCACGTCGCGCCAGCGGCTTGTAGGCCTTCCGATGCGGTCGGCGATTTTTTCGTGCGCCTACTTGAGCCGTTCAGCGCCTTCGCTTTGAATCGATGGTGCCGATGCGATTGAGTTCCGCCATCAGCCGACGGCGTAGACGGGCGAGAGCCTTACGACCGTCTTCGACTGTCGCGCTGTCTTTAGACAAGTGCCAGTATTCCTCCGCAGCTATCGCCTCCAACTCGGAGAATGTGTAGCGGTCAGTCTGAACTTCGAGCGCGAACCGCCGGCACCCTGGGTTCTCTTTCCAGGCGCGCCGCAGTTCCTCGTAGGTTGGCGTGACGAATGCCGGCAGCCCGAAACGACTACGCTCCGCGCGCTGGCGTGCTTCTTTGGTCCAGTCAACCTCACTGTCTGGTGCATCGACCATGGCAATACTCGCAACGCGATGGCGGTCACGTTTTGTGTGCTCAATCTTGTGTGAGCGCTGGTCCGAGTAGGCCCAGAAGTCGGCACACGCCTCCGCATCGGTCATCCAGACAGCAGTCTGCTCAAAGCGGCCGAGCTTCTCGTCCCAGTACGCCCACTTCCATTCCCACATCGGCTCCATTTGCTTCCTCAAACCTGTATATATATACAGTATAGGGGAAGCGCACTGCCTGCGCGACGCGAGCAATCTGCGGCTATCAATCCATCACGATGTATGGAGTAAAAATCCATACTTAGGGTGCCAGCTGCCATACCTAAAGCTTCCAATAACACACTACATCGGTCGGATTTTCGATCCACTCCGCATAACATCGAGTCTGCAGGGTTAACCGCGGCGAAACCTCGCGCCCCTTGGCTGGCGGGCGTCGTGGACCAGCTTCAATCGAACGCGCGGGCTCATGCGCCCCGCATGCCTATTGCGTTAGCGCGTCGGCATCATTTACCGTTCTTTCGAGATGTCATGAATTGAACTCACTCTCGCCTCAAGACGGGGAGTGCCGCCAGGGGCACAGGTGCTATCCGATTCCTGCCGGAGAGAGCAAGCATGTTCCATGAACCCGACTTCACAGCGGTCCGACTCACGCGACCAATCAAGGCATTCGATGCCCGCCGTTGAACTTTCAACGTTGGACTTTCAACACCATCACCATCACGCCAAATCGTAATCGCCACGTAAGTGATGGCGCGTAGCGTCTCACGGAGCATTTAAACAAACAGCGCGGGTGCGCATTTTTTTGGGCTAGTGGGTATGCATTCCGGCACACCGCATCGTACCTAATCCGGCCAAGAGGGGGCAAAGTGAACATACTGGTTATCAAGTTTTATGGACGTTGTTATAGTGCGGACTCGTTAACGAAACGAGGCTCACATGTCTGTGACGAAACGCGCTGCCAGTACGGGGGAGATAGAGGACGAGGACGGTGGCGCCCGCATCAAGATAAGTATTACTGTTCCCCCCGAAGTGCTGGAGCGCATTGATCACTATCGCAAGCGACGGGGCGGGTTGAACCGCTCAGCCCTGTTTTCGCTCGCGGCGGACTGGTTCATGGATGAGCACCCGCTGAAAAAAAATTAACGTTAGGTTCGGCCAAACAATTCGCACTACACCCCTTTCTGCGCTGGCGGCAGTCGCCCCCACCGCGCTACGAACGTACGCGATGACTGCCGCCGAGCCACCAGCCGATATCCCGGTCATCTGCGCTAGATCGCATGCGCTTCGCGTCCCCAAAGCGGCTAGTGGCGCGGACACCTTTCGGCTTGTGCTTTATGCACGACGCATGTCGTCCGCCGCTGGTACGAGCGTTATTTGCCTTCGGCTGTTCAGTTTCGGACGAACATAAGGCAAGATTTGCCAATAAGGATCTTGATAGCTCTCGTTCACGATTTTGGGGTGCCCATGACGAACACGTCACTAACTGGTCTCTTTCTAGGCGCAGGCGCGTCATACGAGGCAAGCATGCCTCTCGTGTGGGATTTGACTGCAGAGATCAAGAATTGGCTGACACCCGAGAAATTGCGCGAGTTAAATGCTGGTTGGCGCAATCACGGTACGGGCTACCCCGAAGAGGTCATTGAAGACCTTGCAACGGCGCTTCAAATGTCAAATTTGCACTATGAAAGCATTTTGGGATATCTCGAAACGCAATCTAGGCGGAACCACAAATTTTCCCAAGCATATCACGGCCTTTATTCGTGGACGGTCAATTTAGTCTATCAACTACTCTATTTTCGACAAGTTAATAATGACAATCTGCTGAATCGTCAAATTGATTTTTATAAGGGTCTGCGCTCACTTGCCGAGTCGAATAATCCCCTTTGGATATTCTCACTCAACCATGATTTGATCATTGAATTGATTGCCGCAAAATTCTCAATTCCTGTGAATTGCGGATTCAGTCCGAAGCAGATCACTTTACCTCGTCGCAGTAAAGATGGGACCAAGATCGGCGGGCTTCGCGCAGAGGTCATAGAGATGGCAGAATTGGAGTCTGGGGGGATGCACTTCTCGACTTCATCGGAAATGTGCATCAATTTACTCAAAATCCATGGCGCTCTTGACGTCTTTACATTCAACGATGGGAAAGATTTACTGAGATTCCTGCCAAACGAACAAACAGTGGAAGCCACTACATCAACCCTGCGGGCTGTGAATGAGGAATTGGTGTATGTCGATCCGCGCATGCTGGGTGGAACGGTTCAGGCAGTGAATGAAATCGCGTACGCGGACGACGACGGCGAAATGCAGTTTCTTCGAAGGACGCTTCTAGCGGGCGCGCACAAATTTGATGGCTCTGGAAGGCAGGTACTCCCAGAAAGTATGCTGAAGTTCTTTTCCCAGCATATTAACGCAGTTGAAAAACTGATATGTGTTGGCTATGGATTTGGCGATATCCATATCAATACAATTATGTGCAAGTGGCTAGAATTTTCCTCCAAACGGGAGCTGGAGATTGTTAGCCCACAAACAAAGGAGGTTCCTACGTTTTTACTGCACCTCGCAACTCAAGTCAAACTAGTGAAAAGTGGCGCTACGGACTATTTTGATTCGATCTCTGGAGTCAAGCGCTCTCGCAGTGACGAACTTGAAAAGCGGCTAATGGCTACTATTCGGTCAATGGGGAAGGAGCAATCCGCGGCGGCCATTGCCGAGTTCCAACAGAAAGACGGGGAACAAAAGAAGACTGCATATTTAGAAAAGCTCCGTACGATACCCGTTAAGGATGGTCGCCCAGACTTCTCCACCTTAGGTTCGCCTGAAGTACTGGGGCAACAGTGGGCACAAGAGATCCATGGTACTCGGGAGGATATGCTTGACCGCCTTTTAAACTTTCTGGCGGAGAAAGGTCGGTAGTATCACGAATCAGTACCATAGGATTAACCGAATTCACCGCCTTGCCACTGAGGCGGTCGGCCATGCAGCATATAGTCGCCGGCTAGTCAGGCGCAAATGAATGGGGATTGGTTGATGTACCAGAAAACTGAGGCGGAGTTCCGAGAACAAAACAGGATAACGGATGCCGAATGGGAGATCGCAAAACTTGACTGGAACACATTGTCAGCAATCGGGAGTCGTCACAATTCTCAGAAAAACGCCCTCGCACGAGCCGCCGAAGCGATGGCTCGTGACCTTCAAAGCATTGATCGGGTCCATTCCGTCAGATTTCGAGTCAAGGATACCGACCATCTGTTGGCCAAAATCATTCGGAAGCGCGTTGAAGGTGGCGAAAAATATGCGGAAATCGGCGTTGAGAACTATCAAGCGATAATCACTGATCTCGTTGGCGTAAGGGCGTTACATCTGTTCAAGGAAGACTTGTTTCGCATCGACAAGAGCATCCGCGATGCGTGGGAGCAGGAGGAAAATCCACCAGTCGCTTATGTTCGCCAAGGCGACTCGGGGGAAAAGCTCAAGGACGCGGGCTTCGATGTCAAAGACCACAAAGCAGGATATCGATCGGTCCACTACATAGTCTCAACCAGTCCCCGACGGCAAAAAATACTTGCAGAGATCCAAGTTAGGACTATTTTCGAGGAAGGTTGGGCTGAAATCGATCACGCGGTGAAGTACCCCAACTTTTCTGATGACGAATCCGTCGCCGAGTTCTTGGGTATCTTCAATCGGTTGGCCGGTGCGGCGGATGAGATGGGAAGCTTCGTACGGCGGATGACCGAGTCGGTCCGCACAGTTAATGCGATTGTGAATCGCGATGACGACGCACTGCAGCGCTCACTCAGGGACGCGCTCAACCCCGTGGACGTATCCGACGGAGAACTGAACAAGTTCGCGACATTCCTCAGTTTGACCGACAGCTTGTCGAAAAATCCATATCGTCGCAAGAGGAAAGCAATGGACGACGCGTTCCGCATTTACGATCCGACGGACAAAACCAGAGGAGATTTTGTGAGCTTCACGATTTCTGATGGCGATCAGACGGTTCCTGGTCGGATTTCTCGAACAGCTTTGGCTATCCTCCGTAGTCCAAATGACGGCGACGACTTGGCTACTTTCGAAGCCCAAAAGGAAAAGATCAGAGCCGCTGCATTCAATATGCGCAGATTGAATCCATCGCTGGATCTCATCGCTCTGGGATCAAACAACTTTAGTTAGAAAGCTTCTTCGCGAGCCGCTGGTTTGACTGTGAAATTGCATTCGAGGCCCAATGCCGACGGCACGCCATTAAGTGCGGCCAGCACCGTTCCCGGGTCGAAGCGCTGCGCGCTCATCGTCTGTTCAACAAGCGGCATTGCCCCCTCATCTACGCGAGGTTCAGGTGGACTTCAAACGAACAGGCAGGGCAGTATTCACTGGTCCCGGTTGATCAGCGGGCTCTTCTACTTTTCAGCGCGCGGGCGGTCCCCTGCCACCGTTGGAAGGCCTGATGGCCCAGCAAAATCAGTACTTCGACAAAGCCTGGGTACTTTGGACCAGAGGCTTTGGCACCCCACATCTAGGCGCGAAATCATCTCGCATTGAGAGGAAGCATGTTGGATTTCCGTACCACGAAGACCGGCGTCGATTGCGACTACCAGCCGGAATTTGGCACTCAAAATCAGTGGGTCTGGGAGGAAATGAAGAGTGGGAAGTCCATGGAGGTATCTCGCGCATTCTCCTTTCGAAAAGCGGACCTCAAGAATCCGCCCACCAACAAAACAGACTTTACTGAGTACGTCTATACATTTCGCTTTGGCACGTTTGAAGACGAGTACTTGCGGATCCCCGGTCGTGTCTTTTCTATCGAGCGAGATGTCCTCGTAAGCCGCGAGCTTCGGCTCAAACGTTCGATCTTTGTCGCGGAACGAAATGTCTCAATTATGAAGCGGCTCTCCGATCTTCTCGATAACGACGAGCCTATTGTAATCGGAGGCAGCCGCGCCGGGACCATCCCACTGCCCGTCTATCAGGAGTTGCTCAAGAAATTTCCGACCACACACGAGCTTAATCGCTACGCTGCTGCACGCGTTCACACCATCCTCTCGCAGTATGTGGACGGCATGAAGGATGCACGGGAGCGTTACGAGTCCTACCTCGATAAGCGGTCAGCACTGAACGGAACACTTTCTGCTGAAAAGCCGCCGGAACTCAAAGCGTTGAAGGAACAGGAGGTTCTCAAGTACCGCCTTATCCATGACGAGATTCAACAGAGTCTGCTGAGCGGTAAGAACCTGTCCGAGAAAGAATGGCAACAGCGGATGGTTTCATTCCTTCTACTGTTGTTTCCAAAGTACATCAGGGTGCTTCAAAACATCACAATTAACGACTACTACAGCAAGTCCGGCAAAACGTCCAAGCGATATATCGATATCGGGCTAGTGGACGCGAGCGGGAACCTCGACGTCATTGAACTCAAAAAACCTTTCGAAGACAAAATTCTTCGCCAAGGACTGTACCGAGGTAACAACATTCCGACTGCCGAGTTGACCGGTAGCGTCATGCAGGCAGAGAAGTATCTCTTTCACCTGTCGAAATGGGGTGTCGACGGAGAGCGCGCCCTCACCAAGGCCTACGCCTCCGAGCTTCCTCCTGGATTTGATATCCGGATATCAAATCCGAAGGCAATCATTATCGTCGGCCGCAACCAGCTTGGCGGAAAGAAGATGACTGATAGCCAGCAACTCGATTTTGAAATCATCAAGCGCAAGTACGCGAACATGATGGACATCATCACTTACGATGACTTGCTAGGCCGCCTTCAAAACACCATCTACGCGCTGGAACACTGACAACACGCCACTCCGGCCAGTGACGTAGGGCTTTCTGTGCCGGAGGGCGGCGCTTCGCGGCAGACTACATCCAGCACGACGTGTAGAGCGTGCCCCTGGCCAGACGCGCCGCACGCTCGAGGCCAAGCGCGAAACCAAACCCGAATCGCCACTCACCCAACCGCGCCCCGGGCGAACATCCGCTTCGGAGCATACCTAGTGACCGCTTCGGATCGATCAGGCTCATCGGGCCGACGCCGCGACCCGGCGCGCTAGATGCTCCACGATAAGCCAAATCGCCAGAGAGCCAATCCCGGCAACGCATCTGGCTGTTGACGACGGCTATATAGTAGGCGCTTCGCTAGCTGCCGCGTCGTGTATCTAGTTATGAGAGAGCGCACACGCGCGCCGCGGCGCTCGCTGCTCGCACTGCTGCGCGAGCTTTCCGCTCCCCCAACACGCACGCTCGCGTCCAGCACGTGCGATGGCATGTGCGCGCCATATCGAGAATTACTCTCAACCAGAGCCTAGAGCGGTTCACCAACGGGTATTTTCCCTGCATACGCCACATGCCCGTAGGCTACAGGTGAAGGGTTAGAGGTAGCCCGGAACTGAAAGAGGCAAGCGAGATGGTTAATAAGTACAACGGATGGACTAACTATGAAACCTGGGCGGTCCATTTGTGGCTCACGAACGATGAAGGCACGTATCACTACTTCTGCGAAGTCATCGACGAACTGAAAGCCAACTTCGAAGAGGGCGACGAGGACGCGCATGCGGAGATTGTTGGGGAGCTTGCCAGGCACCTCGAAGCTGAGCACGAGGCGCACATGCCACCGATGCCGACGAGCGTGTACACCGACCTGCTCACTCACGCACTCGGGATGGTCAACTGGCACGAGATCGCAGCAGCGATGATGGAGGACTGAGCGATGAGCAAGACAACCGAGGCACTGCGCGGGCGCGGTCGCCCGAGCGCGTTAGTCCCGGGCTCGGTCCCGTATCGCATCAGTGAACTGCAGGTCGGCGAGGCGTTCGTCGAGCTTGAGCAGCACGCACACACGCGCCGGTATCTGTGCACCTGCGCAGAGAACGTACCGGGCGCAGCGTTCGAAGTCACGCTGTGCTACGGACTCGCGCACGGATTCGAGGAAGCGCCTTTCCGGCTCTTTCGAGTCACGCGCACCGCTTGAGATGGAGGTAAGCATGCGTTACGTTGCGAAGCTCTCGGCGCTGGCCTCTACCGTGTACGGGTACGGCGCGACCGATGATGAGGCAGTGCGCGACGCGATAGCCGCGCTGGGGTTCCTGCCCGAGCACACTGCGCGGCTCACCGTGTACCACGAGCATGACGGTGGCGAAGTCAACCTGAGCTACTTCACGCACTACGGCACGTACATCATCGACACGGGAGGCGCATGACTCGATGACGCATTCGCGCCCTGAAAAGCCCCGCCAAAGCGGGGCTTTTTTATGGGTGCTCGACCACACGTGCGAAGCGCCCAGAACGTCGCGCAGTGCCCTGGCGCGCTCCACCCAACACAAACACGCGCGCCCGACCGGCCAGCGTCGCTGGGGCGCTCGCATCGCGTCGCTGGTCGTCTCTCGCGCACGCCTGACGCATGCGCGCGGCACTCGCGAGCGGATGGCGCGCCTGATTGCTGGAATGCACACGATCCTCCCGGCGTCGCCCCGACACAGCGCAACGGGTCTGTAGTCTCACGCCAGCCCGCCGAGCGGCGGGCTCTTTTTTGCCGTCGCAGTTTCCGGGTGGGCTCTGTCCGACCCGTAGCGGTCCGTCGACCCATCTGACCCATCGCAACATCCATGGCAGCTTCAAAAGCACAACGGCCGTTCATCGATTCGCGTAGAGAGACGCGGTTGGGCCTGCTCGAACGAATGGTTGGGCGAACGCGCTGCTAACTGCCTCAAACCGGCCGCTCATTGAAGCCAAGGTGAGCCACGGCTATGACGTGCCGATCCACAACTCATGAGAGATGTCATCAGACCGCAATGTGGGCTCGTCGATCCGAATGGGTGGCGGGAGAGGGGCACCTTCGGTGACGGCTGTCGGGTGACAGAGAAAGTGAAAATTGTGCCAGGTAAGTGAAAAACTGCTGACACAGATAGTGAAAAGCCTGCACTTAACCAGGCCGGTACGGCTAGGCGAAGTTAGCTCGAACTCCGGCACGATTTGATTGAACGCCTGGAACGTGAATAACCGCGTCCGCTACCGAAAGCCAGCGACCACGAGCACCGGGCGCTGGCTTTGGATCGGCGTCTGGAAGTCACCGCCTCAGCTTGCTACAAGCACGGACTCATCTCGATCATTAACCGTCCCAAGCTAACGTAATCAGCGACGGGAAGACCGGTCGCCTCTCGCACTGCATCTGCGGCCAGCGGGAAGCCTGCGCACTCCAATACGATCGCTCCGATCGCTGGATTCGCCTTCATCAGAGACTCCACGGCTGAAACGATATCGCCAGTCACCACTTCCGGGGAGATCACCGGATTCGGCTCAGCGAGCTCACGCCATGTCTCGGAACCTTCAATTCCGCCGACAGCAACACTTATCTCACGCGTTGACCAGCCTGCACCAGCGAAATGTCGTTCTTCCAGCTTCGTGGAATCATAGGTCAGAATCCCCACCACCTTTCCGGCCGGTAGCGTTCGAGCAAGAAGTGGCACCAGCAAGAGACTTGAGAGCGCGAGCGGAACGTTGATGGCGGCTGCCACGTCGTTCTGAAAGGGAGCGCTGAATCCACAGTTTGCGATGATCGCCGACACACCTTCGCTCTCAAGCTGCTTGGCGCAAGCGATGTACGCCTCTTTGATAATCGCGCTCGAAGATCCCACGACCGAATTCGTGGTCGCCCCCGGCACTGTCAGGCGCTTGACCGGGAAGCCGAATGTGCCGGGCGCGCTGAGCGCGCCCGGATGCATCATGGGCCTGTTTTCCAGCTCAAGAATCCCTAAAACTTTTTCTGTCATTTTGCGTTTCACCCAAAAGCCCTCTAAAGGGACCGTCCATCATACTGTTCGAGGGCGGCCCCGCGGTCGCGGATCATGTCCGCGTTCTTAGCGTGCGGCTCGTGCTCGACAGCGACTTCGCACAGCGTCCCCAAATGCTTTGAAAAGAGGCGACGATACATCATCTCGTTGAAACTCCCATTCAGGGTGCCATTGAACGCCCACAACAAACGTGGCTTGCGGCAGTCGCACTGCTTCGATGACACCGTCCTCCGCCTTCGCTTCAATTTCGAGGTCATCCGCAAGATCCCTGATACGCTGAGTGTGAAGAGAATTCACACGTGCCGACGTTCGACCGATGATCTTGGTGAACAGTCCACCGCTAGCAAAGTGGATCTCATGTCGGGCGCCATAACGCACGGAAAGATCCTCGGAGTCTGCTGCAACGTGCACGGCGAAGTCTGGGTCCTTATCCATTTGAGTCTGAAGTGTGCCGCCTAAAGCCACGTTCAGCTCCTGCATACCTCGGCAGATCGCTAGTACCGGAATATCTCGTTGAATTGCAAGGGCAACCAATCTCAGGCAGGTCGCGTCGCGGCGCGGATCAAACGGCCCGTCCGAAACGGTATCACTGTCGTACAGCGACGCCTCAAGGTTCGATGCGCTTCCCGTCAAGAGAATCCCGTCGAGGGATTCGACTACCCGTTCAGCCAGCGCCTCGCCTGACGCCGGCAGAATAACTGGGACTGCTCCAGCACCAATGGACACCGCTTCGACATACTTATCGTGAACGGTATGCGATGGAAATCCTTCGATTGTCTGGTAGCACGCGGACACCCCAACTAGCGGAAACGTTTCAGACATGTTAGCAATCCTGACAGGTATGTATCGAAAAAAGCAGCTTGGAGGTCACGAGATGAGCAATTCGCGTGGGTAGCGGGTGATCGGCTCATAGCCGTTGTCGGTGACGGCAATCGTTTCGCTCACGCCAAAACCATCGACGAACAGGTAGGTGTGAAACGTCATACCTGGCTCGAAATACCAGTCCGACACAGGAGCCGCCTCAAGATACTCTGCGCCATTGGGGTACAGCATCAGTCCGACCGAATAGAACGTTTTGTAATGGTATTCGCTCACCTTCCCAGTAGCCTCTGCGCCTCGCCGATAAATCGCGTCGGCCGCCCGTACAGACGCGTTCGGCCGAACTTGCGCAAGAGCCTCATCTTGAATCTCGAACAACCGCCGAGCGAAGTCGATCTCGTCACGTGACGCCTCGCCCACCTTCAAGGGCCGGAAGAATCGTGCGTGATAATTGTGTACATGGGGACACATTTCCAGTTGCACCGTGTCACCGCGCTCCAAGACGCGATCGGTGAACACGCAATGGATCGAATGTGCCGCTTCGCCGGAGGCAATCGGACCCGGCTCAGCACGATCACTTCCAGCGCGAACCATCGCTGCTGCTACCGCGGCGCCAATTTCTCGTTCGCTCGCACCGACGCGTGCGACACCGCGCGCGGCGTCCATTGCTGCCTCAGCAGCACGACCAGCTCGTCGCATATAGTTCAGCTCCGCCGTGGATTTGATGATGCGGCGACGACGAACCAGGTTGCCTACGTCCTCGATTTGAAGATCTCCGGGCAGCACGGTCTTGAGCGCCTTGAATCGGGAGGCATTGAGTTGCCAAGAGAACATCTCCACGCCTAGGCGCTTTTTGTTGCCTAAAACCGATGCAACCGCCTTCGCCACCAACTGCTCTATGTTGTCGCCATCAGACCAGCGAAAGCTTTTCTCGAAGGCGCAACTTTTCTCAAAATGGTAGATCTCCGCGCGTCGATAGACGATGACGGGCTCGCCCTCCGCCGGCACCACAGCACAATGAAACCCGTTGTACCCCCGAGGCGAGAGATATCCCGTCAGATAGGCGACCGACTCCGGCTCCAGGGCGATCAGTGCGTCTAATTCCTTCTCGCGCATGTCCGCCTGCACATTCGTCACTCGTTGCCGATATTCACTTTCGCTGAAGATTAGATTACGTGGCATTGGATCACTTTAATTAGGTAGGTTGAAGGTATTGATGTGTGCTCTAGCCTGCCTTCTCTCCAGCGCCCGGGGCGACGCGTCGCGCAATTGCCAGCAAAACGATGGACAAGATGATGATTGCGGACGAAGCCGCTGCCATAGTCGGGTCAAGGTCGAAGCGGATACCTTCCCACATCCGCATCGGCAAGGTCTTTGCCGAGTCGCTGCTCACGAAAAGCGCGATGATGATGTCGTCGAACGACGTAAGGAACGCGAACAGCGAGGCCGATATGATGCCTGGCCGAATAGCAGGAAGCGTAATTTTGGCGAACGCGACGATGGGGTGGGCACCGAGACTTTGGGCTGCAACCTCGGGTCGAGTGTCAACGCTCTTGAGCGACGCCATCACAAGGATAAGGACGATCGGAACTGCGATTACGGTGTGCGCCAACGTGAGTCCGGTCAATGTCCCGATAAGCCCCAACTTCGCAAACTGAAAATAAATTGCGACTGCGGTTATCAACGTAGGAACTACTGAGGGCGAGACAAGGAAGGCAGTGATCACAGCCTTTCCCGCGAACTTACCTCTCACCAGCGCGATCGCGGCCAAGCTGCCAATCAGCGTGGAGATCACTGCTACCGCGATAGCCACTTGAAGGCTCGTCAACGTTGGCTTGATCCAATCGGCACGTGTGAAATAGTTCTCGTACCATCGTAGCGATAGGCTGGGCGGTGGGAAGTCGAGGTAGGGAGAGGCCGAAAAGCTGATCGGGAGGATGATGAGTATGGGAAGCACGAGGAACGTGACAATGAGAATTCCGGTGATCCATGCAGCCGCTCCTGGCCGGTTTGACAGCTTCGGAGACCGAGCCTTAGGAGCCCAGTTGGAGGTCGACGCGGTGGGAAGACGGCCCATGATCTGGGTCGCGATGCGCAGCGGGTTCGATCGGGAGCGGCCAGCGTTACGAGATCTCCTCGCACTCACCATCACAACTAGGCGGTACAGACCATAAAGAAGGAAGGTCGCGAGCAGGAGAATCACGCACATTGCCGAAGCAGCCTCCCAGTCAGAAAGCTCATTAACGGCGCGCTCGATCAACATGACGAATGTCACATCGTGCGGTCCACCCAACAATGCGGGTGTCACGAAGAATCCCAGCGTCAAGATGAACACCAGTAGAAAGCCGGCGACCATGCCTGATTTTGTCAACGGGACGAAAATCAGAAAAAAAGCAGCAGCGGGCCTCGCCCCCATGCTTTTCGCTGCATCGATGAGCCGCCAGTCAACCTTCTTCATCGCCGACAGCAGAGGGAACACCATCAGCGGCAACATGATGTGCACCGTTCCGACATAGACGGCAAACCTGTTGTAAAGGATGCTCAGGGGCGTTGAGCCGAGTCCACTGTTGAGATACAGGTCATTGACTACACCATGACGTCCGAGCAGAACCATCCACGCAAAGCTTCGGATAAGTGTGCTTGTCCACAGCGGCAGAACTACGAGCGCAGTGACGATCACGCTCCAACGCTTGCTGAGCCTCGAAATCAGGTAAGCGATCGGATAGCCGACCAAAAGACAGATCAGGGCGACGAAGAAAGACAGTCGAAACGTCTCAAAAAGCACGAGCACGTTGTAGCTGTCGGAGAGCACTCGGACGTAGTGCGTCATCGTCCAATCGCTCTGTCCAAAGCTGATTCGGAGAAGCCGGACGAGGGGCCACCCGTAAACAACGCCAAGAACGAGAATCGCGGGCACCAAAAGCAAGATCGGTGACAGCCGCATAGTCGATCGTGAAACGCCTTTTTGTGAGATGAAACTCGACATGTCTTTCAGATCCTATGGAATTGCGTTGCCCTTTGCGGATTACTGGCGGATCCAGTTGTTCCACATGTCGGTGTTGCGTTCGAGGTTCGTTCTACCTTGACTGCGTTGTGCCCACCACTCCGCGTTGAGCTTGAATTGCAGCTTCAGATTGTCGGGATGGGTCGGAAGCTGGCGAGCAATCTCAGCCGGCAGCAAGTCAAGTGAGCGTCGATTGGGAGGCCCGTAGGGAACCGCACGACAAAGTGCTGCAAGCGGCTCTGCTCGCGAAGCGAATTCGATGAATTTCAGTGCGTTCTCACGGTTCTTCGCGCCCTTCGGGATAGTCCAGAAGTCCGCGGTTAGTTCGCCCTGGTTGAAGTCGTAGTCAACTGGCGCACCCTGCTCTTTCAGTTGCACGATTCGGCCCTGTGACGCGAAGCCGATATCGGCTTCTCCACTGACGAGCGATTGAGGGACCATAGTGCCGCTGGTCGCCCACTTCAACACCGAGGGACGAATTTTCGACAGGCTGCGGTACGACCGCTCAAGATCGAGCGGATAGAGTTTGTCGGTAGACACGCCGTCGGCGAGAAGCGCAAGCTCGTTCGGACGGACGACGTAGCTGCCTGCGGGAAGGATGCGTGAACCTGGGAAGGTCTTTGCATCCCAAACTTCTGCCCAGGAACGTGGGTGATGTTCCTTGGTGAATTTCTTCGTGTTATACGCGATAACATATGAGTAGCTGATCGTCGCTACGCCGTAAGGGTGCATGGAGCCCGGAAGAAGCTCGCTCATCACTTCTTTGTTCAGCGCGCTGTAGTCGACCTTTTCCAGCAGATTCGACTCCGACATCGTGAGCATGTCACCGGGCACCGCCTCAATCACGTCCCAGTCAACCGATCCGCTCATCACCATTGCACGGACCTTAGCCAAGCTCGGGCCCGTCGCCTCGATCACTTTGATCCCAGTTTGCTTTTCGAAGGGCTTGAATAAGGCTTCGCGCTGGGCGTCCTGGAACGTGCCACCCCATGAGGCGACTGTGACGGTGCCAGCGTCCTTTGCAAAAGCCCGGCTACTACCAAGGCCAACTGCCAGCGGCGCGGCTGCACATCCCGCTATAAATTCTCGTCGATTCATTTTCGAGTCTCCATTTGAACGCCTGACCGCAGCGGTCTGCTTTTATTAGCGGTCGGTCGCGAACACCATGGTGTCCGTCACTTTCCACGAAACTTGAGTGCGATCACCCATAACCGGATGTCGCGTGTTTTTTAGATTGTTCAGCTTCACCATGAGCGTTTCTGAGCTCTCGGTCTTGATGCTGTAAGTGACTGCATCGCCTGCATAGGTAGACTCGACAATCTGGCCAAACGCATGATTGTCATCGCGGGTTGCGGCGTCGAAAGCGAACCTCTCCGGGCGGATAACGACCGAAACGGTGGAACCAACCGGCGCATCTGTAGGTTGCCCCGACAATTCCATGCCACCCTTCGTCCTGACACGACATCCTGTTTGAGTAAGCGATGTGACGACGCCTTCGAGCTTTGTGGAATGGCCAATGAAGTCCGCGACAAACAGAGAGTTCGGTTTTTCGTAAAGCATCTCCGGCGTGTCCAGTTGCACGACTTCGCCGTTGTTCATTACCGCAATGCGATCCGACACTGCCAGCGCCTCCTCCTGGTCGTGTGTCACCATTACAGTCGTCACACCGAGTTTTCGCTGCAGGTTCTTCAGTTCGTTCTGCATGCTCTCTCGAAGCTTTCGATCAAGGGCGCTGAGTGGCTCATCGAGAAGAAGAACGGGTGGATCGAAAATAATCGCTCGTGCTAGCGCGACACGTTGCTGTTGACCGCCGCTTAACTGATTCGGGAGGCGGTCGGCAAATGCAGAGAGGTGCACGAGTTCGAGTGCACTGCGGACCTTCGTGGCAATCGCGGCTTCCTTCACCCCCCGCATGCGTAGCGGAAAAGCGAGGTTATCCTCGACAGACAGGTGTGGGAACAGAGCGAGATGCTGAAAGACGACGCCGATATTGCGCTTATGCGGCGGCAACATGTCGACGCGGCGCCCTTCGATGTACACCTCCCCCGACGTCACATCCGTGAATCCGGCGATCGCCATCATCGTGGTCGTCTTGCCTGATCCACTGGGTCCCAGAAGGGTAAGAAACTCCCCAGGGGCGATGTCAATGGAGACGTTCTTGAGGGCGGGAAAATTCTCGTAGAACTTTGAGATCCCGCAGAGGCGAACCCCTTGATTCGTCATTCCGGGCGATTCCGCCGCTGACCGTGGCTGGACCAGCGTATCCGCGGGGGGCTGAGCGACCATCATTAAGTGCCTCCAAAAGATTCTAATTCGTGCCAATACGCACCGGCGCGAGGGCTCCCGCAGCGCGGCCGTCGTCGCCTCGACGAGCAGCCCAAGGCGAGTTTCGCTGCATCCCGCGCTCAGTTGCATTGAATTCAATTGATACCCCGAAAAACTGCGCGGATGCTCGTCTACGGAGCTAAGATTACCTGTCAGCAGGGCCCCTGGAATGAGGCCAAAATCAACAGTTGAATTTTTTTTGTGTATCATGGAACTTGAAACGAACGATACGGAACCGCCGTTGCGCGCCATCCGCGCCTTCGAGGCCTTTGCCGAGCGTGGTTCAATCGCAGGAGCTGCGGCTGAGCTTAATGTCACGCCCTCGGCGGTTAGCCATCAGCTACATGTGCTGGAGACCCACATGCAGACTGCGCTAACTGTGCGCAAGGGCCGCGCCCTATATCTCACCGACGAGGGTCGCGATTATTACCGGTCAATTCACAGTGCATTCACCGTTCTGCGGACGGCTACCCGTCAAGCGCAAGAGCGTTCAATGCTGACCCAATTGACCATCGGGGTGACCGGCATTTTTGGAAGCAACTGGCTGTTGCCGCGAATAGGCCGATTTACCGATGCGCATCGGGACATAGGTATCAGCGTCGTATATTCGATGCACGGCAGTTACCCAAGCGATTCGACAGATCTATCGATTCGCATGGGAACGGGACGCTGGCCCGGGTACCAAGCCACCCGCTTGCTCTCCGGCGTGCTAGTGCCCGCATGTACACCGGCCTTCGCGCGAAGGTACGGTCCGTTCCGTCATGCCCGCGACATTGCTCAGGCGCCGTTAGTACATGATGGGAATCGAGCGCGATGGGCTGCGTGGTTCGCGCATGCGGGCGTACGAACTGATCGCCTGACAGGCCCACTGCTCGAAGACGGCCAATTAACACTGGCAGCGGTTCGGGCTGAACTCGGCTTTGGACTCATGCGCGCGAAGATTATTGAGCGAGAGCTGGCGGAAGGCGTACTGGTCGCGCCGCTCGATCTGACGCTCGACATCGGTCTGGATTATTACCTTTGCGTTCGCGAGGACATGCCAACAGGGGACGCAGTTGCAAAGTTGAGCAAATGGCTCTTGTCTGAAGTACGCCAATCCGGCTGAGTCGCGAATAACTCCCCTCGCATGGATGTCATGAACAGAAACGCTCTCGCAGGTAGGGCGTTTTGACGACGTAGCCGGTTCCCTGAGAGGTACATTGCAAGCTGAGCGGCCGGTTACCGAGCGGAACCGACGGCTGAATGTCTGTGCGATGGTCCCAGCGAATGATCCTTCACAGCCGACTACAGCCTTAATCGGTCTTCCCGGATATTCTCGGAGTACCTCTATTTTGCTTCACGGCAGCCCCGACGTATATGTGACGGAGCCGCTCCCAAAGTGAGCCGTGAGAACCTGCCGCCGTACATCGCGGCCTTCGGCGGCTATCGACAGGTGGACCCAAGTGCCCTCGAAAATTAGTTGCTCGAAGGGTATCGACGCGTCGGCATCGATGGCGCGGCACACCTGCAACGGGGAGCCGAAGCCGGGGCAAATGAAGTCGGCAGCGCGCCCGCTCATGTGGTCGCTCGTCGCGGACCCGCCGACAAGACGGTTGACACCGGGCGCGCGGTAGGCCGACGAGATGAGCATCGGTCTGCCGTGGAGCAGCGTGCGCACGAGTTCGAGCACATCGGCCAGCCGCACAAGGTTGTCGAGTTCCGCGGGGCCGGGTTGATTCGAGATGCCGTGCCGCGTGGCCGTCTCGGACTGTATAAGCTCGTCGAGCGAGAAGTGCGGGGATAGCCTCATGGCCGCTTGCTCCGACGCACGAGCACCGAATCGGCAAACCAGAACGTAAGCACGCCAGCGAAGATCGCGGCATCGTCATCATCCCACACGATGGCAACCAGCGACGTGACAGTGGCGCTCGTCGGGCCCGCCGCCTGTATGACTGCATCGCGAATCACGATGAGCTTGAAGGCGACGTAAAGCAGCAGCATCAGGTACGTTGCAACCGGGCGCACGCTGAGATTGAGCGCATCGGCCCACCGCACGCCGGTCAGATGCGACTGCGCGATCACCATCGACTCAGCCCTCGCCTGCTCAACCGCAAGCCGCCCGTCAGCCTCAACGTTCTCAGCGCCGAGTTTCGCGATGTCGAGCCGCGCCGCGAGTTCGGCACGCACTTCCTCAAGATGCAGTTCCGCGAGCCGCACGGCGTTATCTTTCTGCTGCCGGCTGGCCCACGCGCCCAGCATCTCGGGGAACAGCCGCAGCACACCGCCTCCTACTGCGCCGAGCAGTGCAAAGACGGTCGAATGCATGGCTTCACTCCTGCGGAGGAAGGATAGGCGGGTCTGGTGGGGGCGATGCCGTGACGGGAATGAATTCGTATGCAGTCTGCGGAGGGGCAAGCGGAACGTCAGGCCACTCGATGTCCTTCGGATAGCCTGGCTGGTTCGGCACGTCCAGCACCTTCTGCCTGATGTCCTGCAGGAGTTGCACGCGGGCCTCGTCGCCCTTGTGCTGTGCCTCCTCAATCTCGTGGTCGATCTGCATGAGCATTGATTCGATGATCGCCTGCGCGTCCTTCTTTAGACCGTCCTCTTCGAACTGCGCGCGATACTTCTCGCACAGCGCTGGCAGTTCATCTGGCGTCGGCTGCGGCGCATCGAGGGTCCACGACATGATCGATGAATCGGCGTCCTGCTTTCCGTCGATGCCCACATGGTAGGAGAGAAAATAGTTTTCGCGCGTCGAGCCGGGGTACGCCTGCGAGAGCGCGAAGGCGAGAAGGTTGATGTCGATCATTGCTATGCCTCCGCAGGCAGTTCAGGCCAGTCAACGTCGAACGGAAACCCGCTTTGCAGAGGGAGATCGCGCAGCGCCTTGCGATATGCCTTGAGCGCAGTCACCTTCGCAGCGTCCTCGGCTTCCACGGCCCGCGTCAAAAAGCTGTCGGACTGATCGAGACGCGCATTGCGCTCCCAGCGAACGTCGCGCGCGCAAACGGTTGCCTTTGCGGTGTTCACATGCGGCGCGACGGCCTGCATCAATTCGGGAAGCGAAGGCTCGGGCACGCCGTCGATAGTCCACTGCGCAATAAATGCGCTCGACAACTGCACGTTCGTTTGAGGCTCGACCATGTGCGCAACGTAGAAGTCTCGCCCATGAACCGCGTTCGGGTAGAGGATCGAGATCGCGGCAATCAATTCGTCGTGCGTCATCCACTGCTCCCGCGGCACTCCCTCTCCCGCCTTCTGCCTTGTGAGCGCGTCCGATTGTTGTTTCGTGACCATAGCCATGCACCCCTCCGTTATTGATTTCGCAGAACGATGCCGCGCGCCCACGTTTCCCACGATGCACCACGCAGGCCGACCATCACCCACGGGCCGGGACAGGTGACCTCGCCGTGACCGCTTGAGCCCTGTACGATGCGACCGAATTCCGCGAGTCCGCTATCGTGCTGACACTGCGCGTGCCTCGTCGCAAAGCTGCCCCCCAGACCGTTGATGCGATTGTTGATATCACCGATCACGTTCGATAGCCAGTTCCCCGCCCACGGCATGTAGAGATTCCCATCGCTCACCCACGCAGCGCCCCAACGCATCCGGTATTCGCCCATGCTATTCAGGCTTCCGCCATCGTCAATATCAGCGATGACTGCGTTATAGGCATGATTGATCCATTGCATCCCGCCGCCAGAGGGTCGGCCTCGCAAGCGAAACCACGTGCCATCCTGCGAGCGCAATTCAAGTTCGCCATAGCCCGTTCCCGTCGCGCCCAGCGGCATTCCACCAAGCGAGCATCGATATCCGGTATTGATCGATTCGCGCGCCGAAAATGTACCGTTATCGGAACAGTTCATGGTCACTATACTTCGAGCGGAATTAATCCATTCCAGCCCACCGATACCCGACGCGTTATACGAATAACGCATTAACGTACTACGGTCATTCGCCCATCCGGAAAACATAGAGAGGCCATGCGAATGAAGCGCGTCAAAGTCGTTGCGAATGAACTGGAGTTCACCGTACATCTGATCGCCGACCCGGTTTACCTTGCCAGCAAGGCCGTTATTTGCGGCGTTCACTGCGTTGCGGAGGTCCAGCAGCGGATCGTCAAGCGGGCCGATATCAACCCAGCTTGTATTGTCGTTTCGACGGCGCATCAACCGGCCGCTCGCCGTGTTGCCCCACCACATGCCGGGGTAGAGTTCGGCTGGTTCGGTCGGCCCTGCGTTGTCTCCAATGAGCGCGAGGATGATCGCGTTCAACTGGATGCGCATGTCGAGGCCGGTCGGATGCGCGGGAACCTGATAGTTGTCTACCTGAGCCATGACTATTCCTTCGGAGCATTATCGACTTCGAGTTGCGCGCGCTGCGCAGTGAGTTGTGGATTTTTCCCACACATCTTCGAGTACCCGATACCCTGTAGGCCTATGTGCTCGTATCCATAGCCGCGCGCAATCCAGTCGCAGGTCTTTTCAACCCTCGCGCCAGAAGCGTTATAGAAGAAGATCGAGAACCCTTCAGGGCTCTGGTTCGTGATGCCCCACGCGTCTCCTGACTGCAGGCCCTGCGCGATGATGTTGATCGCAGGCGTCTCTTTGAACGGCACCGCGAAGCGGATATGCAGGCCGGTGACCGGCACGACGACATTGTTCTGCGATTCGAGGCGATCAGGGACGTCGATGGTCACACCAAGCTCAACGATACCTATGCCCCACGTTCTATCTGGAACGTGCAACGCGAGCGCAAACTGCGCAGAGCGAAACGTCAGGTCAGCCACAACGAGGCGCGACCACGGACTCCAGTCCTCGGCCTCGGCAATCGCCGGATCGACATTCGTCAGGCGCGCCATCACCTGCCCGCCGCCTTCGTCAACCTTCAGGCCGTCAACGTCGAGCCGCGCGTCCCAATCGGGCCACCGGTCCACGGTATCGAACAGGCCATAGAGCGCGCCCTCGATGACCGAGAGGCAGCGCACCGTGAACACCTTGCCCATGTCAATCGCTGGCGAAGGTGAGAAGTAGTACGCGGCCTCGGTGGATACCGCATAGCCTTCATCGTCTGTAGCAAGGTGCAGCGCGCCGTATCGAACGAACGTGTTGACGTGCGTGCCGGGGAACTCTGGATGCTGATATCGCTCGGCCACGAGAACGAAGTCGCGCAGCGGTCCCGTTGTGCTGATCACATAGGCCGCGTTCGCGGAAAACTTGCCCGACGAGTTGACGAACTTCCCGAGATACGTGCCGCGCAGCAGTGGAGAAAAACCGTTCGACTGCCCGCCTGCGAACCGCGTCAGTTCGCGCGCCTCCTCCCATGTCACCTCTGTCGTCAACCGGTTCGAATAGCGGATGACAACCTGACCGCCAACCAGCACGTCAAGATTTTCTGCAGGCCTCCATCGCAGGTTTGCAGAGTCGTTCAGCATGTCGAGCGCGAACTCCTGCACGTCCTCAGGAGGCCGGTTCAGCGCGACGATCTCAACCGTTATCGAGGCCCATGCGCTGCTCACGCCGAGCGCATTGATCGCGCGCACGTTGAAGAACCACATGCCGGGATTCATCGGCTGAACGTCGATGCTCGACATGAACGAATCGACAAACGTAGGCGAGTTGTCGCGAAACTGATAGCTGAGTTGGTAACGCACAGCGCCGATTGGCGCGAGCCATGAAAACGTTGCGCGCGCACCTACGACAACCGGGCTGATGAGATAAAGACTCTCGGTGATGCGCAGCTCGGTTGGCACGCCGATATGCCACGGATTGAGCACGCCGGTAGGAATAGGCTCAAGACGGAGGCCCTGTTCGATTGCGGCGAACTTGTCAGGCCGGTAGGCCACGCCCTGAATCTCGACGTTTCCTTCCTCATCCTCGACAACCGAGATGCAACGCCACTGCTCGTTCTGCGCGTTGCTCGCAGAGATAGACCAGATTCCCATGCGCGCGGGAACCATACGGAACGTGCCGTTGATCAGGATGCCGTCAGTAGACCTGCCGGGATTGTGAACCGGCACGCGCTGCAGCGTGCCATCAGGCAGGAGCACCGAAAGCGTATAGCTGACAAACGGATCGAACGTAACGGCCTCGTCAATCTGAATCCAGTTGTCTGTTGCGGCGAGAATGCGCCCGCCCATGCGAAAGCCTGCACGCACCGGATCAGTCGTGAGAAAAATGTCGCCGGGGCGCGCGAATGCCGCGTTGATGCCTGTCTTGAATGAGACCGTCTCGGATAGCATCTGCTCCGTCAGGAGCATCCATCGACCGACGCGGCTCGCCTGACCTCGCGAAGTGCATCCGAGCGCGTTGACCTGAACTTCCCGCACGCCCCAGCGATTCACGGCGTCGCGGTCCTCAACGTACTCGATCTCCTGCGCGTACCGGTTCGACGGATTGCTCCACGTCACGAGCGCGACCGTGTGCCTCTGGTTGAGCGGTGTGCCACGGTAGGTAAAGCGCCCGTCGACGACGTTCGCAGGGTTATAGGTCGCGACGGGTTCTCCCGGCATATCCGCAATGACCGTCATGAGGCCTGCGGACCAGAAGATCATCCCGTTAAACACCGATGCAAAGTTCTGCAGCAGCGTTATCGCATCCTCGCGCGTCTGGATGTAGACATTGCAGGTGAATCGAGGCTCGACGCCTCCGAAGCCGTTCGGCACGATGCCGTCGCAATATTGCGCAATCGCATAAAGCGACCACTTGTCGACCATAGCGGGAGAGATATAGTCGCCAAGGCCGACGCGCGCCGAGGTGATGAGGTCGTAGACCACCCATGCCGGGTTATCGGTCCATGCAATCTTGAACGTGCCATCCCACACGCCGTAATACGCGCGCGTCTCCGGGTCGTAGTTCGACGGCACCTGTATGCGGCGCATCCTGATATCAAACGCCAGCTTCGGGATTTGCCGGAACGTCGAGGCGTCAACCTGCACACCGCAGATTGAGGAGTGCGGATACATCAGGTTGGAATTGATAACCTCGGTCATCGTCTCCCACTGAAACGAGTTCACGAGATAGACGGTGTTGGAGTCGGGCGTCAGACGGCGCACGCGCACATCGTAGGACGTGCGCCCCTGGCCGAAGCGGGAGGACAGATTGATCAGGTAGGAGCGCTGATAGCGGCTGGTCGTCTTGCCCTGCACCGTGTCCACGATCATCTGCTGGAAGCCGCCTCCGTCTACCTGCACATCGACAGCAAGCTGCACCTCCGTACCGGACACGTCGCCAGTGCCCGTGTCCGTAGAGGACAGGGACGGGAAGCCGATAGTGACGCGCACGGCGTCGATGTTGGGGTTGACAATGCCGCGCACAACCGGTCCGTTCACTGTCACCGTGACGCCAACAGAGGTCTCAGACTCCGTTGAGGAGAAGCCGTTGATCGGCGCTTGCCACGGCTGGCCGTCGCGCCATTCGACTGCAGCGCCGACGAAGTTCCATGAGCCGTCAGGGTTCTGGAGCGGCGTGTCCTCGATAAAGATGCCGCGAGGACCGCCAACAATGCCCTCCGTCTCTCCCTCACAGATGAGGTTGATGACGCGCGCATACTGGATCGAACGCAGCGAGTCGGGCGACTCCTGCGGAGAACGCGAGCCACCTCCGCCCCCGCCGCCCTTGCCGCCGCCACCCCCGCCGCCTGCACCGATAACGGGAACCAGGCTGCGAGTGTCCATCGCTTACACCATGATCTCGTTATTTGTGGAGAAGCCCACGCTGATAACCTGCGAGCCGACGCGCATGCGGCCGTAGCCGAGCGGAACAGGCCCGCCCTGCCCCATCGTGTTTACGGCGCCGTCGAAGGCTAGCGATGGTTCGTTGTCTGCGCGTTCCGGCGTCGCCGTAGCAGCAGGACGCGGCGAGAGGAGTTGCGCGATGCCAGAAAGCGCGAGCGCCGCCCCCAGGCTCATGACTGCAGCGCTTGCGATGGGCAGAAAGAAGCCGATGGCGATAAGCGCGATGCCCGCGAGAATCTTTCCGAACGCGCCAGCGCCATGCACAAGAGGCACGACGGCAAGCGTGCCCTTCGACTGCGGGAAGTCGAGGTCGTGCTCGTCATAGTCCTGCTCGTCGCCGCGCACGAGGAAGTGCCTTGTCGCGTTCTCCTGAAAGTACCTTCGCAGGCCGGGGAGTTGCACCATCAACGCGTGAATGGCCTCGCGCGGGCTATGCACGTCGAGCGTCCATTGTTCACCGAACAAGCGGCGCAGGCTCCCGTAAAACCTCACCGTAACCATGTGCTAGTCCCTCCCGATGAAACTACGGTGGCGAAGGATCGCGGTCGTGCGGCGCTGGTAGAAGCCGTCGAACACAGCACGGCACGAGAGCTGATCAATCAGGTGATGGAGGATGACGTTGTTACCGACATACACTGCGGCGTGGTTGTCGCGTGGCGTGCGTATGCGCATGAGCAACACGTCATGCAGACGAAGCAGGCGCAGCGCAGGAGCGTCAAGCGCTCCCTCGTGGATTGCAGTGAACCCCTCGCGTGCAAAGTTATCGCGATAGAGGTCCGGCCCGTCTGTGCGCTCCCACCAGCCCCACAAACGCGGGTAGTCGTTGAGCACGATGCCGAGTTCGGTAAAGTAGTAGTCGCGCACGATGCCGTAGCAGTCATGGACGCCATGCACGAACTTCCGGCCAATAAGCGGCGCAACGAAGGGCGCTGCACTGTTGATCGTGAAGGAACCCTCCGGGTGGTTGACGATGATCCACGGCAGGCCCGAGCGCGCCATGCTCTCGCGGTCAGCAGCGCTCGGCGTCGGCGGCTCAAACACATGCGAATGTGCATACGCGACGGGTTGCCCGAAGTCTTCGGCCTGCGCGGCGTCCTTCGGGTCAATGACAAACTGATCCTTCGCGCGCGCTAGGTTCCTGCACGGCACGTACTGAAGCGCGCCGTCGCGCTTCTCAATGACAATGCCGCAACACTCGCGCGGCGCTTCAGCATCGGCGTGAATCCTGATCAAAGGAATGACCGTAGAGAAGTCGCGCGTCATCTGTATGCTCCTGCGCCGGGGAACGCGCCGAAGGGAAGCCACGCATGAACGCCGAAATGGGCCTTGCAATCCGCGAGGCTCTTGTCGCAGGTGTCGCCTGCGTTGATCGCTGGGCCTGCATATCCGCAGCCGTCGCCGCGATACTTCCACGGACACGCGTTGCGGATCACCTGCCTGCGCGGCAGTTGCACACCCTCCACGTCGAAGGCCGTCGCGAGTTCGAACTCGATGACCTCCATGTCCTCACGCGTTTTGCAGTTGATGAAAAACACATCGTCAGGAAAGGCCTCGTTCGGGTCCGCGCTCGGATTGCCTGCAGGGAAGTTCACGGCATCGAGGTATCGCGCGAGCGTGCGCCTGCGGATCACCTTCGCGCCTACCATGTCGTCGTACATGCGGCACATCGCGGAGATGATCGACGTGATGTTCGACACCGCGAGCGTCGGGCGCGGCAGCGTGCCTTGCGACTTCCACTCGAAGCCTGTCGCCTGCACCGGGAAGCGCTGATAGACGGCGCCCTGCCAGATAACGTCTCCGTCGATCTTGTTCGTGCCTGCATGGAAGCGAACAATCGGGGCACCGAACTGCGAGATGTCGAGAACGTATAGCTCAATCACCGCGCCGGGTCGCAACTCCTGCGCGGCTCCTCGGATATTCATGGGGCCTCCGCTACGCGTGCTGCTGCACGAAGCGGGCGCTGACTGTCATTGCGCGCGCGCCGTCCGCAAGCGTCTCGCCATACGTCCACGACCAGTCCGGGCAGATAACGTCAAGCACCTTTGACGTGCGCGGAGGCGTCCAGTTGAAAATATCGACGCCGTTTCGCTCAGAGAGGAAAGCGAGGATTGCATCAGCGTCAACCTTCTTCCGGTTGGCGAATTCGAGGTTCCATTCCTGATCCTGCGTGTTGAGGCCTGCAGGCCTGCGCTGGGTATAACCATCGCCGAACTGCGTTTCGATCACGCGCGGTTCGAGAGAAGCATTCGCAGCCGTCGGGCACCAGTAGAAAATCGCGCCGACCGCGTGCGGCGCAACCTCGGCGAATAGCCTGCGCCAGTCCTCGTCAGTCGTGATCCTGCGGGGCGATCCCTGCTCGTTGAGCAGCCAGTAATAGTTGATCATGATGCGAGCAGGCCTCCGTTTCGCTTCTCGGTCGCGATGACCTGACGCGCAACCATTGCCATGCGCTTGCCGAGTTCGATCGCCTGCGCGGTGTCGCCCTCGACATCCGTTCCGCCTGTCTGCGTGTTGATCGTGATTGAGACATTCATCGGCGTGTCGCCGCCGCCATCGCGCACGATGCGCCCCGGCGCGCTCGGCACGAAGAACTCGGATGCGAAGGGGGATTCGTTCACGCGATAGAACTGCCCCGGATAGGTCGGGCCGCCGACCGCGCGATTGCCACCGAAGGAGAGCGCGCCTGTGTCGCCTGTGCCGATGTCTGCGCTTGAACCGAAGAAGCCGCCAAAGATGCCGCCCATGCCACCGCCGAAGCCGCCAGAAATGCCCCTGAATAGCGGCTCAATCACGTTCTTGTAAAGGAGCATCTTGGCAATGTCGCGCAGGATCGAAGCGGCCATTTCGCCAAATGACTTCTTCGCGTCGCCCGCGCCGCTGATGAAGTCGATGAACGTGTCGGACGCCTGCTTGCCCCAACCGAGCATCGCATCCTTCATCTCGTCAGCCAGCTTCCGCATCGGGTCAATGGCGTTGAAGGTTTTGTCCTTCAGCGCGTCGATAGCCGCGCCGAGTTCGCCTGCCGATAGATGCCCAGCGAGGTTTGCCTCGACAAGCCGCTGCACGGTGCGCACGTAGTCGCGCGTCGGGTCGAGCGCATCCTTCGTCGCGTTGGCGAAGTCGAGGAGCCCCTTCTTGCGCTCCTCGTATGCCGCGCGGCCTTGCTCCCATTGGGCAACTTCCTGTTCGAGTTCATAGACCGCTGCACGCTGTGCCTGAGCGAGATCGAGTGTCGCCTGCTTTTGCGCAGTCAGTTGCGCGACCTGATCCTGAGAGAACTTCGAGAGGCGCGGGTCAGCCAGCAGCAATGCCATCTCATCGCCGTTCGCCTGCGTGCGCCTGAACTCCTCCTGCAGCGACTTGAGCATCTGCGCAAACTCATCGACGCCCGCCTTTGCGACCCTGCCTGCGCGCGCTGCCTTGTTGAGTGCATCGTTGAAACTCAGCACCTTCTTTCCGGCGTCAGCGGCCTCATTGCCGAGGTCTTTCTCTGGCTGGCCCCGGTTGCGCTTGAATTCGTCGCGACGCTTCGTGACGTTCGCCATCGCGTCAGCAGTGGCATCAAGGCCCCGGCGCAACTCCTCAGTCATCTCCGCATTCTTCTTCGCATTCTCCGCAAGCTGCTCCGCAGACAGTTTCCCTATCTGCGTCGTCCCCTTCATGATGTTGAACCACTGCTTGCCTGCCTGCACGAGACCGCCTGCGCCGATCATTGCCTTTGCGGCAAGCGCAGCAGCATCACCGATGGCTTCGATGATCGTGATAAGCGAGCCGCCAGTCTGGATAGATTCGATCATCCAGCTAACGACTTCCTGCAGGGACGGCAGCAACTCCGCGGCGAGTTGCCGCTTCATTGCGTCACCTGCCTCGCGCAGTTTCGTCAGCTCGGTTGTGAACTCTGCAGCGGCCTTTGCAGCCTGCGTGGACACGACAAGGCCGAGCGCTTCCGCCTCGTTCTTCGCATCCTCGAAGCCCTGACGCCCCTTGTTGAGCATCGGGATAAGTTCGTCGCCTGCGCGACCGAAGATTGCGCGCGCAACGGCTACCTTGTCCGCGCCGTCCGCGAAGCCCGACATCGCCTCTGCAATATCAGCCATCGCCTGTGCCGGGTCTTTCCGGCGCAGGTCGTCGATGCTCAGGCCGATTGCGCGGAACGCCTGCGCCTGCGTCGAAGCAGGGTTCTGGCCGTCCACCATCGCCTTCGCCATTTGCCGCATCGAGGTCGTAAGCGTCTCGACCGATACGTTCGACGTCTTGGCCTGATACTGCAGAACCGACATCGCTTCTGCAGTTGTGCCGTAGCGCTCCGCAAGCTTGCCCAGCGCGTCGGTCTGGTCAAGAGCGGCCTGCATCGATGAGGCGAAACTCCGCGCGAGGCTCATCGCCATGTTCGCGCCCATCGTTATGCCGATTGCCTGCGTCGCGTTCTGAATGCTCTTGAGTGACGAAGAGATAACGTCATTCGCCTTCTTCATGTCTCCACGAAGGCGCGCAACATCCGCCACGAGATCAAATACGAGACTGCCCGCACTTGCCATTTCAGTTCCCCCAGACTGCTATCTCATCCTCGACATCGATCAACTCGGGCACGTCATCGCGCTTTGGATCAGGAGGAGAAAGCAACAACGCCCAGCAAAAGAGTTCATGCGAATCCATGCGACCCCGCACCTCTCCCGCTGTCATGCCGAGCTGCTGGGCGACTGCGAACACGAGGCGAGTGACGGGGTTGCTCAGTTTTTTGCTACGGCCTCCCTGTTCAGGCCGCACACACGCACAACGGCAGAGCGCAGGTCGAGCCAGTCACCAAAGCACTGGCCGGGGAGGTTCGCGAGCAGGCCAGCAGTAAAGCGCTCGCCCTTCTCGCCGCGTGCGCATTCGGCAACGAGTTCGCGATACGGGGCCTCGTCGTCTTTCCCGTTGACGTGATTGCCAAACACCTTCTCGATAACGTGCGGCGGCGGCGACGTCATCGTGACGATGCCGAAATTGCGCGTCGGCACCTTCTCGGAGAGAGGCGCAGGGATTTCGAAGAGGATTGGAGGTTTAGCCAAGTCGTTCATTTAGGCGCTCACGGTGATCTGCTGCGAGTAGAGGGCATCGCGATCCTGGCCCGCGACGCGCGGAATGACGCTGACCGTATATGTGCCCGCAGCCGTATAGGTGTGCGTGCCCGTGGTGCCGGTAATCGTTTCTGTGGCGCTGCCGTCATTCCAGAGCACGCTGAACGATCCCGCGCTGCCTTCCGTCTCGGTGACAGTAAGCGTCACGTCATGCGGAACCGAGCCTGATGTCGGCACGACACTCACACTGGCCTCGTACGCGGGGATCACGGATACCTCGCCTGCTGCAATCGGCGTCAGCGTGACGCCATCCACGCGCGGTGCAACAGTCGGGAAGTACAGGCCCGCTTCCTCGTAGGTATGCATAGCAGTCAGGGCGGTGATCTGCTGGATGGTCGAGCCATCCCCCCAATTCACGTTGAAGTGTTCAGCGGGGCCGTTCGTCTCATCAATCGTGAGCGCCACATCGAGCGGCGCGTCGCCCGTCGAAGGATCGATGCGTACCTCGGCGCCATACGGCAGGCGCTGTACCGTCACGGTGTTTTGCGCAGCGAACGGAGCCGTCTCGTATCCGGCAATCACGGCAACAACGGAAGGCCTGAACTGGCCCGCGCTGGTGTAGGCGTGCGTTGCCTGATGGTTGTTGGTCGTCTGGACCGCAGAGCCGTCCTTCCAGTCGATCTTGAACTGCGAGGCCTGCCCGCCTGCTTCGTTGAGCGTCAGCGTCACGTCGAGCGGCACGTTACCCGAGGTCGGCACGACTACAGGGATCAGCACATAGTCGAGCGTCTGGTCGCCGGGTGGCATCGTGAGGACATCGGGACCGGTGATTTTCAGCGTCGCAGAACCCTGAATTGCTTGATCGACGCCGCCGCTCTCGTTGATGCTCTGCACGATCACCGGGACCGTCCGCACGGCCTTGTTCCGGTAAATGATTTCGAGCATGCGCTCCATCCCGTCTTTCTGCGCTTCGCGCAGCGCCTGATAGGCGGGGTCGGTCGCATTGATAAAGAAGTCGAACGTGAGCGTGCCGGGGTCGCTGAAGCCTGCGAGGAACGACTGTTCGTCGTCGCAAAGCGTGGTCACGTTGATCTCGGCCGCTGCGGTCTGATTGATCTGGTAGGAGACCACGCAGAGGTCCGTAAACGCGCGCATGATGAACGCAGCAGTCGGGTTGAAGTCGCCGGGTTCGCGGGAGGTGTCCGAATTCGCGAGCGTCGCAGCACGCGAGTTGATGTCGATGCCCTGCACCACCCAGGAGCGATTGTCGATGCTTGCGAAGCCGGTGCCGATGATGTAGACCGGCGCGCCTTCACGCAGCGCAGACACATCGCTAAAGATCGCCGTCGCCGGGGCCGACTTCGAGAGGCTGGTAATAAATCCCGTTGCCGCAGCAGGTGCGTTGGGGTTCTCAAGCATAAACTTCGTCTTTTGCGCGCTGATTGCCTTCTTCACGATTGCACCTCTTCCGGTTGGGACCACGTTGAAACGACGACACTCACGCGATGAATTCGCGTGTCCGGTTCAAAAAGGTTCTGACTGTTCTTGATGATTGGATCGCCGTCGCAGCCGTCAACGATGTCTGCGATGCGTTGCATGACTTCGAGCGCGTCGCCATAGGTGCGCGCGTAGGAGTCGATCTGATAGTCGAGTTGCGTTGCCTTCGCATCGCCACAAAGCGTGAGGCTCGGCGTGCCGCTGACCAGCGAGAGAATCACGTATGGCTCGCGTGCCTCCATTGGCGCGAGCATCAGAAACACCTTGCCGGGGAGCGCAGGCTCGACCAGCCTGAACAGTTGTGCCTCGTTCACGGTGCGCCTCCCTCTTTCAGAATGGGCGATACGTCACGCCGTTTCGCTTGCAATAAGCCTCCATGCGCTTGCGCAGTGTTCTCGCGAAGCGCTCGGTCGCAACGGCGGTTTTGGCATTGACTGCAGGTCGCAGGAAGGGGCGCGCGATCATGCGCGAAGTGCCAAACTCCAGAAAGCGCGCATAGAAGGCATCGTCTCCAAACGGTTTCAATACGGGCGTGCCAGATGTCCCGCGCATCGTTCGCTTGCCCTTCTGCCTCGGCCTGCGAATCTTGATGTCCACGCGCGCCGCGAATTTGGTGCGGCGGTTGCGCCCGCGCACGAGGGCTCTTTCGAGCGTGCCGGTGTACCTGACTGAAGTTCCGAAGTTGCGGCGCACGTTCTCGCGCGCCTGCTCCAGAATCGGAAACGCGGCACCCATCAGCGCGCCGTAGAGCATCTTTCGTTCGACCTCCTCAGGAAGCGTCGTGAGAAAGCGCTCCATCTCAGCGAGGCCCCTGACGTCGAACGAGAAGTTCACGCCACGCCTCCCTGCGTCACGATGCCGTCACCGCACATCAGCTGCATCTCGGCCATGCCTTCGAAGTTCGGAATCACGGCGTCGATGCTGTAGACCGTTTCCTTATGCAGCGCGCGCATGGAGGAGGTCACGCCGTCGCGCCAGCGGATGCGGATGCGCGTTGTCACGCCGGGGCGGTACTGGTCCGACGCAAGCCACTCGCGACCGGAGAGCGCCTCTATCGAAGCCCATACGGTTGCGACGTCCAGCCACGCAACGATGATCGGTTCCCCTGTGTTAGGGTCCACCTCGACCTTCGGGGCCTGCAGCTTGATGCGATGGCGCAGGCGTCCAGCGCGCATACCTGATGTGCGGGTTGCCATGACAGGAGCCTCAAGCGATAGTGGGAGTGCGGCGCGGATAGAGAATGTTCAGGACGTGCTTCGGCAGAAAGCCCATCTCCAGTTGCGCGGCCTCCACGCCGTCAGGGTCACGGATCACGTAGCCGACGCCTGCGAGCGTGGCGAGCTTCACGCTCGGCGGTATCTCGTCATCCCTGAAATTGCGCCGCCGCTTGAGGTACGTCATGACCATTTCGCTCACGCCCGCAATGGCAATCTTCAGGTTTGGCACCATGTCATCGGTATCGATACGAAGCCATTCCTTCGCTTCCTCGACACTGCAAAGCATCTGGATTTCGCGCCGGTATCTTTCCTCGTGCTCGTCGTCGGGCGGCAGGTCGAGCGAGAACCACAAGCGGCCCCATTTGTCATCCCACACAAGCGGCGCATAGATCCAGTCCAGATAAAGCCTGTGATCGGACATCCACCATTGGCGTGTCATGACCTGCCTCCATCGCGACCGTCGCGCCCGCGTTTTACCGCAAGCGTCCATGCGCCTGAACCTGCATCCGGTTTGTCGGTCGTGGTCGCGTTGCAATGCCACATCGAACCGGCCCATGTCGCGATGTCGCCAGGCTCATAGGTGCGGCCCTGCTCATACACCCCACGATAGAGCGCGACGGGCAGCGTGAACGCGTGCGGCTCGACCGTGCCATCTGTACGACGCACGAGCATCGAGAAGGCACGTTCGCCGTCATGGATAACATCAACGGCTGCCGTGCCGTTCATGACGCATCGCCATCCGCTCATGCCTTCCGTCTTCGCCTCCGCGCGCCACAGTCCGCCCTCCTGCCATGCGAACGTGCCGCGCGCATAGGTGCGGTTCGAGTCGATGCCGTCGAGCACGACAAGCTCCGCAGCATCGCGTCCGTCAATACCGTCGCGACCGGGCGCGCCGTCGCGACCATCCTTGCCGTCGCGACCGTCGCGACCATCGGTCCCCGGAGCGCCATCCTTGCCGGGTTCGCCGTCACGCCCGTCGATGCCATCGCGACCGGGCGCCCCATCGATGCCATCGCGGCCATCGGCCCCACGCTCACCATCCAATCCGTCACGGCCAACGGCCCCGCGCTCACCATCCACGCCGTCACGACCCGGAGCACCGTCGATGCCATCTCGGCCTGCTGCGCCGTCAGCGCCATTGCGGCCATCGATGCCGTCACGGCCTGCAATACCATCAGCACCGGCAGCGCCGTCCACGCCATCGCGACCAGGTGCGCCGTCCTTTCCGTCGATTCCGTTCGTGCCATTGCCGCCGTCCTTTCCGTCGATACCGTTCGTGCCATTGCCGCCGTCCTTTCCGTCGATGCCGTCGCGCCCGTCGCGGCCCGGTTCGCCGTCTTTACCGTCACGCCCGTCGACCGGCGCACGATCCTCGAGCGAAGCGATGCGCGCGCCAAACGGCGCGAGTGCGCTGCTGACGTGCTCGCTGATCAGCTGAGCCACCACGCCCATGAATTGCCTGGCTTCACTCGGTGTCATGGCGCGCTCCGTCGAGAAGTGCTACCTCGCGCGTGAGGCTGTCCCTGCCGAACTGCAAAAGCTCGTCGGCAGTCACCGCGTTCTGTGCGGGTGGCTGATCGGGTGTCGCTACGGGCGCGGCAGGTGCCGCAGCCGGCCCGAGCGGGCTCCCACGGTCGCGCTCGTCAAGCGCTTCGAGTGAATAGTTCTGCTGCTGGAGGTAGGGTGTCTGTCCACCACGCACGGGGCGAAGGTTGAGCCGCCGACGCCCCTCGTTCGGCGCGAGCAGACCGCCCGTAACGCCTTCCTTGAGCATCTTCATGAGCGCTGCGCTGTCCATGCGCAGGAGCCCGTCGAGGTCGAGTTCGGTACGGTAGCCGTTCGGCAGGTTGAGCCCTTCATCGAGACTTAGCTCATACGCCTCGATGAGCGATTGCAGGCACTGCGAGTAATAGAATTGAAGCAGTGCCTCGACATTGTTGTATCCGGGCATCTTGCCGATGTCGAGCATGAAACCCGGCACATGGAAAACCGAACACACTATCTCGGCGTTGAACTTCGCCTGCTCGACTAGCTGAGAGTCAGCCGCCGACATGCCGATCTGCTCGTACTTGAGCCCGTCACCGAGTACCGCGATGCGCCCACGGTTCGGGCCCGAGAACTTTTCTTCCCATTGCCGCTTGAGGCGGTCGGCGGATTCATTGCTGATCGCACCGGGCGCGACGAGCACGCCACCCGGCATCGCACCGTTCTCGAAAAACGCGGTGGCCCCACCTTCGAGCGCGAGCCCGTGACGCGCAGCGAGCGCGCATGCAAAAATGGGAGACGTGCCGACGAGCGGATGAAAAAGACAATTCATGCGGTCGTGAATCATCTCGCTCGCGGGGACCGTTATCTGTCGCGTGACGTCGCGGCCCTCAACCTCCACGCCTTCGATCCAGTCGATGCCCCAATCTGCGATGCCCGAAAGGTTGTCTGCGTTTAGCTGGTAGTAGACATCGCCGCCAGGTGTCACGACAGGCAACACGTTCTCGGGGTCGAGAATGAATATCCTTCGCACGACTCCGCGTTCGTCGCGTTCCTTCAGTCCGTATGTGTTGCCGCGCGTGAGCTTCGACATGATCCAGTTTTCGGTGAACTGGATGTGATTCTGGTAACTGTTCGGTCGGCGCAGCACAGGCGTATATGCGGGATTGGTGACCGGTAGCCATATCCCGTCATCGTCACGCCGCATCAGCCGTATTTCCAGCTTGCCGATGTCGTTGCTGATAAGCGTGATGCAGGCATAGATCGCGTGAAAGGCCAACAGCGTTTCGGGCGCAAGCTCGATGTTCCGCTGCCATGCCCCTGCGAACGGCTCGCGGATGATGAGGGGCCACCAGCCGCCGCCGTTGCCGTTCCAGTTCCACAGCCGCTCGTCATCGGCGCTGCCGCCTGCAGCAACCTCATTGCGCGGCGCGGCGCGTGTGATCTCCATGCCGAGAATGCGCATGGTTCACGCTCCGTCATCGTCGAGCGCGCGCATGTCGCGCCGTGCATAGCGACCCTTCTCTGGCTTCGCGTCATGACGCGTCACAGGCTGCGGGTCGCGCCTCTTGCCCTTGCGCTTTTTCTGCTGCTTCTGTTCGGCCTGTGGTTTCATGTCCGCGCTCCGATTGAAAAAGGGCGGACCCGAAGGCCCGCCCTGTGCGGTTGATTGATAGGAGGTGCGAGCCTCATGCCTGCGGTTTGTCGCGTTCCTCCTGTGCGCGCCGCTCGCGCCTTCTTTCGTCTGCGCTCGGACGCGTGGCGCCGCCGAGTCCGATCGTGCCTGGCTCAGTGCCACCGCCGGCACCCAGCAGCCCGGGATTGATCATGACGGGTGTGTAGTCCGCGCCGGTGAGATAGGCGACAGCACCGGGGCGGCGCGAGGCCCAGTTGATATAGCGCTCGGCACGCACGCCGACCATGTTTTGCTGCCACAGGCTCACGAGTTGAGCAGCACCGTCGCTCGGCGTGTCGCTCATCTGCAACGATGCCTCGCGTGAGATGTCGATGGTGAGCGCGTCCTCCGCCAGCAGAATTTCGCGCGGCTGGATGAGGATGATCATGTCGCCTACGGTGGTTGACACGATGACGGGCAGACCGAAGAAACGACCGCCGTTCATGTCGATACCGGGGAACTCGCTTTGCCCCAGCGGGTTCTGCATCATGCCGATAGTCAATGCCGTCACGGGCGACATGAGCCAGTAGGCACCAGCGAGCGACAGGTGCGCCTCGACGAACAGCGCGAACAGGTGCGCAATATCGACCCGCAGCGAGTTGCCATCGCTGCCGCTCGCGGCGATGGTCGGGGCACCGTGCGTGACCGATGCGGGGTGCACGTTCGCGACCGCCGCCACGCTCGGGTCGATGAACTGCTCATCGAGAAAGCGGGCAATGGTTTCGATCATGTCGCGACGCACTACCGCTTCGGCAGACGGATCGGAAAAGCGGACTAGTTCTTCGGTGAGCACCACGATGCCCGCTGCCTTGGCGAAGCCCAGCGTGAGCAGTTCGAAGGTCAGCTTGCTCAGCGGCTTCGGCTTGCCTTCACCGACCCACGCTGCGCTTGACGGCGTGAGTTGTGCTGGCATCTTGACGTTGAACGGCACGCGCCGGAAGCCTTCGATGCGACCGATGATCGTGGCAGGCCGAAGCAGTTCGATGAACTCGTCGGCCATGTAGCGGTACGGCACAAGCGCACCGGCCCATGCCGGGTCGGTCGTGGTGCCCGCCGCCACTGCGGCGCGTAGCACCGTCTCGACTTCAGGTGTCGTTTCGCGCCATGCCTGGGCCATTTCCACGGCCTGCATGAGGTTGCCTTTCGAGCGTGCAATCGCGATCACGAAACGCGTGAATGCGGTGCCGCGTTCGAGGTTGCGCTGCACGCTGATGACCGGAGCGACGCTCGCGGTTGCAGGCTGCACGGTTCGAACTGCGGCAGCAGCGGCAGCGGAGCCGATATTGCGCACAGGCGCGGCCTGCGCAAGCTGCGCGGCCTCGACGATGTGCAGGCGCTTCAGGTGCCCGTCGATGGCTTCGATCTCGCGTTGCAGGGTGTCGAATTCCTCCTGCGCTTCAGCTTCGAGCGTTTCGCCCTTGTCGCCCGATAGCTCGATGAGTTCGGACATACGTGCTGCGTGCGCCGCGCGTTTCGCTTCATACGCGGCGATCTGTTCTGCGAGGTTCATGGCTACTCCTGTACGTGAACCTTCCGGATCACGAATGGCTTAGCGCCGACGCGCGCAGGGTTGTGGTCAAGCTGCACCACGACACTGCCCTTGTTGCCTGACGCGGTGGGTACAGTGCGGCGATGCATGGACCTGATGGTGTGAATCGTTGCTTCGGGGTTCGCGGGAATGGTGACGAGACTTAGCTCGACCCATTCCCACTTGAGAAACCGGTAGCCGCCGTGCTCAAGCTGCGACTCTTCGAGCGGCAGGAAGCCGATCGACACGGCGCGCACGAGATTGGCCTTCACCGATTGCCACGCCTCGTCGAGCCGATCCTTGAGCTTACCCGGTTCGTCGAGTCGCGCGAGCCGCGCACGAAACGGAATGCCTTTCTCGTTCGGCTCAGCGAACTCGACATGACCTACCGGCGCGTCGTGGTTGTGTTGCCACAGCAGCGGCATCGGCAGCTTGTACAGCGCGCCCATCGGTTCAACGATGTCGTCATAACGGTCGGGTACAGGTGTCGTGGCGGTGCCTTCAATCACGCGCGCATCATCATCGGCGCTCCTGACTTCGAGCGCCCAGTAGTCACGGTTCATGGTGTGTGCTCCTAGATGACGAACATCTGGTACTCGGGCTCGCGCTCACTCGCCTTGTTGAGCGCGTACCCCACGGCCATTGCGAGCGCAACGATGCCGTCAATACGCCGGCCGTTTTCCTTGCGCTTGCGGAACATGCGATTGTTTTTCGCGTCCTGCTCGATGACCGCACAGGAAACGTTCCACCGCAGGCATGGGTTGAAAACCACGCGCAGCTTGCCGCTGAAAACCAGTTGCTCAAGCAGTTCAATCGAGCGCGGCATCCAAAGCTGCGAATCCTGCGAGCGATAGAACCCCTGACCGTGCGGCACCATGTCGAGCGCGAGCGCGGCCGATTCGAGTTCGTCGCGGAAATACTTGATGCGGTAGGGGTCGTAGGCGATGCCCTCGAAGTGCATGCGCTCGACGTGGTGTGCGAGGCGTTTCACGGCCTCGTCGTACTTGATGACCTTTCCGCGCGTGGCGAACAGATGGCCTTTGCGCACCCACGCGTTATACGGCACATGGTCGTGGCGGGCTCTTTCGAGCATCGTGTCTTCGGGAGTCCAGAACTCGACGAACGCATCAACGGAGTCGTCGGGGTTGCGCTTCGCAACCGCGAGCGCGGTCAGGTCGCGCAGGCCCGAGAGGTCGAGCCCGCCATAGACCACGGCATCGTCGAAGTCCGCGAGCGTGAGCGTTTCACACTCACACGCACGCCACAGTTCGCCCGTGATCCACGGGTTTTCAGCGTCCACCCATTCGCAGAAGTTGAGCCGCCGCACCACCGATTCGAGCGACGGCATGCCGCGCGCCTGCCGCACCTGCTCGTCGAGGTACGACTTCTGGATGGTCACGCCGAGCGACGGGTTCGCCTTGACCCAGCACGCTTCATCGTTGAACGGGTCTTCGCCCTCATCGAGCGCGCAGATGTAGGCGAAAAACGCATCGTCATCGAGCACGCGCTCGGACACCTTTGCGCCGTATTCATGCTTCTCGTAACAGAGTGAGGTGCGGTCAACACCCGAATTGGTAATCTGGAAGATGAGCGGCTGGCGTCGGCCTTTCTTGCCAGCCTGCATGATGTCGATCACCGTGCGGTCGCGGTGCTCGTGCACTTCGTCGATGAGCGCGCAGTGCGGGCGCGGTCCCGACTGTCCGCTTGAGTCGCTTGAGATAGGCCGGAAGAAAGAGCCCTTGGCGAGATACGCGAGGTTGTAGCAGCGCTCGCCGCGCCCGCTCTTGAGCAGTCGGCGCGATAGCTCGGGCGAGAGGTCAACCATCGCCACGGCATCGCGAAAGAGAATCATCGCCTGGTCGCGCCGCGTCGCCGCGGCGTACACCTCGGCACGCATCTCGTCATCGGCGGTGAGCATGTACAGCCCGACGCCCGCAGCAAGCGGTGACTTGCCCGACCCTTTCCCGCTTTCGACATATGCCTCACGAAAGCGGCGCGAGCCGTCGACACGCAGCCAGCCGAACAGCGAGCCGATGACGAATGCCTGCCAGTCGAGCAGCCTGAACGGCAGACCCTCGAACTCGCCGCCGTTGAGCCGTAGCACGTCACCGAAAAAATTGATGGCGCGGTTTGCTGCCTTGATACTCCACTTGAGCCCGCGAGCGGGCCCGTGTTCGAGATCGTCAAGGTGCCGCCTGCACGCGTCGCGCACATGCGGACCTGCGATCTCTTTCCCGGTTACCACTGAGCGCGCATAGCGCGTCACCACGTCAGAAGTAGTGGCGCGCCTCGTCGCCCGTGTCGCCATTCGGCACACCTGTTTCGATGCGGGTCCGCGCGGCTGGCGTCATGCCAAACTCACCGGCAAGTCGCGACATGACCATGAGCGCCTTGTTCGCGGTGCCGACCAGCGGGTTCTGGATGGCGTTGCCGTTCGACGTTTTGATCATGAGCGCGTGCGTGAGCCCGTCGCGTTCCTTCATGCGCCGCAGTGCCTCTTCGGCGTCAACCCAGCGCGAGTACGCCATGCAGTAGGCCGCGAGCACCATGCCGTCGATGACGGTGAGCAGGCCCGTCGCCAGTAGCTCGGGCACGATGCGCTCCCACTCCGCAGCTGCGGTCGCGTCGAGATGCGGCGGGCGGCGCGGCACACCGCTGCGCGGTTTCGGCTCCCGCTTCGGCAGGCGGCGCCCGCCAGGGTTACCCGTGATGAGCTTGAGCGCTGTCGGTTTCGGTTTCGGTCCCGGCATGGTTGCCTCTGTGAATGTGGAGCGTGAGGGTCAGCGCTGCACTGCCGCTGTGCTGGTGGAACCAGCCATCGCCTGCTTCTCACGCGTCGTTGCTTCCCGCTTCGGATACGGCTTGGCAAGCGGTACGAGCCTCGTGCGCATCTCGTCATCGAGCGGCATGAGGTATCGATGCTTGCCGTGTGTCCTGCGCTTCGGTAGCCGCGACGGGTCCGCGACCTTGCGCGCTCCACCGAACGCGCCGCCGCTGACTTCGCGGTTGTGCTTCCATCGGCCCTCGTGCCAGAACTCAATCGAGTCGGCAGTGCGGCCCGCATAGATCCAGTTGCCGGCCTGATAGATGCCGCCGTGGTGCCCCTGCGCGGTGTCGGCAAACGACACAATGAGCCGCAGGCCCGGATTCGACTTGCGCAGGAACCTGATCGCTATCGACACGATGCGGCTCACAGGCGTCTCGTGACTGCACAGCGCAATGCGCACAAGCTCGCAGCACTCAAGCTGCGTGAGACCATACGGCGCGCCGAGATACGGCGAGCCGCCCCGCGCGAATATCACGCAGCCGATGAAGCGGTCGTTTTCCCACACGCCGATGCGCACGCACGGTGGCATCGGCATGCGGCGTGAGTAGTGCCAGTGCAGCACTGCGTACGCCGCCGCCTCAGGCGTGCACCAGTCGATGCGAAGTTCAACGGGTGAACGCATGGCCGCACTTCGGACAAACGATCGGCTGCTTTGCGTCGAGCGTGCCTTGCCCGCCCGCATCGCCCGGTGTGAAGTCGTGGCCCATGAGCGCGTCCGCGATCTCGGCATCCGAAAAACCAATAGACGGCAGGTCGAAGCCCATCGACTGAAGGTCGGCAAGCTCGATGCTCAGCAGTTCGTCATTCCATCCCGCGTTCAGGGCGAGCTTGTTATCGGCCAGCATGTAGGCGCGCTTCTGGGCTTCTGACCAACCCCGCGCGATCATGACGGGCACCTCCATCACACCCAGTTGTCTCGCCGCGAGCACCCGCCCGTGACCGGCGATCAACCCGCCCGACTCGTCGACGAGGACGGGGATGGTCCACCCCCACTCGCGTATCGACGCCGCAAGCTGCGCGATCTGCTCGTCGGTGTGCGTGCGCGCGTTGCGAGCGCTCGGAATCAGCTTTTCGATGGGCCAACGCTCAACAGCGTCAGCGGGCCACTGACGCGATGGCGCGCGTGTCATGACGCGCAACCATCGCCGCAGCATGGCGAACGCCACAGCGACGCATCTCGCGCGAGCTTGAGCGCTTCTCGCGTCTCTGGCTCTGCGTTCCGACCCCCCCGCCCTATCCTGCGATCTCGCAGAAAAAGGTGAGCGCGGGGTTTTCGCGGTTTGAAGTATTTTTTTAAAAATGCCCCCCGCCGAGCCGCGCCCGCCGAGGCGACCACGCGGGCCGCGTCACGCGCGCCACGGATGGGCCGGGTCGAGCGGGTTTCCGTCAGCATCGCAGCCGGTCGGGCGCGTGTGGCCGCACTCGCGGGCCGACTTGTCCGCGTGGCACTCGTGACACAGGCTCTGCAGGTTGCCGGGGTCATCGGTTCCTCCGTCTTCGAGCCGCACGATGTGATCGACTTCGGTGGCTTCCGTGACGTGACCAGCACGCAGGCACTCGGCGCACAGCGGATGCAGCCTAAGTTGTCGCGCACGAATGCGCAGCCACTTCCGACCACGGGTGCGGGGCGTGGCAGTCATGGCAGTTCACTCCGGGGAGCAGCGGTACAGGGGGGCGGGGTCAGGCCGGAAAGCTAATGGCGGCGGGCGGTACAGCCAGAAAAAGAAAAAGCCCGAACCGGTGAAGGTTCGGGCTTTCGCTTTTCTCTGGACACACTGCGGGCCTTGGTGCGCATTCTTGTACAAAAATTTTCAAACCGCAAGGTTCATTCGTCGGGCTCACCCTCGCCGTGGGCGCGGTTCGCCATGCACCACCACAGCACGCGTGCCGCCGTCGCGCTGCTGCCCGCGCTGCTCGGGTGGCGACGCCGCATGGCTTCCGCGCGGTCCTGCCTGTGTGCAGCTTCGATCCTCTGTCCGCCCGTTAGCGGTCGCGGTGTGCGTGGTGACCTGTGCGCGGTTGAGCGCGGCTTGCGGTCTGCGTACATCGCCAAGTTCCTCGCGCGACATGAGTTCGCACGCGGCGAACTGTGGCGCGAGCCACAACTTCGCGCGCCGGTAGTCGGCGTCATGTGTCTCGGGCCAGCGCGGATTGCGCCACACCTTCGCGCCCACGTGCAGGTTGTACACCTCGACATTGACGGCGAGCCGCATGCGCATGTCGAGCCGCGCGACGAGCGGGCCGACAAGCTGCGCGGTCGCTTCGAGCACGAGCCGATCAACCTCCTCGTCATCGAAGCCTGTCCACTGCCGCGAGGTCTGGTACAGCCCGCAGGTGGCGTCATCGCGACCGTAGCCCGCGACGGGTTCCCAGCCGTTGTCCCACTCGAACCAGTCAAGCAGGATGCGGTCAACCTTGTCCATGCTCAGCGATCCATGCGAGCGCAGCAGCGTGTGCGTTGCGCCATGACTGCGACGGATGTGTGTTCGTGCGCACGCCCTGCCGGTAGGCGCGACCGATCCACGCACGCAGGTTGTTCGGCAACGCAAACCAGTGCGGGCGGCAACCCCACATGTCGGCGTTGACGGTTACCTCACAGCCTGGCCAAAGGCATCGGTGCGTGTGCGTCGACGGTGGCGGCGTGAGCCTGCCGGGTCCGGGTTGATAGCCGCTCATCGCTGCGCTCCGAATTTCGGGTTCGGTGGCTGCGACGGCGCGAGCGCACTGCGTGCAACCTGTGCGATGGTCCGCAGCGACTTCGGATCGGCGCTGGTCGAGGCAATGTCCTCGATGTGATGCAGGGCATCGCGCATGCGCTCGCATTCGTGCTGCAGGTGCTGCTTCCACGCGAGCGCGTGCACAAGGTGATGCTGCTTGCTTACGGGGTCGGTGCTCATGAGTGAACCAGTGCGAAGGGGTCAAAGGATTCATCGAGCGCGAACTCCATCTGTTGCGCCTGCAACGGCTCGATGATGACGTGTGCGCGAGGGTTGTGACGGTCGATGCCGTGCAGCACGACTTTCTGCCGCACCTGCCTGTCGTTGCGATAGCAGCCACGATGCACGAGCACCTTGCGCTCACCCGTGCCGTGCTTTACCCATGCATGCCGATCCTGCAGGCAGTCGAGAATCACCGACTCGTCGAGGTCGGGCCGCTCGGTTGCGTACCAGATTCGGATAGCGACACGCACGGGGCCTTCGAGCCGCTGCCGTGCCTTCGGCGGAATCTGCTTGATGCATGCCGCCTCATAGTCGCGCGCCTTGTCTGACTTGATGCTCATCGGGCGAGTCTTGAGTTCGCCGGTTTCCTTGTCGCGTGTCGTGCGCGCCACTATCTCTCGCGAGTTCGCCTTGCTCGCAGGCTCCCCGAGTATCGTGAATTCGATGCGGGTCATTCGATCACCTCGTCATCGCAACCGGGCTCGCGCTCGTGCCCGTTGTCGTGCCTGCCGTGCGTCATGAGCCACTGCTCGATGGCCTGTTTCGCGTGCTCGACCTGTCCCGGCGTGACGTCCTCGCCAGCAGCGGCACGTTCGAGCAGCCTGTTCGCCCAGCGGATACCGGCAGCGCTCGTGCCGCGCGAATCCACGAGCACCTGCTCGGCCAGCGCCCGCACCTTCGCGAGCTGGGCCCGCGCCTCTTCGGGCGACGTGCGACGCTCGTCCGTGAGCGCGAGCGCGCGTTGCCGGTACATCGCGGACGGCGGCGCGCATAGCTCGATGAACTCGGGCAGCGTCGGCGGGCGCCTAACGTGCCAGAGCTTCGACACGCCACGCATGAGCCCTTCGCGCGTGACGTTCGCCGCACGCAGGGCCTCGGTCCATGTGTCCTGCATGTCAGCGGCATCGACGCCTTCCCACATGTCGAGGAACTGCGCGCCGTACACGTTTGCCATCTTGCGCCACAGCCACGCGCCGCGCGTCTCAGTGCCGGGTGATGTCATGGCAGTCCTCAGGCGGCACGTCAACCACGCCCTCGCTCGTCACGAGGCCGAACGCCTTCGCGGTGCGTGCGCGGCGTTCCTGCCGCGCTACGGGCCCGCTCGGCTTCACGGGCAGCGCTGGCTTGCTGTCATAGCTGATGAATTTTTCGATGTGCTGCGAGTCGCGCAGGATGAGTTCGATGGAGTTGAATGCGCGGCCAGAATGATTCGTGCCCATGTGCCACGGGTCTTTCGAGCAGCCGCGTATGGCGGCTTGCAGTTCCTCGGGCGTGAAGTCGCGCAGCGCGATACGGATTTTCCGCTCACGCTTGTCGTCGAGCCTCGAGCGCGGTGAGTGCATGACGGTTTGCCAGTAGCCGAACACCTTGCGCACTTCCGCGATGCCGACATGGCGTGCGGTGCCGTTCGCGCTGCCGTGTTCGTCGCCGAGCAGGTCACGCGCAGCGCCGTCCGCGCGAGCAGGACGTATATGTTTTAAAGACTCTTTAGAGTCTTTCTGTTCCTGTTCCTGTTCCTGTTCCTGATTACACGTAGTCTTGCCCGAAGCCTTCGGCAAAGCCTCTGGCGAGTGATTGTCGAAAACCTGAGCGAAGGCTTTCGGATACCCTTTCCCGAGCCCGCCGATAAAGGCGCGCAGCGTTTCGCGTGCTTCCCACTTGAGCGCACATTCGGGCATGAGGTCCCACTCGTTGGCCCACGACAGAACGACGTTCGGCGACTGCGGTTTGTTGTATTCGACAGCCTTCGGAATCCACACGACACAGGCATCGAGATCGACTTGCGCCATTCCTTGCTGCAAGACTTCATCGAAGGCTTTCGCGAAGTCTTCGAGGGACCAGTGAAGCTGCTCGGCCATTGCAGCGGGGCCGGTGTGAAAGAGCCCTGGAATCGGTCCCGTGTGATGTCCGGTCAGCAGGTACACCCACAGGCCCTGACCGCACGGCGGAATCGGTGACAGCCGCTTGAACTTCTCATCACCCCACATGCGCACCTGTATCGTGCGGAAGCGCGAGCGCCCCTGCCGCTCATATCGCGATGCCATGATCGTGCTCCCCGTCGTGTCATTCGTTGCACTCGCATGGCAGGGGCCGCACTGTCATCAGGTTGCGCGCATGCATCTCCTGCTCGGCGTCGGGCATGGCCGCAAGGTCGAGGGCGATCCACGGGCCGGGTCGGTTGCAACGACTTGCTGCCGCCCACTTGCGGAGCGTGCCGTTGATGACGCGTTCGAGATTTTCTGTGGAATCTGGAATAAACCTGATGGCATTACGTCGCGGGGTGCTCATCGTCCTTCTCCTGTGTGGCGCCCACCGCTGCCGCAGCGCGCGCCGTTGTGTGTGTATCCACTAGCAGCCTTCGAGCCGCTGCGGCCTGTGACGCCGAGTGTGCAGGTGCGCGAGTGCCGCGCCGCGCTGCTCGTCCGTCATGCTGACGAACGCCATACGTTTTTTTCCGGGCACCTCGCGCACAAGCGTCTCGGCCATCCTGAGCGTGATCGCGCCGTCGAGAACGGCCAGCACGATGCGCTGGTCCTCGAGAATTTTTTTTGCGCGCTGGTACGAGCGCAACGTGGCCCCGCCCGCTTCCAAGAACTCGACGAGGTGGTGTTGCTTGTGTAAACGCGCGCTGAAACCGCTGTCATAGTGGTCGAGCCATGCGGGCCGCTTGCGCACGGCGTCCACGAGACGTGCGCACACGAGCGCGCACAGCGCACGGTCGGGCGGCTCCGCGCGTGCCACCATCGCCCGTGCCAGCACGAGAGCGGGATGCTCGTGGTGCCGCGGCGACAGGTTCACGTAAGGGCACGGGATGCCGAGGCGTACCGCTTCGCTGACCCGCGCCCGACCATCGAGCACATCACCATCGGCCAGAATCACCGGCACATCGATGGCGTCCCGCACGCTGATGCCTGGGCTCGGCGGCACGAGCAGCGTGAGCGGATGCGGTTTCAGCTTGCGTAATTCAGGGCCCTCGACCGATTCAACTATTGGCGTCTCCACTTTCGGTCCTCAATAAGGAAACATGGTAAGTGGCACTAAAATCCATCTCTCAACTTTCTTATGGCCCATTGCCATTCATTCCGAACAGCATCGCTGCTCGGATAAAACGAACGGCAAAAGCTCCAGCGCTCTCTTGATGCCTCCAAGTGAGTAAAGCGTTAAAACGGAGCGCGCAAAAAGTCGCGCTGGTTCAATAACAACCAACCCGGTTTCTTTTGCTACGGAAGTTCGGTGATGTTGCCGCCGAGCTTCTGGCGATTAAAGGCCAACGTCAGCCTTTCGCCGTCGCCTGTTGGCGGCAGTGAGTTGTTTGTGCAGCAGTGCCCAGCCCCGCGCGTATTCGGGGCACAGTCGGTAAACCGATACCTGGTCATTCACAGCGTGGGCGATGAACGGCGCAACGGCCGGCGGCACGGCCACACCACGGCGCAACCACTGATCGATGCGGCCGTTCGTGCATGGCACGTACTGGTTAACCCTGCGAGCGAGTTCGCCCATCGACCCGCAGAGGTCGATGGCTTCGAGCAGGGCGGCATGCCCCTGCGCAATTTTCAGACTTCGCACCCGTGCCATCACTGGCCTCGTGTACTCCGACGAATGACAGGTTGATGAATCGTAGTCCCATGTTTCGCCGATGACAACATGTGCGAAGTGGCTCCGGGCGTGCGTTTCCGGGCAACGCCAGTGCTGGAAAGGCTTCCAGACCTTCTCAAAATATTTCGGTCTGCGCGCACCTATCATGCCCCGTCTAACCTACTTTGTAGGTGTATACCCGCATACCTCGACGAGCATTCGTGGGCGCGAAGTGGGCGCGGCGTGGGCGCGACTTGGGCGCCAAGTGGGCGCAAGTTGGGCGCTGCGTGGGCGCATTTTTGGCTGTCAGCGGCTCCTAGTCTAGTTTTGAGAACTCAGCAAAAGCACATTATGTGTATCACAGAAACCTTATTTGTCGAGTTGACAGTTAATCATTAAAGCGCGATTAACCCGACGCGCGGGCCGCTTTTCGCACTTTGCGTAATTCAAATAACCGGTTCTATCCTTCCCACAAATTCATGGGCCGGTCGGAGCGAAAAGATGAGCACGTCAATTCGGATTGAACGGGAAACCGACGAATTCGGCGCATTGCGCGTGCTCGTCATCGGCGCGGACCACGACACCGTCCTAAGCGCTGCGCTCGACGAGAAAAACGCGATGCCGGTCGAGCAGTGCCCCGAAGTGTTCGGGCCGCGCATCGACCTCGAATCGGGCGGCTTTCGCGCGCTCGTCACCACACGCCGTCAGCAGGTACGCGCATGAGCGCCGCGACCATCCGCCCCGCACAGGACATCGACGTGCTGTGCCTGCCGAAGCAGATGACGCGTCGCCTGCGCGCGCACGGCATCACCACCGTCGCCGAGCTGTGTGCGAAGCGTCCCGCAGACATTCTCGCCGTGACGTGGTTCGGGCCCGACACGGTACGCGAGATTCGCGAGGTGTTGCAGACCTACGGGCTCGACTTGCGTGACATCGATACGGAGGCAGCGTGAGCGCAAGCATTCGCGTCGAAACGTACAGCGGCAGCCGCCGCGTCATCGTGAACGGGATCACGCTCGATGAGGTACGCGCCACCGCGCAGCGGACCGTCGACGAGGCACCGCCCGAGTCGGACCCGGAGATGTTTGGCCCCGACTTCGATACACGAACAGGCAGCTATCGCGCCGTGGCGTGGCTGCGCACGAGGACTTCGATATGAACCCCAGTGTTTATCAGATAGTGGCGAAGGTGTCGCTTGAGGAAATTAAAGCACTCAATGCCGACATGGAAGACCGTGGCGTGCTGCTCGTTCCCGTCGAATACGATGAGCACGGCAACATCCTCGACGGACACCGCGAAGGCGTGATCGCAATCACAGGAGGTATAGCCATGACACTGACAGCCAAAGGTCGGGCACGCATCAAGCCGTCGAATTTTGCCTTTCCGTCGAAGCGCGCCTATCCAATCAACACGATAGCGCGAGCCCGCAATGCGCTTGCGCGTGTAGCTCAGCACGGCACGCCGAGCCAGCAGCGAACCGTACAGCGCGCGGTCGCCCGCCGTTGGCCTTCAATCGATGTGACCAAGGCAGGCAAGCGGTAGGCAATAAGAGCCCCGCAGGGGTTGGACGGTGTGGACAGGCGCTCACGCGCTGGGCCCGTTATGGCGTTCCGAGTCGTGCTACGGGCAAGACGCGTTAAGGCAGCCGCGTTCTGCTGAGCAGTCGCACCGCACGATGAGGTTAGGCCCGCTTGACTTGGCGAAACAGCGCTTGGCCCGCCATGTCAGGGCCGGGTGGTGCGTGCATGGCAGCACCGGGCTAGTCATGTCGTGACGTGTCTGTGGTTCCGGCATCGCTCGCTGCGCTTGGCATCGCTCGGTCCGGCAAGGTCACACCGTTCTTGGCGCGTCAGGGCACGCGTGGCATTGCTCGGCTTGTTCTGACGTGGCACGGCTCAGCTTGGCACGCGTGTCATCACTGCGCACGTTCAGGCCGCACATCTCCCGGTGCAGGCTCGCGCGGGTGGCATGCGATGCCGAGCCGATGCAGGGCTAGGCACGCGCGACATGGCGCGGTGGCGTCAGGCGGGGGGTGTCTCGGCATAGCGCGGCACGCATGACGTGACACGGCGAAGCGAGCACAGGCGTGGCAGCACACGCGAGGCAGCGCAACGCGCGTCCGGTCTGGGCAAACGTGACGCGGTGCGCACTGGCACGCTCGGCAGCGCTGGGCCCGGTTAGGTCGCGCCGCATTGTGCAGGGCATGAGAAGTCGAGACAGGTAGGCTAGGCGCGGCCTGGTCAGGCCTAACCGGGCGGGATGAGTCGGAGCCCGTCGAGTCGAGGCAGTTTAGGCGTCGCGGGGCGTTTCTGGTCCAGGCACGGTCAGTACCGGCGAGGCACGCAACGCAGCGCGTGAAAGTTGATGGCGCGGCATGAATTGGCGAAGCAGCCATTACGGACAAGGCCGCGTGTGAAAAGGATGCATAGAAAGTAGTTAGCACTTCTGTCGAGTTGTACCCGCAGGAGGCCGCACGGCCATGTGACCTCCTGCACCCTTAACGCGTGACACTTACGGAGTTCAAAAATGGCAACGAAGAAAGCAGCACCTGAAGCAGCCGATGCGAGCATCCTCGTCCCGCTGCTCTCACAAAAGCGCATCTCGGTTGCGATCTGCGGACAGACACCTCTCATCCTCAACCGGCTCGCGGAGAAGGCACGCCAGCAGCTACTCCTGCCGAGCCTGCGAAAGAACAGCGCCGAGCGCGCCGTGACGCTCAAGCACGAGCCGATCGATGAATTCCGCTCGGCAGCATACGTGCTCGACAATCCCAGCGACACGCTGCTATGCGTGCCCGGTGGCGCAATCAAGGCCGCAATGGCCGATGCCGCGAAAGACCTTCCCGGCAAGGTCGCCGCCGCACAAATCGGTCGGCTAACCACGGTGCCGGTTGAAATGGTCGGCGTGTACGGCATCCCGAAAATTCTCATGTCGGTCGTGCGGAACAGCGATATAAACCGCACGCCTGACATCCGCAGCCGATGCATTCTCGAACGCTGGTGCCTCGTCTTTCCCGTTGCATTCATCACGCCGAACCTGAGCGACGCCGCGATTGTACGACTGCTTGCGGCGGCGGGAATGATCCGTGGCATCGGTGACTTCCGGGTGGAGAAAGGCGCGGGCTCTTACGGCCAGTTCCGCGTGTGCGACCCCGACGATGAGGAATTCGTCGAGATTCGCAAGCAGGGAGGTCGCAAGGTGCAGGAGCAGGCGATGCATGAGCCGCTTGCCTACAACGCCGAGACACAGGAACTGCTTTCGTGGTTCGGTGAAGAGGTACAGCGGCGTCGGCAGCAGGCGGCAGACACGCCGAAGAAAGGCAAGCGCGGCAAGGCCGACGCTCCTGACGAAAGCGAACTGGCGACGGAGGCGGCATGAGCACCGACCGGCAGCGCACCGTGAGCGACACGCTGCGCAAGATGCACGACAAGGCGGGCGGCGTGCTCATGCCGCGCAATGTGTGGCAGGAATCGAAGCCGGTCAAGCATCCGCTGCATCCCGAGTTCGAGTGGAACGACAGCACTGCTGCCGATCTGTACCGCGACGAGCAGGCGCGAGCGCTCATCCGCAGCGTGCGCTTTGTGAGCGAGGAACAGACCGACACGCCGACACCTGATGTCACGCCACGCGTGTATGCGCATCACCCGCTGCGCGGCGGCTATAGCTCGCTTGACACCTTGCGCGAACAACCGGAAGTGGCCCGCATGGTGATCGCAGAGGCGTTCGCCAATGCGCGCGGCCAACTCGAACGCATGCGTGAGCTTGCGGTAGAGCTTCGCATGGAGAACGACTACACAGCGCTGATGGTGCATTTGCGCGAATTCTTTAATAGCGCTCGTCGGCGCGCAGCTTGAGCAGCACGATGACCTTCGGGTCTGCGAGGTTACGGTTGAGCCCGCAGCGCTAGGCTCGGCAGCGCCGGGACCGGCGAGGTTGGTTATTGCCACGCACGCACGGCTGTCACGCTCGGTCGGGCCGGGTTCGGAATGGCAAGCTCGGGCAAGCTTAGGCATTCGTGGCGCAAGCGCTTGGGTTGGGCCGGGTGTAGCTCGGTTGATCAATGTCGAGCAAGTTTTGGCACGCGCGGTTGCGTGTGTGAGCGCGTCACTTGTCCGGGTCGGGTCGGCACGCGTAGCACGTCCGGTCGATGCATGCCATGTCCAGATCGGTCTTACGTGGCAACGCACGCTTGGCCCGGTTATGCATGGTCAGCCGGGGCACCGCTCGGCACGCGTCGCGAAGTGAGGAAAGGCGAGCCCTGCTCGCGCGAGTCTAGGTTAGGCGTGGCACGCATGGCACGAACAGACACGGCGCGGCGTGCAACGGCAAGGCTGGGCACGCTGGATCGAGGCGGGCCGCTTGCAGTCGTGGTTGGCGACGCTTGCGGTGTACCGGCGAGGCAGCGCGGAGCATGTCGAGGCACGCACGACGGCGCACGTCTAGGACCTGTCTAGGTTAGAAAAGGCACGGCCCGCAAGGCATCGCTAGAGATGACTGGACGAGTTCTGTTGAGGTAACGCAGGAAGAGGCCCGCAAGGGTTTGCGCGGATAGGAAGTGCGGATCTAGTCGGAGCAGACATCGGCTTCGGTCGGCGTGCAACGCAAGGCATGTTTAGGCCCGTTGGGGAACGGCAGGTCGGAGCGAGTGACGGTGTTGCAGGGCAGGCACCTTAGTTCGGAGTACATCATGAATGAACCACGAGCGCAGTGGCTCGAAGAAAGAAAGCGCGGCATCGGTGGGTCCGACGCTGCTGCCGCGTTAGGTCAGAGCCGACACAAGACCGCGCACCAGCTTTACTTGGAAAAGACTGGACAGATACCCGGCGATGTCATGGCGAGTCCTGATGCTGTCGAGCGCATGGAGTTCGGCAAGCTCATCGAGCAGGTCATCGCGGACATGTATGCCCGCCGCTATAACGTGCGGCTGCGAAAACATAACAGGCTCGCGGTGCATCCGCGTTTTCCGTGGATGATCGGCTCTTTTGACCGCACGGTCGATGGTCAACGCATCGGCCTCGAATGCAAAAACGTTGACTTGCTTTCGTACCGCTTCGGCGGCTGGGGCGATGAGCATTCTGACCAGGTGCCGCAAGAATACCTGCTCCAGTGTGCTCATTACTTGGCGGTCAGCGGATACGACGCGTGGGTGCTCGCTGCGTGTGTCGGCGGTAACACCCTGAAAGTTTTTCGCGTCGAGCGCGACAGTGAGCTAGTCGAGTTAATCGAGCACGGCGAAGCGGAGTTCTGGCAGCACATCGAGCGCAACGAAGCGCCGCCGCTCGACTATCAACACCCGACCGCAATTCCCCTGCTCAAGCGACTGTTTCCCGGTAGCAGCGGCGAAACGGTCCGGCTGCCCGCCGAAGCCGAGGCGATGCACTATGCGCGGCTCGATTTCACCGAACAGGCCGAACTGATGAGCAAGGGCGCGGACGCGGCGAAGGCCCGCATCCTGCACATGATGGGTGAGGCAGCGGTCGGCCTGTTGCCGAACGGCGGCGGCTACACGAGAAAGGTCATCAAGCGCGACGGCTACACCGTCGAGCCGAGCACCTATGTCGATTTTCGTTTCTCAGCACGTAAAGGAGAAAAGACATGAATGATTTTAGTGATCCCGAGTTGACGCCGCAGAAGCGCGAAGTGGTTGACACGGCAGCGGCGCGTGCGGATCAGGCTCGCGAGATGTTCGAACTGCGGGTCGTTTACATGACGGCTGCCGAGCACCCGCGCGACGAGGTGCGTGCCGTTGACCTCATCGAGAATGCGTTCACGCGTCTCGGGCTCGCAGAGAAAGCACAGTACGCGTACTCGCGCGGCGGCACCGATATTCGAGGCCCGAGCATCAAAGCGATGGAGCGTATCGCAGCCATCTGGGGAAACATCGACGCGGCATGGCGTGAGCGCTCGCGCGGTGTCGATGCGCGCGGCGTTGCCTACTCGGAAGTCGAATCCGTAGCCGTTGACCTTCAGACCCGCACGCGCAAGCGCATTGCCTTCATGGTGCCGCACTGGCGCGACACCCGTGAGGGCGGCTATCCGCTGCGCGATGAGCGCGACGTCTACGAGCTTTGCGCGTCGGCCGCGCAACGTCGTGTGCGCGCATGCCTTGAGGCAGTCATTCCGAGCGACGTTGTGGAAGTCGCTATGGTGCAGGCCGACAAGACTCTGAAGGCGAAAGCCGACACCAGCCCCGAAGCGATGGAAAAAATGGTTGTCGCCTTCGCCGAGTTCGGCGTGACGAAAGCTCAAATCGAGAAGCGCATCCAGCGGCACCTCAACGCGATTGCCCCCGCACAGGTGGTCGGCCTGAAGCGCATCTATGCATCGTTGCGCGACGGCATGAGCGATGCCAGCGAATGGTTCGAGGCTGGCAGTGGCGATGCGGCAGGCAAACCGGCTGACGGCGGCGCCAACGCGCCGAAAGGCGGCGGCACAGCTGCGGTCAAGACACGCATGAAGGCAGGCGCGAAAAAGAAAGCTGCCGACGCCGCGGCGTCGAATGCCGTGACCTATGCGGAAGTTACCGACATGCTCAACAAGGCGCGCAGCCTTGACGAGGTGAATGACGCGGGCGACTTCATCAAGCACGTTGCGGACGCGAAGCAACGCGCCGAGCTTGAGCAGGCATTCAAGGCACGCGCCGCCGAATTCGAGGAGTGACGCCATGCTCACAATCGAGGAACGCTGGACGAATTACCGGCTGCGCCGCATCGATCACGGCACCCCACCCGAGCGCCTGCAAGAACTGCGCACTGCCTATTACGCGGGGTTCCGGGGAATGCTTGACGCGACACGCGAACTGTCCGAACTCGATGAGTATGTCGCGCGGTCCCTGCTCGAACGCCTGCACATCGAGTCGCGGCGGTTCGGCAAGGGCATCAGGTGAAACGAAAGGAGAATGGCAATGCTGGAACTCAAGCGGCACCCCGTCAAGATTGCGCACCTTAACCTGCGCACCGAGAAGCACGGCGACGAGGACGTAAACGCGCTCGACATCAAGATTACCTTCGATCTGCCGAACACGCGGCTAAACGATATCGCGGCGGGCCTGCGCGAGTCGCTGTATGAAGCGTCGAGCGACCCCGACCTGCTCGGCCCCGATGGCGATCACCTCACGCACCTGCGTTATCCGCAGCTAGGCAAGGAAGGCAAGTTCCCGTGGATAGCCGAGTGGTCATCGGTCGGCTTCCACCTGCACACCGGCAACGGACGCGGCAAAGGTGACCTGTTATGGGTTGAATCGACGTTCGGCCAACTGGTTGTGCAGCCGAAGGAAGGTGGCACCTGCTCATGCGTCGCGCGTGCCCAGGTGCTACCTACGCCTGACGAAACGGCGAAGCTCGCAAGCCTGCTCAAGCACGACGTACCTGCAAGCACTGACATGTCGAAGGCGGTGACCACCGACCCGAAGAATGCGCGCAAGCAGGCAGCGCGCGACGATGAGGACGATGAGGACTAGGCCATGAGACTCACGACAAGAATGCTCCCCGAGCTTGACGGGCAGGACGTATTTGACATCGCCGCGTGGCACCTGCTGCGGCAGCACGGTCAGGCGATTGCACCGGGCACATCAAAATGCATGTACCGCGCGCCTGACGGCAAGCGCTGCGCGGTCGGGTGGCTCATGCCCGATGATGTGTATTCGCGGTCGCTCGAATTTTTCAGCGTGCGTGACCTTGCCTCGATGATGCTCGACTCGACGCGCCACGAGTACCACGCCTTCGCGGCGTTTCTCATACGCCACATGGTGCTGCTCAGTGACCTGCAACACATGCACGACTCGAACCCGCCCGCGCAGTGGCCCGCGCGCCTGCGCGGCATCGCGCACCAGAACGGCCTGAATGCGCGAGTGGTCGATCAGGGCCTGCACGAGTATGACCCGGCGCGGCTTGGGTCGCTCGATGACATTGCGCTCGGAGAACCGGCATGGTGACCTATCCGACCATCGACGAGCTTGTGACGTGGAAGCGGCAGCGCGTATTCGATCACGTTGCAGCACACCTGCTCGAACAGGGCGAGCGCAGCACGAAAGGCCCGACGCGTAATTGCATGTACCGCGATGGGCGCGGCCACGCGTGCGCGGTCGGCGCGGTAGTGCCCGAGTCGGTGTATGACCCGGCGATGGAAGGCAAAGGCATCACGGCGCTCGAATGGTTTTTCGCCGCGCCGCAGTTTAGCTCGCGCTGCTACACGCAGTTCCGCAAGTTCCTGTACCTGCACGCTGCCCTGCTCATCCGCCTGCTGCAGATTCATGACGAGGTGAAGCCGCTGCAGTGGCCCGAAGCGCTCATCGACCTTGCCGAAAGCATGATGCTCGAAACGCGGGTTGTGTATGCGTACAAGGTGCGAGTCAATCAGGCATCGCATGACATGCCCGAACCACTCAAGGAGGTTGCCGATGTCCTCACATAGTCGCAGGGCGCACGAGAAGTTCTCGGTGCCTGACGTTGAAGGGGAACCCTATGCCACTGATTCGAGGTTATTCGAAGCGCAGCATCAGCCGGAATATCGCGACGGAGATGCGGGCAGGACGGCCGCAGAAGGCCGCCGTCGCCGTCGCGCTCGACATCGCGCGGCGCGCCGCAGTTCGGGCAGGTAAGCCGTCCAAGGCTCCGCATCGCGCTCGTCGAGGTCGGTGAGCGATACAGGTGAGGCAATGCAATGGAGCGCAGCAGCCGTTTCTATCGATGTGTCAATTGCGGTGAGCCATTCAGTGACCTGAATGTCTTCACGTTCGCAGGCGAAGTCGAAGCGATAGTCCACGGCACTTGCGAGATATGCGCCGACGCACTGGCCGACGCGATGGCAATTGTGAGGGATGGCGATGAGCAGCACGACAATCAAGACAACGATGGGCCCGGTGGCTGAGCTTGACCTGTCGGGGCCGCGACCGCTTGTGCTCGTCGATGGTGAGCCGCTTCAGGGTGTCGCGTCGGCGCGTGTGGAAGTGAACCCCGACAACGTGCCTGTGCTCGTGCTGCGCGTCATCCGGTTTGAGGTCAAGGGCGGAAGTTTGCCACACGGCATCCCGCTCTATGCGCGAAGGAGGAACGAGTGATGAAACTTCGCTATTGTTTCGTGGCGCTGCTGCTGCTCGCGTCATGCGATGCACTCAACCCCGGCCACGTCGAGAGTGCACGGCAGGCACTCGCCACGTTCTGCAGGCTGCACAAGGCCGAGATATTCAATGTGCTGCTCACGCCGAAGCAGGTCGAGGCCGGCAATACGGTCTGTGGAGCGATCGGCATGACGCTCGGGGCCGAGAATGACTGATGGTGACTATGACCCCGACGATGACTTTTTCGCACCGCCCGAGCCACGCCTGCTGCGGTGGCGCGTGTGGCTTCACAGCGCGCCCGGTATGTGGGCCACCTACGATGGGTTTGTGGACATCCACGCACCGCGTAACTCGACGCGGCAGGAGCTATTCGTCGCGGCAGTCCGCGAGCTTGCACGCACGAGCTTTTCGGACAGGCCTACGCTCGACTCGTGGCGGCTTGACAGCCTAGAATGCATCGAGCAGCAGGTGTAACAGGAGAATCACGATGAGTACCACCGCTGATGCACCGAACCCGGAAAATGCGCCGGTCCTCAGGCACTCGACCGTGACGGCGTTGATGTGGGAGCGCTTCACGATCACGGGCGACGATGGCAGGCCCGCGACACTTGCGATTCTCGACGAGGACGGCCACGTGCTCGACGCGGGCCCACAGGTCGCACACGAGCTATGGGAACTGGCGGTGCTCGCATATCGCCAGTATCTCGTCGGCGAAGGTCTGCTCCGCATTTACTCGACACCCGAAGGTCTGCTACAGGACCACGACTAAAAAAAGGCGACCCGTCGAGAGTCGCCTTTCTGCATCGAGCGCGTGTGCTTACCTTGTGCGCGGCTTGCGCTCCGCATGCTTGCCTGTTGCCACTTTCTCACTGCTCGGCACCTTCGTTGCTTCGATCAGTTCGCCAGTTCGCCGGTCGAGATCGAATCCCATCACGACGCCTCGTTTCGATGTCACGCGCACATGCATATTTTTGCCGTCGCACTCAAGGCCCTTTGCGAAAACGTCAATACGCTCGAAAGTCTCCCGGACCAGCCGACGTGCGTTCATCCTGGCATCGTAGTCAAGAACCTGTACGCCAGAAATAAGTTGGGTCCATTCCTCTGCGGGTGCTGGCCGCGACGTTGAACTGATGGATAGCTCCCGCTCCAGTTTCGTAATCGCCTGCGTAAGCGTGCGCCGGTTCGCTTCCAGTTCGCGTACGACTTCGCGGAACATGGAAGGCATACCATCCCCGTTAAGCATCTCGTCCTTGATGCCTTGGAGTTTCAGTTCTGTCTTGGCCAGCGCCGCCCGTTTCGCGGAGAGTTGCCTCATGAGCGGGTTCGACTTGTCGTTACCGCTGAAAAGATGATCAAGGTTCATCTGGTTTGCACAAAACCTCATAACCGCCAGTTCAATCGGAACGGCCGTACAACTGGCTCCGCCGCGACACTCTTGTGCCCGAAGCGAATACGAACCGCAACGCAGACGGCGAAAATTCCTGTGCTTGGTGCCGTCTGCCATCGTTGTCGTTAGTGTCTGACCGGACATGAATTCGCCGCAGTACCCACAACGGCATAACTTCAGACCCGTGAGCACCGCAGGTACTTCTCCTTTGCCTTTGCGGACCCGCTTGCCGACGAGTAGCTGGAGCGCTTCAAACTCGGGCTCGTCCATCAGCGGCGGATAGTATCCCTTGAGCGTATATTCCTTGCCGTCAGCGACCACCACCTTGTCGCCCTTCAGCGCCGGGTAGGTAATGAGCTTATGGATTCTGATGGTCGGGCGGTTGTCACTGATAGACATGCCTTCGGCGTTAAGCCGTCTCGTGATCTCGACGGAGCCGAAACCAGCCTTATAGAGTTCGATGACTCTCAGCATCGTTTCTGCTTTTTCCTTCACAAGTTCAAGGCGCTTTGTTTCTTCGCTGTATAGAACCCAGATGGGATCGGTGCCTTTGACTACTTTGCCCTGCGCGTCGATTCGTCGGGGTGAGCCGACCAGGCCGCGATACTCGCCTTTGATCCAGCGCTCACACTTCGACCTGTACGACTTCCGCACGCGGTCGCTCTTGGTGCTACTTTCCTCGTGTGCACGCATTGCCGTACCGAGCGCCATGAAAAGAATGCCGGGGTTCTGTTTTACCGTGTCGCGGTTGTACTCAGTCGGGGTGTCGCCAGTCGTGACAATAGTGATGCCCGACATGACGATACTGGTTAGCAGGTTCTGCGCGATGATCGGCTCGGCGCGTGAGAGTCGGTCAAGCGACTCGACGATGAGCACCGAGCCTTGAGGGACCAGCCCCTGTTCGACTGCTTCGAGAAATACGCCGAGCGCGCCGCGCTTGATGTGGGTGCCCTTGAATGCCGACAAACCCTCGTCGCGCATCGTAAGGGATTCGTCAAGTTCGAAGCCGCGTTTGGCCGCCCATTCCCTTGCGTACTCCGACTGTCGTGCAATTGAGTTGCCTTTCGCCTGTTGGGGGGAGCTAAACCGGAGGTAGCTGTAAACCCTCGGCGGCTGCGGCGCTAGCTCAATTGTGTTGTGGTTGCGGGGTTGCTTTCGCGCTTTGACTAACATGGTCATCCTGCCCAAATAAGGCGGTTCGTTACTAGAGTATAGACATCGAGAATGAGCGAGCAAGCTCGTCGAGAAGTACGACGTGAGCGCGTCGGCCACCAAGGCCTCGTCGGCGGGCGGCGGCGAATATCCGCTGCAGGACGGCTTTGGATGGACCAACGGCGTCCTGCGCGTGCTGCTGCAGATGTATCCGCAGACGGGCGCCGCGCAAGGCGCGCCGGCGGCGTCCGGCGCGGCTGCGGCCAGCGCGCCCTGAGGCGACGCCGCGCGCCCTCCGCGGCGCACGCCGCCGCCGCGCGGCGTACACTTTTTGCGCCACCACCGCGTAATCGTCGTGTAGCAACAGGAGCCACCCATGCGCAACGAAACGGCGTTTTTGTTCGACCTCGACGGCACGCTCGTCGACAGCGTGTATCAGCATGTGCTCGCATGGAAGGAAGCGCTCGACGCGGACGGCATCGAGCTCTCGGTGTGGCGCATTCACCGGCGCATCGGCATGAGCGGCGGGCTCTTCATGAACCAGCTGCTGCGCGAGACCCACGAGGCCCACGAGTCGATCGCGCCCGAGCGCATCGCGCGCTTGCAAAAACTACACGCCGACGCCTACCGCCGCCACGCCGACAAGGTGCGTCCGCTGCCCGGCGCTCGCGCGCTGCTCGACGCGCTCAGCGCCGCACAGGTGCCCTGGGCGATCGCCACGAGCGGGCGGCTCGCCACGGCGTCCGTGAACCTGCAGGCGCTCGGCGTGGACCCGTCCGTCACGACCGTGGTCACGCGCGACGAAGTGCGCCACGCCAAGCCCGACCCGGATCTTTTTATCGCCGCGGCGCTGCGGCTGAACGTGCCGATCGAGCGCTGCCTCGTGGTGGGCGACAGCGTCTGGGACATGCTCGCGGCCCAGCGCTGCCGCGCGCTCGGCATCGGCCTGCAGTCGGGCGGCTACGGTACCGAGGAACTGGAGCGCGCAGGCGCGCTGCGCGTGTACGAAGATCCGGCCGACCTGCTCGGCCACCTCGACGAAGTCTGCGCGCGCGATTGAGCGGCTGATCGAGCCGCGAATCGGGTTGATCGCGCGCGCCGCCGCACGCGGCGCGAAAATTGCGCAGTTCCCGGCTGTGCAGTGCAGCACCGCCGCTGCGCCGCCCCGCCACTGGCGCACGCCATGTACTGCATGTCGCGCGCCATCGGCGTATGCTGACATAGGTCAATTCGACAACTCACCGGCCGGCTCCCGCCGCCTGCTGCGATGAACGACTCCGCCCCTGCCCCCGGAACTCCCAGCGCGCCACGCGTGACGGTGGTCGTCCTCACGCGCAATCACGTGCGTCAAATCATCGATACCGTCGCGCGCCTCACCGCCCTTCCCGAACACCCCGACGTCATCGTGGCCGACAACGGCTCCACCGATTCCACCGTCTCCCTGCTGGCGTCGCTCTTTCCGCAAGTGCGCATCGTCCAGTCGCTGGGCGACCACGGCATGGCCGGTTTCAATCGCGCCGTGCTGCTCGCGCGCACCGACTATGTCGCGTGCTGCGACGATAGCACCTGGTTCGCACCCGGCGCGCTCGCACGCGCGGCGCAGCTGCTCGACGCCCACGCGCAGGTGGCCGTGCTCAACGCGCGCGTGGTGAGCGGCGACGAGCGCGAAATTCACCCCGCGTGCCTGATGCTCGCCGCCACGTCGCCGGGCGCGGAAGGCGAGGCCGGGCCGGGGCTCGCGAACTTCATGGCCGGCGCGTGCATTTTCCGCGCGGCCGTGTTCCGCGCGCTCGGCGGCTACGAGGAGCGGCTTTCGCACGGCGGCGCCGAGGAGCTGGCCGCGCTCGACATGCTGTCGGCCGGCCACCAGATCGTTTATTGCGAGCAGGCGCTCGCGCATCGCGAGCCGCTTTACCGCTGGTTCACGCGCGCGCAGCAATGCGCGCTCGCGCGCAACACCGCCTGGGTGGCATGGATGCGCCTGCCCGCGCGCGATGCGATCGCGGCGACCGGCCGTGCGCTCGCCGTGTTCGCCCGCCAGCGCTCGCTCGGGCCCGCGGGCGTGGCGCTGCTGCGCGGCGCGTTCTGGACCTTGCGCGCGCGCCGCGTGGTGCCGCCCCACGTCGTGCTGCTCACCCGCCAGGTACGCCGCGCGGAACGCCACGTGCGCGCAGGCATTCCGGCAATGGCCGAAAAGTACGACCGCTCGGGGCAGCGCGCGTGGTAAGCTGCGGCGCCCGCTGCGCGCGGGACGTCCATTCAAGAGGCCAGAGCCTGTCAAACTTGTGAACAGGCCCTATGACAGACCCGAGGACCATGACGACGCCCGACCCCGGCATCGCCCCGCACAACACCGCCACCGAAAGCCACCACGAACGCCGCTTCGAGGCGCTCGTGGAGCCGATCGAGGACTACGCGATCTTCCTGCTCGACACGCGCGGCTACATCGCGAGCTGGAATCGCGGCGCGGCCCGCATCAAGGGCTATGAAGCGCACGAGATCATCGGCCAGCACTTCTCGCGTTTCTACACCGACGAAGCCAACGCGCGCCGCTGGCCCGATCACGAGCTGGAGCAGGCCGCGCTGCACGGGCGCTTCAACGACGAAGGCTGGCGCGTGCGCAAGGACGGCTCGATGTTCTGGGCCAACGTCGTCATCACCGCGCTGCGCGAGCGCGACGGCTCGCTCTCCGGCTTCGCCAAGGTCACGCGCGACCTCACCGCCGAGCGCCGCCAGGTCGAGGCACTGCGCCTTTCCGAAGAGCGCTTTCGCCTGCTCGTGGAAAGCGTGAGCGACTACGCGATCTTCATGCTCGATCCGCAGGGCCACGTGGTGAGCTGGAACACCGGCGCGACCAACCTGAAGGGCTACCGCCCGGCCGAGATCGTCGGCCAGCATTTTTCCGTGTTCTATCCGCCCGACGAGGTCGCCGCCGGTCAGCCCGAGCGCGAGTTGCGCCGCGCGAAGGAGTTGGGCCGGGTCGTGACCGAGGGCTGGCGCGTGCGCAAGGACGGCTCGATGTTCTGGGCCAACGTCACGCTCACCGCGGTGCATGACGGCCACGGCCGCCTCACGGGTTTCGCGAAGGTCACGCGCGACATGACCGAAAGCCGCCGCACCGACGAACTCGAGCATTCGAGCGAGCAGATGAAGCAGTTCCTCGCCTTGCTCGCGCATGAACTGCGCAACCCGCTCGCGCCGGTGCGCAACGCCGTGGCCACGATGCGCCTCATGGATGCGCCGAGCCCCGAGATCGAGCGCGCCCGCGAAATGATCGACCGCCAGATCGTCCACCTCACGCGGCTCGTGGACGACCTGCTCGACGTCGGGCGCATCACCTCGGGCAAGATCGAGTTGCGCGAGGCGCCGCTCGACCTGCGCGAGGTGGTCGCGCACGCCATCGACGCGGCGCAGCCGTTCACCTCGGCACGCGGCCAGCACGTGGACGTGCAGATGCCCGACGCGACGCTCACCATGACGGGCGATCACACGCGCCTCGTGCAGGTGCTGCAGAACCTGTTGCACAACGCCTCGAAGTTCTCGCCCGACGGCAGCCGCATCGTCGTGGACGTACGTTCCGCCGCGCGCGCCGTGCAGATCCAGGTGCACGACGAAGGCCGTGGCCTGCGGCCCGGCACGTACGAGTCGATCTTCGGCCTCTTCAGCCAGGACCGCTCGGTGCCGGGGCCCACGGAAAACGGGCTCGGTATCGGCCTCATGCTGTGCCGCTCGCTCGTCGAGCTGCATGGCGGCACGATCTCCGCGAGGAGCGACGGGCCCGGCAAAGGCAGCACGTTCACGATCCGCCTGCCGTTCGCGCGCGAGAGCGCGCATGCGGTGCAGCCGGCGCCGCTCACGCCGGATACCGCCGAGCTTGCCGCGTTGGCAGAAGCCGGCGTGCCGCCGCTGCGCGTGCTCGTGGTCGACGACAACCGCGACTCGGCCGACAGCCTCGCCATGCTGCTCGAACTCAAAGGGCACGACGTGCGCGTGGCCTACAGCGCCGCCCACGCGTGCGAGGAAGTGGACGGCTTCACGCCGGATGCCGCGCTCATCGACATCGCCATGCCCGAGATCGACGGCTATGCGACGCTGCGTACCCTGCGCGCGCTGCCGCCGCTCAAGCACACGCTGTTCGCCGCGATGACGGGCTTCGGCCAGGCCGCCGACATCGAACTCACGCACGAGGCGGGCTTCGAGATGCACCTCGTGAAGCCCGTGGACGTCACGCTGTTCGACGAGGTGCTCGCGCTCGCGGCGGCAAGACAAAGGCGCCGCAGCGCGTGAGGTCGACTTGTCGCGCCCTTAAGTTACGGTGCCTTAAGGTGAGACAGGTGCGAACGGCCGGTATTCGACCTCGGGCCCGCGCACGACAATAGCCGTCGATTCCGGCACTTCGGCCCATACATCGGGCGCATCGCCGAGCGGCTCGGAAACGAGCAGATACGCGTCGTCGCCGGCCGCGATGATGCGCGGGTCGTCGGGATACAGTTCGCGCAGATGCCGGAACGCCGTGGTGTGAAAAAGCGAGCGGGAATTGCGTTCGCTCGAATAGCGCACGGCGACGATCTGCTCGCCGTCGCATGCGCAAACCGTCATGTTGAGCGCCGGCTCGACGCCATGCTTTTGCGCGGTTGCCTCGACAAAACCCGCCATGCGTTCCAGCGCAAGAACAGGATCGACTTCAAGGCCGAATGTCATCGCGAGATAGAACATCGTTTCCGAATCGGTCGACCCTTCAAGCGCATTGAAACGCCCCGGATCGATCGCGACCAACAGATCGCGCCGCATCAGCGGATAGCTGCGAATCAAGCCGTTGTGCGCGAAGATCCAGCGCCGGTGGCGAAACGGATGGCAGTTCGTTTCCTGCACCGGCGTATGCGTGGCCGCGCGTATGTGCGCGACGAACATCGGCGCACGCACCGCGCGCGCCAGCTCGCGCAGGTTGCGGTCGTTCCAGGCGGGATGCACGCTGCGGTAACGATAGGGAATGTCGTGCGGGTCCTGATACCAGCCCATGCCGAAGCCGTCGCCATTCGTGGTGGTCGCGCCTTTGGTGGAATGCAGGCTTTGATCGATCAGCGAATGCCGTGCGTGAAATAGCACGGTTTCGAGTTGCACGGGGTTCCCGCTATACGCAAGCCAGCGGCACATGATGGTCTCCTTCGCGTGAGAACGCTTGTGTACGCCGGCCCGATTGACAGCGCCGCTACTTCGCGGCGCGCAGGTCGGCGATCGGCGTGAGAAAGCCGGTCAGGCCAGTCAGTATGATCTGCACCCCGATGCACAGGAGCAGAAACGACGACACGCGCATGGCCACGCGCGTGCCTTCCACACCCAGGTACTGCGAAAGCCGCGCAGCGCGGCTGTACACGTAATAGATCACGAGCATGACAAGCGCGGAGATCACGAGCGACGCGAAGCTCGAGAGCAGCCACGCCGAAAGCTTGTGCGTGCGGTTGGCATTCAGCGCAATGGCCGTGGCGATGGAGCCCGGGCCGGTGGTGAGCGGAATGGTCAGCGGAAAAAAGGCCTTGCCGGAAGCCGAACTCGCGCTCACGGGCTTGACCGGATGATCGACCGCGGGCGGCTCCGGCTCGGGCGCGTTGAGCATTTGCCAGCCGGCCACGGCTACGGCGAGGCCGCCGCCGATACGCAGCGCTTCCATTGAAATACCGAAGAAATGCAGGATGGGCGTGCCGACGAAAAAAGCCCCGACCAGTACGAAGAACGCGTTGATCGCCACGCGTTTGGCGAGCAGGCGCCGCTCTTCGTCGGTAAGCGTCGTGGTGCGATCGAGAAAAACAAAAGCACCGCTCAAGGGATTGATGATGCTGATGAGTCCGGTGAAACCGAACAGGATGTCTGAAATCAGGCTCTCGATCATGGAGTCGATCCGTTAAGGGCATGCGCAAAAAGCGCGCCGGGCTGCGAGAAGTGTAGCCGGATCGGCGTCAGGCGTGCCGGATCGGTGTCGCTCGATGCCCCGGAAAATGGCGCGTTGCACCAAACTTTACGGCAAGCCCTTCAGTATTTTTGGCAGCTTTACGGGGCGCGTTCACAAGCATAGAGTGGGTGGCCTCGCACCCCGACGCGACGTTTCTTTTCTTCTTATATGAAAGAGGAGTTGCCATGTCACTGCGGTTGCTCGCTGCCTTGCCCTTTATCGGCATCCTGTTAGGGGTGCCGTTTGTCAATCGCACCGAGCCGCTCGTGCTCGGCATGCCGCTCGTGCTCGCGTGGATCGTCATGTGGGTCGTGCTGGCCGCGGTGATCATGGGGATCGTCTACCGGCTCGACCCGGTCAACCGGCTTTCGGGCGACGCGGATGCGGAGGTGCGATCATGAGCGCCCTCATCATCATCGCGGCGATGACCTTCGTCGCGCTCTACCTCGGCATGCGCGCCCGCCGCGGGCACGACATGAACCTCGAGCAGTGGGCCGTGGGCGGCCGCAGCTTCGGCACCGCGTTCGTGTTCCTGCTGATGGCGGGCGAGATCTACACCACCTTCACGTTCCTCGGCGGCAGCGGCTTCGCCTATGGCAAGGGCGCGCCCGTCTACTACATTCTGGCTTACGGCACGCTTGCATACATTCTCTCGTACTGGATGCTGCCGCCCGTATGGCGCTTCGCCAAGCAGCACCGGCTCGTCTCGCAGCCGCACTTCTTCGCGCGCAAGTACCAGAGCCCCGCGCTGGGCGTGCTGGTGGCGTGCGTGGGCGTGCTCGCGCTCGTGCCGTATCTCGTCCTGCAGCTCAAGGGCCTCGGCATCATCGTGACGACGGCCTCCTATGGCGCGATCTCCTCCACGGCAGCGATCTGGATCGGCGCGGCCGTGGTCACGGCTTACGTGATCGTTTCGGGCGTGCGCGGCTGCGCGTGGAACTCGGTCGTGAAGGACACGATGATTCTCGCCATTGCCGTGTTCCTCGGCATTTACCTGCCGATCCACCACTATGGCAGCCTGAGCGAGATGTTCCGCGCCATCGACGCCGCCAAGCCCGGCTTCCTCACGTTCCCGGCGCGAGGCCAGAGCGTGACGTGGTTCCAGTCCACCGTGCTGCTCACGGCGCTGGGCTTCTTCATGTGGCCGCACACGTTCATGTCGGTCTACACCGCGAAGAACGAGCGCATCTTCCGCCGCAACGCGATGATCCTGCCGCTCTATCAGCTCATTTTGCTGTTCGTGTTCTTCTGCGGCTTCGCGGCCGTGCTCAAGGTGCCGGGCCTCAAGGGCTCCGACATCGACCTCTCGCTGTTCCGTCTCGCGCTGCAGACGTTCGATCCGTGGTTCGTGGGCGTCATCGGCGCGGCGGGCGTGCTCACCGCACTCGTGCCGGGCTCGATGATCCTCACCACGGCTTCGACGCTGCTCGCCAACGACGTCTATCGCGGCGCACTCTCGAAGAGCGCGAACGACGCGCAAGTCGCGAAGCTCGCGCGCATTTTCGTGCCGGTAATCGCGCTCGTGGCGGTCGGCTTTACGCTCAAGGGCGGCGACACCATCGTCGCGCTGCTGCTGATGGGCTACAACTTCGTCACGCAGCTGTTCCCGGCGCTGGTGTGCAGCCTCTTTGCGCACAATCGCGTGACGAAGCAAGGCGCGTTCTGCGGCATCGTGGCGGGCGTGCTCGTGGTGATCGCCACGACGCTCACGCATGTGAGCGTGGCTCAGCTGATTCCGTTCGCGCCGGACGCGCTCAAGGACGTCAACATCGGCTTCCTTGCGCTGTTCGTGAACGTGATCGTGCTCGTGGTGGTGAGCACGGTGACGCAGCCGCGCACGCATGTGGATCATGAGCATGCGCGGGCGCATTGAGATGGCGTAACGCGGTAGCGAGGCGGCCCAATCGGCGTGATCCGGTTGGGCCGTTTTTCATTTATGCCGCCTTGCGCGCTTCGGCGATGCGCTGCGGCGCCTCGGGGCGCGCGTAGAGGCGTTCGAGATACGCCTGCAAACGCGGGAAGCCGTCGAGCAGTTGCACTTCGTTGGCCCAGTCCATCAGATACACCGTCACGCAGTCGGCGACGGAAAGCTGGTTGCCGACGATGAACTCGCGTCCTTCGAGATGCTTCTCGAGCACCGCGGCCATGGTCCTGAAGTCCTCCCGCGCGAGTTCGATTTCGGCGGGGCTGCGCTTTTCCGGCGGATACAGGAACGAATGCCGCGTGATTCTCCAGAGCGGCTGCTCCAGCTCGGTGACCGCGAACAGGGTCCAGCGATACGCCTGCGCCCGCTCGTCGAGATCGGCGGGCAACAGCGCCTTCTCCGGATATTTATCCGCGAGATACAGCACGATGGCAGCCGATTCGGGAATCACGCGGTCGCCGTCGATCAGCACGGGCACCTTGCCCGCGGGATTGATGCGCAGGTATTCGGGCCGCTTGTGCTCGCCTTCGAGCAGATTGACCGAGATGAATTCGAAATCGGCGTCGACTTCCTTGAGGCCCCATAGCGCGCGTTGCGAACGGGTGCCGGCAAAGCCGTAGAGTTTCATGGCGCGCCTCCGTTCAGACACCGGGAATCGGCAAAACCGGCATCACTTCGACGCCCTCGCCCGGAAAAATCGAAAAATGCGGGTGCCCTTCGAACAGCTTCGCGGCCTCTTCGTGCGATGCGGCACGCAGCACGGTATAGCCCGTTAGCGCATTGGACGTATCCGCGATGCCATCCTCGCCAATCGACTTGGTCTTGCCGAGCGGGCCGCCCATATCGACGATCGACGCCTTGTGCTTTTCGACCCACGCGTGCCAGGCCGCTATGCCCTCCTTTTCCTTTGCATGTCGATCCGCTTCGGAAAGCGCCGCCCAACCCTTCATGCGCGCGTTGTCTTTGGTACCGAGAAAAACAGCGAGAAACAGTTTCTGATCGCTCATGTGTCCTCCAACTGCTGGTCTGGTTGCTGGTCTGAAAACGGGAGCAACGGCATGTCGCCCATCCGGCCTTGACAGCATAGGTTGATATCAACATAATTGCAACATGGCACGCGCAAAGAAACTTCCCTTCGAAACCACGCTATTGGTGCGCGATTGCTGCCTGTGTCTGCATATGCAGCGGGCGGCACGCAATCTCGCGCGCATTTTCGACGACGTGCTGCGGCCGCTCGATCTCACGAACGGGCAGTTTTCGCTGCTGATGTCGCTGAACCGGCCGCATCCGCCCGGCATGAAAGACGTGGCGTCGCTGCTGGCCATGGACCGCACCACGCTCACGGCCGCGCTCAAGCCACTGGAGCGGCGCGGTCTCGTCGTGATCGAGCAGGACCCGGAAGACAAGCGCAGCCGCTTGCTGAGCCTCACGGACGAGGGGCATCGGCTGCTCAACGCGGCATTTCCGCTATGGCAGCAAACGCATGAGGAAATCGAAAAGGAGTTCGCCGAGGGCGAGGTGGACAAGCTGCGGGCGCACTTGCGCGCGCTTTCTTAGTCCTGGCGCTTCTGCGTCCCGTAAAGCGTCGAATCCGCAAATCCCTCCGCCGCGAGCACGCGCCCCACGAGAATGAGCGCCGTACGCTCGATATCCGTCGCCAGCACCTTCTGCGCGATATCCGCGAGCGTGCCCGTTACGCGTTCCTCGTCGGGCCAGCTCGCGCGATAGATCACCGCGACCGGGCAATCTTCGCCGTAATGCGGCCGCAATTCCTCGACGATGCGCGCGATATGGCGCACGCCCAGGTGAATCGCGAGCGTCGCCTTGTGCCGCGCGAGGTCGCCTAGCTGCTCGCCTTCGGGCATCGACGTTTTCGTGGCGTAGCGCGTCAGGATGAGCGTCTGCGAAATGCCCGGCAGCGTGAGTTCGCTGCCGAGCGCCGCCGCGCACGCAGCGGCCGCGGTCACGCCGGGCACGACTTCATAAGGAATACCGAGCATGCGCAAGCGCCGGATCTGCTCGCCGATCGCGCCATAGAGCGACGGGTCGCCCGAATGCACGCGCGCCACGTCGAAGCCCTGGGCATGCGCGTTTTCGAGCAGCGCGACGATCTCGTCGAGCGTGAGCGGCGCCGTGTCCACCACCTTATGCGCGCGGTGGCCTTCCAGCACGGCGGGCGGCACGAGCGAGCCCGCGTAGAGAATGACGGGGCAGCTGCGCACGAGGCGCTGGCCCTTCACGGTGATCAGTTCAGGATCGCCCGGCCCCGCGCCGATGAAGAAAACGGTCATGCGTGAAAACTCCGCTAAACAGGGTTCGCGAGCGCGTCGATTGCCGCTTGCGCCGACGTGAATTCACGTTGCGCGTCGGGCAGCGGCGGGCGCTGCATCATCACCACGGGCAAGCCCAGTTCGCGCGCGACGGCGAGCTTCGCTTCGGTCGCGGCGCCGCCGCTGTTCTTGCTGACCACGACGTCGATGCGCGCCTCGGTAAAGAGCGCGCGCTCGCCGTCGGCGGTGAACGGCCCGCGCGCATCGATGATGTGTGCGCGGGCGTGGCCGGGATGCGCTTCGAGGCAACGGATCGTCCAGTGCTGCTGCGGCGGCACTTCGTCCAGATGCGCGAGCGGCTCGCGCCCGAGCGTGAAGAGCGGGCGCGCGAACGGCGCAATCGCCTCGACTACCCCGGCCCAGCCGCTCACCATGCGCCAGTCGTCGCCGGGCTGCGGCTGCCACGGCGCACGCCGCAGCGCCCAGTACGGCACGTCTGCCGCCACGCATGCGCGCGCCGCGTTGGCGCTGATCTGCGCGGCATAGGGATGCGTGGCGTCGAAGACGAGTGCGATGTTTTCGTGGGCGAGAAAGCGCGCGAGCCCTTCTGCCCCGCCAAAGCCGCCCACTCGCACCGCGCAGGCGAGATCGGCGGGCACGCGGCCAAGGCCCGCGAGCGAGTACACGTGCTGCGGGCCGAGCGTGCGCGCGATCGCCAGCGCATCGCCGGTGCCGCCGAGCAGCAGGATGCGCGCCGTCATGGCTTGACGGCCTCGTAAAGCGTGACGGGCAAGGCCTGACGCCAGGTGTCGAAGCCGCCCAGCGGTTGCGCCTCGCCGATGCCGATGCGCGTGAGCGTGCCGCCGTGCTGCGCGCGCCATGCCACGAGTGCCGCTTCGCTCTGCAACGTCACCGCGTTCGCGACGAGTCGGCCGCCGCTCGCGAGCGCCGCCCAGCACGCGTCCAGCACGCCGGGTACGGTCACGCCGCCGCCGATGAAGACCGCGTCGGGCGCGGCGAGTCCTGCGAGCGCTTCGGGCGCGCGGCCCGCGACGAGTTGCAAACCCGGCACGCCCAACGCCGCGCGATTGTGCTCGATGAAGCGTTGACGCTCGGCGTGCGCCTCGATCGCGATCGCGCGGCAGGCGGCGTGCGAGCGCATCCACTCGATGCCGATCGAGCCGCTGCCCGCGCCCACGTCCCACAGCAGCGCGCCGGGCGTCGGCGCGAGACGCGCGAGCGTGAGCGCGCGCACGTCGCGCTTCGTGATCTGACCGTCGTGGCGAAAGGCGTCGTCGGGAAGGCCGGGCGTGAGCGTCCAGCCGCGCGCGGGCGTCTGCGCACTATCGCTTTCGCATTCGAACGCGACCAGATTGAGCGCCGCGGCTTGTTCGACGTGCCACGCGTCGGCGCGGCCTTCGATGCGGCGTTCGAGCGGGCCCCCGAGATGCTCGAACACCGCAAGACGCGTGGCGCCGAAGCCCGCTTCGGCGAGCAGCGCGGCGAGCGCCGCGGGTGTGCGGCCGTCCGCGCTCAACGCGAGCACGCGCGAGCGCGCGTAGAGATGGCGGCGCAGCGCATCGAGCGGACGGCCGACGAGCGAGACCATCGCCGTATCCTGCAACGCCCACCCCATGCGCGCCGCCGCGAGCGAGAGCGACGACGGCGCGGGCAGCACGCGCATTTCACCTGGCGCCACGCGGCGCGCGAGCGTCGCGCCTACGCCGAACAGCATGGGGTCGCCGCTCGCGAGCACGCAGACGGACGCATTCGCCTCGCGGTACGCAAGCAGCGCCTCCACGCTGAACGGCTGGGGCCACGCTTCGCGCCGTGCACGCACGCGCGAGGGCAGCATCGCCAGATGGCGCTCGCCACCCGTCACGATGGCCGCGTCGAACAGCGCGCGCCGCGCGTCGCGCCCGAGCCCCGCGTAGCCGTCGTCGCCGATGCCCACCACCGTCAGCCATGCCTGCTTGCCCTGCATTCGCTCTCCCGCCGTTGCCTGTTTCTCTATGCCGCCACGGGCCCGCAGCCCGATCGTGGGGCGGAGCACGCGCGAAAACGGGCATAATACCGTGTCCGCCGGCGCCGTTAAGGCAACTTTGCGTGAGACCAGAGTCAGCGCTGAAGCGCTAACTCCGGATCGCAGCTTTGCATGGGACCGGAGTAAGCGCTGAAGCGCTAACTCCGGATCGCAATCAGGGAACACAGCAAGCTGTGGCCGCCCCCGCGACTGTGAGCAGCGAGACCGCATCCACCCGAGCCACTGGTTTTACCGGGAAGGCCGATGCGGTTCACGACCTGCGAGCCAGGAGACCTGCCGGCCGACTGTTCGCGCGAACCCATATCGGGCGGGGTGTACCGATATCGCTGCCGTTTCCCGCCTGCCGTGCGGGCAACGCGCCGCTCCAGCGTGATGCTTACCCGATAATGCCTTGAAACACGCAACGAAGCCCGTCTCGCCCATTGCCGCATTAGCCGTGCTCCGCCCCTCGGCGTGCCCGGGGCTCGTGCGCGTGGTCGCGGCGCGCGACGGCGGCCTGTGCCGCATCCGTCTGCCTGGCGGCGTGCTGAGCGCCGCGCGTGCGCGGGCCCTCGCCGACGCAGCGTCGACACACGCGAACGGCGTACTCGAACTGACCAATCGCGCGAACGTGCAGATTCGCGGCGTGCGCGCCGGCGAGGAAGCGGCATTGAGCGCCGCGCTGATCGACGCAGGCCTCGGCCCTACCGGCATCGACGCCGCGAGCCCGATCGAGCGTGCTTGCGCCGCCGACGAATTGCGCAACGTGATGCTGAGCCCGCTCGCGGGCCTCGATCCTGACGCGTTGTGCGACACGACGGAACTCGCCGCCGCGCTCATCGACATGATGCGGCGCGAGCCACGCTTCGCCGCGCTCTCGCCCAAGTTCGCGCTGCAACTGGACGGCGGCGAGCGTGTGGCGATGCTCGAGCATCCGCACGACATCTGGCTCGCCGCGCTGCCGCATGGCGCAACGGTGCGCTTCGCGCTGGGCCTCGCGGGTTGCCCCACGGCGCAGCCAGTCGGCACGCTTGGCGCCGAAGACGTTTGCCCATCGATGCGCGCGCTGCTGCATGCGTTCCTCGATCTCGCGGGCGCGGACGCCACACGCATGCGCGACGTGCTGGCCGCTCACTCGCTCGACGCGCTGCTTCAGCGCGCGCAACAGCATGGCGAATGCACGCTGATGCGTGACGACGCCACGCTGCACGCGTGGCGCCGCGCGGCGAGTCCCGCCGACCTGCGCCTCGGCGCGCACGCGCTGCACGCCGACGGCCGCGGCTACGTGGGCACGCAGCCCGCGCTCGGCCGTATCGACGCGCCAACGCTGCACGCACTCGCCGCGCTCGCGGAAGACTCGGGCGATGCGACGCTGCGCGTGACGCCATGGCAAGGCGTGCTGCTGCCGAACGTGCCCGCGCACGCCGTGCCCGCTGCGCTCGAACGCCTGCACGCGCTCGGTCTCATCGTCTCGCGCGCCAACCCGCTCGCGCGCCTGATCGCGTGCACCGGCTCGACGGGATGCGCAAAAAGCCGCGCGGACACGAAAGCCGACGCCCAGCGCCTCGCCGCCCTGCTGCCGCCCGGCGCCGAAGCCCACCTGAGCGGCTGCGAGCGCTCCTGCGCGGCCGCGCATTGCGCGCCGTTCACGTTGCTCGCCAGCGCCCCCGACCACTACGACCTGTACCAGCGCGACGAGACGCAAAGCGGCTTCGGCCGGCTCGTCGCGCGCAACCTGACGATCGAAGCCGCCGCGCTAGCCCTCGCGCAGCGGCCCCGGAGTACCCAAGATGTCTGATTACATTCGCGACGGCCAGGCGATCTATCGCGAGTCGTTCGCGACGATCCGCGCCGAAGCCGACCTCTCGCGCATTCCCGCCGACCTCGAAAAACTAGCCGTGCGTGTGATCCACGCATGCGGCATGGTCGACGTCGCCGCCGACCTCGCGTTTTCCGCAGGCGCGGGCACGGCGGGCCGCAACGCGCTCGCGGGCGGCGCGCCGATTCTCTGCGACGCGAAAATGGTCGCTTATGGCGTGACGCGCGCGCGCTTGCCCGCGGACAACGCCGTGATCTGCACGCTCGACGATCCCGCCGTCCCGGATCTCGCGCGCGATGTCGGCAACACGCGCTCGGCAGCCGCGCTCGAACTGTGGCGGCCGCATCTGGCAGGCAGCGTCGTTGCGATCGGCAATGCGCCCACCGCGCTCTTTTATCTGCTCGACATGATTGCCGCGGGCGCCCCACGCCCCGCGCTCATCCTCGGCTTTCCCGTCGGCTTCGTCGGCGCGGCCGAGTCCAAGGCGCAACTCGCAGCCGAAAGTCACGGCGTGCCCTTCGTCGTCGTGCACGGCCGCCGCGGCGGCAGCGCGATGGCCGCCGCCGCCGTCAACGCACTCGCTTCGGAGACCGAATAAATGATCCGCAAAGGACGTCTGCACGGCATTGGCGTCGGCCCCGGCGACCCCGAACTGCTCACGCTCAAGGCGCTGCGCCTGCTCAAGGCCGCTCCCGTGGTCGCGTATTTCGTCGCGAAGGGCAAGAAAGGCAATGCGTTCGGCATCGTCGAGGCCCATCTCGAAGCGGAGCAGGAACGCCTGCCGCTCGTGTACCCCGTGACGACCGAAGCGCTCGAACCGCCGCTCTCGTACGAAGCGATCATCGCCGACTTCTACGACGGCGCGGCGCAAATGCTTGCGCGCCATCTCGACGCCGGACGCGACGTGGCCGTGATCTGCGAAGGCGATCCGTTCTTCTATGGCTCGTACATGTATCTGCACGACCGCCTCGCCGCGCACTACGAGGCCGAAGTCGTGCCGGGCGTGTGCTCGATGCTGGGCGGCGCGGCGGTGCTGGGCGTGCCGCTCGTCTACCGCAACCAGAGCCTCGCCGTACTCTCGGGCGTGCTGCCCGAGGACGAATTGCGCCGGCGCCTGGCCGACGCGGACGCCGCCGTGATCATGAAACTGGGCCGCAACTTCGACAAGGTGCGCCGCGTGCTGGGCGAACTGGGCCTCGCGCATCGCGCGCTGTATGTCGAGCGCGCAACCATGGCGAACCAGCGCATCGTCCCGCTCGACGACGTCGATCCGATGGCTTCGCCCTACTTTTCGCTGCTCGTCGTGCCGGGGGCGAAATGGCAGTCGTGACGCCGCCCGCGATCGTCATTCTCGGGCCCGGCGCGCTCGCCACGGCGCGGCGCGTGCAGGCGCTCTACCCCGGCGCGCAGGTCCATGCACTGCAGGGCCGCGTGGCAGGCGATGTCGCGTTCAGCGAGCTTGGCGCGCATTTGCGCGAATGCTATACGCGCGGCCTGCCCATCGTCGCGCTGTGCGCGGCGGGCATCGTGATCCGCTGCCTCGCACCGCTCCTTGCCAACAAGGGCGCGGAGCCGCCGGTGCTCGCGCTCGCCGAGGACGGCAGCGCCGTCGTGCCGCTGCTCGGCGGACTCACCGGCGTGAACGTCATGGCGCGCGAAATCGGCGCGGCGCTCGCGGTTGCGCCCGCCATCACCACGAGCGGCGAATTGCGCTTCGGCACCTGCCTGCTCAATCCGCCCGCGGGCTATACGCTCGCGAGTCTCGCGCAAGGCAAGCGCTTCGTCTCCGATCTGCTTGCGGGCGCAACGACACGCGTGGACGGCCAGGCACCGTGGCTGGAAAACGTCGATCTGCCGCGTGACGTCGCGGCGCGCCATGCCATCCGCGTGAGCGCGAACGCCTGGGACGGCAGTCCCGACGATCTCGTGATTCATCCGCGCAGCATCGTCGCGGCCGTGGGCGCGCCACGCGCAGCGCTTGCTGAAGATGTGCGTCGCGCACTCGATGCGCACGGCCTCGCGCCGCTCGCGCTCGCGGCGCTCGTCGCCCCTGCTGCGCACACGCGCGATGCATCGCTCGCGCAGGCCGCAACGGAACTCGGCGTGCCGCTGCGCTTCGTCGATAGCGCGGAGAACACGGCGCAAGCCACGCTCGCCGCCCTCGACTTCGCGGCAAATGTCGAGCGCTACGCGCCGAACGATAACGGCGTCGCCCTCGCCTGCGCGGCCGCGCCGCTCGACCCGCTCACGCTGGGCCGCGCGCGCGGCAAGCTCACGGTGCTGGGCCTCGGCCCCGGCCGAGCCGACCTGCTCACGCCCGCCGCGCGCGCCGCGCTCGACAGCGCCACCGATATCGTCGGCTATGCCACCTATGTGGAGATGGCGGGCCCGTTTCGCGCGGACCAGCAGCGCCACGCCACCGACAACCGCGAAGAACTGCAGCGCGCCCGCCACGCGTTCGAGATGGCGAGCGAGGGCCGGCGCGTGGCCGTGGTCTCGTCGGGCGACCCCGGTGTGTTCGCCATGGCGGCCGCCGTGCTCGAAGCGCTCGAAGGCTCGGGTGACGCCGGCTGGCATGCCGTCGAGCTGGCGATCGTGCCAGGCGTTTCCGCGGCGCTCGCCACGGCGGCGCAAGTCGGCGCGCCGCTCGGCCACGACTTCTGCATGCTTTCGCTTTCCGACAACCTGAAACCGTGGACGGTGATCGAAAAGCGCCTGCTGCATGCGGCGCAGGCCGATCTCGTGATGGCGTTCTACAACCCCATCTCGCGCGCGCGGCCCTGGCAGCTCGAGCGCGCGCTGGAGATCGTGCGCAGCGTGCGCGCGCCGCAGACGCGCGTGGTGCTGGGCCGCGACGTGGGCCGCCCCGGCGAGACGCTGCGCGCGACGACCCTCGGCGAACTGCGTTCGGCGGACGTCGATATGCGCACGATGGTGATCGTCGGGTCGTCGGCCACGCGCGGGTTCGCTCGCGGCGATGGCAGCGAGTGGATTTACACGCCGCGCTGGTATCGCGAGGATACCTAAAAGAAACTTACGCCTTCAGGGTGGGCAGCGAGTCGCGCGGGTCGGGTGGCGCACCCTCGAACTCGCGCGCTTTCACCTGATTGCGCCCCGCCTGCTTCGCGGCGTAAAGCTCCGCGTCGGCGGCGCGCAGCAGCGCCTGCGCGCCATCGCTCTTGTGCGGCACGCAGGTGGCGCAGCCAATGCTCACGGTCAGCGTGCCGTATTCGCTATGCTCGTGCGCGATGCCCAGCGCCGCCACCTGCTGGCGCACCGCTTCCGCGATTTTCACGGCGCCGTCGATCGGCGTGGCCGGCAGCACCGCGGCGAACTCCTCGCCGCCGTAGCGCGCCACCATGTCCGTCGCGCGGCGGCAGGCCTCGCGTATCGCACGGGCCACCGCGGCCAGCACTTTATCGCCCTCGGCATGCCCGTAGAAGTCGTTGAAGAGCTTGAACTTGTCGATGTCGATGAAGAGCACCGAGAGCGGCTCGCCCGCGCGTCTCGCATGCTGCCATTCGGATTCGATGCGCAAGTCGAGTGCGCGCCGGTTGAAGAGGCCCGTGAGCGCGTCGGTGACCGCGAGACGTTCGAATTCCTTTTGCGTGGCGAGCCGCGTGCGCATCGAAAATGCGAGCAGCCACGACGAAGCCGCGATCAGCGCGCCGAAGATCAACGCCATCGGCGCATAGATCCGCAGGCGGTGGCGCCATGCGTCGAGTGCGCCGTCCACGGAAGGCGCGACCACCGCGACGAGCGACGTGTGCGGAACGCGCTTGTACGTATAGATGCGTTCGACCTCGTCCGCCTCGCCCACGGCGATGAACGAGCCGGCACTGTTTTTCAGCATCGGCTGGATGTAGTCCAGCTCGCCGATCTGCGCGCCCACTTCGTAGTCCGAATAGGGATGGTGCGCGAGCAAGGTCCCGTCGCTGAGCATGATGAACGCGCTGCCCTTCGGGTCGATGTCGAGCCGGTCGAACAGTTGCTGAAAATACGCAAGACGCATCGTGAGCAGCACGACGCCGCCAAACGAGCCGTCGTACTCGTTCACGCGGCGCGACAGCGCGATCGAATATTGGCCTTCGCGCGTGCGCGAGCGAATCGGGTCCGAAATATACATGCCGACCGAGCGCTCGTGCTGCGCCGTGAAATAGTCCCGGTCTGCGAGATTGACGCCGGGATACGCGCGGCCGTCGCGCGATTCGACGATATGGCCGCTCGCGTCGGCATAGAACGCGTCGTCGAGATACGTGCCGGTCGCCACGCGGCCGAACAGCAGCTTGCGGCGGAGGTCGGGCGGCAGGCTTTGCGTGCGCGGGTCGCGCGCGCTCTCGGCGGCGTCGAGCAGCAACAGGTCGCAGATGCTGAAATTGGCCTCGAGGTCGTTCGACATCAGCGCAACGAGCGCGCCCGAATTGTGCTGCGTGCTGACGATGGCCTGGGTGCGCTGCTGCATCAGCCCCAACAGCACGATGGCGACGATGGCCGCGCCGACCAGCGAGCCCATCGTGCCGACAATGAACGGATGGCTCCCCACCCACTGCATGAGCGCCCCATTCCATTGGCGGAGGATTCGCAAACATCGTGTCCAGAGCTTCATGAGGCGTTTCCTCTTGCTCCGCTCGCTTCGTTGATCCCGCTTGAACTGTTTGCCGGCCGATTACAGATTGCATTCAGGCGCCATCATACTGCGGCTCGCGAAACCGCCTTCGAAGCGCGGCACATACTCAATTTCCCTGCCGCAGCGCCGTAAACCAGATGAAGCCGCGAAGTGCATTCGCAACGCGAACCGCTCACCGTCCACCCTGCGCCGATGACCAACCCGACCACTGAAGATCAAGCCGAAGCCACCGACGCCGCAACGGAAGCCGCCCCGCTCACGCCGCAAGCCCTGCCGGTCGGCGAGCCGCTCGCCTGGCCCGTCGTCGATCGCGACGGCGCCCTGCTGCTCGACGCCGGCTCGGTGCTGATGGGCGAAGCGGAACGCGACTTTCTGTTCCAGCATTTCGCGCCGCATCGCGGCGACAGGGAACGGCTCGAGGCTGCACCGGAGAGCGCGACGGCCACGAATGCGCCCAGCACCGGCGATCCAGCCGCCACCACGCGCGACATGCACCTGACCATCGGCGCGCTGATGGGCCTGCGTCCGCAGATGGGCGCGAGCGGCGCACCGATGCACCCGTGCCGCCTGATCGGCTTCGCGCCCAACGAGGCACTCTTCGTGACGACGCCCTATGTCGACGGCCGCCCCATCGCCATCACGCCGGGCGAAAACGTGGAGATCGTCGCGATTGCGAGCCAGGCCGTCTATCGCTTCGTATGCACCGTGCATGCGCTCAGCCAGTCGCCGCTCGACTACCTCGTGCTTTCGAAGCCCGCCAACATCCGCCGCCTGCGCGAACGCCGCTCGATTCGGGTGCGCGCGCAATTTCCCGTGCGCTATGGCATCGGCGAGGAAGGTGCGGGTTATGACGGCGTGGCGCTCGCACGCGGGATCAGCGCGCTCGGGCTTTCGGTGAGCGCCGCGTGGGCACTCGGCAAGGTGGGCGAGCGGCTGCGCGTGGCCTTCCAGCTGCGCTCGGGCGACAACGCGACGGCGATCGAAACCACTGCAATCATCCGCAACGTGCAGGCGGAAACGGGCGACCCCGCGCACGCGACGCTCGGCCTCGAACTCGACCGCCTCACGCCCGCCGAACAGATGGCGATGAAAGTCTACGTATTCGATCGTCAGGACGACGTGCTGTACTGGACCGGCAGCATGCGCTAATGCGCGTTCAGGCGAGCAATGCCTGAGCGTCCAGGCACTCGCCGGCCCAGGCTCGCGCGAGCGCCTCGCAGCGCCCCACGCGCAGCGCGCCAAGTTCGCAATCGATCACCGTGACGTGGTCGGCGTGGCGCGGCCGCTCGGGCCACTGCGTCGTGCGGCCGTCGCTGAACAGCCAGAGATGACGCGCGCGCGCCGGATCGCGGCGCGCGGCGGTTTCGAGCACTTGCGCCGCGCGGCCGATGCCCACTTCGAGCGGCGTGCCGCCGCCCCCGCCGATCGGCTCGATCCAGCGCTCGTTCCACCAGCGCGGCACCGCGGGCCCGAACCTCAGCTCGGCGCCGGCGCCGCCGAAAGCAATCAGCGCCACCTCCACACGCTCGGCGCGGGCGCGATCGAACAGCGCGATCAACAATCCCTTGGCGAGCGCGAGCTGGCCGCGCGCGAGCATCGAAGCCGAGCAGTCCAGCACGAAGCAATGGAGCGCGCCGGAACCCGTCTTGCGTCTGGCGAAGCGCAAATGTTGCGCCTGCAACGACCCGGCGCGCTTGGCCGCGAGCGTGGGCGGCCAGGCGATGCGCTCGCCGCGCTTCGCGACTTGCGCGGGACCGCGCCCCGGGCCTTCTCGCCGTCGAGCGCCGCCCTGTGCGAAGGCGGCGGCCTGTGCCCGACGGGTCAGCGTTTTTTTGCGGGCAGCGGGATGACGCCCTTCACGGCCTTCGCCGCGACGGGCTCGGGCGGCAACTCGCCCCAATCGGCATCCGACGTTGTTTCGGTGTGCTTGTCTTCGCGCCTGGAAGCGGAGGGCGGCTGCTGCGGCTCGGGGGAAGACGGCGCATCGGAACGCTGCGGCATGGCGTGCCGGCGATGCGCGAGCACGCAATCGGCAACTTCATCGACGTGGTCCGGGCTCACCGCCTGCGCGCCTTCGAACGCGGCGAGCGCACGCGCCGCACGCAGCATCACGAGGTCGGCGCGCAAGCCGTCGACGGCGGCCTCGATGCAACGCTGCGCCGCGCGCTCGTGGACGGCGTCGCTCCAGTCGAGCTTGGCGAGCGCAGCGCGGGCCGCCGCGATACGCTGCGCGAGCGCGCGCTGTTCAGTCTCGCGCGCCGCACAGAACGCCTGCGGATCGGCGTCGAACGCGAGACGCGCCTTGACGATGCGTTGCCGCTCCGCGGCGTCATAAGGCGTGCCGAGTTCGACCATCAAGCCGAAGCGATCGAGCAATTGCGGACGCAACTCGCCCTCTTCGGGATTCATCGTGCCGACCAGCACGAAGTGCGCGTCGTGGGTGTGCGACACGCCATCGCGCTCCACGGTGTTCACACCGCTCGCCGCCGCGTCGAGCAGCACGTCGACGAGCGCATCGGGCAGCAGGTTCACTTCGTCCACGTAGAGCACACCGCCGTGCGCGCGCGCGAGCAGCCCTGGCGCGAAGCGCACCGCGCTCTCGCGCAACGCCGCTTCGAGGTCGAGCGTGCCGATCAGTTTGTCCTCGCTCGCGCCGAGCGGCAGCGTGACGAACGCGCCTTCCGGCAGGAGGGCCGCGAGCGCCCGCGCGGCCGTGGATTTCGCGGTGCCGCGCGGCCCGCTCACCAGCACGCCGCCGATCGCGGGGTCGATGGCCGCGAGCAGCAGTGCGCGCTGCAACGGCGCCTGGCCGACCAGCGCGGTAAAGGGAAACGCGGGACGCGTGGCCGCAGCGCTCATGGTCCTGATCCTTCCAGATGCTGCCCGGCTTCGAGCAGACGGTGTTCGAGTTGTGCGCGATGCTCGCCCGGCTCCTGCCAGAGACCGCGCTGGATCGCTTCGAGCAGGCGCTCGCACACGGCATGCAGCGCATGCGGATTGTGGCGCTGCATGAATTCGCGCGTGTCGTCGTCGTGCACGTAGGCGTTCGCGACGAGCGCGTACTGATGATCGCCCACCACGCGCGCGGTCGCGTCATAGCCGAACAGGTAGTCCACGGTCGCCGCCATTTCCGCCGCGCCCTTGTAGCCGTGACGCTTCACGCCGTCGATCCACTTCGGGTTCACCACGCGCGAGCGGATCACGCGCGCGATCTCTTCGTGCAGCGGACGTATGCGCGGCGCAGCGGGGTTGCTGTGGTCCGTGTGATAGAGCGCGGGCTGCGCCTGCGAAAAATGCCGCGCCGCCGCGGCCATGCCGCCCTGGAACTGGTAGTAGTCGTTCGAGTCGAGCAGGTCGTGTTCGCGGTTGTCCTGGTTCTGCAGGACCACGTCGAGCGACGCGAGACGCGCGCGGAACGCCTCGCTCGCCTCATCGCCCGCGCTCTTTTGCGCGTAGGCGTAGCCGCCCCACGCCTGATACGCGTTCGCGAGATCGGCGTCGGTCTGCCACTGGCGATGGTCGATCATCGACTGCAAGCCCGCGCCGTACGCACCGGGGCGTGCGCTGAACACGCGCCAGCCCGCGCGGCGGCGCGCCTCGTCGGCGGCCATGCCGTTCGCGACCAACACGTCGCGCTCGCGCAGCACGCGTGCGCGCAGCGGGTTCTGGTGCTCCGGCTCGTCGAGATCGGCCACCGCCTGCACGGCGGCGTCGAACAGATGCATGACGTTGGGAAACGCGTCGCGGAAGAAGCCCGATACGCGCAGTGTCACGTCGATGCGCGGCCGGTCCAGCGCCTCGACCGGCATGATTTCGAAGTCGGTCACGCGCTGGCTGCCGGCAGCCCACTTCGGCCGTACGCCGATCAGCGCAAACGCCTGGGCGATGTCGTCGCCGCCGGTGCGCATCGTCGCCGTGCCCCAGACCGAAAGCCCCACGGCGCGCGGGTAGTCGCCGTGCTCCTGCAGATGGCGCTCGATGAGCTGATGCGCCGATTTCATGCCGAGCGCCCACGCCGCCTGGGTCGGAATGGCGCGCGTATCGACGGAATAGAAGTTGCGGCCCGTGGGCAGCACGTCGGGGCGGCCTCGCGAGGGCGAACCGCTCGGGCCCGGCGGCACGAAGCGGCCTTCGAAGCCACGGCGCAGTTGGCGCAACTCTTCGGGGCCGCAGGCGTCGAGGCGCGGCAGCACGTCGTCGCGCAGGCGCGCGAGCACCCGGGCCGCGTGCGGCAGCGATGCAGGCTCCGCATCGCTTCGTTCGCCTGAGCAAATGTCTTCGATCAGCGTGGCCGCGAGCATTTCGAGGCGTTCGCGCGTGTCGCCCGCATGACGCCATGGCGTATCGCTCACCGCAGCGAGTTGCGGCGGACGCGGGCCCTGCCACGGCGCAGCCCAATCGACCGTGGCCGGATCGACGAGGTGATCGATACGCAGGTCGCGCGCGAGCGCGTCGATCAGGCCCGCGTTTGCGCCCTGCCCGTCGCCGCATGCGTAGCGCCCGAGCGCGAGCAGCGTGTCGCGCCGCTGCTGGCCTTGCGGCGATTCGCCGAACGTATGCAGGCCGTCGCGAATCTGCGCCTCCTTCAGCTCGCAGAGATAAGCGTCGGCGCGCGTGAGCAATTCGTCTTCGCCGGCCTGATCCTGCGGCGCGGAAACGCTCAACTCCTCGTGCAGCCGATGCTCGATGATCGTCGCGAGGATGGTCTTGCGCAGCAGCTTGGCGCGGCGCGGGTCCACCATCAATGCTTCGTAATACTCATCGACCTGACGTTCGAGGTCTTGCAGCGGCCCGTAGTTTTCGGCACGCGTGAGCGGCGGCATCAGGTGATCGATGATCACGGCTTGGGCGCGGCGTTTGGCCTGGCTCCCCTCGCCCGGATCGTTGACGATGAACGGGTACAGATGCGGCAGCGGCCCGAGCGCCATGTCGGGCCAGCAGGTGTCGGCGAGCGCCACGCTCTTGCCGGGCAGCCACTCCAGGTTGCCGTGCTTGCCCACGTGCGCGATGGCGTCGATGCCGAACGCGTCGCGCAGCCAGAAGTAAAACGCGAGATACGCGTGCGGCGGCACGAGTTCGGCGTCGTGGTAGTTCGCGTAGGTGTCGTCGCCGCGCGAGCGCGACGGCTGGATGCCCACGAACACCTGGCCACAGCGCCAGCCCGCAATCATGAAGCGGCCGCGGCGCACCGTGGGGTCGTCCTCCGGCACGCCCCAGCGCGCGATCAGCGCGTTTTGCGCCTCGGCGGGCAACTGCGAGAAGCGCGCACGGTAATCGTCGAGGGAAAGACTCTGCCATGCGGGGCGCAGCGCGCGCGTGTCGGGATCGTTGGTCACGCCCTGCGTGAGGATGCGCATGAGCGCGTCGCCGTCTTCGGGCAGATCGGCCACGCGATAGCCTTCGTCGCGCAGCATGCGCAGGATGCCGACCACCGAGGCCGGCGTGTCGAGCCCCACGCCGTTGCCGATGCGCCCTTCGCTCATCGGATAGTTCGCGAGCACGAGCGCGAGCTTCTTCTCTGCATTCGGCAGGCTGCGCAGACGGCACCACCGGCGCGCCAGTTCGGCGACGAAAGCCACGCGTTCGGCGTCGGGCTGATAGCGCACGACATCGACCTGCGTCTCCTTGCAGTGGTACGCAAGGCCCTTGAAGCTGATCGCACGCGTAATCACGCGGCCGTCCACTTCGGGCAGTGCGATATGCATGGCGATGTCGCGAGAATTCAGGCCGTGATTGTCCTTCACCCAGTCTTCGCGATTGCCGCCGCTCAGGATCACCTGGAGCACGGGCGCGTCGCCGGCGAGCGCGATCGGTTCGGGGTCATCGAGCGATGAAGCCGCGAAGGCCGTGGTATTCAGCACGAGCGAGACGTCGTGTTCGGCCGCCAGTTGGTCGAGCACGTCGCGGCTCAAGGCGTCCTTGAGCGACGTGATCGCAAGCGGCAGCGGGTTCAGGCCGCGCGCGAGCAGCGCGGCGATCAGGGCATCGAAAGCGGCAGTGTTGGCCGCCTGCAAATGCGCCTTGTAAAACAGCAGCGCGACGACCGGCGCGCCGGGTTGCCAGCGCGCGCGCCATTCGTCGATGGTCGCGACGTCGCGCTGCGGGCAATAGAGCGCGGCGGCGGGCAGCGCAACGGGCGGCGCGGGCTCGCTGCCCCAGTCGAACGCGCGCCACGCGAGCGCACGCAGGAACGATGCGGCGTTGGCCGCGCCGCCTTCGCGCAGATAACGCCAAAGCAAACGGCAAAACTCGGGCTCGGCGCGGCTCTTGGCGATGAGATTGGGGTCTTCCTGCAAGTCGCCCGAAAACATCGCGAGCAGTTGCCCGCGGCGCCCGGCGAGCGAGACGACCTGCTCGATGCCATAAGGCCAGTACGTTTCGCCGCCCAGATGATCGACCACCACCACGCGCGCGTGCTGCAGGACGTCTTCGACGTAGAAGTCCACCGACGCGGGCTGGCGCAAATACGTGACGTTCGCGAGCCGCACGCTCGGAAAGCCCGCGGGCAGGCGCGGCACGACGCTCGCGAGCAGCGCGAGCGTCGTGTCCGCCGAACTGAGCACGACGATCTCGGCGGGCTGCTGGTCGATCCGGATAACGCCTTGCGTGTCGTCGACGAAACCGCCTGGCGTGGTGCGCAGCAAATGCATGGGACTGCCTCGTCTAGCTCGGCGCGTTCACTTCGCGCCCGCGGTCTGCAGGTTCGCCAATGCGGTATCGAAGGCCGCTTGCAGCGTCGCGCCATCGAGGTCTTCGCCGATCAGCACGAAGCGGCTCGCCAGCGGCTGCGCCGCGCTTTCCTGTGCGTTCCAGCGGCGGTCGAAATAGCTGTCGAAGCGGCGGCCCACGCCTTGAATCACGAGGCGCATGGGCGCGCCCGGCAACGCGGCAAAGCCCTTCACGCGATAGATCGTGTGCGCATCGACGAGTTGCTGCAGCGCCTCGATCACGGTCTCGCGCGAAGCCGCATTGCCCGACACCACGACCGAATCGAACTCGTCGTGGTGATGATCGGGATCGTCGGCGGAACCATGATGGTCGTGGCGCAGATGAATGCTCTCCTCGGAGGCCGCCTCGAGCCCAAGCAGCGTATGCAGATCGAGCTTGCCGTGCTGCGCGCGCACGATCTTCACCTGCGGCGGCAGCTCTTCGCGCAGCTCGGCGATGAGCGCGTCCTGGCCCGCAACGTCCAGCAGATCGGTCTTGTTGAGAATGACGAGGTCGGCGGCCGAAAGCTGGTCTTCGAACAGCTCATGCAGCGGCGATTCGTGATCGAGATTCGGGTCGGCGCGGCGCTGCGCGTCCACGGCCTGCGGATTTTCGGCGAACTGGCCGCTCGCGGCGGCGGGGCCGTCCACCACGGTCACGACCGCATCGACGGTGAACGCGTTGCGGATCGACGGCCAGTTGAACGCCTGCACGAGCGGCTTGGGCAGCGCGAGACCCGAGGTTTCGATCAGCACGTGATCGACATCGCCGCGGCGTTCGAGCAGTTTCTCCATCACGGGGAAGAACTCTTCCTGCACGGTGCAGCAGAGGCAACCGTTCGCGAGTTCGTAGAGCTGGCCTTCGGTTTCGTTGCCGTTCTCGTCACAGCCGATGCCACAGCCACGCAGAATCTCGCCGTCGATACCGAGTTCGCCGAATTCGTTGACGATGACCGCGACGCGCAGGCCGCCCGCGTGCTGAAGAATGTGACGCAGCAGTGTGGTTTTACCGCTGCCGAGAAAGCCCGTCACGATCGTGACCGGAATCTTGCGCATTTGCATGAAGTGCTCCTTCGGCGCCAGGCCGTATCGAGGGGCATGGTGCGTCGCGCCTGCCGTTCGTGCGGGTGCTGCGTTGCGGACACGCGCGCATCCATGGAAACGCTGTCACGCGCAACGATTCAACAACCTGCAGGGGACGAACGGCCAGAAACGCACCCGGGCCTCGCCCGGCTGACGCATGAAAATCACGGACCCGGCACCGCATCCCCGCAGCGCGAATCCCACGTATCTGGCCGGTATCCGGACTGACGAAACACCGCTTCGCCTTCCCGCGCGAGCGGCCTTGCGGCCGGCTTGCACAGTGGCGTGGACTGCGTAAAGCATGGAAGCGGTTTGCGGCATTCGTGCGAACGCCGCGCTCGTTGTACCGTTGCGGGTGCAGTTCAGGTTGGCCATGCCCGAGGCGGGATGGCTCCCTGATTCCCGTTTAACTGCGCGTGCATTATGAATCGCGCGCGCGAGCACCAGAGTGCGTGCGAGTGTAGGCGCGGGGGGCCTGCGCGTCAAGGAAGGCGTGGGAAGCCGCAAAAGCGTGTGCTATCGTAGCGCGCATCCGGCGCCTGCTGGAACGCGACGCTTTTGCTCGTTTTGCCACTGCGGTCACGCCTTCGATCGACGCTCTCGCCGTGAATCCTGCCGAACATCGCGCCTCGCGCGCAGCCTCATTCGAAGCCACGCCGGAGCCCGCGCAGCGCGTGCCGCCGCTTGCGCTCGGCATCGGCTGCCGGCGCGGCGTGACGCTCGCGCAGGTCGAAGCCGCAGTGCGCGCCGCGCTCGGCGCGTGGCCGCTCGACGGCGTAACGGCCGTGGCGACGCTCGACGCCAAAGCCGGCGAACCCGCCTTGCAAGCGTTTTGCGCGGCACACGCGCTGCCGCTGCAGACGTACACGCGGGAGCAACTCGCCGCGACGCCGACACCGGCGCCGCCCTCCGCCGCCGCGCAGGCGCAGTTCGGCGTGGACGGCGTGTGCGAGCCCTGCGCGCGTCTCGCGGCGGGCGGCGCTCCGCTCGTGCGCGGCAAGCTGGCGCTCGACGGCGTGACGGTCGCAATCGCAGGCTTTCTGCAAGACCCCGCAAACGCGGACGCGAAAGCGCCGCAATCAACCCACTCCCGATGATGAAAACCGATCCCGAATCGCACCAACGCATGACGCAACGCCGCCGCGAGGGCCACGAGAAGAAGCAGGCCGCCGCGACGCACGAAAAGGGCCTGTTGATCGTCAACACCGGCAACGGCAAGGGCAAGAGCACGGCCGCGTTCGGCATGGCGGTGCGCATGCTCGGCCACGGCATGAAGCTCGGCGTCGTGCAGTTCATCAAGGGCGCGCTGCACACGGCCGAACGCGACTTTCTCGGCAGCGTTGCGCACTGCGATTTCGTGACGATGGGCGACGGCTACACCTGGAACACGCAGAATCGCGACGGCGACATCGCCACCGCGCGCAAGGGTTGGGACGAAGCGAAGCGCATGATCGAGAGCGGCGACTACGCCATGGTGATCCTCGACGAACTCAACACGGTGCTCAAATACGAGTATCTGCCGCTCGACGAAGTGCTCGGTGTGATCGCGTCGCGCGCGCCGCACGTGCACGTGGTCGTGACGGGCCGCCATGCGCCCGACGCGCTGATCGAAGCGGCCGACCTCGTCACGGAAATGCGCCTCGTGAAGCATCCGTATCGCGAGCAAGGCGTGAAAGCGCAAAAGGGCGTGGAGTTCTAAGCGCATGAGCGCAACGGTTGCCTGCCCCGCGCTCTTCATCAGCGCGCCCGCTTCGGGCCAGGGCAAGACCACGCTCACGGCCGGCCTCGCGCGCCTGCACCGGCGCGCGGGCCGGCGCGTGCGCGTCTTCAAGACCGGGCCGGATTTTCTCGACCCGATGATCCTCGCCCGCGCGAGCGGCGCGCCGGTGCTCTCGCTCGACCTGTGGATGGTGGGCAAAGAAGCGTGCCGCGCGCTGCTCGCGCAGGCCGCGCGCGAAGCCGACCTGATCCTTATCGAAGGCGTGATGGGCCTGTTCGATGGCACGCCGAGCAGCGCCGATCTCGCGACTGAGTTTGGCGTGCCGGTGGCCGCCATCGTCAGCGCGAAGTCGATGGCGCAGACCTTCGGCGCGATCGCGTTCGGTCTCGCGCGCTTTCGGCCGGACGTGCCGTTTCATGGCGTGCTGGCGAACCGAGTGGGCTCGCCGCGCCACGCGCAAATGCTGCAGGAGGCGTTGCCCGCCGACGTGCGCTGGCTCGGGCACGTCGCGAGCGAAGCGACGATGGCGCTGCCCGATCGTCATCTCGGCCTGCATCAGGCCGCGGAGATCGACGACCTCGACGCGCGCATCGAACGCGCCGCCGACGCGCTCGCGCAAACCGCGCTCGCCGAATTGCCGCCGGCAGTGGCATTCTCCGATCCTTCGCATGACGAAGCGATTGCGCGACGACTCGAAGGCCGTCATATCGCCATTGCGCGCGACGCCGCGTTCTCGTTTCTCTATCCGGCGAACATTGCGTTGCTCGAATCGCTGGGTGCGAGCGTGAGTTACTTCTCGCCGCTCGCGAACGAGCCCGCGCCCGCCGGCGCCGATGCGGTCTTTCTGCCGGGCGGCTATCCCGAGCTACATGCTTCGACGCTCGCGCACAACACGCGAAGCGCGAATTCGTTGCGCGCGCATGTATCCGCAGGCAAACCGCTCGTCGCCGAATGCGGCGGCATGCTCTATCTGCTCGATGCGTTGACCGACGTGGAAGGCACGCGCACGCCGATGCTCGGCATGCTTCCGGGCGAGGCGGTCATGCAAAAGCGCTTCGCGGCGCTCGGCATGCAGCAGCTCGACGGCGCGCATGGCGAGCTACGCGGCCATACGTTTCACTATTCGCGTGTTTCCACACCGCTCGCGCCCGCGCTCACGGCACGCCACGCTCAAACTGGCGCGCCCGGCGAGGCGCTGTATCGGCACGGCTCGATCGCGGCCACCTATATGCACGCTTACTGGCCCTCCAACCCGGCTTTCGCGGCCGCACTCTTCCATGGCACAGCCCTTTGACGAAGCCGAACGCGCGGCGGTCTACCGCGCGATCTACGAGCGCCGCGACATGCGGCACTTCGCACCGGGCCCGATCGACCCCGCGACGCTCGCGCGTCTGCTCGACGCCGCGCATCACGCGCCGAGCGTGGGCTTCATGCAGCCGTGGCGCATCGTGCGCATCACGGACCATGCGTTGCGCGAGCAACTGCATGCGACGGTCGAGCGCGAACGCATCGCGACCGCCGATGCGCTGGGCAAACGGCGCGACGAGTTCATGAAGCTCAAGGTGGAGGGCATGCGCGACTGCGCCGAGGTGCTCGTGGTCGCGCTGATGGATCGCCGCGAAGCCCACGTCTTCGGCCGCCGCACGCTGCCCGAGATGGACCTCGCTTCCGTGGCGTGCGCGATCCAGAACATGTGGCTCGCGGCGCGCGCCGAAGGCCTCGGCATGGGCTGGGTGTCGATCTTCGACGTCGACGAGGTACGCGCCCTGCTCGCCATGCCCCCCGGCGCCAAGCCGGTGGCGATACTGTGCGTGGGTCAGGTCGACGCGTTCTACCCTCAGCCGATGCTCGAAATGGAGAAATGGGCCGAACGCAAGCCGCTTGGCGAATGCGTGTTCGAAAACCGCTGGCCGCATGACGAGCCGGCCAGCGTGGCCGAAGCGGCGCCGGACGCAACGCCCGGCGCCTGACGCCCGCTCACGCCTCGCGCGCGTAGCAGACGGCCTCGACGTTGTTGCCGTCGGGATCGATCAGGAATGCTGCGTAATAGTCGGGGCTGTAATCGGCACGCACGCCGGGCTCGCCATTGTCTTTCGCGCCTGCGCGCAGGCCCGCTTCATAGAAACCAGCGACCGCAGCGCGGTTCGCCGCCGCGAATGCCACGTGCACGCCGCGCGGCGCCAGCGCGGTGTCGGCGGATATGGCGTGCAGCCAGAGTTTGGGCTCGCCCGGCTGGCCGAGCCCCGCGTAGGTGTCGTCGCGCATGCACACCACGACGCCTAGCGGCGCGAGCAGCGCCTCGTAAAAACGCACGCTTCGTGCGAGATCCTGCACGCGCAATCCAATGTGATCGAACATGAGCGACTCCCGTGATGTCTGCGCGCAACCGTTGCGCCAGATTCTGGAGCCAGCATAGCGCCTTCGCGTTCGGCGCGGCCTGGGAAAAGTTGCCCTGAACTACTGCGGATTGACGGGTGAGACGGAGAGCACTTCCGGCATGCCAGGCGCCTGCTCCGCCGTGCCGGCGCTGGCCGGAGCCTTCAGCTTGACGCGCCATTGCGGCGCGCCCGCGTACGGCAGCCGCGCCAGTGCGCCCGCCACGAGATACGGCACGGCCTCGCGTGCGTCGGCGTTGCGGTCGCGCTTCACGGCGCTCACCTTGTAGACCTCGCCGCCTTCGGGCAACGCGAAGAAACGCAGCGTCAGCGTATGCACGTAGGGCCGCCCGAACCACGGCAACGACGGCCCCTCGGCCGGCGCGCAGCCGGCGCCGCAACGGCTATCCACGACTTTCACCTCGGCGGGATGCGTGTCCCACGCCACCGAGACGAGATAGCGCGCCGCCTCGGGTGCGCCTGCCTTGAAGCCGCGCTGCGCGAGACCGTCGCTCAGCAACGCCTGGTACGGCAGGATCTCGCCCGCATCGGCCTGGGCGGGGGTTGGCGCAAAACGGTAGAGCGCGGGCTGGCTGGTCGCCGCCGCAGCGGGCAGCGCACCCGTGGCCGCGACGTCGGTCGTCACGCCCGCGCATCCGGCGAGGGCGACGAGCATCGGCAGGAGACAGATCGACAGCAAGGTCTTCACGAAACACTCCATCGGGTGGCCGCTGGCATGGGGCCAGCGGCATTCGGGTTATGCATGCGCCGCCGCAACGGTCCGGCGCGGCTCAAACCGGCGCGTCGAACGCGGGCAGCGACATCGTCAGGACGGTGCCCTTGCCTGGCTCGCTGTCCAGCTGGACGTCGCCGCCGTGGCGCGTCACGACTGTTTTCACGAACGCCATGCCGAGCCCCGCGCCGCTCACCTCGGGCCGCTGTTCCGCGTGAAAGCGCTGGAACGGCTGGAACAGCCTCGCCTGATCTTCCTGCGAAATGCCGTAGCCCTGATCGCGAATCGAGCAGAGCACGCGCGGCGCAACGCGGTCGTCCAGCGCAACGGTGCAGACGATGCGCGTATCCACAGGACTGTACTTCACTGCGTTGTTCAGCACGTTCACGAGCGCGCGCGTCATGAGCGAGCGGTCGGCGTTGATCCAGCCCATCTGCTCGCCTTCGAACACGGTGTCGATCTGGATGCGCTTCGCGTGCGCCTGCGGCCACACTTCATCGCTCGCATCGATCACCAGCTCCGCGAGGCTCGTGGGCTCGAGCGCATACACCTGCGACTCGGCGCGCGCGAGTTGCACGAAGTCGTCGGCGAGCTTGAGCGAGCGGCGCGCGTAGCGCTCGATCCGCTCCATCACGCCGCGCACGGGCTCCGAGCCGAGCGTGCCGCGTTCGCGCTCCGTCTCGACGAGCGCAACGATCGAGGCCTGCGGCGAGCGCATGTCGTGCGACAGCAGGCGCAGCGCGTCTTCGCGCTGGCGCTCGGCGTCGTGCAGCTCGGTTACGTCGACGAGACCCGCGATCCAGCCCACCGCCTGCCCCTGCGCGTTGGTGCAGCACGCGTAGCGCAGCAGGTAGTCGCTGCCGTCGCGCGCGCGCACTTCCACGCCACGCTCCATCAATTCCGCGAACTCGTCGCGCGCCGGGTCGAGCGGCGCGGGCCAGTGCGCGTGCGCAAACGCCATCGCGTCGGGCGCCGGGTCGATCGGCTTGACGAGCGCGAGGTCGCCGAACACGTCCTGCATCCGGCGACCTTCCGCGGCGCTCACGTTCAGTCGCTCGAGATACGCACGCGAAGCATGATTCGCGATCAGCACGACACCGCGCAGATCGGCCACGAGAATCGGCTCCGGCACGGAATCGAGGCTGTCCCACACGAAGCGGCGCATGTCCTGCAGCCGCTGCGCGGCCTGCGCCATGAGCGCCATTTGCTGGGCGAGCGCGTCGCCGGCGAATTCGCGGCGCGGCGTGGGGGCCTCGGGCAGCAGGTAGGGTTCGTCGGCAAGCTGGCGCAGTTCCTTGCGCAGATACGCCATCGTCATCTCGAGGCGGCGCCAGCTCCACACCGGATAGACGATGAGCAGCGCGACGATCGCGGGCACCGGCGGGAGCCAGAGGCGCGCGTGCAGCATGCCCGCGCTCGCACCGAGCGACACGGCGATCAGGAACGCGAGCAGCAGCAGCGTGCGCAGCGGCGAGAGCACGAGGAAACCCGCCAGCAGCAGCACGAGCGGCGCGAGCGAGGCAAGCACGACCATGACCGGCGGCACGGGCTGGATGGCGCTGCCGTTGAGCAGCGTGTCGAGCACGATGGCGTGGATGTACACGCCGGGCAGCGGCCCGAGGGTACCCGAGAGCGGCGTGGCGAAGCGGTCGTAGAGCCCCGAGGCCGTGACGCCGACGATCGCCACGCGCCCGCGCAACTGCTCGGGCGGCACGCGGCCATCGAGCACGTCGGCGAACGAGACCTTGCGGAAGGCCTGCGAATTCGCGCCGAAAGGAATCAGGAAGCGCGACTCGCTGCCGGGTGCCGCCGCATGCAGCACCTCATCGCGCTGCGCGGCACCGGGCGTACCGTGCGCGAGCTTCACGGCGCCGCTGCGCACCGCCCGCCAGACCGGCACCATCAGCTGTGGCCAGCGCTGCTGCGCGTCGCCTTCGAACAGCGCGACGCTGCGCACGATGCCGTCGCTATCGACTTCGAGGTTGATATGGCCCATGCCGGCGACCGCCTGCGCGAGCGGCGCGACCGGGGGCACGGCCTCGCGGTGGCCGGTGTCGTCGGCGGGCGTGAGCAGGATCGGCAGGAACGACGGGCGCGCGCGCAGCGCCTGCGCAAAGTGCGCGTCGTCGGGAGACGATTCGGTGAACAGCACGTCGTAGACGACGGCCGCCGCGTCCGCTTTCGCGAGCTGATCGACGAGCCGCGCGTGCAGCTCGCGCGGCCAGGGCCAGCGTCCGAGCGCGGCGACGCTCGCATTGTCGATCTCCACGAGCACGATGTCGGGCGACACCGGCAGCGCGCGCGCAGAGAGCAGGCGGTCATAGACCAGATGGTCGGCGCCGCTCGTGAGCCGCCAGAGCACGCAGAGCACGACCACGACCACGCCCGCGCAGCCCACCCCGGTCCATTCGAACAGGAAGCGTCGCCCGACGGAGCGGCCAAGGCGCGCGGGCGGCCTCACGCTCATGCGCGGCTCCGTCACCAATCGAGCCTGAACGACTGGACCGGGCTGGCCTTCTGGTAATAGTGGCCGTTGTCGAACTGCTCGGCGATCACCGTCCAGTAGTAGACGCCCTTCGGCAGGTCGCGCACGACCGCGTCGCCCGCCGTGATGTCGGTACGGTCGATGAGCGGCGCGCGCAGATCGGACGTCGTGGCGAGCACGAAGCGAAAGCGCGTGTTCGGCGCGTTGCGGTCGATGAACCAGCGGAACGCGAAGTCGCGCGAGCCTTCGATGGGGCCGGCGCTCGTGCCGAGCGCGACGCGCCGGCGCTCGAACGCATACGACGCCGGCATGCCTTCGAGGCCGCGGGCGTCGATGGCGGAGATGCGCACGAAGTAGGTGCCGTCTTCGAGGTTGGCAAACGACGCGCGCGGCTCGGCGCTGCGCTGGTCGCGAATCATGTCGAGCAGCCCCGCGTCGCGGCCGATCTGCACGCGCCAGGCGCTCGCACCCGCCGACGGCGCGATTTCGAAGGCGACTGCTTCGTCATCCTGCACTTTGGACGGATGCAGCAGTTCGGGCGCGTCGAGCAGCGTGACGGGCGCGCCCGCCGGCTGGCCCGCCAGCGTGAGGTTGCCGTGGTGCGCGGCGACGAGTTGCTCCGAGGCGCTAAGCGGCACGCCCGGTGCCGGCGGCTGTGCGCGAGCGCCGCGGCCCTTGTGGGCCAGCGAGTCGGCGTCGACGCCCACTGCACCGTCCAGCACCTCGACCGCCGTCGCGCGCTTGTCGCCGTCGTAGCTCACGCGAAACTGCGTGCCGCGCACGCCGGCCACCACCGAAGGCGAGCGGATCTGGAAGCGATCGTCCTTCTTCGTGGCGTGCGTGACCTCGCTGTTCACCTCGCCATGATGGAGATCGACGATGCGGTCGGTCGCGCCCGTGAGCGCCGTTTGACGCAGCGTGGCAAGGTCGAGCGAGGTATCGGGCGGCAGCGCGATATGCGAGCCATCGGTCAGTTCGAGGGTGGCGAAGCCGTTGTGGCCGGTCTGCACCCTGTCGCCTTCGACGAGGCTCGCGCCGACCGTGAGCGGCAGGAGCGGACCGGCGCGGAACGCATGCTGCACGGGACCGTTCGCGGCGACCACCTTCGCGCTCAGGCCATCCTGGCGCAACAGCGCGACCGGCACGCGCAGCGTCGTGCCCGGCCGGAGGTGGCGCGGCTCGCTCACATGATTGAGGCTCGCGAGCGTCTTCCAGTCGGCGGGATTGCGCAGGTAACGCGTGGCGATGTCGTAGAGCGAGTCGCCCGGGCGCGTGACGTAGGTGGTCATCTCGGGCGGCTGCGCGGGCGCGTGCTCGCGGGCCTCGGCGCCGCGGGGAAGGGCAATGAACGCAAGCGCGAAGGCAAGGAACGGCGCCGCGGTGGCGCGCACCGCACGCACGCCCCTCACGCGTTGTCCCCCTCGATCCGCTCGAGCCGGTAGCCGTAGCCGTAGATCGGCGTGAGGCGATAGCCGTTTTCGGGACGCAGGCCGAGCTTCGAGCGCAGCATGGAAACGTGGGTGTCCATCGTGCGCGAAGGAATGTCGTCGGACTGTTTCCAGATCACGTCGAGAATGTGCGCGCGCGACAGCGGCCGGCTCAGGTGCTGAAACAGCAGCAGCGCGAGATCGAACTCCTTCTGCGTGAGCGCGACGTTGCGGCCGCTCACCGAAGCCTGGCGCGACTTCAGGTCGAACTCGTACTCGCCGAAGGTTTCTTTGAACGCGGGCGTGTGCAGCTGATAGGCGCGGCGCAGCAGCGAATTGACGCGGGCGCTCAGCACCGGCGCCGAGACGGGCTTGACGACGTAGTCGTCGGCGCCGGCGTTGAGCATTTGCGCGATGTCGGCCTCGCGGCTGCGGCTCGTCATGAAGAGCACCGGCAGGCGCGTGGAGAGGCTCTGCCGCACCCAGTGCAGCACTTCGTCGCCCGCCATGTCGGGCACGTTCCAGTCGAGCACGAGCAGATCGAACGTCTGCCGCCGAAGCTGCCTGACGAGCTCGCTGCCCTTGGCGAACGCGTGGCAGACGTGGCCCGCCGCGCTCAAGGCCTGGCAGACGAACTCGGTCTGCGCTGCATCGTCATCCAGTACTGCAACTCTCATAGCACCCCGCAACCAGGTTTGTTCTTCATCGTCCTGCGATGGACTGCCTCCCTGCCGCACCGCGCTGCCACCGGGACCATCGCCTGGCGGGCTCTGGCGCGCGCTTCGGCACCGGATCGTCGGCCACCCGCCCTGGCCCTGGCGGCACGCGCAACCCGCCGTGCAGCAAAGGCCGCTACTCTCGCCGCGTCTCGAAAAAAATGGGAGCGCGAGGCCGCGCTCGACTTCGGTGAACAGATCGCTCTCATGTTAATCACTCATGGTAGTCGAATTTGCCTTCGTTCGAACCGGGCCTGGCCGCCTCGCCCGCGGCTGAAGGCGATTCCGCGAGCAGCGCGGTCAGATGGGAGCGCACGTGCTCCCATGCCGCATGCGCATAGTCGGGCTGCAAGGCCGCGCGCGACTGCGCCATGACAAACACGCGCAACACTGTGGACGAACACTGTGTCAGGCGCTCGGCCGCGCCGAAACGCGAAAGGTGCAGCGCTTCGCTGAGCCACGGGAGTTCGGCCGCGCAGGAGTCCGCGTAGGCCTCCATTGCGGCGCGCGCATGGCGGTCGCGCGCGAGGTCGAGTTCGATGCGGTCGAACTCGCGGCCACCGTCGGGGCTGTCCACGCGCGAGCCCGGTGGAAAACGCATACGGCCGGATCGGAAAAACATGTAGCCCCCGTGAAGACAAGCAGGCAGAGCAACGGAAGTGAAGCGGCCAGGCGTTTTTTCGCGGACGCAACAACGTCGAGCCGCTCGCCATGCGCGAAGCGGCAAAAAGAATGCGTTCTGGTGTGCGGAAAAAAATGTGGCGACGGCCGCGTGCTGCGCACTGCGTGGTCTCCGGATTCCGCCCCCGGAGTCGGACCGCCAGCGCAGTCATCGTCGTACGCGGCGCGAGCCCCGCTGCCAGCGTCACCGCCCGACGCTGTCAGCGGGCCGCAGCCGCCTCCCTGCACGACGAGGCACGTGCCGCCATCGCCACGTCCACCTCAAAGCACTGGTTTTCCCAGCGTTATCCGGCGAACTCGGGTTCGCTCTGACTTCCTCTTGCTGACTGCGTCGCCAGGTCCCGAGCGAGCCAGCCCCCGTAGCAGAAATCCGTTGCCAGCGGCGCATGCGCGAAGCTCGCGTGGCGCTGGCGGCGTGCGGCCGTGCTTGCACTTGCCGCGACGACGTATTCTCACCTGGGCGCCATGAATTTACTGTCAGGGATTGTTAAATCTGTCAGAACCGACGAAAAGCGGTGAAAAGCCGGGCGGAGGGCATGGCGCGGGCGATGGCTCCAGTGAGCCCGCGTAACGCGTCGCATGACCGTCACACCCCTTGATTGATTCGCAATCCTAATTCGCAGCCGGAAAACAGCAACGGCGGGATTCCCGCCATGGAGATCCCGCCGCTGCGGCGAAGCAACGCTATGCGTTAGTGCTCGGTTTGCCGCTCGTTGCCCCGTTCGCCACCCTGGCTGGGACCGTGGCCGCCCTGACCACCCTGAGGCGGCGCAGCCGGCCGCCCCTGCGGCTGTTGAGGCGCGGGCGCGGGCGGGCGCATGCCGCCCTGCGGCTGTTGAGGTGCAGGCCCGGGCGCACGCATGCCGCCCTGCGGCTGTTGAGGTGCGGGCGCGGGCGCACGCATGCCACCCTGCGGCTGTTGAGGTGCGGGCCCGGGCGCACGCATGCCGCCCTGCGGCTGGGGCTCCGGCGGACGCGCATAGCCCTGCGCGGGCGCGCCGGCCGGCGGCCGGCCGCCGAACTGCTGCTGCTCGGGCGGATGCCCCGCCTCGTGGGGACGCATGGTGCCGGGCTGCTCCACGTTGCCAGGCGGGCGTTGCGCTCCGGGCGGCGGTGCGCCGCGCATCGGCTCATTGGGCGCGGGCGGGCGCTCGCCGCCGCCAGGCGCAATCGCGGGCGGACGGCCCGGCGCGCCGTGCCACGCCGGCGCGGCCGGCGGGCGGCCGCGTTCAGGCGGCGGTACGTGATCCCATCGATGCTGTTCGCCATACCACGGCCGGTCGCGATAGAAGCTGCCCCAGTAGGCACCGAGCGAGAACGCCACGATCGGCACGCCGATCTCCGCGCCATAGTCGGTGAGCGGCACGTAGTTGCCCTGATACGGATAACTGAGATACCCACCGTAGACCCAGCCGCGCAGACCCGGCACCGTGACGTCACACCACGAATAGTCGCCCACGCAGCCCATCACGGTGACGGGCTGGCCGGGTCCCAGTTCGGCAACGACGGGATAGTCGCCTGAAGGCCCTGCGTACAGATCCACCGGTTCGCTCGTGTAGGCCGCGGATTGCGCGCTGGCGTCGGACGACGCGAGCACGAGGCCGGTTGCGAGGCACGCGCTGGCGAGCGCAGGTACGAGCGCACGCAGGCGCGTGTTGAAGCGCTTGGACATTGTTTCTCCCTGTTCCAGCTAGTTTGTTTTGCCGCTGCGCAATTGCCGTGCCCGGCACGCGACGCTGCTTCGAGGTTATGCGTTTTCTTTGACGTAGTGAAGTCGCTGCGCGACCGGACGCTCCCCTCATCCAGGTGAGCCTGCAACGACATCAACCATCCGATGCGCCCGATCGACCGGCATTCGAACGCCGGTCAAGGCTGAAAACCGGCCGTCTGGCTGCGCTTCCGGACCCATCGCCGCCCCGCCCCTGCGCCTGGCTCTGCTCGCGAGCCCTTGTCGCGCGGGGCTCTGCCCTGGATTGCCCTGCAATGGCACGACTGTTGCAGAGACGAGCGCGAGCCGCGACATCGCGTGCGACGCATTCGGTCAAACGTGAGCAACGCCGCTCGTGACTACTTCAATCATTGGAGACGAAACCATGGAAGGGCTTTCGCAAGTCCAGGTGTTGGGCATCGACGCCGGCGGCACGATGACCGACACCTTCTTCGTGCGCGCCGACGGGCGATTCGTCGTCGGCAAGGCGCAGAGCAACCCGGAGGACGAATCATTCGCGATCTTCAACTCCTCGCAGGACGCGCTCGCGCACTGGCAGCGCGACGTCGACGCCGTCTATCCCGAACTCGTGACCTGCGTGTACTCCGGCACGGCCATGCTCAACCGCGTCGTGCAGCGCAAGGGGCTCGACGTCGGGCTGCTCGTGAATAAAGGCTTCGAGCACGTGCACTCGATGGGCCGCGCGATCCAGAGCTACCTCGGCTACGCGCTCGAAGAGCGGATTCATCTGAACACGCACCGCTATGACGAGCCGCTCGTGCCGCTCTCGCGCACGCGCGGCGTCACCGAGCGCACCGACGTGCAGGGTGAAATCGTCATTCCCGTACGCGACGCCGAAGTGCGGCAGGCGACGCGCGAGCTGGTCGCAGCGGGCGCGAAGGCCATCGTGATCTGTCTCCTGCAGTCGCACAAGAACGCCACGAGCGAGCGCCTCGCGCGCGACATCGTGCGCCAGGAGCTGAAGGCAGTCGGCGCGGACATCCCGGTGTTCGCCTCGGTCGACTACTATCCGCAGCGCAAGGAAAGCCACCGGATGAATACGACCGTGCTCGAGGCCTATGCAGCCGAGCCGTCGCGGCAGACGCTCAAAAAGGTCAGCGACCGCTTCCGCAAGCACGGTGCGAAGTTCGACCTGCGGGTCATGGCGACCCACGGCGGCACGATCAGCTGGAAGGCGAAAGAACTCGCGCGCACGATCGTCTCGGGCCCGATCGGCGGCGTGATCGGCTCGAAGCTGCTCGGCGAGGCCCTCGGCTACGACAACATCGCATGCTCGGATATCGGCGGCACGTCGTTCGACATGGCGCTCATCACGAAGGGCAACTTCGCGATCGCATCGGATCCGGACATGGCGCGCCTCGTGCTGTCGCTGCCGCTCGTCACGATGGATTCCGTGGGCGCCGGCGCGGGCAGCTTCGTGCGGCTCGATCCCTATAGCGGCGCGATCAAGCTCGGCCCGGACAGCGCCGGCTATCGCGTCGGCACCTGCTGGCCGGAAAGCGGGCTCACGACCGTGTCGGTCTCCGACTGCCATGTGGTACTCGGCTACCTCAACCCCGACAACTTCCTCGGCGGCCAGATCAAGCTCGATGTCAACCGCGCGCGCGAGCACATCGAGGCGCAGATCGCCGCTCCGCTCGGGCTCTCCGTCGAAGACGCGGCCGCCGGCGTCATCGAGTTGCTGGACCTGCAGCTGCGCGAGTACCTGCGCTCGAACGTGAGCGCGAAAGGCTACAACCCGACCGAGTTCGTGTGCTTTTCGTATGGCGGCGCCGGTCCGGTCCACACCTATGGCTACACCGAAGGGCTTGGTTTCAAGGATGTCGTGGTGCCCGCGTGGGCGGCCGGCTTCTCGGCGTTCGGCTGCGCGTGCGCGGATTTCGAGTATCGGTACGACAAGAGTGTCGATCTGGCGCTGCCCCAACTCGCCGGCGACGACGACAAGGTCCTCGCCGCACAAACCATCCAGAAGGCGTGGTCAGAGCTCGCCGCCAAGGTGGTCGAAGAATTCCGCATCAACGGCTTCAGCGAGCAGGACGTGATCCTGCGCCCGGGCTTTCGCATGCAGTACATGGGTCAGCTCAACGACCTCGAGATCGAATCGCCGATCGCCAGCGCCGCGCAGGCCGGGGACTGGGATCGCATCGTCGCGGCATTCGAGGACACCTACGGCCGCGTCTATGCCAGTTCGGCGCGTTCGCCCGAGCTTGGCTTCTCCGTCACCGGCGCCATCATGCGCGGCATGGTGATCACGCAAAAGCCCGTGCTCCCCGAGGACGCGGAAGGCGGCGCCCTGCCGCCGGCCGAGGCGCGAACCGGAGTGCGCAGGCTCTATCGCAACAAGCAATGGTACGACGCGGTGTTGTGGAAGATGGAGGCGCTCAAACCCGGCAACGAGATCACCGGCCCGGCCATCATCGAATCCGACGCGACGACCTTCGTCGTGCCGAAAGGTTTTGCGACCACGCTCGACAAGCACCGCCTCTTCCATCTCAGGGAAGTCCAGCAAGGAGACACGCAATGAACATGCTATCCCGCCAGGAAGTCGGCTTCGCCGACCTCCTCAAGAACGGCCAGACCCTCAAGCAGTTCCGCGACGGCATCCTCGCGCGCACCGGTGAAACGGGCCACTACAACGGGCTCGAGCGGCTCGAATTGCGCGAGCGCGATCCGATCCGCTACGAAAAGATGTTTTCGAAGCTGCGCGGCGGGCTCGTCCATGCGCGCGAAACCGCGAAGAAGATCGCGGCAAGCCCGATCGTCGAGCAGGAAGGCGAACTGTGCTTCACGCTCTACAACGCCGCGGGCGACTGCGTGCTCACCTCCACCGGCATCATCATCCACGTCGGCACGATGGGCGCGGCGATCAAGTACATGATCGAAAATAACTGGGAAGCGAATCCCGGCATTCATCCCGGCGACATGTTCACCAACAACGACTGCTCGATCGGCAACGTCCATCCGTGCGACATCGCGACGATCGTGCCGATCTTTTCGCACGGCAAGCTGGTCGGCTGGGTGGGCGGCGTGACCCACGTGATCGACACGGGCGCGGTGACACCGGGATCGATGTCGACCGGCCAGGTGCAGCGCTTCGGCGACGGCTACATGATCACGTGCCGAAAGACCGGTGTGAACGACACACCGCTGCGCGACTGGCTCCACGAGAGCCAGCGTTCGGTACGTACACCGAAGTACTGGATTCTCGACGAACGCACGCGCATTGCCGGCTGCCACATGATCCGCAACCTGATCGAGGAAGTGATCGAAGAGGAAGGGCTCGACGCGTACGAGAAGTTTGCCTATGAAGTGATCGAGGAAGGACGCAGGGGTCTGCAGACCCGCATCAAGGCGATGACGCTGCCGGGCAAGTATCGCAAGGTCGCCTTCGTCGACGTGCCGTACAACCATCCCGATGTGCAGACCTCGTCGGCGTTCGCGAAACTCGACTCGATCATGCACTCGCCCGTGGAAATGGAGATCCGCAAGGACGGTACCTGGCGGCTCGACTTCGAGGGTGCGAGCCGCTGGGGCTGGCACTCGTACAACGCGCACCAGGTCGCGTTCACGAGCGGCATCTGGGTGATGATGACGCAAACACTCGTCCCCACGCAGCGCATCAACGACGGCGCGTATTTCGGCACCGAGTTCCATTTGCCCAAGGGCGCGTGGATGAATCCGGACGACCGCCGCACGGGTCACGCCTATGCCTGGCACTTCCTGGTTTCGGGCTGGAGCGCGCTGTGGCGCGGTCTCTCGCAGGCCTACTTCAGCCGCGGCTATCTCGAGGAGGTCAACGCGGGCAACGCCAACACATCGAACTGGCTGCAGGGCGGCGGCATCAACCAGGATGGCGAGATCCATGCCGTCAACAGCTTCGAGGCTTCGTCGTGCGGCACGGGTGCCTGCGCAGTCAAGGACGGCCTCAGTCATGCCGCCGCGATCTGGAATCCCGAAGGCGACATGGGCGATATCGAGATCTGGGAGATGGCGGAACCGCTGCTCTACCTCGGCCGCAACATCAAGACGAACTCGGGCGGCTACGGCAAGTATCGCGGCGGGTGTGGTTTCGAAACACTGCGCATGGTGTGGAAGGCGCAGGACTGGACCATGTTCTTCATGGGCAACGGCTATATGAACAGCGACTGGGGGCTCATGGGCGGCTACCCGAGCGCCACCGGCTACCGCTTCGAGGCGCACCGCACCGGCCTGAAGGAGCGCATCGCACTGGGCGAAAGCCTGCCGCTCGGCGGCGATGCCAACCCGGATTTCCCGGACTACGAGAATCACCTGAACGCGGGCGCCATCATCAAGCGCGATCATCAGTGCATGACCACGGAGGACTGCTACAGCAACTACGATCTCTACCTCAACTATCTGCGCGGCGGCCCCGGCTTTGGCGACCCGCTCGATCGCGAGCCCGAAGCCATCGAACGCGATCTGAACAGTGCCTTGCTGCTGCCCGAATACGCGCAGAAGGTGTACGGCGCCGTCGCGACGAAGCATGCCAACGGCATCTGGACCGTGGACGCAAAGGCCACTGCACTGCAGCGCGTCACGATCCGCAATGCGCGCCTGGCACGTTCGCAACCCACGCGCGAATGGATGAAAGGCGAACGCGAGCGCATCGTGCTCAAACACGCCGCGCCCCAGGTGCAGCACATGTTCGCAACGAGCTTCGGGCTCTCGACGAAGTTCGAGCAGCAGTTCCGGGCGTTCTGGGATCTGCCGGATGCGTGGACGCTCACCGAAGACGAGCTCGACGTACCGACCTATGGCTCGAAATTCCGCATGGACCTCTCGAAGATGCCCGACGTCAACACCGTCGTGCTGGTCGAAGAGTAAGTCCGCGCTTTCACGCAACCATCAAGGAATTCGAGGAGGAAACGCCATGTCCACCTACACCAGGGAACAGATCCGCAATCTGGTCGACGGCAAGCTCGACTGGGACACGACGCTGCGCATGCTGTCGATGCCCAAGGACGCGGAGCGGTTTCAGATGTACGTCGAGTCGCTGCAGGCCAGGCTCGGCTGGAAGGACCGCATCGTGCTGCCGCTCGGGCCGCACCTGTACATCGTGCAGCAATGGGCGACGAAGAAATGGGTCACACAGTGCGACTGCGGCCACGTGTTCTGCGACTACCGGGAAAACTGGAAGCTGCACGCCAACATCTTCGTACGCGATACCGACGAAGCCATGGACGATGTCTATCCGCGGCTGATGGCGCCCGATACGCAATGGCAGGTGTACCGCGAGTACTACTGCCCCACGTGCGCAGCGATGCATGACGTGGAGGCGCCGACGCCGTGGTATCCGGTCGTCCACGACTTCGAGCCCGACATCGACGCGTTCTACTCCGAATGGGTCAAGCTGCCGGTCCCCGAGCGGGTCGATTAGGCTGATGTTCGAACCGGCTGGCGTGGTTTGACGCCGGTGTGCCCCGCTTTCGCATTGCGCGAAGCGGGGCGTTCGTTTTCCGGCCGTTCGATTTCCGGACGGCCGGCGTGTTTCCGGTCGCGCTTTCGCTCGAGCAGTTGAAACCGACCCGTCCGCTTGCGTTGGCAGCAGGCACCACAAGGCCTGCCGGGGGCCGGCTGGCGCACGCATTGCTTGTACGGGATAGATTGCGAGCCGGTCATGGCACCGGATCGGAGTACGATACCCAGCAACGAGCCCCGGCCGGTCCAGCCGGGCAAGACTGGGATGAAAAAAGAGGCCGGTCGCCACGGCCTCATGGTTTGCTGCAAACGCGAACTGCCAGGAGACAGGTATGCAACCGACAGGCACGCCCATGGACTGGTTTTCCAGTCCCCAGCACGACGCCGGCATCATGACGGCATGGGAGCATCGAGTAGGCGGCGACGAATGGCACTCGGCCGAGGTGCGCGGCGTCGTCGATGATTCCTGGCAGCGCTGCCTCCTCGGGCAGGTCAACCCGGCAGCGGATCGCGCACCGCCGCCGCTCGGCGAAGACCAGCTGATGCAGTGGCAAGGCGCCAGCAACCGTCTGATCAGCGCAAGCCTGCCGCTCATGCAGCAGATCCGCGAGTTGCTGACGCAGACCGGTACGGTCATGCTGCTTGCCGACCCGGACGGCATCGTCCTGAAACACGAAGGCGACATGCGGATCATCGAGCCCGCGCGTGAGGTCGGGCTCGTGCCGGGCTGCAACTGGACCGAACTCAACTGCGGCACCAACGCGATCGGGACTGCACTCGCACTGGGGCAGCCCGTGCAGATTCACGGCGCGGAGCACTTCTGCGCCGGCATCAAGCGCTGGACCTGCTCGGCCACTGTCATCCGCGATCCGTTCCATGGCCACGTGCTGGGCGTGATCGATGTCTCGGGACTCGCGGACACCTACAGCCGCTACACGCTCGCGCTGACCGTGTCGCTCGCGGGGCGCATCGAAAGCCGGCTTGCCAAGGATGCCATGCAGCGGCGTTTGCGCGTGCTGGACCTCTGCGCGTCACGCCTGGGTACCAACGGCCCGGACGGAGTGCTCATCGTTGACGAGCAGGGGCGCCTCGTCAAGGCGAATGCCCAGATCGTGCCCGCGCTGCGGCGACTCGGTTTCGACCTGCAGCTCGACGCCAGCTTCGTGCTGCCCGGACTGGACGCCAGGTCAGGCAGCGTCGCTTCGGCGGCAGCACCGGCCTGGCTGCGACATGCCCATGTCGAAATACTGCGCGAAGACGGTGTCCTGGGTTTCATGATCGTGATCCCCGGCGCGCCCGCCGTGCGCGGCCCAAAACCGGTTGCCCGCGAACGCGAGCCGCTTCCCGGCGCGACCCGCGGCTTCGGGCGCATCGTCGGAGACAGCCGCGTATTGCGCGCGGCCGTCGACAAGGCGCGCCAGCTCGCGCCCTCGAAGGTCCCTGTCCTGTTGCTCGGCGAGACGGGCGTGGGCAAGGAGCTCTTCGCACAGGGCATCCATCAGGCCAGCGAACGGGCGAACGGGCCGTTCGTCGCGCTGAACTGCGGCGGACTCTCGAAAGACCTGCTCGCGAGCGAACTGTTCGGCTATGCCGAAGGGGCGTTTACCGGCGCGCGCAAGTCGGGCGCCGCGGGCAAGATCGAAGCGGCCAACGGCGGCACACTGTTTCTCGACGAGATCGGCGAGATGCCGCTCGACATTCAGCCCCATCTGCTGCGCGTTCTGGAGGAGAACGAAATCTACCGGCTAGGCGAGAACACGCCGCGCAAGGTCAACTTCCGGCTCGTCGCCGCCACTCATCGCGACCTGAAGGATGCCATTGGCAAGGGCACGTTCCGCATGGACCTGTTCTACCGCATTGCGGTGACGACCGTGTCGATTCCGAGTCTGCGTGAACGTACGGAGGATCTGCCTGCCCTCATTGCCTACTGGCTCGAGCAGATGTGCGGATCTTACGGTTTGCAGGACCGATCGTTCGACGACGAGGCCTATGCCTGTCTGCTCAACTATTCGTGGCCGGGCAACGTGCGCGAACTGCGCAACGCGATCGAAGGCGCCCTCCTGCTGGCCCACGGCCCGACGATCGGCGTGGAGACCTTACCTGCAGAGGTCCGCGCGCCTGTTGTGCCAATGGAGTGCGGTGCGCCGGGTGCTACGAGCACATCGGAACAAGGCGCGGAGGCATCGCTGCGGATGGCCGAAGCCGAAACGATCCGCCGGGCGCTCGAACGCCACGCCGGCAATCTCACGCAGGCAGCGAATCAGTTGGGCATCGCCAAAAGTACGCTTTATGAAAAGGTCCGCAGATACGGCCTCGTGGCAGCCGTGAGCCATGCGCGCCGGTCAGGGGGCTTGCGCTAGACGAGCCAGACCTGCGCGACAACGCCTGAACGGCTACGCCCTGTTGCAGGGCGCGGCCGGGGCAGTCTCGCTAGCGGCGGCGTTATTCGTTCTCTTCGAAGTAGTGACGCGGCCTTTTCTGGCGGGCCGTCACCTGCAAACCTACGCCAAAACCTACGCTGAATTCCCTCGCGACTCTTTGGCATGTTAGCGTCGCATTTCAGCAACAGAGGACCCGAAAGTGCAGGATTTGCCCCTAAATGACCGGATAGGATGCGTCCATTGGCCACCCCGCCCGCACCGCCTCCAGCTACCCGTAGCACCCGTCGAAGCCGTAAGAGTCGCCAGAACGGTATCCCGCCGACTCCCGCGACAAAGTGACCCGCCGCACACCGTCTTGTCGCGTGAACTCATCCGATCAGGTTCGGAGCAACAGGATAGAACCAGCAGAGCCCCCAGTGACCACCGGACATTCTTGAGCGGAAGCGCAAGGTCACTGAAGAAGCGGCCGATGGACTTGACCACGATGGTGAGCTTGTGGCCCTACGGCATGAATAGTTCTTGGTCTACAAAACGGCGTGTCTCACGGAGCGCAGGCACGAGTTGGCCATCGGCGTACGCGCAACCGGTTTCCGCGAGGATCTTTTGCCCTTGCTTCTCGGCTGCTTCCGGCGAGTGCCCATGGCCCTCTCGAAGAACCTGCAACATGGCCGCATAACCAGTTTGCCACGCAGTCAGCCCGGAGAAACTGGCTCTCATGGCTGCGAGGATTCGCATACCAGCCCAGTCCAGGTCACCCCAAAAGTACGCTGGCCGCGTTTCTTTCCCGAAGAGCCAAGACTTGAATCCGTCACGCAGGTCGCGCGTGTCGCCGCCTTGATCAGAGAAAAACAGCGAGCATCCCTCGGGCGTACGCAACCGCTGAGCGCTACCCTTAAAGCCGGATGCGAACGCCAAGGCCAGCCCCTCGAAGGCAGCGCTACCAGACCGCATCGCCCGGTCGTAGGTCGTCAGGTTTTCGATGAGGAGAACGCCGCGGAAGCCTGCTGGCGGTAGGAACACTTGAAGCTGTACCGGCGACTCCGGGAAAGGGCAGTCATCGAGCTCGAGCAGCGCGGCAACCAACGCCTGGCGCTTATCCAGAACCTTGGACATGCCCCAGAACAGCCGGGAGGAGACTTCGCGAAGAAGCAAGGACTCGTGCTTCAACACCCGCAGTTCGTTAAGGCGGGCCACGACCTCGGACATCGCTCGGTCAGGCATGTCGATACAGAATTCACTGACCTGACGCTTGACCTCATTCGAGGCGACCAAGTCAGCGAAGACAGCTTCCCGCCAGAGTTCCGCGGGGCTGCGGACCCGCTCTGGACGACCAACGGCCGCGCGCAGTGCGGGTTCGTCAAGAACGGTGACACGCGGGGCCCGGTCGTAGCCGGAGCGCTCCTTTGCAACGCCCTCAGGCTTGACTGCCAGCCAGCCCCAGCGCACTAGCTCGCCAAATTGCTCCCAAAGCATCTCTTTGGTGGACTCGAACGGCGCCTCATAAAGAGCCGGCCAAGTTTTGGGGCCAAGAGCCACCGATTGTGCGCGCGTGCCTCGCTGGTCTGCGCTTTCGAGCCTGTCAACCAGCAGATTGAGCAGCCGCTGCATGTCGGCACCCTGCAGCCACAGAGGCGCTCGATCGCTCACGGGGCTGTCTCCATGGAACTGGCCGGCGCTGCATCGGCAAGGGCATCTGACAAGAACAAGTCGCCAGGTGAAGCCTGCGGGACTTCCGACGGCGCCGGCTCCTTCGCCTCGAATGCCAGCCTCGCTTGCTCCCGGACCTTCTCGCGGTGTGCCTCCCACATCTCACGCATGCGGTCCTTTTTGAAGTGGCGCTCGTCGCACTCGATGATGAAGTCCAGCTCGCCATTCATCTCGTCGACGCCGGCCCGGCTGTAACTGAATTCACGATCGAACTCCGGTCGCAAGCCGCCCGCGCCGCGAGTTGGCATGGCGCTAATCAGTTGGAGGCCCAGGCTGTCGCGCAGATACCGAAGCACCGCCCGGGCGCGCAGCTCGTCCATTCGGGAGAACGATTCGTCGCTCACCAGCAGCTTCAGACTCGGCCCCTTGTCAAAAAGCTTCATCCGGTTCGTCACTACGGCGGCACGAACGATGTATGCCGGCGTCTCCAGCTGGCCGCCGGAGCCGGTTCCCCAGATGGACAGTGCGATGCGGCCGCCGCTATCAGACTCATTCCAGATTTCGTATCGGCGATAGTTCCGGTAATCCGCGATGCGCAACAGGTCTCGCTCGGCGCGCTCCTGGTCCTTGTCCAGAAGCAGCTTCACCAGCCGGTCGCGTACTGCCCGATGCTTGTCGCTCAGCGTTGTCTCTGCAAACAGGTCGACCGTGTCCGGTGAGTCAGCCAGCTCCGCCACGGCCTTGAAAAAACCGTAATAGTCTTCGAACTCTGGTTCCCACCTGGACCAGTCGATAGTAAAGCGGTCGGTGCCGAACTTGAGATTCTGGAGCTCTGCGTTCATTTGCCGCAAGGTCCGGATGCCGTCGTCGACCTTGGCTTTAATTTCGACGCAAAACTGTTTGGTAAAAACGTCGTGGAAGGACCGCTCTGCCTTTCCCACCTCATTGCGGTTGTTGTACAGTCCCACGCCCTCGAGGTCAGCGTGCATCGCGCCCACCGCGCGCCCGAGCTGCGCCAACGGGCCATAACAGGGGTCGAAGCCATCCCCTTCGTGCAGATAGGGTAGGTGCACTTGAAAGCGCTCCTCCGTCCTGGCTTTGATGTTGTGCTCGCTCAATTGTTCACGAACTTCGCCAACACGCAGAGCTGGAAGGCTGCGTAGCTGATCACGGCGAGTCGTCACCTCCGCCACCGTTGCGGCGGACAGCAGGCCCTCGACCTGTTCCGACATGACCGTGTAGGTGCGTTCGGGGTTCACTTCGCAGAGCTGTTTCAGCCTCCCAATCTGCCGTTGGAGCTCGCGCAGTCGCTCGTCGCGGCGGCCGGTAATGCCCTTGATTACCTCCTCAGACTTCTCTGTCCTCTCCTGTGCTAGGTGAATGGCCCGATGCGCGTCGTTGCGGTCCCGGTCGACGTCGCCGAGTTGCCGCTGCAACTCGGTCAAGCGGGTCTCCAGTTCGTTCACTTCGCGCAGGTCCAGCTGGTTCAGTGCACTCTGAGCCTGGTCAATCTCCCCCGCGTAATTGAGCAGGGGGTCGGGGTCGAAGTTGGGCTCGCGAACGGCTGACAGCAGTGACCTGACATCGGAGAGCGTCTTCTTGAGCGCCTGAAGGTCGGCCAAGCGGCCTTCTGCCTCATCCAGCTGAGCGGTCGTTCGTCGGAGCGCGTTCTCACGGGCCGCACGTCCAAATACCAACTCATAACGCTCAGTCACGAACATGGTGCGCGAACCACTGCCCTTCCCGTCCATCGTCAATCCGCGAGCAACGTCACGTAGCTGGTTAGATGTGTCGACCTTGATGACAGAGCCATACTGTTCGACGAGGTACGCCCGCGCGATGGGATGATTGGTGTGCAACTCGTGGATGATGGACTCACGTGGCACGCGGCTCATGTCAGCCTTGTCCAGGCAACGCTTCCCCTGCACCACCTTCGCCTTCGAGCCCCAAGTGTGCAGGAAGTCGATGGTCCTTGCCTCCCACTCGGGCTTGACAATGAGGTTGAAGCGGGCGTTGCCCATATAGCCTTCGATGGCCGGCTGCCACTTCTCGGACGCCGGCTCGACGAGATCGCACAGCACCAGCACCGATGCCTCGGGCAGCGTTTCCCGGATGCGGGCGACGGCCATTGCTGTCGGCGAGTCGTAGTTGCCGCCCCCGGATGCCAGCCGTGCCTTGGTGCTCGCCAGGTCTCGAACCGTTCTCTGCTCAGTCTCGATACGAGTGGTCAACGACGCTTCGTCGGCGGCGATGGCCATAGAGACACTGTCCACAGGGCCTACTAAGGTCTTGAACACCTCAGCAAGTCCTTGGTTGAGCCCCTCGAACTGGCCGGAGAGTTCCAGGAGTTCGTCAGGTACGAACGACGGCGCCTGCAACACGCGGTGCACGGCGCGCACAAGATCCGCCAAGTGCCCGAGTTCGGTCTTTGCAAACGCCCTGGCAACAACCTCGACGGCCGGCAGGAGTCGGGTGAATTCCTTGGGCACCACCTTGCCCGCAAGCTGCCGAGCCACCTGGTCGAGATTCGCCGCGGACCGGAGTCCCTTGGCCAGCTCGTCCAGTACCTTGCGCGCGTTGCTCGTCGCGTTTCGCAGTTGAAGCTCCAGCCGCTCCTTGACACCGTGAGCCTCGATGCCTTGAAGGGTTGCAGTCAGTTGGACGCGGCTGCGGTCGAGGTTTTCCCATTGCCCGGTGAGCGTCCGGATGAGAGCGAGGTTGCGCGTCTCAATTTCGCCATCGGCGGCAATCTTCCGACGTTCTTCCGCCACCCGCGTTTCGTCATCGCGCAGATGAATCTTTGCCCAAAGGAGGTCGTACTGCACCTGCTGCTCGAAGGCCACGGCTGTTTCGTCAATGGCCCCCTTCAGCAGCTTCAGTCGGTTGACAGTAGCAGTCAGGCGCTCGCCTTCCTCCCGCAGACTGGTCACCTGGCGCATCAGCTCGCTGATGCGCGAGATGCTTTCCTGCAGCAGCTTGCCGTCGAATTCAAGGATGTCGTCGCGCACCAGATCATGCACCGAGCCGATGGGCTTGTAGGCAATGGACTGGCTCCACGCCTTGGCAGCGTTGGAGGTCTCATCCCACGTCACCGACGTGCGACCGCGGAACCGACCATACAAAGCGCAGAGATAATCCTTCTTGTGGCCACCGAATGAGGTGACCTTGCGGTAACGCGACTTCAACCGCTTGACCAGATCCTCGACCGCGACCCACTCGCTGTGACTAGCGTCCTTCAGGAAGTCGGCGACGCTCAGGGCTTCCTCATCAACGATGATGAGTTCCAGTCGTTCAAGGCGGGCGACCCGGCGTTCTCCCTGCCCATCCACCCGGGCGGCTGCGGCGACGACCGCGGTGAACAGCTTGGCCGTCGGCTCACCATCCTCAGGGCGAAAGATCGCAGCCACACAGCCGTGGGCGCCATCAGGACGCGAGAACAGACTGTACTCAGCACCACAGATGAACGACTCCAGCGTGCGCCGGGTCTTGCCGCGACGTTGAGTGCCGTGAGTCTCCTCCTGGCCCGGGTTGTAAGCCACGATGCCTTGATAGGACGCCGTCATCACGGTCTGCAAGCCGTCAAGCATGGTCGACTTGCCGGCGCCGGTGGGGCCGGTGAGCAACGTCATGTTGCCCAGCTCGTAGTCGCCCGGAGGCAACTGCCCCCAGTTGACGAGCACCAAGCGGTCCAGCTTCATTCCGCCTCCTCTCCGACGGTCGTCTCCTGCTCGACAATGCCATCTGTATCGAGCGCGGCGGTCATCGCATCATTGGAGACGATGCCCAAAATCGTGGGCCGGATGGCCAGAAGCGCATCTTCGTCGGCGATGCTGAAGGTCGTCGAGTAACTCAGCAGCCGATGCTTACGCAATTCTGCCAGCAACTGCATCTTTTCGGTGACGCCGTTCGGCAACGAACGCTTAAGTTGAGCCTGCAACGCCACCGCTAGATCCTCGAAGCTGATGAGCACTTCGCCCTGGGGCTGGATGTCACCCGAATTCAGCTTGTTCTGGTACAGGAAGCGCAGCGCCAAGGCTGCGGCGACGAAATCGGTCGATAGGCGAGCGCGCAGTGAAGGCACAGGCTCAAGCGTGTCCTCCGGCAGTCCGTCGACCACGGCGCCTGGAGCATAGAGACGGTAGAACTGATTCGTCGTGTCGTGGTGAAGCAGGAAGCCGGCGAGATCGAAGTAGTCTTCTAACAGTTGTTGGATGCGCCTGGCGTCGTCGTACAGCGCCTGCTCGGTGCGGTCCTCGTCGCGGACGATGACGCCATAGGAAAAAAGCCGAATGACCAGCTCCCGGAAGCGCTCCTGCTTCATGTTGATCAGCGCCAGTTGGTCGCGAATGACGGAGGACAAGTTCATTTTTTCAGTTCGATTTCGTAGTCACTGCCGGAATAAGCCGGATTATCCAGGCGCGTGGGCAGCCTGCGCACCAGGAAGTCATCACCACTGGCCCGCGCAGCTTCGACAGCCTGCATAGCCTTGAGCACATCTTCCGCGCTTTCGGCTGGAAGGGCTGAGAGCCTCACCGGATGCCGGAAGATGCGCAGGTCCGCGCGGAGGCCTTCGGCCACAAGTTCGTTCGGGAGTGAGAAAGCCTCTGCCTCTGCGCGTGCGAGAACGGCGGCGAGGCGTTCCTCTCGCGTAGTCCGCGGTCGAATGGTCACGGTGACAGCCTTACGGCGCTGCGTCGCGGTACGCAGCTTGAAGCTGGCCGGGTCGAGCAGCCGGACCTCAGCATTGGTGAGGTAAGCGCCGTAGTGCCGGAGAAGCCGGTCCTGCTCCTCCCTGTCTTCAGCCTGCGCCACGCGCTGGATGCCCTGCAAATAGGCATGGCGGGTCTGACCTGCTCGCAGCATCAGCGATTGCATCGCCAACCCGTTGATGCGCTTCAGGTAGGTCTCCATCGCCTTGAGGAAGCCGGGCTGCTTGGTCTCACAGGCGGCGTCGACGATGGCCTCTATGCGACCGAGGAGCCACTCGTAGACCGAGGCACCGGTGTGCTCCTTCACTGCCCAGTGTGCAATGTCGTGAAGCTGCTCGTCCATTCGGCTGAACTTCGTGTCGTTTACCTGGCGAAGCCTGTCCAAGTTTTGGCGGATGGCCTGCCGGTTTAGCATCGCGTTGTCCGCGGTCAACTGCTTGGAGTACTCCCGCTGGAACCGGTCGAGGAACTCGACGAACTCGCCCCACTGGCGCTGCGCCGATGCCGCCTGCATCAGGTGGCGCACAAGCTCCTGGAAATAGTCGATGCCCTCAGTCAGGTCCTCGATGACCTTCTCGGCGTATTCATAAGCGTCGACCAGGTCATGGGCGTCACCGCGAGGCTGCAGGGCCGCTTCCAAGGCGTTTCGGCAACCGCGCATGTTTCGCTGCCGGCTTCGGCTCGGGCGGTCCAGCGTCCACAGCGCCTCGGCGAAGAGCTTGCCCGGGCGCGAGAACCGGAACGCCGTGACCAAGCCCTCTCGGTCGGCGAACTGTTCGAGCCAACCGTCGGTAAGCAGCGTCCTCATCACGAGGTTTGTCAGTTGCAGAGGCTCACCGTCAGCGATACTGAACTCGTCAGCTTCTGCTTCTGTGATCAATCTGTCGGGGTTATCTCGCACGACTGCCATGAGCAGCTCGCGCAGCGAATCTCGCGTCATCGTGTGCGCGTAGTCAGCGGCCGGCCCGTGCAAGCGCTCGTACAGGGCACGAAGGCAAGCGACGACGAACTCCCTACGGGAGCTGTTCAGGGGTCGGAAGAAACGCTTGCGCTCAGCCTCGAAGAACGCGGGTTGACTCATGGAGTGGTTGCCCCGGTATGGCGCCATGCCGGCCATGGCTGCTCAGCGCCCACTATGATAAAGCTCGCCTAGCGACGCTGTAACCCGCCAGCACACTCCAATCATCAACCGGCCCTGAAGAATGACCAGGTTTTCGCCCCGCGAGGCCATCCCCTCGTCGACACCCGACACTCTGCCGCCTTCAGAACTTCTTGTTTTTTCACCTTGTTTAAGGTATAAAAACCGGAAGTTGACTTCGGGGTGCCCCCATGACGCGAATCCACGTTGAAAGCATTGATGCTGAAAACCGCTTAGGTCAGCTCGGCCTTGAGGCGAGCAGGCTCGCCGAAGTCGTGAAACGCGGCTACGTTGCGTTCGCGTCTTGCACAGCGAACGATCCGCCACTCTACCCCGGCTTCAGCGCCTGGGCGGCCATGGTTCGCGCTCTGCGCGAATACGTGCTGCCGGCGGGATGGGAGCGTTCGGACGAGAACAACTACTCACTGGTGATCAACCCGGTGGGTTCTATTGCCATAGCTGTTGCTACCGGCGACGAAGCTACCGGTTTCGCCGGTATCCAGCCGACAACCAAATCGTCAAAAGGCCCAAGCACGGCCGGCGCAGTAACGTCTAACCAGTTACAACTCGATCTCATCTTCCCACCGATCGATGTGCCAGCGCCCGCGCGTCATGCAGCATCCGAGGAGCAGCGAATGACGTGGATTCTGCTGGTCCACCGTGCGCAGGGCGAAGTCCGCTGCGAACTTTCTTTGCCGACCTCGATGGGACTGGACGGCCGTGTAGATGGCTGGCAGGAACGAATCATTTTGGGCGCGATCCCGACTGACCCTGCGGCTCTGGAAGTCGTTCCCCCTTCGCCGCCGGACCAGCCGGATATCAACGTCGACGTCAAGCGGCGAGCATGATCCAGAACGCGCTGTTCAATCCGTCTCGCCTGACCCTGGCTCGCAAGCGGCGCGGGCTGACGATGATCAAGCTCGCCGCCGCGGTAGGCGTCGAGCCACGGTCGATCTCGGCCTATGAAAAAGGGGAGTTCAGCCCTGACGGAGATCGCCTGACCAGACTGTCCTCGGCCCTCGGGTTTCCCAAGGTGTTTTTTTTCGGCGACGACCTGGACGAACCAACACCAGACATTGCCAGTTTTCGGGCGCTCTCAAAGATGACCGCCGGGCAACGGGATACCGCGCTTGGCGCCGGGGCCATCGCCCTCATGCTGAATGGCTGGATCGAAGCACGGTTTGAGCTTCCGACACCGGACTTGCCCGACCTCAGCCGTGAAGACAATCCCGAAGCTGCGGCACTTGCATTGCGTCAGCAATGGGGACTCGGTGAACTACCAGTCAAGAACATGGTGCATCTGCTGGAATCCAAAGGCGTTCGTGTGTTCTCCCTCTCGGTCGATGCGACCGAGGTTGACGCGTTCTCGATGTGGCGACAACGCACGCCCTTCGTATTTCTGAACACCAAGAAATCCGCCGAGCACAGCCGTTTCGACGCAGCCCACGAACTGGGGCATCTGGTCCTTCACCGCCATGGCTCGCCGCAGGGTCGTGAGGCAGAACAACAGGCAAATGCCTTTGCTTCTGCATTCCTGATGCCAAAGTCGAGCATCCTCACCTACGCTCCGAGGATGGCTACCGTCGACCATCTCATCGAACTCAAAAAGTACTGGAGCGTTTCCGTTGCGGCACTGACCTACCGTCTGCACGCTGTGGGCGTACTGAGCGACTGGCACTATCAATCGCTTTACATCGAACTGTCTTCGCGTGGCTATCGCAAACAGGAACCCAACGAAGGGCTGCGTGAGTCATCGCAAATCCTGCAAAAGGTCTTCGCGACACTTCGGAATGAGAGCATTTCCAAGGTGGATATTGCCAGTGACCTATGCGTCCCCGTCGAAGAACTGGATCAGCTTGTTTTCGGGCTGGCGCTTACCGGACTCAGTGGCGGCGGAAACAACAAGGCTCGAACGGGCAAGCCGCCTCAGCTCCGTATCGTGGGTTCCCAAGGGGATGTCCTCGAATGACCGAGGCAGACATGCGCGCCATGTCGCATGAGGATGACCGTACAACGAAAAAAGAACGAGTACGGCTCGCCGGTATCGTGATCGATGCTCTCGCCTTGCTGCTTGAGCAACCCTGACCAGGAAGACGACGGCCAGCGGCAAATATCAATTGCTCTGGCACTAATTTCTACAAGCCAGCTGTATTCCGATAACCGCTCCTGATGTTCCATCCAACCCATTGTCTGTCTGGTGGCAAAACCTGCTTGGGAGGTAGAATGCTCAGAGGGGAAAGCAATACGTGGAGGTCCATCGTGCCTGGTATCAAGCAAGCAGCGACAGCATCACCCAAGTCAGCCAAGGCAGGTGCAGGGAAAGGCGTGGTGGCGAAGCGGCCGGGCAAAAGTGCGGACGTTGTTGTGGCAGCCAAGCGCGCTGGCAAAGGCACAGGCGTTGCCGTGGGAGCGAAGCGTCTGGGCAAGGCCGCCGCGGACGTTGTTACAGCAGCAGCCAAACGCACCAGTAAAAGCGCAGGCGTTGTTGCGGCAGCAAAGCACGCGAACAAAACGGCGAACGACCGGGTCCTAACCGCGCATCGCACAGGGAAAGACACGATGCCCATCGTGGAAGTCACGTTTGGCCACGTCTCGGTGTCAGTCCAGCAACCGACCGCAGCCAATGTCAAACGCGCGGTGACCGCGAGTAAAAAGGTGGCAAAGGGGCTGGGTGAACGTCTGGTCAAACCTGGGGTGACCCTGCGTCACCCGCCGGGGGTGCCCGTCTTTACCGCAGATCCGATCGACCCGCAGCGCGTTGTACGCCGTCTGCATGGGAAGGTGGAACGAGGCCATTTCGTGAAGGGACAGTTCAAACCTGAAAAATCCCACGCATAATTTTCGTATGGCGCGAAAAACTCCAATACAAAAATCCGTCAGCGATATTGTCAAACTCGCCGTTGCGTCCGGCAAACCGTTCGCCATCGTCCTGGCAGGGCACAACGGCTCGGGAAAATCGACGATGTGGTACAAGCACATTGTCGATGACATTCAGATTCCGCTGATCAACGCCGACCGGATGATGCTGTCGATTCTTCCGGAACAGAACAGCAGGGGTAAGTTACGTCCCTGGGCGCAGCGCCTGCGTGATACCGACGCCATGTGGATGCAGGTCGCCCAGAAAGGCGTCGAGAGCTTTGTCGCCCAGGCAATGGCTAACAAGGTTCCTTTTGCCACGGAGACCGTTTTCTCCCACTGGAAGCCTTTGCCCGGCGGAGGCCACGAAAGCAAGATTGACCTGATCCGCAACCTGCAGGCGGCAGGCTATTTCGTCGTGCTACTCTTTGTGGGGCTGAGCAGCGCGGCACTTTCCCTTGGGCGTGTACTCACTCGCGTGGCCGCCGGCGGGCACGACGTCAGCCCGGAAAAAATCCTCGCACGCTTCCCCCGCACGCAGCAGGCCATTCATGCCGCACTGACCGTGGCTGATGCGGCGGTGCTCGTCGACAACAGCCGAGATCTGGCGCGCGCCTTCACGCCATGCTACGTCCGTACGCACACGGACGTGTTGTTTGATATTCGCTCGACTGGCAAGGCACCGCAGGAAATTACCGCGTGGCTGGATATCGTGGCGCCCTACTGACGCCACCTAGGCCAACATCGTGACGCGATGAGCCCCCGTTGGCTGGCTTTCCATCAGCCTATGGGACCGGGCCGATTCACTACTTCGACGGTACTCCCGAGCCCCTTCGCGGGTAGTCGAGATGCGATGGCGGGACGCTTACAGATCTTGCCACACGCGTCGCGATGTGCGGGCCTGAATTCGAGAAGTGCCCGCGGCTTAGTGCGTGTGTTTGGACCGACTGCGCGTCGGCCTCTTTTCGTCCAATTGGCGGGGGCGGCCGGCCGCCGACGGGACGGATACAAAAGCGGTGTGGTACAGCGCCCGCAACCACGTGCCGCGTCAGCGTTGAAAGACCCGTTCGCGGTGATATTTGAGGTAGGCCTCCGTCCCATCGGGGACGAAGCGAAGCGACTTCGGCAATCCGAGCGCCTCGATATGCCGGGCTTCGAGCCGCGGTGATATCTGCATGCCGCCGCCGTCTACGAAGGTAATGAGCCCTTTGTCGAAGAGTGCATCGAGGTTGGCCGACAACAGAAGCCCGTTGAAGCTGTCGAGCTTCTGCTTGCGAGTTGAGTGATTCCATGGCTTGATGTGCGAGGCGATCAAGAGTTCGCGGCAGTCAATTCCACTAACCGCGCACGCGCCGCCCCACACTTGCATGAGCTTCTCTCGAAACCGGCCCTGGCCACGCCGCGCGTTCGCGCGCGTGAGCACATCCGTAACGGGCTCGTCGCCATCCGGCCGGTCCTCTATGTCTAGACGCGCCGTCGGGGCGCATTGCATCGCATCCGCAAGAATGCCCCACTTCTTGTTGCGTCGAGCCGCTGGGATCGCGTCGAGAACGCGGCCGACGGTAGGTAAGTCCCATTCGGTGTAACTGCCAAACATCCCGAGCAGCTTACCTTTCCCTGTGATCTCGCGCGCATCGAGAGTGACTGGTTGATCGAGCCACCAATAAAAATCATCGGGGCAGACCCAGTTGGGGATCCAGTGGAGATTTTGCCGCCAGCCAGTCATAAAGGTCGGCTTGTGGCCGCCGTATTGCGTCTGCACGTTTTCGACCGCCCACGCGTCTTTCCAAAAGTCGTCGAGCGAGAGTTCTCGGACGATTGCTTCGCGTTGCGTTTGATCGCGCTCTTGCGAGAGCCCAATCGCGTTGCCGGCGATACCGACGAGCTGCTGGATACCGTCGTGCGAGACCGTCATGAAAACGAATGTCTGCCCTGCATTCTCATCGAGCGGTGCGGAGCCGAGACCTTCAGTGTGAAACACCCGAAAGCGCTCCTCGCCACGCTTGAGCACCATTCGCGGCGAGTTGTTCCACTCCTCATGCCCGTAGCCGGTCTCGCGGGGATAGCCACTAGTCGCGATCACGCCAGAGGGCACGATGTAGTCGTTGGTATTCCAAAGTATCGGCTTTTGGATAAACAGCGCCATCGCTCTCTCTCATTCTCTCGTTTCTGCAAATAGGTCGCGCTGGGAAACGCGCGACAGAATAGCGTCTGCCGTGGTCTGCGGCTAGGCGCCTACCCACCTCGTTCTATCGAACAAGCCAGCAATTTCCGGATGCGGCCGATGTGGCTCAGCGCAGCTCTGGAGCAACGCGCCGGCGCGGATTTAGAACGCTTAAAGGTGACAGTCCGCCGCCGCCCACGCGCCACATAAAACGATCTGATCCGGATGAGTCCAGTCTGACCCGAGCCCTCACTCCAATGCTGCGCTTTTGCTCGCCAACATCGGTGCCAATTCCGCCGAAGGACGCAAGCTCCACCGACTCAAAGTATCTGTTACTCGGATTCTGCTGTACATCGCGTTCGTATCGCGATACATCTAGATCAGCAATCGTGCACACATCGATCCTATTAGGCAAGCGATAGTCGTAGCCGACGAAGTGGGCAGTTGATGCGCCGATGTGCGCTACGTCGGTTCAGAGAGCCCAAGGAGGGGTCGGGGGCGGCAGGCGCGATACGAATGGGTCTTCGCTGGACGCCTCTAGCAAGGCTAACAACACCGGCTTGTTTTGATTGCCGTCGTAGTCGTAAGACCAACGGTCATCACCCCAATCCGTCGAAACGAAATCCTCTAAGATGTGAACGGCCTTATGCACATCGTCGCCCGATACCTTCCCCGAGGCGCGAAGGAAACTGACGAACTGCTTCGATGCGGCACTGTAGTCGATCAACGAATAGGGCATGAATTCGACGATGAAGCGACAGACAAACCGGTTCAAGTCATAGTCCGGCAGTTCCATCACCACGGCGTTCCAGGCGTGGTGCGAAGATGGCAAGAAATCGTAAAACTCCATATCGACCCAAGGAATCCGCCGCGGATGCAGTGTGTACATCAGGCGGGATAGCGCAGATTTCCCAAATCCCCAGTCCATTGACGCCTCCACATTGCGGATGAACTGACGGTAGTCCCGCACGTCCAATGCACGCAGGAGCTGGGCGTCGACCACTTGGGCTACCTTATTCCAAGCGCTGTCATGCGGTGGCACGTCGGGATAGATTTCGGTGATTAGCGTCACGATTCGCTCGAGTCGGCTCGCAAAATTGGCTTGATCCATCGTCTCGGCAAGATTCAGAACGACGGCCACAAACACCGGATGAACGTCGAGCCTCCTTTCCACGACCAGCCGACGCAGCGCGTCAAGTGATGTCCTCTCCAAGGTGACGCGGTGATTTTCCCAACGCTGTGCGACGCCCGTATTGACCAAGTACTCGATGAACGCCTCCCCATGCAGGCGTACTCCCGTCTTGTGAGCTACTTGCTCGGCGATGCGCTCCATGTCGGAGTCCCTGTTCTGTGCGAACGCCACGTAGACGCCGTATACCAGTGCCGCATGTTGCCACGGCATGTGGTGGTAGGCCGAGATCAGTCGAACCGTTCGATAGCCAACGGTCTCCTGGAGGGCCCGCTCAGCCAGATCCTCAAGCAGTCTGCTGTTCGGATCGGCTTGGGGTAGATCGAAGGGCAGACTCCCCCAATCATCGGCAGGTGTGGGTTGAATCATGTGCTGCGCGTGCTCGCGCACTAAGGTGCCGAACAAATTCAGAGTGAATGGCTCCGCAACGTCGCGCAAGACCGCCTCTCGCGCAGCCTCGAGCGACTTCAGTTGCCAAGACGTCAGGCCGGCCTGGTTCAGCACGATTTGCCAGCGGGCTTTATCATCGTAATGTTCCTCTTCGATTTTCACGCGATGGCACTGAAGACGCGTACGCATGTGGTCCGGCAGGCGTCGATACACATCAAGGTCGCAGGTCACGATGAAGAACTTGTCCCTGGGAGCCTGCGCCAATATCTCCGGAAAGTTGGTCCACGCATGCGAATGAACGGCGCCATATTTTGCCCAGCCATCCTTAACAACCAATAATGCTGGACCTTCATTCCGCAGGCGAACCGGTAAGCCGGCGAGATCCTCCAACGGGATCACCGGGCACGGCAGCGAATCCAGTTCGAAACTGGCCGCGAGATAGTCGGCCAGCGAGGCCTTGCCAATATCCGGGGCTCCCACTATCACGACACAACGTTGTTCACGTAGAGTTGATGCGGCTTGAGCGGCAATGGCCGGCGGTACATATCCCGGGATGGGTCCCGACGCCGGTCTTGCCCCGTGACGTTCCAGCATCGCGCTAAGCTCAATCGCGGTGAAGCGAGTGTCACGCTTGCCGAGCATGCACAGCCGAAACGCATCCTTGAGGGCCGCCATACAGCCGGCTACCTCGCCGCGGGGTACCCCGCCCTTTTTAGTGAGGAGATCGCGAATCCGATACCCCAGCAGTTCTGCACTCAGGTCGTGGAGTATGTGCAAGCGCCCGCGCAGAGTGGCCAGCAGATCATGCCGGCCATCTGCTAACAGTTCTACGGGAAACCCCGCGTCATCGCGCCCGAGCGGTATCGTGGTACGAACAAGCCCGGCCAGTTCGTCGTTGACACGCGCATCTGTCACCAGAGTGTACGACAGAGAGGCATCGTTCAACAGCATCTCCAGGGCTCTAGTCCGATGTCGCGATCCGGCATCAGCCCCCTTCACCGATGTGCCTTGACCGATCACGTTTCCCAGCGCCTTAAGTGACCAGTGCCGAGATGATAGCGTTTTCATTTGGTAGATTGCACGCATCGACTGGCCATCCGATGCGACCACGGTAGATGATTCCTGATCCGGCGACGACACCGTGCCGACAAACTCGGCCTCGAGATCTTCGTGGTTCTCTGGTTCCACCACAACCTGTGTGACACGCCCGCTCTCGAGCATTAGCGACAACGAGATCCAGATCGAGGCCACGATCTGGTATTCGTATCCGCGATATCCACTCAATCCTCTCTGCTTCTCTTCAGCCATGCTTCCCCCAACAGATGGGTTGCCCGAGAACCGGACGAGATACGGCGCGCGACCGTTCTTATGACCTCAAGTCGTCCCATTCGGCGACCGTCTCTCCCACGTGCACGCCACGCGGGATGCTCGGGCCACGATAGACGCTTCGCGTTTCCAACGTACATCGCCAGCCTAGGCGCGGGCCGCTACCCGAGCGAACTCTTGCCGACTCCTCGGTCGCCGCAAATGAATACATGGCGACCTGCGGCGTACAGACTTCGCTTGATCGTATAAGGCTCCTTCTCGCGCCTCTTCAAGTACTCGATGCAGTGGATCAGTCGCGACGCAGAAAGCACTGCGCCCAGCTTCCTTCCGAACTCGACTTCGGTGTAGCCTCGGATCACCGCGCCTCCGCTTTTTACGCTGGCTGCCCCCCGACAATCGGTGGCTCCTTTGGCGTGCGATTATGGCATTCAACCCGAACGCCATCCAACGAACCTGCGGTTTCGGCGTTCCTGTCATAGTGTGCACTGGCCATCGTCGCCTGCCACACGCCCCTTCACGCGAAAGCCCCTGTTCATCCCAGCGTCGGATTGGACCACCGATCGGTAGTGCGTGTACGCAGCCATATATAGAGCCCGGCGCGTGCCGGATCTGCAGGCGCTGCATCGGTGGCAACAAGTGCGCAACCGGCATCGATCAGCTTCCCCAACGCGACATTGCGTCTCATCAAGGTCGCGTGACCAGCGCCCGACAGTTGATAAAGCCCCTCCATTGTTGCCACGTAAATATCGTCCTGAAATGTCGAGATACCCAATGGCTTACCTGCAACCCGATGCGTGATGGTCACTGCGGAGGTGTCGCCCGTCACGACCCATCCTCCATCGACGACCGCACACATCCGACCGTCGTGCGTCACGACTCCGGCGACCACATTGACAAACGCTGCATCCTCCGGCGACCACGGGACCTGCGGTGCACTCCACACACCTTTGCGTGCGCGCGCAAGCAATGTGCCCCCATATCCGAGCGCAATTGCGCCAGCAGAAGTCGCCAGGATATCGTTGACTCCTCCGGAGAACTCGGGCGCCCTACTACAGAATTCGAGGCTGGCAGCGCTTCCCTGCCAGCAGTAGATCCGCCGGCTGAACGTCCCTATCAACAGTTCATCCGCGCTCCAGCACAGACACACCGCGACTTCCGGCGTTGCTGCGCCTTCGCACTCGAATACGAGCTCGTGCGTGTACCACGTGGCGCCGTCGTGAAGCGATGGGTGCACGGCCATGGCCTCCCATTCAGGACGATCCTGCATCGGCATATTCGTGATAAGCGCTCCACCGGCAGTGATGGCCCACAGATGACCGTTTGCGTTGCCCGCAATCGCCTGGATTGCGTCGGGCACCCAGACGTCGTACGAGATGGAAAACGCGTCTCCTTGGAAGTGGCCATGCACAACCCACGACGTCCGGTTCCCATCATCTTCGTCGATCGCGTGGACCGCCCAATACGGCACGTCACCCACCATCGTCAGATCGGCGGACACGTATGCGCAGTTGCGCATCGTCCCTGCAGTGCTATCGTCCAAATCGATCATGCCTTATCGGCCAGAGACGGCTGAGGTTGCACGCGGGGAGGCGCGACACCCGATGCGTTCCTGACAAGTGGCAGCTCGCGGTTCATGTCCCAGTTCATATCGCGATAGTGATTACGAGCCTGGATGAGCAATGCGGTTGCAATTGCCCGGCCCACTTTTTGTCGCTCCGGCCACGTCATGAAACCCGCTTGGGCGATTGCATAGCCCTTGACGTTTTCCTTCTGGAAGTCCGCCCCGGAGCGCATCGCCGGATCGCTCAGCAACGATTCGACTGCCAGATCCGCGGTCGTATAGATATTCGTCATCCAGACATGCACGCGTTCAAGGTACTCGCCAACGGTGGGATTACGATCGAGCGTAGCAAAATACTGCCGTACCGTAATCTGCGCATCGGTGGCAAATTTATGCTGAGAGCCGCGATTTTGGCCATCCTGCAGAAACGTCGCAAAGCCGCTGGCTTTCGTCGGAGAATCGCCGCGCAACGTGGTGCGCCCCCGCATGGCCTTGTCTGGGATCAGATGATCAGCATCGTAACCGCGGACAACCAAACCGTGCCCGACTTGACTGCGCAGATCGCCGTAGCTTCCCGTGCTTGTTGGCATACGAAGCAGTTCACGCAACGCGCTCACATCGGAGGCAGCAATCTCATCGGTCCGCCAGTCCAGCTTCTCGACTGCGCTCGCGATCTTCACTACCGTCTCGATCTCCTGCCGAAGAACCTCGTCGGGTAACGGCCATGCAATCGCCACAGTTTGCGCATTGAGGTCCGCCGGCGAGCCCGTTTCCAGGTATTTGCTGATTGCCTCGCGAGCCTGCGCTTCACTCAGGCGATGTCCGTCGGTGCGCGGATAGGTTACGCCGCCGACGTCGAACGATTCGACGAACTGATCCTGATTCGCGGTGTGCAACGCACGAAAGTGGTTGAGCGCTGCGGGATCATCCGGCGCCCGCTGGCAGGCGTCGAACGCTTCGCGCACGGCGCGCATGTCATGAAATGCAACGCTCATTGCTCCACCGTTTCTTCCGTTGCCTGCGGCGTTCCGGTCGGCCGCCCGATAGCGGCGGGCCCGCTCAACAGCGCGGCCAGATGCGTGCCGAATGTCGATGGCCGCCCCAGACCTCGACGCTCCATCCAGAGCAGCAACTGATCGACACTCGGCAAGGACAGCGACCGCGTATGAATGCTCTCGTCCACAGTCACGACCGCGCCTTGACCGATCGCCCTTTCATCTTCAGGTTTCGCCCATTGGCGTGCAATGCAATCCCACCCAACAGGATCAACAGCAGACCATCCGGCTCGCTCCAAACCCGTCGCGATGGCGATTTCGACGCCGAGCGCTTCGTCGTCAACAGCGCCAGACACATCGAGCGGATACACGTGGCGAACCAGTTGGACTTCGGTATCCACGACGACCGCAGCCAAAGTCATCGCCTGCAACATCGCATAGACTTTCAAGGCCGAATCCGGGAATCCCTGCATCGTCTTGCTCTGCGCATTGACACGCACATCGAGAGGCGTGAGTGCGCCGCGTGCGCCATGGCGCGCCGCAGCCAAGCTGTCATCAGCCGCCCGCGCTTCCGGCGTAGCGATCTGAGCCAGGGCTATATGCTTGTCGCCGACCGCCCACGTGGGTAACGCGACAGCAGGTTGCTGAGCGAACAGATCGAGCGGCGAACCCGACGCGTCAAGTGTGGGTCCCCACGGTTGCGCTACCTCGAGCGTCCCGTCGCGCGCTCGCAGCGTGTCGTCGAAGCGGACGGCCCAGGTCGCCACGAAATGCCGATAGTCGTCAAGCGACGCACCTGGCTTCAAAGCCAGTTTCGACAACGCAAAGTCGAACCCGTTCAGAAGCGAGCCGGAGCTGATGTTTCTGAGCCACGCGTCGTCAAGCAACCGACCAGCCATTTCCTTGCCGGTCGGTGTCAGCCTCAATACGCCGGTTCCGTCCACGGAGGCCCATGCGCCTGTCGCCACCTGACCCGGCGCCGGATCTGTTCCTGGGTCGTCCAGTTCCCCCGGACGTCGCTCATAAAGCAACTGCAGGAGCCGCATCGTTTCCGATGGCATCAACCGAAATCTCTGGAATGCCTCACGCAGCACGGCATTCGTGCCGATACGATCGTCGCTCGGCACATGCTCGATGTTCCCGGACACAAGACACGGAACCGATGCGAGACGAACACCCGCAATGCGTTGCCGGTACTGCTGCGCGGTTTCAAGGCTTGACGTTCCCCATGGCTGCCACGGTCCTGACTTGCGACTCACCACGAGCCTCGCAGGCACGCTTTGCTGCATCTGCCCGACGACGACGCCAACACTGAGTCCGTAACGGCCGCCGCGTGCATCACCCTCATCGCCTTCGCCAGCCAGCGCGCGCAATAGCGGTCCCTTGACACGGCCGCCACCAGGTACGCCATGCCGTGCATAGACAGACCCCACAAGATTGTCGAGCACGCGCGTCGCGAGCGCGCCGTAGGCCACACCCATATTCAGCGCGGCGCAGGCGCTCTGCGTGCGCGCAAGCGGCGTATCGCCCGAAATCTCGACGACGGTCGCTTCGCTGAAAGCATCGTCAAGCGCCACCGACGTCAACGCCTGGAATCGCACACGCCGAACGCGCTTCACATGAGTAAACCAGGCAGCCCCGCTCAGCACATCAAGTATGTGCCACGCGATGGCCTCACCCTGCGCATCGTTGTCCGTGCCAAGAATGAGTTCTTCACACTGCAGCAGCCGCGACGCTGTCCGGGCCAGCAGCATTTGCACATCCGTCTGCCCCGTCCTCCCGATTAGGTACCAGTGCGGCTTCAGGCCATCTGCACTACGAATGGAACCCGGCCCGGCAAGATCGCGTATGTGACCACCTGAGCCAAACACCTGGATCGGTTCCTGCAACAGTTGCTGAATGATCTTCGCCTTATGCGGTGACTCGACCACCATCAACTTCGTCGGCCCGAGCTTGACAGCAGGCTGGCGCCGCGCCCCGGTGCGCGCTTCGCGCTCCGACTCACGCACCCCGGCGAGACATCGGCCAACGATTGCGGACGGCAGGTCGTTGCCAGTACTCATCGCCTGCGCCGAAAAGAACAGGTCCGAATGGCCGAACAGGATGAAACACTTCTGCGCGCGGCTAATGGCAACGTTGAGCAGTCGACCGTCATCGCGATCGATAAAGACGCGTTCCCGGTGATTATTCGACGTACGCTGGCTGGCGCGGCTTTCCTTGTTGACGGCGCTGAACAGCACGACTGGCTTTTCCGCACCTTGCAGCGTATGCACGGTGCCGATCGTCATACGCTCGCTCAACGCAGGCTCTCCACTCAATGTCCAGGCTTTATCGAGCCGCTCCCTCACGGCTTCACGGATCGCACGCACCTGTCCGCGAAACGGCGACACAATGGCAATGACCTTCGCGAGGTCCTCCTGCTCACCCACTCTCCCGTCCGCTCGGGCGACCCACCTGCAAAGCCGCGGTCCGACGGTTTCCAGCCAGCTCACAATCGCTTCGACCTCGCCCGGATTGAGCCACGAATCGGTCTTGACCGGTTCGTCGTTTGCGCCTCCTGTCTGAAAAAATGCCAGAGGGGGCAACGGATAGGTCTGCTTCATGCGCCTACGTAGCGCCGCTTCAGATGCTGGGTCCGGCTCCAGCGGACGCTCGCCGTCTGCGAACGAGCCAGGCAACGGATCCTTGACCATCGGCACGAGCTCGCGCGTCCTCACCGCACCGTCCGGATCGCGGTCGTGTTCGTGATACAGCAGGTCGATGCATACGTTGATGATCGATTCCGCGCAACGGTAATGCTCCCGCAACAGGAGTCCATCGCGGATATGCCCATCCGGTGCACGCTCCGCGCGCGACGCACCGGTTGCCGCGAGCTTCATCACGGAGCCTGTTGCCGCATCCGCGCCGCGCAGCCGCCAGTTGCCGAACAGCGCTTCGTTAGCGTAGCGATCCGCCACCTGGCGCGCGTCGAGTTCTTCGGTTATCGACGACACGGGCGCGAGCTGCTTCATGTCCCCGACGACAACCGCTTTCTTCGCGAGGCTGAATACAGGTGCGCCGAGTTCAGGCGCAGCCTGTCCCGCTTCGTCGACGATTAGCAAATCGACGAAATCGAACATGGGCTCGCGTTCGTCGCTCAGCAGTCTGGGCGCGCTGTGCAACGTCGACACCATGCAGGGAAAAAGCATGGCGAGCCGGCGCAGATTCGCGGGCCTGCCCTCCTGCTGCTCCGCGAGACTCATGAGCCAGCGCGCCTCCCAATAGCGCGCCGCCAGGTGAAACGCTAGAGGACGCAGCGCAACATCGACGATTTTTTCCGCTAGGAGGCGTCGCGCATGCGCTCCCGTCGCCTGCTTCAGTTCGTCGCCGAGCGGCTCTAGCCACCTCGAAGACAACATTACGACCGCACCGGCTTGCCCGTTGGTGAGCCCATCGCCGCGTATCAGCGCGGCCCGCACCCGCTCCTGTTCGCCGACCGCTACGTGCAACGCCTGCTGGAGTAGTCTTGCGAGCGTCCCGAGTCGCAGTACGACGTCCTTGATTGCCTCTTCCTGAACGCCGGTGGTCGGTACGTCTGAGTATCGCGGATACGATCCGGATTGACACGACGATTTAGCAATGCGCGCGATCGCAGCAACACTATCGCCTACGGCTCGGCGCTGCTGGTCCGTCAGAAGCGGCCCAAGCGCGACCAGTGCTTTCTCAAACCCGCGAGCCCAGTACAGTGCTGCAAAGGGCAGATGCTCGCGTTTCGCATGGGTACTCGACGCTCCCACGCCTTGCACGACAAGCTTGCCGCTCCTCTTGTCTGCCTTCATGATAGAAAAGCGTTCTCGGTGCTTCTCGCGCTTGGCCGTCGACGGAAAGCTCGCCGTGAAACCCAGACGCTTCCTGCCGCCCCTCTTCAGCCAACGCCTCGCGAGCGCATCATACTCGCCGACCGCACCATCGAACGTTCCCATGACGTTTTCGACGCTTTGGTTCGTGGCACCGCAAACGAGCGTCATCGGACAAACCGGCTGATCCTCGCATGCGGCACTCACCCACTGGTTAGCGATCATCGCGCGCAGCATGGCGGTTTTGCCGGTGCCTGGCGGCCCACTAACCGCAATGACGCCGCCCCCTTTGTCTAGTTCGATTAGCGCATGGACTGCACGACGCTGCGAATCGTTCAGCGGGTCGGCACTGCGCCCGTCATCGGGGCGATCAACCTTCGCGCCTTTGTCGACCATGCCGATGTGGCGCCGTGCCGTGGTCTCACCGATCGGCGCAGCAACGTCCAGTGCGCTCGATTTTCTATCGCTCCCACCGAGCAACTGCGCGAGAGCCCCCGGCGACCGGTCACCCGGCATGGCTTCATAAACGTCCAGGAGCGCACGAACAGCAAAGCCTGGCACGCGAGGCACTGCGGCCCAGAATCCCCTCACGCGGGAGTATCCGTCGCTTTCGGCACTCTGCTGCAGGGTAGTCCACAACTGCACGCTCGCCTTGACGTACACGGCAAGCGATGCGCCTTCCCCGCAGGCAGTGAAGAATGTCTCCAGTGCACCGCGGTACGTGTCCAGATGTGCAAAGGGTTCGGGCTGGTCGTCCCGATCGGAAACGGGTTGTGGATCGAGCCATTGGCGCACGATGCGCGGCCACTGATCCTGTGCGTCACGTGGCAGGTAAGCCCGCCCTTCCCTGTCGATTTCAAACGGAAACCAGTAGACGATGTCCAATGGTGGAGCATCGTCAGCTTTGGCCCCTGGCATGCCGGGCCAGAGCGTCAAATCGGCCTTCCATTTCGACGACGCGTAGAAAACCACTGCCATTCTGATGCGATCGTCCGTGAACTCAGGCTCGTCGTCCACGTCCTCCTCGTCGGCATCCTGATCCACGCCGACTTCGTCGGTTGCAGCTGCGGGGCCGGCGGGAGCGGCTCGCCGATTGCCAGACATTGCTTGCTCGATGAGAGCGTCAAGCGCAGCTTGCGCAGAACCAAATCCCAACGTGAATGAATTCCAGCCGAGGCGCAGCGGATCTCCAACGGCGAACCGGAATTTCGACCTTGCGAAAGCCGAGATATCGTCGGATTTCAGGGTCTCGTACCAGTATTGCAGCACCGCATCCGTCAAAGGAACGACGGCACGGGACTTCAGCATTGCGTTCCGTGCCTGCGACGACGTTTGCGTTGCCGGGATTTCGCGGTCGGGACTTCGACGCTCATTGTGCGGCCCTTCCCCATGTGGTGCGCTTCCAGCCAACGCAGATGCAATCTTTCCCCAAACTTTGCGGAGCATGTTATTTCTTGTTTACTCTAAGCTGCTGTAACGCTATGTGCCGACAATGACTAACGTCTTGCCCCCGCCCGCCTCATGTGATAACCGTTCGCTGATCTCGCACATTGACGGTGCAATTCAATCCGACCGAGTCGCACTATGACACAAATTCGCGGCACTATCTGCCGTTGAATACGCACCAATTGAGTTTTAACCAAACATCACAATCACCTGATGGCAGAAATGTTCTGCCTATTCATTTTGCATAAAATTGATCTTGCGATATGACTTCATAGCTAGGACACCTTTTACACTATCCAGCACAGCACGTATCCTCACACGCGTTTGAAAATCGTATACTGCCGGCACCATCAGCACGGAAATGAGCAAATGCAGGTATTCACGTATCGAAGTACCGGCCATTGGCAACGGACGCGGTCGACTAGCGAGAACGCGGAACCCGTGTCAGATCCAGCGCTCGATGAAATACAGCGCAGTCTGTCTGACTGCTTCCGGTGCAACAACCTGATTGTTCTCACAGGCCTTGGAACATCGCTGCACGTGAACGTTGATGAGACGAGGCGCGCAGACGGTCGCCAACCCATTGAGGGAAAAAGACTGGCACCGACCATGTGGGACCTGTGGTCAAAGGTCCTTGCAGCGACCGGCAATGATTTCGAAAAGGTACTCGCGCTTTCGCGACTACCAGAGGATGAACAACAAAAGGGAAATATCGAGGCACTGCTTTCTCACTGCAAGATCGCAGCAGAGTTTCTAGCCGACCCGGACGAGCGAGAAACAGTCCGCCGGTTCATTCATACTGCTGAGTCAACGGTTCGGGACGCTGTCCGCTTTCTTGAGCCGGATGATGACGTAGCCGTGCATGCAGATTTTCTGCGCCGTCTGTCACGCCGCTCACCGCGAAAGATGCGCAGCAAGCTCTTCACGACGAACTACGATCTGTGCTTCGAGTACGCCGCGCGCAAGGGACGATATGTCGTGATCGACGGCTTTTCGCACTCTAGCCCACAGGTCTTTGACAGCCTTTACTTCACGTATGACATCGTCAAGCGCGACAGCAATCCCGATAGCCACGATTTCATCTCGAACGTCTTTCTGCTCTATAAACTGCACGGCTCGATTGACTGGATGAGAAACCCGGTCACGAACGAGATCGAAAAAAAATCGGACTGTGAAAGTCCCCTGCTAGTCTATCCCCGTAACACCAAATATGAATTGGCGTTCGAGCAGCCTTATTTCGAAATGATGTCATCGCTGCAGGCGGCACTTCGCCAACCCGATACGGGTCTGCTGATCCTAGGGTTCGGCTTTAACGACAATCACATTGCAGAGCCCATTCTCTCGGCAATCAATTCAAATCTGAGCCTCAAGGTGGCCATATGTGACCCCAGTCTTGGCCCACGTGAGGGGAAGCCCACAAGGCTGGGGATTGATGCGACGAACGCACATCTGAAGAAGATCCGTTATCTCATCGAGCATGGCGATGCTCGCCTTGCGCTAGTCAGCGCGACGTTCGAGGAAATTGTTCCCCACCTACCCGACATCGCTGCAGAAACGGATCTCGAGCAGCACCTGGATCGTGTCCGCCGTCTTCGAGGTGAAAGCGCATGAACAGGCGCTTGTCCACCAGTCCGTTCGATCCCAGCAGATACATCGGCTCCGTGTCGTATATATCCCCCGATGCTGCAAAGATCAATCTGCCATTTGCGGCGAGCGTATCGGCGCGCCAGTATTCAGGCTATGCCGTTCTTGGTGGCCAGGTCGGCGAATTTGTCTTTATCGAGGGAGAAGGACTTGCCGTACTCGGCCGGATAACCGAGGTCCGATTGCCCGATAACGAACGGCTCAAGGCAGAGCCAGTCCTGGGTGAGCGTCCGGAAGCACATCCGATCGGCTTCGTGCAGTTGCTAACGACTCTGGAGCTTGCAACCGGAAAGGTGATTTCGGGCATTCCCATTCATCCCCGCATTGGCCAGCAGGTCTTTTCGGCACACCCGCTGCTGGTTAAGCACATTGTCGAAGGCAACAACGCTGGCGTCGCTGGGCTCATTGAACTGGCAACGATTTCACAGGAATCCGGTACCCGGGTCAACGTCAGTCCCGCGCATATGTTTGGCCGCCACTGTGCAGTACTTGGCGCCACTGGCGGAGGCAAGAGCTGGACCGTGGCTCGGATCATCCAGGAAGCTGCCCGGATTGGAGGCAAGATCATCCTGGTCGATCCGACCGGAGAATTTCATACATTCACAGAAGGAGTGCAGGCCATCCATTTGGGCGGCGAGCAGGAAAGCAAAGACGATCCTCGGCATTTCGTCGCCTTTCCATACTGGCAGTTGACCGAGCCCGACCTCTTTGCCATTTTCCAGCCGAGTCCCGGGGCACAGGTGCCGAAACTGCGGGAGGCCTTGCGCAGCCTCAAACTCAACTACGTTCTCAACGGGGACAGCGAGCCTCCTACTATCAAGAAGGCAGGCACCGTCCGTCGGGAGTTCAATGTAGCTTGGGCGCGCCATGAAGCGGCCGTCGAAGCCGACGGCGCCAAATACCTCATTTCGCAGCTTGGAAAGCAAATCTTCGAGGAGTGCGTTTACGAAAACGGCGGCACCCTCGCGAAACCCGACTACACCATGTGGGGTGGGTACGACGAACGCACCAAAGGCTACTGCGAAACTCTCGTAGCGAAGATCTATTCAATTACTCGCTCGAAGTCTCTCCGCTGCCTCTTTCATCCAGAAGCATTCGCGTCGTCGCTCACTGAGCAAATCGATGCATTTCTCAAATCCGGCAACCGTGTTCTCCGAATTTCGATGGAATATCTGCCGTTTGACCACAACGCCCGTGAGTTGCTCGCCAATGCCATCGGACGCCACCTGCTGGGTATGGCCCGTCAACGTGCCTTTCAAGAGATGCCCGTGGTCGTTGTACTGGATGAAGCGCATCAGTTCCTCAACAGGAATATGGGTGACGAACACAACCGCATACACCTCGATGCTTTTGGGCTCATTGCGAAGGAAGGACGAAAGTACGGCCTAACGACCATTCTGGCGACACAACGCCCTCGCGACGTGCCTGAGGATGTGCTGAGCCAGATGGGTATGTTCATCGTCCATCGACTCATCAACGAACGGGATCGTGACGTTGTCGAAAAAGCGTGCGGAAACCTGGATGGTTCGGCAGCAGCCTTCCTACCGACGCTTGGGCAGGGAGAAGCCATTCTGGTGGGCGTTGATTTCCCGATGCCCACCCCCGTCAAGATTACTGAGCCGGAACACCCTCCAAAGTCAGAAGGCCCCGCATACCACAAGTTCTGGAAGATGTAGCCAGATACCGGCTTTCCTCAGAGCACCATCTAGATACCGAAGACACTGCCGACGCTATGAAATCGGCGTCAAGCAGGTCGCAAATATGTGTTCCAGCGCCCTGAACCTGATTTGTGGTGCAACGGACGTAAGTATCGAACCAGTCAAGCCTCTGCTGTCCGTTGCTGCAAACACCGTCGCCACTTGCCCGACAGTCCCGCCAGATTGGCTGTGGATGGTGCCTGTGCGGCAAACGCCGGGGGGCGTTGGCCCACTCACAAGCGCGCAACGCAACGTCGACGCGAGGCATGCCAAAAATCGGGAATGGCTCCTCGGCGTAGGTTTCTGCAGAAAAAACACGCGGCGTAGGTTTTCTCGCAATGGGAGAAAAACCTACGCCGACGTAGCAAGCCCGAATAGAGCAACGTGGGCGGAGGCCCATCTTCAAACGCTCGCGTCTGGCCAATAAATCAATTTAAAATCAATAAGTTGCATACGAAAATCTCAAGCCCCGACCGCTTCTGGCGGAGCCGGATATTACGTTTTTTTCATTCGTTCATTATTTCAAACGATTCGAAACAATCTTGACCATCACATCAACAACCCCAAATAAATTTATTATAAATCAATAACTTGCACGCACACCCATTAAACGAGACAGATATAGTCCTATGCAATCCTAAACTACTCGTTCTCTTCGAAGTAATGCCCGAACTTGACCTGCTTGGTACGGATATAACGCTCGTTTTCCTCGCGCATCGGGATCGCGAGCGCCACGCGTTCGATCACCGGGAGGCCGTGCTGCCTGAGCGTGTCGAACTTCTTCGGATTGTTGCTCATGAGCTTCACCGACGACACTTTCAGCAGGCGCAGGATTGCCGCCGCCGAATCGTATTCGCGCGCGTCGTCGGGCAGACCGAGATCGAGGTTCGCCTCGACGGTGTCGCGGCCCTGCTGCTGCAGCTGGTACGCGCGGATCTTGTTCGACAGGCCGATGCCCCGGCCTTCGTGGCCACGCAAATAGAGCAGCACGCCACGGCCTTCGGCGGCGATGTAGCGCAGCGCGAGGTCGAGCTGCTCGCCGCAGTCGCAGCGGTAGGAACCGAACACGTCGCCGGTCAGGCACTCGGAGTGGAGCCGCGTCAGCGTGGGCTCGCCGCTGCCCACGTCGCCCATGACGAGCGCGAGATGCTCGGCGCCGCCGTCCTTCACCCGGTAGACATAGGACTCGAACGTGCCGTAGCGGGTCGGCAGCGTGGCAGTCGCGTCAAGCACGACGCATTCGTTGGCGTTGTCGCCGTCCGCACAGGACGACTCAGGAAGCGTAGGCATGATTCTCGAGCAAAAAACTGGCAAAACCGGCAAGGGGCCGGGTTGAGGTTCGGAACCGGAGTTTACCGCCATTTGCTCCGCCCCGCCGCGCAGCCCCGTAGGGGCGGCTCGGCCCGCGCCGCATGCCCTCGGCATAAATGGTGCGACCCCGCGCATACCCCGACGACGCGCGGCACGCCGGCCGCCTATACTGAAAAGGCTTTCCAATGGCTTGACGGGCAATACGCCCGGCTTGCCGCACCGCGCAATGACTGGACAACCAGAAGGACGAAGAGGGTCGCCCTATGACAAGCGTTGCACAGGTACTCAAATCGAAGCCGGAACAGGTGGTGTACACGATCGAAGCCTCCGATTCCGTCTATAACGCAATCCGCCTGATGGCCGATAAGCAGATCGGCGCGCTGCTCGTGACCGACGGTCCATCGATCGCCGGCATCGTCACCGAGCGTGACTACGCGCGCAAGATCGTGCTGATGGACCGATCTTCGAAAACGACCGCCGTGCGCGACATCATGAGCACGCACGTGCGCTTCGTCCAGCCGGAGCAGACCACCTACGACTGCATGGCGCTCATGACCGAGCGGCGCATGCGCCACCTGCCCGTCATGGACGGCGGCAAGCTCGTGGGGATGGTGTCGATCGGCGACCTGGTGAAGGAAATCATCGCCGAGCAGAAGTTCACGATCGAGCAGCTCGAGCATTACATCACCGGCGGGCCTGGCGCCTGACGTAACGCGCCCGCCCCTCCCTCCAGACCGCCAGACGTGAAAAAGCGCCCAATCCCGACGGGGTTGGGCGAAGCCACCTTTCGGCGGCGGAGGTTCCACGCATGAAAAATCGCGCGATGGTTTGCGCGGGCGGCGTGCGACAAAGGCGGAACGGTGTCCGCCTTCGCCGGTATCGGTTGGGAGCCAGGCTGGGTGGGGGCGCGGCCGGGTCAACTTGCGAGGGCGTCTGGGCCTGCTCGAAGCGCCCCGGCACCGGCTGGCGCGGGAGCGGCCAGACTGTGGCCGGGCGATGTCGCCTGCGCCGGTGTCTGAGCGGCGGCCGTTTGCACCGTTCGCTTTCCCCGGACTTCGGCGCCCCATGACGGCGCGCCCTGCCCGGTTATCCGCTCAGTTGCCCGGGCCGGTCGCCCACGCCGGTAGCCGCTCAGTTGCCGAAGTACACCGACTGCGACGGGCGCACCGTGGCCGGCTGGCCAGACTGCGCCGAACCCGAGGTCGACGGGCCATAGCCGCTCGTTTCGGCTGCCGGCGCTTGTTGCGCCAGGCCTTCCTGCTGGCTCACGCGGGCTTCGGCGGCCTGGATGTCGCTCGGGTACGTCGCGTCGTTGGCGGTAGCCGGGTTGTAGCCGGCCTTCTCGAGCTGGATCAATTCGGACTTCACTTCGGCGCGTGTGACCGGACCGTTGCCTTGCACCTGGGCAAACGAAAGGGCCGGAGCAGCCACGAGGGCAGCGACGATTGCGGCTTGAATCAGGGTACGGGACTTCATGTTCATTACCTCCATCACTTGTTTTATGCCGACGGCGGTGTCTGCTTGCCTCGCCGAACCAGTGATTTCAGTGTATTGAGACAGGAGCCCAGGGGAAACCCTTATTTTGAGAAAATACACTTTCATTCGCGGCAACAATGCCGCGCGCATGCGATATCGCCCGAGCGCCTTGCGGCACGGCGCTTCCCGCGGCTTCCCACGGGGCGCTCGAGCCGGTCACAGCGGGGCGACGCTGCCGTCCAGCAGCTTGCGCGGGCCGCTCACGAAGCGGCTGCCCAGTTCGTAGAAGCGCAGCGGCCGGTCCATCTCGCGCGAGAGCCCGATGCGCGTCGTCACCCCCACGGGCCGCTCGGGTTCGTCCACGCGGCCGATCCAGAGTCCGTGCCCGCGGCACAGGTCCACGCCGTCGAAGGCCGCCGCGATGCCGAACGCCTGCGAGAGCCGCCCCGGCCCGCGCGCGAGATCGCGCAGCGGGACGCCGGGGCGCAGCGCCTCCATCGCGCCGATGCCTTCGAGCGGCTCCAGCGCGCGAAACAGGATGCCCGCGCCCACGTCCACGGCTTCGCTCGACATGTTGAACATCCAGGCGCTGCCGTAGGTCAGCCGCACGTGGGCATGACCGCGCTCGAGGAACATCGCGGCGTTATAGGGCCGGCGTCCGATGTAGGCGTAGCTCGTGGAGTCGCCCACGGGATACGCTTCGACTTCGACGAGCCGCCCGGCCATGCGCCCGCGCGCCAGGTCGCGCACGACGTATTTGCCGACCATGAAGCGCGCCAGCTCGGCGGTGTCGAGCGGCAGGTCGTTGCGGTGCAGTGGCAGGATCGTCATCGTCATCGAAGCGTTCTCGGGGTGATCGGCGCAAGCATCGCGGTTTCGCGGACCGGCAGAGTGTAGCGCTGCCGCGCTCGTCCACTGCTCATCTACCGCTTGGCCACGTGCGGCCGGCCATTGCGCTACCATCGTCCGCATATCCGCGCGAACGGTTCGCGCTACCGAAGGAGCCGCACGATGAACGAACAAAGCGCGATTGAATTCCTCTCGACCGTGCGCAAGCCCCTGCTCACGCTGCACAAGGCGATTCTCGACCACGAGCGCAAGGACTACGAACGCGAGTTCGGACCGGTCACGCCGGCGGCCTTCCTGCAGGTGCTCATCAACGGCTCGGGCTTTCGCTGGCTCATGCCGCTCTCGACGGTGATCGCCAACGTCGACGAAACGCTCGACGCCAAGGACGCGAGCCCCGACGATCGCATCGGCGCGGCGCAAGGCGTGGCGGCGCTCTTTTCCGGCGAGGAATCGGCGGAGTTCTACGAGCGCTATCAGGCGTTGTTGCAGGCGAGCCCCGAAATCCTGCACTTGCACGGCACCGTGGCGCCGCTGCTCAACGCCCTGAAGAACTGAGCGCGTTTCAGGCGCGCGGCGCCTTGCGGGGAGCCGTGGCCGCCGTTGCCTCCGCGGCCGCACCGCCGCGCTTGCCCTTCGCGGCGGAAAGGCGCCGCCACAGTGTCGTCTTGCTGATGCCGAGCATCTCGCAAGCGCGGGCGCGATCGCCGTTGCAGGCGTCGAGCGCGGCGCGGATTTCATCGGCTTCGGTGTGGAGGCTGCGCTCGCGCAAGGTCAGCGCGCCCTCGCCTGCCGTCGTTGCAGCGCCACTCGCCGCGCCGCGCGACTCGAACACCTCCGGCGCGATCGAGCGCAGCACGTCGGGCGTCAGCACGTCCTGTTCCGAATCGGCCAGCTCCACCACCATCCGCTCGACCACGTTCTGCAGCTCGCGCACGTTGCCGGGCCATGCGTGCCGCGCGAGCGCGCCGCTCACCAGCGCGAGCGTGCGCGCCGCATCTTCGGGCGTGCGGATGCGCACGGCCACGCGCGGCTCGCGGCGTGACGCCTGGAACAGCAATTCCGCCGCCAGCAGCGCGATATCGGCGCCGCGCTCGCGCAACGGCGGAATGGCGAGATTGAGAATGTTCAGGCGATAGAAGAGATCCGCGCGAAACTCGCCCGCTTCGATCTGCTCGGTGAGCGCGCGGTGCGTGGCGGCGACGACGCGCACGTCCACCCGTGTGGGCTCCGTGGCGCCGAGGCGCACCACCTCGCGCTCCTGCAGTACGCGCAGTAGGCGGCTCTGCAACGGCAACGGCATCTCGCCGATTTCATCGAGAAACAGCGTGCCGCGGTGCGCCGCCTCGATGAGCCCCACCTTGCCGCCGCGCCGCGCGCCCGTGAACGCGCCCTCCTCGTAGCCGAACAGCTCGCTCTCCAGCAGCGCCTCGGGAAACGCGCCGCAATTCATGGCGACGAACGGAAAGTCGCGCCGCGGGCTCTCGCGATGAATGCCCTGCGCGATCATCTCCTTGCCGGTGCCGCTTTCGCCGCGGATCAGCACCGTGGCGTCCGACTTCGCATAGCGCCGCGCGAGCTGGCGCACGCGCTCGATGCCGGGCGTCGCGCCGCTCAGGTCGTCCAGCCGGTAGCGCGCGACGAACTGCTGGGTGCGCTGACGCGAGCGCAGCGTGCGGTCGAGCCGCTCCACCGCGCGCGACTCCTGGAACGTGAGCACGGCGCCCGTCGTCACGCCGTTGTCGACCAGCGGCCCGCGATGCACGACGTAACTCACGCCACGCACGGTCTCGAGCGATTCGCCATCGGCCTCGGGCAGCGCGAAGGCGATGTCGGGCGCGAGCGCCGCGAGCGACTGGCCCGCGGCTGCCGCCGGATCGATGCCGAGCACGGCCGCGAGGCGCTGGTTGATCGCCTCCACGCGGCCGCGCGCGTCGAGCGCGACCACGCCGTCGCGCAGATGTTGCAGCACGCTGTCGAGCCGCTGGCGGCGCTGCGTTTCGCGCCAGGTGGCTTGCACGAGATCCAGCGCGTTGTCGAACGCCGCGCGCACCGACGGGCGCGAGTAGACGAAAAACGGCACGAGCCCGAGCCGGGCCGCGAGATCGTTGACGAGGCCCGGCCCCACGACCGCGCCCACGCCGCGGTCGCGCAGGTCGAGCACGCAGGCTTCGGCGTCCTGCACGGTGCGGTAATGGCCGAACACCACGTTGATGCCATACGCGCTCGCGAAGCGCTGCACTTCCACGGGCGACTCCCCGTAGGTCACGAGCGCGACGAGTTCGGCCTCGCGCCGCGCGCGAGCGAGCGCCTGCATCACGTCGAAGCCGGTGGGCTGCACGAGCACCACGGGCAGGTCGATACGCGCCTTCAGGTAGGTGCCGTTCGAGCCCGCCGCGACCACCACATCGGGCCGCTGGTTCGGCCCCGCCGCGGCGATTTCGGCCACCGCTTCCTCGAAGCCGCGCGGCACCACGCGCAGGTCCGCGAGTTCGTCGTATTCGCGGGCGATGTCGCGAAACAGGTCGCGCAAGCGGCTGATGCCCATGGCCCAGACACGCGGGCGAATGGCGGAGGAAGCGGGAGCGGGAAAGCGGTTCATGATGTCCAACGATACGGTCGTGACGTCGAGGGCCGGCGCAGCCGAAAGCCGGCCGTCAGCCAGATTTCGCATTATCGCGCGTCGATTTCATTTTTGAAATTACGATTTCACCATGGAAATCGGGGCGCGTTGCCGGCACACGCGATTCCGGCGCAAAATCAACGCGTTAGCCTCCTTGCGCGGAGCTGGCACGCTATCTGCAGTATGAGGCGGCGATTCAATTGGAGACATCCCGCATGAACAACAAATCCCCCGCCAGCGCCGGCGCGAAATTCCGCGCAGCCGTGGCCGCCGAACAACCGCTGCAGGTCGTCGGCGCCATCACCGCGTATGCGGCCAAGCTCGCGCAGGCGACCGGCTTCAAGGCCGTTTATCTCTCGGGCGGCGGCGTGGCCGCCAACTCGCTCGGCGTGCCGGACCTCGGCATCAGCACCATGGACGACGTGCTGATCGACGCCCGCCGCATCACCGACGCCGTCGACATTCCGCTGATGGTCGACATCGACACCGGCTGGGGCGGCGCCTTCAACATCGCGCGCACGATCAAGTCGTTCATCAAGGCCGGCGTGGCGGCGGTTCACCTCGAAGACCAGGTGGGCCAGAAGCGCTGCGGCCATCGCCCGAACAAGGAAGTCGTGGCGACCGGCGAGATGGTGGACCGCGTGAAGGCCGCCGTGGACGCGCGCACCGACGACGGCTTCGTCATCATGGCCCGCACCGACGCGGCCGCCGTGGAAGGCATCGACGCCGCGATCGAGCGCGCCGTCGCCTACGTGGAAGCGGGCGCGGACATGATCTTCCCCGAAGCGATGAAGACGCTCGACGACTACCGCAGTTTCCGCGCCGCCGTGAACGTGCCGATTCTCGCCAATCTCACGGAATTCGGCTCGACGCCGTTCTTCACGACCGAAGAACTCAAGAGCGCGAACGTGGATATCGCGCTCTACTGCTGCGGCGCGTATCGTGCGATGAACGCCGCAGCGCTGAACTTCTACGAAACCGTCAAGCGCGACGGCACGCAAAAGGCCGCCGTCTCGACGATGCAGTCGCGCGAGGACCTCTACCGCTACCTCGGCTATCACGCGTACGAAGACAAGCTCGACGCGCTCTTTGCCGCGAAGAAGTAAACCTGACCATACATAGAGAGAGGAAGACACCATGAGCGAAGCAGAAAACACCACGCAAGCCGCAGGCGGTTTCAAGCCGAAGAAGTCCGTTGCGCTTTCGGGCGTGGCGGCGGGCAACACGGCGCTGTGCACCGTGGGCCGCACCGGCAACGACCTGCACTATCGCGGCTACGACATTCTCGACCTCGCCACCGCGTGTGAGTTCGAAGAGGTCGCGTACCTGCTCGTGCACGGCAAGCTGCCGAACACGGCCGAACTGGCCAGCTACAAGGCCAAGCTCAAGGCGCTGCGCGGCCTGCCCGCGGCCGTGAAGACCGCACTGGAAGCGGTGCCCGCCTCGGCGCATCCGATGGACGTGATGCGCACCGGCGTCTCGGTGCTCGGCACCGTGCTGCCCGAAAAGGACGACCACAACCTGCCGGGCGCGCGCGATATCGCCGACCGCCTGATGGCCTCGCTCGGCTCGATGCTGCTGTACTGGTATCACTTCTCGCACAACGGCAAGCGCATCGAAGTCGAAACCGACGACGACTCGATCGGCGGCCACTTCCTGCACCTGCTGCACGGCCGCGCACCGTCGAAGTCGTGGGTCGACGCGATGCACGTGTCGCTCAACCTGTACGCCGAGCACGAGTTCAACGCCTCGACGTTTACGGGCCGCGTGATCGCGGGCACGGGCTCGGACATCTACTCGGCCATCACGGGCGCGATCGGCGCGCTGCGCGGTCCGAAGCACGGCGGCGCGAATGAAGTCGCATTCGAGATCCAGTCGCGCTACGAAAACGCCGACGACGCAGAAGCCGATATCCGCGCGCGCGTGGAGAAGAAGGAAGTCGTGATCGGCTTCGGCCACCCGGTGTACACGATCTCGGACCCGCGCAACAAGGTCATCAAGGAAATCGCGAAGAAGCTCTCGAAGGAGCAGTCGAACATGAAGCTGTTCGACATCGCCGAGCGCCTCGAATCGACGATGTGGGAAGTCAAGAAGATGTTCCCGAACCTCGACTGGTTCAGCGCCGTGTCGTATCACATGATGGGCGTGCCGACCGCCATGTTCACGCCGATCTTCGTGATCGCGCGCACGGCCGGCTGGAGCGCGCACATCATCGAGCAGCGCATCGACAACAAGATCATCCGCCCGAGCGCGAATTACACGGGTCCGGAGAATCTGAAGTTCACGCCGATCAGCAAGCGCTGATCGCCGGAGGCGATGCGTCGTAGCGTGACGACATCGCCTTCGATCCCGCGCACCGCCGCTCACAACACATTTGGTCCCCAAGCCGTGAATACCGCCTACCGCAAGTCCCTCCCGGGCACCCGGCTCGATTACTTCGACGCGCGCGAAGCCGTCGAGGCCATCCAGCCCGGCGCCTACGCCACGCTGCCGTACACCTCGCGCGTGCTCGCCGAAAACCTCGTGCGCCGCTGCGACCCGGCCACGCTCGCCGCGTCGCTTACGCAGTTCATCGAACGCAAGCGCGACCTCGACTTTCCGTGGTTCCCGGCGCGCGTGGTCTGCCACGACATCCTCGGGCAAACCGCGCTCGTCGATCTCGCCGGCCTGCGCGACGCCATTGCCGACCAGGGCGGCGACCCCGCCAAGGTGAATCCGGTCGTGCCGGTGCAGCTGATCGTCGATCACTCGCTCGCCGTGGAATGCGGCGGCTTCGACCCGGACGCGTTCAACAAGAACCGCGCGATCGAAGACCGCCGCAACGAAGACCGCTTCGACTTCATCAACTGGACGAAGAAGGCGTTCAAGAACGTCGACGTGATTCCTCCGGGCAACGGCATCATGCACCAGATCAATCTGGAGAAGATGTCGCCCGTGATCCAGGCGCGTGACGGCGTGGCGTTCCCCGACACCTGCGTCGGCACCGACAGCCACACGCCGCACGTCGATGCGCTCGGCGTGATCGCCATCGGCGTGGGCGGCCTCGAAGCCGAGAACGTCATGCTCGGCCGCGCCTCGTGGATGCGCCTGCCCGATATCGTCGGCGTGGAACTCACGGGCAAGCGCCAGCCCGGCATCACCGCGACCGACATCGTGCTCGCCCTCACCGAATTCCTGCGCAAGGAAAAGGTCGTGGGCGCGTATCTGGAGTTCCGCGGAGCAGGCGCATCGAGCCTCACGCTCGGCGACCGCGCCACGATCTCGAACATGGCGCCCGAATATGGCGCCACGGCCGCGATGTTCTTCATCGACGACCAGACGCTCGACTATCTGCGCCTCACGGGCCGCGAGGAAGAGCAGGTCAAGCTGGTCGAAACCTACGCGAAGACCGCTGGCCTGTGGGCCGACACGCTCGACAACGCGCAATACGAGCGCACGCTCACGTTCGATCTTTCGAGCGTCGTGCGCAACATGGCCGGCCCGTCGAATCCGCACAAGCGTCTGCCCACGTCCGCTCTCGCCGAGCGCGGCATCGCGGGCAAGTGGCAAGAAACGCCGGGCCAGATGCCCGATGGCGCGGTCATCATCGCCGCCATCACGAGCTGCACGAACACGAGCAACCCGCGCAACGTGATCGCCGCCGCGCTGCTCGCGCGCAATGCGAACGCGCGCGGCCTCACGCGCAAGCCGTGGGTGAAAAGCTCGCTCGCGCCGGGATCGAAGGCCGTGGAGCTTTACCTCGAAGAAGCCAACCTGCTGCCCGATCTGGAAAAGCTCGGCTTCGGCATCGTCGCGTTCGCGTGCACCACGTGTAACGGCATGTCGGGCGCGCTCGACCCGAAGATCCAGCAGGAGATCATCGACCGCGACCTGTACGCAACCGCCGTGCTCTCGGGCAACCGCAACTTCGACGGCCGCATTCACCCGTATGCGAAGCAGGCGTTCCTCGCCTCGCCGCCGCTCGTCGTCGCCTACGCGATTGCGGGCACGATCCGCTTCGACATCGAACAGGACTCGCTCGGCACGGACAAGGATGGCAAGCCCGTGTACCTCAAGGACCTCTGGCCGAGCGACGAAGAGATCGACGCCATCGTCGCGAAGAGCGTGAAGCCCGAGCAGTTCCGCAAGGTGTACGAACCGATGTTCGCGGCCACCGCGGTAACGGGCGAAACGACCGACCCGCTCTACGACTGGCGCGCGCAAAGCACCTACATCCGCCGCCCGCCGTACTGGGAAGGCGCGCTGGCCGGCGAGCGCACGCTCAAGGGCCTGCGCCCGCTCGCCGTGCTCGGCGACAACATCACGACCGACCACCTCTCGCCTTCCAACGCAATCCTGCTGGACAGCGCAGCGGGCGAGTACCTCGCGAAGATGGGCCTGCCCGAAGAGGACTTCAACTCGTACGCAACCCACCGCGGCGACCACCTCACGGCGCAGCGCGCGACCTTCGCGAACCCCACGCTCATCAACGAGATGGCCGTGGTGGACGGCGCCGTGAAGAAGGGCTCGCTCGCGCGCGTCGAGCCGGAAGGCAAGGTCACGCGCATGTGGGAAGCGATCGAAACCTACATGGAACGCAAGCAGCCGCTCATCATCGTCGCGGGCGCGGACTACGGCCAGGGCAGCTCACGCGACTGGGCGGCCAAGGGCGTGCGTCTGGCGGGCGTGGAAGTGATCGTGGCGGAAGGCTTCGAGCGCATTCACCGCACCAACCTGATCGGCATGGGCGTGCTGCCGCTCGAGTTCAAGGCGGGCACGAACCGCACGACGCTCGGCATTGACGGCACGGAAACCTATGACGTGATCGGCGCGCGCACGCCGCGCGCCGACCTCACGCTCGTGATCGAACGCCGCAACGGCGAGCGCGTGGAAGTGCCGGTTACCTGCCGGCTCGATACGGCCGAAGAAGTGTCGATCTACGAAGCCGGCGGCGTGCTGCAGCGTTTCGCGCAGGACTTCCTCGAATCGTCACAGGCAGCGGCATAAACGGGAAACGGGCGGCGCAGCGCTCACGCGCGCGCCGCCCTTCGTTTCAGGACAACACATGGCACACGTACCTCAGATCAAGATTCCCGCCACCTACATCCGCGGCGGCACCAGCAAAGGCGTGTTCTTTCGCCTCCAGGATCTGCCCGCTTCGGCGCAGCAGCCGGGCGTGGCGCGCGACAAGCTGCTCATGCGCGTGATCGGCAGCCCCGACCCGTACGGCAAGCAGATCGACGGCATGGGCGGCGCGACGTCGAGCACGAGCAAGACCGTGATTCTGGCCAAAAGCACCAAGCCCGACCACGACGTCGACTACCTGTTCGGCCAGGTCGCCATCGACAAGGCCTTCGTGGACTGGAGCGGCAACTGCGGCAATCTCTCCGCCGCCGTGGGCCCGTTCGCGATCAGCGGCGGCCTCGTCGACCCGAGCCGCGTGCCCGACAACGGCGTGGCGACCGTGCGCATCTGGCAGGCCAACATCGGCAAGACCATCATCGCGCACGTGCCGATGACGAACGGCCACGTGCAGGAGACGGGCGACTTCGAACTGGACGGCGTGACCTTCCCCGCCGCCGAAGTGCAGCTCGAATTCCTCGACCCGGCCGCCGAGGAAGAAGGCGCGGGCGGCGCGATGTTCCCCACCGGCAATCTCGTGGACGACCTCGAAGTGCCGGGCGTAGGCACGCTCAAGGCCACGATGATCAATGCGGGCATTCCGACGATCTTCGTGAACGCCGAAGCCATCGGCTACACGGGCACGGAATTGCAGGACGCGATCAACAGCGACGCGCAGGCGCTCGAGAAGTTCGAGACGATCCGCGCGCACGGTGCGCTGCGCATGGGGCTCATCAAGCACCTCGACGAGATCGCCACGCGCCAGCACACGCCGAAAATCGCTTTCGTGGCGCAGCCCACGGGCTATGCGGCGTCGAGCGGCAAGCGCGTGGAAGCCGGCGATGTGGACCTGCTGGTGCGCGCCATGTCGATGGGCAAGCTCCATCACGCCATGATGGGCACGGCGGCCGTGGCGATCGGCACCGCGGCGGCCATTCCCGGCACGCTCGTGAATCTCGCGGCGGGCGGCGGCGAGCGCAGCGCGGTGCGCTTCGGGCATCCGTCGGGCACGCTGCGCGTGGGCGCCGAGGCGCGTCAGGAAAACGGCGAATGGACGGTCACGAAGGCCATCATGAGCCGCAGCGCACGCGTGCTGATGGAAGGCTGGGTGCGGGTGCCGGGCGACGCGTTTTAAGGCGCGGTTTCAAGAAGTACGCGGTTTGCGGTGATGAAAAAAAACCGCCCTGACGCTGCGATGCGTCTGGGCGGTTTTGTTGTTCTTGCCGCGCTCAGCCCTGCGGAGAAGAAGGCAAATACGGCATCGGGTCCACCGGCTTGCCATCGCGGCGCACCTCGAACAGCACCGCCACGCGGTCGTTGTTCTCGCTGCCCATCTCGGCGATCTGCTGGCCCTGGTGCACCGTGTCGCCGGTCTTCACGAGCAGACGGCGGTTGTGCGAGTAAGCCGTGAGGAAGTCCTTGTTGTGCTGGACGATGATCAGGCTGCCGTATTCGTTCAGGCCCGTGCCCGCGTACATGACCTTGCCGTCGGCGGCAGCGATCACGGGATCGCCGGCCTTGCCCGCGATCTCGATGCCGCGCGTCGTGCCCGGCGCGAACGGTTCGACCACACGGCCATGCGCCGGCCACACGAGCGCGACGCTGTTCGCGTGGCGCGCCACTTCGGCGGCGACCTGGCGGTTTCCGGCTGCGTTCGCGTTGGCGTTCGCCGTTGCGCCGCCAGCTTGCGGCGCGGCCACCTGGACGGTGATCGTCTGCTTCGAAACCAGCTTGATCGACTGGCCTGCGCGCAGGTGACCGTTCGGCTTCAGGTGATTCCAGGCGGCCAGATCCTTGACCGACACACTGTGCTTTTGCGCGATGCGCTGCAGCGTGTCGCCGCGGCGCACACGCACGTAGGTCGTTTTCGTGACGACGCGCGTGACGGGCGCACTCGCCGCCTGTTGTGCGGCGCTGGCGTCGGCGCTCGCTGCGTCGGAGGCCGGGGCCGCCGCCGCCGTGTCGGGCTGCGGTTGTTGTTGCGGTTGCTGCTGGTTCATGTCGGCGCAGCCGCCCAGCAGGGCTGCCAGCCCCAACACGGCCCAGAACCCCTTGAGACCGCGCTGGCCGATACGATCGTCTTTCATCATTGCTCTCTCCTGCGGTGCTTGCAGCCGTGCGATGCAGCGAGTGGATGCCCGGGACGGTCTGCTGCGTATGCCGCGCTCCCGCCCCCGTGGCGCTCCGGCTCGCCTGCGCCGGGCTGCTTCGATCTGCATCTAAATCGACTGCATCTCGAACCATAAACATTCAACGCACGCGATCGCTCCATTAACGAACGAGCGTGCCATCTCAAATTCGATCCGGCATTGTAAAGCGCAACTCCACGAAATCAGCCCAGGGAGAACACTTTGAAACAAATGTTAATTAGCCGAATTCTTGCTCGATAAAAACATCGACAAGGGGCCAGAAGAAACTGCCCAAACCCGCGTCAGGGCGGCGTTCGCCGCGCCGGCATGATCGTGCCCTTTCCCCTGACTTATCGGCACACGTCCCGGAAACTTGAAGGGCGCACTGGCGGCGCCCGCTGAAAGGCATTTGAAATTGCGCTAATATCGGCGGCGTCAACGTAAACCCGCATGCGGCGGGAACCCTCGCGTAATCTTCAGGTCTTTTCCTGCGTTTGTCGTGCGGCCGCCGCGGTGGCCACGTCACGGTTCCCGGCGCCAGGCGCCCCACGAACCTCGCCCGAATTCCCGATTTCCCGATTTTTCCAGCCAGGTACTCCCAGCATCTGCCCGCCCGGCCCGTTTTGCATCACCGGCTGCTTCATGCGCCCCATACCGGCCCGGCCCGCTGCCCCAACATGCCAAAGTCATCCAACCGTCTAGTCGAACTCGATTTCTTCCGCGGCCTCGTCCTGCTCATCATCGTCGTCGATCACATTGGCGGCAGCATCGTCTCGCGCGTCACGCTGCACGCCTACGCGCTGTGCGACGCGGCCGAGGTCTTCGTCTTCCTCGGCGGCTTCGCCACGGCCACCGCGTGGGCCACGCTGTGCGCACGCCGCACCGAGGCCGCGGCGCGGCAGCGCTTCATCAAACGCGCGTTCGAGATCTACCGCGCGTTCGTCGTGACGGCGCTGTTGATGCTGCTCGTCACCGCGATTCTCGTGGCCTGCAACGTCGATGCGCCCAACCTCGCCACCACCGATCTCGACGATCTCACGCTCGCGCCCGCCGCCGCGCTGCGCGACATCGTGCTGCTGCGCCGCCAGCCGTATCTGGCCGGCGTGCTGCCGATGTACGCCTGGTTCGCGCTCGCCGCCCCGCTCGCCGCCCCGCTCGCCTTGCCGCTCGCGCGCACGCGGCCGTGGCTGCTGCTGGCCGTGAGCCTTGCGCTGTGGGGCGTCGCGCCGCACCTGGCGCCGTGGCTGCCGCACGTCGAAGACGTGCAATGGGACTTCAACCCGTTCGGCTGGCAGCTGATGTTCGTGCTCGGCGTGATCGCGCAGGCGCAACCCGTGTTCCAGCGCGTGAGCGCGCACCGTCTCGGCACGCTCGTGACCCTCGCCGCACTCGCCGTCGTGGCGGGCGCCGCGATCTATCGACTGCAGCTCGGCAACGTCGCGCTCGACGGCGACTTCAAGCGCAACCTCGCCTGGTTTCGCGTGCTCAACTTCCTTGGCATCGCGTGGCTCACGGCGCATGTCATCCGCCTCGGCTGGGCGAAGCGCGTGGCGCATGCGCTGCCCTGGGTGGGCCTCGTCGGCCGCAAGGGGATGCTCTCGTTCGTGGCCGGCGCCGTGATTTCGCTCACGGTCGACTCGGTGCTCTACTGGTACACCGACGGCTACCTGAACGTGCCGCTCGGCCTCTGCGCCGACGCCGTGGCGATCACCGCGCTGCTGCTCGTCGCGCGTGCGTCCGACCCGCTCAAGCGGCTGTTGCCTTCGCGCGCCAAAGCTTCCGCCTGAAACGACGCGGCTCGCCGGCCATGCACGGCTCGCCGGCCAGCCGATCACGGCTTCCGGCGCGCACGAGCGGCTGCTAGCATGATGACCCCGCGCCGCCGGCGCGCCACCGCTCTCGATGTCCCTGCCATGCGCAGACTCCTTCGCACCGCGCTGCTCCCGCTCGCCCTCTCCTGCGCGGCGTTCGTCACGCCAGCGGCGCCTGCCGCGGCGAGCACGATCGTGGTCCGCACGTTCCACGCCGAGGCGCTCAACCGCGAGTGGCCCTACGTGGTGTACCTGCCGAACGGCTATCGCGCCGACCAGGGCCGCTACCCGGTGCTCTATCTCCTGCATGGCAACAACGGCGAGCCCATGGACTGGGTCACGCATGGCCAGCTCCAGACCACCGCCGACACGCTGATCGCCCGTCACGAGATCCCGCCCGTGGTGATCGTGATGCCGCAGGGCGGCACCGACTGGTACGTCGACCGCAAGGAGCGGATGGAGACGGCGTTCTTCCAGGATCTGCTGCCCGAGATCGAGTCGCACTTCGCGGTGGACGACGCACGCGACGGCCGCGCGATCGGCGGCGTTTCGATGGGCGGGTTCGGCGCGCTGCGCTATACGCTGGAGCACCCCGACATGTTCTGCGGCGCGCTGCTCCTTTCCCCGGCGGTCTATGCGGGCGACCCGCCGCCCAGTTCGGCGGCGCGTCACGTGGGCGTGTTCGGCGACCATCAGTTCGATGCGCAGATCTGGCGCACGCTCAACTATCCGGCGCTCTGGAAGCCGTATTTCGCGCAGCCCCGGCGCGTGCCGTTCTTCATTGCCGCCGGCGACGACGACCTCGTGATCCAGGCCGAGTCGTCGCTGCTCTATACGCGGCTGCGCGAGGCGGGCAATACGGCGGCACTGCGCATCGTCGATGGCGGCCACGTGTGGCCCGTGTGGCGCGAACTGCTGCCGGCGGCGCTCAAGTACACGCTCGGGTGCTTCCGCTGAGCGAGGCGCGTGCCGCGCCTCGCCGCGAACCGGGCGTAACTGGGCGTTACTCCGCCCAGTTCACCCAAAGCACCATCAGCACGGTCATGAGCGCCGGGCCGATGAAGATGCCGATCAGCCCGAAGGTCGTCGCCCCGCCCAGAATGCCGAACAGCACGAGCAGAAACGGCAGACGCGTGGAACTGCCGATCAGCACGGGCCGCACAAAATGCTCGGCGACGAACACCACCACGAAGCCCCATACCGCGAGCGCAGCCGCCGCGATCAACGAACCCTGGATGACGAGCCACAGCGCCGCGCCGCAGAACACAATGGGCGCGCAAAACGGCAGCATGGCCGCGATGGCGGTGACGGTGCCGAGCAGCGCCGCATGCGGCACGCCGGTCGCGATATAGGCGGCGGCCAGCAGCACGCCCTCGCCCAGCCCCACGACCACGAGCCCCGTAACCGTGGCGCGCACGGCGGCGGCCATGCGCTGCAGGAGCTGTGCGCCGTCGGCGCCGAAGGCGCGGCGCGCACCGCGCATCACCGTTGCCGAAAGACGCGGGCCGGCCCGGAAGATCACGAATAGCGTGACGAGCATGAAGCCGAACGTCATCGTGGCGTGGGCGGCGCGCGCACCGAAGTGGCGGCCGAACGTGGCGATGGTGTCGCCGTGCAGGCTCTTCATCGCCGGTGAAGCCTTGAGCGGCTGCGCGAGATTGGCCTGCCACCAGTCACTCACCTGGCGGCTGCCGACCGGCAGATGCGCAACGAAGTCGGGCACCGGCACGCCGTTCTCCTGGGCGTCGCGCAGCCAGAGGTAAAGCTCGTGAGCCTCGCCGCCGGCCTGAATGGCCGTGACGGCGATCGGCAGGAGCACGAGCAGGCCGATCGCGGCCGTGAGCAGCGTGGCGATCAGCGTCTTGCGGCCCTTGAACCAGGCGCGGCGCTCGATCGCCTGATAGGTGGGCCACAGGACGATGGCAAAGACGCTCGCCCAGGCCACGGCGGGCACGAACTCGCGCACGATCCACAGCGCCAGCAGGACGAGCGTGGCGTACAGCACCGCGGAGGCGGCGCGCTGGATTTTCTGCTCGTTTGCGGAGTTCGGAGCAGGCGGACGATGAATCATGTAACCTCGTGAAAATTCAAAAACAGGGGCCCGGGTTTCGTGGCTGCGCAGGTGCGGTGCCACCAGCCAGCGCGGTGCAGCAATCAATCCAGGCGGCCCAGTCTTTCCTCAGATCCCGGTCCGCGCCAACCGTTCCGTCCCCACCCTGGAACGCCCTCCAGGCGCCCGTTTTCGGGCCACTCGATGTCGCGCCACGTACAACAGTGCGTTGCACAAATTCGAGATGTCGACCCCCAATCTGCCGCAAACCCCCATTCCTTCGTGAATCGCAACGTGTCGCAGGGCGATTGTTGCTGATAATGGAATGGTGTTTCAACGGCGACAGAATGGCACTTGTCAGCGCGCAGGACTACATTCGCGGCACCACACTTACGGAGCCGACAATGAAGAAAAAAGCGTGCCTCTCGCTTGACGGAGCCAACGGTGAGCGCATCGAAATACTCGAGCAGACGGATACGGCGCTGGTGATCCGCTGGGTCGAACCCGGTCGCTGCCATTATGGCGAACAGCGCTGGCGCCGCCGCTCGGCGCATTCTTCGGGCACCTGCGCCGTGTCGCGCCGCAAGATCCGCCGCGGCGACGCCGTGTTCAAGCCGGCCGAACGTCCCGCACCGCTCAACGCCTCCGTCATGATCGCCGCCGAAGTGTTCGGCGCCCTCATCGGCGCAGAACTGCCGAAGTAAGCGCGGCGACGTCGCCCGCGGCCTCAACGAGGCGCGAGTGAGATAGCCCGCGCGGCATGGCGCGGCGCGACGCCCGCCGACGCGGCGCACAACGCCTCCACGCGCGCGAGCACATCGGCGTCGAAGGCCGCTGCGCGCGGGCCCGAGCGGTCCACGTGCAAGAGCAACTGCTCGCTCGCCGAGACGGGCGAGCCGCCCGCTTCGTCAAGATCGCCCGCGAACAGCTCCAGATACAGGCGCACGCGTTTCGCGTCGTGCTCGATCACCCGGACGTCGACGCGCACCTGGGCGCCCTCCTTGATCTCGTGGAGATAGTTCAGGTGCGCTTCCAGCGTGTACATCGACCGCCCGCGCGCCTCGCGCGCCGCCGCGTCGAGCCCGATGGCGTCGAGCAGCGCGTCGGTCGCGTAGCTGTAGATCAGCATGTAGAACGCGTCGCGCAGATGGCCGTTGTAATCGACCCACTCCGCGCGCACCGTGTCGCGGTAGACCACGGGCGCCGTTTCGTTCGTCATCCAGTCTCCCCTCGCGTCTCCACATTCGGTGCCCGCATGCAGGCGGGAGCAGTGTAACCGCAGACCCGCCTCGTGCGCCGCGACGCCGGCAGGCTCCGGCGCCGCCGCATGTGTGCTCGCGTCGCCGTGCACGCCGCGCGCCGCTGGGGTAAGGTTGAACGGTCGCGGCGCAGCCGCCGCCCTTCCAACGCCCTTCAACCGCCGCCTCCCGCGCGGCGCTTCGCGAGGCCCGGCCATGGCAGAAAACACGCCCCCGCTTCCGTTTCCCCCGCAGCAGTTCTCGCTCGACGTGATGCTCGAGAAGTACGCCAAAGGCGACGAGCAGACCGCCGACGACGTCTACCGCCGCGTCGCGCGCGGCGTCGCGCAGGTCGAGCCGCCCGCGCTGCGCGCCGAGGTCGAGGCGCGTTTCGTCGACAATCTGCGCAACGGCGCGCTGGGCGCGGGGCGGATCATGAGCGCGGCGGGCGCCGGCATCGAAGCCACGCTGATCAACTGCTTCGTGCAGCCGGTCGGCGACAGCATCCAGGGCATGGACGCCGAAGGCCGTCCCGGCATCTACGTCGCGCTGCTGCAGGCCGCCGAGACCATGCGGCGCGGCGGCGGCGTGGGCTACAACTTTTCGGCGATCCGGCCGCGCGGCGCGTTCGTGCATTCGACGGGATCGAGCGCATCGGGGCCGTGCAGCTACATCGACGTGTTCGACGCCTCGTGCCGCACCGTGGAAAGCGCGGGCGCCCGGCGCGGCGCGCAGATGGCCGTGCTCGACTGCGATCACCCCGACCTGCCCGAATTCATCGAGGCCAAGCATTCGAAGGGGCGCTGGAACAACTTCAACGTCTCGGTCGCGGTGACCGACGAATTCATGCGCGCCGTGGAAAACGACGCGCCCTGGCAGCTCGTGCATCGCGCCGAGCCCTCGCCCGCGCTGCGCGCCTCGGGCGACCTGCAGCGCCGCGACGACGGCCTGTGGGTCTACGCCGAGACGCGCGCCCGCGCGCTGTGGGACGCGATCATGCGCTCGACCTACGACGTGGCCGAGCCGGGCGTGGTGTTCATCTCGCGCATGAACGAGGACAACAACCTGCGCGCGCTCGAATCGATCCGCGCGACCAATCCGTGCGGCGAGCAGCCGCTGCCCGCGTACGGTTGCTGCAACCTCGGACCGCTCGACCTCACCCGCTTCGTGATCGACCCGTTCGCGCAGATGCGCGGCGGCAAGGCGGATTTCGACTGGAATCAGCTCGCCGAACGCACGGGCACCCAGGTACGCTTCCTCGACGACGTGCTCGACGCGACGCTCTGGCCGCTGCCCGAGCAGCAGGCGGAGGCGGCGGCCAAGCGGCGTATCGGCGTGGGCTTCACGGGACTCGGCGACACGCTCGTGATGCTCGGCATCCGCTACAACTCGCCCGAAGGCTGCGAATTCGGCGCGCGCGTGGGGCGCACGATGCGCGACGCCGCCTATCGCGCCTCCGTCGAACTCGCGCGCGAGCGCGGCGCGTTTCCGCTCTTCGACGCGAGGACGTACCTCGAAGAAGGCACCTTCGCCTCACGCCTGCCCGACGACCTCAAGGCCGAGATCCGCGCGCATGGCATCCGCAACAGCCATCTGTTGTCCATCGCGCCCACGGGCACGGTGAGCCTCGCGTTCGCCGACAACGTCTCGAACGGCATCGAGCCCGCGTTCTCGTGGACCTACCAGCGCACGCGCCGCATGGCCGACGGCAACCGCGAAACGTTCAACGTCGAAGACCACGCGTGGCGTGTGTTCCGCGAACTGGGCGGCAACGTGAGCGCGCTGCCCGCGTACTTCGTGAGCGCGCTGGAAATGAGCGCACAGGAACACGTGGCGATGATGGCGGCCGTGCAGCCGTACGTCGACACGTCGATCTCGAAGACCGTCAACGTGCCCGCCGACTATCCGTTCGAGGACTTCGAAAACCTCTATCTCGACGCATGGCGGCGCGGCCTCAAGGGACTCGCGACCTACCGCCCGAACGAGACGCTCGGCGCGGTGCTGCAAACGCTGCCTCCCGAAGCGGCGGCAACGGCCGACGACGCGCTCGGCGACGCCCTGCTCGACCCGCTGCGCGTGGCGATCGACCATCGACCCAAGGGCGAGCTGCCGGCCGTGATCGAGAAGATCGAATACATCACGCAGACGGGCAAGGTGTCGCTCTACGTGGCGGTGTCGTTTCTCGAAGTGACGGGCCAGGTGGGCGGCGAAGCGGTGACGATCGAGCGGCCCATCGAATTCTTCATCCCCGTGGGCCAGCGCGACGAGCAGCAGCAATGGATCACGGCGACCATGCGTTCGCTCTCGCTCGCGGCGCGCGGCGGCTTCGTCGCGCGCAATCTGCAGGATTTGCGCAAGGTGTCGTGGGATCGCGGCCAGGTGCGCTATGGCGAGACGCAGCGTCTGGACGGCCGGCGCATTCCGCTGTGGCACGACTCCGAGGTCGCGGCCATCGCCTACGCGATCCAGCAGATCCTGCACCGGCGCGGCTTTCTCGATGCCGAGGGGCGGCAGGTGCCGTCACGGCTGCTCGCGCAGCGGCGTGACGGTGCACTGGCCGCGCAATTCACCGGCAACGCGCGGGCCGGCGCGGAACAGCCCGGCGACCAGGTGCTGGACGGCGACAACGCGCTGCCCGCCGATACCCAGCACGCGTTTGCTCACGCGATGCTCGGCCGCAAGTGCGGGTCGTGCGGGGCGAATGCGGTGATCCGCAAGGACGGCTGCGACTTCTGCACGGCGTGCGGCGAGATCGGGACTTGCGGTTGAGGTCCGGCGTTCAAGTCCGGGGCGGCGTGGCGGCCGCCCTGTTTTCCTTTCGCCCGCCAAGATAACCCGCAAACCCCTGCGCCAGCGCATTCGCCTCGCCACTGCGCACGAGCCTTAGCACCTGCGATTCATAAGGATTGCTGGCCAATGGGCGGAATACCACGCGCCCGCCGCCCGCAGCCCCGAGCGCGGCGGGTACGAGCGCGACGCCCATGCCGAACTCCACCATCGTCACGACGGTTTGCCAGAGCCGCGCTTCGTGGCGAATCTGCGGACTGAATCCGGCCTCCACGCAGGTCGCAATGATCTGATCGTGATAGTGAGGCGACACCGAGCGCGGAAACAGGATGAACGGTTCGCGCGCGAGCGTGCCCAGTTCGATACGGCGCCTGCGCGCGAGCTTATGCCCTTCCGGTAGACAGCAGAGAAACGGCTCGGCAAACAACCGCTCCGATTGCACCTCGGCCGGAAAACGCCCCCAATGCGCGAAGCCGAGATCGATCTGCAGGCGCTGCAGCGCCTGCACCTGCTCGGCCGTGTTCATCTCGCGCAGCACCACTTCCACGGCGGGATGATCGGCCTCGAAACGCCGCACCGCCTCCGGCAGCCCGCGATACAGCATCGAATTGACGAAACCGATGCGCAGCCGCCCCGCCAGCCCGTGCGCGGAGCGCGCCGCGATGCGCCGCACTTCGTCGGCCTGCTCCAGCAGCCGCCGCGCCTCTTCGAGCAGCACGTTGCCCGCGTTGGTCAGCGCGACGGCCTTGTTGGTGCGTTCGAGCAGCTGCACGCCTAGCTGATCCTCGAACTTGCGGATGTCGAAGCTCAGCGCCGGCTGCGAAATGAAGAGCCGGCGCGCCGCGCGCCCGAAGTGCAGCTCTTCGGCTACCGCCACGAAATAGCGCAGTTGCTTGAGTTCCATGGCGGCCTCCTTCGGCGTGTTATCGATAGATGGCGCTTATCGTACATGACATCGGTTGTATTGGACGATTATCGAAGCCGCGCCTAAGCTACGCCGAATCGCAGAGCAAAACAGCATGGAGACAGCACACGATGAGCGATCGCCCCGCCTTCGCCACCCAGTCCGCACAGGCCCCGCAGGCCGTCCCGGCAAGCGCTTCGGCCAACATCCCCGATAGCCGCGGCATCAACTTCTACACCAGCGACCCCGGTTTCGCGCCCCTTTTGCGTAGCTATCTCGGCGATGCCGCATTCGGCGCGCTCGAAACGCGGCTCGTCGCGCTCGGCCAGCGCGCCTCCGACGAACTCGACGCGTTCGCGCTCGTCGCCGACAAGCACCCGCCCACGCTCGAGGCGCGCACGCGCAGCGGCGAAGCGATCCAGCGCATCGACAAGCATCCCGACTACGTGGCGCTCGAACGCGTCGCCTACGCGGAGCTCGGCCTCGCGGCCATGAGCCATCGCGAGAGCGCGCCCGCGCCGCTCGTCAAATACGCGCTCACGTTTTTGTTCGTGCAGGCCGAATTCGGCCTGTGCTGCCCGGTGAGCATGACCGACTCGCTCACGCGCACGCTGCGCCGCTTCGGCTCGCCCGACCTCGTTGCGCGCTATTTGCCGATGCTCGCCTCGCAGGACTTCGACACGCTCTACCAGGGCGCGATGTTCATGACCGAGCAGGCAGCGGGTTCGGACGTGGCGCGCATCGCCACGCGCGCCACGCGTGAGCGCGACGCGAATGGCGAGGACGTGTGGCGTCTTTACGGCGACAAGTGGTTCTGCTCGAACGCCGACGCCGATCTCGCAATGGTGCTGGCGCGCCCCGACGACGCGCCGCCCGGCATCAAGGGCCTCGCACTGTTCCTGCTGCCGAAGACGCTCACCGACGGCACGCGCAACGCCTATCGCATCGTGCGCCTGAAGGACAAGCTCGGCAGCCGCTCGATGGCGAGCGGCGAGATCGTGCTGGAAGGCGCGCAGGCGTACCTGATCGGCGAGGTGGGCCGCGGCTTTCATCAGATGGCGGACATGATCAACATGTCGCGGCTGTCGAACGGCGTGCGCGCGGCGGGCCTCATGCGCCGCGCCGTGACCGAGGCGCTGCACGTCGCGCGCAACCGCGAGGCGTTCGGCCGCAAGCTCATCGAAATGCCGCTCATGCAGCGTCAATTGCTCAAGATGATGCTGCCCGCCGAACAGGCGCGCTCGATGTTCATGCGCATCGCCACGCTGCTCGCGCGCGCCGATGCCGGCGACGCGCTCGCGGCGAAGTGCGTGCGCATTCTCACGCCGCTCATCAAGTTCCGCGCCTGCCGCGACGCGCGCCGCGTCACCGGCGACGCCATGGAAGTGCGCGGCGGCGTGGGCTATATCGAGGAGTGGAGCGACCCGCGCCTCGTGCGCGACGCGCATCTCGGCTCGATCTGGGAAGGCACGAGCAATATCGTCGCGCTCGACGTCGCGCGTGCGGCGAAGCGCGAAGGCGCGCTCGAGGCGCTCACGCAGCACGTGCACGCGGAGCTTGCGCAAAGCGGCCTGCCCGAAGCAAGTACCGCGCTCCTGCGCGACGTGTTCGACCGCGCGGGCGCGGCGCTCGTGAGCGTGGCCGAATGCGGCCGCGACGAATCGGTGCGCCAGGCCGCGAGCGCGCTCTATCACGCCACGACGGCGGCCCTCATGGCCTGCGAAGCCGCGCAGATTTCGCACGACGCCGCGGATTACCGGCGCCTCGCCTTCGCGCATCTGCTCGTGCGCCACAAGCTGCTGCCGCGCGACCCGCTCGCGCTCGACGAACGCGACGAAAACGCCGCGACGCTGCGTGCGCTCGTGGACGAACGAGCGTTGACGCTCGAGCAAGCCATGCAACTGATTCCGGCACATCGAGGCGACGCGCGATGAATACAACTCAGGAATCCGCAGCAACCCCGGTGAACGGCGCGCTGCATGGCCTGCGCGTGATCGATCTGAGCCGCGTGCTGGGCGGTCCGTACTGCACCCAGGCGCTCGCCGACCACGGCGCCGAGGTCATCAAGCTCGAACCGCCCGACGGCGACGAAACGCGCGGCTGGGGCCCACCCTTCGTCGGCGATACGGCGTCGTACTACGTTGGCGTGAACCGCAACAAGCAGGGCATCGCCGTCGACCTCTCGCGCGAAGAGGGTCGCACGATTCTGTGGCAGCTGCTCGAAGGCGCGGATGTGCTGGTCGAAAACTTCAAGCCGGGCACGCTCGCGCGCTGGGGCATGGACTACGAGCGCGATCTGCGTCCCCGTTTTCCTCGCCTGATTCACTGCGCGATCTCGGGCTTCGGTCCGGACGGACCGCTCGGCGGACTGCCCGGCTACGACGCCGCGATTCAGGCGATGGCGGGTCTGATGAGCGTGAACGGCGAGCACGACGGTCCCGCGCTGCGCATCGGCCTGCCGATCGTGGACATGGTCACGGGGCTGAACGCGCTCGCCGGCATCCTGCTCGCGCTGGCCGAGCGTGAAAAGAGCGGCCTCGGGCAGTCGGTGGATATCGCGCTTTACGATTGCGGCGTGTCGCTCCTGCATCCGCATTTGCCGAACTATTTCGGCAATGGCCGCACGCCGCAGCGCAGCGGCAACGCGCACCCGAACATCGCGCCGTACGACAGCTACGCGACGGGTAGCGCGCCCATCTTCCTCGCGGTGGGCAACGACCGCCAGTTCGCGAAGCTCTGTGCGCACCTGGGCGTGCCCGGCCTCGCCGACGACCCGCGTTTCGCCGACAACCGCAGCCGCTGCGCGCATCGGCCGGAACTCAAGGCGGCGCTCGAAGCGCGGCTTGCCGCGCACGACTGCGAGCCGCTCGCGCGCGACCTGATCCGGGCCGGCGTGCCGTGCGGCCCCGTGCAGACCGTCGACGCCGTGGCCGCGCATCCGCACACGCAGCACCGCCGCATGATCGTCGAGATGGATGGCTATCGCGGCACGGGCGCGCCCGTGAAGCTCTCGCGCACGCCGCCGACCTACCGTACGCGCCCGCCCGCGCTCGGCGCCGACACGCGCGCCGTGATGGAGACGCTCGGCATCGACGCCGATACGCAGCAACGACTCTTCGAAGCCGGCATTGTCAAGGAACCCGAAACGATGCCAAGCGACTAGCGTTCCATTCACCCTCAACGGAATACAGACCGGCCCAAGCCGGCTCACCCCGATCCAGGAGACAAGCATGACCCGCCCCGGCACTACCCCTGCGCGCCAGCCCGCGCGCGCTTCGCTCGCCGCCTTTGTCGGCACCACCATCGAGTGGTACGACTTTTATATCTACGCCACCGCTTCGGCGCTCATCTTCGGCAAGCTCTTCTTCCCCTCCCACGAGCCGTTCTACAGCACGCTCGCCTCGTTCGGCACCTTCGCCGTGGGCTTTTTCGCGCGCCCCTTCGGCGGGCTCGTGTTCGGGCATCTGGGCGACCGTATCGGCCGCAAGAAGGCGCTCGTCGCGACGCTGTCGATCATGGGCGTCGGCACCGTGGGCATCGGCTTTTTGCCGACCTATGCGAGCGCCGGCGCGCTCGCGCCGGCGCTCCTCGTGCTGCTGCGCGTGGCGCAAGGCATTGCGATCGGCGGCGAATGGGGCGGCGCGGTGCTGATGGCCGGCGAGCATGCGCCCAAGAAAAAGCGCACGTTTCTCGCCTCGTTTGCGCAGCTCGGCAGCCCGGCCGGTCTGATTCTCGCGCTGCTGGCATTTCGCAGCGTGGCGCATCTCGACAAGGATGCGCTCTTTGCCTGGGGCTGGCGCTTGCCGTTCATCGCGAGCGCGGTGCTGCTCGTGGTGGGCCTGCTGATCCGCTCGGGCGTGGGCGAGTCGCCGGAATTCGAGGCGATCCGGACGCAGCGCCGCACCGCCGCGATGCCGATCGTCGAAGTGCTGCGCGATTCGTGGCGCGCCGTGCTGCTGTGTCTCGGCGCGAATGTGATCGGCGTGGCGGGCGCGTGGTTCGTCAACACCTTCATGCTCAACTACACGACGCAAACGCTCGGGCTCGACCGCGGGCTGATTCTGGATTGCCTGTTCGTCGTCGCGTTCATCCAGCTTTTTACGCAGCTCTTTTCCGGCTGGTTTGCCCAGCGCGTGGGCGCCGGTCGCTTCCTCGTGCTGGCCGCCGCGCTGGCCATGATTTCGCCTTACCCGATGTTCGTGCTCGTCTCCACCGGCCGGCCGGTCGCCATCGTGGTCGGCATTGCGATTGCCGTGATGTGCATGTGCAGCTCGTATGCGGTGATGGCGGGCTTCATGACGAATGCGTTCCCGGTGCGCGTGCGCTACTCGGCGATTTCGATCTCCTACCAGTGTTGCGCGGCGCTCGCGGGTGGCCTAACGCCGCTCGTCGGCACGCTGCTCGCGCATGACTATCCGGGTCAGTGGTGGCCGCTGGCGCTGTTCTACAGCGCGCTTGCGGCCATTTCGCTCGTGTGTATCGCGGTACTGCAGCGCAAGCAGTCGCCGGCCACGCAAGGCGATGTGGCGCTCGCGTTGCAGGACTAACGCTCCGCTACACGGCCGCCGCAATCGCCGCTATCAGCCCGTTCAGCGCAACGCGCCACGCTTCGCTGTTCGGGCCTTCGGTCAGCAGCGCGCCGACCACCTCCCGGTGCAGCGCATCGCGTTGCGCGCCGGCCGGCAGAATATCGCCGAAGCCCGCCAGCGACTGCGCGAGCGGCGTGCTGCCGCCCTCGCCCTCTTCGCGCGTCAAGGCGCGCAAGAGGTCTTGCGCCGCGTCGGGCACCGCCGCGATCATGAGCATGCGCTCTTCCCAGATCACGAAGCGGGCGAGCCGCGCCAGCAGGCTTTCCGTTCCAGCGCCGCTTTCGACGTTCGCGGTCGCGGCGAAGGCCGGCGTCGTGTCGAGCCATTCGATGAGACGTGTGCCTTCCATCGGCTTCGCGATGCCATAGCCCTGCGCGCCGTCCACGCCGAGAATGGCGAGCGCGCGAAGGAGGTCGAGCGTATCGACGCCTTCCGCAAGCACGCGCCTGCCCAACGAATGGCCGAGGCGCGTCAACTGATAGATCACGCGCAGCGTACTGAGCGCGTCGCCGCCGCTCACCTTCACCATCTCGCGGTCGAGCTTGATCCAGTCGAACGGCAATTCACGCAGGCGCGTGAGGCCGCTATGCCCGGCGCCGAGATCGTCCTGCGCGAGCAGCACACCCAATTCGCGGAACTTCGCGAGAATGGCGCGCTGCCCCTGGCTCAGCGACAGTGCTTCGTTCTCCAGAACTTCCAGCGTGAGCCGCGCAGCCGGGCAACGGTGCGCGGCCAGCGCGGTGCGGGTGGCCTCGAAATAGCGGATGTCGTTGAGCGCCGCCGGCGGCAGGTTGATCGAGACGTCGAGGTCGCGGCCCTGGGCGTACCAGCGTTCGCGGTCGGCGAGCGCCTGCTCGATGCCGCGTGCGAAGAGCGCGAGCAGATCGTCGGAGGAGAGCGCCGAGAGGAACATGTCGGGCACGAGCAGGCGCTCGCCGTCGCGCAGACGCGCCAGCGCTTCGACCTTGGTCGCCCTGCCCGTTGCGAGGCTGAGCAGCGGCTGATAGTGCATTTCCAGCGCGCCGGTGCGCACGAGCGCCGCCCAATGCTGGCGCACGCTCACCGGCACCGCGGCGCTCAGGCCGTCGTTGGCGGGGATGCGCATCGCGGCGCAGCCGAGCAGCGTTTGCAGCAAATCGACGAAGGCCACCTGATCGGGCCCGACGAAGCCGCCCGGTAACGCGCTGTACAGGCTCAGCACGGCGAGCGGCGGCTGCCCGGGCGCGGCCAGCGGAATCGCCACCGAAGAGCGCACGCCCTCGCGCGCCGCGAGATCGCGCCACGGCGCGACGAGCGGATCGGTCTGATAGTTCACGACGCGCTCGGGCTTGCCGTTGCGCCACGCGCGCCCGATGGCGCCCTGCCCTTGCGGATGATCGGCGCGCACGCTGATTTCCAGATCGTGCGCGGCGAGCACGTTGAGCATGCCGCCTTCGGTCTTGCCGCCCGCGCCGGCCTCGAAATGGAAAATGCCCGCTGCGTCGGGACGCCCGATGGTGCAGGCGCTCACTTCGTCGTGCGCCGCCAGCGCGGCGATCACCTGGTCGATGAAATTCGTGTAGCTGCCCGCCTCCCACACAAGACGCGTGATGCGCAACAGCGCCTCCTGCTGCGAGTCCTGGACCGCCTGGTACGCCTTGAGTTGCCACGCGAGGTCCGTGGTCAGGCGGCGCGCGTAGAGCGAGAGTTGTTGCGTGCTCACGGTTCGGCCGACGTCCGCGTAGATCAGCTCCTGAAGAATGCCGCGGCTGCGCACGAGTTCTTCCTTGTCGAGCCCGACGATGGCATGAATGCGGCCGATGCGCTGCGCCATGTCCTCGTGCTCGCGCGCGGTCAGGCCGAGGCTGGCGAGGGCAAGGAGATTCTGGATCTGCCGCGCCTTGAGGTGCGCGAGTTCCGCAGCCGAGAGCATTTCGAGGATGCGGCGGGATTTGGGCAAGCGGCCCAGCTCCTCGTAGAAGCGGTTCACCACGTGGGCCGCGTGCTCGTGTAGCGCGCCAATCAGCGTTTTCATTTTTGAGCCTTCGATATCACCGCCCTGGCGTCACGGCCCGGATCTGCAAAACGGGCAGGGTGTCGCGCCGGGTTCATGGCCGTGGTGGTCACTAGCGGCCGCTCGAACAGCGATTCTGGCTCGCACAGGAGGGATGATACGTCATGCGCTGCGGGCGTCGGTGCACGGTGGCATACACGGGGCGGTGCACGCGGGCGCTAAAAGCGCCCAACGCCGGCCTTCAAAGCGGCGTGAGCAGCGCCTCGCCCGCGAAGTGTCGCGCCGCGTTTTCGGCGAAGTGGCGCACCGTGGCGGTGCGCACGTCGGGCGACGCGCCGGCCACGTGCGGCGTGAGCACGATGTTGTCCAACCCGATGAGCGCGGCGGGCGGCTGCGGCTCGCCCTCGTAGACGTCGAGCCCCGCGCCGCCCAGCGTCCCCGCCTTCAGCGCGAGGGCGAGCGCGGCCGTATCGACCACGCTGCCGCGCGACACGTTGACGAGGAAGCCGTGCGGCCCCAGTGCATCGATCACGTCGCGGTCGATCAGATGCTTCGTTTGCGCGCCGCCCGGCGTCGCGATCACGAGAAAGTCGCTCCATTGCGCGAGCGCCATCACGCTCTCGAAATAGCGCGCCTGAGCGCCCTCGCGCGGCTTGCGGTTGTGATAGCCGAGCTCCATGCCGAAGCCCGCCGCGCGCCGCGCGACCTTCTCGCCGATATGCCCGTAGCCGACGATGCCGAGCCGCCGCCCCGTGACCGTGGGGCGCATGGGCAGCGCGTCGCGCCAGACGCCGGTGCGGCAGGCGGCGTCGAACCGCGGCACGGCGCGCACGGCCGCGAGCAGGTGCGCGAGCGCGTGGTCGGCGACGCAGTCGGCATTGACGCCCGCGCCATTGCACAGCGCGATGCCACGCTCGCGGGCGTGGTCGAGCGCGATGTTCTCGTAGCCCGCGCCGAGCGCGCCCGCCAGTTCGAGCGCGGGCATGCGGTCGATTTCGTCGGTGGTGAGGCCCGTCGTGCCGTTGGTGAGCACCACGCGCACGTCCTTGCCACGTTCCGCGACCGCTTTGGCGCGCGCATCGGCATCGGGCGCGTAGATCACGTCGAACTGTTCGCCAAACCCGGCGAGGTCTTCAGCGGGAAGCAGTATCAGGACCAGCAGGCATGGCTTCATCGTCGTGTCACCCTTCCGTCATTGTTTCGATATGCGAATCGAATACCGGAGTGCCCCGCGCGTGGACTTCACACGGCCGTCACATAGCGCGGCGGCAGCACCTCGACGCGCGGCGCGGCCGCGGCGGCTGCGGCGTCGCGCGCCTGGCGCATCTGGTCGGCCGGGCTCATGCCGAACAGGCGCTTGAATTCGCGGCTGAACTGCGACGCGCTTTCATAGCCGACGCGCGTGGCCGCCGCGCTCACGGTCAGGCCGTCGTGCGTGATCAGGAGGCGCGCATGATGCAGGCGCGTGGTTTTCACGTACTGCATCGGCGACGTCGAAGTAACGGCCTTGAAATGCGCATGAAAAACGGCAAGGCTCATGCCCGCCTCGGAGGCGAGCGTTTCGACGTCGAGGTCGCCGCGGTAGTCGGTGTGAATGCGCCGCAGCGCCTTCGCGATCCGCCCGAAGTGATGCTGATGCGTGAGCGCCGCGCGAATCGCGTCGCCCTGCTCGCCCATGAGCACGCGGTAGCAGATCTCACGCACGATCGAAGGACCGAGAATGCGCGCTTCGTACGGTTGCGCGAGCGCTTCGAGCAGGCGCAGCACGGCGTTCGAAAGCGTGGCGTCGAGCGGCGTGGCGTAGATGCCCGAGGGTTCGGACACGGCGCGGCGCGGGTCGTCGAGCGCCATGAGCAGTTCGGCGACGGTCGTGAGATCGACGCGAATCGAGATGGCGAGAATCGGCTTCTCGGGGCTCGCCTCGGTCTCGCACTCGAACGGCATCGGCACCGAGAGGACCAGGTATTGCTGGGCGTCGTAGATGAACACCTGGTCGCCGAGAAAGCCGCGCTTGCGCCCCTGGCAGACGATGAAAATGCTCGGTTCGTACATGACCGGCTGGCGCGGATGGCTTTGGCTGCCGCGGTAGAGCCGCACGCCTTCGACCGCCGTGGCGTGCACGCCGTCGCGCTGCGTGATTTGCATGAGCAGGTCGACCGTGCGCGCCTGCGTGGCGGCCGCCGGCGCGATGGCCGCCGCGGCGAGGGTTTTGACGTAGCCCATATCGGTTGTGCCCCAAAAGATGAAGTCAGGCAGAGAAACAGGCTTGCCAATCTATCACCGAACCTGTGGATGTGCTGAGCACCAGGAGAATCAGGCAAGTCTTCGATAGCTTCAGGTATTCCCTGGGTGGGTCCCGATCCTTACGATGGGAACCCTGCCGCAACACCCATGCACCAAAGGAGCCAACCCATGTACCTAACTTACGGATACGCCGCCCGCGACGCCGCCTCGCCGCTCGCCGCGTTCGAATTCCAGCGCCGCGACCTGCGCGAACTCGACGTCCGTATCGACGTGCTGTTCTGCGGCGTGTGCCACTCCGACCTGCACCAGGCGCGCGACGAATGGCGCAACACGATTTACCCGGTCGTGCCGGGCCACGAGATCGTGGGCCGCGTGGCCGAAGTCGGCAACGGCGTCACGCAGTACAAGGTGGGCGAACTCGTCGGCGTGGGCTGTCTCGTCGACTCGTGCCGCACCTGCCCGAGCTGCGCCGAACTCCTCGAACAGTATTGCGAGAGCGGCTGGGTCGGCACCTATAACGGCGCCGACCGCGTGAGCGGCGACATCACCTACGGCGGCTACTCCACGCAGCTGGTGGTGGACGAAGCGTTCGTGCTGCGCGTGCCCGAGAACCTCGATGCCGCCGCTGCGGCGCCGCTGCTGTGCGCGGGCATCACCACGTATTCGCCGCTGCGCACGTGGGGCGCGGGCCCCGGCAAGAAGGTCGGCATCGTGGGGCTCGGCGGCCTCGGTCACATGGGCGTGAAGCTCGCGCATGCCATGGGCGCGCACGTGGTGCTGTTCACCACGTCGCCGTCGAAGATCGAAGACGGCAAGCGCCTTGGCGCGGATGAAGTGGTGATCTCGAAGGACCCGGAGCAGATGCAGGCGCACGCCAACAGCTTCGACCTGATCGTGAACACCGTGGCCGCGCAGCACGACCTCAACCCGTTCATCGAACTGCTGCGCCGTGACGGCACGATGACGCTGGTGGGCGCGCCCGAGCACGATCACCCGTCGCCGCAAGTTTTCAACCTGATCATGAAGCGCCGCCGTCTGGCGGGCTCGCTGATCGGCGGCATTGCAGAAACCCAGGAAATGCTGGACTTCTGCGGCAAGCATGGCATTACGTCGGATATCGAAATGATCAAGATGCAGGACATCAACAACGCCTATGAGCGCATGCTCAAGAGCGATGTGAAGTACCGCTTCGTGATCGACCTCGATTCGCTGCGCAAGTAACGCGCACGCCGCGCAGGCAACAAGACCCGCGCATCCCGACGTAACACCCTGCCCCGCCGGGCCATCCGTTCCGGATGGCCCGCCAGCCCTTCCCCTTCGAGGCCTACTTTTTTGGCCTCCCGTAGTCGAGCCGGCGTCACATGCGCCGCCATCCAATCGTCATGGCTGTTTAACCGCTGAGCGTCGCTTTCCGCGAGACGCCGGCACCGCGAAGCGCATTCGTCGCTACGCGGCCCACTCTTTTTCTGCAGCAGCGCGGATTTCGTTCAAGCCTCAAGCCCATTGTCAGGAGCTCGCCCGTGATCGACCGCATCCAGGCGATGCGCACGTTCGTACGCATCGTCGACACCAACAGTTTCACCAAAGCCGCGCAGTCACTCGATATGCCGCGCGCCAGCGCCACTACGCTGATGCAAAACCTCGAATCGCTGCTCGGCACGCAATTGCTCGTGCGCACCACGCGGCGCCTTTCGCTCACGCCCGAAGGCGCCGCGTACTACGAGCGCGCCTCGCAGATCCTCGCCGACATCGACGATGCCGAAGCGAGCGTGCGCCAGTCGCCCGGCGCGATCGGCGGCCGCTTGCGCGTGGAAATGCCGGGCCTGATCGCCAACGCGATCGTGCTGCCCGCGCTCGATGATTTTCACGCGCGCTATCCGCAGATCGACCTCGTGATCGGCGTGAGCCTGCGCAACGTCGATCTCGTCGGCGAGGGCGTGGATTGCAGCATCCAGCTCGGCGAGCTGCCCGATTCGGGACTCGCTGCGCGGCGCCTCGGCGTGCTGGAGCACGTGACCTGCGCGAGCCCCGCTTACCTCGAGCGGCATGGCGCGCCGCAAACGCTCGACGATCTCGCGCAGCATCCCGTCGTCAACTTCCTCTCGCCGCTCACGGGCCGCCCGTTCGAGTTCGACTTCGAGGTGGACGGCAGTCCGACCAAGGTGAAGGTGGACGGGTTCGTGCATGTCTCCGACGAGTTCGCCTACCTCACGTGCGGTCTGCAGGGCTATGGGCTGATCCAGCCGCCGCTGCTCGCGGCGCAGCCGTACCTGGACAGCGGTGCGTTGGTCGAGGTGCTGCCGCAGTGGAAGCCGCTGCCTACGCCCGTTTCGGTGGCGTTCGTGAAGTCGCGGCAGCTGTCGCCGCGTGTGCGCGTGTTCGTTGACTGGCTCGCGGAGTTGTTTGAGGATGCTGGCGCGGTGAATCGCGATCTCTCGCGTGTGCGGCAGTTGTTGGAGGGGCTGCAGCTGGCGCCGGTTTGAGTGTTTGCGGTTTTTTGCTTTGGCCTTTTCTTGTGGTCGCGCCTGCATACCGACGCGAAAACAAGGAAAGGCCAAAGCCGCCAGGATCCACAACCAAAACCCCACCCACGCGCATTCAGCGCGGCCGCCTAAGCGCCATCCCACGCCGCGCGTGAAACCGCGCAACCGTCTCATAGGGCAGCCAGGCATCAGCCTGATACGGCGCAATGCCCGAAGGATTGTGGAACCACACGCCGCCATCGCCGCGTCCGTGCAGCAGGATCAGATGACCGCCCTGGCCGGGATCCATCCGCTCGGGATAGCGGATCTCCGGGCTCACGGAAACGATGGCGAGCGTATCGGCATCGATGCGCGCGGCACTCGCCGCGATGCCCTCGTCGGTCATCACCTCCACGCGCACGCCGAACGCGCCTTCCACCCATGCGGCGAACGGCCGGTAAATCAAGCCGTCCACGCCACCGTCTTCGCGCACGCGATATACCCCGTGCCGCAACGCCTCCTCGAGCATCTGCGCGCGCGGCGTATGCGCGACGCCCCAATAGTCGAGCGCCGATTCGAGGCAGGTCAGGCCGCACAGGCGCTTGGCCCAGAAGCGGTAGGCGTCGGCCTCCGAGAAGCCGCTCGCCCGCCAGTGCGGGTCCTCGCACGGGTCGGCGCCGCGCTCGACGATGGGCGCCACCCAGTCGGCGCTGCCCCACTGGCTGTAGTACGGCACGCCTTCATGCCGCCATGTCCCGCCGTTGCGCACGTCGTCCAAACGATACCCCTCGCCCCAGTAAGGTTGATCTTCCGCGCGCGAGCGCACGGCGTTCAAAATCGTGCATCTTCGCAGCCGCGCGCCGTCCCCGCAATGCCGCGAATATCGCAAGCCGGATGTAAACGAAGCCGAATATACGCTTACATTCTCGTTATTCGGCGCCGCATTACATTTAGCTAAAATAGCGCCGTCGTTTGGCATTTTATGCGTTTAGAATATCGTGCTCCCGTGCGCAGGCCGCGCGAGGTCCGGTCAGACCGGCCTCACGGCGCCACGGCATGATCAATCAGAAACTGAATCCACGAATCCCCCCTTTGAGCAGTATGTCGAACGTTGCCTACACAACCGACTCGGCCTCGGTGGCGGAGCGCGTACGCGAGCTGATGAGCCGTCACGGCATCGGCAAGCGTCAGCAAACGACCGAGCTGTGCCGGATTCTTGACCTGAGCTTTTCACAGGGGCACCGCAAGCTGCGCGGCAACAGCCCATGGACGCTCGCGCAGATCAAGAAAGTGGCCGAGGCGTTCGGCGAACCCGCGGGCCAGCTGTTCGGCGCGCAGTTGCTCGACCCCGGCATGGTTGGGGCCAGCGCTCAGGAGGCGATGCTCTGCGTGAGCGCCGCCGAGCTGCCCTGCACCGCGTGGATCGGCGCGCCGGTCGAGGCGGGCAGCCGCCCCGACTTCGTCGCCTACGAAAAGCAGGGCCAGTGGCGCGTGGTGCGCCCGGACGGCGCGCTCTACCAGAACGCGCGCGAAGTCCACAAGATCGAGATCTACCCGCGCCGCGCCGAGTCCGACAAGCCGCTCATCGCCGTCGTCGACGACGACCGCTCCTCCGCCGACAACCTGCGCGACTACCTCGAGCACAGCGGCTACACGGCACTCGCGCTCTACGGCCTCGCGGCATTCAACGAAGCGCTCGAAAACAACGTGTTCGACGGCGTGGTGATCGACTGGCTGTTCGGCAGCCAGACCGCCGCCGAGGCGATCCGCAGCGTGCGCGCCTCCGAGAACCCCGACGCGCCCATCTTCGTGCTCACCGGCGAACTGCTGACCGGCAAGGCCAGCGAATCGGAGATCAGCCAGGTCGTGCGCCACTACAACGTGGCCTGCTACGAAAAGCCGGCGCGCATGGCGATTCTCGTCGCCGATCTTTCCAAGCGGCTCAACCGCGGCTGACGCCGCGCATCGTCCGCTCCGTCCGCTCCGTCCGCTCCGTCCGCTCAGCCCGCTCCGCCCGCTCAGCCCGCTCCCACGCCTTTCAGGCGGCCGCCCGCGGCGCGCTCAGCGCGCGCTGCAACGCCGCGCGCAGCACCTCGTAATGCACCGGCTTCGTGAGCCGGTCGAAGAACGGCGCGCCCTCGCCGCCCGGCGTCTTGCCCGCGTGGTCCGGAAGCGCCGCCAGCCCCGCCACGTCGGCGCTCACCGCGATCACACGCGGCTGCGCGAGCACGTCCTGCGCGGTTTCGAGCCCCGCCACGAAGTCGTAGCCGTCGCGGCCCGGCATGTGCAGGTCGAGCAGCACCACGTCGCATGCCACGTGCGCGAGCAGCGCGAGCGCGCTGTCGGCGTCGCCGGCCGCGAGCGCGCGATAGCCCATGTGCGCGACCATCTCGCAGAGCGAATCGCGCACGAGCGGGTTGTCGTCGACGACGAGCACCTGCGGCGCTGTCCGCGCGGGCTGCGCCGCTTCGGCCACGGCCGGGGGCGCAAGCGGCTCGACCGGCGTGACGGGAATCCGCACGGTGAAGGTCGTGCCTTTGCCCACGCGGCTTTGCGTCTCGATCGTGCCGCCGAACAGCTCGACGAGGCCGCGCACGATCGCGAGTCCCATCCCCGCGCCCTCGTAGCGCCGCGAGCGCGACGTGTCGAGCTGCGTGAACTCCTTGAAGATGAGCGGGATCTGGTCCGGCGCCACGCCGGGCCCCGTGTCGCCGACGACGATCACGAGCGTGTCGCCGCCAGCAGGCTTCGGCGCACCCTCCTCGTCCGGCGAGGGCCGCGGGACCCGCGCGGGCGCCTGCAGCCAGAATTCGAGCCGCACCTTGCCGCGCTCGGTGTAGCGGATCGCGTTCGTGACGAGATTGCCGGCGATCTGGCGAATCCGGTGCGGGTCGGCCACCACGCGCCGCTGCGGTCCCACCCACGCATGCTCGAACACGAGCCCGCGCGAGCGCGCCGCCTGCTCGTTCTCGTCGACGATCGACTGCAGCAGTTCGCGCGGCTCGAACTCTTCCTGGCGCAATTCGAGCTTGCCCGCGCCGAGACGCGCGTAGTCGGTGAGGTCCTTCATCTGCGCTTCGAGTTGGCGCGCGGCGGTTTCGAGGCGCTGGATCACCTTGCGGTCGGCTTCCGAGTGCGAGTTGAAGCCGAGCAGCTCGATCGACGAAACGATCGCGTGCAGCGGCGTGCGCAGTTCGTGGCTGATCATGCCGAGGAAGGCGTCCTTCGCCATGCTCGCCTCGCGCGCGGCGCGGCTCGCCTGGTGCTCGGCTTCGAGCGCCGCGCGCTGCTGGTGCAAGAGGCGCGTGCGCCGGTAGCCGTTCATCACGAGCAGCACGCCCGCCGCCGCCGACAGCACGAGCAGCACGAGCCCGGACGCGAACAGTTCGCGGCGTTTGGCGATGAAATCGTGCCGGATCGCCTCGCGCTCGGTCACGTCGGCGAAACGCCGGTTCAGCGCGAGGTCGGTCACCTGGGTCCAGTGCAGGTCGAGCGCCATGAGCATCGGCACCGCGCGTTCGGGGTTGTCGGCGAGCGTGGCGATTTCGGCCTCGAATGGCGAAATCGTCGCGGCCAGAATGGCGAGATCGGCGTCCTGGCGGCGCTTGAGGCCCGGCGTCGAGTCGAGCGAGAGCGTCGAGCCCTTCATCACGTTGAGCTTCGACTGCAGCACCTCGTAGCGCAGCCGCACCTTGTCGAGATCGCGGTCGATGCCGTCCGCGAACATCAGCAACTGGCTCTCGAAGCGCGCGTAGGCGATCTGGAGCTGCGCGGCGTCCCAGTACAGGCCGTCGTAATTGCCCGTGATGCGCTGCACGACCTGCGGATTGAGCAGGTTCGCATAGAGCAGATAGCCGACCGCCACCACGGGCGGCGCGAGCGCCGCCATCCAGATGATCGCCTGCAGCAGGCGTCGCAAGGGACGTTGTATCACCCGCTACTCACCGCTTGATCGTCATCGACTTGATCTGCCACGCGAATTTCGAGTCGCCGGCCGCGCCGTCGAGCTCGAGCGGATGCTGGTCGCGTGGATAGATCAGGAACAACGGGCCGAAATTGCTCACCTTCAGCCGCTGGCCGTTCATCTCATAGGCGACCACCACGCCGTAGCGCGCGGCGTCGGCCACGGGCACGACGCAGGTGTAGTCGTCGAGCGTATGGATCTCGATCTGGCTGCCGTAGGCGCCCACGGCCTTGAGCACGTCCGAAAGCAGCGGGCCCGTGAAGGTCGAGCGCGGCGTCCAGGTCGTGGCCGTCGTGATCGAATGCGCGGGCAGCGCGAGCAGTTCCGCCTCGCTGAAGTGATACGCCGTGTGGGACGCGTTGTTGGTCACGCGCACCTCGCCATCGACGTCGAGCGAGAGCGCACCCGTAGCACCCGCCGCCTGCGCAGAAGGTGCAAAAAACGGCGCCGCACCCGCGAGCGCCACCACGGCGGCCCAGCGCCGCCAGCCTGGCCATCCCATCCAATGCCACATCTTGCCCGAGCCCTTTCGCGCGATGATTCGCGTCGTTTTCGTGTGTCTTTGCGCGGCGCTACGCTACATTTTGCGGTAATGCGCCGCTTTTTCCTGCTGCGTTTCCCTCGTTTTCCTGCTACCTCCACCCGCCATGCCAGCAGGCGCTGGTGAGCATAGGCATAATATCGTCAAACATTGTGCTGACAATAGCCGTCTTTTTCTCGTACACCGCTATCGGAAACGCGCGTTGCGGAGTTGCCGCGCAGTTGCCGCGCAGTTACCGATCACGCGCTTCGACACCCAATTCAACCCATGGATAAACCTGTCGTTCCGCTCACCTACGAACAGCTCGATCACTGGGTCGAGTCGCTGCAGCCGGCGCTGATCGCGGAGGAATTCGACCTCGTGGTCGGCATCCTGCGCGGCGGCGCGCCGCTCGCGCTGATGGTTTCGCACGCAACGGGTGCGGCTGTCGCATTCCTGCGCTATGACCGCATCACGCGCGAAGTGCGCTGGGATTCCACGCTGCCGCTGCCCGAACCGGGCTCGAAAGTGCTGCTCTGCGAGGACATCGCGGGGCGCGGCCATACGCTCGTGGACTGCATCGCGTTCCTGAGCGAGCACGGGCTCGTCGTGCGCACGCTCACCGGCGCCTACGACGACCTCAGCCGTTTGCGCCCCGATTATTCGATCGACGCGAGCGGCTATTTCGCGCTGTTCCCGTGGGAGCGCCAGGCCTACACCGACCGCTATCGCGCCGACTGGATCCGCGACGGCGAAGGCACGCGCATGGCCGACGACCACGAGTACGCGGTCTACGCCATCGATCTCGACGGCGTCCTGCTCCCCGACCTCCCGATTGCGCGCTACGACGAAGACCTCGTCGCCGCGCTCGCCGAGCGCGATGAGCTGGTGCCGTTCGAGCGGCTGCCCGGCATCGACATGAAACGCACGCGCGCGATCATCACGGGGCGTCCGGAGATCGACCGCGAGCGCACGCTCGCCTGGCTCGAACGCCACGGCTTCGGGCACCTCGAACTGATCATGCGCACGCCGGACGAACACGACGACACGGCCGCGGCCGTGGCTGCGCACAAGGCCGCGGCGGCCATCCGCAGCGGTGTCACGCACTTCATCGAGAGCGATCCGGTGCAGGCGATCCTGATTGCCCAGACCGCGCCGCTCCTGCGCGTGATCTGGTGGAACGCCCAGGCACGCACGGGCACGCTGATCGGCGCCTCGGCCTGGAGCTGAGCGAGCCAGCGTTCAGGCGCCGCCGCGCCGGCCCTCGATGAACCGCGCGGCGCGCGGCGACGCCACCACGATGAGCTTCATGGCCGCGCGCGTCGCGCCGACGAAGAGTTTGCGCGCGGCGCGCTCGTCGAATGACTCGAAGTCCACCTCGGTCAGGATCACGCACGGCGCGGACTGGCCCTTGAAGCGGTAGATCGATTCGAGCAGCAGGTCGCCCTCGCGGTGCTGCGGATTGCCGAACAGGTCGTATTGGCCCGTGAAGCTGCGCAGCCGGTGCGGGCCGAGCTGATCGAGCGTCGCGAACAGCGAATGCTCGCGTCCGCGCCAGGAAAGCACGACGATGTCCTGCTTGCGAAAGCCGAGCGAAAGCGCCTGCGTAATCGCGCGTTTCGTGGCCAGAACCACCCCGGGTTCCGCGCCGGGTCCGGCTTCATGCTCGTCCCAGCTCGCCACCGTCACGTCGGAGCCGTCGAACGGACTCCCCGCCGCGAGCTGCGCGATGGCGGGCACGGTCGGTCCGGCCACGTCGCGCAGGAACGCGAGGATGTCGCGCGGGCTGCGGTAGTTCGTGTTTTCGCGCAGCACGGTCCAGCCCGCCAGCGCGAGCGGCTCACGCACGTACAGGTTCTGCAGCGGATCTTCGAGCCACCACCATGCAGCGTCCGGCCGCAGCAGACGCGCGAGCGCGCCGACCCACGGCTCATGGAAATCCTGCCCTTCGTCGACGATCAGCAGGTCGAACTGCCAGCGCTCGGCAATTGGCATCTCGCCGAAGCGCCGCACGAGGTCCTCGAACGCGCCGGGGCTCGCGAAGTCGGGCACGTGGCCGCCGTCTCGCGCGACCCAGTCGCACAGCTGGTGATAGGTCGCCACCTTTGCCCCGGGCGGCGCGAGCTGCGCGATGTAATCCGCGAGCGGCCGGTTGAAGCACACGTAGAGCGTGCGCGCGCCGCGCGCCATCGCGTCTTTCATGACCTGCACGGCCAGTTGCGTCTTGCCCGAGCCCGCCGTGCCGATCACGCGCAGCCGGAACGGCGCGAATTCGAGCCGCCGCGCCCATGTGGCGAGGCCGCCCGCGAGCCGCGTGACGAGCGTGCCCGCCGCGCCGAGCAGCGCGCTGGTGTCGGGCGTGAGCGAAAGTTCGTCGGCGAGAAAGTGATGGATCCTGGCGGCGCACGGCAGGCGCGGCTCGTCGGCGGGCATGGCTTCGAGCACGATGGCGGCGAGCTGCGCCTTGCGCGTGGCGTCGACGATGCGCGCCGGGTTCACGCCCGCGATGGCCGGCTCGCGCACCACGTGGTCGGGGCAGTAGAACAGCTCTTCGAGCACGTAGGTGCCCGCGCCGAACGACGCCGTAAAGCGCCGGTGCAGCCCTTCGACCGTGCGCGCCAGCGCGATCGCCACGTTGCGCTCGGTCTGCATGTACGCCTTGACGAGCCCGCCCGGCGTTTCGCGCAAAAAACCCGTTTTCTGCTCGACGAGCATCACGCGCCCGGCCGGGCTGACGATCACGAAATCGGCCTCGCCGAACACCGAAAAGCCCTCGGAGAGCCGCGTCCAGTGCACGCCGTGATAGACGGTGTAGCCGTTCGGCAAGCCGCGGGCGAGCGCGGCGAGCGTTTCGCGCTCGCGCGCGGCGGCGCCGGTGGCTTCGAGATGCTGCCAGTCGTCGGGGACAATGCGGGCCATGGGCGGGTCTCGGACGGATGTTGAGGTTCGTGGCGGCCGCGCAGGCAAGCGAGGGAGCGCTGCCGCACGAAGCGGGCGCGGCGGCGGAACTCCGGGCGCCGCGCAGCGCCTATTCTACGAAATGCCTGGCTGCACAAATAAACCGCGCGAGAATCGTGTATCGTGGCGGCCTGCGCCAGGTTGACCCTTTTTCCTCTTGCAAGGAGTACGCGCCAGATGATCACGATCTGGGGACGCGCCAATTCGGTGAATGTCCAGAAAGTCCTGTGGTGTTGCGATGAACTCGTGCTGCCGTTCCAGCGCATCGACGCGGGCGGCTCGTTCGGCCATCTCAACGAGCCTTCCTATCTCGCCATGAATCCGAACGGCAAGGTCCCGACGATCACCGACGGCACGTTCGTGCTGTGGGAGTCGAACGCGATCCTGCGCTATCTGGCGATGGAGTATGGCCCTTCGAGCCTGCTCTATCCGACCGACCCGAAGGTGCGCGCCTCGATCGAGCGCTGGCTCGACTGGTCGATCGGCACCCTCGCGCCCGTCGAGCGCCCCGTGTTCCTCGCGCTCGTGCGCACGCCGCCCGAAAAGCGCGACACGGCGAAGCTCGCGGCCGACTTCGATCAGTTGACCCCGCTTTGGCGGCTGCTCGACCACCATCTGCAAGGCCGCTTCTTCATGGAAAACGAGCGCTTCTCGCTCGCCGACATCGTGCTCGGCGCGTACGCGCGGCGCTGGTTCGGACTCGAAGGCGTGGAGCGCGAGCCGCTGCCGAATGTCGAACGCTGGTATCAGCGCATCGCACAGCGCCAGGGCTTTCGCAAGTACATCGATCTGCCGCTCACCTGAGCCGTCGCTCCATGGCGGCGCGGGCGGGCCGGCGGCGCGCCCCGTATAATCGCAAGCATGAAGACAGCAAAACCGTCCCCGGACGCCTTGGCCCTGCACAGCGACACCGAGGCGCACGACCACGCGCACGATCACGGCCACGCCCACTCGCACGACGGTGTAGAGGGCGCTTCGGTCGAGTCCGCGCTCGCGATGGCCGAAGCCTATTGCCGCGAGCGCGGCGAAAAGCTCACGCCGATCCGCCGCAAGGTGCTGGAGCTGCTGCTCGCCTCGGGACGCGCGACCAAGGCGTATTCGCTGCTCGACGAAATGCGGCAGATCCATCCGGGTTCGGCGCCGCCGACTGTTTACCGGGCGCTCGACTTCCTGCTGTCGGCGGGGCTCATCCACCGCATCGAATCGATCAACGCGTTCGCCGTGTGCCACGACCTCACGCAGTGTCAGCACGGCATTCTCGTGGTGTGCCAGCAGTGCGGCAACGTCACCGAGCTGCACGAGCCCAAGCTGCGCCAGGCGTTGGTTGCGCAGATCGAGGCCGCGGGCTACCGGCTCGCCGGCGACGGCATCGAGCTCAAAGGCCTCTGCGCGCAATGCCAGGAGAGTCAGGCCAATTCGGCCGACAAGGCTGCACAGCCGGGCGCCGCTGCGGCGCCGCAAGCCGCCGCGCAGTCCTCGTCCGTTAGCTAACCGATCTTGCCCGCCCTTGAGCGCGGGCAACAGCTCAGCCGCGCCGCATCTCGCGGCGCTTCAGTCCATCCGCACCCGCACCTTTGCCGCCGCGCTACGCGCGCGGCGTCACAGCGACTGGCGCGCGTCGATCGCGTCGCTCAGCAGCGTCACCAGTTCGTCCGGCCGGGCCGGCTTGGTCATGAAGTGCTGGAAGCCCTCGCCGATGCTGCGCAGACGCCAGCTTTCGTCGGTATGGCCCGTGAGCGCGACCGCGACGGTCGGTGCGTGATCGCCGCGGATTTCGTAGTCGCGCAGGCGCTGGATCAGGTAGAAGCCGTCCATGGCCGGCAGGTCGAGATCGCAGACCACGGCGTCGGGGTGCAGGCTCAGGGCCGCTTCGACGCCGGTTTCGGCGTCTTCGACCGCCACCACATGCGCACCCTCCGCCTCGAGCAGCGAAGTCAGTGACGCCCGGCTGTGCGGGTCGTCTTCGACGAGGACGATGGTCGTCCGGTCGAGCTTGTGTACTGCGTTCATTGTGTTTGCTTACATGCCTTTCTGTCTGTCAGGCCGAGTGCCGCAAGGCTACGAGCCCGGAGTCACGCCGGGCGCACGGCAACGCGGGCCGTCCTGATAGAGCAATCTTGATGCCGTCCGGTTCCTGCGTGCCGCGCGTGCGCCCATCCGCGCCGCGCACGATAGCCGCATCACAAGACAGCCCGATGACGGCCGCGCTCACGCTTTGCCGCCCTGTTTTTTGTCCTGCTTTGAACGCTGTCGCGAAGCGGCAAGGCCTTTGGCCTTACCGGTTTGCGCATAGGCTTCGAGTGCACGCTGGCGTGCCAGTTCATGCTCGACGACAGGTTCCGGATAAGTTTTGCCGAGGCGCACGCCCGCCGCTTCGAGTTGCTGCGCGCCGGCCTGCCACGGCTGGTGCACGAGCGCATCGGGCAGGCCCGCCAGCTCCGGAACCCAGTGCCGCACATAGGCGCCGCGCGGGTCGAACTTCTGGCCCTGCAGCACCGGATTGAAGATGCGGAAATACGGCGCGGCATCCACGCCCGAGCCCGCCACCCACTGCCAGTTGGCCGGGTTGCTGGCCGGGTCGGCGTCGACGAGCGTGTCCCAGAACCAGGACTCGCCCGCGCGCCAGTCGATCAGCAGATGCTTGCTCAGGAACGACGCCACGACCATGCGCACGCGGTTGTGCATCCAGCCCGTGTGCCAAAGCTCGCGCATGCCGGCATCGACGAGCGGATAGCCGGTCAGCCCACGCTGCCACGCTTTCAGGCCGGCGGCGTCCTTGCGCCACGGCATGGCGTCGAAAGCGGGACGCAGGTTGCGCGTGGCCAGATCGACGTAGTGAAAGCGCTGGTAATGACAGAACTCCCGCCAGCCCAGTTCGCTCGCGAACTTTTCGGCGCTCGCGGCGCGGCGCGCCGAGCCGCGTCCGTGCGCGTGCTGCGCCGCCCTGAGCGCCGCCCAGACCTGGCGCGGCGAAATCGCGCCGACGGCGAGATACGGGGAGAGGCGGCTCGTGGCCGCGTCGCCGGGCTCGTCGCGCTCGCCGGCGTAGGCGTCGAGGTCGGTGGCGAGGAACGCGCGCAGGCGCTCCAGCGCGGCTTCCTCGCCCGCTGGCCAGGCTGCGCGCAAACCGCCCGACCAGTCGGGCGCGCGAGGAGCCAGGCCGAGCGCGTCGAGCGTCGATGCACGCTGGGTAAGACGTGCTGGCAGCGATTGAAAAATCATCCGTTCGGGCTCGCCTGCCGGCGGCGGTGGGTCGCCCATGCGCAGGCAGGCGCGCCAGTAGGCGCTGAAGACCCGGAACGGCTCGCCCGACTGATTGAGCACCGTCCACGGCTCGTTGAGGAGCTGACCATTGAGGCTCTCGACAGTCACGCCGCGCTCGCGCAGCGAGGCTTTGAGGGCGCGATCGACCTCACGCTGCGCCGCGCCGTAGCGGCGGTTCCAGTACACGGCTTGCGCGCCGGTTTCCGTGACGAGAGTGTCCAGCGTGGCCGCTTCGTCGCCCTGCAATAGCAGCAGGCGGCCGCCGCGAGCAGCCAGCGCCGCTTCGAGCGCGCGCAGCGATTCATGGCGCCACCAGCGCGCCGCCCCGCCCTCCGGGCGCTCGCCCGACGCGTGCAGATCGTGGATCCAGACACAGATCAGCGGCAGGCCGCTCGCCGCGGCCTGCGCGAGCGCGGGCTGGTCGGCGAGCCGGAGATCGTCGCGAAACCAGACGATGGCGGGGGCTTGGTGCGCAGAAGTGCGGGAAGAAGCGGAACAAGAAGGCAGACCGGACCTCGACCGGGAACATGCGCGCGGCACTGCGCACGGGCCATGCCGCAAAGGTCACGGAGCGTACCACGGCGCGCGCTGGCGACTAATCCGTATCAATGCCCGTATCGGCGTGTGCGTCGATGCGCCCAGGCCCCACGCCCTCGGTGATGAGCGCGACCGCATGGCGCGCGATCGCCTCGACGCCGACGTGAGGCTGCTGTGCGTCGCCGCGCCACATCTGGCTGGTGGCGAGCGGCAGCAGCGTGAGGCCCATCAGCGACTGGAACAGCAGCGCAGGCTCCAGCGCCGCGTTGAGCCGGCCCTCGCGCTGCCAGCGCGCGATGGCCGTGTGGGCCTTTTCCTGGTGCTCGCGGCCGAGGCGCTCGAGCATGCGCTGGCGCAGCACGCCGCCCTCGCTGATGACGTCGCGCACCCACAGCGGCGGAAACCACGGATTGCGCTGCCCCAGCGTCACGAAGCGCTGCACCAGCGCGGTGAGCGCCGCCACGGGGTCGTCGGGATGCTCCGCGAAGATGTCGCCAAGCGACTCGCGCAGCGGCACGAAACGCTCGTCGATCAGCACGTCGATCAGTTGATCGCGCGTCTTGAAGTAGTAGTGGACCATCGCCGGCGTCACGCCCGCCTCGCGGGCGATGGCGGCCAGCGACGTGTCGAGGATGCCCTGGCGCGCGAATAACGCAAGCGCCGCGTCGATCAGACGCGCGCGCTGCTCCGCCCCGCCCACGCCGCCGCTGGGCCGGCCGGGACGGCGCGTGGCGGGCCGGCCTGGCGTGCCGCCTGCGCTGTCGAGGGTGGGTTCTGGCACTTTCATAGGCGTTTTATCGGGTAACGAAATGAATTTTGACCAACTGGAATAATTGTCCTAATATTAACCTCCGAATTAATTAATTTCAAGACAGACGCACACGATGAAACCCAGCACGAAACACCCTGTGCCCGCTACGGCGGGGGTCGGCGCTCACGCGAATGCAGCGGTGCTGGCGTCGGGCCCGGCAGCTGCCGATGCGGGCGGCCACCCGCCGATCCGGCTGCTGTTTCCGGCGCTCCTGCTCGTCATGCTGCTGGCCGCGCTCGACCAGACCATCGTCTCGACGGCGCTGCCTACGATCGTCGGCGAACTGGGCGGGCTCGACCGGCTCTCATGGGTCGTCACGGCCTACCTGCTCACCTCGACGATCGTCGTGCCGCTCTACGGCAAGTTCGGCGACCTGTTCGGGCGCAAGATCGTGCTGCAGGCTGCCATCGTGATCTTCCTGATCGGCTCGGCGCTTTGCGGCGTGGCGCAGAACATGGAACAGCTCATCGTGCTGCGCGCCCTGCAGGGCATCGGCGGCGGCGGCCTGATGGTCGTGACGATGGCCGCCATCGGCGACGTGATCCCGCCGGCGCAGCGCGGCAAGTATCAGGGCATGTTCGGCGGCGTATTCGGTATCGCCACCGTGATCGGGCCGCTGCTCGGCGGCTTTCTCGTCGAGCATCTGTCGTGGCGCTGGATTTTCTACATCAATCTGCCGCTCGGCGCGATCGCGCTCGTGGTGATCGGCGCGGTGTTCAAGCCGCGCGCCGCGCACGTGAAGCACGTGATCGACTACATGGGCGCGGGCTGGCTCGCCGCTGCCCTCACCTGCCTGATCCTCTTCACGAGCGAGGGCGGCTCGCTGCTGCCGTGGACGTCGCCTACGCTCTGGCTCACGCTGCTGCTCGGCATCGTCGCCGTGGCGGGCTTCATCCACGAGGAAAAGCATGCGGCCGAGCCCATCATCCCGCTCGAACTCTTTCGCCAGCGCACCTTCGTGCTCGCGAGCCTGATCGGCTTCATCGTGGGCGTGTCGCTGTTCGGCTCGGTCACGTTCCTGCCGCTCTATCTGCAGGTGGTGAAGGGCTCGACGCCCTCGCAGGCCGGCATGCAGATGCTGCCGATGATGGGCGGCGTGCTCGTGATGTCGATCATCACGGGCCGCATCATCAGCAAGATCGGCAAGTACCGCATATTCCCGATCGTGGGCACGGCGCTCGTGGCCGTGGCGATGATGCTGCTCGCGCGCCTGCAGATCGATACGCCGATTCACCTCATGTATGTCTACATGGGTCTGCTCGGCTGCGGCCTCGGCATGGTGATGCAGGTGCTGATCCTCGCCGTGCAGAACGCCGTGGAATTTCGCCACATGGGCGTGGCCACGTCGGGCGCGACGCTGTTCCGCTCGATTGGCGGCTCGGTGGGCGTAGCCGCGTTCGGCGCGGTGTTCTCGCATGGGCTGAACGCGCGGCTCGAAAAGGTGCTTACCGCCGACGTGCAACTGCCGCAGCCGCTCACGCCCGATGTGATCCACCATTTGCCGCCCACGCTGCACGCGCAGTATCTCGATGCGTTCGCCGGCGCGCTGCACACCGTTTATCTTTCGGCTGCGGTCGTGGTGGTGTTCTCGTTCGCGCTGTCGTGGCTGCTGCGCGACGTGCCGCTGCGCAAGCAGCATTGAGCGACTTTCCCCCGCTTTCCCCCTCCAGCCAGCGGCTCCCCGCTGGCTTTTTTGTGCCTCGCGAACCGGCATTGCGTGGGCCTATTAGGGCCCGTTCGTGCAGTCATTACATTTTCCACACATTTAATTACAGTTATCTAAAATCGCGGGCATCGCGCGCCGGGACCCGGCGGCGCGCGTTTCAACTCTTGCGACGGTCGCATGACGGCCGCTCGCCACAAAACACACAAACCAGGAGAAGACCCGCCCATGGACGTCCAGACCGACCCAACCACGCTATCCGCGCAAGACACGAGGCGACGCGTATTCGCCATCGTCGGCGCCTCGTCGGGCAATCTCGTCGAGTGGTTCGACTTCTATATCTACTCGTTCTGCGCGCTGTATTTCGCGCCCGCGTTCTTCCCGAGCGGCAACACCACCACGCAGCTGCTCAACACCGCCGGCGTGTTCGCCGCGGGCTTCCTCATGCGCCCCATCGGCGGCTGGCTGTTCGGCCGCATCGCCGACCGCCACGGCCGCCGCACCGCGATGATGATCTCGGTGCTCATGATGTGCGGCGGCTCGCTCGTGATCGCCATGCTGCCCACCTACGCGCAGATCGGCGCGTTCGCCCCGTTCCTGCTGCTGCTCGCGCGGCTCTTCCAGGGACTTTCGGTGGGCGGCGAGTACGGCACGAGCGCGACCTACATGAGCGAGGTCGCACTCAAGGGCCGGCGCGGCTTCTTCGCGTCGTTCCAGTACGTCACGCTGATCGGCGGCCAACTCTGCGCACTGCTCGTGCTCGTGATCCTGCAGCAGACGCTTTCCACCGAAGAACTGAAGGCCTGGGGCTGGCGCGTTCCGTTCGTGGTCGGCGCATTCGCCGCGCTGATCTCGCTCTATCTGCGCAAATCGCTCGACGAAACCTCGACGAGCGAGTCGCGCCACAAACGCGACGCGGGCACGATTCGCGGCGTGTGGCAGCACAAGGGCGCGTTCCTGACCGTGGTGGGCTTCACGGCAGGCGGCTCGCTGATCTTCTACACGTTCACGACCTACATGCAGAAGTACCTCGTCAACACGGCCGGCATGCACGCGAAAACCGCCAGCAACGTGATGACCTGCGCGCTCTTCGTCTACATGCTGATGCAGCCGGTGTTCGGCGCGCTGTCCGACAAGATCGGCCGGCGCACGTCGATGATCCTGTTCGGCACGTTCGCGGTGATCGGCACGGTGCCGCTCATGCATGCGCTCAAGGACGTGTCGAGCCCGGTGGCCGCGTTCGCGCTGATCACGGTGGCGCTGGCCATCGTCAGCTTCTACACCTCGATCAGCGGCCTCATCAAGGCCGAGATGTTCCCACCCGAAGTGCGCGCGATGGGTGTGGGTCTCTCGTACGCGGTGGCCAACGCGCTGTTCGGCGGCTCGGCCGAATACGTCGCGCTGTGGTTCAAGGCGGCCGGCAGCGAGTCCATGTTCTACTGGTACGTGACCGCGCTGTGCGCGATTTCGCTGATCGTCTCGTGGCGTATGCGCGATCCGTCGAAGGAAGGCTATCTGCGTCACGAACCGTGATGCATGGGCGCGGCCCCTTCATGCGGGCTGCGCCACCCGCTCCATCGCACGCCGCAATGTTTCGTAGACCTTCGGACGATTGCACTGCGAAACATTGAAGCGCAGAAAATCGCCCGCGCTGCGCGACACGCTGAACACGTTGCCAGGCGCGAGCACCACGCCTTCCACCAGCGCCTCGCGCGCGATCTGCGCGGCGTCGAGTCCATCCGGCAACCGCGCCCATACGAATAGTCCCGCCTGCGGACGCGTCCATGCGGTCAGGCCCAGCGCCGCGAGCCGCTGCAGCGTCTCGCCCATGGCGTCGGCGAGCTTCGCACGCAAGCCGTCCAGATGCCGCCGATAGGTGCCGTCCACGAGCAGGCGGTGCACGAGTTCCGCCACCATCTCCCCATTGCCGAACGAGACCGCGAGCTTGAGATCCACGAGCGGCTCGATCCAGTCTGCGCGTGCCGCGATGAAACCGCAGCGCGCCGCCGCCGACATCGTCTTCGAAAAGCTGCCGATCGTCACGACGCGCGCGAGCCCGTCGAAGGCCGCGAGGCGAGGCGCGGGCTCGATCTCGAAGTCGGCAAAGATGTCGTCCTCGACGATCAGGAGGTCGTGTTCCTCCGCGAGCTTGAGCAGGCGATGCGCGACGGCGGGCGCGAGCGTCGCGCCCGTGGGGTTGTGGACCGCCGAGTTCGTCACATAGAGGCGCGGACGCGATTCGGCCAGCGCGCGCTCGAACGCGGCGAGATCCGGGCCCGTCGGCGTGTACGGCACGCCGACCACGCGCACCCGGTGCGCGCGCAGCAGCGCCTGGAAATTGAAGTAGCACGGGTCGTCCACGAGCACGGTGTCGCCCGGCTCCAGCAGGAAGCGGCACAACAGGTCGAGCGCCTGGGTGCCGCCGTCGGTCAGCACGATCTGCCCGGGCGCGGTCTCCACGCCGTGCTGGCCGAGCCGCCATGCCAGCTGCTGGCGCAGCGCCGGCAGGCCGAGCGGCGACGCGTAATCGGTGAGCGGCGCGCGCGGGTCGCGTGCGAGGGCGCGCAGCGCGCGCCGCACGGCGTCCTGCGGCAGCCACGAGGCGGGCAGCCAGCCGCAGCCGGGCCGCAGCGCGTCGGCCTCGGTCTGCAGCGACTGGCGCGTGAGCCAGAGCGGATCGATCTCGCGGTCGAGCTGCGGCCCGAGCGCGGCGAGCGCGAGCGGCGGCGCGTGCCCGGCCACGAAAAATCCGGCGCCGCGCCGCGCGACGAGCACGCCTTCGGCGACGAGGCGCTCGTAGGCCTCCACCACCGTCGAATTCGACACGCCAAGCTGCCCGCTCATCGCCCGGATCGACGGCACGCGCGCGCCCGCGGCCAGGGCCCGCGCGGCAATGCGCTCGCGCAGCGCCTGCATCACCTGCTCGACGCGCGTCATGGGCAGGGCTTGCGTCCTCGCTCTGTCTTTCATCTGTACTGCTCCGTGTTCAATACAGTTTGAACAAATTGTACTGATCTGTAGCTTACCTTCGCGCGGCGCGGCGCGCATCATCTGCGGATCGATCACCGCTGTTTCCTCTTGCCCACAAGCCCATGCGCAAAACGCTCGACCCCACCACCGACGGCTGGCTCTGCGGCCTGGCAGGCGTGCTCATCTTCAGCGGCTCGCTGCCCGCCACGCGGCTCGCCGTGCTCGGCCTCGACCCCGTGTTCCTCACCGTCGCGCGGGCGAGCATCGCGGGCGGGCTCAGCGTGCTGCTGCTGCTTGGGCTGCGCGCGGCGCGACCCGCGCGCGCCGAGGTCTGGCCGCTCGTCATCGTGGCACTCGGCGTGGTGGTGGGCTTCCCGCTCCTCACGGCGCTCGCGCTCCAGCACGTGAGTTCGGCGCACGCCATCGTGTTCGTCGGCCTGCTGCCGCTCGCCACGGCCGTGTTCGGCGTGCTGCGTGCGGGCGAGCGTCCGCAGCCGGCCTTCTGGCTCTTTTCCGCGGTGGGCAGCGCCGCCGTGGTGGCGTTCGCGCTGCGCCACGGCATCGACGCCTCGCCGCTCGGCGACGCGCTCATGCTCGGCGCGATCGTCGTGTGCGGGCTCGGCTACGCGGAAGGCGCGCGGCTCTCGCGGCGCCTGGGCGGCTGGCAGGTGATCTGCTGGGCGCTCGTGATCTCGCTGCCCGTGATGGCGCCGCTCGCGTGGTGGCTGCGGCCCGCCTCGTTCGCCGCGGTGGGCGCGGCCTCGTGGTGGGGGTTCGCCTATGTGTCGCTCTTCAGCATGCTGATCGGCTTTGTGTTCTGGTATCGCGGGCTCGCGCTCGGCGGCATTGCGGGCGTCGGGCAGTTGCAGTTGCTGCAGCCGTTCTTCGGCTTCGTGCTCGCCGCGCTGCTGCTGCACGAGTCCGTGCCGCCCGCGATGATCGCCGTCACCGCCGTGGTGATCGCGTGCGTGGCCGGCGCGCGGCGCTTCGGGCGCGCGGGCGGTGCTTCCGCTGTCGCGAATCGCGCGGGCACGCAGCGCGTCTAGCCCGGGCTTTTTTGGCGCGCTTCAAAAGCGCGCCCGCGCAAGGCATAGTGAGGAACGCAAACCTCCTTCTCCTTTGCCTTCGCGCTCGCTCCAACCGATGAACCCACACTCCGACGCGCACGTGCGCGACGCCACCGCCGACGACTTTCCCGCCATCGCCGCGATCTACGCGCACCACGTGCTGCACGGCACGGCGTCGTTCGAGGAGACGCCGCCCTCGCGCGAAGAACTCCTGCGCCGCCACGCCGCCGTGCGCGAACACGGCCTGCCCTGGCTCGTCGCCGAGATCGACGGCCAGGTGGCGGGCTACTGCTACGCCACGCCCTACCGGCCGCGTCCGGCGTACCGCTTCACGGTCGAAGACTCGATCTATATCGACGAGGCGTTTCGCGGCCGCGGACTCGGCCACACGCTGCTCGACGCGCTGATCGAGCGCTGCGAGGCCGGCCCGTGGCGGCAGATGATCGCCGTGGTCGCCGACCCGCGCGGCGGCTCGCTCAAACTGCACGAGCGCCTGGGCTTCACGCTGACCGGCACGCTGCGCGGCGTGGGCTTCAAGCATGGCGAGTGGCGCGACACCGCGCTCATGCAGCGCACGCTCGGGCCGGGCGCGGATACGCCGCCCAAGGGCTGACGCGCGAGCCTCAACTGCATGGCGGCACGCCACACGCGCGCCGCAAGCGAAACGCCGCTCGTACAATACGTCCTTTCGCAACGGAGCCGGACTCAGGGCTCCGCAGACAAGGACTGATTCACCATGCAACCCCTCCTCGAACACCTGCACCCGTCCAACTGGGGCTTCCTGTGGGACGCGCTCTCCGCGCTCGCGCTGCGCCTGTGCGCGGCCTTCGCGATCCTCTGGTTCGGCTGGTGGCTCTCCCGGCGCGTGGGCAACTGGATCAAGCGGCGAGGCAGCGGCATCGATCCCACGCTGCGCCCCATCGTGCGCGACACCGCCGTGTGGGGCGTGCGCCTCGTCGCCGTGATCGGCGCGCTCTCGCAAATCGGCATCCAGACCGCCAGCATCGTCGCGGTGCTCGGCGCCGCCGGTCTCGCCATCGGTCTCGCGCTGCAAGGCACGCTGCAGAACATCGCGGCCGGCATCATGCTGTTGCTGCTGCGGCCGTTCAAGGTGGGCGACTATATCGACGGCAGCGCCGGCGCCAGCGTCGCGGGCACCGTCGAGGAAGTGAATCTCTTCACCACGCGCCTCACGAAACCGGACGGCATCTGCGAGTACGTGCCGAACAGCGCGCTGTGGAGCAATTCGATCCGCAACTACAGCCGCAATCCCACGCGCCGGCTCGACCTCGAAGTGGAAGTGTCGGTGCGCGACGACGTGAACCGCGCGATCGACGCCTTGCGCACGCTCGCCGCCGCCGACCCGCGCGTGCTGGCCTCGCCCGCGCCGCAAGTCATGGTGACGCGTTTCGACGACAGCACCGCCGTGCTCAACGTGCGCGTGTGGTCGAATATCGACACGTTCTGGGAGATGCGCTGGGAGCTGTCGCGCAAGGTGCGCCAGACGCTCAATGACGCGCACTGCTCGCTGCCCCTGCGCACGCGCGAGCTGCACATCGTGCAGACGCAACCGGCGGAACCTGAGCAACCGACACAACCGACGCAACACGCGCAGCAATGAGCGCGTACGCGCGCCGCCTGCGCGGCTACGCCCGAGGGCTCGTGCCGCACGGCTACCTGGCTGTGCTGCTGGTGCTCGACGGCCTGCTGCTGGTGCGCCCGGTCGCACAGAAGGCGCTCGAACACGCGGGCGGCAACTGGTTCGACGACTGGATCACGCTCATCAATGCGTTCGGCGTGCTCGCGCTGCCTCAGGCGCTCGTTGCGACCGGCCTCACGATGATGTCGTTCGGCATCGCGCTGCGCGCCCGCGTGGCGTGGGTGCTTTCTCTGGTGCTGCTCACCGGCGCGGCCAGCATCTGCCTGTGGGGCGACTATCGCAGTCACGCGCTCGCCGGCTTCTCGCTCGCCCTCGCCTGCGCGCTGATCTACTACTGGCGCCACTTCGATCGCGCGAGCGTCGCCGCGGGATCGCTGTTCGCATTCCTGAGCATTGGCTCGTTGGTCGTCTACGCGGTGTTCGGCTCGCTGTATCTCGGCGACGACTTCGACCCGCCTATCCGCAACCTCGTCACGGCGTTCTACTTCTCGATCGTGTCGATGTCCACGGTCGGCTACGGCGATATCGTGCCGCGCTCGGACACTGCGCGGCTGTTCACGGCCTCGATCATCGTGCTCGGCATCACCGTGTTCGCGACGTCGATCAGCGCCGTGATCGGGCCCGTGATCGGCGGCCATTTGAAACGCATCGTGAAGGGAGGCATTTCCAACGTGACCCGCAAGAACCACTATCTGATCGTCGGCGCGTCGCCGCTCGCGCATAGCGTGTACGCGGGGCTCCTCAAGCGCGGCTACGCGGCGACCGTGATCGTCGCGCCGAATATTCCGCACAACTATCCACCGGAGGCCGACCTCATCGTCGGCGATGCGAGCGACACCGCGACGCTGCACAACGCGGGCGCCGAAACCGCGCTCGCCGCGCTCGCGCTGCGCTCGGACGACGCCGAGAACGCCTTCGTGATTCTCGCCATCAAGGAAATCGCGCCGAAGGTGCGCACCGTGGCGCTCGTCAACGACAGCCGCAACCTGCAGCGGCTGCGCCTGCTGCAGCCGGACATGGTGTTTTCGCCGCAACTGCTCGCGGGCGAACTGCTCGCGCGCACGCTCAACAACGAAACCATCGACAACACGCTGATCGAACAGTTGCTGTTCGGCAAGAGCGCGGGCGGCGCGGCGTAAGCGTCTTGGCGCCGCGTGCTACCGGTCCAGCGGCGGCAGGCGCCGGAACAGCGTGGGATAGTCGATGACGAGCCCGTCTTCGTCCACGCGCAGGTTCGCCGTGAAGTCGCGAAAGATGCCCTCGTAGCGATACTCGCGATCGCGCTCGATGCACACGTAGGCCTGCTCGACGGGCTTGGGATCCAGCTCGGGCGCGGCGATGTACACCACGCGGATCGGCTGGCGCTCGCCGCGCGCGAGGCCCAGACGCCGGATCGGCAGCGTGTTCGTGTACGGCGTCGCGGCGATGTCGATGTCGATGCAGCCGTCGAGCGCCTCCAGTGCGCGCCCCTCGCCGTCGGTCCAGTGGCCCTTGCCGTCGCTCTGGAGCACGAGCGAGCCGCCGCCCATCACGCGAAACGCCGCCCAGCGCACGCGCCAGCGCGCATCGCACTCGATGGCGTAGCACAGGCCATAGGACTTGCCGTAGCGCTCGCCGATGACCACGCTTTCCGCGCGGATCGTGTCGCCTGTTTCGCCGAATTTCGGGCCGCAATGCGCATCGAACGCCAGATGCTCGATACCCTCGCCCGTCTCGGATGCCCAACGCACTTCACGCATCGTTCGCCTCCCATGTAACGCTGTCGACCAGAGTTAGTGCTTTAGCACTTACTCTGGTCCCATGCAAAGCTGTCGACCAGAGTTAGTGCTTTAGCACCTACTCTGGTCCCATGCAAAGCTGTCGACCAGAGTTAGTGCTTTAGCACTTACTCTGGTCCCATGCAAAGCTGTCTCTGGATGACCTCGATAACCGCCCTTGCGCATATCGTAACGCGGCGACGAATAGCGACTATCAACACACGCGCATGCGCGAGGCGGTCTGCATCGCCTATGCTCGCAATCTGGCCGGCCGTGCGCCTCGCACCGGGGCCTCACCGCCCGCACCCGCACGCCACGTCTTCGCCATGTCCGCCCGATTTTCCGCCGCTGCCGGCGCCACTGCCCGGTCCACCGACACCGCCGCCGCTGGCGCGCTTTTGCGCAGCCTCGGCCAGATCGTGCTGCAGGCGCACGCGGGAACGGGCGCGTGCCTGCTCGCGGCGCTCGCGCTCACCGACTGGCGGCTGGCTTTCGCCGCCCTGCTCGGCGCCGCGGCGGCCAATGTCTGCGCGGTCGTGGCAGGCCACGCAGAAGCGGCGATCCGCGACGGCCTCGCAGGCTACAACGGCGCGCTCGCCGCGCTCGCGGCGTTCACCTTTGTCGGCGATGCGGGCACGGCGGCAGCGCTTGCACTCATCGCAGGCGGCGCGAGCGCGTGGCTCGCCGGGCCGCTGGACCGCCGCCTCGCGCGCGCCCGGCTCGGCTTGCATTCCGTGCCCTGTGTCATCGCGACCTGGATCTGGCTGCCGCTGCACCCCGGCAGCGCCCCCGTCGCCAGCGCAATCGCCGCAGCCCCGCAGGCGCCACACGGCGCGCCGCTCGCGGCCGCCGCACACGCCGCCGCCGGCGTGTTGAGCGGCCTCGCGCAAACCACTTTTGCCTCGGGCGCGGCGGCGGGACTGTGCGTGCTCGCGGGCCTCGCCTGGTCGTCGCGGCGCGCAGCGGCCTATGCGCTCGGCGGCGCGGCGCTCGCGAGCGCGCTCGAACTCGCGTGCGGCGCGAGCCCGGCCGCCCTCGGCGCGGGCCTCGCGGGCTTCAACGGCGCGCTTGCCGCGCTCGCGGTCTGCGCGCTCGGCACACGCGCCGCGATCTGTGCGACCATGCTCGCCGCGGCCCTGCATCTGGCCGCCGTGCGCTGCGGACTGCCCGCGCTGACCGCGCCGTTCGTGCTGGCAAGCTGGAGCGTGCACGCGGCGGCGCGACGCCTGCGCCCTGCGTCGTCCACGCCGCCTGAAGAGTCCATCGTCCGCTGAAGGAATCGCCATGTCTTTCGCCCATCGCCCGACGAGCACCTGCGCCGAGACCGCGCCGCGCTCCGCCGCCGAGCAGCAACTGCGCGTCGATCTCGCCGCCGCCTACCGCCTCATCGCACTCAACGGCTGGGACGACCTCATCTACACGCACGTCTCCGCAGCCGTACCGGGCGAGGCGGGCCGCTTCCTCATCAATCCGTTCGGCCTCGCCTTCGACGAAGTGCGCGCCTCGAACCTCGTGAAGATCGACACCGAAGGCCGTATCGTCGGCGCAAGCGAGCATCCCGTGAACGCCACCGGCTTCGCGCTGCACGCGGCCGTGCATCTCGCGCGGCCCGACGCCGTGTGCGTGATGCATCTGCACAATACGGCGGGCATTGCCGTGTCGATCCAGCGCGACGGGCTCCTGCCCGCCTCGCAGCACGCGCTGCGCTTTTACGGCCAGCTCGCGTGGCACGACTACGAAGGCCTCGCCTTCACGCCCGCCGAAGGCACGCGCCTCACGGCCAATCTCGGCGCTCACCCGGCCATGCTGCTGCGCAATCACGGCACGCTCACCACCGGCCGCACGGTGGCCGAAGCCTACGTGCTGATGGCGACGCTCATCAAGGCCTGCGAAATCCAGCTGCAGGCGCAGGCCGGCGGCGTACCGCTCGTCGTGCCGCCGCCCGGGGTGGCCGAACGCACGGCCGAGCAGTTGCGCGACGGCGGCGCGATCGAAGGCGTGCTCGAATGGCCCGCGCTGCTGCGCAAGCTCGATCGCATCGATTCGTCATACCGAGACTGATCGCGCCCAATCCATCGTTTCGCTCACTTTTCAAGGAGACCTCCATGCCGACATTCCACATCGAAATGTTCGAAGGCCGCAGCGTCGAACAAAAACGCCAGCTCGCCGCCGCCCTGACCGAGACCACGTGCAAGGTGCTCGGCGTCGAGCCGCAATCCGTCGACATCATCTTTCAGGACGTGAAGCCGGAAAACTGGGCGACGGCCGGCAAGCTGTGGAGCGATCCGCGCTAAAGCCGCCATTTTCATCGCATTCCTGATCTTTTCCGCCTGGCGTCGTACACCCGCTCGCGCCGCCAGGCGCGCCTGAATTTCCCCCCGCACGATTCCTGACCCCGCACGCGGAGGCACATTGCCGCACCCCATGCGGCAGCGCGGTGTATTGACGCAGCGCGACGCTCTTCGCACATCCCCGCTGCGCAACGAGTGTTTAATCTAAATTGATCTGTATCAATGCGTTAGCGCATGTTTTCGTCCCTTTGATATTGACGACTGCGACACGCTGGCGCACGTCGCAGCGCAGCAAAACCTTCGCCGTTCCCCTACGCTTACGTCCATTGCACGAGAAGCGCAGCGCCCCCACTGCCTCGCCGTGCGACGTTTCTTCCGCGCTTTTCCCGGTAAGCAAGCAACAGGCACGTACATGCACACGTCACTATCCGCCTTCGACCTGGCCCGGCTGCAGTTCGCCTTCACCGTCTCGTTTCACATCGTCTTTCCGGCGCTCTCCATCGGCCTCGCGAGCTTCATCGCCGTGCTCGAAGCCTGCTGGCTCAAAACGCGCCAACCGTTCTACAAGGACCTCTGCCTGTTCTGGTCGAAGGTCTTCGCCGTGGCCTTCGGCATGGGCGTCGTGTCCGGCGTCGTCATGAGCTATGAATTCGGCACCAACTGGTCCGGCTTCTCGTCGTTCGCGGGCCCCATCACCGGACCGCTGCTGATGTACGAAGTCATGACCGCGTTCTTTCTCGAAGCGGGCTTCCTCGGCATCATGCTGTTCGGCTGGAACCGCGTGAGCCCGCGCGCCCACTTCGGCGCGACGCTGATGGTCGCCATCGGCACGCTCATCTCCACGTTCTGGATCCTCGCCTCGAATAGCTGGATGCAGACGCCGCAAGGCTTCAAGATCGTCGATGGCCACGTCGTGCCGGTGGACTGGTTCAAGATCATCTTCAATCCGTCCTTCCCGTACCGTCTCGCGCACATGGCGATCGCCGCGTTCATCGTGGCCGCGCTCGTGGTGGCCGCGAGCGGCGCGTGGCATCTGCTCAAGGGGCGGCGCGACCCCGCCATCAAGAAGATGTTCTCGATGGCGCTCGGCCTGCTGCTCGTGCTCGCGCCGGTGCAGGCCTTCGTCGGCGACGCACACGGCCTGAACACGCGCGAATATCAGCCCGCCAAGATCGCCGCGATCGAAGGCATCTGGGACACCGAACAGGGCGGCACCGCGCTCAATCTGTTCGGCATTCCCGACATGCAGGCCGAGACGACGCACTACGCCGTTTCCATTCCGCACCTGGGCAGCCTGATCCTCACGCATAGCTGGGACGGCGAGATCAAGGGACTCAAGTCCTTCCCCGCCGACGAGCGGCCCAATTCGCCGCTGCTGTTCTGGAGCTTCCGCGTCATGGTCGGCTTAGGCATCCTGATGATCGTGCTCGGCGTGACCGGCTGGGTGCTGCGCCGCCGCGGCACGCTCTACGAATCGCGCGGCTTCCAGCGCTTCGTGCTCGCCATGGGTCCGACGGGCTTCATCACGCTGCTCGCGGGCTGGGTGACGACGGAAGCCGGCCGTCAGCCCTGGGTGGTCTATGGCGTGATGCGCACGGCACAGGCGGTGTCGCCGCTCACGGCGCAACAGGTGGGCATTTCGCTGATGGCGTTCGTGGCGGTGTACTTCCTCGTGTTCGGCACGGGCATTTACTACCTGCTCAAGCTTCTGCGCAAAGGTCCCGCGCTGCCCGACTCGAGGCCACATGCGCCGCATGAGCCACGTGAGCCGCGCGTGGCGCACCCTGCGCTCGCTGCGAGCCAGACCGCGCGCCGCCCCATGTCCGCCGCCGATCAGCTGATCGACGCCTGAGGCTCCCCGCATTCATCGTTACGAGGCTAGCAAGCAAATGGATGTCACCGTCATCTGGGCCGCGATCATCGCGCTCGGCGTTCTTCTCTACGTGGTGCTGGACGGCTTCGATCTCGGCATCGGCATCGTGTTTCCGCTTTTTCCCGACGAGGATGAGCGCGATCTCATGATGAACACGGTCGCCCCCGTGTGGGACGGCAACGAGACCTGGCTCGTGCTCGGCGGCGCGGGGCTCTTCGCCGTATTCCCCGTGGTGTACTCGACCGTGCTTTCCGCGCTCTACCTGCCGCTCGTGTTCATGCTCGCGTGCCTGATCTTCCGCGGCGTCTCGTTCGAGATTCGCGCCAAGGCCAACCGCACGAAGCATTTGTGGGACCTCGCGTTCATCGGCGGCTCGACGGGCGCCGCGTTTTTCCAGGGCATCGCGCTCGGCGCGTTCCTGCAAGGCATTCCGATGGACGGCGGCCAGTTCGCCGGCGACGCCTTCGGCTGGCTCACGCCCTTCAGCCTGCTCTCGGGTTTCGGGCTCGTCGCGACCTATGCGCTGCTCGGCTGCTGCTGGCTCGTCGCGAAGACCGAGGGCGACCTGCAGCGCCGCCTGCGCAAGCTCGTCTGGCCGCTCACGGTCATGCTGCTCGGCTTCATCGCGCTCGTGAGCCTGTGGACGCCGCTGCAGGATCCGGCCATCGCCGAACGCTGGTTCCGTTCGGGCCTCTTCTGGCGTCTCGCGCCGGTGCCGCTGCTCGTGCTCGCCTGCGCCGCGTGGATGCGCTGGGCCGTGCATGCACGCCATCACAAGACGCCCTTCATCGCGGCCATCGGACTCGTGCTGCTCGGCTACGCGGGCCTGCTCGTGAGCCTGTGGCCGTACGCGATTCCGCAGGGCCTCACGCTGTGGGAAGCGGCGGCGCCGCGCGAGAGCCAGATGTTCACGCTCGCGGGCGCGGCGTTCATTCTGCCGGTCATCCTCGCGTACACGATGCTCAGCTACTGGGTCTTTAGAGGCAAGGTGCGTCATGGCGACACCCATCACTACCATTAAAACTGCACGCCGGGCGCTGCCTGGCTGGCTCTGGTTCGTACTCCTCTGGTGTGCGGGCGTGGGCGCAGCCGTCTCGCTCGGGTTCGCGTTCAAGGTCTTCATGAACCTCACGCTGTTCGCCGTGAAGTGAATGGCACGAGCGGAGTCGCACGAGCGCGCTCGATTTCACGGCGCCGCGTTAGACTGTAGGCTCTCTGTTACCCGTGCGAAAACCTCATGCAACAGATGACCTTCATGGAATGCGTCAAGCGCGCATGGGCGAGCGCCTGGCAGGCCGCCGTGCAAATGCCGGTTCTCCTTGCGGGAACGTTTGTGATCTACGCGGCGCTCGGCTGGTTCGGGCTCGCCGGGCGGCCCGTGCCGGCCGAAGGCGCAGCGCCCTCCGCCGGGCTCATTTTCCTCGGCAATCTCGCCTCGCTCCTGAATTCGCTTGTCTACCTCTGGTTCACGCTCAAGATTTCGCGCTTCGTGCTGCTAGGCGAGCGCAGCGCGCCGCTCATGCCGGCAGGGGCCAAGCCGTTCCTGCGTATTTTCGCGGTCGGCCTCATTCTGGCGGTCGCGCTCGGCGCATTCGCGCTGTTGCTGTGGGTCGTGCTGCGGCCTCAATACCAGGGCGGCGCCGCGTTCCTCTTTCTGGTGGTCGTTGCGATCTGGATGTTCGTGGCGGTGCGCCTCTCGCTGCTCTTTCCGGCGCTCGCCGTCGGCAGCAAGATCGCCTTCAGCGCCGCCTGGCGCGACAGCCGCGGGCACTTCTGGAGCCTCTTTGGCGTCACCTTCGTCGCCGCGCTGCCCATTGCGGTGTGCGGCCTGATCGTGCTGATCGGCATGGGCCTCGCGGGCGTCACGCCTGAAATCGTGCGGCAGCCGGGATGGCTCACCGCACTCGCCATTGGTCAGAGCATCGGCAATATCGTGTTTGCGCTGCTCACTACCACGGCGCTCGCCTGGCTTTATCGACGTTACGCGCAAGCCCTGACTTCGCCCGCCACGAGCTAATCTCGCACTACCAGATGCCCGGCACGAAGCGATAACGCACGCGTGCCAGATACTCGCGGTAGCCGGGCAGATTCTCCGCCAGCGTCTGCTCTTCGCGCACCGCGCGATAGCCGATCCCCACGACCATCACGGGCACGCAAGCGAGCCCCCACCACGAACCGAGCATGAGCGGCGTGCCGACGAGAAAGAGCAGCGCGAAGCCATACATCGGGTGACGTACGTAGGCATACGGGCCGGTATCGCTGACTGTGTGCCCGCGTTCGCTCTGAATCTTCACCACGGGCGCCGCGAAGCGGTTCGCCGCGAAGACGGCGCGCGTCGCGTAGATATCGACGAAGATGAAGATGGCGCCGAGCACGCTGAGCCACAGCGGCACGCGCGACCAGCCCATGCGCACGGCGTCGATGCCCATCAGGCAGAGCCACGCGCAAAAACCCACCGAGACGCACAGCATGAACACGCGGTCCCACGGCTGCTGCGTGCGTTGCGCGAACGGCGCGAGGCGCTCGACCAGCAGGCCCGGATCTTCGCGCCCGAGCCACAGGCCGATCCACACGCCGCACAACGCCCACTCGATGAGCCACAGCCACGCCGCCGTCCACGCCAGTGTGCCCGCCGAGACGAACAACAGCACGCCCATCAATCCGAACCAGACCACGACTTGCGCGAACAGCTTCGCCATCAGCGCTTTCGTCATTTTCAGCTCAGTCATGATGCCCTCCTTGCCCGCGGGCGCGGCGTCGCGTCGGACGCCGACTCGCGTCTACCGTTGCGCGCCGTGTGACGTCATGCGCGCATAGAGCGCGTCGGCGTCGATACGCTGCGCTTCTTCGCCGCGGGCGAGATCGATGCCGAAGCGTTCGCGCAGACACTGCGCGAGTTCCGCTCCATTTGCGAGCGTACGCTCCTCGCTCACCTGACCTTGTGCGTCGCGCTCGGTAAAACGCTCGTTGAACAGGATCGCGCGGCCGCCTTCGCGTGCAATGCACGCGATCAGGCTGAACGTGAAGAACGACTCGGGCGACGCCGACGTGTACCAGTTCGCCATTTCGTAATCGACCCACTCGGCGGGCGTCAATTCAAAACGATAGAGATCGAACCACTTCTCGCCATCGTGCAATTGCAGCTTGCGCTCGTTCGCGGACAACGTCACGAGGCGCGCCGGTTCGTGCGGCGTCGGCTGTTCCGCCTCTGTCGAGAACGAGAGCGGCGCACGCAGCGTCGCGGCACCGAAGCCTCCGTCGACGAGCCACGTATCGCCTTCCGCCTCCACGCGCAGCAGCATATGCGTGCGCGGCGTGCGCGCGTCGGGTTCGCGCCCGTACAGCACGCGTGCGGCGAGCGGCGTCACCGTAAAGCCCAGTTGCATGAGCACATGCGCGAGCAAGGTGTTGTGCTCGAAGCAGTAGCCGCCGCGTCGCTGCGTCACGAGCTTCGCGACGATGTCCGGCAGCTCGATGGAGACGCGCCGCCCCGCCAGCGGATCGAGGTTCTCGAAAGGAATCGCAAGCGGATGCAGGCGCTGCAGTTCGCGCAGCACGGCGAGGGTCGCGACACGCGGACCGTCGTAGCCGATGCGGGCGAAGTACGCATCGAGATCGAGTTCGTAGCCTGGGGAAATGTCGGTCATGGAGCCAGCTTGTCTTGAAGTTTGAGCGGCGAAACGCGCGTTCACACACATGATGATAAGCGACTTCATTCGCCTGACTAATTCATCCAAAGCTAACGACCTGTAATGCGTAAATGCGCGATTGAAAGCAATTCGCAAGGATGTCCGTGATGCAGCGTAAAGCAAGCGTAAAACAGTTGCGAATCATTCTCGTTTTTGTTGACGCTCGCATTCTCCGTTAGTACGATGGCGCCGTCTGGAGATGTCGGGTATTCAGCGATTTGCGAATAACAAAGCCAGAGCGACCCATCACGCAAACATTTCAATAAGTAAGGAATACGATGGAATTGACCCGATCAGTCCACGTTGCTTCGTCGGCCTGCTCGCGCCGTTCGGTGCGCCATCGTCCGGCGCCCCGGCGTGCGCCGGCGTTGCGCGCCATCGCCGCGCTCGCTGCCAGCGCGACCTTCGCTTGCGGCGCGGCTCATGCGCAAAGCAATGCGAACCCGGACGCCGCCCCGGAAGCACCGGAAGCCGACCTCGCGATTCAGGCGCAGCCGTCGAACTTCTGGACCGGCTTCTGGACGCGCCAGACGATGCTCGGCGACATGGGCGGACTGCGGCCGTGGCTCGGCAAATACGGCGTGACCTTCCAGCTCACGGAGACGAGCGAATACCTCGCGAACCTGCGCGGCGGCCTCAAGACCGGCGGCGCGTACGACGGCCTCACGACGGCGACCGTGCAGGTCGACACGAGCAAGGCGCTCGGCATTCCGGGCGGTCTGTTCAACGTGAGCGGCCTGCAGATTCACGGCACCAACCTGAGCACGTCGAACCTCGGCACGCTGAATACCGCGAGCGGCATCGAAGCGACGCCGACCACGCGCCTCTGGGAGCTGTGGTACCAGCAATCGTTCCTCGACAAGCGCCTCGACGTGAAGATCGGTCAGCAGAGTCTCGACCAGGAATTCATCACGAGCCAGTACGCCGCGCTCTTCATCAACACGATGTTCGGCTGGCCCGCGCTGCCTTCGTACGACATGCCCTCGGGCGGCCCGGCCTATCCGCTCGCCGGTCTCGGCGTGCGCGTGCGCGGCCAGATCACGCCTTCGCTCACCGCGCTCGCCGGCGTGTTCGCAGGCGACCCGCTCGGCAACGATCCGAACAACCTTAGCGGTACGAACTTCAATCTGCACAACGGCACGTTGTGGATCGGCGAACTGCAGTACGCCATCAACCAGCCGTCCGAAGGCGAACTCGTGAGCGCCGACAATCACGGCCTGCCGGGCACCTACAAGATTGGCTTCTGGTACAACAACAACCCGTTCGACGACCAGCGCTACGACAACACCGGCCTGTCGCTCGCCAATCCGGCCTCGACCGGGATTCCGGCGACGCATCGGGGCAACTACAGCATCTACGCGGTGGCCGACCAGATGATCTGGCGTCCCGACCCGGACGAAGCGCGCAGCATCGGTGTATTCGCGCGCGTAATGGGCGCGCCCGGCGACCGCAATCTCGTGAGCCTCGCGGCCAACCTCGGCATCGTCATGAAGGCGCCGTTCAAGGGCCGCGACAACGACAGCGTGGGCCTTGCCGCCACCTACATCAAGGTCGGCAACAACGTGCACAACCTCGACCTCGACCAGCAGATGTTCACCGGCGGTCCTTACGGCGTGCGCACGCAGGAAACCGCGCTCGAAGCCACCTATCAGTATCAGGTCACGCCGTGGTGGATTCTCCAGGCCGACGCGCAATACACGTTCAACGCGGGCGCCGGCCAGAATCCGCAGGATCCGACCGCGCCGCTGCGCAATACGTTCGTGATCGGCGTGCGGACCAACATCACGTTCTAGGCCCACGAAAGCGCACCCGACCCATGTTCAACCCCAAGTCCTCGCGTGTCCCAGCCGGCGTGCGCGCCGGCCGCGCGAGGCACGGAGATTCAGTATGAAACACGCTACGCGCACGCTCCTGCAATGCACGGCCCACGCGGTCCGCTCGGCGCTCGCGCTTGCCGCCGCGGCGGCGCTCGCCGGCGCGCCGCTCGCGGCTCACGCCGACCCGCAGGGCCTGCTCGAGACCGTCAAGCACCACACCACGCTCATCAACACCGTGCCCGACAACGGCGACCAGAACCCGTATGCGATCTTCGTCGCGCCGGTCTCCTCCGGCACCGTGAAAGAAGGCGACGTGCTGGTCGACAACTTCAACAACGCGGCCAACCTGCAGGGCACCGGCAGCACGATCGTCGACTACCACCCCGACACGAAGCAGATGACGCTGTTCGCGACGATTCCGCGCGATCTCAAGGAATGCCCGGGCGGCGTCGGACTTTCGACCGCGATGACGATGCTCAAGTCGGGCTGGGTCATCGTGGGCAGCACGCCGAGCAACGACGGCACCACCGGCACCAAGGGCGCGGGCTGCATGATCGTGCTCGACAGCAGCGGCAAGATCAACAAGGTCATCAGCAGTTCCAATCTCAATGACCCGTGGGGCAACATGGCCGTGGTCGACAACGGCGACCACGCCACACTGTTCGTGAGCAATGCGGGCTTCGGCGTGGGCGGTGCGGACGGTAACCCGCCCGTGTTCAAGCAGGCCACGGTGCTGCGCCTCGACTTCGACATCCCGAGCGGCCAGGCGCCGGTCCTGAAGCGCGAAACCGTGGTGGCGAGCGGCTTCGGCGCGCAGGCGGACAAGGGCGTGTTCCTCGTCGGCCCGACCGGCCTCGCGCTGTCGGCGGACAACAAGCTGCTCTACGTGTCCGACGCGATCGGCAACCGCATCAACGTGATCGAAGACCCGCTCACGCGCGACACGAGCGCGGGCGTGGGCCGCCAGCTCACCGCCGACGGGCTGCTGCACCGTCCGCTCGCCATGATCACCACGCCGCAGGGCCACCTGCTCGTGACGAATGCCTTGAACGGCCAGGTCGTCGAGATCGACCCGGCCGCGGCAAAGCAGCTGTACGCCCGCTGGATCGATACCGACAAGGCGCAGACGCCTCCGGGCAACGGCGACCTGTTCGGCATCGCGCTGACCCCGGCAGGCGACGGCTTCTACTACGTGGAAGACGACGTGAACACTCTCGTGCTGGCTAAATAATCATGCCCTCCGACGATACCCCCAACCAGCCCTCGCGCCCCGCGCGTCGCGGCTTCCTGAAAGCCGGCGCCGCGCTCGGTGCGAGCCTCGGCGCAGGTGCGGCCACGAGCGGCCTCGCCCAGGCCGCCGAAGCGAAGCACCACGCGATGTCCGCCGACCCGATGCTCGCCGTCGAGCCGTTCTACGGCGAGCACCAGGGCGGCATCGTGACGCCGCAGCAGGCGCACACGTATGTCGCGGCCTTCGACCTCACGACGACCTCGCGCGACGACGTCATCAACCTGCTGCGCAAGTGGACCGAGTCCGCGGCGCGCATGAGCCAGGCGCAGCCGGCGGCCGCGCTCGACTACACCGGCGACGACCATCCCGCGCCCGATTCTGGCGACGTGCTGGGCCTCGGCCCGGCGGGCCTCACGGTCACCTTCGGCTTCGGCCCCGGCCTCTTCACGTCGCAGGACAAGGACCGCTATGGCCTCGCGCACAAGCGCCCTGCCGCGCTCGTCGATCTGCCGCGCTTCAACGGCGACCAGCTGATCGCGCAAAAGACCGGCGGCGATCTGTTCGTGCAGGCGTGTGCCAACGACGCGCAAGTCGCTTTCCACGCGGTGCGTCAGCTCGCGCGCCAGGGCTACGGCATCCTGACGATGCGCTGGGGCCAGGCGGGCTTTCTCTCGGGCCCGCGCGCGCAAACGCCGCGCAACCTCATGGGCTTCAAGGACGGCACGAACAACCCGCCGACCACGGACCCGAAGGCGATGAACCAGTTCGTCTGGGCCACCGCAGCCGACGCGCCGTGGATGCAGGGCGGCACCTATACCGTGGTGCGCCGCATCCGCATCACGCTGGAGCACTGGGACCAGATGGAACTGGGCTTCCAGGAACAGGTGTTCGGCCGCCACAAGTACAGCGGCGCGCCAATTGGCCAGAAGAAGGAATTCGACAACGTCGATCTCGACGCGCAAGACAAGGACGGCAATCCGCTGATTCCCGAGAACTCGCACGTGCGCCTCTCGAACCGCGCGTCGAACAACGGCGCGCAGATCCTGCGCCGTTCGTACTCGTACAACGACAGCACGGACTTCTACATCGAGCGCTGGCCGCCGTGGCGCCAGGAAACCGAATATGACGCGGGCCTCATCTTCGTCGCCCACCAGGGCGACCCGCGTACGGGCTTCATTCCGATCAACGAAAAGCTCGCGAAGTTCGACATGATGAACCAGTTCACGACGCACGTGGGCAGCGCGATTTTCGCGTGCCCGCCCGGTGCGAAAGCGGGCTCGTTCATCGGCGCGGAGCTGTTCAGCGCCTGATTTTCATCGATAACACGGACAACGAAACAATATGGAAATTTCCTTGATGCGCGCACCGCTGCGCGCCGCCGCCCTCTCGCTCGCGCTTGCCGGCATGCTGCCGCTCGCCGCGCAGGCGGCCTCGATCACGCTCTACAACGCGCAGCACGAGCAGGTCGTGAACCAGCTCGCGAAAGACTTTCAGCAGCAGACCGGCATCGACGTGAAGATCCGCAGCGGCGAAGGCCCGGCGCTCGCGGCGCAGCTCGTCGCCGAAGGTGAGAAGACGCCCGCCGACGTCTACTTCACGGAGAACTCGCCTGAACTGATGCTGCTGGAAGAAAAGGGCCTGCTCGCCCCCGTGCAGCAAGCGACGCTCGCGACCGTGCCCGCGCGCTTCAACTCGCCGCAAGGACAATGGGTGGGCGTGACCGCGCGCGAGAACGTGCTCGCGTACAACACGGCCAAGGTGCAGCCGGCGCAATTGCCGAAGTCGATTTTCGATCTCGCCAAACCCGAATGGAAGGGCAAGGTCGGCATCGCGCCGAGCGACGCCGACTTCCTGCCGCTCGTCGACGCCGTGCTCGCCGTGAAGGGCGAAGCCGCCACGCTCGAATGGCTCAAGGGTCTGAAGACCAACTCGCAGATCTTCGACGACGACGAAGGCGTGGTCGCCGCCGTGAACCGCGGCGCGGTCGCCACCGGCATCATCAACAACTACTACTGGGACCGCCTGCACGCCGAGATGGGCGACAAGAAGACGCAAAGCGCCGTCGCGCATTTCGCCGATGGCGACGTGGGCGCGCTCGTCAACGTTTCGGGTGCCGCCATGATGAAGTCCGCGCACAATGTGGACGGTGCGCAGAAGTTCCTCGCCTACCTCGTGAGCGAGCGCGCGCAGAAGCTGATGGCGCAGAACCACATCAGCTACGAGTACCCGCTGCGCCCTGGCGTGGCGAGCGACCCCATCAACAAGCCGTTCGACCAGTTGAAGCCGCCCGCGCTGACCATCCAGCAGCTCGGCGACGACAGCCAGGCGGGCAAGCTGCTGCGTCAGGCTGGCCTGCTGTAATCGGCATGGAGTACGAAGCAAGATCGTGAGCGAAGCCGTTACGACGGCGCAAGCCGTGCCAGAGTCTCATCAAGTGGATGTCGCGGGGGTCCCGCCCCTGCGCGCGCGGCGGCGTGCGCCGCGCGCGCTCTTCGCCGCCGCCGCGCTCGGCCCGCTGCTGGTGCTGCTGCCGCTCGCGCTGACGTTCTGGCGCGCGCTGTCCTTCGGTCTGGCCGACGCCGCCGAGCTGATCTTCAGGCCGCTGGTCGGCGAGTTGCTCGTCAACACGCTCTCGATTACGGTTTCGGCCACGCTCGCCTGCGCCGTGCTAGGCACCGCGGTGGCGTGGCTCGTCGAGCGTACCGACGTGCCGGGGCGGCGCGCCTGGGCGCTCCTCGCCGCCGCGCCGCTCGCCATGCCCGCATTCGTCACGAGCTACGCGTGGGTCTCGCTGAGCCTCGATTTGCAGGACTTTCTCGGCGCGTTCATCGTCATCACGACGGCCTACTTCCCACTCGTCTACCTGCCCGTGGCCGCCGCGCTGCGCGGCCTCGACCCCGCGCTCGAAGAATCGGCGCGCGCGCTCGGCTGCAACCGCTGGGCCGTGTTCGTGCGCGTCGTGCTGCCGCAATTGCGACCCGCGCTATTCGGCTCGATGCTGCTCGTCGCGCTTGGCGTGCTCTCCGAATTCGGCGCATTCACGCTGCTGCGCTTTCGCACGTTCACCACCGAGATCTACGCGGAATACCGCACGAGCTTCGATGGCGGCGGTGCCTCGCTGCTGGCCTGCGTGCTGATCCTGCTCTGCCTCGTATGCCTCGTGCTCGAGTTCCGCGTGCGCGGGCGCGCGCGCTACGAGCGCGTGGATCGCGGCGCGCGCCGCGCGAGCGCGCGCCATGCGCTCGGCCGCTGGCGCTGGCCTATGGCGGCGGGTTTCGTCGCGCTCAATGTGGCGACGCTCGGCGTGCCGCTCGCGATGATCGGCTACTGGCTCACGCAGCCCGGCGCGGCGGCCATCACGCCCGCCGATGTCTCGCCGGAACTGCTGGTTTCGACCACATTCGCCTCGCTGCGTCTCGGCCTCACGGCCGCATTTTTCACCACCCTGCTCGCGCTGCCGCTCGCGTACCTGCTTGCGCGCTATCCTGGCCGCGCCGCCACGTTTCTCGAACGCACGGCCTTCATCGCGCAGGGCGTGCCCAGTCTCGTCATCGCGCTTGCCATCGTCTCGCTCGCGGTGCGCGCGCTCGAACCGCTCTATCAGGGCACCACGCTGCTGATTACGGCGTACGCGATCCTCTGTCTGCCCCTTGCGCTCGTGAGCGTGCGCGCGGCGCTCATGCAGGCGCAGCAGCGCCTCGAAGATACGGCGCGCGCGCTCGGCCTGGGATGGTTCGCCACGCTGCGCCGCGTCGTGCTGCCGCTCGCGGGTCCCGGCCTCGGCGCGGCGGCTTCGATGGTGTTCATCTCGGTGGTCACCGAATTGAACGCCACGCTGCTGCTCGCGCCCATCGGCACGCACACGCTCGCCACGCAGGTCTGGACCGACACCTCGACGCTCGCCTTCGCGGCCGCCGCGCCCTATGCCGCGCTGCTCACCGCGCTTTCGCTCGCCGCTTCGGGCCTGCTGTTCGCGTTTGCGGGCCGCTCCGCGCTCGCGGGCCATGCAACGGTGAACATGCCCGTCGAACCGGTCAACGCGCCACCCGACGATGCCTGAGCCTCAGTTAGCCCCAAGTTAGCCCCATGAGCACACTTCGCATTTCCGGCCTGAAAAAGGCCTTCGACGGCCATCCGGTCCTGCACGGCATCGATCTTGCCGTGCGCTCGGGTTCGCTCGTCGCGCTGCTCGGGCCTTCGGGCAGCGGCAAGACCACGCTGCTGCGCGTGCTGTGCGGCTTCGAACGCGCCGACGCCGGCACGATCGAGATCGACGGCCGCCGCGTCGCCGGCGACCGCCTGCATCTGCCGACCGAGCAACGTCATATCGGCTACGTGCCGCAAGAGGGTGCGCTCTTTCCGCACCTCACCGTCGCCGAGAACATCGTGTTCGGTCTGCCGCGTGCGCAGCGGCGCACGCAGCATCGCGTGGTCGAATTGCTCGAACTCGTCGGTCTTCCGGAATCCTATGCATCGCGCGCGCCGCAGCAACTCTCAGGTGGGCAGCAGCAGCGCGTGGCGCTCGCCCGCGCGCTCGCACCCTCGCCCGGCCTCGTGATGCTCGACGAGCCGTTCTCGTCGCTCGACGCCGCGCTGCGCGTCGAAACGCGCGAAGCCGTGGCGCGCGCCCTCGCCGCCGCCGGCGCGACCGCCGTGCTCGTCACGCACGATCAGGCCGAGGCGCTCTCGCTCGGTCATGAAGTCGCCGTGCTGTGGCGCGGCAAGCTGTTGCAGAGCGGACCGCCGCAAACGCTCTATCGCCGCCCGGCCACGCGCGAACTCGCGGCCTTCATCGGCGAGGCGGTGCTGCTGCCGGGGACGGTGGCCAACGGGCGCGCGCATTGCGTGCTCGGCGCGCTGCCGATCCAGCAAGACCAGCACGCGGCAGAAGGCGCCGTGGACGTGATGCTGCGCCCCGAGCAGATCGACGTGCTGCCCGAAACCGCCCAGCGCGACGGCGCGCTCGAAGCGGTGGTGCAGACCATCACCTTCCAGGGCCAGGACGCCGCGCTCACGCTGCAGCTGATCGATGCGCACGCAACGGTTCGCGCGCGCGTGCCCGGCTATCGCACGCCGCGCGAAGGCGAGCGCGTGCGGCTCGCGGTGGGCGGCGAAGTGAGCGTCTACCCGCGCTGACGCGGCACCGAGAGGTCCTGCACCATCTGCTGCGCGAGGTAGTCGCAAGTCGGCCGGTTCGACTTGACGCTGCGCGCCACCACGATTTCCAGCGGCTCGATCTTCGGCAGGCCCTGCGCCTCGCCAAGGATCGCGAAGCGCGGCGGCACGCTGCAGCGCGTGAGCGCGACGATCGCGATGCCCGCCTCCACCGTCGCCGTCAACCCCATCAAACTCGCACTGCTATAGGCGGCGCGGTAGCGAATGTGCGCGCCGTCGAGCGCCGCCACGGTATGCGCGCGCGCCACGCTGCCGTGCTCGTAGAGCCCGACCGGCAGCGGCGACATGGCAAGCGGCGCGGGGTCGGTGGCGGACCCCACCCAGACCATCTCCTCGGCGCGCACGAACTCGCCGCGCATCTTGCGGTCGCGCGTGACGAACGCGATGTCGATCTTGTTGTCCGCCAGCATCGGCCCGAGCGCGACGCTCTGCGCGCAGACGATCTCGATCTCCACATGCGGATAAAGCGTCGAGAAGCGCCGCAACACCGGTGACAGCAGCGACGCCATATAGTCGTCGGGCGCCCCGAGCACCACGCGCCCCGTCACCTCGGGCCGCACCAGCGCCGCCCACGCCTCCTCCTGCAGGTCGAGCGCGCGCCGCGCATATTCGAGCAGCGTGTTGCCCGGCCGCGTGAGCGCGAGATTGCGCGTGTCGCGCGTGAATAACGTGGTGCCAAGCATCTGCTCGAGCCGTTTGACCTGCATGCTCACGGCCGCCTGCGACCGATGCACGGCCACGGCGCCCTTCGTGAAGCTGCCCGCGTCCGCCACGGCGGCGAAGGTACGCAGCAAATCGATGTCGAATTCGGGATTCATACGCGGGGTGGCCGGGTTGCAGCCGATTCATAAGCTGCGTTGATGGAATTCTTCAATTTAATTCGTTTGCCCGCGTCCCGCAACTGGCGAATACTGAACCTGTCTCCAACCCTCTTTCGATTTTTCCGCTCCGGCCATGCAATCCGAACATCACGGCAACCGTCAGCAAGGCGTCTTCATGCTCGCGGGCGGCGGCCTCCTGATGGGCACGATCGGCGTGTTCGTCGAGGAGGCGCGTCTCGGCGCCCTCACGCTCGTGTTCTTCCGCTGTTTTTTCGGCATGCTCGCGCTCGCCGGGTACTGCGCGTACAAGGGCTGGCTCTCGCCGCGGCAGTTCACGCGCCGCACGCTCACGCTCGCGGTGATTTCAGGCGTGCTGATGGTCACGCAGTGGGTCGCCTTCTTCGACGCGATCCATCGCACGAGCATCGCCGTCTCGACGGTCGTATTCCATGTGCAGCCGTTCTGGGTCGTGCTGATGGGCGCGGCGCTCTTTCACGAGCGGCTCGGCGCCGACCGGCTGGGCTGGATCGGCATCGCGTTCGTGGGGCTCGTGCTCGCTTCCGGCGTGCTCGCGGAAACCCACGTGGCCGATCGCACGAGCTACATGATCGGCATTGGCGAGTCGCTGGGCGGCTCGGTGCTCTATGCGAGCGTCACGCTGATCGCCAAGAGCCTGCGCAACTTTCGCCCACATCTGCTCACACTGACGCAATGCGTGGTGGGCTCCGTGTGCCTGCCGCTGATCGCGCCGTTTTTTGCGCCACTCGAGCTCGCGCATATTTCGGCCACGCAATGGGGCTGGCTCGTGGGCATGGGGGTGCTGCACACGGGGCTTTCGTACGTGCTGATCTACGGCGCGCTGCCGATGTTGACCACGCCCGTGATCGCCGTGCTCCTGTTCGTGTATCCGCTCACCGCGATCGCCGTCGATGCGATCGTCTACGGTCGCGCGCTGAGCGCGCCGCAGCTTGCGGGCATGGCGCTGATCGTGGCGGCGAGCCTCGGGGTCAATCTCGGCTGGCGCCTGTTGCCGCCGAGGCTCGTGAAGGCGCGGCGCTAACCGACGCGCCGCGTATCGGACTTAGGAAGGCAGCGTTTGACCCTTCGTTTCCGGCGCAAACGGAATGATCAGAAGGCCGAGAACGAAGGCCAGCGCCGTGAGCGCCACCGGCACGCCAAGCGTGTGCATCCGCAGCACGGCCGCGCCCAGCAGGAAGTTCACGCCCGCGCCCACGAAGCGGCCAAACGACGTGCAGAACGCGAACGCCGTGGCGCGCACACGCGTTTCGAACTGCTCAGGCAGCCAGAGGCTGAACAGCGCGAAGTTGCCGCCGAAGAAGCCCAGCACGAAGAGCAGCGCGATGAACGGCACGAGCCCGTTCTCGAGGTAGAACGCCCAGCCGAAGCTCGCCGCGATCGTCACCGCCATACCCGCGAAATAAACGGCGAGCGTCCACTTGCGGCCGATGCGCTCTGCCATGGGCGGCAATGCGAGGCACCCAAGAATCGTGCCGATCGACAGGATGCCCGTGGCGATGGAAGCCGTGCGGATCGCCTCGGCCTTGTTCGCGCCCGCCTTCGTCGCCAGCTGGATCACGGCGGACGGTTCATAAACCGCGCCTGCCCACAAGCCGATGATCGCGATGGTCAGCAACGCGCACGCCACCACAGTGCGCATGCGGTAGACGTCGCCGAAGATTTCACGCAGCGGGCGGCCGCGGTGCACATGGCTCGCCTCCGACTTCTGCCATTTGGCCGGTTCCTCCACGCGCGTGAGCACGAGAATGGCCACCACCACCGGCACCGCGCCCGTGAGGAACATGGCACGCCAGCCGAAGTGCACGCCGACCGTGTAATTGAGCGCGGCCGCTATGAAGAAGCCCGCGTAATACCCGGTCTGCAGATAGCCCGCGCCCATCTTGCGGCGATCCTCCGGCCACGATTCGGCCACGTACGTGCCCGCGAGCGCCCACTCCCCGCCGATGCCCACGCCCGCCAGAAAGCGGTAGATGCCGAGCGACCACACGCTCTGCGCGGTGGCCGAAAGTCCCGTGAAGATCGCAAACATGAAGATGGTGCCCGCCAGCACGCGCGTGCGCCCATAGCGGTCCGCGAGCGGCCCCCAGATGAACGACAGCCCCCAGCCCACGAGGAAGAGCGCGAACAGGATCGAGCCGGCAAGCCCGATGTTCGCCGCACTCGCCTCGTAGCCCGAACGCGGCAACAGCTCCGTGAGCGCGGGCGTGAGCACGAGTGCGTAGATGAACGAGTCCATCCCGTCGAGCGTCCAGCCTGCCCAGGCGCCCCAGAAACCGGCGATCTGCGACCGGTTGAGCGGTGTCTTGGTGCGAGTTCGCCGTGCGGACTCGGTGATCGAATTCATGATGCTCCTCTCTCCATTGATGCCTCGCCAGCCCACGCAGCAAGATGCGCACGCACGCCGCGAAACGCGGAAATGCAGGCCGCGGCAGTGCCGGCCCTCTTCAGGAACTCCCTGTAAGCCCCCGTTCTTCTTACCCGTCTATAGTGAATCTGGTGTTTCTGTGTTGCGGGTTTTCGAGGCTTTCGCCTTGGTCGTTTTATATATAATATTTGATCTCATGAGCGACGCAACGAATGGTTTTCCCCTGGAAGGCGCTGCCGCGCCCCGCACCAGCACCTCGCGCATGATCGCCGACGCCCTGCGCAGCGCGATCGTCGAGGGCAAGCTCGCGCCCAACGCGCCGCTGCGCCAGGACGCGATCGCGCGGCATTTTTCGGTCAGCGCGATCCCCGTGCGCGAGGCGCTGCGCCAGCTCGCGAGTGAAGGCTGGGCGAAGATCGAGGTCAACAAGGGCGCGAGCGTGGCCCCGCTTTCCGCCGACGAGGCGCGCGAAATCTACGAGATCCGTTCCGCGCTCGAAAGCCTCGCGCTCGGCCTCGCCATTCCGAATCACACGAGCGCCACGCTGCGCGAAGTGACCGCGCTGGCCGCCGCCGCGAAGCGCGAGCGCGATCCGTCGCTCTATGTCGCGCGCAACGAGGCCTTTCACATGAGCCTCTACGCGCCCGCCGGCCGGCCGCAGCTGATGGAAATGCTCACCGCGCTGCATCGCCGCGGCGAACGCTATTTGCGCCTGAAATTCGGCTTCCCCGAATACAAGGGCGAATCCGATAGCGAGCACACCGAAATTCTCGCCGCCGTGAAGCGCGGCGACGTGCCCACCGCGCAAAAGCTCGTGGCCGAGCACCTGCTCGGCACGGGCGAACTCATCTACCGTTTCCTGACCGAGCGCGCCGCGCTGCCGGCAGTGCCGCCTTCGGCACAATCTGCCGCCGCGAAGCCGCGCGCCGCCTCTTCCCGCTCACGGAGCCGAACCGCCGATGAAGCCTCAAGCTGATACGCCAACCTCGCCTGACCTCCCACCGCGTTCGTGGACCACGCGCCGCGACGAAAAGGCCCGCCGCCTCGCTGCCGTTTCGGGCTGGCTCGAAGACGGCGTCCTGCCCGCCTCGCGCATGACCGATGCGCTCGAACTGCTGATCCGCCCAGGCGACCGCGTCGCGCTCGAAGGCGACAACCAGAAGCAGGCCGACTTCCTCTCACGCTCGCTGGCCAAGGCCGATCCGGCCAAGGTCAACAACGTTCACCTGCTCATTTCCAGCATCAGCCGCCCCGAGCATCTGACGCTGTTCGAGCGCGGCATCGCGCACCGCGTGGACTTCGCGTTCGCGGGGCCGCAGAGCCTGCGCGTGGCGCAACTGCTCGAAGACGGCCAGCTCGAAGTGGGCGCGATCCATACCTATGTCGAGCTGTACGCGCGCATGTTCGTCGACCTGATTCCCCAGGTCGCGCTGCTGTGCGCCGAAAAAGCCGACCGCCACGGCAACCTCTACACCGGCCCGAATACCGAAGACACGCCGACCATCGCCGAAGCCGCCGCGTTCAGCCAGGGCATCGTGATCGTTCAGGTCAACGAAATCGTCGATGAACTGCCGCGCGTGGACATTCCCGGCTCGTGGGTCGACGTGGTCGTGCAGGCCGACCGGCCGTTCGCGGTCGAGCCGCTCTTCACACGCGATCCGCGCCACATCGGCGACCTGCAGGTGCTCACCGCGATGATGGTCATCAAGGGCATTTACGCGCCCTATGGCATCGCCGCGCTCAATCACGGGATTGGTTTCGACACCGCCGCGATCGAATTGCTGCTCCCCACCTACGGCGAATCGCTGGGCCTCAAGGGCAAGATCTGCCGCAACTGGACGCTCAATCCGCACCCCACGCTGATTCCCGCCATCGAATCGGGCTGGGTGGAAAGCATCCATTGCTTCGGCAGCGAAGTGGGCATGGAAGCCTATATCGCCGCGCGGCCCGATGTGTTTTTCACCGGCAGCGACGGCAGCCTGCGCTCGAACCGCGTGCTGTGCCAGCTCGCGGGGCAATATGCCGTGGATCTCTTCATCGGCTCGACGCTGCAGATCGACGCGGACGCCAATTCGTCCACCGTCACGCGCGGCCGGCTCGCGGGCTTCGGCGGCGCGCCGAACATGGGCCACGATCCGCGCGGGCGGCGACATGCGAGCGAAGCATGGCTCAAGCTGCTCAAGGACAACGGCCCGGTTTCGCGCGGCCACAAGCTCGTGGTGCAACTGGCGGAAACCTGGAAGAAAGGCGGCGAGCCGACCTTCGTCGACGAACTCGACGCCATCGCCGTGGGCCAGAAGAGCGGCATGCCCGTCGCGCCCGTGATGATCTACGGCGACGACGTGAGCCATGTCGTGACCGAAGAGGGCATTGCTCATCTGCATCGCGCAGAGGGCATCGACGAGCGGCGCGCCGCGCTCGCGGCGGTGGCCGGCGTGACGCCCATCGGCCTGCGCGCGCAGCAGCAGAAAACCGACGAACTGCGCCGCCGCGGCATCGTGCAGTTCCCCGAGGATCTCGGCATCTTGCGCGGCGAGGCCAAGCGCTCGCTGCTCGCGGCGCGCAGCATCGACGATCTGGTGACGTGGTCGGGCGGGCTCTATACGCCTCCGGCCCGTTTCCGCAGCTGGTGAGCGCGATGCGTACGCTTCCTTTTACGGCGCTTGCCGAGGGCTCAGCGGGTCTCGCGCGACGTGTTTCGTACGCGGGTGACTCGCGGCTGTCCTCCGCCGACGCGCAGCTCGCGCGCTTCGCCCGCGACGCGCTGATCGAAGAGGCGCGCCTCACGCCCAAGCCCGCGCTCGTGGACGCGCGCGGCAGTGGCGCACACAGCGATCTCGATCTCGCGACGATGCTGCGCTCGGCGCACGCGCTCGAACCCACGTTCGAAGCGCTCGCGCGCGCCTCGCGCGGGGCTGCGCCCGGCACGGCGCTGCGCACCGATCTCGCGCGCATCGGCCGCGCCGGCGAAGCCGCGATGTTGCGCGCGACACAAGGCAGCAACGCGCATCGCGGCGCGATCTGGATCGTCGGGCTGCTGGTGGCGGGCGCGGCGATCGTACATACGCCGCAAGGCAGCGACAGCGACTGCGCCCACGCGGCGCGCATCTGCGAAACGGCTGCGCAGATCGCGCGCTACGACGACCTGCTCGCGCAGCCCGCGCAAAGCAACGGCGAGCGCGTGCGTCAGCGCTACAACGTGGGCGGCGCGCGCAGCGAAGCGCAAGACGGCTTTCCGCACGTCGTGCGCGTGGGCCTGCCCGCACTGCACGCCGCGCGCACGCAGGGCCTCGACGAAGCCCACGCCCGCGTGGACGCCCTGCTCGCGATCATGGCCTCGCTCGACGACACCTGCGTGCTGCATCGCGCAGGGCTCGCCGGGCGCGAGGCCGCGCAAGCGGGCGCGCAGCGCGTACGCGACGCGGGCGGCCTTGCCACGCAAGCCGGCCGCGCCGCGTTCGATGTGCTCGAACGCACGCTGCTCGCACTCAACGCATCGCCGGGTGGCGCGGCCGATCTGCTTGCCGCGACGCTCTTCATCGACAGACTGGTTCAGCACCGCATGGGCGGGAGGACGGTTTCATGGAACAACTGACATTCGACTATCCGGCGCAACGCGCCGTGACGACGCGCGCCCACGTGGGCGTGGTGGGCTCGGGCGATCTCGAAGTGCTGCTGCAGCCCGCGAGCGACATGCAGGCGCGCGTGGTCGTGCATACGAGCGTGGACGGCTATAGCCACATCTGGAAGAGCGTGCTCGACCGCTTCTTCACACGCTACGACGGCGCGGCGCTCATCGAGATCAACGACTTCGGCGCCACGCCCGGCGTGGTGGCGCTGCGGCTCGCAGAAGCCGTGGAAGCCGCGCAGGAGGCGCAGTCATGAGCAGCCCGAATCAACTGACGCCGGCCACGCTGCTGCGCGAGAGCTTCATCGAATTGAGCGCGCGCGAACGCGCGGCCGCCGTGCTGGACGCGGGCACGTTCCGCGAACTGCTCGGGCCGTTCGACCGTATCGAATCGCCGTGGCTGCCGTTGCAGGGCATCGTCTGCCAGGCCGACGACGGCGCGGTGATCGCGCGCGGCACCATCGACGGCGAGCCCGCCGTCGTCGCCGCGATCGAATCGGCTTTCCAGGGCGGCAGCATCGGCGAAGTGTCGGGCAGCAAGATCGCCGCCGCACTCGAACTGGCGCTCGCCGACTGCGAGCGCGGCAAGATCGTGCGGCCCGTCATCCTGTTCGAAACCGGTGGTGTGCGCTTGCAGGAGGCCAATCTCGGCCTCGCCGTGATTGCGGAGATCCAGTCGGCCATCGTCGCGTTGCGCGCTCATGTGCCCGTGGTCGGCGTGATCGCGGGCATGGTGGGTTGTTTTGGCGGCATGTCGCTCGCGGCGGCCCTGTGTTCGACGCTCGTGATGACGAAGCAGGGCCGCCTCGGCATGAATGGCCCGGAGGTGATCGAGCAGGAAGCCGGCATCGAGGAACTCGATTCGAGCGACCGCCGCCAGGTGTGGCAATTGATCGGCGGCGAGCAGCGCGCGCAGACGGGTTTCGCCGATGCGCTCGTCGACGACGCCGTGGACGACGTGCGCGCCGCCGTGCGAGCGGCGTTTGCGCAAGGCGCGCCGCGCACGCCGCGCTCGGCCGATGTGGATGCCACGCTCGCGAAACTCGCGCAGATCGATCCCGCCAGCGTCACCCCTGAAACGATGCGTGCGGTGTTCACCGCTTCGCCCCTGAACCTGAGCGGAGAAAACGCATGAACGACACGACGACGAGCCGCGGCGCACGCTGGCTGCGCGCCCTCGCGGGCGCGGACACGCAGGGCGCGTGCGTGCAATACGCCGATGCGCCGCTCGACAACGAAACCGCGCGCTTCATCACCGTCGCACCCGATCCCGTGAACCGCTTTCCGCGCGCGCGCGACAACGTAGTGGGCCTCGAACAAGGCTGGCGTCTCGCGAAGGCCGTGCGCGAAACGATTGCCGAAGACGCCGCGAGCGGCAAGCGCCGCCCCATCATCGCGATCGTCGATGTGAAGAGCCAGGCCTACGGCTATCGCGAGGAGATGCTCGGCATTCACCTCGCCTGCGCCTCGGCCGTGGACGCCTACGCCAGCGCGCGCCTCGCGGGGCATCCCGTGGTGGCGCTGATCGTCGGGCCCGCCATGTCGGGCGCGTTTCTCGCACACGGCTATCAGGCCAATCGCATCGTCGCGCTCGACGCGCCCGGCACGATGGTCCACGCCATGGGCAAGGAAGCGGCGGCGCGCGTTACGCGGCGCAGTGTCGAGGACCTCGACGAGCTGGGCGAAAAGATCGTGCCGATGTCGTATTCGATGGCTTCGTTCGCGAAGCTCGGGCTGCTCGACGAGTTGATCGGGGGCATCGATGCGGACGCGCCGAGCGAAGCGCAGATCGCACGCGTGCGCGATGTGCTCGCACAGAAGGTGCGGGCGGCACGCAGCGACACGAGCGGCCTCGCGCATCGTCTGCAAGGCGAGTCGGCGCAGCGTACGCGTGCGGCGTCGATCGAGGTACGCAAGCGCCTCGCGCAACAGTGGGACGCCAGCTGATGCGCGTGTGCGCCGCCCCGCCGTTCGCTGCTGACGCGCCGCGCGTGGACGACGCGCGCTGGCGCGCGCACGACCTGCTGCGCATCGCGCGCCATACGCCGTCGGGCGACGAGCCGGACTGGGTACGCGAGGCGCTTGCCCGCGCGCCCTGGGTAGTTGTGCGGCGCACGTGCGCGGCGGCGGGTTTCGTGGCGGTCGGCGTGCGCGGCAGCGTACGTTCGGAGCGTTTCGGCACCTGGCTCAATACTGAGGATATCGAATCGTCATTTGCTCCTGAGGATCTGCTCGGCGTCGAGCCGCTTCGCGCACGCCGCTCATTGCCCGCGTTCATCGCGCTCGCTACCCTGCGCACAAGCGCGGCGGCGTTGCGCCACTACGTTTGGGGCCCTACGGGCAGCGCCGGCTTCGAGCTTGCCACGGGCGTTCCCACGCTCACCGCATCGAGCGATCTCGACATCCTGATTCGCCTGCCGCAGCGCGTCTCGCGCGCGGCGATCGAGTCGCTTGCGCAGACGCTCGCTCAAGCCGCCAGCCGCGCCGGCACACGCATCGACGCGCAACTCGAAACGCCCGCGGGCGGCGTCGCTCTCGCCGAACTCGCGGCGCAGAAGCCGCGCGTGCTGGCGCGCGCGTCCAGCGGCGCGCAGCTCGTCTCCGACCCGTGGCAAGCAGCATGACGCTCGCCCTGCTCTTTCCGGGCCAGGGCGCACAAAACGCTGGCTTCCTCCACAAGCTGCCGCAACACGACGCCGTGCGGGCGACGCTCGACGAGGCGTCCGCGGGACTCGGCTTCGACGTCCTCACGCTCGATAGCGACGACGCCTTGCGTTCCACGGTCGCCGTGCAGATCGGCCTCACGGTCGCGGGCGTAGCCGTGGCGCGCGCGCTCGCGCACGAAGGACTCGCGCCGCAATTCAGCGCGGGGCTTTCGGTGGGCGCTTATGCCGCCGCAGTAAGCTGCGAGGCCCTGGCGTTTGGCGACGCGCTGCAGATGGTGCGCAAACGCGCCGAGCTGATGGAGAACGCGTGGCCCTCGGGCTATGGCCTCACGGCCGTCGCGGGGCTAAGCGAGACGCAGGTGGAAACGCTCGCCGAAGCGCATGCGCGCGATGGCGGCGAGCGAGTGTACGTGGCAAACGTCAACGCGCCGCGCCAGATCGTCGTGGCCGGCGCCGACGGCGCGCTCGAAGCCTTTGCGGCCCGCGCGCTCGCCGCTGGCGCGCGCAAGGCGCAACGGCTCGCAGTGGCCGTTCCTTCGCATTGCGAACTATTGGCCGACGCCGCCGAGAGGCTCACAGAGTGGGCACGCGACATACCGTTTCGTACGCCGCGCAGCGTCTATGTCGACAATCGCGGCGGCAGGCCGCTCTACAGTGCCGACGCCATCCGCGCCGATCTCGCCACCAACATGCGCTACACGGTGCGCTGGTACGACGCGCTCACGGTCATGATCGAGTCGGGCGCGAGCGTGCTGGTCGAAGCGCCGCCCGGCCAGGTGCTCACGGACATAGCGCGCGAGCATTATCCGGAAGTGACCGCGCTCGCGGGCTCAGGTTTGCCGCTGGAGCGTCTCGTCGCGCTCGTGCGGCGCCGGCTCGGCGCGGACGTCTGACCGCCGCGCCAACGCCGGATTTGGCGTTTATGCGCATAAATTCTTATTTTATTTTTAGCGCGAAACCACTCGCGCGAGCGTAGTCCGCGCACCAAACATCGGCGATTTAATGCCCATCCGCAGCGATCTAGCCGTCTATTTCCGCAAATCCGGCACCACCACGCGAAACGTGAGATTCACCCGCTCGGCGCTCACGGCGGGTTCCTTCGGCACGCGATGGCGCCATTGCGCCTGGGTCTTACCCTGCATCACGAGCAGGCTGCCGCTCGTCAGCTGGAACGAGCGCACCACGCCCGTCGCGTTGTGGCGCAGGTCGAAGCGCCGCGTCGCGCCGAGGCTCAGCGAGGCGATCACCGGCTCGGGGCCGAGTTCGGGTTCGTGGTCCGCGTGCCAGCCCATGCTGTCCGTGCCCGTGCGGTAGCGGTTGAGCAGCACGCTGTTGAAGCGCACGCCGCAAAGCGCCGAGATGGCGTCGCGCAGTTCGGCGACCTGGCGGGTCCACGGCTGCGGGACGTTTCGGATGCCTGAATAGATGTACACCGCGCCTTCGTCGCCCTGCCAGGCTGTGAGGCGCGGCTGGTCCACCCAGCCGCCGGGCGTGCGAATGCGTTCCTGGCGCCAGTCGGCCTCGGCGATGATGCGCGCGAGCGCCTCGGCAGCGGCCTCTGGCGCGAGCCATGACGGATGCCATGCCACGTCGGGGGCAGGCGTATCGTCGAAAAGATCGAACATCGGGAGTGCTTCTATCGAGCGGGAAAACACACAGTTTCGCATGGCGCGGACCCGGCCGCCGCGCGCCCTCGCCTCCCGCAGGATTGCGAACCAACCGAAACTGCAAACAAACGAATCAGGTGAGCAGCGCGATGTAGAACACCACTGCGCCGATGAGCGCGCCGACGAAGCAGAAGCCTTCGGCGGGTTCGTCGGTGGTGCGGGATCGCAGCCAGGCGCCCAGCACGCCGAACATGCCCGCAATACCGAGCGCGACGAACACCATCACGACATCGAACAACGCGCTGCGGCCAATTTCGAGAATATCGATGTGCTTGACCGCGATATACAGCGCGATGGCCATGATCGAGAGAACGACCATCGGCAGCATGACGTGGCTGCCCTCGTGCCCGACGTGACGACCATGCAAACCCTCATGCAGTCCATGTGCGACCGGCCGGATTCCTTTCATGATCCGTCTCCCCCAGAGCGCCCGAAACCGCGCGGGCCTCGTTTCGAGCATAGTCCATCGCGAGGGCCGATTCAATGGACGTTTAATAGAGTATGCCCGGCCCCACGAGAACATAGTGCGACGAGTGGGATCGCGCTGGCAATCCAGGGAAATGCCGCACTGCCACACGCGCAAACAGTAAAGCATCCGGGCCCATGCATACACGCATGCATGTATGTTCATGCTGGATCGCCAGGCCCTTTCATGACGCATCGCAGCATGCGCATCCGGAAACCGCCGCCACCGAACGGCACGAAGTCTGCTGCGCCGGTAAAATGCAACGCAGCCTACCTGTGCTGACCCGTCCACCGGGTTTTCGAGCGGGCCTCGACGATCGGGCTTTGCTGCAGCGCGCCGTACCCGGCGCGCCAGCCCACGCCGGTCCGCTCCCATCCGTTTGCGCCGCCATGCCCCGACTCTCGTTTCTGGTCCGCTTCATTGCCATCGGCGTGCTGCTGCATGCTTATGTCGGCTTTCGCCTGATTCCCGACCTGCCGGTGCCCGCCGCCGGCAAATGGCTCGCCGTGCTGTGGCTCGTGCTCTCGGTGCTGTTCATCCCGCCCGGCATGCTGGCGCGGCGCTTCAAGCGCCAGCCGCTCGGCGACCGCCTCGCCTGGATCGGCATGCTCGCCATGGGCTTCTTCTCGTCGCTGCTGATGCTGACGATCGCGCGCGACATCGTGCTCGCCTCGGCCATGACCGTGGAGGCACTGTGGCCCAAGGCAATCGATCTCGCCGGCTGGCGCACCGTGAGCGCCGCCGCGGTGATCGTGCTGGCGTTCCTCTCCTCCGGGTTCGGCTTTTTCAACGCGCGGCGGCGTGCGCGCGTGCGCAACGTCGAGGTGCCGATTCGCGGCCTGCCCGCCGCGCTCGACGGCTTCACCATCGTGCAACTGAGCGACATCCACGTCGGGCCGACGATCAAGCACGGCTACGTCGATGCCATCGTGCGCGCCGTGAACCAGCTCGACGCCGACGTAGTCGCCATCACGGGCGACGTGGTGGACGGCAGCGTGGCGCATCTCGCCGCGCACACCGCGCCGCTCGGCAAGCTCAATGCGCATCACGGCGTGTATCTCGTGACCGGCAACCACGAGTACTACTCGGGCGCGGACGCCTGGATCGCCGAGTTCCGCCGCATCGGCCTCACGGTGCTGATGAACCAGCATGTAGTGATCGAGCATGGCGGCGCGCGGCTCGTGCTGGCCGGCGTGACCGACTACACGGGCGGCCAGTTCGATCCCGCGCACCGCAGCGATCCAACCGAAGCGCTGCGCGGCGCGCCCGCCGACGTCAACACGCGCGTCCTGCTCGCGCACCAGCCGCGCACGGCCCACGCCGCCGTCGACGCGGGCTTCACGCTGCAACTCTCCGGCCACACGCATGGCGGCCAGATTTTCCCGTGGAATTTTCTCGTGCGGCTGCAGCAGCCGTTCACGGCGGGCCTCGAAAAGCTCGGCAGCCTGTGGGTCTATACGAGCCGCGGCACGGGCTACTGGGGTCCGCCCAAGCGCCTTGGCGCGCCTTCGGAAATCACGCGCGTGCGGCTCGTGGGCGCACAGTGAACCCCTGGGCGCACTGCGCCCGGAGGCCCCACGCGGCCTTGCCGGTATCATCGGACGATGCCGCCGTTCGTCCGCCTGGCGGCCTTAACTGGAATTCATCGCACATGGAAGGCAACAAGCACCTTCACCAGACATCGTTCTATTTGCTGCTGTTCACGGTGTCCATCGCGCTTTGCTTCATCCTCGCGCCGTTCTTCAGCACGGTGCTCTGGGGCGCCATCCTCGCCTTGATCTTCCAGCCCGTGCAGCGCCGGCTCGTCGCGCGACTCGGGCGGCGGCGCAACGTTGCCGCGCTCATCACGCTCACCATCTGCCTCGTCATCGTGATCTTTCCGCTCACGCTGGTGACGGCCACGCTGGTGCAGCAGGTCGCCTCGGCGTATCAGGAGGTGCGCAGCGGCAGCCTCGATTTCGGCGCGTACTTCACGCAGATCGTCCATGCGCTGCCTGAGTCGATCCAGAACCTGCTCGCGCGCTACGACCTCATGGATCTACCGGGGCTGCAGCAGCGCCTTTCGGCGGGCGCCGCGCAGATCAGCCAGTTCGTCGCCACGCGTGCACTCTCCTTCGGCCAGAACACGCTGCAATTTCTGGTGAGCTTCGGCGTGATGCTCTATCTGTTCTTCTTCCTCGTGCGCGACGGCCGCGATATTTCCCGGCTCGTGCGCGACGCCATTCCGCTCGACGAACAGCACAAGCTGCATCTCATGCGCAAGTTCACGACGGTGATTCGCGCAACGGTGAAGGGCAATGTGGCGGTGGCGGTCGTGCAGGGCGGCCTGGGCGGCATCGCGCTCTGGGTGCTCGGCATTCAGGGCGCACTGCTGTGGGGCTTCGTGATGATGCTGCTCTCGCTGTTGCCCGCCGTGGGCGCGGCGCTCGTGTGGGGGCCCATCGCGATCTACTTCCTCTCCACGGGCGCGATGGCGAAGGGCATCGGGCTCATCATCTTCGGCTCGGTCGTGATCGGCACCGTGGACAACGTGCTGCGCCCGGTGCTCGTGGGCAAGGACACGCGCCTGCCCGACTGGGTCGTGCTGATCTCGACGCTCGGCGGCATTTCGCTCATCGGCATCAACGGCTTCGTGATCGGGCCGCTCGTCGCTGCGCTTTTTATCAGCTGCTGGGACTTGCTGCGCAAGGACCAGCACAACATCGAAAACGAAAGCACGCCCGTGGAAGACGAGCCCGTCTAGGCGCAGCTTCCGGGCGGCATCAGGACAGCGCTAGGGCGAAACGTGCAGCGGCACGCCGGCGCGGCCCTGGCGGGCGATGCCGGCGACGGGCGTTTCGGGCGCTTCGGCGCCATCCACGGCCACCGAGAACCCGAACGTGTTGACGCCGTCGGCGCTGCGCACGAACACCGTGCCGCCGTGCATTTCCGCCACGGCCTTGACGATCGACAGCCCGAGCCCGTGATTTTCGTGGCTGTTCGAGCGCGCCTCCTGAATGCGGTAGAAGCGGTCGAAAATGTGCTCGCGCGTCACCGGGTCGAGCGGCTCGCCGGGATTCGAAACGGCGATCTCGACGTGACCGTTCTGCGGCGCGACCGTGGCGCGCAGCGTCGTGCCGGGCTGCGAATGCTGGATCGCGTTGACGAACAGATTGCTCACTGCGCGGCCGATCAGCGATGTATTCACCCACGCGCGCGCGTCGCCTTGCACTTCCACGCGCAGCTGCGCCTCTTCCAGCGGCATCTCCAGAAAATCGAGCATGCGTTCGATCTCCGAGCGCAGCGACACTTCCGTGAGGTCGGTTGCGCGTTCGCCGCGATCGCTGCGCGAGAGGAACAGCATGTCGTTCACGATCACGCGCAATCGTTCGAATTCCTCAAGATTCGATTGCAGCGTCTGTTGCAGCTGCTCGACCGAACGGTCGCGCGTGAGCGCCACCTGGGTCTGGCCGATCAGGATGCTCACCGGCGTGCGCAGCTCGTGCGCCACGTCGGCGTTGAACGACTCGAGGCGCTCGTAAGCCTTGTCCAGACGCTCCAGCGCGCCATTGAACGACGTGGCGAGTTCGTGCAGCTCCTCGGGCAGTTCGTCCGAATGCAGACGCTGGCGCCGGTTCGACGGGCTCAACTGCGAGGCCTCGCGCGAGAGGCGCGTGAGCGGCGCGAGTCCGAAGCGCGTCACCGCGCGGCTCAGCAGCGCAACCGCGATGGTGGAGAGCGCGATCAGCACGCCGAGCGCAATGCCGAAGCGCCGCAGCATGCCTTCGGTGCGCACGCAGTCGCTGCCGACCACGAGTTTCACCTGGGGCCGGTCGCCGCTCGCGGGCACGATAAAGGTTGTCGTGATGATGTCGTAGCTGCAGCCGGGCGGGCGCACGAGCAGATGATTCGGGCCCACGTCACCGGTGACCTTGCCGACGATGGGCGTGCCGAAACGAAAGCGCGGATCCGGGCCTTCGACGTAGTAATGCATGCGGCTGTCCGCAGGCGAGAGGTCGCGCAGCTTTTCCTGCACGAAGGCCCACTTCTGCACGTCCGGTGCGTGCGCAACGATCAGGCTCGCGATGCGCGCACGCGTGTCGAGCGTCTCGCGCAGTTCGTTGAAGAGTTGACGCTGCATCAGGAAGAAGAGGCCCGCGCCTGTGAGCGTGAACACGATGAGCGACACCGCTGCGAACATCGCCGAAAGCCGCAGCGAGATCGAGCGTTTCATGACGTCTGGCCTCCTTCCTCGCGCACTTCGAGCACGTAGCCCATGCCGCGTATGGTATGCAGCAGTTTCGCCGCGTGCGGGCCGTCGAGCTTGGCGCGCAGCCGCTTGATCGCCGTTTCCACCACGTTCGCATTGCTTTCGAAATTCACGTCCCAGACCAGCTCGGTAATGAGCGTCTTGGAGAGAATCTCGCCGCGCCGCCGCGCGAGCACCGAAAGCAGCTGAAATTCCTTCGCCGTGAGATCGAGGCGCACGCCGTCGCGCGTCGCGCGGCGGCTGATGAGGTCCACCTGCAGATCGCCCACCGAAATCAGCGTGGATTCCTGCGTGCGTGCGCGCCGCGTGAGCGCGCGCAGCCGCTCGACGAGTTCGAGGAACGAGAACGGCTTCGTGAGATAGTCGTCGGCGCCGTCGCGCAGACCGTGCACACGGTCGTCCACGCGGTCGCGCGCCGTCAGCATGATGACCGGCGTGTCCTTCTTCGTGCGCACGGCGCGCAGCACGCCGAAGCCGTCGAGCTTCGGCAGCATGACGTCGAGCACGATCACGTCGAAGTCGTACTCCGTGGCCATCCACGCGCCTTCCTCGCCGTCCATGGCGACATCCACGACCCAGCCCTGCTCCGTGAGTCCGCTACGCAAGTAGTCCACGACCTTGCGTTCGTCTTCGATTACCAATACTTTCATGCCCGCCCTCCTCTTCGCGCGCTGCCCTGGCGGTGCCGGCCGACGCGGCCCGCGACCGCCGTTGCGCGCTTTTATATACCCTGGTGCCGGGCCCGCTCAAGCCCTCTTGTACCGCTTGTATGCCCCGCTTTCAGCCCTTGCATCGACTCAGCTTTTGCCCTCGGCCTTCGGCACTTCGCGGCACGTGCCCACGCTGCAGGCCATCTCGCGGTCGTCGGTGCTCCAGCCGCCGCCCAGCGCCTTCGCGAGAAAGACCACCGTGGCGACCTGCTGGCCGTGAATCTGCACTTCCTGACGCTCGCTGGCGAGCAACTGCTGCTCCGCGTTGAGCACGTCGATGAACGCGACCAGGCCGCCCTGATAGCGGTCGTTGGCGAGATCGAAGGACTTGCGTGCGTCGTCCACGGCCGCCTGGCCATCGGTCGAGGCGCGTTCGAGCACCGACAGGCCCGTTACCGCATTTTGCACCTCCTGGAACGCGGTGAGCACGGTCTGACGATAAGACGCCTGCGCCGACTCGTAGCCCGCCTCCGCGAAATCCACGCCCGCCGCGCGCTTGCCGCCGTCGAACAGCACCTCGCTGGCCGTCGCGCCCACCGACCACATCAGGCTCGGCACGGAAAAAAGGCCGCCAAAACGCGTCGATTCCCAGCCGAACGTGGGCGAAAGCGTGATGTCCGGAAAGTACGCGGAGCGCGCCACGCCGATCTGCGCATTGGCCGAGGCCATCGCGCGCTCGGCGGAAGCCACGTCGGGCCGCCGCTGCAGCAGTTCGCTCGGCAGCCCGGTGGGCAGCGCCGGCACCGGCAGCGGCGTGACCTTCTGCGCCAGCGTGAATTCGGGCGCCGGCTTGCCGACCAGCACCGCAATGGCGTTCTGCTCCTGCTGGCGCTGGTTTTCGAGGAGATGCACCTGGGTTTGCGTCGCCGCCAGCTGGGCTTTCTGCTGCAGCAGTTCGAGACCCGAAACCGCGCCGAGATCGTGCTGCGCGGTCACGAAATCGAGCGCCTTTTGCTGCAGTTGCGCCGAGCGGTTCACGACGTCGATCTCGTTGTCGAGTTCGCGCATGGCGAAATAGTCGGTGGCGAGTTCGGCGGTGAGCACGAGGCGCGCGTTGGCGAGATCGTCGCCGGCCTGCTGCGTCGACGCCTGCGCCGACTCCACCATGCGCCGGATGCGCCCGAACAGGTCCAGCTCGTAACTCACGGTCGCGCCGACGATGATCTGGTTCTGCACGGTCGACGTATTGGGCGTCGCGTAGTTCGTGAGCGGCCGGTTCGCGGAAATGCGCTCGCGCGCGAGGCCCGAGTCGAGCCCGACCTGCGGGCTTTGCTGCGACGACACCGAAGCGAGCGTCGCGCGTGCCTGCGCGTAGTGCGCGGCGGCCACACGCAGCGTCTGGTTCTCGGCGAGTGCCGCGGTTTCCAGACTGTCGAGCTCCGCGTTGTCGAAGGCCATCCACCACTGCGGATCGAGCGGCGCATGCGAAGGCTGCGCGGCGTGCCAGTATGAATCGGCGGAATCGACGCGCCAGGCTTCAGGGCTTTGCGTTTGCGGCGCGTGATAGTCGGGGCCCACGGTGCAAGCCGCGAGACCGAGCGCACCGAGCGCCGTGACGTATGCGAGCGGCCGTTGCCGCGTGGTTTGCCTCATCGTCACGTCGCGCTCCGCCTGGCGGCTTCGTGCGCCGCTTCAGTCTTGTTCGGCGCGACCACGACGACGCTGTCGCCATCCGCGATCGAATCGCTCGGGTTGAGCACGACGCGATCGGTCGGCGCCAACCCGCGGCTGATCTCGAGCGTCTGCCCGAGGTCCTGCGCGATTTCCACCGCCTTGAGCTTGATCTTGCCATCCGCATCGACGACTGCAAGACGCGGGCCTTCCGAGCGGAACAGCAGTGTGTTGCCCGGCACCGTGAGCAGGCCCTTCGCGTCGGTCTGCAAGGCGGCCTGCACGTAGGCGCCGGGCAGCAGCTTGCCGTCGTGATTGGGCAGCGAGATTTCCGCTTCCAGCGTGCGCGTGGCCACGTTGATGGCCTGCGCCGTGCGCGTGACGGTGCCGTCGAACGTCACGCCCGGCAGCTCCTGCTCGGTCACGCTAACGTGCTGGCCGACCGCCACCTGCTGCGCGTAGGTCTGCGGCACGTCGAGGTAGAGGCGCAGCGGGTCGGACTGCGCAATCGAAAAGAGCGCATGACCCGCCCCGCCGTTGCCCGCGTTCACGAGGTCGCCGATATCGACGTTGCGCTGCGTGATGATGCCCGTGATCGGCGCGACGATGCGCTGGAACGACTTCATTTCCGTGAGGCGGCGCACGTTCGCATCGGCGGCGGCGAGATTCGCCTGGTCCGTGTTGAAGGCGCCCTGGCGGTCATCGAGTTCCTGCTGCGAGACCGCATCGCGCTGGCGCAATTGCTGCGCCCGATCGAACGAGGTCTTCGCGAGCGCGAGCGTCGAGGCGGCCTGATCGCGCTGTGCCTGCGCCTGGGCGAGTTCCTGATCGATCTCGGGCGTATCGATCTCGGCGAGCAACTGCCCTTGTTGCACGTGCGCGCCGATATCGGCGTACCAGCGCCGCACGTAGCCGTTCGCGCGCGAGTAGATCGGCGCTTCGACAAAGCCGCGCAGCGTGCCCGGCAGCACGATGCGGCCGTCCGCGCCCGCGGCCACCGGTTGCACGACGCTCACGTACTGCTTCGCGTTCTGCTTCGTGACGTCGGCCAGATGGTGGGCGTTCATGAGATTCGACACGATCGTGCGCGTGGCGCCCGCGGCCAGCAGCAACGCGACCACGATCAGCGCAAAACGTGCGCGCCTGCCCGCCTGGCCGCGCGCCGGCAGGTCCATGCCCTGCTCGCCGCCCACGGTGATGTCGAGCGATGAATGGTGATGAGGTTCGTTCATGTCTTCGGCCATAGTGACTTAACGGGTATCGCCTCGCGTACCGCGGCGCTGCGCCTCGCGCTCGCGCTTTGCGGCGGCGCGGTGGGCGAGCCGGGTATGCACGGTCGCAAACATCAGGGGTACGAACAATAGCGTGGAGACCGTCGCGAACAGCAGGCCGCCGATCACCGCGCGCCCGAGCGGCGCATTCTGCTCGGCGCCTTCGCCGAGGCCGAGCGCCATCGGCACCATGCCGATCATCATGGCGAACGCCGTCATCAGCACGGGGCGGATGCGGGTGGCGCCCGCTTCGAGCGCGGCGGCCAGCGGCGACGCGCCGGCGGCGAGACGCTGCCGCGCGAACGAGACCACGAGAATACTGTTCGCGGTCGCGACGCCCACGGTCATGATCGCGCCGGTGAGCGCGGGCACGCTCAGGTGCGTGCCGGTGATGAAGAGCATCCACGCAATGCCCGCGAGCGCGGCGGGCAGCGCGCTGATGATGATGAGCGGATCGGCCCACGACTGGAAGTTCACGACGATCAGCAGATACACGAGCACCACCGCCATCGCGATGCCGACGCCCAGACCCACGTACGACGAACGCATCGTGCCGATCTGCCCGCGCATGGTGATGGTCGTGCCGCGCGGCGCGTGCGCCTGCACATGCCGGATGATGTCGTTGATGTTCACGCCCACGGAGCCCAGGTCGCTGCCCTCCACGCTCACGAGCAGGTCGATCACGGGACGGATGTTGTAGTGCGTGACGATGGCCGGCCCGCCGTGCGGCTCGAGCTGCACGAGGTTGCTCACGAGTTGCAGCGGCGCATTGGGATTCGTCGCACGTGCGGAAACGGGCGTGCCCATCACCTCGTTCATGGAGGTCTCGCGATACTGCGGCGTTTGCACCGTGAGCGGATATTCCACGCCGTTTTGCGGGCTCACCCAGAACGCGGGCGCAGTCTGCGTGCTGCCCGAGAGCGCGATCAGCACGTCCTGCGCAACGTTTTGCGGACTCAGGTTCAACTGCTGCATACGCGTGCGGTCCATGGCAAGCGTGAGCGCGGGCTCGTCGTTACGCTGCTCGATGTGCGCATCGACAGCGCCCGGCAGTTGCCGCACCTGCTTGAGCAGCGTGCTCGCAAGCGCCATGTCCTGGGTCAGGTTCGCGCCCACGACCTGCACGTCGATCGCCGCGGGCTGACCAAAGTTCAGAATCTGCGTGATGATGTCCGCGGGCTGGAAGAAGAACTCCACGCCCGGGAAGCGTTGCGGCAGCAAGGTCCGCAGCTTGTCGACATAAATGCGCGAGGGATCGTGATCGGGCTTCAGCGCGATCTGGATTTCGCCGTCGAGCGTGCCCATCGTCCCCGCGTTGCTGTACGAGAGGTTGATGCCGCTATAGGGCAGCCCGAGGTTGTCGACGATCGTTTCGAGTTGATCGGGCGGCACGACTTCGCGCACCACCTGCTCTACCTGGTCGGCCAGGCGCGCGGTTTCCTCGATGCGAAAACCCGTTGGCGCACGCATGTGCAAACGAATATTGCCCGCATCGACCGAAGGAAAGAAGTCGCGGCCGAGGAAAAACACGAGGACGAGCGACAGCAGGCAAAACGCGAGGAAGGTGCTGCCAAAGAACTTGCGGCGCGCGAGCAACAGACTCAACAGCGCGATGTAATTGGCGCGCACGCGCTCGAACGCATGATTGAAACGCCAGTGAATGCGCGCGAAGAGCGAGCCCTGGGCGCGCTGCGCATGCGCGGTGGGATCGTGGCCCTCGAAGAGCAGCATGGCGAGCGTCGGCACCAGCGTGCGCGAGAGGATGTACGACGCGATCATCGCGAACACCACGGCTTCCGCGAGCGGCACGAACAGGAAGCGCGCCACGCCGGTGAGGAAGAACATCGGCACGAACACGATACAGATACACAGCGTCGAGACGAGTGCGGGCACCGCGATTTCGCCCGCGCCTTCGAGAATGCCGTCGTGCAGTTTCGCGCCCAGATGCAGGTGCCGTTCGATGTTTTCGATCGTGACCGTGGCGTCGTCGACCAGGATGCCGACCGCGAGCGCAAGGCCGCCGAGCGTCATGATGTTGATGGTCTCGCCCAGCGCATAGAGCGCGATGATCGACGAGAGAATCGACAGCGGGATCGATACCGCGATGATGAGCGTGCTGCGCCAGTTGCCGAGAAAGAGCAGGATCATCGCCGCCGTGAGCGCGGCCGCGATCAGTGCTTCGCGCACCACGCCCTGCACGGCGGCGGAAACGAAGACGGACTGGTCGAAGAGCGGCTTGACGACGAGGTCGGCGGGCAGCGTGTCGCGCGCCTTCGGCAGCAGGTCCTTGAGTGCGCCCACCACCTGCAGCGTCGAGGCATCGCCGCTCTTGAGGATCGACATCAGCACGCCGCGCTGGCCGTCCTGGCGCACGACGTTGGTCTGCGGCGTGAAGCCGTCGCGCACGTGCGCCACGTCGCCGAGATAGGTAGTCGCGCCGTTCACCGTCTGCACGGGAATGCGGTTCAGCCCGGCCAGCGTGGCGGGCGATGCATTGGTGTCCACACGATATTCGGTCTGCCCGAGCTTGGCCGTGCCCGTCGGCAAGATCAGGTTCTGCGCGTTGACGGCATTGACGATATCGGCGGGCGTGAGGCCTTTCGAAATGAGCGCGCGCGTGTCGAGGTCCACGGAAATCACGCGCGTCTTGCCGCCATACGGGTAAGGCACCTGCGCGCCGGGAATCGTAATGAGTTGCGGGCGCAGGAAGTTCATCGCGACGTCGGCGAGCGCCTGCTCGCTCATCGACTTGCTGGAGAGGCCGAGCTGGATCACCGGAATGCTCGAGGCCGAATAGCTGATGACGAGCGGGGGCGTCGCACCGGGCGGCATCTGCTTCACCTGCGCCTGTTCCGATGCAACGGCCTGCGCGATCGCGGTTTGCAGGCTCGCGCCCGGCTGCAGGAACAGCTTGATGATGGCGATGCCGGGCAGCGACTGCGACTCGATGTGCTCGATATTGCTCACCGTGGTCGTGAGGCTGCGCTCGTTGACCGAGGTGATGCGATCGGCCATGTCCTTCGCGGAGAAGCCGTTGTACGACCAGATGATGCTGATGACCGGGATGTTGATGTTGGGCAGCACGTCGGTGGCCATCGACATGAGCACGAACGGCGTGGCCAGCACGATCAGGATGGCCATCACGATAAACGTGTACGGTCGCTTCAGCGCGAGATTGACAATCCACATGTCAGTGTTTCGGACAACTCAGGCGAGGGGTTGAGACGGGGACACATTCATCCCGCGGGTGCCGCATCATAGGCAATGGCGGTGGCAGGTCGCTGTCGCCAATATGGCGAAATTGACAGGCAATGCGCGAGACGCGCGAAAGCGCACGGGAACGCAGATAGATCGGCGCTGTAGCGTCGCGAAGCGCCGGAAATCCGCAGCCGCGAAACGCGCCGTAACAGACTCGCGCTTCGCGAAGACTTCTTTAACTGCTTCAGTTCACAAGGCGCAGGCGCTCCAGGTCGTGCGTGTTGTGACCGCGGCCGCTGCGCGCACGCGTGCCTCGCGGGCCCGCGTGTGCATCCACTTCGCGAAGCGGCTCGTCGCAGGTGGCGAGCGCAGCCTCCTGCTCGGCAAGGACGAGCGGCACCTTCTCGCGCAGAAACTCGACGAAGGTGCGGATCTTCGCGTCCAGATAGCGGCGCGAAGCGTACAGCGCGTAGATGTTGAGCTTTTGCAGGGTGTGTGTGGGCAGCACGCGCACCAGCGTGCCATCGGCGAGACCGGGCAGCGCCACCGGCACCGGCAGCGGGCCGATGCCCATGCCTTCGCGGATGGCGAGCGCAAGCGCTTCGGGATTGTTCACCTGGAACGGCGTCACGCCCGTATGCCGGAAAGTCTCGCCAAGCGGCCCCTCGGAAACCCATTGGCCCGCGGGCAGGCTCGCATCGGTCAGGTGCAGACAGGTATGCGCCTCGAGGTCGTCGAACGATTGCGGCTCGCCGCGCGTGCGCAAGTACGCAGGCGAGGCGCAGAGAATGGCAGCGGTGCTGCCCAGATGCTGGGAGATCAGCGCGGAGTCCTCGAGTTCGGCAGCCACCACGACCGCCACGTCGAAGCCCTCCTCGATGATGTCCGGCATCTGCTGCGCGATGGTGAGATCGACCGAGACCTCCGGCAAATGCTGCTGATAACGCGCGATGAGCGGCATCACATAGTGCTGCCCGAAACTCGTGCCGCCGTACACGCGCAGCTTGCCCGCGGGGTTCGCGTGCGCCGCGGCGGCTTCGGCCTCGGCCTGCTCGATGTCGGCAAGAATGCGCTTGCAGCTCTGAAAGTAACGCTCGCCGGCTTCGGTCAGCGACATGCGCCGCGTAGTCCGGTTAAGCAGCCGCGTGCGCAGCCGCGACTCCAGATCGGTGACCGCGCGCGAGACCTGCGCCGTCGTCATCGTTTCGCTCGCCGCAGCGCGCGTGAAGCTGCCGGACTCCACCACTCGCACGAAGACCCGCATATTGCGCAGCGTATCCATCAGAAACTCCCGTTCATTCGACCTGCCTTCCCATCTCCATACGAATGAGAGTAGTTTCGCCCACCAGCCGTGGCCTGATCCTGACTCGAACATGACAGCGCGGACAGCTTGGCGCAAAGCCCCGGCCCGCGTATGATCCACGGGCCCCCGAGGTAGCTCGATACACCCGCCACGCCTTGCGCGAGAGCCGCATGGCGTGCGACCGCCCTGCGCTTTGATGACAAAACGATGACTCTCGAATTCGCCCTGCGCCTTCTCGCGGCGTTCGCCTGCGGCGTCGCCATCGGCCTCGAACGCCAGATTCGCCAACGCACGGCCGGTCTGCGCACGATCACGCTCGTGGCAAGCGGCGCATGCTTGTTCGTCACGCTCGGCGTGCTGACCGGCAATGGCTCGACCGGCGTGACGCAAATTGCGGCCTATGTCGTCTCCGGCGTGGGCTTTCTGGGCGGCGGCGTGATCATGCGCGAGAAGGGCTCGATTCAGGGCATCAATACCGCAGCGACGCTATGGTGTTCGGCGGCCGTGGGCGTCCTGTGCGGAGCGGGCCACTACGCCCCGGCGGTGGCCGGCACCGTCGTCGTGCTGCTCACGAATACCGTGCTGCGCGAGGTGAGCCGCATCATCAACGCGTCGCCCGTTTCGAATGCGGATCTCGTGCGCGCTTATGTGCTTACGGTGGTTTGCCGCGAAGAGGACGAAGTCCATATCCGCACGTTGCTTTCGAATTCTTTGTACTCCACACCGCTTTCATTCCAGAGCCTCACGAGCGAGGATCTGGCCGGCGATCCGCCGCGCCTGCGCGTGACGGCGACGATGCGCCTGCATCCGAAGTACCAGTCGAAGCTGGAACTCATGGCGAGCCGCCTGAGCATGGAGAAAGGCGTCTCCAGCGTGAGCTGGACCGCCGCGGAACCCGAGATCGCGCCCGAATGAGGCTTGCCCATGGCATCGGCCGGCATTCCTTACGAATACATTTCTGATTCGTTGCGCTTTTTAAAATTATCGGCGGCAGTTTTCAAGAACTGTCAATTCTGGCCGTGTTTCATGGACGCGTATTCGCCCTTGGACTAAGCTCCACTCACCGTGATTCGTTCACGCCAACAAGGGGAGTGCATTCATATGCAACACGGCATCATTGCCTGGCTCATCATCGGCGCAATCGCAGGCTGGCTCGCTGGCGTTCTTGTCAAAGGCGGCGGCTTCGGATTGTTCGTCGATATCATCGTCGGCATTGTCGGCGCGTTCATCGGCGGTTGGCTTGCCGGCGTGCTCGGCATTCATATCGGGGCTGGCATCATCAGCTCGATCATTACCGCCATTGTCGGCGCGGTCATTCTGCTCTTCATCATCCGCCTCGTGCGACGAGCGTAGCGAATTCGCGCTATCAATGAAAAACGGGAGCACCGTTGCCGGTGCTCCCGTTTTGTTTTGTGTGCTTCCAGATAGCGAGCGCTTTGGACCTTATGCGTTCGCCACGAGTCCGCCCGTCGCTTCGGGCAGCATCGAACCCGTTTGATTGAAGCGCAGATGCATTTCATACGCGCGTGCGAGATCGTGCGGCGTCTGGCCGCCGATCTTGAGTGCGTCGCGATAGTAGTCGCGCAGCAAGTCGCGATAGAGCGGATGCGCGCAACGCTCGATCACGAGGTTCGCACGTTCGCGCGGCGCGAGTCCGCGCAGATCGGCCAGGCCCTGCTCGGTGACGATCACGTCCACGTCGTGCTCGTTGTGATCGACGTGCGGCACCATCGGCACGATGCTGGAAATGCGGCCGTCCTTCGCAATCGCCTTGGTCGCGAAGATCGCGCACGACGCATTACGCGCGAAATCGCCCGAGCCGCCAATGCCGTTCATCATGTGCGTGCCGCCCACGTGCGTGGAATTCACATTGCCGTAGATGTCGCATTCGAGCGCGGTGTTCAGCGCGATCAAACCGAGGCGGCGAATCACTTCCGGATGATTGCTCACTTCCTGCGGACGCAGCACAAGCTTGTCGCGATAGCGGTCGAGTTCGGCGAGCACCTGCGCCTGGCGCTGCGCGGAGAGCGTCATCGAGGCGCCCGAGGCGAATACCATCTTGCCGGAATCGATCAGGTCGAATGTCGAGTCCTGCAATACTTCGGAGTACATCGTAAGCGCTTCGAACGGTGAATCTACGAAGCCCGAAAGCACCGCGTTCGCGATCGTGCCGATGCCGGCCTGCAGCGGCGGCAGTTGCGCGTTCATGCGGCCGTGCTTCACTTCGTGCTGCAGGAATTCGATGAGGTGGCCGGCAATGCGCGCGGTTTCTTCATCGGCGGGCAGCACGGTCGAGGGGCTGTCCGCCTCGTTCGTGATGACGATGGCGGCGATCTTCTCGGGCGGAATCTCGATGGCGGTCGTACCCACGCGGTCCTGCGGACGTACGATCGGCAGCGGATCGCGATGCGGGCGGCGGCCGGGAATCCACACGTCGTGCAGGCCTTCGAGCGCGAGCGGCTGTGCGAGATTGATCTCGACGATCACCTTCTCCGCGAGAATCGCGAAGCTCGCCGAATTGCCGACCGACGTGGTCGGCACGATCGCACCGGTTTCCGTGATCGCGGCGGCTTCGATGATCGCGAGATCGAGTTTCCCGAGCAGGTTCGCGCGCAGCATCTCGACGGTTTCCGAAAGATGCTGGTCGACGAACATCACTTCGCCGCGGTTGATCGCCTTGCGCAGCGTGGCGTCCACCTGGAACGGCAGACGGCGCTCGAGCACACCCGCTTCGGTCAGCATGCGATCGACGTCGTGGCCGAGCGAGGCGCCCGTCATCAGCGTAATGCGCAGCGGTTCTTTCTCTTCGCGCGCACGGCGCGCCAGTTCGAGCGGCACGGCCTTCGTGTCGCCGGCGCGCGTAAAGCCGCTCGCGCCGACGCGCATGCCGTTGCGCACGAGTTGGGCCGCCTCGGCGGCCGAAGTGATTTTCCCGCGCAAGGCGGCACAACGAATACGGTCTTCGTACATCAAAGTCTCCACAAACTCTCTGATCGCCTGGTGCCTATTTTCAGGTCTTGCATCGGCGGTCGTGCACTGCGAGTTTCACAAAACACTGTTGCCGTGTTTCGTGCAGCCACAATGCGCAAAGCCGCGGCGCCCTTTTGAAGGCGTCGCGGCACAAGATTTCAGCGTGCGCCTGCACATGGCTGGCGTGCTCTCGATCTCAGCTACCGAAATAAATATTGCAGAAGCTGACCGGGCCGACGCATTCATCCTTCTTTGCCGGCTTTACGATTTCGCGGTGGGCGGGCGCTTGCGCTACCTGCGGGGCAGCGGACTGCGCAACCTGCTGGGGCACGCTCGCTGCCGGTGCTTCGTTCTGTGCATAAGCGGCGGCGGCAAACAGCGAACAGGCAACAACAGCGATCTTCAGGGACTTCATTTTACTCTCCAGTGCTAACGGGTACTGCGAAGCAGTGATGTGACTATATGACTCAGGGTCGAATAGATTAAGGAGGCGGGGTGGAAGGCATATTTCCAGACTGCAGCAATATCGCGCGGGCCTGCTTTTTCATTGTGTTTTCAACGATCTGTGCGGCGCGCGCGTGCGGCGTGCGCGGCGCGCCAGCGGCCCGAGCGGCGCATCGCGGTCGAGCAGCGCGCTGCGAATGAAGTGCAGATGACTCAGCAGCCGTTGCGCCTCGTGCCGCCGTTCCCGCTCGTGATGCACGGTGGCGAGCGCCTCCTGGGCGATCCAGGTCGCGGCGCGTACAGCGCTGAGCGCGTGGTCGAGCGCGAACCCGTCCGGGTTCTCGAAAAGGAGCGCGATGTCCTCCTGTGCGCGCGCGAGTGCCGCTGGCCAGCGCGCGTCATGAAAGTCGAGCCAGGCTGCCGCGTGCGCCTCGTTGCGCAGATCGACCACGGCGTGCCCGACTTCGAGCGTCACGAGCATCCAGCGCAGCGCACGCCGGTGCGCCTGGCGGCGCCCGTTCAGCAAGAGCCTCAACTGGTGCATCAGATCGTGCGTACCGGACTGGAAGCGCTGCCCGAGGCCATCCAGTTCCCCATGGCAAGCCAGCACGACCTGCCCGCGCAACGACACGCACATGCGCTCGACGAGCCAGTTCATGTGCGGCGGAAACACCACCGCGAAAGCGAGCGAAGCGACCAGCATCGCGGCGACGACGGCGATGCCGTTGTTGACCAGCAGATCCGGCGTGTAGACGATCACGTTGTCCGGGCCAGCCAGCAGGCAGAAGAACACCGAGAAACCGACGCCATAGCCCGCTATGCGCGAGCGCGTGGCGAGAAAAGCGCCGATGGCGAGCACCGGAACGAGTGTCGCGCAGAGCAGCGGAAAGCCATCGACATTGGGATAGACGTAGCAGGTGAAGAGATAGCCCGTCACGGCGGCAAAGCCCGCGCCGACCGCCATCTGCACGGCCATGCGCGATGCGTTCGGCGACGACGACGTGAGCGCGCACGTGAGCGCGGCCGCGATCATCGCGAGGCCGCCGCTCGGCCAGTCGGTCTCGACCCAGAACCAGCCCAGCGCCGCCACCACCACGGCGGTGCGCACGAAGGTGAACGCCACCACGTACCAGCTCGTGCGGGGCACGTAGCGCGCGGCGCGCGGCTCCTGTGCAGGACGCGCCTCCATGAGCGAGGCCCACGAACGGCTGTAGCGCACGATCTCGGTCGTGAAGCGATAGATGAGTTCGGCCGAGGTGTCGAAGTCGGGCAGCGCATCGGGCAGCGCGTGTTCGAGCGGCCGCCGCGTCTCGCGCACATGACGCGGCAGCGTGCGCTGGAAGGCTTCGAGGCCATCGGCGAGCCGCCGCGCATAGACGCGATCGCTTTCGTTGCGGCTCGGCCGCTGTGCGAGCAGCGCGGCTAGCTCGCTGAAATACGGCGCGAGCGGTGCGATCGCCGCGTCGCTCCAATGCAGTCTTTTGAGCAACTGACGCAGCGCGTGCAGCCTCGCGCAGGCATCCATGAATTCGGAATTCAGGCGCGAAAGCAGGCCGCTGCGCGAGCGCATCGTCGGATCTTCGAAAGACGAGAAAGCGCGCGTGGCCTCGAAGCCGACGACATCGTCGACGAGACTCGCAAATCGCCCTTCGAATGCGCCCCGTTCGAGCCGCCCAGCCAACACCGCCGCAGCGAACGCAGTAAAATTCAGATAGCGCGAGCGCAGGGTGCGATCGAGCAGCGAGCCCGACTGCCGGGGCACGATCACCGCGCTGACCATGCCCGAGCAGAGAATGCCCACAGCCACTTCGGCGCCGCGGCCAAGTGCGGCGAGAAAGAGACCGTTGGGCTGCATCACGAGCGGAATGCCGATCAGCGCTGCCGTGTAGCCGGCAAGAACGAAACCGTACCAGCGAAAATGGCGATTCCTCATGGCGGCGGCCGTACATACGGCTACCCACCCCGTCATCCCGAGTATGTAGAGTTCGGGCTGCTGGACGAACACGGCGCCCAGCACGACCGCCGCGACCATTCCCACCGCAGTACCGACGATGCGATAAAAGCTCTTGGCGAACACCATGCCCGAGAGCGGCTGCATCAGCACGAACACCGTCGTCATCGCGATGCGCGGCTGCGGCAGGTCCAGCAGCATGGAGATGCCCATGGCAAGCAAGCCGGCCGCGACCGTTTTCAGCAGATGGATCCAGATCGCGCCGTCGCTGGCCTGCCAGTCGCGCAACGCCCGTCTGGCGGCGCGCCATATGATCTCCGCGCGCCGACGCGAGTCGAACGCTCGATGTATCGCAGGCTGGCGGCTCATGACAAACGCTCGGGCTGTTTCAAAGACAGGGGCCGATTGTAGGAGCGTCATTGCGCCGCATTAATGGGACGCGCGGGGAACCTCCGTTCCAGATCACTCAACAATGGCGCGCCCAGACAGGCGGACAATATCGTTTCTGTACCGAACAAGAAGGTCAAGAAGGTCTGATGGATACGTTACAAAACATGCGGGTGTTCGTGCGCGTCGTGGAAGCGGGCAGCTTCACGGCCGCGGCTCAGTCGCTGGATTCGACCACTGGCGCGATGTCGCGCGCGGTATCGGAACTCGAAGCGCATTTGCGCACCCGTCTGCTCAACCGCTCGACGCGCCGGCTCGCGCTCACGCCCGCTGGCGAGCGGTATCTCAAGCGCTGCTCGCTGATTCTCGCGGATGTCGATAGCGCGGAAGAAGAAGCGAGCTGTGCGCACGAGCGCCCGGTCGGGGCGCTGCGCATGCACAGCTTCGCGAGTATTGGTCAGCAGTACGTGCTGCCGGCGATCTCGCGTTATCGCGCACTGCATCCCGAAGTCACTGTCGAGCTGACGCTCTCGCAACGCATGCCGGATCTCTTCGAGGGCAGCAGCGACGTCTCGGTGGTCACGGCGTCATCGCTGCCGAATTCCGATCTCGTTTCGCATCAGCTGGGTTCGACGTACAGCATTCTGTGCGCGTCGCCTGGGTATGTGCATACGCACGGTGCGCCACGCACTCCCGCCGATCTCTCGCATCACGACTGTCTGATTCTGAAATCGCCGGCGTTCCCGGCGCATGAGTGGACGCTCGAGGGGCCCGAGGGCAGCGTCGAGATGCAAGTGGACGGACCGGTGCAGGTGAATATCGCGGAATCACTTGCAGTTGCGATACGCGAGGGGATGGGGATCGGGATGTTGCCGGTCTACTCGGCAATTGAAGGACTGCGTAACGGTACGCTCGTGCGGGTGCTGCCGAAGCACAAGCTGCAAAAGACGAACGTGTATGCGCTCTATCCGTCGCGCAAGTTCGTCGATGCGAAAACCAAAACGTGGGTGGAATTCTTGCGCGCGCATCTGCCGCAGGTCATCGAGCGCGACCTGGCGCTGCTTGAAGAGCTGACTCAGGAGCAGCTTGCGGACGTCGCAGAAGAGGTTGCTTTGGCGAAGGACGCCGCGGTTGCAGCAGCTGTGCAGAAAGCGGCGCAATAAGCCTGCGCTTGCGTTGCGCGAGCGGGTTAATGCAAAAAGCCGTCCACGGGACGGCTTTTTTGTTTGCTGCTTCTGAAGCGTAAACGCCAGAACCCCGGTGCTCTTTCGGAGCCACCGGGGTTCTGGACGTTACAGCATGAGGAGCCTGACGATTACCTACTTTCACACGGGCAATCCGCACTATCATCGGCGTGGAGCTGTTTCACGGTCCTGTTCGGGATGGGAAGGGGTGGGACCAGCTCGCTATGGTCATCAGGCATG
>NZ_JBFRCB010000007.1:0-454499 GCF_040965375.1 Paraburkholderia sp. EG286A
CCTGCTTGAGCCCGGGCGCGACCTGATCGACCCGCTCGTCGCTGCCGTCGACCATCAGCCAGCGCAGACGGTAGCGCCAGAACCAGCCATGAGCGACACGTAGTTCCTCGGCCATGCGTTGCAGCCGCGCGTCGCGCTTCGTAACTGGCGCTGCACTCGTTGATTTACCATCTTTTCCGTTGTCTTGACGGAAAACGACACCCGCAACGTAGTGTGCGCCGACCCGTGTTGCGAACACGTGCAGCAGCACCACGACAAGCAGAATGCCGAGAATCCAAAGGCTGAGCGTTTTCTGCCTGTCCAGGGTCGTTACATTGACCACTTCACCAAAGACCCACACGATCACCAGCGCAACTGTGGCCATCAACAGGGCAAATGCGGGAATCGCCCAGGTCAGAAGCGAACGTGCCGCTGGAGATGGCGGGACGACGCTCTCGGGAGTTACAAGAGGTTCGGTACTCATGACGTTTGTGGATGAGCTTGCAGGATAGCTGCCTGACAGGTGGCAGACGTACGGTTCAGGATGAATTGCGGCGCGTCCGAGTCATGCTCGGTTGCTGCCGTAATGGCAAGCCAGTCGGCCGCCAGGCCCGCATGACCGAGGACACTGTCAGGCAAGCGACGGGCTTCGAATTTTGTCAACTGGTCCAAACCGGCGCGGCGGCATGCCTGGGTAACGTGCGTCTGCTCCTGGGCGTCGAAACCGGTTAGCCACGCGTGCTTGATTGCCGGCGAAGTTACGCGCCCCCAGAGCGTCGCAAAGGCGAGACCTTCGGGCAGTTCCAGCGGCGGCACGGCAATCGGTCGGTGAAGCGTTGCGCAAAGCGTTAGCCCATGAGGCAACGCGACAGTCTGCGGCAGGAAAAGCAGAGCTACGCCCGCCTCGGCGCTATCCTCCGGCGGTTTTTCGTGCAACTGAACCGCGACTACCAGCAGCGGACGCGCTTCTTGTGCATCGAGCCACGCGTCGACGGGCATCAGCCCGTCGGCAGCGGCCACCGCTTTGCAGTCCGGCAGATACAGGTTCATCGCGCCGATAACCGTGCGTAATTGTTTTAGCGCGTCGCCGGGAGTTGAGGGGTCTGCCACTACCAGCCGTACGGCGGGAGGCATTCCAGCCTGTAGCAGAGGTCGTATCGTCCTCACGAGCGGCACAAGTAGTTGCGCGTAAAGTCTGCCAACGCGATCAAGCGGTACCTGCTGAAGCACCTGAACAAGCAACGGATCGGCTGAGGCGGTATCGGAATCGTCAGATAGCCGCGTATGCCTCGCAGTAGCAGAGCCGTCCCTGAGCGGCTGGGCCTTGAGTAGCGGTTTCCCTTCCGCAATTGTGCTCGCGAGCGTACCGTTCTCGACGGGGAGCTGGTAGCTATAGTCGAGTACGCGAACTGACATCTGCCCGCGCTCGATAAGGCTGCGACGACGCTGCTCGCGATGGTCGTTGTAGAACATCGCATGCAGATAGGCGCCCTCGTAGCCCGAGCGGGCGACGATGAGGATTGCAAGGAACAGGACATGAGGAAGGCCCGCAACTGGAAGCCAGAACATCGCCCCCCGCGCGGGCCGGTTATGCGGCCAAAGCAGGAGTATCGCGCCATCGACAACGACGACGCAGACGAGCCATACGACGAACCATGTGCGTAGTCCCGGGCCGCGCGGAGGATAGGGCTTTGGCGGCCCAAGCTGTTTCAGGTCAACCGGCATCGACGGGCGTCTCTCCTGTGCCGGTCGTATCCAACGACCCAAACGCGCGGCAACCGCGCGCGCGGCGCGGGTAATATTCAGCGGTCTGCATGGTTGATCAGGCGCAGGAGACCGAGGTCGTCTGTGACGGAATCAGCACCGGCGGCGGATCGCATCGGCACAGACACAGATCGTCGGCAAGCGCCGGGCGTTTTCCGTCAGGACCGATCTCGTTCGCCCGCGCGCCTGCGCAGCCAATACGCCCGTAGGTACTGCACTTCGGACACCAGACTGGATCGTCCTCGTAGGCCGCGATCTTTCCATCGAGCATGTCTTTACGCGCAGGCGTCTCGACCTGGCCGCCGACGTTCGTCTCGTCGCCGTTTCGGATATAGGGGCGGTTGCTCACGGACTGTTTTCGAATATAGGTGAAGGGGTTGCCGAGTTGTGGTCCGGGTCGAGTAGCAACGTTGCATTACTTGGCAACCTGCTCAAACAAATATGCGCAACGCCCTTACCATCTGTACGCCCACGATAGAGTTGGTGACCGTCGTGATCGTAAACGGCGTACGGAGTATTCGCTGCTGGAATGTCCCCGGGGACAGCCCACGTATTGTTTATTTCAAAGCAGGCCTTGTCTGTCTTGGCATGACCCAGTGTCGGAACTAAAACCAAAGCGGCGACAGCCAATCCTAGCGGGCTAAAAAGTACGTTTTTTGAGGGTGTAAGCATAAAGGGCATATTGTGTATTGGTCTGCGAATCGAACCAGCCGCCTTGAGGCATCCCGTCATCAATATCTTTCCATGACTTGCCGTAGTCCTGGCTGTAGAACGTGATGCTGTGCGGTGCCCCGGCGCGGCTGGAGTCTGTCGCATGGACAAGCAGGACGCCGTGCTTACCCACACTGAGGCCCTCGACGCCATAACGCTCGTCAAAGGTGTGCAACTGCTCGACGGTTGGAGTCTTGTAGCTCGCCCATGTCGAGATTGCGCCGGTTCGCTTACCTTTGTCGTTGCGGTCGTCGTAATTCTGTGGAGGACCGAGGCGCGACAAGACGTAGACGGAATACGTCCGGCCAGGCTGCTCGTCGACTGAAGCAAGACTGTTGACCACCCGATTCGGCAGTACGACGTCTGGCTCGAAGCGCGTCTCGTCCCACTGAAGCCGGTAGACGACGCTGGACAGACGTACTTCGCCAAGCATCCCGACGTAATAGGCAACCCGCAGCGTTCCGTCGGGGCCAAGGTCCACGGCATCGAACGTTTTGCGCGGCTGGCGATAGTCGGTCGCCATCGGCGGCAGCGCGATCTCCTGCCACGTCTGGCCGCCGTCGGCGGTGCGCCACACATGCGGTCGCCAGCCGATTGCATAGCCGCGCTGCGAATCGAGAAATTTGAGGTTGCTGATATTGCGATCTTCAGGCCACTTCAGTTGCGTCCACGTCTTTCCACCATCGATCGAGCGCCAAAGCTTCGCGATTTGCGGCGAGAGGCCATTGTCAGGCACGGGAATCTTGTAATCCATCCATCCCGTACTAACGTAGTGCGTGTTCCAGTCCTTCGAGTGCCACCATGCGCTGTTCTGTGCCTGCTGCTGGAAAGAACTCGTCAGGCCACCGTCCAGAGTCCCACGGTAAAAATTTACCGTTTCCCGGTTGAGCAATTCTGACGTGTCGTTCATCCACAGCTCTGTCGGCTCAGCAACTTCCGGATTTTTTCGCTCACTCCTAGGCTTGAATGTGATTTCTGGTGCGAGAGATTCGAGGGCCATCACCTCGTTGCCGCGCAGCCGGAATGGTTCGTCGAAATTAGAGTTGCTGTTCTTTGCGACAGTTTCCCAGCGAGGTGTTGTCATTGCCTGATATCCATAGGTTGCGGCAGCCGCCAATACCAGGCTGCCGAGAAGCAAACTCCAGCGCTTGTGATTGCGCATATTATTTCGCCATCAGACGGCCAAGCGCCTTGCCAACAGGATCGTCTATGTCAGAGTCCCGGAGTTGCTGCGGAAGGACAACCTTCGCGCTGTCGTACGCCTGCCCCCACGTACGGCCATCGCCCCATTCCTGTATGTTCGGCTGCATCAGGATGTTCGCCAGGTCGTATGACGGCAGGTAGGCAAGGCCACCATCGAGATAGGCCAGCGGGTGCGTCTTGAACGCAAACGTCTTGAAGGTCTCGTCGTCCAATTCAAGCTGAAACTGCCGAACATGTGGGTACTGCTGAACATCCATTTTGAAGCTGCCATTGCCGGGCTTCTGGCTTTTCAACTCGATCACGTTTCCTCGCATATTCTGCTCCAGCCCCCGCTCCATATTCTTCTGTAACCACCATCGCGCGTTATCCAACCAATCCTTTCCCGAATCGCTCAATCTCGGTTTTAGCTTTGCGCCATAGTTCGAACAGTAGTAGTAGCCGTAGCTAACGTAGTACCCAGGCGGTTTGTGACCACAGCCGATATGGCGCATCATGAAATTGCTATGGCGCGACCAGTCCGAATCGGTACATTTCGGCGGAATCAACTGCTCGCGACGATGGAGAAGGCGGTGAACAAGTTCCTTGTCCGTCCAAGGGTCCCACGAGGTCGCGAATGCCTTTACGGTTTGCCACGCGCTGGACGTGCTGACCTTCTCTACCGTTTCCGGATACGCGCATCCGAGCGGACGATAGTAATACTCGCACGTGCCGATAATCGAATCTGCGGCTGGCGTTACGTGCAAATCGCACTTTCCTTTATCGGCCTGGGCGCGCTGCGTATAGCCAGACGGCGTCATATAGGACCGGAAAACACCTGTAACATTGGTATCGTCGCTTTCAGCCATGGTTCAGTTATCCAGAAGTTTGAGTACCGCGTCCTGCGGGACGTGGCTTTGCGCGAGCGACGTTTCACCCTTTTCGTTCGTCACGCCTTCGGCGATCAGTTTGCCCTCGGAGAACAACTGGTATTTAGAATTGCTCGCGGGAATTCTCGTGCCGCTCCAGTTGACTACGAACGCCTGATTGAATGCGCCGCCTGAACCTGGCAGAGCAGGTATGGCCGCTGAGACGCTCTGTGGCCCGAGCTTCGCGTAGGATGCCGAATGGATTGTCCGGTCGCCTGTGGTACCGTCCTCGATACCCGACGGCGTAATACGGAAATAGGACCCGCCGCAGACGAACAGGATTTCTTCCTTCGCCGTTACCGTCACTCGACCATTGGCACTCGAAATGCTCATCCCGTCGTGCGAGATCAGGCTCATTTCGCCTTGTTGCGCCTGCACGTCGACCTTACCGTTTGCAGCCAGCGCCTTGATGCCGTTCTGCAACGCGAAAAGGGAGACGCTTTTTCCCGACGCTATAGTGAAGTTATGACCAACGCTAAAATCCGTATTCCCCCCGGAGGTCGCGGCGATATGCTCACCTCCGGCGAGCTGAATGGTCTGCGGTGTGACCAGGCCGATTCCCTTCGGGGCCGACAGTAGAATGACGGCCTGCTTCAGGTCCCGAAACGCGCTTTCGAGCTGCTGCTGCTGTGCCTTGAGTTCGGCCAGCTCCGCCGTTGCCTGCTGCGCCCCTTCGCGAAGGGAGGCCGCTTCCGCCTGGGACGCTTCGAGCTGACGGATAGCCGCTTCCATCTCCAGGTGCGGCGTATCCGGTCCGGCCGCCGCGTCCGCAGAGAAGAACAGCCCCTTCGCCGCGCGCATCGTCGCCCAGTCCCGGGTTGTAATCTCGGTCCCCGTACCGCGAGGGAGCTTTTCGCCGTTGAGCAGATATCCCTGGTTGATCGCAGACTGGCTGTAGACCGTCGCGATACGCGCGCTTTCCTTGCCCTTCAGGTCATTGAAAACGATCTCTGCCCCGAGAAGCGGCGAGCGCCAGATCGCGTAACTAAACAGCGCGTCGGTGCTTCGTACGACATCAGGGTGCGAAAAATCGTGCAGGGCTCCAGTTATATGGAGACGATCGATATCGCCGTGGGCCCCGTCGAGCAAAACCTCGGTGGTGGGAAGCAGCGGCGAATGGAAGCCGCCCTGGTAGGACGATGACGGACGCAGCAGGCGCAGGTTCAGCAGCTTGTTATTGGCATTTCTCGAGCCCTGCAGGAACTTCGGTACAACGGGATAACGCCCGTATTCGTCCACGTATGCGTAGGGGGTCGAGTCCAATGTCGTGACCACGCCGACGACAGGCCCCGTCAGAAATCGCCAGTCCCGCTCGTAGTCAAACACCGGCCGGTAGGTCAGTTGCGCGGGCATCGCCTTGAAGCGCGCAAAGGCGGGCTTCGTGCGGCTTCCCTTCATCTTGAACGACGTCACCACGAAGCCGTATTCGGCACTGGGCATCTTCGTATTGGTCAGCTTGATCACCACGCCCGGCGCAATGCCCTTCGCGTCGCTAGCGCCAGCGAGCGTCACTTGACGCGCGATCTGCTCGTCGCGTCGCGCCTGAGCGAGCGTCTCGCCCTGCTGCTGCGTGAGATGGAACTCCGCGCTGCGGCTGATCTGCCCGAACACCGAACGGTCGTCCGCCTCCGCGGAGACTTTCGCCATGGCCCTGAGTGGGTCCTCCGGCGTCCGGTAGTTCCGCTCCCAAACTTCAATCGCCGCGGGCACCAGGGCGCGCTGCTCGTGAACTTCCTGCGCCGCCTCGTGCAAGTTGCTGTGCAGTCCCGCGCTGGCCAGCAGCGGCAGGTTGATCGACCGGATATAGGCACGCGGGTTGTCCGCGAACACGAGGATGTCCAGCAGCCCGTTCTCGCCGCGCTCCTGCCGGTAAAACCAGAAAACGCCCTTGCGCTTCGCATGACGTGCGATGAAGTCCCAGACGGACTCCTCGTACATTACGATCTGCTGCATCTTTTCCTGCGGCCCTTCGAGATGGAACTCGACATCGAAGGCGTCAAAGTTTTGCCCGTCGACCAACTTCTTCCTGACCATCTCCTCGAACGTGACATCGTCGAGCACATCGGAGTGGACCATGCGCTTGCCGAGCGCGGCAAAGCGCGGCTCGATGCGCAGCTCGTAGGCCGCCTCGTCGCGGCTTGTGCGGATACGCTTCCAGCGCGTCACCACCCCATTGAAGGTGGCCCCCGCATGATCGACGGGCGTCGTCCAGCTCGCCGAGGGCACCGCGGCGCGCTCGTCGACCTGCAGGCCCGCGCGCCGCCCGACGTAGTCCTTGCCGTCAATGTCGAGGCGCGCAGACGTGACCGTGACAATGACGACGTAGTCCTTGCAGAATCCGCCGCGCACCTTGAAGTCGAGCACATCGAGATCATTCTCCTGCTTGCCGATCCACAGCCTGAAATGCTGGGTCAGGCGCACGCTCGGGTGACGCAGCGCATCGGTAAAATTCTTCGAGAGAGCATTCATTCGACGCTTTCCTGTGCGGTTGAAAGGAACGAAAAAACAAAATCGTTGCGTCCGCAGCTATCGAGCGAAAAATCTAGGACTGCTCCCACAGTCCGTCAATCGCAAAGACCCGACTCCATATGAAATTTCCGGCACTTTTGCCTGGCATCATCAAATAGGATTCCTTCTCTTTTTTGAGATTCGAATGCGCGATAGGGAAATCGGTAGCTAATGGCGCTCAGCGGGTGTGACTCAATCGCGCTGGCGAGCTGTCTGTTCGATCACGGCGATGGGTGTATCCAGCCGACGGCGGCGCTGACTTCGGCTGTATACGGGCGCGACGTCGAAGGTGAAGCGGCGGGAGCGATGACGCGCGACGATCTGCTCGACGACATCACGGCGTGGGACAGCCCCAACTGTTCGCTGCGCGCGTAGCGAGGCGGGTTCGGATGCGCCCGCTCACCGTCACCCGAACCGCACGCAATACACCGGCGGCAAGTGCGCCGAAACGAGTTGCCAGTTTTCGCCGCCGTCGTCCGAGGTCCAGAGCGCGCCCGTGGTCGAGCCCATGGCGAGGCGCGTGCCGGAGTCGTCGATATCGAGTCCATGCCGGTACACGAGGTCGTACGCCGGGGCCGCCGGCAAGCCGTTCGACAAGCGCTCGAAGGTGCGCCCGCCGTCGCGCGTGCGCGTGACGACGAACCGGCCATCCACAGGAACGCGGTACTGGTCTTTTTGGGCCGGCACGAACCACGCGGTATCGGGCTCGCGCGGATGCACCACGACCGCGAAACCGAAGCTCGACGGCTGCGCTTCGATGCGCCGCCAGTGGGCCGCGCCATCGGTCGAGCGGAAGATCGCGCAGTGATGCTGGGTCCACAGCACATCCGGATTCGCCGCGCATTGCACCACGCGGTGCGGGTCCTGCGCGTTGGGCTCGCCGCGCCGCTCGGGTGGCATGTAGTCGGCTTCCATGCCCTCGGCCGTGAGACGCCAGCTCGCGCCGCCGTCGCCGGTCTGCCAGACGCCGCCGCACGACACGCCCACCGTCACATGCTGGCTGTCGCGTGGATCGACAATCACCGAGTGAATGCCCGGCGCGTCGTAGCCGCCGCCCGCCCATTCGCGCCGCTCCGGGCGGTCCCACAGCGGCCGGTTGAGTTCCCAGCTGTCGCCGCCGTCGGCGGAGCGGAACAGGCCGCCAGGGATCGTGCCCGCCCACAGCACGCCCGGCTCGTCCGCGCCGCCCGGTTCGAGCGACCAGATCTGCTGGAGCGACCACGGCGCGGGCAGCCGGCCCAATGCGTCCGGCTCGCTGGCCGCAAGCTCCTCCGCAGGCTGGGGCGGATAGACGGGCACCGCGCATTCTTCCCAGTCCGCCACGCCCGCACGCCGGCGATGCAGCTTCACGCCGAAGTGGCCCAGGTTGAGTGCGGCATAGAGCGAGCCGTCGCGCGCGTCGGGCATCACCATGCTCACCGGCTCGCCGACGAATTCGGGTTCGCCGATTGTCCAGCCGCCCACTCCATCGGCTTGCAGTACGAACAACCCCTTGCGGGTTGCGATCAGCAGTCGATCGCTCATCTCGTGTGCCCTCCTGTCGAGCCAGAGTCAGCGCTCTGGTCCCATGCAAAGCGGCGGCTCATCCGCCGGACAGCGCCTGCACGACGTACACCCGGCTCTGCTCGCCGAGCACGTCGCTCAAATGCTCCCGGTCGCGCAGGCGAACGCCGTCCACGAACACCGCCAGATGCTTACGCAACGCGCCCTGATCGTCGAGGATATAGCCGCGCAAACGAGGCTGCTCGGCAAACACGGCATCGAACGCTTCGCGAAGCGTGTGCGCGTCGATCTCGCGCTCGGGCGTCGCGACGTGCCGCTGAATCGAAGCTGCGAAGAAGAGGTGCGCCATGGCGGGCCGACGGTGCGGAAACGGCCGCATCCGCCGGTTCTGTAGTGTAGGCCATCCGCCGTGGGCGTCGAGTCGTTGGCGCGGCCCGCAGCCAACTTCCCGCGATGCGGCGCAGCACGCGCGGCGCGGCCCATCCAGGCCCGCCGGATGTAAAGCCGGCCGTTACGGCGCGCTGCCTTCGGGCTTGGACTTGCCGTGCAGGCACGGCGTCGGCAGGCGCATGCGATACAGGGAAATCGCCTGGATCGTGAGCACGCAGAGAATCGCGGTCCCGTAGGCCGCCAGCAGATTCCAGTGCGTGAGCGTGAGGCTCAGCACGAAGAAGAACGACGCGAAACCCAGCAGTCCCGTGGTCATGCCGCGCATCAGTTGCTGCGCTGCCTCATGACCGATCAGGCGGTGCGCGAACACCGCGAGGATGATCGCCATGAACGGGAACGACGCGAGCACGCCGCTCGCCTCGGGTCCGACGTAAGGCGCGATCAGTGTCACGCTCACCACGAGACCGGCGATGAGCACCATGCGCGACGGCAAATCCCACCACGGCGGCGTGAGGCGCACCGTTCTTGCCGGCTTGTTGGGAATCAGGTTGAGCGCAAGAGCAATGGCCAGAATGGCGAACAGATAAAGACCATGCGTAGGCAGCGCGCCCCATTGCAGCACGAGGGCCACGAGGGCGAACGTGGCGCCTGCGCCCGCTAGCGCCACCTTCCACCCGCGCGCCGCGAGCCGGCAATAGACGACGCAAAACGCCGCCTGCGCAGCCGTTGCGACGAGCGAACCCGCCGTCGCTTGCGCGGCGAACGCCGGTCCGTGCTCCAGCGCGAGAAAAACCGAGACCGGCCCCGAGGTGAGCGGCAGCCCCACGAGCAACCCGCCGACCGCTTCGCCCCAGCGGCGAGCGGCGAGACTGGCGGCCAACAGCAACAACGGCGTAAAGACGAGCTTGAAAAGCAGAAGATCCATGATGAGCGACGCAATGCGGAAAATGCCAACTGTCAGGAATGCGCCGCGGGCATAACACGGGTTACGTTACGTCCTGCGGCTTTGTGCCCATATTGAAGCCCGTCAACGTGGCTGACAAACCATTTGTCGTCATATAATGCGTGAGCAAAACTCACACGTGACGCACCTACCCGGCTCCATGTTCGACCGCCTTCCCCCGCTGCAAACCCTGCGCGCCTTCGAAGCCACCGGGCGGCTCCTCAGCATGACGCTGGCGGCGCACGAGCTGCACGTCACGCATGGCGCCGTGAGCCGGCACATCAAGACGCTCGAAAGCCATCTGGGCGTGGCGCTGTTCCAGCGCCTCACGCGTCGGATCGTCCTGACCGAGGCGGGCGCCGAGTTCCTGCTGGCCGTGAACCACGCGCTCGCCGAACTGACCAAGGAGTCCGAGCGCCTGCGCACGCACGACAGCGTCACGCGCCTGAAGATCAACGCCAGCGTGTCCTTTGCGAACCGCTGGCTGGCGCCGCGCCTGCATCGCCTCAAGGCCCGCCATCCGGAACTCGACGTCCACCTCGACGTGACCGACAAATACGTCGATCTCAACGACTCGGATGTCGACGTAGCGATTCGCTACGGCAGCGGACGCTATCCGCGCGTGCTGGCCGAGCGCATTCTCGACGAAACCGTGACGCCGGTTTGCAGTGCTGACTATCGAGCGAAGATGGGCGGCATGGCATCGGTCGAGAGCCTCGCGCGCTGCACCTTGCTGCACGAGGGCGGCATGCTCGCGAACTGGGAACAATGGCTGGCGCTGGCGGGATTGAGCGGCGTGCGCAGCGATCGCGGCACGGCCTACAGCCATGGGAGCCTCGCAATCGAGGCGGCGATCCGCGGAGAAGGTGTCGCGCTGGGGCGCAGTGTGATCGTGGCGGATGACATCGCGGCCGGCCGGCTCGTCGCGCCGTTCCCGCAGTTGCGTCTCGAGTCCGAGCGCGGCCATGACCTCGTCTATCGCATCGGCAGCCGCGACGACCCCAAGGTGCGCGCCGTGCGCGACTGGCTCGCCGACGAAATCCGCGTCTTTCTCGCCGAGGCCGGTTGAGCGCGAATCGAGCGCAAGGCTCAGTAGCCGAGTGCCACCTTGGCGAGCATGCCGCACGCCACGCACACCAGAATGGCGGCGAAGCCCATCTGCGTATGCCGCGAGGAAACGCGGTGCGAAACGTGACGCCCCAGCATCATGCCGGCGACGGTCGCGACGCTGAACCACAGCGTGAGGTCGAGCCGCAGCGGCACGCCGTGCAGCACCGTCGCCGCCACGCCGCCGGAGCCCACTAGTGCGATGACCATCAGCGACGTCGCGACGATGCCGTGCATGGAAATATTCGTGAGCTTGCGCAGCATGGGCACGATGATAAAGCCGCCGCCCACGCCGAGCAGGCCCGTCATCAGACCCGTCAACGCGCCGGTCGAGGCCAGCGCGAGCGCCGTCGCCTTCGACCACACGAGTCGGCCGGTGTCGGGATTGACGCGGCCCACGCAAAGCGGCGACGCTTCGGGCAGCGCGCGCTTTTTCCCGATGGTCTGACGCAGCAGCCGCACCGCCACGAACAGCATCACGCCGGCAAAGAGCGCGAGCAGCAGGCGCTGCGGCATGGCTTGCGCGAGGCGCACGCCGAGCCACGTGGTCGGCACGCCCGCGAGCGCCATGCAGAACGCCGCGCGATAGCGCACGAGACGCTTGCGGAAGGCCTCGAGCGCGCCGATCCCGGCGCTGCTCGCCACGGCGATCAAGGCGACCGGCGTGGCCTGCTGCATGGGCCAGCCCATTCCCACCACGATGGCCGGCACGGCCAGAATACCGCCGCCCGCGCCCGTGAGTCCCAGCATCGCGCCGATCATGGCGCCGAGTACGAGTGAAACGATCATCGGGTTTCGGTGTTCATCGTGACCTTGTCCGTCAGGCTCAGGCGGGCACAGCGGCCGGCAGACACGGCGCCACGGCGCGACGAATGCAGTCCACCGCGAAATCGACGTCTTCCGGCTTCGTGAAGCGCCCGAGGCTCAGGCGCACCGTGCGATTTGCCGCCTCTTCGCCAACCCCGATGGCCGTGAGCACGTGCGACGGCGTGCCCGCCGCCGAGTTGCAGGCCGAAGTCGACGAGATCGCGAGGTCGCCGGTCAGCAGGAACGGGAAGAAGCCCGGCAGATCGATCGTGAGGCTCAGCGTGTGGGGAATGCGCTGCGCGCGCGCGGCGTTGAGCGTGACGCCCGGCAACGCGAGCACTTCGGCCAGCAGGCGCTCGCCCAGCCGCGCAATGCGCTCGCTGTCCGCTTGCAGCGCTTCGCGCGCAATCACGCACGCCACGCCCATGCCGACGATCTGATGCGTGGCCAGCGTGCCCGAGCGCAGACCGCGCTCGTGGCCGCCGCCATGCATTTGCGGCGCGATGCGCTCGAACGCCTCACGGCTCACGTAGATCGCACCGATGCCCTTCGGCCCGTACACCTTGTGCGCCGACATCGAAAGGAGGTCGATGCCCATCGCCTTCACGTCGATGGGCGTCTTGCCGAGCGCCTGCGCCGCATCGACGTGCAGCAGCGCGCCGGCGGCATGCACCACGCGCCCAATCGCCGCGACGTCCGTGAGCGTGCCCAGCTCGTTGTTGACCAGCATGAGCGAGACGAGCCCGGTGTCGGGCGTGAGCGCTGCGGCCACGGCCTGCGCCGTGATTTCGCCGTGCACGTCCGGTGCGAGCCGCGTGACGGTCATGCCGCGCGCTTCGAGACTCGTCATCGTATCGAGAATGGCCTTGTGCTCGAGCTGGCTCGTGATGAGATGGCGCTTTTGCGTCGCGCGGTCCGCATAGCCCTTGAGCGCGAGATTGTTCGACTCGGTCGCGCCGGACGTCCAGACGATCTCTTCTGCATCGGCGCCGATGAGCGCCGCCACGTCCTTGCGCGCCTGCTCGACGAGCCGCCGCGCCCGCTGGCCCGCGCCATGCGAGCTGGAGGCAGGGTTGCCGAAGTCGCCTTCCATGCCCAGACAGCCGAACATCGCCTCGATCACCCGCGGGTCCGCCGGGGTGGTCGCGGCATAGTCAAAGTAACGCAAATCGCCCTTCTCGCTCATCTTCGTTTCTCGCACAACGGAATTTCGAAAAATGCTACGCGTCGGGCGCTAAAAAATGGTTCCAAAATTAAGCGGATTCTCCAAATGGCGGAGTATCCAATTCTCCCCGACCGGCCCGTCGCGAAATGAAATTCTCGACACGCCCGACGATGCAGCGTGGCGACGCGGAGACGATCGCGCCCTCAATCGGGCATGCACACTCACGCAAGGTGGGCGACAGCGTAAGCGAGTACCGTGTCCACTGCGCGCCGCGCGAGTGAGAAAAGCGCCGGAAAAAGCGCGCTCGATGCCGTCCCGCCTCCCGCCCACCTCCGCGAGGTTCGCCATGCCGCTTTCCCGTCGCCGCTTCCTCGAACTGAGCCTCGCCGCGGGCAGCACCGCCTGGTACGAGCAGCGTGGCGCGATGGCTGCGGAGGACATGCAGGCCATGCCCGAAGACCCGCAAGCGATGCAGACGGCCCAGCGCGGCGGACTGTACGCGAGCCTGCGCGACCCCAATGCCACGCAGCTGCCGCCCGCAGCGTTCACGCAGCGCTTCTTTTACTCGAGCGCGCCGCGCGCCACGCCGCAAGGCGCGTGGGCCACGGCCGCGCCCTTGCCATTGCCGCGCAGCGAAATGGCGTGGGCGACGAGCGAGGGCGAGCGCATGCACGTGATCGGCGGCTATGGCGCGGGCCAGGTCGCGCGAGCCTATCACCACGTATTCGATGCGGCGCTCGGCGCCTGGCGCAACGCCGCGCCCGTTCCGCGCGGCGCGAATCATATCGGCGTGGCGGCGCTCGACGGTGTGGTCTATGCGATGGGCGGCTTCGTCGAGCAGAACCGCATCGCCGTGCCCGACTGCTACGCCTATGTCGTGGCCGACGACCGCTGGCACGCGATCCACCCGCTTTCGCGCGGCTCGCGCGGCGCGATTTCCGTCGTGGCGCACGACGGCCTGCTGCACGCGATCGGTGGCCGCGACACGCGCTCGGTGGACTGGCACGAGGCGTACGACCCGCAGAGCGACAGCTGGAAGACGCTCGCGCCCATTCCCGGTCCGCGCGACCACACGGCGGCCGTCTCGCTCGCGGGCTGGATCCTCGTGGCCGGCGGCCGCATGGATACGTTCGACTTCAACACCGGCATGCACGTGGCCTACGACGCGAAGCGCGACGCCTGGGAAGAACGCGCGCCCATGCCCACACCGCGCTCCGGTCACGGCGGCGCGGCGTGGCGGGGGCGGTTCTTCTGCATGGGTGGGGAAGGCACGCGGCGCGTCTTCGGGCAGAACGAGGGCTACGATCCGGCTAGCGATTCATGGCAGGCCTATGCGCCCATGCTCACGCCGCGTCATGGCATGGGCGCGGCGGTCGTGGGCGATGCGATTCATGTGGCGGGCGGCGGCCCGATGAATGGCGGCGTGTTTCAGAGTTCGGTGCACGAAGTGTTTGCGCTTTGAGCCTGGGCATGCTCCGCCTTCGGCATGCAGGGCCGGCTCACCCTTCGGGCATCGCGATGTCCGCGCGAATCAGCTCATCGGCGAGCGTCAGTGCCTGTTGCCTTGCCAGCGGCCCCGTTGCGCACGGCCCCGGACGCGGACAGCCGTCGAACGGATAGATGAGCCGCCCATCGGTCTTGCGGCGAATCCGCAGCAATCCGTAGTAGCGGCCCGCGCCGTCGATCTGCTCGCCGCAGAAGACTTCGTAGTCTTCCGCACTAGTCGGGCGGCGCGCGGCCTCTTTCGGCCTTTTCTCTGGCATGTCGGCACTCCGGGGGATATCCAGGGCGAGATATGCGGATGCCCAGCAAGCGCCGCGCCTGAGAGGGGCGTCGCACGGAAGTCGGCGATAACGGGCACAATACGCGCCTACGCCGCCGCGCCGGACGCTGTGTTCGTGATCCGAACGCGCTTTCCGAACAGGCAGCCCGGCCGCTCCCGCGCCGCCGCACCGGAATCCGCCCTTCTCACGCTGTCATGACCCACGATCTGCCCGAACGTCCAGCCACCGCCGCACGCCCGGCGAACTCGCCGCGCTTCCTGCTGTTCCTGATCTGCCTGTTCGCCTCCGCCGGACAGCTCGCCATCGACATCTACGTGCCCGCACTGCCGGCCATGGCGCGCTACTTTGCGACGTCGCCGCAGGCGATCCAGTCGAGCGTGTCCGTTTATCTCGCCGCCTACGCGTTCGGCCAGCTCATCTTCGGGCCGATTTCCGACGCCCTCGGGCGCAAGCGCGTGCTGGCCTTCGGGCTCGTGATCTATACGCTCGGCTGTCTGCTCTCGCTGGCCGCGCCGAATCTGGAAACCTTCGTCCTTGCACGCTGCCTGCAGGGCTTCGGCATCGCCGCGACCAATCTGCTCGCCAAAGCCATCATCACCGACTCGTTCGTGGGCACCGCGCTCATGCACGCGTTCACCTACATGTCGATTACGTGGGGGCTCGCGCCGATCATCGCGCCCGTGATCGGCGCGCATCTGCAGGAGCTGTTCGGCTGGAAGGCCTGCCTCGTGTTCCTGCTCCTGTATTCGCTGGTGATGTGGGCGCTGCTGTGGCGCTTTCGCGAGACCTTGCGGCAACCGGTGCGGCTGGAGCCGCGCACGCTCATCGCGAACGCGGGCAAGGTGCTCGCGAGCCCGGTGTTCCAGAGCTGCTTTCTCGCCCAGGGCCTGTGCTACAGCATCCTGCTCGTCTTCAACGTCGTCGGGCCGTTCATGGTGCAGAACACGCTGCACCGGCCGCCCACCTTCTTCGGCTATCTCGCGCTCGGCATCGGCCTGATGTATTTCCTGGGCGGCCTCTCGAACCGGCTCCACGGCCCGCGCCTGCCTACCCCGGAGCAACGTCTGCGTGTGGGGGCGCGCGTGATGGCGGGCGCGTCGATCGCGATGCTCGTGCTCGCGCTCACGGTGGGCCTGCGCGTGTGGACGCTCGCCGTTCCGGTACTCGTGATGGGTCTGTGCGCGGGTGCGATGTACCCCACGCTGATGGCCAAGGGCAATTCGCTGTTCCCGCATATCGCGGGCTTGACGAGCGCGATTCTCGGCTGCGCGCTGCTGCTCGTTTCCTCGGCGATGATGGGGCTGGCCGGCTTTGTCTCCGTGCACGTGCTCACGCCGCTCGCGGTGTTCTTCGTGCTGCTCGCGCTCACCGTCGTCGTGATGGTGACGAAGCTGCTGCGCCATCTCGCGCAGAGTCAGGCTGCCGCCGCGCTCGCGCAGCGCAGCGGCGAGGCGGCCTGAGCCACTAGCTACCAATCAGGCCATTATCGGATCGCGCGCGCCACGTCCTGCAACTGCGTGAAGGCGCGGAAACGCGCTTCGTGCAGCGCCGCGATCTCGCCTGTGGCCGGCGCGTAGACCTTGCTGATTTGCGACATCGCGGCCATCGCCTCGCGCGCGTTTTCGTATAGCCCGCCAGCCACGGCGCCCAGCATGGCCGCGCCCAGCAGGACGGGCTCCTCGGCGTGGGTGGCCAGCACGGGCTTGCCCGTTGCGTCCGCGAGCAGCTGGCGCACGAGGTCGAGCCTGCCTGCACCGCCGCTGATCACGACCTGCTCGATCGGCGCGCCCGCCTGGGCCTGCACCTCGATGATCTGCCGCAGCCCATAGCCGATACTGCCGATGCCCGCGACATAGAGCGCGACGAGGCTCTCCATGTCCGTCTCCATGCCGAGTCCCGCGATGACGGCCCGCGCGTGCGGATCGGCGAACGGCGCGCGGTTGCCGAGGAATTCCGGCACGACATGCAGGCCTGCATCGTGCGCGAGGCGCACCGCGCCCGATTCACCCTGCGCAGCCTGAACCGCCAGCCCGGCAAGCATCGTCGGCAGCGACTGGCCTTCGCTCGCCGCGCGGCTCGCGGCTTCTGCAGCGAGCGGATGCATCGTGAGCAAGCGCTCGATCGCCGCGCCCGCCACCGACTGCCCGCCTTCGTTGAGCCACGCACCGGGCACCATCGCCGCGTAGTACGGCCCCCACACGCCGGGCACGAACACGGGGTCGCGCGTGGTCGTCATCGTGCATGACGAGGTGCCGAACACATACGCGAGGCACGCCTCGGGCTGCCCTTGCGCGCCGACCGTGCCGATGCCGCCCGCGTGCGCGTCGATCACGCCCGTCGCGACGGCGGTGCCCGCGCGCAGGCCGAGCTGCGCGGCGGCCTCGGGCGTGAGCCCGCTGCCGAGCGGCGTGCCCGGCTCGACGATCGTGCGGCCGATGCGCGCGAAGCCTTCGTCGGCAAGCACGCCGAGACCCACGGTGCGGAAGTAGCTCTCGTCCCAGCGCTGCTCGTGCGCGAGATAGGTCCACTTGCAGGTCACGGTGCAGGTGGAGCGCGAAAGATCGCCCGTGGCGCGCCACGTGAGGAAGTCGGTCAGGTCGAAGAACTGCCAGGCCGCGGCGAACACCTCGGGCCGGTTTTCCAGCAGCCACAGTAGCTTGGGCGTCTCCATCTCGGGAGAGATCTTGCCGCCCACGAAGCGCAGCACATCGTGGCCCGTGGCGTTGATGCGCTCGGCCTGCTCCACGGCGCGATGGTCCATCCACACGATGATGTCGCGCTCGGCCACCTCGGACGGGCCAACGGGCAGCGGCGTGCCGCCCTCGCCCAGCACGACGAGCGAACAGGTGGCGTCGAAGCCGATCCCGGCGATCTGCTCCGGCGAGATCGCGGCCTGCGCGAGCGCGTCCTTCACCGCCTGGCACACGGCGTTCCAGATCTGCGTGCTCGATTGCTCGACGATGGCGCCGCTCTCGTGAAACACGCTGATGTCGTGTTTCGCCGACGCCAGCATGCGTCCGGCGGAATCGAAAATGCCGGCGCGGGCGCTGCCCGTGCCCACATCGACGCCGACGGTATGGCGTGCGCCGCCGGCCTGGTGATTTGAGGTCATGGCTGGTTGACTGTGGGTTTACAGATCGACACTGTTCGGCAGGATCACGAGGTCGCGAATGGTGACGTTGCGCGGCCGCGTGAGCATGAATACCACGGAATCGGCCACTTCTTTCGGCTGCATGAGACTGCCCTGGGCCAGCGCTTCGTCCATCTTCGCCTTGGGCCAGTCGTCGAGCAAGGCCGTGACCACGGGGCCCGGCAGCACCGCGCCCACGCGCACGCCGTGCTTCGCGACCTGGCGGCGCACGGTGTGCGTAAAGGCCTGCACCGCGAACTTCGAGGCCGTGTAAATGGGCTCCCACACCACCGGCACGACGCCCGCCACCGAACTCGTGAAAATGATGTCGCCCGACTTCTGCGCGATCATGTGCGGCAGCACCGCATGCACCGAGCGAAACGCGGCGTTGATGTTCAGGTTGAGCATGCGGTCCCACTCGTCGGGATTGCCGTTCGCCACCTCGCCGCCGACATACGCGCCCGCGTTGGCGTGGAAGATATCGAGCCCGCCGGCGAGATCGAGGATCCTTGGCAGCATCGTCGGATAGTCCGCGGGGTTGAGCAGGTCCATGGCGAGCGGCAGCGCGTTGGGCCCGAGCTCCGCGCAACATTTCGCGAGCCGGTCCGCTGCGCGGTCGATCAGCACGACTTTCGCGCCTTCGTCCACGAGCGCGCGCACGCACGCGAAGCCGATGCCGGACGCCGCGCCCGTAATGGCGGCGACCTTTCCCTTGATCGATTCAGACATGGGTGACTTTCTCCTTGAATCAGGTTCGAACGCCTTAGGCGCGGCCGTGCGAAACACGCGACTGGCGGGCGAGCGAATCGACGATCACCGCAATGGCCAGCACGGCGCCGGTAATCATGAAGCGCAGCGACGACGACAGGTTCAGCAGCGTCAGACCGCTCGCAATCGACTGGATCACGATGATGCCGAGCACGGCCGACCATGCGCTGCCGCGCCCGCCGAACAGGCTCGTGCCGCCGATCACGGCCGCCGCGATGGCGTTGAGGTTGACGTCGCCGGTGCCGGCCTGCTGGCTCGCCGAAGCAAGGCGCGCCGCCGTCAGCACGCCGCCGATGGCGGCGAGGCTCGCGCACAGCACGAAGGCGCTCGTATAGATCGCGCCGACCTTGATACCCGCGCGCCGCGCGGCTTCGTGATTGCCGCCCACGGCGTGCATCGAACGGCCCCAGCGCGTGCGCGTGAGCGCGTACTGCATGACGACCGCGAGACCCAGAAAGAGGCCGAACATCAGCGGCACGCCACGCCCGCGGTTGAGATAGGCCACGACGATTTCGAAGAACACGGTCAGCGCCGCGGCGCGCCCGAGCAGGCCTGCGACCGAAGGCGCCGAAAGCCTGGCCGCATGGCGGCGCGTGCGCGTGCGCAGGCCGAGCAGCAGGAGCACGATACCGGGCAGCAGCGCGATCACGTGTGAGACGACCGGCGGGATCACCATCAGTTGTCCGAAGTTCACCATCGCCGAGCCGTAGGGCAAATTGATCGACCCCGTCGAGCCGAGCACATAGAGCTGCATGCCGAGGATGGCGAGCAGCCCCGCGAGCGTCGAGACGAAACTTGGCATGCCGATCCAGTTGAGCAGCAGCGCATACAGCGCGCCGATCACCGCGCCCACCGCGATCGCGGCAACGATGGCGAGCAGCACGGGCCAGCCGTCGTTGACCCACAATGTGCCGACCAGCGCCGAGGCGAAGCCGCTCATCGAGCCCACCGAGAGATCGATCTGCCCGAGCAGCAGCACGCAGACGATGCCGAGCGAAATGACGCCGACCGTCGAGCAGTCGAACAGCATGTTCACGAGGTTGTCGGCGGAGAGAAACACGGGGTTCAGGCTCGTGAACACCGTCCAGATGATCACGAGCCCCGCGATGACCGGGAGCGAGCCGAGGTCGCCCGAGCGCACGCGGTCGACGAATGCGGACACGCTCTCGCCGATTCCGCTCGCATGCTTCACGCGCACGTCGCTGCGGTCTAGCAGCGTGGATGGCTTCGCATCGGGCTTTGAATCGGCCTTTGGGGCGTCCGGGTTTTCAGGCTGCGGAGCGCCATGGATAGTCTTGCTCATGATCGTTCCTTTCATTGCACGTCCTGTTGCGCCTGGCGGCGGCCCGCGCGGCGCGACACCGCGTTTTCGGTCGCCCCGGTGATCGCCGCCACGAGTTCGGCGTTGGAGGAGTCGGGATAAAAGATCCCGTTGTTACGGCCGAGGCGCAGCACGACGATGCGGTCGGCCACGGCGCGCACGTCTTCCATGTTGTGGCTGATCATGATGACGGCGTGGCCGCGGTCGCGCACGCGCTCGATCAGGTTCAGCACCTCGGCGGTCTGGGCCACGCCGAGCGCGGCGGTCGGTTCGTCGAGCATGATGAGTTTCGGGTCGAGCAGCAGCGAGCGCGCGATCGCCACGGTCTGGCGCTGGCCGCCCGAGAGCGAGGCGACCACGTCGCGCACGCTGGGAATGCGCGCCGAAAGCTCGTTGAGGAGCGTCCAGGCCTTCACTTCCATCGTGACCTCGTCGAGCCGGTACGGGCTCAACTCGCGGCCGAGGAAGATGTTCGCCACGACGTCGAGGTTCTCGCACAGCGCGAGGTCCTGGAACACCGTCGCGATCCCCAGGTCGAGGGCCGTGCCCGGATCGGACAGGTTCACCGGCTGGCCGCGAAACGTGATCGTCCCGGCGCTCGGCTGGTGCACGCCCGCCAGAATCTTCACGAGCGTCGATTTGCCCGCGCCGTTGTCGCCGACGAGGGCGACCACCTCGCCCGCATGCACGTCGAGCTCGATATCCGTGAGGGCCGAAACCGCGCCGAAGTGCTTCGAGACGCCGCGCAGGCTCAGCACCAGCTCGCCGGGCGCGCCGTGTGCCGTGGCGCGGTTCGTTGCGCGGTTCGTTGATTCGTCAGTCATGAAATGGGTACCTCTTCGTTGCTCTCAGGGCCCGGCGCGCGCCGGGCCCAGCCATGCGTATCAGCCGCCGATGCCGAGCTTCTTGCAGCCGTCGGCGTAACGGCCCGTGCACAGGTCCGACGCTTTCGCGAAGCCCTTGTCCACCACCTCGGCCTTGATGTTCTTCTGCGTGATGACGGCCGGCTTGAACAGTTGCGTGGGCGTCTTGAAGAGCGTCGTCTCGCCCTTCACGGGCTTGCCGTCGAGGAAGCCCACGGCCACCTTGGCCGCCGCACCCGCCACGATCTCGCTGGGCTTGAGGATCGTGTTGTACTGGTCGCCCGCGATGATCAGTTGCAGGCCCGCCGTGGTCGCGTCGTTACCCGTGACCGGCGGCACCGGATTCATGCCCGCCGCCTTGAAGGCCGCGATGGTGCCGCCCGCCGTGCCGTCGTTGGCGGCCACGACGCCCACGATCTGCGGCCCGAAGCGCGTGACCTGCCCGCTCACCCACTGCTGCGCCTTGGGCGGCGCCCACTCCGGCGTGTCGTACTCGGAGAGCGTCTTGTAGCCGCTGCCCTGCAGCCCTTCGTGAATGCCCTTCTTGATGAGCCCCGCGGCGGCGTCGGTCGGCGAGCCGTTCACTTCGAGCACGCCGCCCTTGCTCCCGGCCACGCCCGACTCTTTCAGATGCTGCACGAGCGACTGGGCGATGGACTTGCCGATTTCCTCGTTGTCGAATGAAACGTAGTAATCGGCCGGCGTGGACGGCACGGGCCGGTCATACGCGATGACCTTGATGCCCTGGCTCTGCGCCATATGCACGAGCGAAGCTGCGGCCGTGGAGTCCACCGGATCGAGCACGATGACCTTCGCGCCCTGCGCGATCACCGAATTGAACTGTTGCTGCTGCTGCGAGGCATCGGCATTCGCGTTCTGGTAGAGCACCTTGCAGTCGGGGCAGAGCTTGCCCATTTCGGCCTTGAAACCGGGGAAATCGTGCTGCTCGTAGCGCGTGGAGGCCTGGTCGGGCATCAGGAACGCGACCGTGCCGCTCGGCGCGGCGCAAGCCGACGTGATGCCCGCAAGGGCGAGACTGAGTGCGGCGGCGCCGATCAGTTGGGTGTGAAGTCGGGTCATTGGGTGTCTCCGTTTTTTGGTTGAATGCCGGGTAGGGTTGCCGGTGCTGTCGTGCTGCCTGGTGAACGTGTGAGTTCGTCCTGCGCAATACCTGACATGCGCACTGCGTTTGAAAGTGTCTTGCTGGGCGATCCGCTAGCCGATCGCGGGCGCGCCGTACACGGCTTCGCTCTTGCTGGCCGCGCTCGCGGCGTTGAGCCGCTGATACGAGCGCCAGCGCGACGGCGACATTTCCTTGATCAACAGGAACTGGCGGTTGAAATTCGAGAGGTTGTTGAAGCCCACCTGATAGCAGATGTCCGTGATGTTCAGTTCGCCCGACATCAGTAGCTGGCACGCCAGATTGATGCGCAGCTGGTTCACGTAGCGGACGAACGACACGCCCGTATGGCGGCGGAAATAGCGCGAAAACGCGCTTACGCTCTGCCCGGCCAGTTCCGCCAGCTCCGTTTCGCGCAGCTCCTGGGAGAGATTCTTGCCGATGAAGGCGAGCACGTGATTGATGCGCGTGCCCGCATAGCGGGCCGGGTCGGCCCGATACGCCTCGCTGGCGAGCGCCGCGGGCTCCTCGCTTTGCACGAGCAGATCGAGCAGGTCGATGAAGAGCGTGACGCGCCGCATGCCCTGTGCGCCCAGCATCTCGCGCAGGATCGGCTCGGCGGCCGCGCCCGTTGCCGGCGTGAACAGCAGCCCCCAGCGCGACGCGTCGAGCAGCCCTTCCACGCGCCTGAATTCGGGAAACGCCTCGATCGCGCGCGCGATGAATTCCGCATCGAACTGGAGGACGAGACAACGTTCGTCCACCGGCTCGTCGTGCGGCACGCTGCTTACCCAGTTGTGCGGCAAGTTCGGGCCGATCATCACGAGATTGCCGGGCGCGAAGCTGCCGATGAAATCGCCCACGAAATACTTGCCCGTGGTCGAGGTAATGAGGTGGATTTCGTACTCGGGATGGAAGTGCCAGCGCACCGTTCGATAGGGGTAGCCGTGCGACCAGACCTTGAACGACTCGTCGCGCGGCACGGCGACCAGTTCGAGGTCAGGCTGGGAATGTGTGGCGCAAGGCGCGCTCGCGCGCGTCGTGGCTGCCCCAATGGTTTGCATCTCGACTCCTCCTGCACGGTTTTTCTTGTTCTGCGACGGTTGCTCGCGCATAGGCTGGACCTACCCTCGGACCGCGCGCCGCCATGACTGAAAATTACCCGCCGCGGCACGTATCCACCACTGAAAATCAGACCGCAGACTGATACTTTCTTGCATTCGGGTTAGTCCTGGGCCGATTCCAGTGTGCCGGAAGTCAACTTTTGTGCATAGCAACAGCCCTCGCCGGCGAACGGCGAGACTGGTCAACCACCACAAAAACGGCAAATGTTGCTGCCGCATGATTGAGCGCGAAGCCAAAGAGTGGTCAAAAGTCGCCACTTCCCCCGCGCGACGGGTACTCGTGATGCGCAGGCAGGGAAAGTCCCGATGCGAAATCGTCCTATGACATCGGAAACAGAAATTGACGGGACTAACTTGATCGCTCAAGCGCGCCATTCGGGCCGCGGTTCCTGACAAGAGGACGTCTTATGCGATTCGCCGAAACTTGGCATTCCCCCACGCCGGGCCGGTCCCTATGGGACGATACGTCGACTCCCGACCACGACCAGCACGCCGCCCCCACCGGCAGCGCGCACACACTGCCACGCCGCGCCATTACCGCCGCCGCGCTCGGCAACGCAACCGAGTGGTTCGACTATGGCATCTACGCCTATGGGCTCGCCTATATCTCCGCGGCGCTGTTTCCGGGCAGCACGGCAAGCGCTACGCTGTTCGGGCTCGGCACCTTCGCCATTTCATTTCTGATTCGCCCGCTCGGCGGCCTGTTCTGGGGCCCGCTCGGCGACCGCTTCGGGCGCAAGAAAGTGCTCGCGCTGACCGTGCTGCTGATGTCGGGCGCCACGCTGCTCGTGGGCCTGCTGCCGACCTATGCGAAAGCCGGCTGGATCGCCCCGGCCGCGCTCATCGTCTTGCGCATGATCCAGGGCTTCTCCACCGGCGGCGAATATGGCGGGGCAGCGACCTTCATGGCTGAATACGCGCCCGACGCGCGGCGCGGCTTCTGCGGGAGTTTCCTCGAGTTCGCCACGCTGGCCGGCTTTTCGCTGGGCGCCTTGCTGATGCTCGCGGCGTCGCTCGCGCTCGGCAACGATGCGATGCATGCGTGGGGCTGGCGCCTGCCGTTCCTCGTCGCGGCGCCGCTGGGCTTGATCGGCTTCTATCTGCGTTCGCGCATCGAGGACACGCCCGTGTTCCGCGAGATGGAAGAGAAGTTCGAGCAACAGGAGCGGGAGCGCCCGGCCATTTCGCTGGGCACGCTGCTGCGCGAGCATCGCGTGCCGCTCGTGCTGCTGGGCGGGCTCGTGGTTGCGCTCAATGTCGTGAACTACGTGCTGCTCGCGTATATGCCGACGTACATGCACAAGGAACTGGGCGTGAGCGAGAACATGTCGCTGCTCATTCCGCTCATCGGCATGCTCACGATGATGGCCCTGCTGCCGTTCGCGGGCCGGCTCTCCGATCACGTGGGCCGCAAGACGCTCTGGTGGTTCTCGCTCGTCGGGCTGTTCGTTGCCGCCGTGCCGATGTTCATGCTGATGCGCCACGGCGTGGCCGGCGCGCTGATCGGCTTCGCCGTGCTCGGCCTGCTCTATGCGCCGCAGCTCGCGACCATCTCGGCGATGTTCCCGGCCATGTTCCCGACGCAAGTGCGTTACGCGGGGATGGCGATTGCCTACAACGTCTCGACCTCGCTGTTCGGCGGCACCGCGCCGATCGTGAGCGACTGGCTCGTGGACAAGACCGGCAGCCCGCTCGTCCCGGCGTACTACATGATGGCCGCGTGCGCGGTCGGCGCCATCGCACTCTTCTTCGTGATCGAAACGAAGGGCTGTTCGTTGCGCGGACAACAGGTGCCTGGCAAGGCGCAGCAGTAACGGCATGGCGGGCCGCACGCGCCCGTCATGTTCCGATCGAAATGCCCGACCGCGTGTCGGGCATTTTGCTTTGCAGCGACTAACGTTTGAAAATGACCTTCGTCGTCGCGGGATCGATCGGCGAGGACGAATGCTGATGGAAGATCTTCCAGCCCTCGCCCGTTTGCCTGAGCGTTGCGGTGATGCGATTGTCCATCGAGCGCAATTCGTCGCCGTCCGCCGCGACCGCTTTGTAGGTCACGAAGGCGTGGACCACGGCGAGGTCCTGGGAGACGACGGTCTGCGCCTCGCTGAAATCCACGATCACGCGCTCGGCGCCCAGCGAGCCGAACCAGCCCTCCACCATGTTGCGCCATGACGCGATGCCCTCGTACGTCCAGGCGCCCCACATGTCGAAGGCCAGGATGTCGGGGTCGTAGAGCGCGACGAACGCGTCGACGTCTTTGGCCAGTACCGCGGCTTTGTACTGGTGCAGCACCTGCAAGACCGGATCGGCGGCTTTGTCCACTGGGTTGTCTCCTGAACCAGGTTGCGTTGGCGAATGAACGGCTGCTTATTAAAGCAACGCCGCCTGGCCTCTGTCCAGTGAATTCGCCGCCCTGCCTTTCAGGTGCGCGAAGCGTTGGCGAGCACCCGGGCGGCCTTGCCCTGCGGACGCAGCAGCAAATAAAAGGCGGCGCCATGCGTAATCGCCAGCAGCGGCACGACGATCACGGGAATCACGTAGGTCGCGCCCAGTTCTCCCGCGTGTACAGGCACGCCGGCCTGGATGGCGTGGTAGTAGGCAAAAGCCAGATCCACCGCGCCCACGAGATTGAACGCCACGACGAAGAACCAGAACACGGGACGCTTTCTCGCCGCGAGCAGCGCCAGCATGGCCAGCGCCCCCGTTGCGAGGTCCCCATAGCCGGTGGGCACGGCGAAGCTCGCGGGCAAATCGGGACTCACGACGCCCGGCAGCATGAAGACCAGCCCGAAGAAGCGGAAGCTGTGCAGCGTGGCGATCGCGCGCTGTGCGTCGAATGGGTCCATCGACTTGAGCCGGGGCCAGACGTACACGGTAAAACAAAGGAGCCACGCGACATACCCTAGCGCGAGATGCAAACGAAAAATCGATTCCGGTGACATGCTGCCTCCTGCAAGGTGCGTTGCGATGAGTGGATGAAACGGAGCGAGATCATGCGGCGCGACGCCGGAACAGTTGCCGCAGCGAAAGCGCATGCAACAGGATCGAACTGGGCACGACGAACGCGGGCGTCAGTACGTACGGCCAGGTGCCCGCGTTGAGGCTCGGCAGATCCGGCGCGATCAACTGGAACCGGCCGGGCGCCGTGATCATCCCCAGCGTCACGGCGACGGCGAAATCGGCGAGTCCAAACAGGTTCCAGGCGATGGCGGCCTTGCGCCCCTGCGCCGTCCCGCTCGCCACCGCGATGGCCGCCGGCACGGCAAACAGGCCGGTCAGCAGGTCGCCGGTGCCCGCCGGCAACGCGTCCACGCCGGCCATCGCGCCGTGCAGCCACGCTGCGATCGCCCAACTGCCGAACACGCGGTAAAACTGCAGCGCGATGAGCCAGGCCGCCGGCATCGCGTCGAGCACTTGGCCGACCCGCTTCGACAACAGTAGTAGCGGCGCGCCGACCATCACCGGCAGGAATATCGCCAACGGCAGCATTGGCAGCGGCGGCGGTACGGCACTCAGCCGAAAGACGCCATGGATCGCCGCGCTCCAGACGACTGCAAACCAAAGCGCATGCGCCATGAGAATCACAAGCCAGGTCGCGCGGCGCTGGTTCAGCGTCAGGTCGGTGCGTTCGAGCCCGAGCCACAATCCGAGCGCCATGAACATCTGGGCCACGAGCTGGTGCGCCGTGGTTTGAAAACCGCTGCCCGGAATCGCGGGCAGCCAGTACATCACGGCAATCCACAGCAACGTGAGCGGCGCAATCCAGCGCAGGCTGCGCCAGGCCGGGCGCGGCGGGATGATGCCAACGGGAACGGCGGGCGTGCTCATCGACGGTTCTCCAGATGAATGCCGGACTTCGCGGTGGATCCTGCCTGCGCGCGACGCGCTTTGCGCGCGTCATCGGCTGGCACGTTAGGTGTACCATCGATTCCCGCGAGCGACTATTCATCACAATGTTGATGCGCTATGAAGCAGAACTTCACAGTCCGGCAAGGTGCGCTCGATGGCGTGGAGGCGTTCCTGAGCGTTGCCAGGCACCGCAGCTTTCGCAAGGCGGCAGCGGACCTCGGGGTGACGCCTTCGGCCATCAGCCAGGCGGTGCGTGTGCTCGAAGAACGCATCGGCGCGGCGCTGTTCGTGCGCACCACGCGCAGCGTCGGCCTGACCGAGGCCGGCGAACGGTTTCTCTCGCGCGCCAAGCCCGCCTTCGAGGAACTGGTCGCCGCGAGCGAAGTCGCACGCGACCTCGGCCAGCGCCCTACGGGTTTGTTGCGGCTCTCCGTGCCGCGCGCGGTCGTGCCGTTGCTGCTGGAGCCGCTGCTCGCTTCGTTCTGCCAGGCGTATCCCGAAGTGGAGGTGGAAATCGCCGTGAGCAAGGAGGTGGTCGATCTCGCGGCGGAAGGCTTCGACGCCGGCATCCGGCTCGGCCAACTGGTGGCCGCCGACATGGTGGCGGTGCCGCTGACACCGCCGTTTCGTCTCGTCGTCGTCGGTAGTCCTGCCTATCTTTCCACCAACAAACGACCCCGCCACACGGACGATCTGCGCGAGCACGCCTGCTTGCGCTGGCGGCGCTCCAACGGCGCGCTGGCTTCATGGTCATTCGACGACCACGGGCACGCCATGGAGATCGCCGTCTCCGGACCGCTGATCGCCAGCGATTTCCCGACCATGATGGGCGCCGCGCTCGAAGGCATCGGCCTCGCCCAGCTACCCGAGCCGATGGTTGCCGACGCGGTGAAAGCGGGCAAACTCGTGCGCGTGCTCGACGCCTACGCGCCGATGCTGCCGGGCGTATTTCTCTGCTATCCGAGCCGCCGCCAGATCATGCCCAAGCTGCGCGCGTTCATCGACCATGTGAAGAGCCGCAAGGCGGGCGCGGGTCAAGCCAAAAACCGTTGAACCCACCCGCGGCGCTTCGACGTCAAGCGATGCTTTCCCACGCGCCCGAGCGGGCCGAACGGAATACGGCGTCGATCACGCGCATGTTTGCGCTGGCGTCTTCCAGCGCAATTGCCTGAGGCGTGCCGTTCAAAATCGCCTCGGCAAAAACCGCCGCTGCCACGCCGTACTGATCGCATACCGGCAACTCCAGCCAGCGATCCGCTTCTCCCTGCTGGCTCAACAGCAGCCGCGTCGGCCGGTCATTCGGCGCGTTGAACGGGATCTCGACCTCGATGCGCCCGGTCGTGCCGTGAAACTGCATGCGCTGGTAAGGATGAACCTGGGTGGAGTAAAAGAAACTCGCTTGCACGCCGTCGAAATCCATCAGCACGGAGCCAAGCCGGTCCACGTCGAACGACGGGTCGCGCTCCATCAGCGCGACCACGCGCTTCGGCTCACGCCCGAGAATGAGGCGCGAGGTCGTGATCGGATAACAGCCGATATCGAGCAAGCCGCCGCCACCCATATCGCTATGGTTGCGAATGTCCTGCGCATTGGTGTTGAAGTAGGTAAAGCCACCGGTCACCGCGCGCAATTCGCCTATCGCACCCTCTTCGATCAACGCCTGCACCTTGAGCCACTGCGGATGCGTGCGCACCATGAAGGCTTCCTGGATGTACCGACCGCTCTTGTCGCGCGCGGCGATCAAGCGCTGTGCCTGTTGCGCATCGAGCCCGATCGGTTTTTCGCATAGCACATGCTTGCCGGCCTCGACGGCCTTGATCGTCCACTCCACGTGAAGATGATTGGGCAACGGTATATAGATCGCATCGATTTCGGGGTCGGCCAGCAGCGCCTCGTAACTGTCGTACGCGTGCGCGAGTCCGTACTTCGCCGCGGCCGCCTGGGCCTTCTGCGCTGAACGCGAAGCAATCGCTTTTACGCGGCACTTCGGTGCGTGGTGCATGGGCACGACGACCTTGTCGTTGATCTTCGACGTACCCAGGATACCCCAGACGATTTCATCCTTTGCCATGACGTTCCCTTTGAATTCGATGATGTGATGCCCGGAATGGACTGAATGGAACTCACTCTTGACGAGCATTGCAAACGAGCGCTGCACAGTGAACGGCATACGCTCGAATGCAGGAGTTTACACCCGCGAAAACCCTCACCTCTCACGCTGGCGAACGCGTCTTGCAACAACTGATAACAACTGACGGCGAGATGAAAGCATGGCGTCACGAGAGATTCGCCTTCTAGCCCCACATTGCTCGGGCTGTGCGCAGGTCCCTCGCAGTTCCCCACAAATGCAAACCAAAAAACGAGGTGAAAGATGGAGAATACGACCCGGTGGTCGCGGTTAGGCGCAGTCGTTGGCGCGGGTGCCATGGCACTTGCGGGTGTGCACACAACGGCTTACGCAGGCGACATGAAGGATGTGAAGCACGTCCTGCTCATCAGTTTTGACGGCCTGCATGAACAGGACGTGACGCGTTGCATCGGCAGCAATGCCTGCCCCAACCTCGCGCTGCTCGCGAAGTCGGGCGTGACCTATACGAACGCCCATACGCCGCATCTGTCCGACTCGTTCCCGGGCCTCACGGCGCTGGTGACGGGCGGCTCGCCGAAGAGCGCAGGCCTCTTCTATGACGTGTCATATGACCGTACGCTCTACGCACCGCTCGATTCGCACTGCAAGGGCCCGCAAGGCTGGAACGTCGTGTTCGACGAGACGACCGGCATCGACGGCGAGAACGGCGGCGCGCTGACCCATCTCGACGGTGGCGGCGCGTTCAATCCGCAAGCCATTCCCTACGCGAAGGTCAATGGCGTTTGCACGCCCGTGTACCCGCACAATTACATCAAGACGAACACGGTCTTCGAAGTCATCAAGCAGAACATCCACGGCGCGCGCACCGCGTGGGCGGACAAGCATGCGTGGGGCTACGACTGGGTCAACGGTCCTTCGGGCAAGGGCGTGGACGATCTGGCGCGCACCGAGATCAACTCGATCGACCCCAAGACGGGCACGTATTACCTCGACACCTACACGCATACCGAAGTCTTCGACAACATCCACGTGCAGGCGCTGATCAACGAGATCGACGGCCTCGACTCGACGGGCAAGACGAGCGCGCCGGTGCCCACGATGTTCGGCACGAACTTCCAGACGCTCAGCGTCGCGCAGAAGTCGCCGGTGGCAAACCAGGGCGGCTATCTCGACGCCGACTTCACGCCCGGCCCGCAGGTCGCGGCTGCAATCACGTACCTGGACAACTCGCTCGGCCGCGTGGTGCAGGAACTGAAGCAGCGCAATCTCTACTCGTCGACGCTCATCATCGTGACGGCCAAGCACGGCCAGTCGCCGACCGATCACTCGAAGCTGGTGAAGAACGGCGACACGCTCACGAAGCTGCTCGAGGCCAATAACTATCTGGACTCGACCGGCAACTTCGGTCAGAACAACACGAAGACGGGCAACCTGAACGACGGTTCGGGCCTCCCGGGCACGGGCATGGTGCAGACCGACGACGTGGGCCTGATCTGGCTGCGCGATCAGAGCCAGAAGGACGCCGTGGTGAAGACGCTGCAGGCGAACCTGAGCTGTAACGCGCCGGGCATTTGCGCGGACGGCCCGCAGGCGTACATCCTCACGGGTGACCGCCTCGCCGACTGGTTCGGCAATCCGTCGAACGGCCGCACGCCGGACATCATCGTGCAGCCGAATCCGGGCGTGATCTATACGTCGAGCACGGCGAAGGATGAAGAGCACGGCGGCAACGCGCCCGACGACAGCCATCTGGGTCTCGTCGTGTCGTTCCCCGGCATTCACCACGCCGGCCGTACGGACGACCACTACGTCTTCACGACCCAGGTCGCACCGACGATCCTGAGCGCGCTCGACCTCGATCCGCATCTGCTGCACGCGGTTCAGCTCGAAGGCACGCATCGCCTGCCGGGGCTGGGTCTCGACGAGAAGTAAGGAGAGTTGGAAGCCGCGCAAGGCGCGGCTGGCGGCGGCAGTCATCGGACGGTCCGATGGCTGCCTCGTCAGCGGCCCGCCTAGACCGTCTGCAGCCCTTCGATATCGCAGATGCGGATCAGCTTGCCCTGCGCGTCGATCAGGCCGCGCTTCTGGAAGCGCGACAAGATCCGGCTCACGGTTTCGAGCGTGATGCCGAGGTAGCTGCCCATATCTTCACGCGACATGCGCAGACGGAACTCCGCCTGCGAATAACCGCGCTGCCAGTTGCGCGACGACACGTCGAGCAGGAAGGCGGCCACGCGCTCTTCGGCGGTGAGCGAGCCCAGCACCATCATCTGCGAGGCTTCCTGGTTGAACTGGTCGCCCATGAGCCGGTGCAGCCGGTCCTGCATCGTGCCGCTTTCGCGGCACAAGCCCTTGAGCGCGGCGTAGGGAAGCGTGCAAATCGAGCTGTCTTCGAGCGCAACGGCGCTGAACGCGTGCACGTCGGTGGCGATGCCGTCGAGCCCCAGCGCGTCGCCCGCGAGACGCAGCCCGGTGATCTGCTCGCGGCCGTCGCGATTGACGATCAGCGTCTTGAGCGAGCCGGAGCGCACGGCGTAGAGGCTGTCGAAGCGGTCGCCCGAGCGATACAGCGCCTCCCCGCGGCGCACCTTGCGCGCCCCGCAGATCAGCGCCTCGAGCTTCGGCAGGTCTTCTGCCGGCAGGCCTTGCGGCATGCAAAGGTGGCGCATGGCGCATCCGGAACAGCGCGCGCTGGGCGGCGTTCCGGCGAGAGGAGCGCGGCTGCTTTGGCGCACGACGATAGCCGATCCTGCGACGGGTGAGAGCATCGAACGACTCCTTCTTTAACATTTTTTAAGATTTCGACGCATTGTCACACCATGCGCGTGCGTCAATGTGGTGGCAAAATGCCGCGCACTAGAACCGCGGGCCTTTGAGCCTTGTCAGGCAGCGGTTTCGCGGCCTGTTGCGCAAGCGCAAGCGACCGAAAAGCAACACCTGCGCAAGCCCAGCGGGAACGAAAAAAACCGCCGTACTGGCGTACGGCGGCTCGCGACATTGAACCGTCAATGGTTGACGCGCGCTGCGCAGCTTACCCCGCCACCAGACTGCGCTCGGCCACCTCGTCTACGGCCTGCTTGACGATCCCGACGATCTCGTCGGCTTCGGCTCGCGTCATGACGAGCGGCGGCGCGAAGCCCAGGATGTCGCCATGCGGCATGGCGCGTGCGATCACGCCGCGCTGCAGCGCCGCCGCCGAGACCTTCGGCCCGATCTTCAGCGCCGGGTCGAACGGCTTGCGCGCCTCCTTGTCGGCCATGAATTCCAGCGCCGCCAGCATGCCCACGCTGCGCACCTCGCCCACGAGCGGATGCGCGCCGAACGCCTCGCGCAGCTTCGCGCCGAAGTACGAGCCGACCTGCCCGGCGTTCTCCACGAGCTTTTCGCGCTCGAGGATCGCCAGATTGGCGAGCGCCGCCGCAGCACACACCGGGTGTCCGGAATAGGTCCAGCCGTGCCCCATCGGCCCGTGCTCCTGCGAGCCGCGCGCGATCACGTCCCAGACCTTCTCGCCCACGATCACGCCGGAGAGCGGCGCATACGCGCTCGTGAGGCCCTTCGCGACGGTGATGAGATCCGGCTCGATGCCGAAGTGCTGCGCGCCCATCTTCGAGCCCAGACGCCCGAAGCCGCACACCACCTCGTCGGAGATCAGCAGGATGTCGTGCTTGCGCAGCACCGCCTGGATGGCCGGCCAGTAGCCCCTGGGCGGCTCGATGATGCCGCCCGTGCCCATCACCGGCTCGGCGATGAATGCGGCGACCGTGTCCGCGCCTTCGCGCGCGATCAGCTTTTCGAGCTCTTCCACGCAGTACGCGACGAACTGCGCCTCGTTCATGCCCGCGGGTGCCTTGCGATACCAGTGCGGGCAGACCGTATGCTTCACGCGGTCGATCGGCAGATCGAAATGCTGATGGAAGCTCGGCAGGCCGGTGAGGCTGCCCGTGACGATGCCCGAGCCGTGATAGCCGCGGTCGCGCGAGATGATCTTCTTCTTGTTCGGGCGGCCCAGCACGTTGTTGTAGTACCAGACGATCTTGACCTGGGTTTCGTTCGCATCCGAACCGGACATGCCGTAGTACACCTTCTTCATGCCGGCCGGCGACCAGTCGATGATGCGCGACGACAGCTCGATGATCGCATCCGACGAATGGCCCACATAGGTGTGGTAGTAGGCAAGCTGCTTCGCCTGCTCGTACATGGCGTCGGCGACTTCGGTACGGCCATAGCCGATGTTCACGCAGTAGAGGCCCGCGAAGGCGTCGATATACTGCTCGCCCTCGTGGTCCTCGATGCGGATGCCCTTGCCGCCGCGCACGATCTTGCCCGGCAGCGCGCCGCTCTCGTGGTCGTAGGCGTGCGTGGACGGGTGCATGAAGTGCGCGCGGTCCTGCTCGAAGAGTGCGTCGATGCGTTGAGTCATGTAGTCCTCCTGATTTCCGGTTCAGGCCATGGCCGCGAGCGGCAGGCCGAGATTGCCAAGACAAAAATATTTGGTTTCCACGAAGGGCTCGAAGCCCTCCGCACCGCCTTCGCGGCCAAGACCCGAGGCCTTCATGCCGCCGAATGGAATGGGCGCGCCCGTGAACTTCACGCCGTTCACCGAGACCATCGCGAAGTCGAGCCGCCGCACCAACTGGAAGATCGTGTCCATGCGCGTCGCGCACACGTAGGCCGCGAGGCCGTATTCCGTGTCGTTCGCCCTGGCGATCACTTCGTCGAGCGTGTCGAACGCGCAGACCGCCGAAATGGGCGCGAAGTTTTCCTCGTCGTACACGCGCATGCCGGGCGCGGCATCCGCGATCACCGTGGGCTCGTAGTACCAGCCGCCCAGCGCATGCGGCTGGCCGCCCGCCACGATGCGCGCGCCCTTCTCGCGTGCATCGGCCACGCGCGCGGCCGTGCCGTCGAACGCGGCCTGGTGCATGAGCGGGCCCACGTCCACCTCTTTCTCGAACGCGGGGCCGGTCTTGAGCGCGCGCACCGCGGCCGCATAGCGCTCGACGAACGCTTCGTAAAGCGGGCGCGCCACGAAAATACGGTTCGCCGCGCAGCAGTCCTGGCCCGAGGTCTGGAATTTCGCCCCCACGGCGATCCTGACGGACTGCTCGAGATCGGCGTCTTCCGTGACGATGAACGGTGCGTTGCCGCCCAGTTCCAGCGCCACCTTCTTGATGCCCGCACGCGCCGCCGTCTGGGTGACGAGCGAGCCCACGCGCGTCGAGCCCGTGAAGCTCACGGCACGCACGCGCGTGTCGCTCACCAGCGTTTCCATCGCCATTTGCGGCTCGCCGAGCACCACGTTGTAGACGCCCGCCGGAAAGCCGGCTTCCTCCGCGAGTTGCGCCAAGGCGAGCGCCGAATACGGCGTTTCGTGCGCAGGCTTGACGACGACCGTGCAGCCGGCGGCGAGCGCGGCGGCGGCCTTGCGCGTGATCATCGCCACCGGAAAATTCCATGGCGTGATGAGCGCCGCGACGCCCACCGGCTCCATCACCGTGCCCAGATGCGCACCGTCGATATGGGTGGGAATCGTCCGACCTGCCAGGCGTTTCGCCTCATGCGCGTACCACTCGACGAAGCTCGCCGCATAGCGGATTTCGCCGCGCGATTCGGCCAGCGGCTTGCCCTGCTCCAGCGAGAGCAGTGCCGCCAGATCCTCCTGGTGCCGCACGATCCGTTCGTGCCAGCGCAGCAGTGCCGCGCTGCGTTGCGTCTGCGAGACCCAGCGCCACGATTCGAAGGCGCGCTGTGCTGCGTCGACTGCACCGGTGATCTGTGCGCGCACGAGCATGGGCACGTGGCCGATCACCGACTGGTCCGCGGGGTTCTGCACGGCCACGGTGGCGGCGCTGTCGCTATGCACCCAGCGGCCGTCCACGTAGCACAGCGATTTGAACAGAATGGGGTGTCCTGGCAGCATCTCGTCTACTCCTTGTCAGGTCTGTCGATATGCAATCCATTCTGGGGCCGGCCGCATCGCGAATTTTTTGGTTTTCGGCCCCGCGCACTTGCGTTTTTTTTGGAACCGCCGCGCGCGGGCGCGAAAAATTCACGCGCTTTCCAGGGCCCACGCAGGCGCGTGGCCGGGCGCGCACTTCACCACCTTCGTCACGATGTAGGTGAAGTAGCGCTCGATGCCGAGATCCTCCATCAGCAGCGCGTCGATAAAGCGCTGGTAGTGGTCGATATCGCGCGCCATCACGTGCAGCACGTAGTCCACTCCGCCGCCCGTCGCATAGCACTGCATGACTTCTTCTGCCGCGCTCACGCGTTCTTCGAAGCGCCGCATGTCGGGCGCGGTATGGCGCGATAGCGTCACTTCCACGACGATACGGCTGCCACGCGTCGCGCCTACCCAGTCCACCTCGGCGTGATAGCCACGTATCACGCCGCTTTCCTCGAGCTTGCGCACGCGCTCCCAGGCCGGCGAAATCGAAAGATTGACCTCTTCGGCGAGCTTCGATTTCGTGATGCGGCCATCGCGTTCGAGGATGCGCAGGATGGCGAGGTCGTAACGGTCGAGCTTGATCACGACGCGCTCATGCCGCCACGGGCAGGTTGCGTTCGACGACGTCGGCCACCACGGCCACGGTGTCGCCCGCCTGCACGAGCCCTGGGAAATGGCGCGCCGCGAGCAGCCCTCCGCGTTGCGCCCGATATTCCACAGGGCGCGCGCCGGTGCGATTGATGTCGTGCACGCGCGCGAGCAACTCGCCCGCCTCGACCGTATCGCCGAGATCGCGGCACATCTCCAGCATGCCGCGATGCTCGCTCGTGGTGTAGCAAGTGCCATCGGGCATGTCGAGCAAGGTGGTCGTGCGCGGGCCGACGCCGCGCTCGCCGGCCTTGCGCTCGATGACGCCGGCGTGCGCAAGAAAGCCGCGCACGCCGCGATCCGCAATCGCCACGCTCTGCGCGGTGGAAGTGCCGCCGCCGCCCAGTTCGGTCGAAACGAACACCTTGCCCGCTTCCTCCACGGCGCTGTCGAACAGGCCGACGCTGTCGAGTTCCAGCATGCGCATCGAGTACGGCGCGCCGAATGCCCGCATCGCACGCTCGCAGCGCGCCTGCTGATCGCCATCGGGCAGCACATGGATCGCCGCGAACGGCACGAAGTCGAGCGTGCGCCCGCCCGCATGAATATCGAGCACGTAATCGGCACGCGCGAGCAACTCACGCTGGAAGTAATCGGCGATCTTTTCGGTCACGCTGCCGTCGGGGCGCCCCGGAAAGCTGCGGTTCAGATTGCCCGCATCGATCGGCGAGGTGCGCGTGCCCGCACGAAACGCGGGATAGTTCATGTACGGCACGATGATCACGCGGCCGTTCACGTCCGCGGCCTGCAGCGCGCCCGCCAGCTTGGCGAGCGCGATCGGCCCTTCGTATTCGTCGCCGTGATTGCCGCCCGTGAGCAGCACGGTCGGCCCCTCGCCGTGCTTGACGACGGTGAGCGGAATCATGATCGCGCCCCACGCGGAATCGTCGCGCGAATAAGGCAGCCTCAAAAAGCCGTGTTGCACGCCATTGGCGTCGTAATCGACGGTCGGCGTAATCGGTGACGCACGCATCGGCCCTACTCCTTCACGAACAGTTTGCGCGGCGTGGTGCAGAACGTTTCGACGCCGGTTTCGGTAATCAGGATGCTTTCGGTAATTTCGAGGCCCCAGTCGTCGAGCCACAGACCCGGCATGAAGTGAAACGTCATGCCGGGTTCGAGGACCGTGCGGTCGCCCGGGCGCAGGCTCATGGTGCGCTCGCCCCAGTCGGGCGGAAAGCTCGCACCAATGGGGTAGCCGCAGCGGCTGTTCTTCTCGATGCCCGATTTGCGCAGCACCGCAAAGAACGCATTGGCGATGTCCTCGCACACGTTGCCGGGCTTCGCGGCGGCGAGGCCGGCCTCGATGCCTTCCACCACGGCCTTCTCCGCATCGAGAAAGTGCTTTGGCGGCTTGCCGAGATAGACGGTGCGCGACTGCGGGCAGTGATAGCGGTGGTAGCAGCCCGCGATCTCGAAGAACGTGCCCGCGTTCGCCGTGAATGCCGAGTCGTCCCACGTGAGGTGCGGGGCGGCGGCATCGGCGCCGGTGGGCAGGAGCGGCACGATGGCCGGATAGTCGCCGCCGTGGCCTTCGACGCCGGTAATGCCCGCTTCATAGATCTGCGCAACGAGGTCGCACTTCCGCATGCCCGGCTCGACCACATCGAGAATGCGCGCGTGCATCTTCTCGACGATGCGCGCCGCAACGCGCATGTACTCGATCTCGCGCGGCGACTTCACCGCGCGCTGCCAGTTCACGAGCGCGGTGGCATCCACCCAGCGCGCCTTGGGCAAATGGCGCTGGAGCGACGCGTAGGCCGCCGCACTGAAGTAGTAGTTGTCCATCTCCACGCCGATGCGCAGCGTGTCCCAGCCGCGCGCGGCGATGACTTCCGTGCTCAGGTAGTCCATGGGATGACGCACGGGCGACTGAACGTAATGATCAGGATAACCGATGATATTGCCATGCGACATGAACGCCGTGCGCTTCGCGCCGTTCGCGTCCTGGCCGCGGCCGAACCAGACGGGTTCGCCGTCCATGGTTAGCAGCACGCATTGATGGACATAGAACGACCAGCCGTCGTAGCCGGTCAGCCAGTTCATGTTGGTCGGGTCCGTGACGATCAGCAGATCGATGCCTTCGTCCTGCATCGCGCGGCGCGTCTTCGCAATGCGCGCGTCGTATTCGCTGCGTGCGAACACGAAGCGCGGCGCCACCTCACTCTTTTCAATTGCTGCGGACATCTTTCCCTCTCAAGGCGTGACTGCGTTGTGAAACACCGCGCCCGCACCGGCCGCGCGGGCGCGCTGCAAGGCGAGAACGGCAATGGCGGTGTCCTGCGCCCCGGTGCCGGTGAGGTCGCAGATCGTGATGTCGTTGGCGTGCACGCGGCCCTCGCGGCGGCCCGCGATCACTTCGCCCAGCTCCGTGAAGCCGCGATCGGGCGCAATCTTGCGCGCTTCGATCGCGTGCCTGAGTTCGCCGAGCACGCGCGTTTGCTGCAAGCGGTCGCAGACATAGCGCGCCGCTTCGAACACCGAAGGCGCGAGTTCGTTCTTGTACTCGGCGTCGGAGCCCATGGCCGTGAGGTGCAAACCGGCGTGCAGGTCCGCCGCGTGAACGAGCGGCGCGCGGCTGGGGGTGGTCGTCACGGCCACGTCGGCCTGCGCGAGCGCGTCATGCACCGAAGCGGCAACGCGGGCGCGCACGCCGTGGCGGCGTTCGGCTGCGGCGGCGAAAGCGGAAGCGCGCGCCGTATCGCGGGCCCAAACGCTCACGCTCTCGATCTTGCGCACCAGCATGAGCGCATCGAGTTGCAGGCGCGCCTGCTCGCCCGCGCCGATGATCGCCGCATGGCGCGCATCGGGACGCGCCAGCCAGCGCGCGGCTACTGCGCCCGCCGCGGCGGTGCGCACGGCAGTCAGATAACCGTTGTCGAGCAGCACGGCTTCGGTAAGACCTGTGCGCGCAGAGAGCACCAGCATCAGCCCGTTCAGGCTCGGCAGGCCGAGCGACGGATTGTCGAAGAAGCCGGGGCTGATCTTGATGGCGAACTGTTCGAAGCGCGGCAGATACGCCGTCTTCACATCGACCTCGCCATGCCGCTCCGGCAGCGCGAGGTTGAGGATGGGCGGCATGACAACGGCTTCGGTTGCGAGTGAAACGAATGCGGATTCGACCTGATCGATGGCCGCCAGATCGAGCGGGACCAGTTCGCGCAGTTGCTGGGCACCCAGCAACGTGACCGGCGGCAATTCAGGTGGCAACTCAGGATGCATTTCCAACCTCCGTCACGAGACGGCGGTGCACCGTCATGTCGATGTTCGCGCCGCTCACGACGATCACGAGCGGGCCTCGGCTGCGCTCGATCTGCCCGTCGAGCAACGCCGCCATGCCCACCGCGCCCGCGCCTTCCACCACGAGACGCTCTTCGCGGTACGCATGGGCCACGCCGCGCCCGATCGAGGGCTCGCCGAGCAGGATGACTTCGTCGGCCAGCGCGCGGGTCAGCGCAAAGGTGTGGCGATTGTCGAGACCGATGCCGCCGCCCAGCGAATCGGCCAATGTTTCGCTTTCCTCAACGTCGACGGGATGGCCCGCCGCGAGGCTCGCATGCATGGCCGCGCCGCGCGCCATCGACACGCCGATGGCGCGCACGTCCGGCCGGATCTGCTTGGCAGCAAACGCCACGCCGCTGAAGAGTCCGCCGCCCGACAGCGGCACCACGAGGGTCGCGGTGTCGGGCAGCGCTTCGAGAATTTCGAGGCCGATGGTGGCCTGTCCGGCGATCACGCGCAGGTCGTCGAACGGCGGCACGAACGCATAGCCCTCCTCGCGCATGAGACGCTGCGCTTCGATCTGCGCTTCGTCCTGGCTCTTGCCCGCGATCACCACGCGCGCGCCCAGCGCGGCCACGGCTTCGACCTTGTTGGGCGGCACGAGCAACGACATGCACACGGCCGACTCCATGCCGAGCGCGTGGGCCGCATACGCGAGCGCACGGCCATGATTGCCGGTGGATGCGGTGACGACGCGCTTCACGCCCGACTCGGCGAGATGCGCCACGGCGTTGGTCGCGCCGCGCAACTTGAAGCTGCCCGTGGGCTGCACGGTTTCGAGCTTGAAGTAGACCGGCACGCCCACGCGCGCCGACAAGGTGGGAGACGCCACGAGCGGGGTGTGCGCTACGCGGCCTTCGAGGCGCTGGCGCGCGCGGTAGACATCGGCAAGCGAGAGTGACGAAAGCGAAAGCGACGACATGAAATGCACGTTCCTTCCAGTGAATCTGTGCAATCCAGTCTAATGAGCCAAAACGGGCTTTCTAATGTCCTGGTACAATCCGCGCGTCCGGCCTGGCGTTCGCCATCGTCTAGTTGAAATCGTGCACGTGCGGATACTGCTCGAACACGCCCGCCATGGTCTGCAGCGCGTTGCGGCACGCGGTGTCCGACGCTTCCGCGCCAAGGCTGATGCGCACGGCATTGGGACGCGGCGTACCGCCCACGAGAAATGGGTCCGGCGAGGTCACGGCAATCTGGCGATTGCGCAATTCGCGCACGAGGCGGTCCGCCTGCCAGTAATCGGGCACGCGCAACCAGGCAGACAGCGCATTGGGATGCGCGCCGAGCACATAGTCGCCCAACGCTGCGCGCACCATCGCCTGGCGCGCCGCGAGCCGCTCGCGCTGCAGCTCCACGAGGCGCCGCGCGGTGCCGTCCATGATCCAGCGCGTGGCGATTTCCGCAATCGGCGAGGTCGCCATCCAGCTGCTCACGCGCAGCACGCTTTCCACGCGCAGCGCAAGGCGGCGCGGCATGGCGAGATAGCCCGTGCGCAGGCCGGTGAGCACCGATTTGGTCATGCTCGTGCAATAGAACGCCAGCTCGGGAATCAGGCTCGCGATCGGCGTATTGGCTTTCGCGGGCAGCGCGCCATACACATCGTCCTCGATGACGTACACGCCATAGCGCTCCGCAATGCGCGCAATCGCGCGGCGGCGCGAATCGGGCAGGACGGCCATGGTGGGATTGTTGAAGGTCGGCGTGCACACGAGCGCGCTCACGCGCTCGCTGTCGCACATCTCCTCGAAATGCTCGGGACGGATGCCGTATTCGTCGATTTCGAGCCCCTTGAGCGTGAAGCCCAGCACGTTTGCCGAGCCGATCACGCCGTGGTCCGTGAGGCTTTCGCAGAGCACGGTGTCGCCGGGACCGACCGTGGAGGCGAGCGCGAGGAAAATGCCATGCGCCGCGCCATTGGTGATGAGGAGCGATTCGGGTTTCACCGGCATGTTGAGCGAGGCGAGCCACGCCGCGCCCGCCTGGCGATGATGCTCGAAGCCCGCGATGGGGCGAAACGAGCGAATCCACGGCTGATCGTCCAGCGTGGCGAGCGTCGCGCACACGTCGCGCCACGCAGCGTCGTGCTGCGGCGTGTGAACGATGCGCGCAATGGAAAAGTCGACGATCTCGCGCTCGGCCGTGTCGAGAATGTAGTTCGACATCGACTCGGTCACGCGCGCGGCGACGAAGCTGCCGCGCCCCACCTCGCAGCGAATCAGGCCCTGCCTTTCGAGTTCCTTGTAGGCATTGGTGACCGTCTGCACGCTCACGCCCAGTTCCGCGGCCACCTCGCGCTGCGGCGCGAGGCGCACGCCAGAAACGAGCGCGCCGCGCTCGATGTCCTGTGCAATCGCCTTGACCAGCCGTTTGTATTTGGACTCCGCGCCGTGCGCGGCCCCGACCGCGTCACGCCACTCGCCCGAAATCGTCGCCCACGCCATCTCGATCCGCTCCTCGGTAAGCGTTCATGGTCGCTCAGAAACGGGGCGGAAAATAATTGTCTCAGGACAATTGCGGGTAAAAAAAGGACAATCGGGTCCGGAAAATTGACACCGCATGCGTCGGTCAGCACCCTGGTTTCGCGCGCCGCGCTCGCGCTGCGCAAGCGAACCCACTTCGGAGGCGACGAGCTGGCGAGCCCGGTTGGCATCTGACGATATGCTTTCACTTCCCGCCGAGTGGTTTCCACATGGAGGCCGTGATGCGTTGGCGCGCCTTTTCGTAGCCGCTCCACGGATCGGCGCGCAGCGCGTCGAGCCGCTCGCGCACGTTCGCGACGTTCCACTGGTCGCCGCTGGTGAGCGCGTGCAGTTCTTCCCAGTCCACCGGCACCGACACGCCGAGACCGGGCCGCGCCCGCGGCGCATAAGCCGCGGCCGTGCTCGCGCCGCGGTTGTTGCGCAGATAGTCGACGAAAATGCGGCCCTTGCGGTTTTGCGGCCCCATCTTCGCGCTGAAGCGCTCGGGCAGCGTCGCCGCCATGTGGCTCGCCACCGCGCGCGCGAAGTCCTTCGCCTCGTCCCAGCCGGCATGGCGCGTGAGCGGCACCACCACGTGCAGGCCCCGCCCGCCACTCGTTTTGCACCATGCCTGCAGGCCCAGCGCGTCGAGCAGTTCGCGCGTGAGCTGCGCGGCCTCGAGCATGCGCTCCCATGCGAGCGAGGGATCGGGGTCCAGGTCGAAGACGATGCGGTCGGGCTTTTCGATGCTCGCCGCGAGCGCATTCCAGGTGTGCAGTTCGATCGTGTCCATCTGCGCTGCGCCGACCAGCGCCTCGGTGGAATCGAGCGTGAGCAGCGGTGCATGGCCCGGATCGAGGCCGGCGTGCTGCGTGGCATGCGGAATCTGCAGCGCGTTGGCGTGTTTCTGGAAAAACAGTTCGCCGCCCACGCCCTTGGGGGCGCGCGCAAGCGCGACAGGCCGCCCCTCCAAGTGCGGCAGCAGCCATGCGGCAATCGCTTCGAAGTACTCAACGAGATCGATCTTGCGCAGTCCGCTTTGCGCGTCGATCACGCGCTCGGGATGCGTGATGCGCACGCCGGCGACCTCGGCTTCGTTGCTTGCCCGGGTGCGCTTTTTCGACACTCTCGATGCTTTCGACACTTTCGACGCGGCAGGTTCGTCCTCGACTACGTGGAAGGCGTCTTCGGACGCAGCCTCGTCATCGCGCTGCTTGATCAGCAGCCAGCTCTCCTGTTTGCCGTCGTGCATGGGGCTGCGCACGAGCGCCCAGCCGCCGTGCAGCCGCTCGCCCTCCAGCGTGAATTTGAGTTTGCCTTGCGCATAGCCTTCGCGCGCGCCGCGCAAGCCGCCCTCGGGGCGCCACACGCCGTGGTCCCAGATCGCCACCGTGCCGGCGCCATAGCTGCCTTCGGGAATGCGCCCTTCGAACGAGCCATATTCGAGCGGATGATCCTCCACATGCACGGCGAGCCGTTTCACCGTCGGGTCGAGGCTCGGGCCCTTGGGAATGGCCCACGACTTGAGCGTGCCGTCCAGTTCGAGGCGAAAGTCGTAGTGCAGCCGCCGCGCGTCGTGACGCTGGATCACGAACGCCCCTTCACCGTCTCGCGGCCGCGCGCTGTGGCGAGCGGCCCTGCCGCGCGGCTCCGGCGTTTCATCGAAGCGGCGCTTCTGTTCGTAGACTTCGAGCTTGTGCTTCATCGTTCGCCCCTCGTTAGTGCGCGATCTGAGCCGCACGCGCGTTCATCACGCCGCGCGCCGTCCGCGCTTCGGCGCCGGTTTCCCGGGCGGCACACTCGCGCCACCCTCGCCGCGCTTGCCGAGACTGCGCTTGAGCAGTTCGGAAAGGTCGACGATCTCCGCGCCGCGCCGCCCGGCCGCAGGCGCCTCGACGTGCGTGAGTTCGTGCGCCTTGCCTTCGCGCGCCTTGCGCCCGGCCAGTTCGAGAATCGCGTCGCGGTAGGTGTCGCGATACGTTTCGGGGTCCCAGTCCGTGCTCATGTCGTCGATGAGCTTGCGCGCCATTTGCAATTCATGCGTGCTCACACCCGCGGCTTTTGCACCCTTGGGCAGGCGCTTCACCGCGTCGAACTCGCGCACCTCGGTGGCCCACCGCAGCGTTTGCAGCGCAAGCGCGGGGCCCGCCGCCACGAGCGCCGCCAGATGCTGCCGGCTGTGCAGCACGACGCTCGCAATGCCGATCTTGCCGCTCGCCGCGAGCGCGTCGCGCAACAGCGCATAGGTCTTGCCCGCGCGCTTGTCGGGGGCGAGCCAGTACGGCGTGTCGAGGTAAAGAAAGGAGACCTGCGCCGCCTCCACGAACGCGAGCAACTCGACCGTCTGCGTCGATTCGGGGCTCGCGGCCTGGATCTCCTCCTCGGACATCACCACGTAGGCGCCCTTTTCATATTCGTAGCCGCGCACGATGTCGGCGTGCTGGATTGGCTTGCCCGTGCGCTTGTTGATCTGCTGGTAGCCGACCGGGTCCAGCGTGCGCCGGTCGAGCAGGTTGAAGCCGGTACGCTCGCTCTGCGTAGCCGGGAACACTTCGACCGGCACATACACGAGCCCAAAGGTGATGGCACCTTTCCATATCGCGCGTGGCATGCTCGTTTCCCCCTCGTCGTTCGCATCGTGCCGGTTTCAAGCAAACGCAGTGCCCACCGTGCTTTGCGGCCCACCCCGGGGGATGCGGCGTTCAAAGGGCCGCAACAAATGCACCGGCCTCTCGCGGTTTTCATCTACGGGAATACGCGATGCGCACCCGCGAACACAATGGGCGCCGTCGGCGTTCGCACCTTGCACCCAGGATGCGAATGCAGGCGCGGCGGACGACTAAAGCGGAGGCAGCATGCAAGAGAACGGCGCACCTGCGCTCACGGTCGAGGAAACGCTGATCACCGAAGCACTGGTGAACCGCCCGAACCGACTGGCCGATTACCAGGGCGAGAGCCGTGCGCTTGCTGCGCTCACGCAGGAAATGGCGAGCAATCCTTCAGGTGTATTGCCTATGCTCGCGCGGCTCGCCCTCGCGCTTTGTCGCGCCGGGTCGGCCGGCGTGAGCGTGCCCGAGCGCGACGGACCCACGGCCCGGTTCCGCTGGGGCGCGGTGGCCGGCGAACTGGCCGGCGACGTGAACCGCACGCTTCCCGGTGACGACTGCGCGAGCGGCGTGACCGAGGGGCGCAATACCATGCTTCTGTTCGACCGCCCGGCACGCTGCTTTGCTTCGTACCGTGCGATCGCCCCGCCCATCCGCGAGGCGCTGCACGTGCCCTGGCGCGTCAACGGCACGGTAGTCGGGACCGTCTGGGCCGTGACGCACAGCGCAGAAGGACATTTCGACGCCGAGGACGCGCGGTTGCTGCAAAGCCTCGCCTCCTGCGCGAGCGCCGCACACCAGTTGACGAGCGCGCTGAGCGACGCCCAGGACGCGGGCCACAATCTCGCGCAGCAGGTGGCCGAACGCACGCGCACGCTGCAGAACATCAACACGAAGCTCCACGACGAAGCCGGGCACCGCAAGCAGGTCGAAGACGCGCTGCGCGAGAGCGAGGCCCGCCTGCAGGCCGCCATCTCCATCGAAACCGTGGGCGTGCTGTTCTTCGATCTCGACGGCGGCATGGCCGACGCCAACGGCGCATTCGAGCAGATGAGCGGCTATAGCCGCGAGGACTTGCGCGCCGCGGCGCACTGGGACCGGCTCGTGCCGCTCGAATTTCTCGGCGTCACGACGCGCGCGGTCACCGACCTCGCCACCACCGGACGCACACAGCCTTATGAACGGCAGCTGATCCGCAAGGACGGCACGCGCTGGTGGGGCCTTTTCGCGCCCACGCGGATCTCGGGCACGGGCATGGCCTCGAAGTGCGCCGAATTCGCGCTGGACATTACGGAGCGCAAGCGCGTGGAAACCGAATGCGTGGATAGCGAGGAGCGCTTTCGCGCACTGGTGGAAGGCTTCGCGCAGGCCGTCTGGGAAGCCGATGCCCTGGGTCAGGCCGAATCGGTCTCGCCGGGCTGGTCGGACTATACCGGCCAGCCCGGCGAAGAGTGGCTCGGCGAAGGCTGGGCCAACGCCGTTCATCCCGACGACCGCGCCTACGCGCTGGGCCAATGGAAGGACGCGATCGCGGCGCAACGTGTGGTGAACGCGGAATATCGCCTGCACGTCGCCACGGGCGGCTGGCGCTGGACCAACGTGCGCGCCGCGCCGATCTGGAATCCGGACGGCACGGTGCGCAAGTGGGTAGGCATGAATATCGACGTCGACGACCGCCGCAGCGCCCAGGAAGCGCTGCGCGAGAGCGAGGCGCGCTTTCGCGCGCTAGCCGAGGCGTCGCCCGCACTGATCTGGCAAATCGACACGCAAGGCAACACCGTCTATCTGAACCAGCGCTATCTCACGGCGATCGGCCTCACGCCCGGACAACTGCTCGAAACCGGCTGGCACACCATCGTGCATCCGCGCGATCTGCCCGGTTTTCTGTCGCGCGTACAAGCCGCGCAGCTCGACCATTGCGCGTTCCAGAGCCGGCTGCGCGTGAAAATCAAGGATGCGGGCTGGCACTGGTTCGAGACCTGCTGCGCGCCGTGGTTTTCCGCGAACGGCGAGTTTCGCGGCCACGTGTGTGTCTCGATCGACGTGACCGAAGCCGTGAACGCCGAAGACGCGCTCAAGGAAGCCGACCGGCGCAAGGACGAATTCCTCGCCACGCTCGCGCACGAGCTGCGCAATCCGCTCGCGCCGATTGCCAATGCACTGCACCTCATCCGGCGCAGTGCGTTTCCCGCGGACTCCGCGCCGATCCTCGACATGCTCGATCGCCAGGTCCATCACATGGTGCGGCTGATCGACGACCTGATGGAAGTGTCGCGCATCACGCGCGGCAAGATCGGCCTCGTGAAGGCGCCGGTGGCGCTCGCGGAAATCATCGAGAATGCCGTCGAAACGAGCCGCCCCGCCATCGATCAGGCGCACCATGAACTGAGCATCACGCTGCCCGACACGCCGCTCGTGCTCGACGCCGACCGCGTGCGGCTCACGCAGGTCTTCGCGAACATGCTCAACAATGCGGCGCGCTACACCGACACGGGCGGCCAGATCCGGCTCGACGCCACGAGCGAAGGCGAGTGGGTCGTGGTCGCGCTGAGCGATACGGGCATCGGCATGTCGGCGGGGCAGATCGATCAGGTGTTCGAAATGTTCACCCAGGTCAGCCGCCCCGCCGATCGCAACCAGGGCGGCCTGGGCATCGGCCTCACCATGGTGCGCCATCTCGTGCGCATGCACGGCGGCACGGTCGAGGCGGCGAGCGCCGGGCCCGGCAAAGGCAGCACCTTCACCGTGCGCCTGCCGCTCTCGCAGCAGACGCCCGCCGAAGCGCGCGAGACCCCGGCGAGCGTGGCCCGCGCCGCGAAGCCGCTCGCGGGCAAGCGCGTTCTCGTGGTCGACGACAACCGCGACGCCGCCGACTCGCTCGCCATGGTGCTCTCGGGCGAAGGCGCGCAAGTGCGCGTGGTCTATGACGGCGCCGCCGCGCTCGGTGCGCTGGCGCAGTCGGTGCCACATGCGGTCGTGCTCGACATCGGCATGCCCGGCATGGACGGCTACGAAATCGCGCGGCAGATTCGTCAAAGCCCGCGCTATGCCGGCCTGCAGATCATCGCGCTAACGGGTTGGGGCCAGCACGCCGACCGGCTGCGCTCGCGCATGAGCGGCATCGACTCGCATCTCACGAAGCCGGTCGACTTCCACACGCTGTTCGAGCTGCTGGTCGCGCGCTGAACGGCCCCCGCGCGCCCTTCACACGCCATTGCCTCCGAGCGTCTTGAGGCTCTTCCACTGGCCCTGCTGGACCTCGAAGAGCGTATAAGGCGGCTTGATCAGGTCGCCGTGCGGATCGAACGCGATATTGCCCGTTACGCCCACGACCGTGACCTTCGGGAAGCTCGCGACGATCTTTGCGCGGTCGAGCGAATCGGCGTCGCGAATCGCCTTGATCATGGCGAGCGCGGCGTCATAGGCGAACGGCGCATACAGTTCGACATCCTGATTGAAGCGCGCCTTGTAGCGCTTCGCAAACGCCTGCGCAGAAGGCAGCTTGTCGAGCGCCGGCCCCGGTTCGAGGTCCTGCGTGCCCTCGCCCGCCGGGCCCGCGATCTGCAGGAAGGCATTGCTCTTCAATGCGCCCGCGCCGAACAGGCGCGCCGGCATGCCGAGCGTGCGCATCTGCTTGGCGAGCATCGCGCCCTGTTCGTCGAGGCCGCCAAAGAAAATCACGTCGACGTTCTTCTGCTTGAGCGACGTGAGAATGGCGCGAAAATCCACGGCCTTGTCGTTGGTGAATTCGCGGTCGACGATATTGCCGTTGGCCTCCTTCGCGCCTTTCTCGAACGCGTCGGCGAGCCCCTGGCCAAAGGCCGTGCGGTCGTCGATGATGCCGATGCGCTTCGCCTTCAACTGCTCCACCGCGAACTTGCCGGCGATCACTCCGCCTATGCCGTCGTTGCCCATGGTGCGAAACACGTTCGCATAGCCCTGCTGGGTCAGCGCCGGGTTGGTCGAGCCCGGTGTGATCATCGCGACGTTCGCGTTGTGATACACCGTCGAGGCGGGAATGCTGCAACCCGAGTTGTAGTGGCCGATCACGCCGACCACGCCGTCGTCCACGAGCTTTTGCGCCACCTGCACGGCCACGTGCGGATCGGCCTGGTCGTCCTGCACGTCGAGCACGTACTTCACCGGCTTGCCCGCGATCACGGGATGTTTGGCGTTCTCCTCGTCGATCGCGAGCTGCGCGCCGTACTGCAAGTCCTTGCCGACACGCGCCACCGGGCCGGTGAGCGGACCGGCGAAGCCGATCTTCACAACCTCGGGGTCGGCCGCCTGCGCGGGGCCGTGCAAGCCCATCAGCCCGAGGGCCATCGTTAGTACGAGAGTGCGGCGGTTCATGATGCTCATCCTCGCTGGGAGACTGTTGCGGTGGGTGTTACGTGGCGGTTGGCTGGAAAGTGGCTTGAATCGGGGGTTAAAAGCGTCGCGGACTATACGGCGCGAGATCGAGGGGGGGCGCACGCCTGGCAACGAGATCGGCGACCACGCTGCCCGTCACGCCGCCGAGCGTCACGCCCAGATGCTGGTGCCCGAACGCGTAGATCACGCGCGGCGAGCGGCTCGACGCGCCCACCACGGGCAGCGCGTCGGGCAGGCTCGGCCTGAAGCCGAGCCAGTCGCTGTCCGGCTCCGGCAGGCCGGGCAGCGCCTCCTGCGCGGAGCGCGTCAACAGGCGCAGCAGATCCGCGTTCTTGCCCGCGCCGTTGGCCGCCAGCTCGACGGTGCCCGCCGCGCGGATACCGCCGTCCATCGGCGTCATGTAGAAGCCGCGCTCGGCCCAGCCGCACGGGCGCGAAATCCGTTTAGCGGTGCCAGGAAAACGCACGTGATAGCCGCGCTCGACGCCTAGCGGCACCGCGTCGCCGCATTGGCGCGCGAGGCGGCCCGAAAACGCGCCTGCGCAGACAATGGCCTGCTCCGCGTCATGGGCCTCGCCCGCCGTATCGATCAGCTTCACCGCGCTCGGTGCGGGTTCCAGCGTCTCGACGGCCACGCGCCGGTGCACCAGACCGCGCTGCGTCAACATCGTGTGCAAGGCCTGCAGAAAGCCGCGCGGATCGGTCAGAAACCAGCTGCCCTTGAAGAGCGTGCCTTGCGAGAAGAGCGGCGCGAGGCCGGGCTCCAGTTGGGCGATCTCGCCGCGCGCGAGCGTTTCGAACGCGACGCCGAGCGAGCGCCGCAGCTCGAGCGCCGGCTGCGCGGCCTCGAACGACGCCGCGCTCGAATACAGGTAAAGGCATTCGCGTTCGCGCACGAAAGCCGCGAGCGTGTCGACGGCCAGCATTTCGCGGTAGCCTTCGAAGGCGCGCGAGAGCAGTTGCGCGAGCGCGTTCACGCTGCCCGCGTAGCGGCGCGGCGTGGCGCTCAGCAGGAAGCGCGTGAGCCACGGCGCGAGCCCCGGCACGTCGCCCCAGCGGATACGCAGCGGGCTCGTCGACGAAAACAGAAAGCGCGGAATGTTGCGGAACACGTCCGGGTTGTTCACGGGAATGCACGCATAGTTCGCGAACGTGCCCGCGTTGCCGTAGGAGGCGCCCTCGCCCGGCCCCTGCGCGTCGTACAGCGTGACGCTGTGCCCGTCGCGCATGAGCCAGTACGCGCACGACAACCCCACGAAACCCGCGCCGATGACAGCCACTTGCGCCATTACTTCTTCCAGTTGGTTGCGGGCTCACGGAACTCCTGCACGTGAGTCCTCTTGCGTGTGACCAGGTATGCCGCCGACACCACCGCCAGGCTCGCGAGACTCGCCATCAGCTGGCCCGAGAGCGCGTGGTCGAAGCCCATCGCGCAGAGCACGCCGGCAATGGCGGCCACCACGGCCCACGAAAGCCAGGGAAAGAGCCACATCCTGAACGTGAGCCGTTCGGGCGCCGTTGCCTCCAGGCGCCGGCGAATCACGATCTGCGCAACGGCGATGGAGAGATACACGAACAGCATGATCGCGCCCGATGCACTGACGAGATAGAGGAACACGCCCTGGGGCGAAACGATCGCCGCGACGATGGCCACGTAGCCGACGATGCTGCTCGCGAGCACGGCGAGGCGCGGCACGCGACTCTTCGAGAGCGTGAGCAGCGCGCGCGGGGCGTCGCGGCGCTCGGCGAGCCGGAACACGATGCGCGAGGACACATAGAGCCCGGAGTTCAGCGCCGAGAGTACGGCCACCAGAACGATTGCATTCATGATGTCGGCGGCGCCCGGAATATGCATGGCTTCGAGCGCGGCCACGAACGGCGAGTAGCCCACCTTGATGCTCGCCCACGGCACGATGCACGCGATCACGAAGAGCGAGCCGACATAGAACGTGATGACGCGCAGGATGACCGAGCGCGTCATCGAAGCCACGTTGCGGCCCGGGTCGTCGGATTCGGCAGCGGCAATGGTCGCGATCTCCGCGCCGCCCACCGCGAAGATCACCGTGGGCACGCCCGCGAAGATCGACATCGCACCAAACGGCATGAAGCCGTGGTCGCCGCTCAGGTTGTGCACGGTCTGGTGCCACGAACTGAACCCGAACAGGTAGCTTGTGCCCACCACGATGAACACGATGATCGCCGCCACCTTGATCGACGCGAACCAGTACTCGAATTCTCCATAGGATTTCACCGAGAGCAGGTTCACGGCCGTCATGAGCGACAGGAGCACGAGCCCGATCACCCAGACCGGTGCGGGAATCCAGCGCTGCAGGATGCCCGCGCCCGCCACCGCCTCCACGGCGACCACGATGACCCAGAAGTACCAGTAGAGCCAGCCGTTCGTGAAACCGGCCCAGTCGCCGAGACCGATGCGCGTGAACTCCGTGAACGAGCCGACGCCCGGATGCGCGAGCGCCATCTCGCCGAGCATGCGCATGACGAACAGCACCACGATGCCCGCCAGCAGATAGCTCAGGCAGGCCGCCGGCCCCATCGCGCTGATCGTGGCGCTGCTGCCGACGAAGAGCCCCGCGCCGATGATCCCGCCGAGCGAAATCATCGTGACGTGCCGCTTGCGCAGCGAGTGGCCAAGGGGGGTGGATGTTGCGCCTGAAGCGGGTGTGGGTTGCCGGGTTGCCACGAGCCTGTCCTCCTGTAATACAGTGCGTGTTGCGCCGAACTGCCGACCGAACAAAACCTTGAATTCATACTCACACAATAATTTTTTGTGTGCAATTAAAAAGGCTTTGTGTGGAGACCAGGATCTTCCCTGGAGAATGCTCTCCCGGCCCATGGCGCAGGCAGCCAGGTTCTTGCCAGATATCGTATTATTGGGTTAAAGATGCGGAAAGCGGCACTGGTGACGCATCTCACATCAGCATGGCAATGTGGCAGACGATCGAGTTTTGTATGGAGTTACTACTTGCATGAAAGCCGACGATTACCAGACAAAATCGGGTGACGATATCCAGACAAAAGGTCGTCAAGCCACGTATCTGGAGGTCTCCCGCAATCTCGAGGAGCAGGTGCGCAGCGGTCAATACCCGCCGGGCAGCCGCCTGCCGCCGCAGCGCGATCTGGCCGTCGAACTGGGCATCAACGTCTCTACCGTATCGCGCGCGTACAAGGAGTTGCAGGCGCGCGGGCTGATCGTGGCGAGCAAGCGGCGCGGCTCGATCGTCACCGGCGGGGCCATGCCTGCCGTCGGCGCGGCGGCGCAGCGCGGCAGCCAGGCGAGCAACGCTGAAGCGAATGGCGTGGTGGACCTCACCGTCAACCGGCCGGCGACCGGGGAATTTCTCGCGCAGCTCGCCCGCACGATGGCAGCGATCTCGCGCGACCCGCGCTTTGCCGAAACCCAGGAATACCAGCCGCCCCAGGGCGCCGAATGGGCGCGCGCCGCGGGCGCGCAATGGATCGCCGCGCCCGGCTTCACGCCCTCGCCCGAGAATCTCGTGGTGACGAGCGGCGCGCAGCACGGCCTCTATGCGGTCCTGAGCAGCCTGATGGGACACGAAGGCGTGATCCTTTCGGACAAGCTGACCTACTACGGCCTCAAGGCGCTCGCGCCCGTGTTCCAGTTCGAGCTGGTCGGGATCCCGAGCGACGCCGAAGGCCTCCTGCCCGATCAGCTCGAAGACGCCTGCCGCCGCATGCCGGTGAAGGCGATCTTCACCGTGCCGAACCTGCAGAACCCCAGCGTGGTCACGATGAGCCTCGAGCGGCGTCTCGCGCTCGCGGAGATCGCGCGGCGCCATCACGTTGCGATCATCGAGGACGACGTGTACGGGCCGTTGCTGCGCAAGCGGCTGCCGACCATCGCGAGCCTGTGCCCCGATCTGACCTTCCACGTGGCCTCCACCTCGAAGGTGCTCGCGCCGGGGCTGCGCATCGGCTATCTGCTCACGCCGCCGCACGGTGCGCCGCTCGCGGCCGAAGCCGTGCGTACGACAGCGTGGATGCCCGCGCCGCTCACCACGCTCATCACCACGCGCTGGATCGAGGACGGCACCGCGCAGCTCATCCTCGAAGCGCAGCGTGCGGAGCTGCGGGCGCGGCAGGAACTCGCGCTCGAGATCCTGCCGCGCGAACTGCTCAACAGCGACCCGGCGTGCATGTTCGTCTGGCTGCGCGTACCCGCGCCCTGGCGCTCCGACGACTTCGCCGCCAACGCGCTCGCGCGCGGTGTGAACACCATGCCCGCCTCGGCGTTCGCGGTGGACCGCTCGACGCTCGAGCACGGCGTGCGCATCAACCTCGCGTGTGCAACCTCACGTGAGCAACTGGCGCGCGCGCTGAAGGTTCTCGCGCGCACGCTGCAGGACCGCCCGCGCGCCCTCTTCGGCACGATCTAGACCGCACCCGGATTTTCCCCAATGGGCTGGTGTCGATGGGCTCGCCTGAGTCGCGAGCCCATCGTGCATGCGCACGACCATGCGCAATTTCTTCCGCCGCGGGCGCGCTTCGCGCAACCCGAATCGGTCATTACGTCCGCGATGTTAGGCAACGACGTTGCACGCCGTCTGAGCTCTGGTGGACTTTGCATCCATCTGCGTGACGTGCGCACACATTCGGCTAGCAGGAAGCAAATGAGGTACTAGAATGCATTGGTGCAGTGATGCAAAGGCAGTCAGTTCGGCAGAACGTTCGACAGTTTGATGTTTCGAGTTCGTCATTGGAGGCATGCTCATGACGTGCCTGAACGAAAAGATTGTCGGTGCAGCCTTTTTGATGCTGAGCGGTTATGCATTCGCTCAGAGCACCGGTGTGAACATTCCCGAAACCATGACGGTCGCCAATATCCCGTCCATGCCGATGGAAGTGGTTCCAGCGCTGCCACCGGAACCCCTGGCGTACCTCCACCGGTACGAAATGGAATATCAGGCGAATCAGCCAAGGCCGTTTTACGCGGAAGTCGAAAGTTTTTATAGCGCGCCGGTGGCACAGGACAAATACCATTACGACTTCGTGAAGTCCGCGCCCGGCAGCAGTTACGGTGCGCAGCAGGCTGCGCGGCCAACTTCAGATTATTTGCAGATGGGCCCTTCCACGGCGCCGCAAATCTCGATTCTGCAGGTGCCGGACAGCACGTTGAACATCGGCGCCCAGCCTCAGCGCAGGCTTTCGCTGACCGTAGACGAGTGGGTGTTTTCCGCCACCGCGCGCGTCGCCATTCTTCATTCGCATAGCACTGGCGCAACAGTTACGGTGCGGCGCGGTTTCTAATTAGATCCGCGTATTTTAATTTGCCGTCGAGCCGAGAATTAGCGTAACCGGAATCAAGTGCGCTTTTGCGGGCAATTTTAGGTAAGGATTGCAGACTTCCCGTAAGCCGGTATTTCGCAACCGCTTACGGGATTCGTTATTCACGACAAGCTCGCACCTGTTCGCGCCAGCGCAACGGCGACGACACCGCATAACGCACGAGGCTCGCGTCACGCTGCATTTCGGCAATGCTCGCAGCCGAGCCCGGCCGCCGGTAGAAATACCCTTGCGCGTAGCGAATGCCCAGTCGTTGCAACATCTCGTGCTGCGCCTCGGTCTCCACACCCTCCGCAATGATCTCCATGTCGAAGTGGCTGGCCAGCGCCACGATCCCCTTGACGAGCTGATCGCCGCGCCGCTCGAGTTGTCGTACGAACTGCCCGTCGATCTTCACGTAGTCGAACGGAAAGCGCCCGAGCGTGTCGAGGTTGCTGTGGTGCGTGCCGAAGTCGTCGATGGCGAATTTCACGCCGCGCGCCTTCAGCGTCTCGAACACCGCCTCGGTGCGGGCGCGCTGTTCGAGCAGGAAACGCGGGTGACGTGCAGGGAGCCCATGCCCGGATCATGTCCGGAACGGGGCGCGCCATCCATGCACAGGTGCTTTTGTATGAACAGATGATACGTTACGTCAGCCGTTTCCTCACAGGCTGATTTTTCTGTTTTCGCGCGCGCCCGCATCCCAGGAACGGCGCATGCTACAAGGCATCGCGTGCTGAACCGCGCCCTACCCGATGAATCCTCCCAATACGACCGAGACGACTGATAAGCCTCCCATCATCGAAACCAGGCTGCCCGCGCGCCTCGATCGCTTGCCGTGGGGCCGCTTTCACGTGCTCATCGTCGTGGCGCTGGGCGTCACCTGGCTGCTCGACGGTCTCGAAGTCACGCTGGCCGGTGCGGTAGCAAGTGCGCTGAAAACGAGCCCGGTGCTGCATCTCGACAATGCGCAGGTGGGCCTGGCCGGCAGCGCGTATATTGCCGGCGCGGTGTGCGGCGCGCTCGGTTTCGGCTGGCTCACGGACCGGCTGGGCCGCCGCAAGCTCTTTTTCATCACGCTCGCCGTGTATCTGCTGGCCACCGCCGCGACAGCGTTTTCATGGAGCTTCGCGAGCTTCGTGGTGTTTCGCGCGATCACCGGCGCGGGCATCGGCGGCGAGTACGCGGCCATCAATTCGACGATCCAGGAGTTCACGCCCGCGCGCGTGCGCGGCTGGACCGACCTCAGCATCAACGGCACGTTCTGGGTGGGCGCGGCCATCGGCGCAGCGGGCTCGCTCGTGCTGCTCGACCCGCATCTGCTGCCCGCGGACTGGGGCTGGCGCGTGTGCTTTTTCATCGGCGCAGTACTCGCGCTCATCATCTTGCCCATGCGCCGCTGGATTCCCGAAAGCCCGCGGTGGCTGCTCACGCACGGCGAGCACGACGAGGCGAAGCGCATCGTGGAGGGCATCGAAACGCGCTTCCGCGATGTGGGCCACACGCTGGAAGACCCGCCAGGCGACCCACTGCGTCTGCATGCGCGCAGCCATACCCCGCTGGGCGCGGTGTTTCATGCCATATTCGTGCGGCACCGCCGTCGCGCGCTGGTGGGTCTATCGCTCATGACCGCACAGGCCTTCTTCTACAACGCGATTTTCTTCACCTACGCGCTCGTGCTCACCGAGTTCTATCACGTGCCGGGCGGCGACGTTGGCCTCTATCTGCTGCCGTTCGCGCTCGGCAACTTCCTCGGTCCGATCGTGCTGGGGCGGCTCTTCGACGTGATTGGCCGGCGCACGATGATCGCCGCGACCTATGCGCTCTCGGGCGTGCTGCTCACGGCGAGCGGCTGGTTGTTCGAGCAAGGCATGCTCACCGCGACGATGCAAACGGGCGCGTGGATGGTGATTTTCTTTTTCGCCTCGGCGGCGGCGAGTTCCGCCTATTTGACCGTGAGCGAATCGTTTCCGCTGGAGATTCGGGCGCTTGCCATCGCCGTGTTCTATGCGTTCGGCACGGCGCTGGGCGGCATCATCGGCCCGGCGTTCTTCGGACGACTGATCGATACACACCAGCGCAGCGAAGTGTTCACGGGCTACGTGGTGGGATCGGCGCTCATGATCGCGGCTGCACTCGTGGCCGCGATCTGGGGCGTGGACGCGGAGCGCAAGTCGCTCGAACATGTGGCCGCGCCGCTTTCGGCTGTGCGGGAGGAGTGAGCTGGCTGCGTTACTGCGTTGCCTTCTGTGAAGGTGCGTCGGCCGCGAGCAGCAACTGGTTCACGAGTTCGAGCTTGAGCGGTTTGTCCGGATCGAGCTTCTTCTTTTCGATCACGTACTTCCACCCATTGCCACTACCAGGATTTCGATAAAACGCGACGATCGCCACGTATTGCGTATCGCCCTTCATCGCCTGTGTCAGGCTTGCGGAAGCCCCGGGGTTGAGCGCGGCCGCCATGCTGTCCTGCAGGTCCTGCGCGAGAACGGTGCGATCGTTCTTCAGCAGATCGTCGTAAGAGGCGCCATCGAAGAGCTTGCGGTCCTTGAGTTGATAGACGCGCACGGCGACCGAAGTCGGACGGCCGGCATCATCCGGATTCAATGCCTGACGCGCGGCGAGATCGACGTTGAGCACCTTGAGCTTCTTGTAGAAGACCGCGTGAAGAGCATTCGACGTGGTGTCGGAAACAGCCTGCCACGCTCCGCAACCCGACAGCAGGAAGACAGATGCGGCGGTGGTCACGGCCAGACGGATAAACATGAGAGATGCCCGGTTATGCACGTTGCGGACTCAGGTAAGGGTTCGGCGCCGGAGTGGGAAACGCCGCGACGACCCCGAGTGGAATAGTGATCATGCGTTCTTCTTCGGAGGGCAGGACCGTTGTCCAGCCAAGCCGCGGCGCGGGTTCGGCGGCGGCCGAGCCGATTGCCGGCAGTGGCGCAATCCTTGAGGACACCTGCATACGCAGATGGATGTCGGCCTTCACGCCCACATACAGCTGCACGAAAGCCATCAGTTCGCGGTTGAGCCACGCTCCGGGCAACAGGGCGTGCGCCTGCTGTGCGTTGCCCGGACGCAGCGTGGCCCGCGCGGCACGACTGCGATAGGTCAGTCGCTGGCCCAGCACGTAGCCTCCCCCTAGCCCTTTCTGCGCGCCAGCCATCACGGGTTCCGGTGGTGTCGCCGGGCATGAAGTCAGCGGCCGCAGCTTGCCGGTTCCCGTGATCGCCGGAAAAAACTCGTCGACGCGCACGTCCACACCCGGCAAGGCCAGTGCAATGACGCCCGCGAGCCCTTCTGGCGTACGTGTTTTCTGGGTCAGCAGGCCCAGCAGCGCGAGCATGCGTGCATCAGGCAGCCCGGCGCGTTTGGGCTTGTCACCCCAGCCGAACCCAACCAGACACAACAGATTGAGCGAATGCGGGTCGGTTGCGCCCGGACGAAAACTCTCCACATAGCGGTACTTTTTCCACGCACGGTAGAGCATCGTGACGAAGCGGTGATTGAAGCAGTCGAGAAATGACTCGACGACCTCATGTCCCTGTTCGCGCAAAACGATGTCGTCGATCGTGTGTGACGGCATCGCCGCGTCGACGCCGTAGAGGCCCATGAACGTCGTGCGCACAACAGGCGTCTGATGCCGTCTGGACTCGTCCCATGCATCGCCGAAGTCGACTGTGGCGACTTCGCTCGCGGGAAACCCGGCGCGCGGCCACGAGCCGAAACGCACCGACTCGTGCTCCGGCGTATCGCGGGTTCCGAACCCGGGACGATCGGTGGCGCCGACCTCCAGCAGGCGGCACAGTTGCATGAAACTCATCTGCGGCGCACGGGCCAGCAGGGACGCGACCAGCGGTTCGAGATTGGGAGGATCCTGAGGCTTCATAGCGGTGCGCGTTGTGCTTTGCTGCGCGGCCAGACAGTGCGGGTCTGCGACGGCAGGCTCACGATCGAGAGCTTCGTGAACAAATTGATTTCCGCATACAGCGCGAAGAACTGGTGCAGCAGTTCACCAAAGAGCATGACGTCGCCCTCGCCGGCGAACGCCTGCGCATCGAGCGTCACTTCGATCAGCACCCCGCGCTCGACCGCGCCGCCCGACACCTCCTCGAGCAGCTCCTGCGAGACCCAGAGAATGGCGGCAAGGCGCCGGCGGTTCAGCTCATCGTCAGTCCAGTCGTAGAGCGCGAGCGCGCCGCGCAGCACCTCCGCATTCATCATCGAGAGGAAGTTCGGAGCGAGATGCGAAAGCACGCGCCACTGGAACCGGTCGCCCGTGGGCGGATACAGCGGCAGCGTGGGCGCGACGAGATTGCGCACGCCCGTGACGTTCGGCGTGCTCGCGGCGAGTTCGCTGATGCTCGCCTCGCGCAATCCCTTGCGCGGCAGCATGCCGTTGGTGCCCGTCACGCGCAGCGAGAGGCTTTCTTCAGGTAGCGTCTCCAGCGTTTCCCAGGCATGACCGCCAAGGATCACCCAGGTCTCGTGCAGCCCGGAGACCCCGAGCCGCACGCGGCCATGGAAGTACCGCTCCGGCGCCTCATGCCGGAGCATGCCCCCGCGATGCCTGAACGTGGCAAAGGGGACATACTCGTAGCGCTCGGCCGTCTCGTGATCGAACGTCTCGATCGCATCGACCGAATAGGTTTCGACGTGCTCCCCGTGATGACCGGCTGGCACGACGCGATACTCGGTTTCGTGATGGTCGATTTCGATCGGTTCCGCGTCGAGTTCGAAGAGGTTGATCACCGGTGCGCAAAACAGTCGAATGTTCTCGCTGGTGAAACGCTGGTCTGATGGGTAAGCCTCATTGAGCACGAATTCCAGCTCGAAGCGGGTCGCTTCCGGGAGGAGCTTCGCGACGTCCAGGCCGCACAGATCGACGAACAGAAACTTCTCGCGAAAGGAAAAATATTCGAGCAGGAGCTGAAATCCGGAAAAGGCAGCATCGGCTTTGGGCCACAGCCGTTCCTCTGTCGAGAAACCCGCGGGCTCGATCGTGATGCCGGGCAGCGGCACAGGCTCGCCGTCGCGCACCTGTGGAATGCGCCAGAGAATCGTGTCGACCTGGCGCGTGAGTGCGAGGTGCATGGAGAACGCCACCGGCAGATCGGCGTTCAGATGCAAGCGCACGCGCGAAAGGTCGGTTTCCTCGCGGCGCGCCGAATGCTGCAACTCGAAGCCCAGCCGAATGACCGAGCGGCCGTCATGGCGCACGGCAGGTCCCGCGTGCGTGATGGCAAGCGGCTGCAGCATGACCGCCTGGGTGGTCCGGTATAGACATTGCACGGTGCGTGCCGTCGTGCCCTCGCTGCCCGCGGGCGGCACGCTGATCGGCGCCGAACGCACCGGTACGCCGGCCGGCACGACCTCAGTGCGCTGGAGTTTCTCCCGCAGGGGAATGAGTTCAGCGATCGAAAGCGATGGAATCATGCGCAGATAGTGCGGCCACAGCAGGCTCACGAGCCCTTCAGTGAGCTCCGGCAGTTCGTCATCGAGCTTCTGCTGAAGGCGCCCTGCCAGAAACGCGAAGCCCTCGTGGAGCCGCTCGACATAGGGATCGCGGTCGCCGACGCGGTCGAGGTTGAGCATGCGCGCGCGGTCGGGATGGGCCTTGGCGAACTCTTTGCCAGATTCACGCAGGTAGCGCATCTCGGCTTCGTAGTAGCGCAGGATGGGATCGTCATTGTTCATCTATTTTCCAGAGCAGACTCACGCGATCGCCAGCGCGCGGGCCGGGTCGAGCCGGATCAGTTCGGCCTGCAATTCACCGATACGGCGTGCGAGCAAGGGCTTGTCGGTATCCTTGCGGTTGGTTGCCGCTTTGAGCGCACGCAGCAACTGGGACTTGACCTCGAACACGAGAGAAGGCTCCCAGCGCATGAGCGGCAACGATTGTGCGGCCGTGTCCAGTTCGACAAGCAGCGCAACTGCCGTATCCGCCCGACCGGCATGATCGGCGAGACGCGCCATTACGAATCGCTGAAGATAGCGGTGCCGTTCGGTCCGCATCCCTGGTAGCGCTTCGAGCCACGCAAACGCTGCTTCTATACCGTCGCGCCCGGCCAGATCCCGCGCCTGCGCCTCGATCTCCGGCCAGTCGCCAGCGCTCTCCACATCACTGTCTGCGGATACCGGCAGCGGTGCCATGCCCTCGCCCGCTTCGAGGTCGCGCACCACGGCGTGGCGCGCAATCCATTCGAGCGTCGTATCGTCGGCGAACGGTGTGCCGTCGCTGAACGACAACCGCTCAATCCCGGGAAGTCGTTCGAGAAACAGGGCGAAGTCTGCGCGCAGCAGCTCGCGCCATGCGCTGTAGGGCGCGCCGAGGTGGTCGAGAGCGGTATGCTGGAAAAACTGCAGATCGAACCACAGATGATTCACGCCTTCCATGAACGTACCCTCGACACGTTCCAGCAGTTCATGCCACTGCTTTTGCAGCACGAGCCGCTTCATCTGCTGACGCAACTCCGCACGTGGGGCCGTGAGGCGCGTGTGCGAAGCGGCATCCGACGGTGGCACCTCGTGCAACGTATCCCAGCGCACGCTGCGCACGAGGCGCACCGATGGCAGATAGCCGTTTTCCTGCTCGTGCAGCCATGCCGCCATCGTGCGGGCCTGATCGAGCAGGTCACGCGTCGAAGTGATCGGTCCGATTGATGGATTTGCCGTAGCGGGCAACGGGGATGAAGAAATCGCCTCTTCTCTGGAATCCGAACCGTTCTTGCGCTCGAAGCGTGAGACAAGCGGGTGCAGGTTGGGTCGTGCGGTCTCAGGCCAGACGCCGGTGAGCGCCACCAGTACGTCGAGTGCCGCGAGCGCCCGCTCGAGGTCGCTCGGTGCAAATTCTCCGCGGCTATCGAGGAGTTCCATCACGCGCGTGGTGGCCAGCATTTCAAGCGCGCCCTTCTTCGCTTCGGCGCGCGCGGGCAGCACGGCTTCGCCAAAACGATCGACGAGCGCGGCGGCGAGTTCCAGACCGTCAGCGAAGCCCGCAGGTCCATCCTCGCGCAGCCGCGCAAACGCATAGTAGCCCGCAAGACGCAGATCCTTGCCGGTCTCCTTCAAAAGCTGCTCGCAGGAACGCACGATCAAACTCTCGTCGATGTCCGAAAGTTTGCTCGCCTCATCCTTGAGGGCGAAGAACGCATCCTCGTAACCGGGATCGCGGCCAACGCCCGCCTCGCCCGCGAGCGGCTGCAGCCAGGGCGCCCACGCATCCAGACGCGCGCGGACAAGTTCCCCGGCATCTTCACGCGCCGGCAACAGGCTTCTGAACAGTTCTCCGAGCTTCATTGGACCTCCGGCGCGGAACCACGGGGCAACGGCATGGCCGCCTGTTTCGCCGCGGCCAATGCGGCCGGCGGCAACGGCGGCGGACTGCTCGTGGCGATCCTGGGACCTGCCTTCGCGCCGCCGCCTGCAAAGATCCTGGTGGGCAACGTGAAGTGACGGAGTTGCAGCACGCCGAGCGGTCCCGCACCGCCGTCGCTGCGTAACTGGACCTTGAGCGGGATGCCCTGACTCGAGTCTGGCGTCCATGTCAGCAGATAGCGCGCGTTGTCCTGCTGGGACGCCTTTGCACGCTCCAGCAAACGGATCGGCCCGAACCGCCCCTGTGCGTCGAGGGCCGAGCGCAGGCCGCCCTGATCCGTCTGCCATTCGATGTGCGACAGGTTATCCAGCGACTGGCCCGGCCACTCGAACGGCACCCATTCTTCCTGCTGGTTGAAGTAGTGCAGATCGTTGTTCGAGAACACGATTCGCATATCCGTAATGCCCGGTGTCGCGACGCCGCGCAAATCAAAGCGGATATGGGCATCGCCGGACGGGAACAGCACGATCCCGACGCGCAACAGCCGGTTCAGACCGTCGAGGAAGCCCGGATCGAGCATGAGCGCGCCGTGATCCGCGCCTTGTGCGGCCACCCACCTGTCTCCCTGACGCTCGACAATGCCGGCCAGTTGCGTCGCGACGAACTGTGCGATCACGCCGCTGTCGGGACGCATGAAACGAACCATGTCGGGTATCGAAGCGTCGTTATCCGAGTCTGCGAATGGATAACGGCCCCCAAAAGCCTGATTCCAGTCGGCCACGATTGAATTGCGCCAGATGTCGTTCAGACTGGCCGCCGCCGGCTGCACGACCGCCTGCCAGGTCTGATTCAACGGCGCCTGCAGCATCTGGCCGAAACCCGCCCATTGCTCGCCGAGACTGGCGGCCACACGGCTCGCGTAGTCACGGCTGTCCGCGATGTCGGACGTCTTGCCCTGCAACACGGACTGCGCGGCCACCCGCGCCATCGCCTCAGTGTCGGCGCTGTTTGCCATTTGTTGCAGCTTCAAGCGCATCGACGTCACGCGTTCGAGATAACGGGCGAGACTCAGGTCCGAAGTGGACGCGATCTGCGCGGCGGTCTTGCCGGTTTGCGCCGGCGCGCCGGTTACGAGGTCGCTGCCCGTCAGACGCAGGATCGGCCCGAACGCGTCCGCGAGCGGGGCGAGTTGGGGCTGCGCCCGCTTCGACGGATCCTTTTCGTCGTTGCCGACCAACTGCTGCGCCTTGCTGATCAGGGAATCCGAGAGCGATTGCGTCGCTGCGCCCGCGCCCGCCTGATACACGACTGCGTTCATGAGTGCGACCAGCGGAGAGCGTTGCGGGTCGCCGAGAAGCGTGAGCTGATCGGCAGTTGCCGACAGTGTCGGGGCGGACTGCCAGCGCAGGCTGTTGAGGAACAGCTCCCATGCACGCGCGTAGTCGTCGAAGTACCGTTGTCGCAGTTCGCCTTTCAGGGTCGACGACGCCTGGCTTCCGGACTTCGCATCCGAAAGCACCCAGTCGCCAGCGACGTTGCCCTGCTCGCTCGCTTCGTCGATCGCCTTCGAGATACGTTGTTCCCACGCGTCGCGCGTGAAGATGCCCGGGATCGTCTGCGTCGTGTTGAAGAGGCCGCGTCCGGTGGTATCTCCGAGCAGTGTGGGCAGAGAGACCGGTGGGTATTTCGGTTGCGCGTCGTCAAGGATCTGTTGATAGACCGCATCCGTCGAGTTCTGGATGCCGCGCACGCCGATGATCGTCTGACGGGTGGCCGCGACCAGGCTGCTATCTGCCGCAATGGCAAGCGCGCGGCTACCGGTCGACGCTTGCGTCCCGATGTGACTCGCCAGGAACGCAATGGTGTGCTGACGCAGATCGTCCCATGTCCCCGATGTGACCGATGAGTCGGATGGGCGTACCGGAACGGCGGTCGCGAGGAGTTGCGGTGTCAGGAAGGACGCCGCGGCCCGCTCGGGCTTCGCGAGCATCAGATAGGCTTTGAGCGTGTCGTAGGCGGCCTGCGCCTGCGCGCTGCCGCCGCTTGCGATTTCTTCATCCGACATGGAGGCGAGTTGGCGCAGACGGTCCTCGAACTTCTGGCGGATCGGGCTGACGAGGATGCGGCCGGCGGCATCGGCATAACTGGGCCGGAAGGCGGCTAACAACGTGCGGTCCTGATTCAGGCCAAAGCGAGTCATCAACGGTGCGCCTTCGCGCTGGCGCACTTCGAGCGTATCGATTTGCTTGTCGAGGCTGTCCAGTGTCTGCATTGCCTGCGTGGGACTCTGGGTGCTCGCAAGTCTTGCGATCGTGTCATTGGCGGCGCTGATCGTTGCGCGGTTCGTGAAACCCGACACCATGGTGCCCACGGTCCAGAGGCCAACGGCTGCCGTGGCGATCCATGCGGCTGTCGTCGAAAATGAAAAACCGACGCGCCGGCCGTGCACCTTGCGGCTGTGGTCCGCGATGGTTTGCCAGATCGAGTGGTGCTGAGGGGACGCGCTCTCCTCTTCGGACTCGCCGTCTCCTTTATTGCTTTCGGTTGGTGGGGCTAGCTCGCGCTCCTTGAACAGCGGCGCGAACAGGAGACCGTGCACGGCGTGGCGCCAATGCTGCGCTGTGCGCAAGACGAGTCCCGACAATGCGCTGCCCACCCCTTCGATATGTTGCGAAAGCTCGGACGGATAGCGGTCTCGATTGTCCTGTGCAAGGCGTGCAACGCCAACGTCGGCCAGCGTGCGGGTGAGACTATAGAGCGATGCTTCAATACCGCTGGCGTTGACGCGAGAGTTTGCCCAGGTAAGGCCGATGGCTTCATCCGGACCCGTCGGCTCGGTGCCGAAATCCGTCACGTTGAGCAGGTACGCGGGTGCTGCCCAGCGCAGTGCGCGGGCGTGGCGCGCGAGGCGTTGGCCGGGCCCGTCGTTGTCGAACGGGCTTTTTCCCGAGTTGCGATTGCGCGTGACGGCGACGATCGCATCAACGGGGCGACGGCGGCGCAGGCGGCGTATCTGGTCAAGCCAATCGATATCAAGTGTATTGCTCGTCTGCTTCGCGTAAAGCAAAACAACATCGCCAGTGAGCACGTAACCACCGTCAACCAACCCGGGGGCGAGACGTTTAACAAGCGGCTCATCGCCAGCCACAAATATCCATCGCTCACGATAGCGCCAGCGCCAACCGTGACGGTTATACAAGGTTTCGCGTAGCGCGCTGCCGTGATCGACTGTCACCTCCACCTCCTCCGGATCACCCTCCCCGACAGGCACCGCACGTTTGACCGAGTCGTACTTCGCAAACCATCGTGCGGCCTTGAGAGTGGCAATCCACAGCAGCAATCCCTCGAAGAGCTTGAACGATAGCAGTACGACTAGCCAGATACACACCAGCGAAAGTCCAGCGATGAGCCGCTTCTCAACAGTCCATCCGTGCAGGGATCCAAATATCAACATCGCAATCAGGAGTACGACGAAAACGATGGTCGCAGCAGCGCCAAAGAATAGGCCGACTGGCAGGGTTTTGGATCTAATTGCGTTCATGTCTTTTTCTTGCACACGAGGGCAAGCACATCGTCACCTTCTCTGCAAAGTACGAGCTGCGGCTCACCCGTCGTTTGCGCGTTTTCTGCAGCAAGTGCGAGGGTCAGCCACGGCCCCACACTCGAGCAATCGCCCACCGACGTCTCTAGCGGGAACCAAGGTGTGTGGTCCGTGAAAGCCGAACCTTGACGCACGGCGCCAATTTGGTCGAGATGCAGGCCGTGTGACCAGACCGCACTCAGCTTCTCAAGTGCGGTCCGCCCCCAGCGGGCAGCAAGTGCGAGTGTCGTCGCCGTTTCATCGAGTGCTCCGCTAGCTGGGCGATGCAGGCATAAGCGTGACGGCACCGAAGACGAAAGTTGTGGATGCCCCACCAGCAGGGCAACACCGGCCTCCGCAACACCGTCGGAAAGTAGGGCGCTTATCGCATTGCGAAGCTCTATCGCGATAAGCAAACGCGGGCTTTGCGGGTCGCGTCTGTCGCACCACCCGTCGACGCGGAACAACGATACCGCTTCTTCTGTACGTTTCACGTCAATCTTCAAACCCGGCGCGCGGGCTGCGGCATATTCGCGCAACTGTGCCTCAACTGCGCCAACGTGCCCGACAGGGAAAACGGACAACTCGGCCAGCAAACGGGTGTCGCGTGGCAACGACGTTAGCGTCGAAGCTAGACGTTCCAGAAGACGGGCAAGCAGCCATGTGATCACGGCTTGTTGACGCGCATATTCGCTCAACTCATTGCCAGGAGAGAACGTTACGTTTGGAAGCACAAGCCAGCGCGCGAGCACCTGTTTATCGCCAACGGTCGCGCTCGGCCGCGGCTCCATCCTCAGCCCCCCACCGAGTACGCTATCGACGGTGTTTTCCTTCATATCCGATGAAAAGCACCATGCGTGACCAAGGACTGCAAGCGGACGACTCGCCCTGTCATGGCAGTCCTGTTCGATCCGCTCGCTGACCTTGTTGGTCACAATTGCCTCGTTGCGACAGGCGTAGCCATACCCAAGCCGCGCGAGAAGCAAAACAGTGAACGCTACGAACGGCAAGCCAGCCACGCAAAGACCAAATAACAATGTGTTCGTTGGCCAGCCTGTTGGCCAGAGAAGAATTGTCAGTGTGGCGCCAGCGCCCATGATCAGCACGAACAGCAAGAGCCAGGCAAGAATAGAGAGCCGTGGCGCTGGTGGCACATCAACCTTTGGCGGCACACGGTTGAAGTCAATCGGCATTGGTTAGCGCACTCGCACCCCATCGGTCGAGGCAATCAGTGCCGCGCCGCATTGCGTATGATTCCCTTCGCACGCGAGAGGCGTACTTTGGTCCTTCATTCTGCCGCCGCCCTCCACGATCATGTTCTCACCGTGTATCGGACACGATACCCTGTCGTACAAGCGTGCTGCACGACGCCCCCTTACCTTGATCCGATCGGAGCCAGTAAGGACCTTGCCGCCATGACTCGTCGCATCGCCTTCGTAAATGAGTTTTTTCATTAGCATAACTACCTATTATATAAAATAATGCTGAAGGAAATTCGCGCCCTTAATGTCATCGAGCTACGGTGGCGAACGGAGACGAAATTTTAAACGGCAATTGTCGGGATCATGGATTCTCAGACTTCACTTCCTTTGCCTTCAATCAACACCAAGTGCCTCAACCATTAACGAGTGGTACTCGGAGAAACGGAAATTTTCAGCGTCTTCCACGCCGTTAACCAGCGATGACGATCAAATATAGTTACCCACATTTCAGTCGCCAGAATTATTACTTTCAATCCAACTTAATTCATCTTCTTGTTGACACCAAGTGCATCACACATTAACCAGGCCTCCAATGGATTTTTTCCACCATAATAGTTAATTTTGCACCAACCAGCGGTCGTCTTTTCAACCACGACCTGATCTCCTTCGATCAAATACTCTCTCGTCCGATCCTTAATATTAGGAGATTCATGTAGATAACTCCTTTTTATCACCTGAGCGGAAATATTACCATCCCGAACCATTAATGAGATAAAAGGAGAATACATAGCCCTCATAACATCACTCCTCGATTGATAAGGGAATTTATAAATCCTGCGTTTGCCATCTGATAGCCAGCTATAATCGACCCCAAACCACTCAGAAGCGCGCTCAGCTCGACGCAGACTGCTCCCAACCAGATCAAAGACAGCAATCGAGAAGAATATGCCAGAGGAATTGGGCTCCACAAGAGATTCCCGTATTTTCATCGAATGGATCACGAATAGCATTTCCTTTTTATCTCGGCCAACACTCAACGCAAATGCGTCAATAATTTTCCCTGGCGAATCATCATACAGGAGGCCTCGCCCATCTGACCTTACGGGAGCTGCTCCATCTGAAATCCAATACAGAGAAATCGCGTCTGCATCGATCGGCGTCCGAGTTTTTGGGTCTACCGCTCGTTCACGAACGAAGCAAATTGTTCCGTTACTTGTACTCACAGGCGGATAGCTCTGCGCGAGGTGGATATCCGAGCACGTATTCTTTGCCCACGCAGAACCACTTATAATGACAACTACCAGAAAAGTCCAAATTTTAATCATCAACGCATCTCGGGGAAATTTGTCGCCTCGACCTTCGTCACCCCAGTAAATGCTTTGTCTGTCGACAACTGACAACCCCATAGACCGAGAATAAATCAATCGAAACGAATCGTCGATGATCAGGTTACTTAATTCGTTCCCAAACCCTTTGTGGAATCTCGTTCCCGAGGTTGAGAACGGTCATTTGCTCACTGTATCGACGATAGAGATTTTTAGCCTTTTCTTTGAAGCTATTATCCCAGTAAGCATCGGCGAGATTCAATTTCGCAACAACTCGATCAGGGAAATCGGAAACGATCGTCTCCAGCACTTGGATAGCTTCATACGACCTTCCATTCCTAGAAAGATAGAATGCGAGATCGTTTATATCTCCCACATTTTCTCGACTGAGGTGACCGGATATTTCGGACACGTCATAATCTTGCATTTCTCTCAAAAATATCCGAAGCGAGTCTCTATTTTGCTTTGCACCTTTGAACTTTCTGATTTCACGAGATATCTCGCTGGCCACTTCAGATGGCGACTCATATGTAAATGCGCCGACATCACCAATGGTGGCGCAACCCTTCACACGACTTACGCGCTCGGATGATACAACGGCCCCTGAAGATACATCAGCTTTCTCACCGATTATCTCTCGGATGAGGCACCAATTTTTTTGATTTGCATTCCATGCATATACATTTTTATAGATTTGACCGCCCTGACCAGGGCAACTGCCGTCAATTACCACACGATTTGTGTCTTGTATTGCATACAAAACCATCGCGCTGCATTTGTCGTATTTTGAAACCTTATAGTCTATAGTCTTACCGATGCTCGGCGAATAATATCTAATTTTCAATCCCATCCCAGATGAATCGACCGTGTATATGAATTTCCCTGACGCAATTCCGCCCTCAAAATTTCCAGAAATAATAAATGGAGAATTCACACCGGCTACAGCGGTGCCCGTCAATAAATTTACATAGCATGCTAGCCATATCCCGATGACTCGAAAATAAATATTCACGATTTATCCAATCAAACGCCACTTAGGGATTGCAATCTTTTTTCGACGAAAGGTCGGATTGGACCCGTAACTCGGTACCATCCGCGATCTTTAGGACTGCCGTGGCTATCGACAGGCCTTCCGGCAGCGTCATCAAGTTCAAGATATCGTCTATATCCTTTAATTGCCTCTGCCGCAGTTTTATGAAATATTCCAGTCTTCGAAAGACCAGGATCATTCCACATACCCCACGCGCATGAAGCTCTCTTCTCGTTATATGCCCTGCTCTCTTCGAAAAGGTAGACACCATTTCTATTAAGTACCAAACAACTTCTTACACCCAAGGCGTCAATTGCCCTATTTAGATAATTGAGACGGTCATCGTAGCCCGTATATGCACCATTAATGGATCTTGTGACCCACATAAAATCATCTGCATTGCTCGGATCAATTAAACCAGCAAGAACCGCATAGAACCACGCTGCAGACAATACTGAATGCGGTGCCATTTCGAGTTTCTTCATCGCCGTCAGAGTGGAGGTTACGTCTTCTCCCGAATATGCCTCGTATGCCAAGTAATTCGCTTCGTAGGTTACTTGGATTAACCCGCGTCCGCGCCATGGGTCGTATGACTTCGCGTCTTTTCCGGATTCCACGGTGGCACTAAACTCCGCACTTTCGTGAAGTATCTGAGCCAAGAAATGTGCACGTGAAATGCAGGAGTCGAATTTATATTTGACAAAAGTGTCATTTATAGCGTCGATGTATTCGTTGAGAATTGATTCACTGGCGCGAGTTGCAATGCGTTGTAATACGGCCACGGATATTGGCGTATCTTTACAGCTACAGTGGCCGCTCAGGAAATTCCCCACAATCGCAATCGGATTGATGTGGTACACATCCGGCCCGGGAAAGCCCGGTACACCGGCTTTCACCTCATCCCACCACACAAGTTTCGGAATGCGCTGCTGATCCGCTTCCAGGGCCAGCTTCGATTTCGCGTCCGACCTCTCCCCAAGGGCGCTGTACAATTCCTGCCACTTCGACGGATTTGACCATTCACTCTCGTGTTTCACGATCAGGCGTGACGCCCCCTGCATCAGCCATGGATAGCCGTCCGACTCCGTCGTCGACATTGCACTGAGTTCATCGGCCGCCTGCTTGCCATTACCTGTTCTGAATACGGCGTCATACACCTGTTGCATTAGTGGGCTGAGTTTCTCGCGCGATGCGGGCTCCGGGACCTCGTCTTTCGACATGTAGTCGATCCATTGCGGCGTGGTCGCGAAGATCGTGTGTGCGGTGTCATGGGGTTCAGCAGGCAAGACATTGAAATCGACCCACTTCTGCGCGAATTCACGTGTCACCATGCCACCGCCCGGGTGATTCGCCTCCCGAACCCAACCTTTAATGGCGTGACCAAGGGCGTTGGCAGCCTCGACCTGGTACCAGCTCACTTTGCGCTTGCTGATGGGATCTTCGGTTTTTTCCGCGCACACGTTATCCTTGTTACGCCCAAGTTCCGCAAGTGAGTACACCTGTATAACGGCGGTCTTGTTTGACTGCGCATCCGTGCCGGCGCTGAACTGGTCGCCAGCGCCACGATGGTAAAGAATTGTGTCCCGATCAATCCGGAGGAGCGTTGGCCCGGGCGGCAATCCCAGCTCCTCCCATTTATCCTTCAAGGCCCCGTTCCGCGAAATCCATTCCTGACCGTAAGACAGGAATTCCACGATACTGTCATCGCAAAAGACTTCAATGTGCACCCGCCGGTCTCTGGTCACATTTCCAGCGAGCGGGTCGAAACGGCCAGGATGTCCCATGATGTCACCAGCCTTGACGGGGATACCCACCTTGTTACTTTGCTGCGCACCAGTTGCGTCCGCGCTGGCCGTTGGCACAATCACCTTGTCGAACATGGTGGCGGGGACGCTCTGTTGCGCGACGGGACCACCATTCTCCTGTCCCAGGAAAATCCAGCCACCGATCGCTGTGGACGGATCGACATATCCGCCGGCCTCAGTCGGATAAAGCAACGCCCCCTGCAGGTCTGTCAGTTGTCCCCACGGAGACTTCCCCGTCGTTTGAACCTTGCCAACGGTCACGCTCGCACGCTGAGGCAAGATACCGATAATCTGGCCATTCGGCTTTTTTCGGACGCGTAGGCCTATCTGTGACGGATCTGTACTTTGCCCCGCGCGGGCTGCGGGCACGTTCTTCGCACAGTCAGTGATCGTCCACTGTTGCTGCCAGTATGAGGGCTTCTGCCGCCTCGGAAAATTCACGTCGTAATCTTCATTGGCCATCAGGTGCATGTAGAGACTGTAGAACTGCAGTTTCCTGTTGCCTGGAAACTCCATCTCGTGTCGCACGAGAGCGAAGCCGGTACTGTACGCCGCCTGAATCGTTGCCCCGTCCGATGCCGCCACCTCACTAACCGGATAGGCCTTGTTCGCGCGAAACGCAATCAGTTCACCGTCGGCGATCACTGGCACACCCGCGTCGAGAGCCAGTGACTGGCCAGCACCAGACTCCGTGATATGAATCCCGCCATGCCACATGCCCTGGCTGCTGACTAGATACGAGCCGCCCTTCTCATGCCCGGCCAGAATTTTGTAGATTTCGTGCTCGTCGGTGAAGCGCGCTGCAGTCGTGGAATTCGCATGCGCCTTGCGCAGGAGAGGAAACACGAACGGAAGCATCTTCAGTTTGGCCCTCACGGGCGATTTCGGATCCTTCGGTGCTGGCTGCGACTTCTTCGGTGCGGATTTGTTGGCCATGAACGTGCTTATTCGGAGAAACGGAAATTTGCAGCGTCTTTCACGTCGTGGAGCGGCGATGACGACCAGGTTGGAAACTTGAAGTTGCCACCGTTAGCATCGTCGATCGTCAAATTGCCTTTTATCTCGATTTCACCGGCAGGACTGCCGAGAATTATCTTGCCGCCAGCGAGCTTGATGTAGGCCCCTGAACCATCGCCGATCGTCACACCTTTCCGACCGATGATAAGCATTTCGTCATCTGAAGAACTGATCGTCATCTTCTTCATTGACATGAGTTCCATTTCATCCGACTGTGCCTGAATCTGCACCGTTCCTTTCGCGGCAAACAACTGGATTCCAAGCTTCGCCGCAAACAACGAGATAATCTCGCCCGCGGCCATTGCGATGTTCTTCGCCACGCCGAGATCAAAGCCTCGTCCGGCCGTAAGGAACATCTGCTTTCGGGTCGCAATCAGAAGTTTGTCGCCGCTCGCGATACCAGTACCGTCAGGAGCGGTTGCCATGACAACTGCGTTCCTGAGCCCCTTGAGATTTTGATCGACGAGAACGCGGTGTTGCTCGACATCTGGAGGCAGCGCTTTGGCTGCACTTGCGGACTCTTTGAGCGACTGCATGATCTGCTTGGATTGCTCGAGCGTCGCGTCGCCATCCTGTATGGCGAGTTGCGGGCCACCGGCACCGGCCTGATCCTCGGCAGTGACGAGCACACCCCTAGCTCCACGAACTGACACGTACCCGTCCGATCGCAGCTCCGCGCCCCGCCCCCGCTCCTTGCGATCACCATCAACCATATGCCCGAGATTCAATTCGCTGGTCTGAAACGGCGTGGTCAGGTGGATATGCTCAATACCTTCCTTATCCTCCATCCGCAATTCATTCTGCGCAGCCGTGCGAATGAGGTTTCGGGTGTTGTTGAGGTTATTGACGAGATCGGGATGCAAACTATCGTGCATCGCGCCGATGATGATCGGACGGTTAGGATCGCCCGCCGTGAACTCCAGCGCGACCTCCGCCGAATCGATCAACGGAAAGTGATGACCATAGTTGTCGCCGCTATACGGCTTGGCAAGGCGCACAGGCCGGCTTGTGCCGCCGGGGCTCCACTCGTCCAGGTCGAACGGCAGCTTGATGACATACCAGCCTTGCTCGGTCAAGTACGAGTATTTGTAATCTCCGGGCGACGTAATGCGGGCCGGGAGAATGCCCGTGATGACCTTTGGTTTGACGTCAGTCATCGAGGTCCGCCAGACGCGGTCTGACGGAATGCCCTCGAACGTCACCCGATACGACTTATTGCGCGCGCCGTGCGAGCGCACCGATGTGATGAAGATCCCATGTTTTGCGTCAACCTGAACCGGGTCGACCTTCATGACTTCACCGGCCTCCAGCCAGAATGGATTGCCCATCCCCGAGAAGATCACCTGGCCGGCGAGATGCGCCTCATGACGCAAACGCGCGATGCGCTGACCTTCCTCGGGCGTTTCATAGTGTTCGCCCCAGTGATAGTCGACCGCGTTCGTCGTCGTGTCGCCTCGTGCCGCGTTTTCCTCGACCAGCAGCGATACATCGGCCTGGCGGTGGTTGTAGTCATGCAGCCGCACTGCTTCCGGCACGCGGTGGGTACGGCGCGTGAGCATCTTGATCGAGTCAGCCCCGACATTTGCAAGGCCCGAATGGCGACGATAAGGCACCGTACGCTGCTTGCGCGAATACGCGTCGAGATCGTCGCCGAACACCACGACGGCGTAATCTTTTGTCTGCTCCCAGCGAAACCAGATGCCCTCTTCCGCGCAGATGCGCTGGATAAACGCGAATGTGGTCTCGTGGTACTGGGTGACGTACTCGTGCCGCTTGTATTGGCCCCGCAACTTGAACACAAAGTCGACACCCGCCCGATACCCATAGTGACGCAGCGTATCGGTAATGATCTCCTCGACTGACTGCTTCTGGAACAAACGACTCGTCACGCCGCGATTTAGGTCAGCCAGCTTCGGTTCGAGGCGCACGCGGTAACGCGTTTCATCGGCGGACGTCTCTAGCTCGTCGAACTTCGTGATGATGCCGTGAATGGTGTACGCCGGCGGCTTCTTGCTGAACTTCTCCGCATTCTCTCCGTACATCCGGTGAAGGTCCCCGAGGTTCGGATCAATGGGATCGATCGCAAATCTGGCCGGGCGCCCCAGCACCTGGTCCATCGGAATACCCGCCGTCGGGCTCGTGAATTGAATCTCGTACCAGTACAACTGGCTGACCTTATCCTCGCCAGCGAATTTCAGGATCGAGAACGGCGCGGGATGCGGCGCCAGCTTCAATTCATAAGCCTGCAGAGGCATGACCATCGACATCGAATCTCTCCCGGATACACAATGACGGCAAGAAACTGCCGGGGCGCCCGACGCCCCGGCAGCGAGTACTTGAAACGTCAGATCAGCTCTTGGCCTTCGGCATCTGCGACACCAGCGAAAGGCCGATGTCCATGCCCTCGACCTGGAAATGCGGGATGATGAAGAGCTTGATGCGGAAGAACCCCGGGTTGTCCTCGATGTCTTCGACCGTGACCTTTGCCTCGCGCAGCGGGTGCGACGCCTGCAGTTCGTCGCCCGGGTCCTTCATCTCGGTCACCAGACCCTTGATCCAGTTGTTCAGCTCCAGCTCGAGCAAGCGTCGATCCTTCGTCGTCCCGATGTTTTCGCGCTGGATGAGCTTCAGGTAGTGCGCAATGCGCGACAGCAGGAAGATGTACGGCAGGCGCGAGTTGATGCGGCTGTTGGCCGTCGCTTCTTTTGTTTCGTAGAGCGCTGGCTTTTGCGCCGAGTTCGCCGAGAAGAAGCAGGCGAAGTCATGGTTCTTGTAGAACGAGAGCGGGATGAAACCCAGGTTCGCGAACTCGAACTCACGCGTTTCCGGAATGAGCACCTCGGTGGGAATTTTCGGCTGGGCGCCGGTCCCGAGGTCATACAGATGGACCGGCAGGTCTTCGACCTTGCCGCCCGCCTGCGGACCACGAATCTGGACACACCAGCCGTTGTTCACGAAGCTGCGCGTCATGTTGGCTGCGAACGCGAAGGAGGCGTTCACCCAGAGATACCGGTTGTGATCCGGGCCCTTCACCGCTTCTTCATAGTTGAAGGCGCGCACCGGCACCGTATCCTTGCCGTACGGCAGGCGGCCCAGCACGCGCGGCATGGTCAAGCCTACGTAGCGGGCGTCATCGGTGTCGCGGAAGCTCTTCCACTTGATGTACTCGGCGCGGTCGAAGTAGTTGCCGATGTCCTGGATGGCAGCGACTTCTTCCATCGTCTTCTTGCCGAAGAACGCCGGGCCCACCGAGCCGATGAACGGCATGTGGGCTGCCGCCGCGACCTTCGAGACGTTGCGCAGCAGGGCGATGTCCTGCGGCGAGTTATCGAACTCAAAGTCGCTGATCATCGCGCTCACTGGCTGGCCGCCAGGCGTGTCGTATTCCTCAATGTACGTGAGGCGATAGAGGCCGCTCTGGATGAGTTCGGACGCGTCCTCGAAATCGCGTTGCAGCGCCTCTTTCGAGACGTCGAGCAGTTCGATGCGTGCATTGCGGCGGAAGTCGGTGCGCGAGACCAGCATCTTCACGCCGCGCCAGCGACCTTCGAGCGCCTGGAATTCGGGCGCGTGCATCACCGCATCAAGCTGGCGACTGATCTGGCGATCGAGTTGCCCGATATGGAAGTCGAGCAGCGACTTGTCGAGGCGATCGACCGGCTGGCTCGACTTCGCGACCAGTTCGAGAAACGCGCCCATGCCGCGCGCGATGCGCTCGTCGGCCGAAGCTTCGGAGAGTGTGTCGCCGTCGCGGAACGCTTCGAGCGGGCGTGCCTCGGCGACGGGTTTGAGATTGATCCTGCTACACAGCGCGGCGTACACGCTGTCTCCCTCGAGCACAACGGTCTCGGTTGCACCCGTGGCGGCTTTGTTCTGGCTCATTGCGGTTCCTGTCTGCGTTTGAAACACAAGCTGATTGCGAAAAGCGGTGAATGCCGCCTTGGCGCGCTCAGGCATGCCCTTCTGGCTGGGTCGCAGCCGTCGCGATCTGCGCCAGTTCGCCGCGCAGTTTGTCGGACAGACGCTTGTCCTTCAGGACCTTCTCGAATTCGCGGCGGAATGTCCCGTTATCCAGCAGATTCGATTTGAGGTCGCGCAGCAGGTTGCGCATGGCGAGCAGCGCCTGGAGTTCGGGAATCTGTCGGGCCACCTGCTCCGGATCGAAGTCCTTCAATGAACGGAACGAGAGGTTCACGGGCAATTCGCCGCCATCTCCAGCCAGCGTATTTTCAACGCCAAACTTCAAATTCGGCGCATAATCGCCGAGCACGGCATCGAAATTGTTTTTATCGATGTTGACCTTCTTTCTGGCGGCGAGCGGTGCATTTTCCGCGCCCGCGCTAAAATTAGCGGCAACAAGCAACTTGAGCGGCAGTTCAACTTTCTTCCGGGCTCCGCCCGTGTGAAGATCCAGGGTAATCGATACGCGGCTTTTTGGGATTTCTCTCTGAAAGCTATCCATAGTATGCCTAATTAATTAATGTTCACGATTGCGCAGAACTGGACGGTCGCGATGCGGTGTCGCGCGCTGCATGCGCGGTCCTTCGCCACATGCATGCTCGCAGGGATCTAGTACCGAAGGCACCCCATGGCGTGGTCTCCATTCGTGCGACCTGTTTGCGACGGCCCATTAAATCTGATTATGTACATGTCGTCAATTGGAATTTCTTTTCGACTTTATCTCTAAATATTCAATTGTTAATTTTTTGAATCAGATTCTTGAATATTTCACGATAACCAAAACAATCAATATCAACATTCGAGATTGACATCCATCATGTTATTTTTCAGAAACAAATATCGAGATACGCGATCAGCATATTATTTTTATGCGAGTTGTTAACGTTTGTCAGAACTCAAATCCAATTCGATACAAACTCCGGTTTACCTTGTATAAAGCCGTTCGACTTCCTCGATTGAAGTCACCGTAATGAAAGAAAAAAAGTACGAACCACAAGAGACCATCGCCTATGCGTATCCATAAACCTCTCTGGCACGACGGCCTGATCCTTTCGCAGCAACACTTCCAGCAGATGGAGCGCGCAACCGAATTCGCCGTACAGCAGTTCGTGGCCGCGGCTTTTGCCGAGCCGTGGGGCACGCTGGGTGTCGTCGTGGATGAAGAAGCGCTCAAGACGGGCCGGCTGAAACTCGAGCAGCTCAAGCTGCGCCTGCCCGACGGTACCCCTTTCGACTCGACAGTCAGCGACGCGATACCCGGAGGACGCGATCTGACGCAGGGTATCCCGGCGGACCGCCAGAGCTTGATCGTTTATGCCGCGCTCGCGCTGCCCGACGCCAATGGCAACAACTGTCGTTTTGACGAAACAGCGCTCGCGCGGCCGCGACGCTCCTATCGCGAGTTCGTGAAGGTCGTGGATCTGAATGGTACAGCCGAGACCGAGATCGCGGTCGAGCGCCATGCGCTGCGCCTGCTCTTTGATTTCGAGCCGCATGCCGATGACACTGTCTGCGCTATTGCGCGCCTCACGCGCGCAGCGAACGGCCAGTTCCAGGTCGATCACCGCTTTGTGCCGCCGTGTCTCACGCTGGACAGTCATCCGCTGCACATGGAGCGACTCAACCGCCTCGCGGACATCCTGCAGGCAAAGAGTCTCGTACTTGGCGCGCGTCGCAGCGAACGCGTCGAGCAGGTTACCGAATACGGCGTTGCCGACGTGCAGCTGTTCTGGCTGCTGCACTGCATCCATACGGCGTGGCCGCAAATACGGCTCTTCCTGTCACATCCCGCGCGGCCACCTGAGCAGCTTTATGTCACGCTCGCCCAACTGGTCAGCGCCCTGACGACATTCTCTACCGCCGTGCAGCTTGCCGACATTCCCGCGTGGGACCACGCCTATGCCGACGATGTGTTCGCAAAGCTGGAATCGATGATCCGGGAACTGCTCGATGCAATCATTCCGTCCCGCGTGATCCCTATTGGTCTCACGCGCAAAACCCCGACGACATGGGCTGGACAGTTCCTTGACGAGCGCATCGTCGATGGTGTGTCCGACTGGTACCTGTCTGTCAACGCGCGCATGACTGCATTCGATCTGGTCGAACAGTTTCCGCGTCTGTGCAAGATCGGCGCACCGGATGATGTCGAACACATCGTCAATTCTGCATTGCCTGGCATTCCGCTCAAGGCGGTCCAACGTGTGCCCGGCGCCATCCCCGTGCGACTGGACAACCAGTATTTTTCGCTGGACTCCAGCGGTCCCGCATACGAGAGGATGCTCGCTGCGAGAGCCTGCCAGATCTATCTGCCGGGGTCGGTCGCTGATGCCTCGCTTGAACTTTACGCGGTGCTGCGCTCATGAAAGTCCTGAACGATCGCCACGACGCGTCCGCGCGACTTGCGTCGGAGCCCGACTTTGGCCGCGCGAGCACACCCGGCATCCGGGACCTGCTGCGTGACACCGGACTGCTCGTCACCTCACTCGGCGACGACGGAACCGTAAAGGATGCGGAGAAGTTCCGCAACGACTGCCGCAAGCTGATCCAGAGGTTCTCGGACGCCCTCACGCAATACGGCTATCCCGAAGACGTCAAGCGCGAAGTCTCGCTCGCGCAGTGCGGCCTGATCGATGAAACGGCGCTGCGGAATCTCCCTGAAGGCAGCCGGGCAGCGTGGGCACTCAACCCGTTTCAGGTCGAGCGGTTCAAGGTGCACGACGCAGGCGAGTTCGTCATTGACCGGATCGAGGCGCGCCTGCGAGAAGCGGCACCGCATGCAGACCTGCTCGAAGGTTACGCCGCGATGCTCGGCATGGGCTTTAGGGGGCGCTATGCGCTCGAGGGGGAAAGCAAGCTCGTCGAACTCATGGGCGCGCTCAACGCACGCCTGAAGACACTTCGACCGCATGAGGCGCAGTCGTTTATCTCGGATCGAGCGGGACGCCCGCTTTTCGACTGGTTCCATCGGCTTTCGCCATGGGTTATAGCCGCGGTCGTCTGCATGGTTGCGGCAATCATCTGGAGTACGTGGGCCGTCGCACTCAACGGGCAGGTCACACACATTCCGCCGGTAAAGGTTGTGCAGCCGTGAAGTCAGACCTGCCCCTGCTGACTTCGGCCCCCAACGATGCGCAGCTTCGCGGCCACGAAGGACTCGACTACCCGTTCCGGCTGCAGGTTCTTGTTGGGACCGCTCTGGCGCTCATCCTGGTCTGGTGCGTGGCGCGAGTCGGCCCGGTGCTTGCGTGGCTGTTCTCCGGCGTGGTCGTGTTTGTCGCCATGCTGCTCGCGGTCCTGTATACCCGGCGAATCGCCATCGCGCGCAGCCAGGGCGCGCAGGTTCTTTCCGCACTTGGGCAAGCAACGGCCGGCATACCCGTCGACCTCCGTACCCGAATGCCACTCGTGCTGGTGACGGGCGATGATCTGCCCGCACTGTTCAACAGGAATGAAGGCGAGCGTTTCACCTACGTCGGGGAAGGCGCAATCTGGTTACGCGTGGACAGCCCCAAAGATCTGGCGCGTCTGGCCATCGCCGTGAAGCAGTGGCGTGACGGGCGCGCCCCCGATGGCGTCGTGGTCTCGGTTGTGCCGGCAAGATATACGGATGTCGATCTTCTAACCCAGTCATTGCGCGCGGCACGTCAGGCACTCGCCGACGCCGCGCGCTTGCTCGGCGCGCGCGTTCTTCCCGGCTATGTCGCGGTGTATCAGCGACTGACGACCGAAGCCGCGGGGCTTGCCGGGCCGCAATGGCACGGTGTTTCGTCGGCCTCCCGAATGATTGACGCGCAGCGATTCGAGACCGTGATACGGGCCGCAGAAGACGAGATCATGGGCGCACCAAACCGCAATGTGGCGGCCACGCGGGCCGCGGCACTTGCGTCGCTCATCGGCTGGACACAGCGCGTCGTGCTGCACGCGCTTACAGACCCGCGGCAGCCGGCTATGCCCCTGGCGCTGTTCGGTGCCGGCTGGATCGACTGCGGCCCCGCGGGCCGTGCAGGCAGCCCATGGAGCGTGGATGTGGAAATGCAGACGAGCGTGGTGCGCAACACGGCGCCGGCGTCACCTGCGCCATGGCCGCTACCGCAGCCGCTGATCGAGGCCCTGCCCGTGCGGCACTGGAGATCGCCCCGGCTCGTGGCGCTGATCCATGCCCTTGCGATGTTCGCGTGCGCGGCCGGCGTTGCGTTTTACTGTGCCGGAAAAAACAATCAAACGCTGCTCTCGCGTATTCAAGCCGATCTTGGGCGTTACTCGATGATTCCGGCCGACCACGACGTGGCACGGCGCGAAGCGCTTAAGACTCTCGTGAATGATCGCGACGAACTCGACCGCTACGCACGAACGGGGGTCCCGCTCGATCTGTCGTTCGGACTGTACCGCGGCGCGAAACTAATCCCGGCGCTCAACAACGCGATTGCCTCCTATCAGCCGCCCCCGCCGCCGCCAACGGTTATTACGCTTGACAGCATGTCGCTGTTCGACAGCGGCAAGGCCCAACTCAGAGACGGCTCGACACGGTTCATGGTCAACGCGCTCGAGCTGATCAAGGCGCATCCGGACAAGCGGATTCTCGTGGCGGGCCACACCGACAACATCGGCAAGCCCGATAGCAATCTGCTGCTTTCAACCGCGCGCGCCCAGTCCGTGCGCGACTGGCTGGTTGATGCCTCCGGCATCCCGGCGACGCAATTCGCGATCCAGGGCTACGGTGACACCCGGCCACTTGCGGAGAACGACACGGACGCCGGGCGTGCGAAAAATCGACGTGTAGAAATCACCCTCGTACCTGACGCGGTGCAGACCGCGCCGGCGGCTGCCGCCACGCAAACGGTAGCGCCCGGAGCGGGGCCCAGGTAGGGAGCGTTTGCCCCCGAAGCCCAGGCTTCGGGTTTCGCGGGCCCGGTCACTGTTTCCGGGCAATTCGTAGTACGAAAAAATGGAGTTAAGCAATGGCAATCCCGTCATACATGTGGCTCAAGGACGATGGTGGCGCTGACATCAAGGGGTCGGTGACTGTTCAGGGGCGCGAGGGCAGCATCGAGATCACGCAGTTCAACCACGACCTGCACATTCCGACCGATGGCAACACCGGCAAGCTGACCGGCACGCGCGTGCACGCGCCGATCACGCTCGTGAAGGAAACCGACGCGTCGACGCCGTATCTCTACAAGGCGGTAACGAGCGGCCAGACGCTCAAGTCGGCCGAGATCAAGTGGTACAAGATCGACGACGCCGGCAAGGAGAAGGAATACTTCAACACGAAGCTCGAGAACGTGAAGGTCGTGGCGGTCCGGCCGAAGATGCTCGACATCAAGATCCCCGACTACGAAAAGCACAACCACCTCGAGGAAGTCGAGCTGCGTTACGAGACCATCACGTGGTCCTACAAGGACGGCAACATCATCCACAAGGACACCTGGAACGAGCGCTCCTGAACCTTGCTTCCCGACGCTGGTCCGGCGGTCGTCACGGCATGACGGCCCCCATTTCGCCAGTCCGCGCACGCGGACTGGTGCTTTTTGCTGCATCGGACGGCCACTTCCAGAGGCCGCCCCCTTGCCCTCTGCGCCCGCACAGGCAGCCACGACATGACCCTGTACAACGATCGAAGCACACATTCCCGGGATATCAGCCAGCTTCTGCGCAGGCTCAATCCGCATTGCACGGCGGCGCTCGAGGCAGCAGCAAGTCTGTGCCAGACACGGCTTGCTGATGAAATCACGGTCGAGCACTGGCTACTCAAACTGCTCGAAGCCGGCGACGGCGATGTTGCCGCTATCCTTGACCACTACGATCTGGACGTAGACCCCCTATGGAACGCGTTGCTCGGCGCCATCGAGCACACCCCGCGCAACCTGCGCGGCCGGCCGGGCCTCTCTCCGCAACTGGCCGCCGTCCTGCAGGACGCCTGGTCCCATGCGCTCAACGCCCGCGATGCACATGAAACGACGATCCGCTCGGGACATGTTCTGCAAGCCATCGTCGAGGCGCCGCACGTGCTGCGCACACGCTCCACCTGGCCGCTGCTATCCGTAAGCAGCGCGCAGATCCAGCGTTTGTTGCCTCGTCTGGGATCGCGCACGAGCGAAAACCCGCCCGAACAGCCGGAACCGCAAACGACCGCTGTCACCACGGCGCCAGCGGCCGGTAGCGCGAATCTCGCGGAGCCGACAAACGCAACGCCGGCGATCGTACGCAGCGTCGACGGTGACGCCCTCGCCCGCTTTGCGATCGACATCACCGGCAAGGCGCGCGACGGCCAGATCGATCCGGTCTTTGGCCGCGATCGCGAGATCCAGCAGATGGTCGACGTGCTCGCGCGCCGGCGGAAGAACAATCCCATCCTCGTCGGTGAGCCGGGTGTGGGAAAAACAGCGCTCGTCGAGGGCCTCGCGCTTCGTGTGGCCGAAGGCACGGTGCCCAATGTGATCCGCGACGTGCGTATCCTCACGCTCGACCTTGGCCTGCTCCAGGCGGGTGCCGGCGTGAAAGGCGAATTCGAGCAACGTCTGAAGAATGTGATCGACGAGGTGCAGGCATCGAGCGTGCCGATCCTGCTCTTCATCGACGAGGCGCATACGCTCATCGGCGCCGGCAATGCCGCCGGCGGCGCCGATGCGGCCAACCTGCTCAAACCCGCGCTCGCGCGCGGCGAGTTGCGCACGATCGCGGCAACCACCTGGTCGGAATACAAGGAATACTTCGAGCGCGACGCCGCGCTCGAGCGGCGCTTCCAGATGATCAAGGTGGAGGAGCCCGATGACGACGCAGCGTGCCTGATGCTGCGCGGGCTCAAGAGTCGTTATGCGCAGTACCACAACGTGCACATTCGCGATGACGCGCTCGTGGCCGCAGTCAAGCTGTCGCGCCGTTACATCCCGGCGCGCCAGTTGCCGGACAAGGCGGTCGACCTGATCGACACGGCTGCGGCACGCGTACGGATGGGGCTCGAATCGCCCCCAGCCGACCTGGAGCGCGCACGCGCGGCCGTCTCAGCGCTGGAGCTGGAACGCTCGACGGTGGAAGACGACGCTCGGGCGGGCATCGCGGAGATGAAGACGCGTCAGGCGGAACTTCGCGCGGCACTCGTCGAGGCGCAGGCCGCGCTTGAGACGTTGCAGCAGCGCTATGACCAGGAACTTGCGTCCGTGCGTGCACTGCATGAACAACGAGCGTCTGCATCGGGTGGCGAGCCCGGCTCCCTCGCGCAGGCACAGCAAGCGCTCCAGCGCATCCAGGGCAAGGCACCCCTGATTCACGCAGACGTGGACGCCCAGGCAGTTGCGCGCGTGGTCGCCGAATGGACCGGCGTGCCCGTTGGGAGTCTCGTCGAGGACGAACTGCAGAGCCTTCTCACGCTCGAGGCGCAGCTCGCGAAACGGGTCGTCGCCCAGGACGACGCACTTGTCGCGCTTGCGGAAAGCCTGCGCACCGCCAAGGTCGGATTAAAGAACGAGCATGCACCGCTCGGCGTGTTTTTGCTCGCGGGTCCCTCCGGTGTGGGCAAGACCGAGACCGCACTCGCATTGGCCAATCTGCTGTTCGGCGGCGCGGCGGCGCTCACCACGATCAACATGTCGGAGTATCAGGAAGCCCACACGGTTTCGCAGCTCAAGGGCTCGCCGCCGGGTTATGTCGGTTATGGCCGCGGCGGTGTGCTCACGGAGGCCGTGCGACAACGCCCGTACAGCGTCGTGCTGCTCGACGAAGTCGAAAAGGCCCATCGCGACGTGCTGGACCTGTTCTACCAGGTGTTCGATCGAGGAGCGATGCGCGACGGAGAGGGACGTGAAATTGATTTTCGTAACTGCGTGATCCTGATGACCTCCAACCTCGGCAGTGCGCAGATCGACGAGTTCACTGCCGACCATCCGGACAGCGCGCAACCCGAACTACTCGAGGCCATCCGGCCACAGCTCGTTGCCCACTTCCAGCCGGCGCTGCTCGCGCGTTTCCAGACGCTGGTGTACAAGCCGCTCGACGCCATCGCACTCGGCGCCATCGTGCGCATGAAGCTCGACAAGGTGGCCGAGCGCCTGAAATGTCAGCACGGTGTCGAACTGGATTGCGGCGACTCCCTGATTTCGGCGATCGCCGAGCTTTGCCTTGCCCGTGATTCTGGCGCACGCAACGTCGATGCCTTCCTCAACCAGCACGTACTCCCGGCGGTGTCGCGTGAGCTGCTCACGCGCATGGCGAGCGGCACATCCCCGGCGCAGATCGTCCTGTCGAGCTCGGCTGAAGGCGGCCTCGCGATTGATTTCGTGGATCAGGTTGAGCCGGTCGCAGCCACGACCGAAACCACGTCCGGCTAACGGAGACCTCACCATGCCGACAGGCCCGTCCCTCTACGACATGCTGCTTGGCCACATCAATGGCGAGGCACTCGGAAACCACGATGACAACACGCTCGAAATCCTGAGCATCCAGGCAAACATCGGGCGAATCCTGAATACTCGGGCGGGTGCGCTCAAGCATGTGCCCGACTTTGGATTGCCGGACCTGACCGACGTCTACAAGAACCTGCCGGCGTCAGTCCACGATTTGCGCAACCAGATGGAGAACACGCTGCTCAAGTTCGAGCCGCGTCTGCGTTCGATCGACATCGAGATCAGCGACAAGCCCGATCCCGGGCTCCTCGTGAGCTTCACGATGGTCTGCCATCTGAGGAAAGCCGGGCTGGTTCGGTTCGGAACCTACTTCGAGCCACCCGGGCGCATGCGTGTCGAGCGGCTCGTCATTCGCGAGCCTGAGTGCTAGTTCGTTTTCGATCATCGTAAAGTCCTTCAACGATCACTTTATTTTGCAGTCCAACGCAACCCAGGTTATACATCGCCAGCTGATCCGGGCGCACGAACGATAAACACCCTGCAACGCGCTATCATGCGTCCTCGCCGTCCGCCCTTCACCTGATCATGAATATCCGGTTTCTCGAAACATTCATCTGGCTAGCGCGCCTGCAGAACTTCCGCCTCACCGCGGAAAAGCTCCACACCACGCAGGCGGCCGTGTCGAGCCGCATCGCTTCGCTGGAGGAGAACTTCGACGTGCGCCTCTTCGACCGCAATTCGCGCTCAGCTACGCTCACGCCCGCGGGCCGCAAGATGCTCGCGTACGCCGAACGCATCGTGAATCTCGGCGAGGAGATGCGCCGGGAAGTAGAAGACACAAGCGGAGGTGGAGGCCTCATTCGCATCGGCGTGGTCGAGTCGATCGTGCATAGCTGGTTTCCTGCGCTGATGGCGCGCGTGCGCGAGCGCTTTCCGCATCTGGAGATCGAGGTCACGAGCGACACCACGATCCACCTCACGCAATTGCTGCGAGCCGACGCCGTCGATCTGATCCTGCAAACGCACGCGCTAGGCGACCGCGAGTTCGCCGACCTGTCGCTGTGCGAATTTCCCATGCGCTGGGTGGCGAGCCCCACGCTCGGGCTCTCGGGCCAAAGCGTCGATCTTGCGCGGCTCGCCGAATTTCCCATCGTCAGCTTCTCGAGGAACTCTGGGCCGCATATCGCCCTCGAACGCGAATTTGCGCGCGCGGTGGAACGCCCAGTGCGTATCAACTGCATCAGTTCGGTGGCAGCCATGATCCGGCTCGTGGCCGATGGCTTCGGCGTTAGCGTGCTGCCGCCCGCCATCATCCAGCGCGAATTGCGCGAGGGGACGCTCGAAGTGCTTGACGTGGAAAGTGGCTTCGTGCCGCTGCCGCTCGTTGCGAGCTATCGCCTGCAGATTCATCCGTTGCCCGCGCGCATCGCCGAACTGGCCGCGGAGCAGGCTCAAGCGTTTGTGCTCACTTTAGGGTCGGAACTCGGCGGCGGGGAGCCAGCCAGATCCGCCAGCATCGCGCGCCGCCCGAAAACCCCAGCCCGCGCCGCAGGCGCTGCAAAGTCCGCCACAAAAACCGCTGCAGAGTCCACGAAACCCTCGCGCCAGCGCGCGGCAAACCCGTCACGCGCCCCCAGCGCCAAAAACGGGCGATAAGAAAACCTGTTCACAGCGTATTTTTTTTCTTGTTGGACCGAAGCGGCCCGCGCTCGCCACACTGCGTCTATCCGATTCAACGTATGCGCAGGAAGACCCGATGAGCACGACACCGAACGCCCAGCCCGGCCAGCTTTGCATCTGGACCGATACCGACCCGCAGGCCGAAGCCGACTTCAACACGTGGTACGACCGCGAGCACATGCAGGAGCGCGTGGGCATTCGCGGCTTTCGCCATGCGCGGCGCTTTCTCGCCAACGACGGTCACGCGCGCCGCTATCTCGCGCTCTACGTGACGGAATCGCTCGATGTGTTTCGCAGCGACGCCTACCGGCAGGCCTTCACGGTGCAGACCGACTGGTCGCTGCGCAACTTCGCGCGCATGAGCGACACGCAGCGCCGCGTGGGCGAGCTTGCGTTCGAGGCCGGTGCAGGCGAAGGCGCTCACGTCGCGATCTTCGTGGCCGCACCGCAGACGCTCGCCGCCGCCAACTGGCGCGATGCGGCCGTTACCGCCACGCACGAGCCCGGCGTCCATGCGGTGCGCGTATTCCGCACCGAAGGCACGCTCTCCTCGCCGCTTGCAACCGGCGACGATACGAGCACGGCGCGCGCCGTACAGGAAGATGCGGTCGTGTTCGTGGAAGGCAGTTCGAACGCTGCGGCGCGCGCCGCCGCCGAACAGCTCGCGCAAGCCGCGGGCGTTGCGCGCGACACGGTGCGCAGCTTCGACATGCTCTGGCGCCTCGCGGCGTGACGCAACAGAGGCCCCAGGCGCTTCACACAACGCTACACGCAACACACGGCCCGTCCAACGACTATGGAGACCCCGATGAACTCTCTCGCCCAGGCCTCGACGATCGGCAGCACCCGTGCCGGACGCGGCCGTCTTGCGAGCGCCAGCATGATCGGCACGTCGCTCGAATGGTATGACTTCACCGTCTACAACACGCTCGCCGCGCTGGTCTTCAATCACCTGTTCTTCCCTTCGGTCGATCCGCTTGCAGGCACGCTGCTCGCGTTCTCGACCTATGCCGTGGGCTACGTGTCACGGCCGCTCGGCGGCTTCATCTTCGGCAATCTCGGCGACCGGCTCGGGCGCCGCGCCGTGCTCATGATCACCCTCGTGCTCATGGGCATCACCACGGCGTTGATGGGCGTGCTGCCCACCTATGCCACGGCCGGCATTCTGAGCCCGATGCTGCTCGTCGCGCTGCGCTTCGTGCAGGGCATCGCGCTCGGCGGCGAATGGGCGGGCGCGGTGCTGCTCGCCGTGGAGCACGGCGACCAGAAGAAGCGCGGCCTGAACGCTTCGTGGGCGCAAGTCGGGCCCTCGTTCGGCACGCTGCTCGGCACGGGCTTCATCGCCGTCATCACGATCTCCGTGTCGTCCGATGCGTTCCTCTCGTGGGGCTGGCGCGTTCCGTTCCTCGCGAGCCTGCTGCTCGTGGCCTTCGGTATCTGGGTGCGCAGCAGCGTCGGTGAAACGCCGCAATTCGAGAAGCTCAACGAAGCGCACGCCACGGCAGAGGTGCCCGTACTCGAAGTGTTCTCGCAGCACTGGCGTCGCCTCATCGTGGCAGGCGGCGCGCGCATCGGCTCCGACGTGCTCTACGCACTGCTCGTCGTGTTCACGCTCACCTATGTGACCACAGTACTCAATCTCTCGCGTCCGCTCGCGCTCACCGCCGTGCTCGCGGGCACTGCCTGCAACGCCCTTGCGGTGCCGTTCTTCGGCGCGCTCTCCGACCGTTTCGGGCGGCGGCCCGTGTACCTCGGCGGCGTGATCGCGGGAATCGTCTGGGCGTTCGGCTTCTTCATGCTGATGAACACCTCACAACCCGCGCTGATTGTGCTCGCCGTCATGATCGGCCTCGTCATTCACGCGGTGATGTACGGTCCGCAGGCCGCCTTCGTCACCGAGCAGTTCCCGACGCGCGTGCGCTATGCCGGCTCTTCGCTCGCCTATACGCTCGCCGGGATCCTCGGCGGCGGCTTCGCACCGCTCATCATCGTTGCGCTGTTCCGCAGCTGGCACAGCACCGCAGCCGTCTCGCTCTACGTGAGCGGCGCACTCATCGTCACCGGCATCGCCCTGATCGCCGCACGCGAAACAGCGCATCGCCCGCTGCAGGACTGACCTCCGGCTTTCCTCCCGGCGCACCAGGAAGTGCGCCGGGTGCGCTCCACCTCTCTCGAACTACCATCATGACGACGCTTTCCTTCACCGTCCTTCCGGCCGGTGGCACAGCCACGCCGCTTTCTCTCGACATCGACACGCTCGTGATCGCCGGCTGGGCTGGCCGAGATGTCCACGCGATCCAGCACCACATCGACGAACTCGCCGCGCTCGGCGTGGCGCCGCCTTCGAGTACGCCGCTCTTCTACCGCGTGGGTCCGGAGCAACTGAACCAGACCGAGACCGTGGACGTGCTCGGCACCCACACGAGCGGCGAGATCGAGTGCGTGCTCGTGGCGAGTCCGCTCGGCACGCTCGTGACAATCGGCTCCGATCACACCGACCGCAAGGCCGAGGCGTACAGCGTGGCGGTGTCCAAGCAGGTATGCCCGAAGCCGCTGGGCCGCGAGGCGTGGCGCTACGAGGACGTGGCCGGCCACTGGGACCGCCTGACGATGCGCGCCACACTCGTCGCCGCGAACGGGCAAACGCGCGCCTACCAGAGCGGCGCCGTGGACGGCCTCCTGCCGCCGCCCGACCTGTGGCGCCGCTACACGGAAACGGGCGCGCTGCCGCCGGGCAGCGCGATGTACAGCGGCACGCTCTCCGTGAACGGCGAGATGGCGGCGATGGACTCGGGCGACGCGTTCGAACTCGAACTGCACGACCCGGTGCTCGAACGCAGCCTGCGCGCGCGTTACGCGGTTCGCGCTCTGCCCGTTGTCGCCTGAAGCGGCCCGAGCTCTCATCCTTTTCCCCGAACACGCGTAACGCACCCATGTCATTCCTCCCTGCCGCGCCCCTCTCCCAACTCGCCGCCGACCTCGACGCGGCCCACACGACGAGCCGTGCGCTCGTGGAAACCGCGCTGGAACGCATCGAAGCCGCTGGCGGCAACGGCGACCACGCGTTCATTGCCCTCGACTCGGAACGTGCCCGGCGCGAGGCTGACGCCCAGGACGCGCTGCGCCGCGCGGGTGTGCGGCTCTCGCCGCTCGCGGGCCTGCCGGTCTCCATCAAGGACCTGTTCGACGTGGCGGGCGAACCCACGCGCGCGGGTTCGCGCGTGCTCGACGACACACCGCCCGCCGCCTTCGACGCACCCGCCGTGGCGCGCCTGCGCCGCGCCGGGGCCGTCCCGCTCGGACGCACCAACATGAGCGAGTTCGCCTTCTCGGGGCTCGGTCTCAATCCGTGGCGCGGTACGCCGCGCTCGCCGTGGCGCGACGGCGACGAGGCATGTGTGGCAGGCGGCTCCTCGTCCGGTGCGGCAGCCTCGGTGGCGGGCGGCATGGCCGCGGTCGGACTCGGCAGCGACACGGGCGGCTCGTTGCGCATCCCCGCCGCGTTCTGCGGCCTAACCGGCTTCAAGCCCACGGCTCGTCGCGTGCCGACAGCGGGCGTGTTCCCGCTCTCGACTTCGCTCGACTCGATAGGCGCCATCGCCCCGAGCGTGGCGTGCTGCGCGTTGGTGGACCGCGTGCTTGCGGGCCTGCCCACGGACGGCGACGCCGCGCGCGTGCGCCCCGCGGCGCCCAGGGGCCTGCGCCTCGCGGTACTTTCGAACTACGTGACCGAAGGCATGGACTCGCATGTCGCCCGCACGTGGGAAGCCACGCTCACGCGCCTCTCGCGAGCGGGCATGCAGCTTACCCCGCTGCACCTGCCGCTGCTGGAGGCGCTGCCCGCCATCAACCGCTTCGGTTTCTCGCCGATCGAGGCTTACGCGACGCACCGCAGCCGGCTCCATGCGCACGCTCAGCGCTACGACCCGCGCGTGCTCGCGCGCATCCGCCTGGGCGAAACGGCGAGCGCAGCCGACTACATCGACCTGCTCGCCGCGCGCGCCGCCACGATCGCGCAGGCGCGCGCGGCACTTGCGGACTTCGATGCCCTCCTCATGCCGACCGTGCCGATCGTGCCGCCCGCCATCGCGGCGCTCGAAGCCGACCCGGCACACTTCGCGGCAACGAACGCACTCGTCCTGCGCAATCCATCCGTCGTGAATTTCCTCGACGGCTGCGCGATATCGCTGCCGTGCGCGCCGCGCGGCGAGGCACCGGTGGGCTTGAGCGTGGCGGGGCTCGCCGAAAGCGACGCGCACGTGCTGAGCATCGCCGCCGCGATCGAAAGCGTGTTGCAGAGCGCGAACGCCGCCTGATGCACGGCGCCACCCGCCCCGATCGGCTAAGATACGGCTCCACAAAAGCCATTTATCGAACCAACGGAGTGTTTTCAGTGATTCAGGCAATTCAACCGGGCGCCGTCTTCAAGGACAATCTCGCACTGCTGCCGGGCATCGACGGCATCGAGCGCATCGATCTCGTGGACGCTCAGGGCAACGTCGCCGCGAGCATCGAAAACATGCCCGGCAAGCAGGGCTCGCTCGCGGTCTACCACTATCTGCGCGAAGCCTTCGGCACGCTCGACTCCAACGCCGCCGAGCATGGCCTCGCCGTGTTCGCCGAGCACACCGCTGACGCGCGCAACCGTCCGGGCGCACATCGGAACGTCGATCGTCTGCTCGAAATCGCGGCGGGCGGCCCGACGCTGCGCATCGACGTGATCGCCGCAGCCTGAGCGTTGCCTTCGCAGGCGTGCCAGCCGGCACGCCTCCTTCCCTGACAACTCAAGCCGAAAGCTCTTCCAGCCGCACGCCATTCGTGCGCGGCCCGAATCCGCCGATGGAAATCATCACCGCGAGCATGCACACGGTGATGCCGGCGAACACACCGCTCACGCCAAAATCGCGCAGCAACGCGGCGATGATGAAGCCCGACATCATCGCGCCCACGCGGCTCGCGGAATAGACGATGCCGTTGGCGCTGCAACGCACCGCCGTGGGGAAAAGCTCGGCCTGGTAAGCGTGATAGCACACGGAAATGGTCTGCCCCGCAAGACTGATCAGGACACCGAGCGAAATCAGCGCGAGCGGTCCGCGCGCCTGCGAGAACAGCAACCCGAACACGATCACCGCGAACGCCGAGCCGACGATGAGCCACTTGCGCTCGATGCGATCGGCCACGAGCATCGCGAGCAGCGGCCCGCACGGCAGCGCAATGGCGATCACGACCGCGTAGAGCAGGCTCTTCGTGACGGTCACGCCCTGCCCGATCAGAAGCGTGGGCACCCAGTTCGCGAAGCCGTAATAGCCCACGGCCTGGCACAGGTTGAACGCGATCAGCATGATGAGGCGCGCCCGATACGGCGGCTTCCAGAGTTCCGCGAGCGAAGCGCGCCGGTGCGCGGGCAGCACGAGCGTGGGTGAAGGCTCGGGCAGGAGCTTGCCGCTTTCGCGCACGGCGCGTTGCTCCATCTGCGCGATCACCCGTTCGGCCGCCTCGGTTTGACCGTGCGTGACGAGCCAGCGGGGACTTTCCGGCACGGCGCGGCGCACGAACCACACGATCGCCGCTCCGAGCGAGCCGGCGAGCACGACCCAGCGCCAGCCGTCGAGACCGAGCGGCGCCTGCGGCACGAGCCACCACGAGAGCAACGCCGAAATGGGCGCCGCGGCGAACATGATCGCCTGATTCAGCGCCATGGCGCGCCCGCGCATCTGCTGCGGGACCATTTCCGTGACATAGCTGTCGATGGTGACGATCTCGATGCCCACACCGATGCCGGTGATGAAGCGCCACAGGATCAGCCCCTGCGAGGTATGCTGAAACGCCATCGCCACCGAGCCCACCGAATACCAGAGCAGCGAGAAGGTGAAAACGCTTCGTCGTCCGAATCGGTCGGGCAGCCAGCCGAAGCAGAATGTGCCGATGAACAGACCCGCGAAGGTCGCGGCCACGAAGGCCCCGATGCCGTTGAAGCCGAAGAATGCATGCGTGGTGGTTTGCAGCATGCCGCTTTTTGCCATGCCCGGCGCGATATAGCCCGTAAAGATGAGATCGTAGACCTCGAAGAAGCCGCCCAGCGAGATCAACATGACCAGCATCCAGAGCTGGCGCGTGGCGGGCAGGCGGTCGAGCCGCGCGGAAAGCGCTGCCGCTGCGCGATTGCCTGCGGGTGGGGCCGTGACGGCGTCGAGCGGGGCGTCCGCGCCGAGGGTTCGTTGCATGCTTGTCTCCGTGACGACGCCTCGCCGGGCGTCATTCTTGTGAACGCCGGTCCGCGAGCGCGCGGCGCGTGCGAGCTTCTGATGGCTCGTGGCACGCGCAACCGTATGGCAGACCAGCGAGGGAACCGCGAACGTGCTGCTGTTACTGCGTCTGCCCTCGGCTCAGGGCGCTGCGTGTGACTTCAGGGCCGCCAGCACCGCTTCGGTATGCTCGCCCACCTTGGCTAGCGGCTGGCGCACGCCGGGACGGCGGCCACCCATCATGAGCGGCAGCAGCACGACTTCGGTCGTGCCGCCGTCGTCGGTCTGCATCGGCACGAGTCCGCCGCTCGCCTTGAGGTGTGGATCGTCGAGCAACTGGTCGGGGCGCACGATCGGCGCGTACGGAATGCCGGCCGCTTCGAGACGCGGCATGAGTTCGGCCACCTGCTGCGTGGCGAGCACGGCGCCGAGGCGCTCGAGCAGTTCGGGCCGCACCGCCACGCGCAGCGCGTTGTTCGCGAAGTGCGGCTCGTCGGCGAGCTGCGGGCAGCCGATCACGTCGCACAGCGTCACGAACTGCTTGTCGCTCACTGCGCCGATGAAAAGCTGTTCGCCCTCGGCAAGCGTGAACACGTCGTACACGCTCCAGGCCGACACGCGCGAAGGCATGGGCGGCGGCGCTTCGTGCGTCATCGCGTACTGCTGCATGTGCTGCGCACTCAGGAACACGCAGTTCTCGAACAACGCGCTCTGCACCTCCTGGCCGCACCCGGTCGCGTCGCGCTCGCGCAGCGCGGCCAGCACGCCGATCGCGCCGAACATGCCACCCATGATGTCGTTCACCGAGGTTCCGGCGCGCAGCGGCCGCCCCGCAGGCCCGGTCATGTACGAGAGGCCGCCCATCATCTGCACGACTTCGTCGAGCGCGAGACGCTTTTCATAGGGGCCGGGCAAAAAGCCCTTGTGCGAGACGTAAATGAGGCGCGGATAGCGCTGCGAGAGCGTGGCGTAATCGAGGCCGAGCTTTTCCATCAGGCCGGGCCGGAAGTTTTCCAGCATCACGTCGCACTCGCCGATCAGCTCGACGGCTGCCGCACGGCCCGACTCGGTGTTGATGTCGAGCACCACGCTCTTCTTGTTGCGGTTGAACGAGCGAAAAAAGCCGATGCCGAGGCCCGGCAGATTGCGCGTCTTGTCGCCGCCGGGCGGTTCGATCTTGATGACTTCGGCGCCGAGGTCCGCGAGGATCATCCCGCAGGTGGGGCCCATGACCATGTGCGTGAATTCGACGACACGCACGCCCTCGAGCGGCAAACGGTTTTGCGTATTCATAAGGATCTCAAACTAATCAGGCGTGATGCGCGATTGCGCCAAAGGTTTTCGGCAGACCGGCACGCCAGAGCGTGCCATGCAGCGTTTCGCCCTCCAGCCACTGGGCCACGCGCGCGCGCAGCGCCAGCAACCGTTCGATGTCGATGCCAGTGTCGATGCCCATGTCGGCGAGCATGAACGCGAGGTCTTCGCTCGACGCATTGCCGCTCGCGCCCGGCGCATGCGGACAGCCGCCGATGCCGCCGAGCGTGGCATCGAAGCGGGTCACGCCCGCTTCCAGCGCAGCATAGACGTTGGCGAGCGCGAGGCCGCGCGTGTCGTGAAAGTGCGCGCAGCACAGCCGCTCGCCCGCGATCTCGCGCGCGGCCTCGAAGAGTTCGCGCACGGCGGCGGGGTTGGCGTAGCCCACGGTGTCGGCGAGACTCACGCGGTCCGCGCCCGCATCGAGCAGCGCCTGCATGCAGCGAAGCACCTCGGCCGGCTCGACGCGCCCTTGCAGCGTGCAGCCGAACGCCGTACCGATGCCGCCTTCGATCAGCGTCTTCGCGCCGCTAGCGTCACGCGCGGCGCGTATGCGCGCCACTTCGGCCACGACTTCATCGGGCGTCTTGCGCAAGTTCGCGAGGCTATGCGCCTCACTCGCGGAAAGGGGCACGAGCAGCAGGTCCGCTTTCGCATCCAGCGCGCGCTCGGCGCCCTTCAGGTTCGGCACCAGCACCGAGACGAAGAGGTCCGGCAGTGTCTTTGCGTAAGCGACGAGTTCCGCCGTATCCGCGAGTTGCGGCAGGAGGCGCGCAGGCACGAACGAACCCACCTCGATCTCGCGCTGGCCGGCTTCGTGCGCGGCGCGGATCCATTCGATCTTGTGTTCGGTCGGCAGCACCGTCTGGATGCTCTGCAGGCCGTCGCGCAGGCCGACTTCGCGTATGACGGCGCGCGTCCGGGCCCACTGAGGTAATGGGGGCATGAAGGTGTCTCCGTTTTTGTCTCCAGCGATGTGCTAACTTTAGGCATTCCACAAAATACATAAAGCGGTATTTTGGAAGCTTCAAGATTCCAATACGGAAACACAGAGAACGCAGCAAGGAGACACCGTGCACGACATCGACCTCAAGACCCTGCGCCTTCTCGTGAGCGTGTGCGAGCACGGCAACATGGGGCGCGCGGCGCGCGAGGAGCATATCGAGCCCTCCGCCATCAGCAAACGCATCGCCCAGCTCGAAAGCGAATTCGGCGTGCCGCTGCTCACACGCTCGCGCCGTGGCGTGCAGCCCACCGCGGCGGGCCTCGCGCTCCTCGAACACGCGCGTAGCGTGATCTTCACGCTCGAGCGCGCGGCCAGCGACGTCGCGGCGCTCGGCAGCGGCCTCTCGGGCAGCGTGAGCGTGTGCGCCTCGGCGTCCGCGATCGCCGAGGCGCTGCTCGACGATCTCGCGTCGTTCATGCGCTTGCCCGAGTACAAGAACATTCGCGTGAACGTGGAAGAGCGCACCTCGCACGAACTCGTGGAGCGCGTGCGCGACGGCGCGGCCTCGGTAGGCGTGTGCTGGGACAACGTGGACCTCGGGGGGCTGCAATCGCGTCCCTGGCGCGAAGACCGGCTGGTGCTTGCCGTGCATCCCGAGCACCCGCTCGCGAAACGCCGCACCATCGCCTTCGAGGAGACGCTCGATTACGAGCACGTGGGCCTGCCGACCTCCACGGCCGTGCATACGATGCTGCGGCAGTCGGCGGCGCGCAGCGGGCGCACGGTCGCCTATCGCGCGGTGGTGTCGACGCTCGACGCGGCGTTTCGCGTGGTGGCCGCCAATCTCGGCATCAGCGTCGTGCCCCAGGAGGTGAGCAACACCTACCGGCGCATCCTCGACGTACAAACCATCCCCCTCACCGACGCCTGGGCGCGGCGGCGTTTCATCGTCTGCTTTCGTGCGTTCGACACGCTTCAGCCGGCGGCGCAGCGTATGGTCGAGCATCTCGTGGAGCGCGCGGCGCAGAAGAAGCGCGGCGCGAAAAGCGACGCCTGATCGCGCGCCTCAAGCCGCCGCTTTCTTCGTGCGTTTGCGCGTGGCCTCGCGATCGGGCGCTTTCATCTGAGCAATCAGACCGTCGTGGTGTTCGCGCAGCACCTCGACGAATTCGGCCACGAGACGCTCGCGCGGCCGGTTCGGCGGAAACAGCAGGTACGTGGGGAACAGCACCGCCGGCGAGAACGGCCGGATCGCAATGTCCGGCCCCGCGAAATCGCGCGCGACGATGGGATGCGCGAGTGTCACGCCCATGCCGCAGCGGACCATCTCGCAGCAGATCGCCGTGTACTGCGCCTCGATGGCGAGCACGCGCTCCACGCCCGCACGCTGGAACACTTCGTCCATTTGCGTGCGCGTGCCATCGCCGTGGCACAGCGAGATGAACGATTCTCCTTCCAGATCGGCAGGCCGGATCATGGCCTTTTTCGCGAGCGGGTGCGACGCCGGCATCACGCACACGGCCGCAACCTTCGAAAGCAGTTCGACCTCGCAGTTCGACGCTTCGCTGATGTACACCGCCACACCCAGATCGCAGAACTGCGAACCGGTCCAGTGGTTCACCGTGCCCGACGTATTCACGTGCAGCGAGACCGTCACGCCCGGATAGAGGCGGCGGAACTTGTCAATGGCGTGCGGCACGAGCGTGAGCCCCGCGGATGGCATGGCGGCAATGCGCAAACGTCCGCTGCCGAGATTGCGGATTTGTGCGGCGGCGGTACTGAGGCCTTGCAGGCCCACATACGCGCGCTCGACTTCGCGAAAAAACGCATTGCCCTCGCTCGTGGGAATCAGGCGGATGCCCACACGCTGAAACAGCGTAAGGCCGGTCTCGCGCTCCAGTTGCCCGATCAGGCGGCTCACGTTGGGCTGGGAGGTGAAGAGCGCTTTCGCCGCGGCCGTCATCGAGCCCGACACCATCACCGCGCGAAACGCTTCGACGTGCTTCAGATTCAAGGTGGTCTCTCCTGGGCTTAACCCTGATTCATCCGCCAGGGCCTTACCCTGGTCCATATCATTCCCGTATAGGTTGGCATTTTATTCGTATTGGACGATATGGCCAGCCCGGCACAGACTGCGATGCATCGGCGCACTGTCCGGTTCGCCGTTCCCCACATTCGAATGGAGATCGTCGTCATGAAAGCCGCGATGCGCCGTCGTTCAACCTTCCCTCACAAAGCCGCATTCGTCGCACTCGCCGTCGCCGGCTCGCTCGCCGCGGCCTCGCTCGCCCAGGCCGAAACCACGCTGTACGTCGCCAACGTCGGCGGCTCCAACGAACAGCTCTATCGTCAGAAGATCATCCCGGCGTTCGAAAAGGCGCATGACGTCAAGATTGTCTACGTAGCGGGCAATTCGAGCGACACGCTCGCCAAGCTCCAGGCGCAAAAGGGCCACGAGCAGATCAACGTCGCCGTGATGGACGACGGCCCGATGTATCAGGCGATGCAGCTCGGCCTGTGCGGCAAGCTCGACGACGCCCCGGTCATGAAGGACCTCTATCCGCTGGCACACATTGGCCCGACCGCCGTTGGCGTGGGGATGGTCGCCACCGGCATCGGCTATAACGAACAGGCGTTCAAAAAACTCGGCCTGCCCGCGCCCGATTCGTGGAAGTCGCTCGAAGACGCACGCGTGAAGGGCAAGCTCGGCGTGCCGCCCATCACCAACACCTACGGCCTGCATACGCTCGTGATGCTCGCGCGTCTGAACGGCGGCGGCGAGAAGGACATCGACCCCGGCTTCAAGGCCATGACGAAGCAGGTCGCGCCGAACGTGCTTTCGTGGGCGCCCACGCCCGGCGAAATGGATGGCCTCATGCAGTCCGGCGACGTGATCATCGCGCCCTACGGCAGCGGCCGCGCGGTGGCGCTGCAGAACACCGGCTTCCCGCTCAAGTTCATCTACCCGAAGGAGGGCGGCGTGGCGCTGCAGGTGGCCGCATGCTCCGTCGCGCAGAACGCACAGCCGCAGCTCTCGCAGCAGTTCATCCAGTTCCTGCTGAGCCCCCAGGTGCAGGCGCAGCAGGCAGCGGACATCGGCCTTGGCCCCGTCAACAAGACCGTCAAGCTCACGCCGGAAGTGGCAGCGCGGGTGCCGTACGGTCCCGACCAGATCGCGAAGCTCACGGCGATGGACTGGAGCACCATCAACGAGCATCGCACCGAGTGGACCGAGCGCTGGAACCGTTCGGTCGAGCGCTGATGCGCGCGCTCCCTGACCCGCACGCAACGCACAGCGAGGACCGACGCTCATGAGCTTCCTCACCCTGCAAGGCATCTCGAAGCGCTACGGCGACTTCACGGCGATCGAGCACATCGACCTCACGGTCGCGCGCGGCGAGTTTCTCTCGCTGCTCGGCCCCTCGGGCTGCGGCAAGACGACGACACTGCAGATGATCGCGGGCTTCGTCACGCCAAGCACGGGCCGCATCACGCTCGACGGCCGCGACATCACAAACGAGCGGCCGGAGAAGCGCGGCATCGGCGTGGTGTTTCAAAGCTACGCGCTCTTTCCGCATATGACTGTGGCCGGTAACGTGGGCTTCGGTCTGGAGATGCGCAAGATGAAGCGCGCGCAACGCGCGGAGCGCATTGCCGAGGCGCTCGAACTCGTGCGTTTGCGCGGGCTCGACGCGCGCTACCCGAAGGAGCTTTCGGGCGGCCAGCGCCAGCGCGTGGCGATCGCCCGTGCGCTGGCCATGCAGCCCGAACTCCTGCTGCTCGACGAGCCGATGTCGAACCTCGACGCCAAGCTACGCGAAGAGATGCATATCGAGCTGCGCGCGATCCAGAAACGCCTTGGCATCACGACCCTGCTCGTCACGCACGACCAGGTGGAAGCGATGACGATGAGCGATCGGATTGCCGTCATGCACCGCGGCACCATCGCGCAGTTGAGCACGCCGTTCGACGCTTACGAGCGCCCGGCCACGCCCTTCGCTTCCACCTTCCTTGGCCGCACCAATACGCTCGCGGGCGAAGTGCTGCGCCGCAATCCGCGCTGCGCCGAGGTCGAGGTAGGCGGGACGATGCTGCACGTGCCCCACGAAGGCCGCGAGGTGGCGGGTGCCGTGAACGTGTACATCCGCCCTGAAAAAGTGCATCTGGCCAATGGCGACGCGCGCCTCACGGGGCGCGTGACGACGCGCGTGTTCGTGGGCAATCAATGGCTGCTCGCCGTGGAAACCTCGCTCGGCAAGCTGCATGTCGCCCAACCCAACCACGGCGCGCCGCCGCCCGAGGAAGGCCACGAAGTCGGACTCGCCTGGACCGACGACGATCTGCGCGTGCTCACGCGGGAGGGCACCCATGGCAACGCTTGACGACTCGCGCGCAGGCACCGCGCCGTGGCTGCTCTCCGCGCCTGCGCTGCTGCTTTTTCTCGCGCTGCTGCTGGTGCCGCTCCTGCTCACCTTCGTGCTCTCGTTTCATGTGTTCAGCGACCTCGCGGGTGTGCAACGCGGCTGGACCGTCACCAATTACCTGGAGGTCCTGAGCGATCCCTACTACGGCGAAATCTTCCTGCGCACGGCCGGACTCGCATTCGCGGTCACGCTGCTTTCCATCGTGCTGGGCGTGCCCGAAACGCTGGTCCTCGCGCGCATGCGCAGGCCCTGGCAATCCGTTTGCCTGCTGATCGTGCTCGGCCCGCTGCTGATCTCGGTGGTGGTCCGCACGCTCGGCTGGCAAATCCTGCTGGGCAATAACGGGGTGCTCAACAATGCGTTGCAGGCGCTGCACATCACCGACGAGCCCATTCGTCTCGTCTTCACCATGACGGGCACGATCATCGCCCTCACGCACGTGCTCGTGCCGTTCATGGTGATGTCGGTCTGGGCGACGCTGCAAAAGCTCGATCCACAGGTCGAATGGGCCGGGCGCTCGCTCGGCGCCTCGCCGCTGCGCGTGTTCCGCCGCGTGATCCTGCCGCAGATCATGCCGGGCGTGCTCTCGGGCTCGATCATCGTGTTCGCGCTTTCGGCCTCCGCGTTCGCCACGCCCGCGCTGATCGGCGGACGCCGCCTGAAGGTCGTCGCCACGGCGGCTTACGACGAGTTCCTCGGCACCCTGAACTGGCCGCTGGGCGCGAGCATTGCCGTGCTGCTGCTGATCGCCAACGTGGCGATCGTGATGGGCTGCAGCCGTCTCGCCGAACGCCGTTTCAAGCACATCTTCGACTGAAGGGGCTCCGCCATGAAACGCAACGGATTCCTCGGGCTCGCGTTCAACGCGCTCTTTCTCGCCTTCATGCTCGCGCCCATCGTCGTGGTGCTGCTCGTGGCCTTCACGGACAAGGGCTATATCTCGATGCCGTTCGACGGCGCCTCGCTGCGCTGGTTCCGCGCGATCTGGCAAAACGGTGACATCGTCTCGGCGTTCTGGCTCTCGGTGCGCCTCGCGTTCGCCGCGGCCACCATCGGCGTGGCGCTCGCGGTGCCTGCCGCGCTCGCCATCGCGCGCTACCGTTTTCCGGGCCGCGGCGCGCTGGTGAGTTTCTTCCTCTCGCCGATGATGATTCCCGCCGTGGTGCTCGGCATCGCGTTCCTGCGCTTTCTCTCGCTGCTGAACCTGAACGGCTCGTTCTGGGCGCTCGTCGCCGCGCACGTGGTGATCGTGCTGCCGTATGCGCTGCGTCTCGCGCTTTCTTCGGCGGTCGGTCTCGATCGCGACGCCGAGCGCGCGGCGCTTTCGTGTGGCGCGAGCCGCTTCACGGCATTCCGCCGCGTGGTGCTGCCGATGATCCGCACGGGCGTGGCGGGCGGCTGGGTGCTGTCGTTCATCCAGAGCTTCGACGAGCTCACCATGACCATTTTCGTCGCGACGCCCGGCACCACCACGCTGCCCGTCGCCATGTACAACCAGATCGCGCAGACGATCGATCCGCTCGTCACCTCGGTGTCGGCGGTGCTGATCGTCGGCACGATCCTGCTGATGCTGCTGCTCGACCGCATGGTCGGGCTGGACCGCATCCTGATCGGAGAAGCCCGATGACACAGAACTCCCCCGCGAGCCCCGACGTGCTCGTGATCGGCGGCGGCCTCGTGGGCTCCGCCGTGGCCTACGGGCTCGCCCGCGAAGGCGCGCGCGTGAGCGTGCTCGACGAGGACGACGGCGGCTTTCGCGCCTCGCGCGGCAACTTCGGCCTCGTCTGGATTCAGGGCAAGGGTTACGGCCTTTCGCCATATGCGCGCTGGTCGCGTAGTTCGGCGCAGCGCTGGCCGCTGCTCGCGCAAAGCCTCGCCGACGAGGCACGCGTGGACGTCGCGCTGCGCCAGCCTGGCGGCTTTCATATCTGCTTCTCTGATGAAGAACTCGCCGAGCGTCATAAACGGCTCTCCACCCTGCAGGCCGAGATCGGCGATTATCCGTTCGAACTGCTAAATCATCGCGAATTGCGCGAGCGGCTGCCCGGCATCGGCCCCGCGGTCGTTGGCGCGAGCTATACGCCGATGGACGGTCACGTCAACCCGCTCAAACTGCTGCGGGCGCTGCATGTCGCGATGCAGCGGCGCGGTGTACGGCTCGTCTCCGGCGAGCGCGCCGAACGTATCGTCGCCGGGTCGGGCGGCTTCAGCGTGCAAGGCCGGCGCGGCGTGTATCACGCTGCGCGTGTCGTGCTCGCGGCCGGCCTCGGCAATCGCGTGCTCGCCCCGCACGTGGGCCTGAACGCGCCCGTTGCGCCCAACCGCGGCCAGGTGCTCGTAAGTGAACGCGTCGAGCCGTTTCTGCGCTATCCGACCATCAACGTGCGGCAGACCGACGAAGGCACGGTGCAGTTCGGCGACTCGATGGAAGAAGCCGGCTTCGACGACTTCACCACCACGCCGATCCTGCGCCAGATCGCGGCGCGCGGCGTGCGCGCGTTTCCCATGCTCGCCCATGTGCGGCTCGTGCGCATGTGGGCCGCGCTGCGCGTGTACAGCCCCGATGGCTTTCCGATCTACGACCAGTCCGAGGCGCATCCGGGTGCCTTCGTCGTCACCTGCCATAGCGGCGTGACGCTCGCCGCGGCCCACGCGCTGCGCATCGCGCCGTGGATCGCGGGCGGCCCGATGCCCGCCGAACTGCCCGCTTTCTCCGCGCGCCGCTTCGCGACCGAAGCGGCTGCCGAACCGATCCTCGCTCACTAATCCCGCCATGACAGCTCAATCTACCCAGGCGCCCGCGCCGCTGTTCAAGACGCTCTCCGACGCCGAAGCGCGCGTCGATATCTCGTTCAACGGCCAGCCGCTGTCCGTGCCCGCCGACCGCTCCGTCGCCGCCGCGCTGCTCGCCGCGGGCGTATCGCGCTTTCGCGCGACGCCCGTTTCGGGTGCGCCGCGCGCGCCGTTCTGCATGATGGGCGCGTGTTTCGAATGCCTCGTGGAGATCGACGGCGTGCCGAGCCGCCAGAGCTGCATGGTGCCCGTGCGCGCGGGCATGCAGGTCCGCTCACAGGAAGGCGCGCGCGACCTGCCGCCCGAATCCGGCACGCATGCCGGCACGCTCGAGGAGAACGCTCATGCCCGGTGATTATCAAGGCGATGCCAAAGCCGATTTCAATGCGCAAGCCGTCGACGTCGTCGTGGTCGGCGCGGGTCCCGCCGGGATGAGCGCGGCCACCCGTTCGGCGCGTGCCGGACTCTCAGTGGTCCTGATCGATGAGCAGGACGCCGTGGGCGGGCAGATCTATCGCGCGATAGGCCGCGCCGACGCGCGCCGCAAGGAGATACTCGGCCCCGACTACGCGGCGGGCGACGCCATCGCCCAGGCGTTCGCGCACTCCGGCGCGCAGCATGTCGCCCATGCCTCCGTCTGGCAGGTCACGCGCGAGCATGCCGTTCATTACCTCAAGGACGGCAAGGTGGGCAGCTTCCAGGCGAAGCGTGTGATTCTCGCGAGCGGCGCGTTGGAGCGGCCGTTTCCCATTCCGGGCTGGACCCTGCCCGGCGTGCTCACGGCGGGCGCCGCGCAAATCCTGCTCAAGAGCGCGGGCGAAGTGCCCGCCTCGCCGCCCGTGCTCGCGGGCTGCGGGCCGCTGCTCTACCTGCTCGGCTGGCAATACGTCCGGGCCGGCGTGCCGATTCGCGCGCTCGTCGACACCACGCGCCACGAAGACCGCTGGCGCGCGAAGCGCCACCTGCTTGCCGCGCTGCGTTCGTGGCCGTTCCTGAGCAAGGGCCTGCATCTGATTCGCACGCTGCGCGAGGCCAGGGTGCCCATTTTCGAAGCCGCCGACGACCTCGCCGTGGAAGGCCGCCAGGGCAGTGACGGCGTGCAGCGCGCAGCCGCGCTCACGTTCACGTCGCAAGGCCGCGCACACCGTATCGAAGCCGATGTGATCCTGCTGCACCAGGGCGTGGTGCCCAACACGCAGTTCACCCAGGCGCTGCGCGCCACGCATCGCTGGGACAACGGGCAGCTTTGCTTCACACCGCAAACGGATGCATGGGGCGAACTCGACGTGCCCGGTATCTTCGTGGCCGGCGACGGCGCGGGCATCGGCGGCGCCCAGGCCGCGGCGCAACAGGGTGTACTCGCGGCGCTCGCCGCCGCCGCACAGCTAGGCTCGATCGATGCAGCCACGCGCGATCGCGAGGCGAGCCCCCATCGCGCGGAACTCGAGCGCGTGATGCGCATCCGTCCCTTCCTCGACAGCCTCTACCGCCCGCGCGATGCGAACCGCATCCCCGCCGACAGCACCATCGTCTGCCGCTGCGAAGAAGTCACGGCGGGCGAGCTGCGCGGCTTCGTCGGCCTCGGCTGCCTCGGCCCGAACCAGGCGAAGTCGTTCGGCCGCTGCGGCATGGGGCCGTGTCAGGGACGCATGTGCGGCCTCACCGTGACCGAAGTGATCGCCGAGGCGCGCAAGGTGCCGCCGGCCGAGGTGGGCTACTACCGCATCCGCCCGCCGATCAAGCCGCTCACGCTCGGAGAACTCGCCGGTGAATGACGCCCGAACTCCTCCCACGAGCGCCGTGCAAGAAGCGGACGTGCTCGTGATCGGCGGCGGCCTGCATGGTTCGAGCAGCGCCTTTCACATCGCGCGACGCGGCGCGAGCGTGATCGTGCTCGAAGCCGACTACGTGGGCCGCCATTCGTCGGGCGTGAACGCGGGCGGCGTGCGCACGCTCGGCCGCCCGCTCCCCGAGATTCCGCTTGCCCTCATGTCGCGCGAGATCTGGCACGCGCTGCCCGACACGATCGGCGACAACGGCGGCTTCGTTCCCTCCGGACAACTGAAGATTGCCGAAACCGAGGCCGAGCTGGAAGAGTGCCGCGAGCGCGTCGCGCTGCTCGAATCGCGCGGTTTCACGCACGAGAAGCTGATCGACCGCGAAACGGTGCTCGAACTCGAACCGGCACTGGCGAAGCACGTGACGGGCGGCATCTGGGTCGAGCGCGACGGCTATGCGCTGCCCTTTCGCACCACCACGGCGTTTCGCCTCGCCGCGCAAAAGCACGGCGCGCGCTTTCACGAAGGCACGGCGGTCACGCACATCGAGCCGCGCGGCGAGCGCTGGATCGCGCAAACCCCGCGCGGCACCTTTGCCGCGCGCAAGCTGCTCGTCACGGCGGGCGCGTGGTCGGGCGAGCTGGCGCGCCAGGCGGGCGAGCCGGTGCCCGTGCACCCCGAAGGGCTCATGCTGATGGTCACGCACCGCGTGGCGCCCTTCTGCCGCGCGACGCTCGGCGCAACGGGCCGGCCGCTCTCGTTCAAGCAGTTCGACAACGGCACGGTGGTGATCGGCGGCAAGCTGATCGGCATCGCGGATCTGCCGGGGCGCCACGGCGAAGTCGATTTCATGCGGCTAGTGAAAAGCGCGCAGACCGTCGTCGATCTGTTTCCGCATCTGCGCCATCTGGGCGTGAATCGCGCATGGGCCGGTGTGGAAGCGTTCACGGCCGACTCGCTGCCGATCATCTCGGCGAGCCGGCGCGCCGCGAATCTCTACTACTCGTTCGGCTATTGCGGCAGCGGCTTTCAACTCGGGCCCGCGTGCGCGCGCCTCGTTTCCGAACTCGTGCTCGACGGCGCGCCTTCGCTTTCGCTCGATGCGTTCGCGATCGACCGCTTCGAGCGCGCCGCAGTGCAGGCGCCGCTGGCCGGCGTTGCCGCGCATTGACGCCATCGCTTCCCTCACCCTGTCTCGCCCTTGCGGCGAAGGAGCTTGCAGACACATGAACGATATCGTTCGTATCGAAACCAGTCAGCGCATGAGCCGCGTCGTGAAGGCCGCCGGACTCGTGTTCGTGGGCGGCCAGACGTCGGCCGATCCGTCGCCCGACGTGAAGATCCAGACCGCCGCCGTGCTCGCGAAAATCGACGGCTTTCTCGCCAAGGCCGGCGTCGACAAGACCCGGCTCGTCTCCACACAGGTCTGGCTCGCCGATATCGCGCGCGACTTTGCGGGCATGAACGAAGTGTGGGACGCGTGGGTGCCCGAAGGTTGCGCGCCCACGCGCGCGACCGTGCAGGCGCAGTTGGCGTCGCCGCAACTGCTCGTGGAAATCGCGGTCGTGGCGCTGGGTTAAGCGCCGCGCATGAGGCTGCCGGCGCCGCCATGAAAGCGCGTCGACAGCCACAGTCGAGCAACCGTAAAGCGACGGCTCGGCATCGCGCGCACGCTGTAAGCGCAAGTTCACGTTCGCGCGGCACAATGGCGAGTCCACCCGAACTTAGAGGAGCGCGCGATGGCCCTTCCTTACGGCTACGTCAAGGCGAAAATTGTTTCCGCGCCGCAGTTGAAGGCCACGCGGCGGCCACACGAAGTCCAGTATCACCTGCACTTCGGCGTGACGGTCGATGGCGCGCGCTGGGACATCGCTGTGAACGTGGGCACCACGGACGCGGACGACCTGCTCAAGTACAAGCTCGTGTTCGACTTCAACCACAACGTGCTCTCCACGCTCGAGGGCGCGGCCGAAGGCTCGACCGATCTCACGGGCACCGACGCGCTGCCGGCCATCGACTTCGAGCGCAGCGACTTTCTCGCCAATACGGGCGCGTGGCGCAACAGCGACGTGATGGACGGCTCCGACCAGGTGGAGCCCGTCGCTTCGCTGCAACGCCTTCTGTTGCGCGCGCAACAATCGTCGCTAGACGTCTACGTGTTTGGCCGTTTCTACAGCGAAGGCGACGGCATCCACGACGTCCACATGAACCAGGGCTCGAAGGGCGAGTTCATCCACAAGGCAGGCAACGACGCGAACGACCACAACGACATCTGGCAGGACGGCGCGCTGCTCGTGGATCTGGGCGACCCCGAATGGGCCTTGTATGTGGCGGCGTTCGATCAGCAATACGTGCCCACCGACAATCTCGGCAACCCCACGCCGGATTCGCAGCCGATTTCGTAAACGGCGAGCGGGCGCATGCCGGAATCCCGCCATGCGCCCGCTCGTTGAAGCGGATCGAACGTTTAGAAGTCGATCTTCGCGTTGAGGCTGACCGTACGCGGATCGCCCGGCGCGATGTAATCGGAGTACTGGAACATCCAGTAACGGCGATTCGTGATGTTGTCGATGGCCGCGCGCAGCGTCACGTCGTGGCCGCCAATGCGCGTGAAGTAGTTCGCGCCCACGTTCACGAGCATATAGCCGCCCGTTTCCAGATTGTTTGCCGGACGCACCTGGGTGCTGCCCGTGAACTTCGCATCCGCGGCCAGCTGCAGGCCCTGCACGTAAGGCACGTCGTAAGTCACGCGGCCCGCGGCGACGAAGGTCGGCGCGCCGGCTACGCGATTGCCGTTGTACGACTGGCCCTTCGCATACCACGTATCGAGCAGCGTGACGCTGCCGGCCACCTGCCAGCTTCTGCCCAGCCGTACGCTGCCGGCCGCCTCGACACCTTCGTAGATCGAATTGCCGTCCTGCACGTAGACGTTGTCGGCATTCGCATAGGCCGCGCCGCGCTCGATGCGGAACAGGGCCGCCGTCGCGCTCCAGCGCTCGTGTTCGCTCTTGATGCCGATCTCGTACTGGCGCGAGCGCAGCGGACGCAGCATCGCCCCGCCGTTCGCGTAGATGCTGTCCACGATCGCGCCCTGCTCCAGCGCCTCGACGTAGCTCGCGTACAGCGTCGTGTTCGGCTCGAGCTTGTACATGAGCGCGAAGGTCGGCGTGAGCACGCCGTTCTGGCTGTACTGGGAGGTCTTTTCGCCCGTGGTTGCGTAGTTGTTCTGACTATAGTTCGTGTAACGCAGGCCCGCGAGCACCGACCAGCGGCTCGTGATCTGCATCGTGTCGCTCACGAACGCCGAGGCCTGCGTGATATCGCTTGCGCGGTAGGTTTCGAGCCCGCCGCCCGAATAGAAGCGCCACGGGTTGGGCTGATACAGATTGCCGTTGCCGAGCACCGTGTAAATGGAGTTCGACGCGTAGTTGTTGGTCTGGTGCTGGTACGCGCCGCCAATCACGAGTTGATGCGTGAACGGCCCGGTCTTCACCTTGCCCTCGAACATGCCCTGCCAGTAGATGTCCTGGTGGCCTTCGTCGCCGTTCCAGCGCGCGTCGGTGTAGTCGCCTTGCTGGTTGAGCAGCGTGAGCGTGCTCTCGTTGCGGTCGCGCGCCGACTTGCTGTAGCTACCCGAGGTCGTGAACGACCAGTCGGGCGTGAGCTGGTAACGCACGCCCGCCGTGTAGAGCTGCAGGTTGGTATTGATGTGCTGGTCGGTGCCGCCGAGCAGGTTGCTGCCGCCGCTGATCACCGCGGGCAGGCTCGACGCCGTGTAGCTGCCCGTGTAGATCGCGGGCGTCTGGCCGCTGGAGCGGATCGTCTGGTAGAGCGCGTTGAACCACACCTGCAGGTCGCGCGTGAGCTGGCCGTCGAGCGCGAGCGAAACCGAGTTGCGGTTGATATCGCCGGCGTTATAGGTCTTGCCCGCTTCCTTCGTGTAGTTCAGGCGCGCGCCGAACATGTCGTCCGGGCCGAAGCGGCGGCTCAGGTCGACGTGCGTGCTCAGCACGCCGTCCATGCGATAGCCCACATCGAGGCTCGTGACGGGGTCCTTCTCCGGCCGCTTCGTCACGTAGTTGACGAGGCCGCCCGGCTGCGCGAAGCCGTACATGAAGCCCCCCAGGCCCTTGAGCAGTTCCACGCGCTCGAGTTGCTCGTAGGGCATGGTAATGCCGTACGAAATGAACGGATTGCCGTCGATGCGAAAGCCGTTCTGCCAGTCCACGGGCAGGCCGCGAATCGTGATGTAGGTGGCCCACGCGTTATAGGCGTTGCTGTTGTTGGTGACCGAGGCGTCGCCGGCAAACACATCGCCGAGCTTGTAGACCTGGCGCTCGGCCAGATTCTCGCCCGTCACGACGGTGGTCGAGAACGGCGTGTCGAGCTGCGAGCGCGTGCCGAGCGCGCCGCTGTTCACCGGCGTGCTCAGGTTCAGCGGCGAATCGGCGACCTGGCTCGCACTCACCTTCACGGCGGGCAGCGCCTGGTCCGTGCCGGTCGTACCGGTGGCGGCAGCCTGAGGCGGCGCCTTCTGGGTTGCGCTCGTCGCGGCGCTGTCCTGCGTCGACGTTTGGGCAACAGCGGCTTGAGCCGCCGCGAAAGTAAGCCAGGCCGCAATATGCAACGGCCGCGGCAGCGTGCGTCGCGCTTGCCGCGCGTGTTCTCGGTTGTTCATGTCGTTTTGGAAGGGTCGTCTCGCCAGTGCTTGCCAGGATACTTCAATGAGAAGCATTCTCATTTTCACTGGCGGGCGATATTAACAAACCCTTACGACTTTTCCTAGAACCCGCGGCTCATTCGTCAGATTTGATGAATTCCCTCGAAATACTGCTCAAAACGGACTCAAAGCGGCCAGATAGTGTCTATTTCACGCAATAATTTCCGGAAGTCGTCTGAATTGGACAGCTGGACGAAAGGTGGCGCACCCGTGCCCGGCTTGCTGCTTTGCGTGATGCCGGCGCCTGGAAATTCGCTAAGCCGCGACATAAAATACAGGGCCAGTCAGTGCATTCACGTGGTGACCGAGTATGAGACACGCTACGTTCCCCGTGCTGATCGTTCTGGCTTCGGTCCCGGCCGCATGGGCCATGGGCCTCGCCGCGGCGAACGAAAGCACGGATCTGCCCTCTCCCCAGAGCGCGGCACCTGCCACGCTCCATTGGCCTCCCGCCTCCCCCTCGTCCATCCCGCCGGGCATTTCGCGCGCCGCGTTGCATACGGGGACTCAGAAAGACGACAAGACGTATTTCGAAGCGCTCCCGGGCGGCGATAAAAAGCTCGACGATGAAGGTGCGCCCCTGCGCGGCGATCGTTTCCACTGGCAGCAGCCCTAGCACTCACACGCTGCACGTCCGCACGCCTGCACGCCTGCACGCCTGCACGCGTACAATCATCAGTTTTCCTGATTATTGTTGCGGGCCGCCAGAGTCGACTGGCGGCCCTGCTCTCACAGTGTTGCGCGCTTACGCTTTCACTGCCGGCGTGTGCGGCGGCACGACCGCGGGCGGTTGTCCCGATGCAGGCGCCGGCGCATGCCCCGGATCGACGACGATCACCGGCCCCGGCATCGCCCACGCGGGCACCGCGAACAGCACCGGCATCGGTGTGGGCATCGCGAACTGACCGCTGAATGCCGCCTGCTGGAGTTGCTGCATCTGGGCCTGCATGGCCCACATCTGCGTGGTCATTGCGCGCATCTGCTGCAGCGCCCACGCGGGCGGCGGTCCGCCGCTGCTGCTCTGAACCTGAATGCTGCTGGCGCCGTTCGGGCTATGCCAGCTCCACGTACTGATCTTGAGCGGGCCTGCCGAGGTCTGGACCACATGGGTCTCGCCCTGAGCCGGAACGAGGTGGCCGTCGACGTTGACGAAAAGCGGCTGGGCCGCCAATGCGAGGGCCGGTGCGCACACCAGTGCGGCCGCCGCCATAGCAGTGCGAAAACGCATCTCATCCTCCATTGTTCGAGTCTCCAAGCGCGGTTTGCGCCGGGAGGCGTTTTCTACTATGTCGAGCAAGACTTAAAAATCGCTTAAAACGCGTCTGCGCATTGGCATTAATCCACCGTTAAGAATCCGCTCCTATGCTCGTTTTGCGAGCCGCCAGGCCCTTCGCAGGCGGCGGCATCGCGGCGAACACGATGGAGGTCGGATCATGAAAACCGGAATCTATGCAACCGCGCTCGTTGCGGCGCTAATCTTGCCGGCCGCTGCCTTCGCGCAAACCGGCAGCGCCTACGCCCAGCTCGATTTGAACAGCGGCCCCGCGGCGCATGCACAGCTTCCCGCCGACGTGCACGCCGCCGAAGCCCGCGTCGCGACGCGCAGCGGCGCCGACGATGCAACGCTGTGGGGCGTGGGCGGCGTGCCGGGCGGCACGTCGCAGTCGGGTACGGGCGCGCACTCGCATTCGCGCGCCGTGCTTTATCTGCACCACTGAGCCGCCGATAAACCGACAGCCGGCCAGCGACAACCGCACCTGGCTATCCGCGCCGCATAGCGCGTGCGGGAGCATGCTTGTGCTTCGGCCATGTTGGAACGGCCGAAATCGCCTTCCATGACATGATCGGCGCGTCCTGCAACTGGAACGCCATCATGTCCCGTCTGGTTCGTTCGCGTCTGCGCCTGAAAGGCTGCACGCTTGCCGCTTCGCTCGCCTTGCTGACCGCGCCGCTCCTCATCGACCCGGCGCTTGCCTGCACGCGCGCACTCTACGTGGGCGACAGCGGCCTCGTCATCACGGGGCGTTCGATGGACTGGTCAGAGGACATGCGCTCGAACCTCTGGGTCTTCCCGGCCGGGATCGAACGCGACGGCAACGCGGGACCGCGCTCGCCACACTGGCGCTCGAAATACGGCAGCGTGGTGGTCTCGGGCTACGACATCGGCAGTGTGGACGGCATGAATGAGCGCGGCCTCGTGGCCAACGCGCTCTATCTCGCCGAAACCGATTACGGCAAGCCCAACTCGGGGCAGCAGCCGCTCGCCATCAGCCTGTGGGCGCAATACGTGCTCGACAATTTCGCCACCGTCGGCGAGGCCGTGAATGCGCTGGGCCACGAGCCGTTCCAGATCATTGCGCCACCGCTGCCCGACGGCAAACCGATCACGATCCACCTCGCGCTATCCGATTCGCAAGGCGATTCGGCGATCCTCGAATATCTCGACGGCAAGCTCGTGATCATGCACGACAAGGCGTACAAGGTGATGACGAACTCGCCGATCTACCCCGAACAGCTCGCGCTCGACACGTACTGGAAAGGCGTGGGCGGTCTCGCCTTTCTGCCCGGCACGAATCGCGCGGCCGACCGTTTCGTGCGCACCTCGTTTCTGCTCGACGCCATTCCCAAGAAGCCCGACCCGGCCTATATGGCGGGCGTGCCGCAGCAGAACCCCAACTATCAGGCCGTGGCGAGCGTGATGAGCCTCATGCGCTCGGTGAGCGTGCCGCTCGGCATCACCACGCCCAACATGCCGAATCTCTCGTCGACGATCTGGCGCACGGTCGCGGACCAGACGAACCGCGTCTATTACTTCGATTCCGCCACGCGCCCCGACACCTTCTGGATCTCGCTGAGCAAGCTCGACCTCAAGCCCGGTGCGCCCGTGATGAAGCTCACGATCGATTCGGGCCAGGTGTATTCGGGCGAGGTGTCGGGCAATTTCGTGACGACGCCGTCGTTCAGGTTCATGCCTGCGCCCGCGCCTTGACCACCTTGCGGCGAGTCGCGCTTATTTGGCGAACAGCTGGCCAATGTCCTTGAACGCCTTGAATTCGAGCGCGTTGCCGCACGGGTCGAGCAAGAACATCGTGGCTTGCTCGCCCACCTGCCCCTTGAAGCGCACGTAAGGTTCGATCACGAACTGCACGCCGAAGGTCTTGAGGCGCTCGGCCAGCGCCTCCCAGTCGCCCCAGCCCAGCACGACGCCGAAGTGCGGCACCGGCACGTCGTGGCCGTCCACGGGGTTCGTGTGCGCGTGGTCCTGCGAGGCCGTTTTCGGGTGCTCGTGAATCACGAGCTGATGGCCGAAGAAGTCGAAGTCGACCCACTGCGCGCTGGAGCGACCTTCCGCGAGGCCGAACACGCGGCCGTAGAAGTCGCGCGCGGCTGCGAGGTCATAAACGGGAATGGCGAGGTGAAAGGGGGAAAGCGACATGCGTGTCTCCACTGTCTTCGAAAGCGATCCCGCCATGGTAGAGAGGCCGAATCAAAAACAAAATCAATATATAATTTTCTAATATACAAATATTCTTGATGAATGATACGCGAACTCAGAACCCTCGTGGCCGTGGCGAGAGAAGGCACGTTCGCCGCGGCGGGACAGAAGATCGGCCTGACCCAGGCCGCCGTGAGCGCGCAAATGCAGCGACTCGAGGCGGAGCTGGGTTTCGCGCTGTTCGACCGCGAGGGGCGCGCCGCGCGTCTGAACGCGATGGGCCAGCAGATCCTCGCCCAGGCGCACGAAGTCATCCGGCTCTATGAAAACCTCAGTTCGAGCGCGGCCGGTCCCGCGGCGACCGGGCGCGTCGCGCTCGGCGCAATCGCTTCCGTGCAGCGCGCGCTGGTGCCCGAGGCGCTCGCCGAATTCCACCGCCGTTGTGCCGGCTGCCGCACGCGCGTGATCCCCGGCGTTTCGATGGAGCTTCACAATCTCGTGGATGCGGGCGAAATCGACATGGCGGCCATCATCCGGCCACCCTTCGCACTGCAAAGCGACTTGCGCTGGACCACGCTCGCACGCGAGCCGTTCCGGCTCATCGTGCCGCGTCACGTGAAAGGCCACGACTGGGCCGAGCTGCTGGCGACGCAACCCTTCATCCGCTACGATCGGGCATCGTTTGGCGGGCGCCAGGTCGACCGCTTCCTGCGCCGCATGCACTACACCGTGCAGGACCTGAGCGAGCTCGACGAACTGGAGGCCATCGTCGGGCTCGTCGCGAACGGCGTGGGCGTCGCGCTGGTGCCGCAAACGTCGGCGTGGCGGCGCTGGCCCGCCAGGGTGCGCGCGATCGATCTCGGGCAGCACACGTTCCACCGCGACGTCGGCCTCGTGCATCGCGCGCCCGGTACGCTGAGCGAGCCTGCGCGCCTGCTGATCCAGCTGCTCGAATCGCGCGCCCGTGAGCAACAGCCGGCGGACGAGGCGCCATGAACCCGGCATGCCTTGCACGCCCCCTGGAGAAACACACGTGAGCACTCCCGAACAATTGCTTTTCCTGCCCGGCGCCTCCGGCAACAAGGCCTTCTGGCAACCGCTGTCCGATCGGCTCGCCACGCCGGCAGCGCGCCGCTTCGTCGGCTATCCGGGTTTTGGCGGCGAACCGCCGGACCCGGCGGTCGCCAGCATCGACGCCATCGTGCAGCGCGTGCTGGCCATGCTCGATCGGCCTACGGCGCTGATCGCCCAGTCGATGGGCGGCGTCATCGCCGTGTGCGCGGCGCTCGAGAAGCCGCAGTTCGTCACGCATGTGGTGCTCTCGGTCACGTCGGGCGGTATCGACACCGCGGCGCTCGGCGCGCAGAACTGGCGCGCGGGCGACACGAGCGCGTTCCCCGAGTGGTTCGTCTCGTTCCATGCGGACCTTTCGAACCAGATATCACGCATCACCCAGCCGGCCCTGCTGCTTTGGGGCGACAACGATCCCTTGAGTCCCGTCGCGGTCGGCGAGCGGCTCAACGCCCTGCTCGCGAAATCCACGCTGCACGTGGTGCACGGCGGCGAGCACGATCTCGCGAGCGTCCATGCCGAGGCGTTGGCACCGCTCGTGGATGCGCATCTGCTAGTGGACTGATCGGCTACACGGCGGGCCGATCGAAGCGACAGTCGTTTCAACCAAATTCGTCCAGAAATACATTAAATATAACTGGACGAAAATCAATACGATTGCACAAACCACTAGACCGTCGCCGTCCAACCCACAGGAACGCCTATGCCGCGCCCCATCGTCGCCCGCATTCAACCCGACGCCATCCGTCACAACCTGCAGCTGGCGAAGCAGAGCGCCGCCGGCTCGCGCGCCTTCGCCGTGATCAAGGCCAATGCGTACGGTCACGGCATCGAGCGCATCTATCCGGCGCTCGCGGGCGCCGACGGCATCGCCCTGCTCGACCTCGATGAAGCCGTGCGCGTGCGCGAACTGGGCTGGACCAAACCGCTGCTGCTGCTCGAAGGCGTGTTCGAACCCGCCGACATCGAGCTGGCCGCAGCGCACCGGCTCACCGTGGCCGTGCATTGCGACGAGCAGCTCGATCTGCTCGCGGCAGCGAAGCCGCAGCAGCCCATCGATATCCAGCTGAAGATGAACTCGGGCATGAACCGCCTGGGTTTCCGTCCCCATGCGTATCGCGCCGCGTGGGAACGCGCACGCGGCATTGCGTCGATCGGCGCGATCGGCCTCATGACGCACTTCGCGAACGCCGACGACGGCCACATCGACTGGCAGCTCGACACCTTCGACGCGGCGGTGCAGGACATTCCCGGCGAGCAGTCGGTGTCGAATTCGGCGGGCGTGCTCTGGCACCCGCGCGCGCATCGCGACTGGGTGCGCCCCGGCACGATCCTCTATGGCGCGTCGCCCACTGGCGTGGCGCGGCATCTGGAAGGCTTCGGGCTGCGTTCGGCCATGACGCTCACGAGCCGCATCATCGGCGTGCAGACGCTCGCGCCGCAGGAAACCATCGGCTACGGCCGCACCTTCGCGGTCGACCGGCCCATGCGCATCGGCGTGGTGGCGTGCGGCTATGCGGACGGTTATCCGCGCCACGCGCCCACCGGCACGCCGATTGCCGTGGATGGCGTGCGCACGCGCGTGGTCGGCCGCGTCTCGATGGACATGCTCACGGTCGATCTCACGCCGTGCCCGCAGGCGGGCATCGGTTCGAGCGTCGAGCTGTGGGGCGACCACGTGCGCGTGGACGACGTGGCCGAAGCGTCGGGCACCATCGGCTATGAGCTGATGTGCGCCCTGGCGCTGCGCGTGCCGGTGGTCGTGGCCGACGGCGCGGATACGGCCCGCGCCGCACAAACACACGGCGAGCGCGTGGCGGCCTGACGACGCCGAAAGCTCGCTGACGAAATTTCGTCAAACTTCCGGTTGAGCCCGGGCCTTGCGTCACCTATTTTTGTGTTGAAACGCGCGGCGCATCGCACGCCGCGCGCCGCCAACACTTCAAGGAGACACACGTGGCCGACCAGGAGACTCACGCCTACGCGCCGCATCATGCGGACTACCGGCTCATCGGCGGTGCAGGCGAACGCGCGCGCGCAGCGGGCCTCGTCAACGCGGACTGGTACCGGTGCGCCGTGCCGCGCCCCGTGATGAAGCAGTTGATGCAGCGCAGCGACGCGCGCGCCATCCGCGACACCGTGATCTGGTACGCGGCCATCGTCGCGAGCGGCGTGCTCGCCGGGTTCCTCTGGCACGCGCATTCATGGTGGGCCGTGCCCGCGTTCCTGCTCTACGGCACCCTCTATTGCAGCCCCGCCGATTCGCGCTGGCACGAAGCGGGGCACGGCACCGCATTCAAGACGCGCTGGATGAACGACGTGCTCTATCAGATCGCGTCGTTCCAGGTGTTCCGCTGCGCAACGATCTGGCGCTGGAGCCACGCGCGCCATCACACCGACACGCTCGTGGTGGGCCGCGATCCCGAGATCGCCGCACCGCGCCCCACCGACTGGCTCTCGCTCGCCCTCAACATCTTTGCGCTCAAGCACGCCTCGCGCGAGCTGCCGCGCATGATCTCCGCTGCGTGCGGACGCCTGGGCGCGGAAGAACGAAGCTTCGTGCCCGCGTCCGAATGGCCCAAGGCCATTCGCGAAGCGCGCCTGAGCCTGCTCGTCTACGCGATGGTGATCGGCGCGTGCATCGGCTTTCGCAGCATCCTGCCGCTGCTCTATATCGGCCTGCCGAGCCTCTTCGGCGCGTGGCTTTATCTCTACTTCGGCCTCACGCAGCACGCGGGCATGCCCGAGAACGTGCTCGACCACCGGCGCAACTGCCGCACGGTGATGATGAATCGCGTGTTCCGCTTTCTCTACTGGAACATGAACTATCACGTCGAGCATCATATGTTTCCGATGGTTCCTTTTCACGCGCTGCCGCGCCTGCACGAAGTCGTGAAAATGGATATGCCGCCGCCCTATCGCAGCAGCCTTGCCGCCTACGCGGAAATCATTCCCGCGCTCGTGCGGCAAACACGCGATCCCTACTATCACGTGGCGCGCCCGGTGCCGGGTCACGCCGAAGCCTGAGCCGTTGCGCGCGCAACCTTCAATATCAATCTGGAGACACCCGATGACCCAATGGATCGACGCTGCCGCACTCGACGATATCGAAGACGAAGACGTCATGCGCTTCGACCACGGCGGACGCACCTTCGCAATCTACCGCGTGGAAGACCAGGTCTACGCGAGCGACGGGCTCTGCACGCACGAGCACGTGCACCTGAGCGACGGCCTCGTCATGGGTCATGTGATCGAATGTCCGAAGCACAATGGCCGCTTCGACGTGCGTGACGGCAAGCCGCTTTGTGCGCCAGTATGTGAGAAGCTCGCCACGTATCCGGCCAGGGTCGAAGGCGGACGGATCTATATTGAAGTGTGATGCACCGAAACCTTGCAAAGGGAAGCGAAAAAAACGCGCAAACGTTAGCGTGGCATTCACCGATCATTACGGTGTATTAAACAAGCGAACTCGAGCGCTTACTCTCGCCCATGTAACGAGAATGACATAAATAGCCATTAGCGTGCTGATTCTCCATATTAATCGGAATGGATAGTCATGCACCCCGCGCTCGCGCAGTTTCGTCGTCCGGGTCTTCCCGTAGGCCCGCGCAGCGCCGGAGAACTGGCTCTGGAAGTGCCGGCCATCGACGCTTCGGATTCGAACTCTCTCGTCATGGAGATCTTCTATTCGAGGCGCGACATGGCCAGTCTCGCAGTGATCGAAAACGATCGCCCCATCGGGCTCATCAACCGCGATATTTTTCTGTCGCAAATGAGCAAGCCGTTTCACCGCGAGCTGTACGACAAGAAGAGCTGCATCGCATTCATGGACAAAGAGCCATTGATCGTCGATGCGGCCATGAGCATCGAGGCGCTCACGTTCAAAACGGTTGAAGTCGGCGAAAAGGCGCTGGTCGACGGTTTCATCGTGACGCGCGACGGCCGCTTCGCTGGCGTGGGCAACGGCTTGCGCCTGCTGTCCATCGTCGCGGAAATGCAGGCGGAAAAGAATCGGCAGATCATGCAGAGCATCGAGTATGCGAGCGTGATCCAGCAAGCCATGCTGCGCGCCTCGCGCGAAACGCTCGCGACCATGCTGCCCGATGCCGCGCTCGTCTGGGAACCGCGCGACGTGGTGGGCGGCGACTTCTACCATTTCGCGGCGTTCGCCGATGGCTGGTTCGGCGCGGTGGCCGATTGCACGGGACACGGCGTGCCCGGCGCGTTCATGACCCTGCTCGCCTCGGCGTCGCTCTCGCAGGCGCTCGAACAGATCGGCCCGCGCAATCCCTCCGCGCTGCTGGCAGCCGTCAATCGCAACGTGAAGGGCCTGCTCGGACAAATCAACGGCGCCGGCGACGCCCCGCAGTCCAACGACGGTCTGGACGCCGCGTTCTTCTGGTTCGACGCCGCCAGCCAGGTGCTGCACTTTGCGGGTGCGCGGGTCGCGCTGCACGTCTTGCGTGCGGACGCGCAAGAGTTCGAAAGCATTGCCGGCGACCGCATGGGCGTTGGCTATGTCGACAGCCTCGCCGATTACACGTGGAGCCAGCACGCTGTCGCTGTGCCGCGCGGCAGCCTGCTGTTCGTTTCCACGGATGGCCTGACCGATCAGATTGGCGGCCCGCGAAAAATCGCCTTCGGCAAACGCCGGACGCTCGACCGGATTCTCGCTGAGCGCGAGCACGCTTCTTCTTTCATCTGCGCACGCTTGCTCGAAACCTTCGCCGAATGGCAAGGCTCACAGGCGCGTCGCGACGACGTCACGCTTTTCTTCGCACGAGTTTGAGGTAGTTCACCAATATGTCTGGAATTCTGGATCAAAACTGCTGCTTCTTCGAAATCGCACAGAAGCGCAGTTTGCTCTTCTATCACAAAGGCTATTTCTCGCACAGCATCGTCGCGGCGATGAGCGAGGTCGTCAAACTGCAACTGGAAGTGGCGGGACTGAGCTCGTCCACGCGCAGAAGGATCTTCTCGTCGTTCATCGAGCTTTCGCACAATATCGTGCACTACTCGTGCGACGCGCTCTCGGAAGATCAAGGCCAAGGCGGCGCAATACGCGAAGGCGCGATGTGCATTTCCGCCGAAGGCGAGCGCCACCTCATGGTATGCGTGAATCCCATCGCCACGGCGGCCGTGGACGCCTTGCGCGAGAAGCTGGAGCCGCTGCGCAACATGTCGATCGAAGAAATCAAGCAGGCCTACAAGATGTCGCTGCGCGCCGACACGCCTGCCGACAGCAAAGGCGCGGGACTGGGTTTTCTGACGATGGCGCGCGACGCCAGTGCGCCGCTCGAATTCGCGTTTCATCCACGCGAAGACGATACGGGCACCACACTGTTTTGCCTCAAGACCATCATCTGACCAGGGCACGCGTACAAAATGGAAAACCTTTTTATCGCCGCCACGGCAACGTCACCGGAAATCGACTTCCGCTTCGACGAAAACGTGCTGTCTCTGCGAGGCGAATCGTATCCCGAGCATGCCGCCGCGTTTTATGCGCCGATCATCGAGCGGCTCAATCTCTGGCTCAAGGACTGCGAAAACGCCGCGATCACGGTCGAGGTCACGCTCACCTACTTCAACAGCTCGAGCACGAAAATGCTGTTCAGCGTGTTCGACGCCCTCGATCGCGCTGCCGCGGCGGGCAACCAGGTGCAGGTGAACTGGTATCGCGACGAAGAAGACGAAACGATCCTCGAATTCGGCGAGGAACTGCAAACCGACTTCACCGCAATCAAGTTCAATGATTGCCCGGTTGCAACGTGAGGACGCTTTGAGGACGACGCGCGTGGAAACGACTGGCCTGCGGGACGCAATGAAGGATCACTACCTCGACCTGTTCCGCAGCGAAAGCGAGGCGCTGGAGCGGGCCCGGATGATTGCCGAGGCTCCGGAGGCGTACGCGCACAGTCATCGCGAGGCGCTCATTGAGCTGATCCAGCACTACGAGCGCCTGATGCGCGAAACGCGCCGCCTGATCGGACGCAGCGATCGCGCCGAGCGCGAAATGCAGGCGCTCACGCAGCAACTGCAATATCGCGCGACGCACGACGCGCTGACCGGCGTGCTCAATCGCAGCGCCGTGATCGAACGCACGGTGAAGGCGCTGCGCGCGAATCGGGCGGTGATGATCCTGCTCGACATCGACGACTTCAAGAAGGTCAACGACGACTTCGGGCACCCGGCCGGCGACAGCGTGATCTCGGGCATCGTGAACTGCCTGCGGCGCATTCTCGGCGAGACCGGCATCATCGGTCGCGTGGGCGGCGAAGAGTTCACGGTCGTCTTGCCGGGCTTCGACATCGCCGATGCCTTGCAACTCGCCGAGCGCATGCGCGCGGCCATTGCGAATCACGCGTTCGCCGCGCCGGTGTGCCGCCCCATCACCGCTAGCTTCGGCGTCAGCGACAATCCGGCCGGCACCGATTTCGATACGGCGTACGGACTCGCCGATTCCGCGCTGTACACCGCCAAGCGCGGCGGCCGCAACTGCGTGACGTTCGAAGGGCAGATCGCTTCGGCGGGTTGAGCGACGGCGGCCATCCGGGCCGTTGCCACGCAACGCTCGTCTTTTCCGAACGCCACTACAATGGTGCGGAGAAAACGGCGACGCGTCTGAAGAATGCAGGTCACGAAAGCGCGCGCCGGTAGAGCAAAACAGCGAGGCGATCGATGACAGCGAAGCAGCCGGCAAGCCTGGCATTGCCAGGGCAAGTCGTACTCGTGTTGCAGGGCGGCGGCGCGTTGGGCGCCTATCAACTCGGCGTCTATGAGGCGCTGCACGAAGCCGGCATCCAGGTGGACTGGGTGATCGGCACCTCCATTGGCGCCATCAACGCTGCACTGATCGCCGGAAACGCACCCGAGCACCGCTTCGCGCGTCTGGACGAATTCTGGCACCGCGTCACCGACCACACCCGTCTCGACGTGCCAGTCGCGTGGCCTGGCTTCGCGCCCGGCTGGGACAAGACGTTTGCAAAGCTGATGATCATCGGCGGCGGCATTGCGGGGTTCTTCCAGCCCAACCCGGCGTCGTGGTTCGGACCGCTCGCGCGCCTCGGTGTCGATCGCGCGTCTTACTACAAGATCGCCCCGCTGCGCGACACGCTCGTTTCCCTCGTCGACTTCGAATTGCTGAACGCCGGGCACCCGCGCCTCACCGTGGGCGCGGTGAACGCACGCACGGGTGCGATGCGCTATTTCGATTCGCGCGACCAGCACCTGGACGTCGAACACATCATGAGTTCGGGCGCGCTGCCGCCCGCGTTCCCGGCGGTGCGCATCGACGGCGAGCCGTACTGGGACGGCGGCATCTATTCCAATACGCCGGTCGAGGTCGTGCTGGACGACAAGCCGCGCCACAGTTCGGTGATCTTCTCGGTGCAGGTGTGGAATCCAGCGGGCCCGGAGCCGCAAAGCATCTGGCAGATCGCAGAACGGCAAAAGGACATTCAGTACGCGAGCCGCACGGAAAGCCATATCGCGCGCCAACAGCAGATCCACCGCTTGCGCCACGTGATCCGCGAACTGGCGAAGCGCGTGCCCGCGGACGAGCGCGACGCACTCGATGTGAAGGAGCTGGCGGCATGGGGCTGCGAGACCACCATGCGGCTCATCAAGCTGGCGGCGCCGCGACTCGACGGCGACGACCAGTTGAAGGACATCGACTTCACCCCGTCGGGCATCGCCGCGCGCCGGCGCGCGGGCTACGAGGCCGCCATGCGCGCGATCGAAGCCAGACCCTGGGAAGCCCCGATGGACCCGATAGAAGGCCTCAGCGTCTACAGCGCGGACGAAGAATAAAAAAAGCGACAGGGCATCAAGCCCGTATCGCCCCACTCGAACCACAGTGGAAAAAAGCCGGCGGGTGGAGCCACCGGCCGAGCAGATCGGTCTGGTCGTTCAGTGCACGGCAGCGGCGAGCAACGACTTCAGTCTGGTCGCGCCGTCGGCAAGAAGCTCGGGTTCGATGCGCGCACGGCGCGCAATCAGTTCCTGCGCAATCCGTACGTCGCGGGCGATTTCGCCCGTTTGTCCCACGCCGCTCGCGCCCACCAGCACGCCCGCTTCGTCGAACGCGAAGAACACCTGCGATGCCGTGCCCGTCGCGCGCACGGCCTTCGTCGAGCCGAACGCGGGCAAGCCCGCGATCTGGATCGTCATGTCGTATTGATCGGACCAGAACCACGGCACGGCGCTGTGCGCCTCGTCTCGGCCGAGCATGTTGAGCGCGGCCACGCGCGCCTGGTCCTCGGCGTTGCGCCAGCATTCGAGACGAATGCGCCGCCCGTACAGCGGATGCACGAACGAACACACGTCGCCCGCTGCGTAGATATCGGGGTCGCTGGTGCGCAGCGCGGGATCGACCGCAATGCCGTTGTCGATCGCGAGACCCGCTTCCTGCGCGAGCGCCACACGCGGCGCGACGCCAATGCCGACTACGACGGCATCGCAAGGCACGACGGTTCCGTCGCCGAGCACAACGGCATTGACGCGCCCGTCGCCCTCGAAGCGCTGCACCTGGACGTCGAAGCGCACGTCGACGCCTCGTTCGCGATGAAGGTCCACGAGGCACTGAGCGACTTCCGCGGGAACCGCACGCATCAACGCGCGCGGCGCGGCTTCGAACACGACGACTTCGCAGCCGCGCTGCACGGCCGAGGAAGCGACCTCGAGCCCGATGAAGCCCGCGCCGACCACGGCGATGCGCCGCCCCGGCCCGAGTTCGCCGGCGATGGCGAGCGCATCGCCGGCATTGCGCAACACGTGCACGCCCGCGAGGTCCGCGCCGGGCACGCTCATGCGGCGAGGCTCGGCACCGGTCGCGATCAGAAGGCGACGGTAGGCAAGCGTCTCGCCGTTCGCGAGCGTTACCGTGTGCGCAGCGCGATCGATCGCGCTCGCGCCGCAGCCGCTGCGCAGATCGACACCGTGCTCGCGATAAAACGCCTCGCGGTGTATCGCGCCCTGTTCCGGCGTGCGCTCGCCCAGCAGCACCGCCTTGGAAAGCGGCGGCCGTTCGTACGGTTGCGCGGCTTCGTCGGCGATCAGCGTGATCGCGCCTTGCCAGCCGCCTTCGCGCAGCACCTGCACGGCGCGTGCACCGCACTGGCCGCCGCCGATCACCACCATGGCATCGCCCGCACTCATGCTGACTCCTTGCGCGCTCAACGATACTGGCCCGCGAGCGCAGACACCTGCTGAATGTTCTGCGGCGTGATGAAGCCCGGCCCGGAGCTGATATTGCGCGCCTCGTACACGGGCTTGAGCCCATAGTCCTTCAGCCGCTGCTGGAACTTCGGGTTCTGCTCGAGCGCGGTGCGCGCCTGCAGCACGTCGTTGTTGTGGTTCTGATGCATGATCGCCAGCAGGGCAACCGGAATATAGCCCTGCAAATACGGCTGCTGGTCGGTGCAGAACTTGATCGTGCCGTCCTTGATGCCCTTCGCGACGTCCGAATCGATATCGAAAGTCGCAAACCAGATCTTGCCCGCCAGCCCGAGGCTTTTCACCGCGCGTATCGTCGGATCGGCCGAGGTCGGACCGAGCGTGAGCACGGCCTGGGTGTCCGGGTGGTTGCGCAGATACGCACTCACCTTCGATTCTATGCCCGTGGGATCGGTGCCTGCATCGAGCACCGAGGTTTTCATGTTCGCGCCGATGGCGTCGGCAAAACCGCGACAGCGTTCGAACGAAAGCGGATTCGTGGCGTAATGATTCACGCACAGGAACGTCTTCACGCCGTCCGCCTTTGCGCGCAAGCCCGCCTCCTTGCCCGCGAGATATTCGGGCTGGCCCACGTGCATGAGCGCGCCAAGCTCGGCGCTCTGCTGCTCGGTGCCCGTATTCGCGGTGATGAAGGGAATGTTCTTCGCTTTCAGGCGCGACACGGCGCCCTTGAGCAGATCGAAATCCGCAATGGTCGTGACCACGCCGTCGTAATTGCGCGCCGCCGCCTGATTCACGAGCTGCACCATGTCGGCGATATCGCCATTGGGCGGATTACGGTAGTCGGTCTGGACATTGAAGTCCTGATCCGCCTGCTTGATGCCGTTCTTGACAGTGTTCCACCACGCATCCGAATCGGGCGCATGCGAAATGAAGTCGAAATGCGCGACGGGGTCCGCGTGCGCCGCGGGACTCAGTGCGAGTGCGAGCACCGTCGCCGCCAGTGGCAAGACCTTCAGGAAAGGAACGTTCACGGCTGTCTCCTAAGTTGCGTCGTTATCGTGGTGATTCACAAATTCGTATGCCGAATCAATCCGCAGCGAGCCCGAGAAAGATCGTGCCGCCCTCCACCTTGACCGGGTGCGTGACGAGGTTCACGCAGACCGGCGCCCCCTTGGCCGCACCCGAGGGAATATGGAAACGTCCCATATGCATCGGACATTCGATGATGTCGCCGAACACGAGACCTTGCGCGAGACGCGCCGTTTCGTGCGTGCAGACCCCTGCGGACGCGTAGTAGCCCGTGGGCGTGTGATAGATCGCGTACAGCTCGCCTTCGTGCTCGAACTCCATCACGTCCTCTTCTTCGAGTTCGTCGCTCGCGCACACCTCGTGCCATTGAAGAATGTTCATGGTCGTCTCCTCCATCTTCATCTTTCGAAAAAACAGCGGTAGCGCTGGCGTCATTGCGTATCGGCGGCAAAGGCATTCGCAGCGGCGGCCTCGCGCGTGACACCCGCCGTCTTGCCGGGCACCTGCGGCGTGATCATGTAGTCCGGGTCGTCGCGCTGCATGCGCAACACGTGCACGATCTCGGCCCACGCGTCGAACAGACCGTCATAAGCGAGCGGCAAGTCTGCCTCGATCGCTTTGCGCAGTTTGGGCAGCGCATGAAACGGCACGTTGGGGAACATGTGGTGCTCGACGTGATAGTTCATGTTCCAGTACAGAAACTGCAGCACGGGGTTCAGGCGCAGCGTGCGGGTGGAGAAGCGGTGATCGAGTTCGTTCTCGCGCAAACCGGTGTGCTGCGTAATGGCCAGCAGTTCATGCAGCCAGGCACCGTAGGCGCGGGGCAGCAGCAGGAACACCACGGGCAGCCAGCTATGCACTGCGAACGCCCACACGCCAACGGCCACGTAGAGCGCGAGCATGACCCGCGAATTGCGGCGCATCGCCCGATATTCGACCACCGGCACGACGGCCTTCGCGCTCCTCGTCACGATGCCGAGGCTATGCAGCACGATATTGCCGAGATGATGCATGCCATGGGAGACGCGCAGGAAGTCGGTGGCGAGCTTGAGGTAATTGGGCGGCCGCTTGACAGCGATTTCGGCGTCGGCGGGCACCGTGGCCGTGAGGTGCGTATAGGTGTGATGCTGCGCATGCGACCAGCGGCTGTAGATCTGCTCGCGCCAGGTCATGAAGCAGATCACCCAGTGCACGGACTCGTTGAGCCACTCGCTCCTGAACGGCGTGCGGTGGCGCAGTTCGTGCTCCATCGCCTCGGCGAACGCGTAGATCGTGCCGTACAGCAGAAAGGCCGGAATGCACCAGAGCGTGCCCAGCGAAAGCCAGGCGAGCGCGCCGGTGGCGAGTACGAGTGCCATGAAGCCGCCGAAATACGTCAGGGCAATCCGGTCGTTGCGCCGCGTGACCTCCTTGAGCACCTTGCGGTCGAGCGGACAACGGTACCAATCGTCCATCGTGATGACCTGCGGCGAGCCTGGCTGTGCGGACATGAATCGAACTCCCGTGCATGACATTGAACGCGATGAGGCGCTTTGATTTCGCTCATCCTTGAGTCGAATTACAGGCTCTAAATGAGCCATCGTCAAAGGATAAAATGACTCATATTGAGCATCAGAGGGTTTTTACCTAAGCCATCGGCGCCTGAAAACGTTCTCCACGTGGAGATAAATTTCAAATATTCGAATCGAAAGACTCATTTTGAGGCAAAATGCGATCGTACTCATTCGCTCCGGAGCCCCGATGAAGAGCCGCCCGACGCTGAAGCAGTTAATGGAACTCACGCAGCTAAGCCGCGCGACCATCGACCGGGCGCTCAACGACCGGCCCGGCGTGCACCCGCGCACGCGCAGCGCCGTGGAAGCCGCGCTCAGACAACTGGGCGCGGGCGACGGCGAGGCGCTGTCCCCGGCATCGCGTACTTCGTCCCATGCGCTGCGCGTGCGCCTCCTCCTGCAGGCCGGCGACGCCTTCACCGCGGAACTCACACGCACGGCAGCGAGCCTCGAAGCCGAGTTCGCGGCGGCGGGCGTGACGCTCGAGGTGGTCAATTGCGTGGGCGCCAGCGACGAAGACGTTGCGCTGCGCGTGCGCGATGCGGCGCAAGGCGCTGCCGACGCCATCGGCATCATCTGCACGAACACGCCGCCCATTACGTCGGCGCTGCGCGAATGCATGGCGCGGGGTCTCGGCGTGGTGACGCTGATCACCGACGTCGACGCCGATGCGCGCCACACCTACGTGGGCGTGAACAACCGTGCCGCGGGCCAGTCGGCCGCGTTCCTCGTGGGCCGGCACCTGGAGGGACGGCCCTCGCCTTCCGTTGCCGTTGTGGTCGCAACGTTCTCGTACACCTGCCACGAAGACCGCGAAATCGGCTTTCGTTCGCTGTTGCGCCAGCGCTTTCCCCACGTGAACGTAGTCGAAGTGATCAAGGGCGCCGACTCCGGTCCGGCAACCTACGAGGCCACGCGGCGCTGCATGGAAATGCACGGCGCGCTCGACGGCATCTACAACGTGGCGGGCGGCAACGAAGGACTCGCGGCGGCGCTGCGCGAGCGCGGCCTTGCGGGCCGCACGCTCTATGTGACGCATGAGGTGAACGCCGTGACGGAGCCGCTGTTGCGCACGGACGTGATCGACTATCTGCTCTCGCAAGATTTGCGTTTGCTGCTGCGCACGGCCGTCGAACAGATGCGCCACGCGGCGGCCGGCGCCACGCCGCCCGCGCAGGCGCTCGTGCCGATCGAGACCTATTCGCGCTATTCCCTGCCCTGACGCGGCTGAAGCGGCGGAAGCGGCTGCGCCCCGAGCCTTGCACCGCCGGTTGCATGCATTGCCCGTTTACGATACTTTATGCTCGTTTTTGCTCGATTCGACGAGCCAGCCAACAAGCAAGCGGGAACCGAAACCCATGCAACGAACACGCCTGGAGGCCAGTGAAGGCCTGCTCCCCGACGAGCGCGAGCGCCTGATCCTCGAAAAACTGCGTGCCGAGGGCCGCGTGCTGGCCACCGAACTCGCCGCGCAGCTCGACACCTCGGAGCACACGATCCGGCGCCATTTGCGCGACCTGGCCGAGGCGGGGCACTGCAAGCGCGTGTATGGCGGCGCGCTGCTCATCTCGCCCGCCAACAAGCCCGCCTCCGTGCGCATGCGCGAGCAACTGCCCGCCAAGGCGCGCCTTGCGCGCGCCGCCGCCGCGCTCGTCAAACCCAACCAGGTGATTCTGCTCGACGCCGGTTCCACGAACGTCGAGATCGCGGCGGCCCTGCCCGAGAACGCCGGCCTCACAGTCGTCACCACTTCGCCGCAGGCCTGTGTGCGCCTGCTCGAGCGCCCGGGCATCGAAGTCATCCTGATCGGCGGGCGCGTGAGCGCGCAGGCCGCTGGCGCGCTGGGCGCGACGGCGCTCGTGCAGATTCGGCAGATCAAGGCCGACCTCTGCTTTCTCGGCGCCTGCGCACTCGATCCGTCCGACGGCATCGCGGCCTTCGATGCAGAGGATGCCGAAATGAAACGCGCGATGGTCGCGGCCAGCGGCCAGATCGCGGCGGCAGTCACCACGGAAAAGCTCATGACATCCGCGCCCTTCGTCATCGCGCCGTGCGCCTCGCTCGACTATCTGGTCGTCGATGCCGACGTACCGAAACTCCATCTGAAGCAACTGAAAGCCGCATGCGGCGACGTGGCGGTGGCGCGATGAGGCCCCTGCGCGAACGCTACGCCACCACGGCGGTCTTTCTGGCGAACGGCTTCGGCATCGGCGCGTGGGCCGTCGAGGTGCCGCGCGTGAAGGACAAGCTGCTCCTCGGCGACTCCCTGCTCGGCGTCGCGCTCTTTGCCTTCGCGCTGGGCGCCATCATCGCCATGCCGCTTGCGGGGCGTCTCGCGCCGAAGTTCGGCAGCGGCCGCGCGACCGCCCTGCTCGGCGTGCTGTTCGCCGCCGCGTTTCCCTTGCCTGCGCTCGCGCCCAACGCGCCGCTGCTGTGTGCCGCGTTGCTGCTGCTCGGCGCGCTCAATGGCGCGCTCGACGTTTCCATGAACGGCCATGCCAGCGCAATCGAAAAAGTGTGGCACGCGCCGATCATGTCGTCGTTCCACGCGGCCTGGAGTGCGGGCGGTCTGGCGGGCGCGGCGGTTGGCACGGTGCTGCAGAAAGCAGGATTCGGTGTGCTGAGCGGTCTCGCGCTGCCCGCCATTCCTATCGCCGTGCTGATCGTCGGCGCGGCGCTGTTCTCGCTGCGCGACGTGGGCACGCGCCCGGAGGCAGCGTCGGGCGGCGGCTTCGCGCTGCCGCAGGCGGGCGTCGTGAAGCTCGCTGCGCTCGCGTTCCTTTGCATGATGACCGAGGGCGCCATTGCCGACTGGAGCGCCGTGTATCTGCGAACCGCAATACCCGCTCATGCGGATAGCGCGGGCATCGGCTATACGTCGTTCGCGTTCGCCATGGCGGCGTGTCGCGTGGTGGGCGACGCGTTCGTGCGGCGGCTGGGCGCGGTGCGCGTGGTCGCGCTGGGCGGCCTGCTTTCGGCTGCGGGTCTGGCCGCCGTGCTCGCTGCGCCGGCGCTCGCTACGGCGGTGGTAGGGTTCATCTGCGTCGGCATTGGGCTCGCCAACGTGGTGCCGGTGATTTTCAGCGCGGCCGGGCGTACGACCGATCCGCCCGTGACCGGTGTGTCGATGGCGGCGACGACCGGGTATGCAGGCTTTCTCGTGGGGCCGCCGATCATCGGCTTCGGCGCGGGGCTCGTTGGGCTGCAACTCGCGCTCGGCGTGCTCGTGCTCGCGACGCTCGCGGTGTGTTTTGCGGGTAGTCGCGCGGTTCGCGATGTCGATGCGTCGCGCGGCGAACCGGCCACGCATGTGCAAGTGCGCAAAGATTCGCGCGACGCGGATCGTATCGCGGCGGACTGACCTGCGTTCGCCCGACGCATCGAATATCACCACAAGATCCGGATATCTCCACCCAGGCGCCCTGCGTAGACTCGATCCCGAAGCTCAAATCACCGCATCCGGCCCGCGCCGGATCGATCTTCGGGACATCGACAATGGGCATCACAACAGGAAGCGCGACGCCACAGCGCGTCGTCGTCAATCTTTCGCACGCGAGTCTCGCCGCGCAATTCAGCGAGCAGATGGCCATTGCGGTCATCCCGATCGTCGCCGTGGTGGCATTGGGCGCCACGGCACAGCAAAGCGCCTCGCTGCAGGCCGTCAATACCCTACCGTTCCTGCTGCTCTCGTTGCCCGCCGGTCTCATTGCCGATCGCAGCCGGCGCAAGCCACTCATGATCGCGACCGAACTGCTGCGCGCCGCCGCCCTCTTCGTGCTGTTCGCGCTGTTCCATGCGCGCGTGCTGTCGCTCTACATGCTCGGCACGCTGGGCTTCGCCATCGCAACCGGCACGGTGGTGTTCAGCGTGAGCGCGCCCTCGCTCGTCGCGGCCATGGTCGAAACGGGAGACCTGCTCGCCGCCAACCGGCGGCTCGAAATCGCGCGCAGCATCGCCTATACGGCGGGGCCTTCCGTGGGCGGCATTTTTGCGGGCTGGGCGTCGGGCGTGTTCGCGTTTCTCGCGGCGTTCGCCCTCTCGCTCGCCAGCGCGTGGTGTCTCGCACGCCTGCCCGCCGAGGCGCCGCGCCCGCGTTCGCGTCGCGCGCTCGCACGCGAACTCTTCGACGGCGTGCAGTTCATCGCGCGCAGCACGCATCTGCGGCCCATCGTGGCGACGGCGTTCGTCTTCAATACGTCGTGGTATCTGCTGCTCGCCGTGTTCGCCTGGTACGCGATACACCGGCTCGCGTTCGCGCCATCGGCCGTGGGCGTTGCGCTTGGTGTATATGGCTTCGGCATGGTGGGCGGCGCGTTTCTCTACAAGATCATCGCCAGGCGGCTCGTCTTCGGGCGGCAAATCCTGCTCGGCCCGACGAGCGCCGCGCTTGGCTCGCTGTTGATGGCGAGCACCGCCCTCACACATTCGCGCGCCAGCGTGTTCCTGGCGTTCTTTCTGTTCGGCTTCGGGCCGATCGTCTGGACCATCTCGACCACGGCGTTGCGCCAGGTCGTCACGCCTCGCGATCTGATCGCGCGCGTCTCGTCGGTCATCATGATGGCGACGTTCGGCGCGCGCCCTCTCGGCGCCCTGCTCGGCGCGTTCCTGAGCACGCGCCTCGGCATGACGAGTTGCCTCGTGGCCGCCGCGTGCGGTTTCGCCCTTCAGTTCGCGATCATCGTGTTCTCGGCGCCCGCGCGGCTGCGCTCGATCGAAGGCCTCGATGCTGCGCGAGCCGAGCCGCGCAACGTGAAGCCAATGCGCTTCGCGACCGAGAACCGGCAGGAGTAAGGCGACCGAAGCCGCCCCTCATTGCCTAGCCGTTCGAACCGTCGAAATCCACCACTTCGACCCAGTTCGCCCCCTTGCCCACCGGGTACTTGCCAAGCTCACGCAGCGCGCCGCTCTTCGCATCGATGCGGTACGCGCTCAGCGTGGGCGAGAGCTGGCCCACGGCAAGCAGATACTGGCCCGACGGATCGATATTGAAGCCGCGCGGCTGCTTTTCGGTGGCATACGTGCCGATGCGCGTGAGCTTGCCCGTTTGCTGGTTCACGCGGTACGCACCCAGCGTGCTCGACGTGCGCTCCGAGATATACAGGTAGCGGCCATCGGGCGTGAGGTGGACGTCGGCGCCCCACGGCTTGTCGCCGGAGAAGCCCGTGGGCAGGATCGAGATCGTCTGGATCGGCTTGACCGAGTCGTTCGCCCCGTTGAAGGCGAGCACGTGCAGCTTGCCGTCGAGTTCGTCGATCAGATAGACGAAGCGCTGGTCCGGCGAAAACTGGAAATGACGCGGGCCCGAATCCTTGGGCAGCGAGTACGCGGGCTTCGCGTCTTCGGTGAGCGCGCCCGTCGAGGCGTCGAACTTCAGGCGCAGCCAGGTGTCGGCGCCGAGCACCGAGGCGAACGCATAGCGGTTGTCCGGCGAGGTGCGAATGATGTGCGCCATCGGGCCCGTCTTCACGGTTTGCTGCACGTCGCCCGCCACGCCGTTTTCGCCGATGGGGTTCACCGCCAGCAGATTGCCGCCGTACGAAGCGGAAAGCAGATAGCGCCCCGTGCCGTCGGTGGACACATAGGCCATGCTCTCGGCGAGCGGCGCGCGGCCCAGTTCGGCGAGACGGCCGTCGAGCGGATTCACGGCGAAGCTCACCACGCGATACGGCTTCGAGCGCAGCGCCGCATACAGGTGGTGATGGTCGGGCGAGAACGCCATCGGCATCACCGTGCCGCCCACCGGCACGGTCTCGACCGCGGCCAGCGCGCCGCTTTGCGCATCGAGGCGGAACACCGAAATGTCCTGGCTGTCGGCGTTCGACACATACACGTAGCTAGCCGCATGCACGGCCACCGATGCCGCGAGCCCGAAAGCGGCGCCCGCCACGCTGCGCAAGATTGCCTTCTTCTTCATGTCGTCCTTTCTGGTTTGTTAGTTCTATTGATTGGTCTCGCGCGTATCGATCTTCATGCAAGCGCGCCAACGCGAAACACCGAGACCGCTTCCTTCATCGATTGCGCCTGGTGCTCCAGCGCGCTCGCGGCAGCGGCCGCCTGCTCCACGAGCGCCGCGTTCTGCTGCGTGACCTGATCCATCTGGCTCACGGCCATGCCCACCTGCTGAATGCCCGTGCTCTGCTCGGCGGTGGCCGTCGTGATCTCGGCCATGATGGTGGCGACGTTGCGCACCGAGTTGACGATCTCGTTCATCGCCTCGCCGGCCTGCGCGACGAGCGCGTTGCCGTTGCGCACGTCTTCCATCGAGGCGCCGATCAGTTCCTTGATCTCGCGTGCTGCGCCCGCGCTGCGCTGCGCGAGCGTGCGCACTTCGCCCGCGACCACGGCGAAGCCGCGTCCCTGCTCACCCGCGCGCGCCGATTCCACGGCGGCGTTGAGCGCGAGAATATTGGTCTGGAACGCGATGCTGTCGATCATGCTCGTGATCTCGGCAATCTTCTGCGAGCTGGCGCTGATGTCCTGCATGGTCTGCACGGCGCGTCCCACCACGTCGCCGCCGCGCTGCGCGAGCTCGGCCGCACCCGTGGCGAGCGTGCTGGCCTCGGAGGCGTTCGCGGAGTTCTGCTTCACCGTGGAGGTGAGTTCTTCCATGCTCGCGGCGGTTTCTTCGAGCGAGGCCGACTGCTCCTCCGTACGGCTCGACAGATCGAGATTGCCCGCCGCGATCTCGCGCGCGGCCGTGTGAATCGCGTCGCAACTGTCGCGCACGCCGGCCACGGTGTGCGAGAGCCCCGCCTGCATCCGGCGCATGGCGGCGAACAGCAGGCCGATTTCGTTGCGGCCCGCTTCGGGTACGCGCACGGTGAGATCGTTCGAGGCGATGCGGTCGAGGACCGCCGCGGCGTCGGCCAGCGGCCGCGACACGATGCGCTGCAAGGCAAAATGCGTGAAGACGACGAGCGCCAGCGCGATGGCCACGCCCACGCCCACGAGCGTAACGATCCATGTGTAGCGCGCGTTGCCGTCGTCGAGCGTGGCCTCGGCGAGCGCGTTGGCGAGCTTCTGGAACTTCTCCACGTTCACGGAATAGGCCGCGCCCGCGGCGGTGATGTCGGTGTCGTTGACCGCCACGTAGGCGGCCGTGTCGCCGTTGCGCAGTGCGTCGGTGGCGCGCGTGAGCGTGTTCGAGAGTTGCGCAGCCGACTCGAGCAACTGGCGCTTGAGGTCCGCGTCCATGCCGTCGAACGCCGGTGCATTGGCGAAGGCCTGGGTCTCGTTCGCCGAAAGCTCGAAGCTATGGGCCGCGCTCTTCAGCGCGGAGTCGCGCGTGGCCGTGTCGTTGCGTTCCTTGAGCGCGCTGTAGCCGCGCACGAGCGCCGAACGCGTGCGCGTGGTGTCCTTGTAGGCGTCGTTGACCAGAATGGTCTGGCGCGCGATTTCATGCAGGCGCTGGGCGCTGGCGTTCGACTCCCTCAGCGAGAACACGCCCGCAAAGCCGCCAATCAGGATCATCACGCCAAAGATCACCAGCACTGCAAGGAGGCTGGCTCGTACCGTCGTGTTGCGCATGTTGCTTCAATCCCCGGTTTCCATGGTGTTCTTCTTTACGGCTCAAACGCCGGAGTCTTGAGGGTGCAGACGCCATGTTGTCCAACAACTTGGCCGCATCATCCCACAATCGCGCGGTTATCCTGAAATTCGAGTTTACCCTGAGACCGACTCAAGAGGCATACAGTCTGGTTGCTTCGGCTTCCAGGGCGTTGTACGATTAGCTCAGACAACCAGCCGTGATGTCAAACAACTTACTGACAACTGGCTGAACAAGCAGCTAATCAGGTCCGCAAACGGAACGCGCCTGACGCGAGTCAGGCGCGTTCTTGCGTAAGTAGATGCGGCGCGCACGAGGCGCGCCGTCCGGAGACAGCAGATTCAGGCCGCAGCGTGACCGCAGCGGCCTGAATCTCGCGCACGAGAGAGGTCGATCCACATGTCGTTGAGCCGCACCGCCACGCAGTCCGATGTCGCCAGGCGCACCCGGGTGCGCTACCTGATCCTCTCGCTGATCTTCATCATCACCACGCTCAACTACGCGGACCGCGCCACGCTCTCGGTCACGGGTTCGGCCATGCGCACCGAGTTCGGTCTCGACGCCATCCACATGGGCTACATCTTCTCGGCGTTCAGCTGGGCCTATGTGCTCGCGCAGGTGCCTGCGGGCTGGGTGCTCGACCGCTTCGGCGCGCGCCGCGTGTACGCGGGCAGCATCTTCCTGTGGTCGCTCTTCACGCTGCTGCAAAGCTCGATTGGCCTGCTCGGCAGCGCCGGCGCCGCGATTGCGGGCCTGTTCGCGCTGCGCTTCGCGATGGGCGCGGCCGAAGCGCCCGCCTTCCCCGCCAACGCGAAAGTGGTGGCGAGCTGGTTCCCGGCGAAAGAGCGCGGCACGGCCTCGGCCATTTTCAATTCGGCGCAGTATTTCGCGGCCGTGGTGTTCACGCCGCTCATGGCGTGGCTCACGCACGCGTATGGCTGGCATCACGTCTATATCGTGATGGGCGTGGGCGGCCTCGTGCTCGCCTTCGCGTGGATCCGGTTCATGAAGAATCCGGCCGATCACCCGGGCGTGAACCCGCAGGAACTCGAATACATCGAGGCGGGCGGCGGCATCGTGAACGGGCATCAACGCGCCGCGCGCGCCGAGCGCCGCAAGGGCGCGAACTGGGCGGTGATCCGCCAGCTGCTCGGCAACCGCATGCTGCTGGGCGTCTATCTCGCGCAGTACTGCATCAACGTGCTCACGTACTTCTTCCTCACGTGGTTCCCGATCTACCTCGTGCAGGCGCGCCACATGACCATCCTGAAGGCGGGGCTGATCGCCTCGCTGCCGGCGATCTGCGGCTTCCTGGGCGGGGTGCTGGGCGGCGTGGCTTCGGACGCCCTGATCCGCTCGGGCCGCTCGCTCACCATGGCGCGCAAGGTGCCGATCGTCGGCGGCATGGTGCTGTCGTCGTGCATCGTCGGCTGCAACTATGTGAACAGCGACTGGATCGTGGTCGCGCTCATGTCGCTCGCGTTCTTCGGCAAGGGTCTCGGCGCGCTCGGCTGGGCCGTGATCGCCGATACCGCGCCGCGCGAAGCGATCGGCCTTTCGGGCTCGATCTTCAACATGTTCGGCAATGTGGCCGGCATCGTCACGCCGATCGTGATCGGCTATCTCGTGGCGGAAACCGGCTCGTTCAACGGCGCGCTCGCCTTTGTCGGCATCAACGCGATCGTTACGGTGATCAGCTATCTCGTGATCGTGAAGGACATCAAACGCGTGGAGTTGAAGCCCGCCTGATTGTGTGTGACCGTGCGGCGCGCTATGGCTTCTCGTGGGCCCGCCGCGCGAGCGTGCGGGCCGCGACGATCGCCGCCGCGAAGCCCGAAGCCGCGCCCACCAGCAAGGCCCAGCGCGGGCCCCAATGGTCGGCCACCCACCCCACGATCGGCGCGCCGATGGGCGTGCCGCCCAGCGCCACGGCCAGACGAATCGCCAGCACGCGGCCGCGCATGCCGGGCTCGGTGGAAAGCTGCATGAGGCTGTTGGTTTCGGTGGTGAACGTGAGCGCCGCGATGCCGATCATCACGAGCGCGCCGCCGAACCACCAGTAGCCCGGCGCAACCGACGCCAGCAGGCACCCCACCCCGAACGCCGTAGCCGCGAACAGCAGCGAGATGAAACGCGGATGGCTGCGCCCCGCGCCGAAGAAGGCGCCGCTCATGGTCCCCACCGCCATCATCGAAGACAGGAGTCCATAGCGTCCCGCGTCGGCGTGAAAGACGTTCACGGCCATCGTCGAGATGAAGATCGGAAAATTCAGCCCGAAGGTGCCGATCAGGAACAGCATGACGAGAATGGCCCGCAGATCCGGACGCGCCCACACGTAGTGGAACCCTGCGGCAATACCGCCCTTCGCGGGTTGCGTACGCCTCGCCGAACGCAGTTCGTCCACGCGCAGACGCGTGAGCGAGATCAGCACGGCGACGAACGACAGGCCGTTGAGCAGGAAGGCCCAGCCCACGCCCACCGATGCAATGACGAGTCCCGCCACGGCCGGGCCGATCATGCGCGCGGCGTTGAACGAGGTGGAATTGAGCGCGACGGCGTTGGAGAGATCGGCGTCGCCCACCAGCTCCGAGACGAAGGTTTGCCGCACCGGCGAATCGAATGCCGTCGTGCAGCCGAACAGGAACGCGAACACGTACACGTGCCAAAGCTGCACGAGCCCGGTTGCCGTGAGCACGCCCAGTGCAATGGCCAGCGTGCCGAGCAGCGCCTGCGTGACCATGAGCAGCTTGCGCTGGTCGAAGTGGTCGGCGGCGAAGCCCGACCAGGGCATGAACAGCATTTGCGGCCCGAACTGCAGGCCCATCACGATACCGACCGCCGCCGCGCTGTGATGCGTGAGCCCGGTGAGCACGAGCCAGTCTTGCGCCGTGCGCTGCATCCACGTGCCGACATTCGAGACGAGCGCGCCCGCCGACCACACGCGATAGTTGTAAGTCCTGAGCGAACGAAAGAACCCGGAAGCTGGAGCGCCCATGTGACGGCCTCGCCTTAGTCGGCCACGAGCCGCTTGAGCAGTTCGACTGCCGCGGCTAGCTGCTGCTGTTCCGGGGCCGAAAGGCGCGTGTCGATCCTGCGCGAGAGCCAGTCCTGGCGCGCCGCCCGCCCTTCCTTGAGCCACTCGCGAAAGGCGTGAGTGAGCGACCAGAGCGTTTGGCGCCCGTCGTTGGGGTCCGGTGCGCCGCTGATATGGCCCGCCGCCTCGAGCGGCGCGATGAGCGTGCCCATCGACTGCGGGCGCATGCCCTCCGCGCGCGCGAGGCTCGACACCGTGGACGGCCCCTCGCGCTCGAGCCGCTGCAGCACCGCCATCTGGGAAGGCGTGAAGTCGCCGAGGATCGCCTGCTCGCGAAAACGGCGGCGCAGCTGCCCGACCAGCGCGCGCAGGTCGCCGGCAAGCGCCGCGGCGAGGTCGGGAGGGGGAGTTTGGGCGCGTTCGGTCATCCCCGCATTCTAGGAGATATGAAGGTAAACTGCAAAGCTAACCTTCACATCTCCGGCGAGGCGGCAAGTGCGAGCGAACGCGTCACCGGCGCGCCCGCAGCCATTTCTCCCGCTCGCCCAGGCGCCGCTTCCAGTCAGGCGCAAGGCCCGGAACGGCGATCAGCTCGACTAACGCATCGATGGACGGACGATGTGACAACTGCACCTGCCAGAACGCGTCGATGGAGAAGCGCTCCGTTTGCCGGTCGACGAGCGTGATAGCGTCGCCAGGCGCAATCAGGCCGGGGCGCAGGACACGGTAATACCAGCCGGTGATGCGCCCCTCGGCAATATGCATCGACATGCGTTCGACGCCGAAGCGATGATTGATCTTCCAGCAAGGGCTGCGCGGTTGCGAGACTTGCAGCATGGCGCTGCCGGCCTCGTAGATATCGCCGATGTGCACGTTACGTTCGGTCAGCCCCGAGGCCGAGATGTTCTCGCCGAGACTGCCGGGCACCAGGGCCTCGGCGCACTCCGCGAACGCCTGCGCAATGCAAGCGTAATGCTCCGCCGCGTAGTGATGAACGGCCTTTTCCGGGCCGCCATGGATGCGCGGGTCGCCATGCTCGTCGCCGACGATCCCCTGCGCCTCCACGCGAACCGGCCCGGCGATGCGCCGCTTGAAAATGCCGCTGCGCTGCCCTTCGTGGTCCAGATAACCCATCCCCCCGGCGAACAGGCACTCAATGTTCGTAGTCGACGTCATCACCACATGCATCCTCCCGTTCGCGTTTACGACACTGTGCTCGCGCCGTTCAATCCAGTAAAGTGATGGTAAATGATTAAATCCATCATTATTTGTGATTCTTGGAATTCGCCATGGAGATGCGTCAGCTCAAGATTTTCTGTGCGGTGGCGGAGCACGGCAGCTTCACCGCGGCGGCCGAGAAAGTGCACACGGTGCAGTCCAACGTCACGATGCGCGTCAAGGAACTCGAAGCCGAGCTCGGTCAGCCGTTGTTTATCCGGCAAAAGAGCGGCGTGGTGCTCACTTCGGCCGGGCAAACCTTTCTGGGCTACGCCCAGCGCATCCTCCAGCTCACCGAAGAGAGCCGCAACGCGCTGCTCGATACCGCCACGCCGGCAGGCACGTTGAGGCTCGGCTCGATGGAGACGACGGCGGCAATCCGCCTGCCCCAGGTACTGGCCAGATACCGCGAGAAGTATCCTCAGGTCCAGTTGTCGCTGCTCACCGGCACGACCGCCGAGCTGATCAAGGCCGTCGAGAGCCATCGCCTCGACGGCGCATTCGTCGGCGGTCTGCACCAGAATCCGGTGCTCGCGCAAGACGAGGTCTTTCAGGAGGAACTCGTCCTCGTGAGCAGCTGCGAGTTCGCCTCGCTCGGCGAACTCATCCAGGTCATGCCACAGCAGACGGTGCTGGTCTTCCGCACGGGCTGCTTCTATCGCTCCACGCTCGAACACTGGTTCTATCAGGTCGGACTCGTGCCCAACCAGGTGCTCGAACTGGGCACGCTCGACGGCATCCTGTCATGCGTGGCCGCGGGCATGGGCGTGACGCTGTTGCCAAAGGCCGTTGCGCAAAACTACGCCGCGCGCCAGGCCATCGCCCTTCACGCGCTCCCGCGCGAGTTCGCCAACGTCAAGACGGTATTCATCCGCCGTAACGACACGCTCGCGACACCGGCATTGAGCGCGTTTGTCGCGCTCGCGCGCGACCAGCTCGCGCTGTCCACTGACGACACGAAAGCGAAGCGCGCTGGTACACCGAGTCGCAAGAGCACGCGGCGTTCGACGGCGGCGGCCTGAGCGCCGCCGAACACCGCGTCAGGGTCAGCAAGCGGCGCGGCACTCGGCCGGTTCCGCCTGCGGCAACGCCCGGCTTGCGACAAAGACCAGGCCATCGGGCATCGCCCGGGCATTCGCCGCAACCGTCGAGGCCGGCAGGCCAGCCACCAGCTCCGCCACGCGCTCGGCTGCCGGCACCACGCTGCCGATCTTGCTGACGCCCTGCCCCGCATAGAGCGAGAGCTTCTGCGCCATGCGCGGTTTGTCGATCATGCGAGCGCCGCCGCCAACGAAGCGCAGCAGGTTCCATTTGTCGCGATTGGGAATCACACAATGGGGCGTGCCGTACGGCCAGCCGAACGAATACCCGGTGCGATACTCGATGTCGTCCACGTCGGCTTCGACGATCTTTTGCTTGTACAGCGGGTGCGCATTCGATTCGTCGGTCGCAACGAACGCGGTGCCCACGAGCACCCCCGACGCGCCGAGCAGCATCGCGGCCCGCACATCGTCGCGCGTCGTGATGCCTCCAGCCGCCAGCACGGGACGCCCCTGCGCGACCTCGCAGATCGCGGGCAACAGCGACATGACGCCGATCGTCCCCCGGTTCAGGTGGCCGCCGCTTTCGCTGCCCTGCGCGACGACGATATCGGCGCCGTGCCGGATCGCGTGCCGCGCGAGCGCAACCGATCCCACCTGGACCATGACGATCATGCCGGCGTCCTTGGCCCGCGGGATCATGTCCGCCGCATAGTCTTCGGCGTAGAACAACGACAGCATGCGCGGCCGCTCCTGCAACACGACCTGGAACTGGGCTTCGAACACGGTCGGGCCGCCGAACTTCGGCACGAGATTCACGCCGAAGGGCCTGTCCGTCAGCTCGCGCGTTTCCCGTATCCATTTGCGCAGCGCGAGCGGCGGCAAACGCAGCCCGCCGAGCGTCCCCATGCCGCCGGCATTGGCCACTGCGGCAACGAGCTTCGGGCCGGAAATCGCCGCCATGCCGCCAAGAAAGACGGGATACCGGACGCCGCACAGCTGCGTGACCGCGTTCCCGCCGAAGGCCGATTTGAATTCGCTCATCGCTCAAAGCTCCACATGTTTGCCAAGCATCCGCTTGAGGGCGTCATTGCCCAGCGCGAAATGATTCTTCAGTGCTCCGAACAGATGCAACGCGAGGCCCAGCAGAAAAGCCGTCGCTCCGATATCGAAAAGAATATCCACGACCCGTTGCACTGCCACGCTGGGTTCGATGAGCGTGGGGATCGCCAATCCTCCCGGCAACTCGACGGCGACACCGGCCGCCGCCCGGGAAAGCCATACCGCAACCGGCAGAAGCACCATGGCGAGCGCGAGGCCCACCGCAACGGAGCGGCTGACGATCACTTCGACGGGGTTCGGCGTGCCCACGGGCAGCGGATGATACGAAGAAAGCCGTGCCCAGAGCCGATAGACCGACACGACGAACAGCACGGCGCCCAGCAGATTTTGCGTACGCACGAGGCTCAGTCGTTGGACGTCGTCCGCGCTAAACATGAGCCCGATGCCGCATCCGGCGATCGACAGCAGCAGTGCTGCGACGACCCAGTGCAGCGCGATCGTGATGGGCGAAAAGCCCAGACCGTTGTCACGCATTTGCATGATTGTCTCCTTGTTGGCGTTGACTAGTGACCGACCGCTCCGGACGCGCCGAAGCCGGTCTGCGCGCGGACGGCCTGCTCGCCGAAGTCGTCACGCTCGCGCTGCGCCCGCTGGCTGCGATCCGTGACGGAGCCCAGCCACGCGAACAGGAAGGCGATGCTCATCGAAACGATGGCCGGATAGTCGTAGGGAAAGATCGCCTTCGCATGGCCCAGCACCGTGACCCAGATGGCGGGCGACAGAATGACGAGCGTGACGGCGCTCACCAGGCCCGCGATGCCGCCGGTGAGCGCGCCGCGCGTCGTCAGCCCCCGCCAGTACATCGAAAGCGCGAGAACCGGAAAATTCACCGAGGCGGCGACGCCGAACGTCAGTGCGACGAGGAAGGCGATGTTCTGATCCTTGAACACGATGCCCAGCAGCACCGCCACCACGCCAATGCATACCGACGCGATCCTGGAGACCCGTCGCTCGCTCGCGGGATCGGCCCGGTTCTTCTTGAGCACCATCACGTAGAGGTCGTGCGAGATGGCTGACGTACCCGCCATCGTGAGCCCGGACACGACGGCAAGGATGGTCGCGAACGCCACGGCCGAGAGGAAACCCAGCAGCAGATTGCCGCCGAGCGCCTGGGCGAGATGCATGACCGGCATGTTGCTGCCGCCGATCAGCTTGCCTCCGGTCAGGCCGCCCACGTAGAACGACGGGTTGCTGCCGACAATCGCGATCGCCGCCACGCCGAGCACCATGATGACCAGATAGAAGAAGCCGATGAAGCCCGTGGCAACGAACACCGACTTGCGCGCTTCTTTCGCATCCGGCACGGTGAAAAAGCGCATGAGGATATGCGGCAGCCCCGCGGTGCCGAACACCAGTCCAATCGCGAGCGAAATCAGCGCGATGGGATCGGACACCAGCTTGCTCGGCAGCAGAATATGCACGCCGTTCCTGTGCGCGGCGACCGCCTGCTCGAACAGTGCGTTCAGCGAAAAGCCGAACCGGGACAGTGCGAGAACGGCCAGCAGCGTGCCGCCGAACAGCATCAGCGCGGCCTTGATGATCTGCACCCACGTGGTGGCCACCATGCCGCCGAAGGTCACATAGACCACCATCAGCAGACCGACCACGATGATCGCGTCGTTATAGGGAAGACCGAACAGCAACTGGATCAACTGCCCCGCGCCGACCATCTGGACAACCAGGTAAAAGCAGACCACGGTCAACGAACCGAAGGCGGTCATCGTCCGGATCCGGTTCTGGTCGAGCCGGTACGATGCGATGTCGGCAATCGTCACGCGTCCCAGATTCCGGATGCGCTCCGCGAACAGGAACAGCAGCAGCGGCCACGCGACGAAAAAGCTGATCGCGTAGATCACGCCGTCGTAGCCGTGGAAAAAGATCATGCTGGTCACGCCCAGCAACGCCGCCGCCGACATATAGTCGCCGGCCAGCGCCATGCCGTTCTGGAATCCGGTGATGCCGCCCCCGGCGGTGTAGAAGTCGTCCATCGAACGGGTGCGCGACGCCGCCCAGTACGTAATGCCGAGCGTCGCCACGGCGAACACCAGGAACATCGCGATCGCCGTGAGATTGAGGGGACGCTGTTCGACGCCGTGCAGGACCTCCGCGGCCGCCGCGCGAGCCGCGACGCCCAGCAGCAGCGGGAAGACGAGAGCAAGAGCGGCGCGCTTCATGGTTTCGCTCCCGCCAGGATCTGGGCGGTGAGCGCGTCGAATTCGCCATTGGCGCGGCGAACGTACAAGCCCGTGAGGCACCAGCTGCCGACGATCAGCGCGACGCCGATCGGCCAGCCGATATTGACGATACTGTCTGCGGAAAACCGGATGGCCAGCAAGGCGGGGGCGAATCCGACCAGCACGATGAAGCCGCAATAGGGAATCAGCGTGATGGCGGTCAGGCAGGCAATGTATCTGCGCCGGCGTTTGACCAGCGTGGCGAACAGGGGATTGCTACGAATCCCATGCAGGGTCGTGGGGTTCATCCGATTGTCTCCGTCCATGGAAGGTGTCCGGCATGCCCTCGCCCGTGATATCGCCGTCGATCCACCGGGGGCTGCCGCTTCTCGTGAACTTCACAATAGGTCGAACCAAAAATCTCTTCAAATGATGTTTCGTGATGGCTTCAATCTGTTTGAGTGAAGCGTGGCGCTTGCCATCACGATTTCCGAATCCCTACTCCTGCAGATCCTCGAGCGGGAAGGGTCCCGCTGAATCCATCCAGTCATACGACTCGCCACGTTGAGACCATGCCCAGTTGCGCGAAGGTGCGCCATGACGCGTTTGCTCGCCGGCTGTTGCGTCGCCCGCACTGCCGTCAGCTTCGATCATACGAAAGTCCCGTGCATCGTCTTTCACGATATGGCTCCAATGAAATCGGTCATGAAGCCAATCAGACGCGCTTACCGGATTCGGCTTGCCTGTGCGCCTCGAGCAGCGCGGCGAACCGTTCCAGTGCTGCTACGCTGCTGTGAACGGAGTGGTATTCCTGCTGGCCGATGCGTGCATCGAGCACGACCGTCATGCCGGATTGTCGGGCGAGATTGAGGATATCCATCTCATACTCCTTGCCTGAAAACTGGGTGAATCGCTTTGCGTGAAATGCAGCGCTTCCTGATAGTCAGATTACGCGCGGCACCACAAAGATCAACGCGGCGCGGACGAAATCACCGTTATGAAACGCCGAACAATCTCGCGTCTCACGGTGCTTCGCAGGCGCCCCAGTTTTCGGCAACGCCGGATGCTCAGAAGCCTTGTGCGGTTCCCGTAGAATGCGCGACCAGCAGCACGACACCCAGTATGCAAGCCCCGATCATCGCGGCCAGCGCGACCGCCACGAACGGCAGCCACTTGAAGTTCACGCTGGCCAAATCGGCTTCGTGCGACGCGCTTTTACGTACGCCGAAAAAGCTCCACAGGACCATGCGCATCATTTGAACGAGTTCCATCATTGACTCCGGTTACGTCGATCAGGTCGATCGGATAGCCTGATATTCAATCTTGCGCACTGACAAAAAAAGCAGCAGTTACGAACGATTCGAGCGACGCAGCCGATTCACGCGGCGGTAGAACCCGACAAAGAAACGCCCCGGTGCTCACACACCGGGGCGAAAGGCTTGCCACGCTACAGGCAAAAAGAGCCGCAAGCTCTGCGGGTTTAGGTGATGATCCAGGCACTCGCGCAGTAATCCCGGCGCATCCCGGGAGAACAGACCCGGACTGCGATGCGCACTGGCCGCAATGATCCGCCTTCGCAGCAAGCGCGTATAGAAGCAGTCGACGCATAATTGACCGTAGCAGATCGAATTCGCGGTCGCGCGCACCATGAGAAAATCGCTCGAAGCACGAGTCCACCCCTGACCTCTTTGGAAGAACCGGCACGCATGACACGCTACGAACGCCTCGCGCAGAGCATGGCCGCCGAGATTCGCTCCGGCAACCTGAAGCCGGGCTCGCGCATGCCGTCGCTGCGGCAAATCATTGCGCAGCACGGTGTCAGTCAGTCCACGGCCGCGCGTGCCTACTACGTGCTCGAACAGTGGGGCCTCGTGCGCGCCGAAGAACGTTCTGGCTACTACGTCGCGCCGCCCTCGAAGCCCAACAAGACGGATTCGCGCGCAACGACGGGCGAGTCCGCCACCGTCGATATCAGCGAACTGGTGTTCTCGGTGCTCGATGCCGCCAAGCGCCCCGGCATCGTGCCGCTCGGCTCCGCCTTCCCTTCTCCGCTGCTCTTTCCGCTGTCGCGCCTGGCGAAATCGCTCGGCCAGGCCGCGCGCAGCGTGAGCCCATGGAGCACCGTGGTCGATCTGCCGCCCGGCAACGAGAACCTGCGGCGGCAAATTGCGCTGCGCTACATGCGGGTTGGCATTTCACAGCCGGCCGAGGACATCATCATCACCAACGGCGCGCTGGAAGCGCTCAATCTTTGCCTGATGGCGGTCACGCAGCCCGGCGATATCGTCGCCGTGGAGTCGCCGGGCTTTTACGCAGCGCTTCAGGCGATCGAACGGCTTGGCCTGCGCGCGGTCGAAATTCCCGTCGACACCGCCACCGGGCTCGACCTCGAGGCGCTGGCGCAAGCGCTGGACAAGCACCCTATCCGCGCCTGCTGGTTCATGACGAATTTCCAGAACCCCACGGGCGTCACGTTGTCGGCTGAGAAGAAAGAAGCGCTCGTCGAGCTGCTCGCGAAACACGAAGTCCCGCTCATCGAAGACGATGTGTACGGCGAGTTGCACTACGCGCCGAACTATCCGCCGCCCGCTATAGCGTTCGACCGGCGCGGCCTCGTCATGCACTGCGGCTCGTTTTCGAAGAATCTGGCGCCGGGCTATCGCGTAGGCTGGGCAAGCGCTGGGCGCTTTGCAGAACGCGTGCAGCGCCTGAAGCTCATGACGACGATCTCGGCCAGCATTCCCGCCCAGGCCGGCATTGCCGACTACCTGGAGCATGGCGGCTACGAGCGTCATTTGAAGAAGATCCGGCTCGCCATGCAGACGCAGCGCGATGCGATGATCGAGGCGATCCGCCGATGGCTGCCTGAAGGCACGCAGTACACGCGGCCCGAGGGTGGCTATTTTCTGTGGCTCACGTTCCGCGAGCGCATCGACGCCATGGCGCTCCATCGTCTCGCGATCGAACGCGGTATCAGTGTCGCGCCCGGCCCAATCTTTTCCGCGTCACGCGCATTCGAAAACTGCATACGGCTCAATTACGGGCATCCATGGTCGGCGCGCATCGATGAAGCGATCCGCACGCTCGGTGAACTGCTCGTTCATCCCGATGTGTGTGCTCAATCGCGATCGATCGATGCGCGCGGCGCCAACCCATAGCAGCCCTTAACTACCAAAGAACAGGTTGCAGAAACTCGCCGGGCCCACACAGGTATTGGCGTCCCGTGCCGGCGTCCTGGCCGGACGCTGTGGCGCCTGATACGTATTCGCCCGGGACGAATTCGCCTGGGCCGTTTGTCGAGCATCCGTATGCGCGGGAGCGAGGGATTCGGCGTGGACAGCGAAGCTGGCCGACAGCGAACAGGCAAAAAGGACAGCAGTAAGCAATTTCATTTCAATCTCTCTCTAGCAAGGTGAGGGAGGCGACGCCTCCGGGGAAACAGCCTGGCCAGATTAATCACTTTCACCAATCAAGAGAATCCCTTAACCGCGGGAATGATCCTTCCGTTTTATGGGAGTCTCGGGAAGTCGGCTCGCTGCGTAGAACGCGCGAAAAACCGCAGCAGGCAAACACGGCTCAAATCCACCGCGCGGCGGTAGACGTTCCTGTCGAGATTTGTTCTCGCGGCGCAAGACTCTTTGTCCATGGTGTGTGTTCGCACTCGCAATGGATACGCCTACAGTGGCTCTCCATCGGATCCGTCGATTCGAACGGCCACCCGGCCGGCTTACTCATACTGCGAGATACACAATGAGCAATTCCAGGGTCGTCATCGTCACCGGAGCATCGCAAGGCATCGGCGCGGAAACCGTCAAGGCGTTCCGCGCGCAAGGCCATCGCGTGGTCGCCACGGCGCGTTCCATCACGCCGGCCGCCGAGGCCGACTATGTCGCCGTGGCCGGCGATATCGGCGACGCCGCCACGGCTCGCCGCGTGGTGAACGCCGCCATCGAGCACTTCGGTCGTGTCGATACGCTCGTCAACAACGCGGGCATTTTCATTGCGAAGCCCTTCACGCAGTACACCGCCGACGACTACGCCGCAATCCTGAACGTCAACCTGAACGGCTTCTTCCACATCACGCAATATGCGATCGAAGCGATGCAGAAACACGGCAGCGGCCACGTGGTGAACGTCACCACCACGCTTGCCGACAAGGCGAACAGCAAAGTCCCGTCCGTTCTTGCGTCGCTCACCAAGGGTGGTTTGAACGCTGCAACGCGCTCGCTCGCAATCGAATATGCGCGCGCGGGCATTCGTGCCAACGCGGTTTCGCCTGGGATCATCAAGTCGCCGATGCATGCTGCCGAAACGCACGCCGCGCTCGGCGCGATGCATCCGGTCGGTCACATGGGCGAAATGAGCGACATCGTCAATGCGATTCTCTATCTCGACTCGGCACCGTTCGTGACGGGCGAGATCCTGCACGTGGACGGCGGCCAGAGCGCCGGTCACTAAGCGCTCGAGCCTCGCCCGCGCCCCCGGACTCGATGGTTCGTCGGGGCGCGGGGCGGCGGCTTATGCCACGTTGGTCAGCGTCTTCGTGATGACGAGCCATCTGTCGCGCTGGCGCACGATCGAAAAATAATTGTAGTAATTGAAGCCCAGCATGCGCACATGCAGTTTCGCCGTCGCGATGTTTTTCTGAACATCGAGCATCAGCAGTTCCGTATCGACGGCCTCGCCCAGTTCGGCCGGCGATTTCCTGTTTGCGACACCCGCAAGGTACTCGTCGATCGTCTTGTAGTAGGGCTCGCCGTTCACTTCCCCCGCCACGATCGCGCGCGCATCGAACACGGTTCTCAACTGCTCCACATCGCCTCGCCAGGTGGCGTCGAAATAGCGCTGGACGAGTTCGACGATTTCGTTGCTATCGTTCATTGCATCACACTCCTTATTGATTCAAGCCTCGCTCCGGCAAGTCGAAGCGGGCTGCGCAATCGCTCGCGCAGCCCGCTTCGCACAATCCGGATCAATCACGATCAGGCAAGCGGCCCCTCGATCTCGTTGAGCCTTTCTTCGAGCGCGTTGACGCTCGCGTAGCCCGAATGCACGGCGTACGTCCGGCCCTGCTCTTCAAGCAGCAAGGTCGGAAACGACGCGACGCCAAGTGCTCGCGCGCGGGCGAAATCGCGCTGCGTTTCTTCTTTCGTTTCCGCTGCTGCCCATGCCTGGTAGAACGCGTCTGCACTGACCTGAACGCCCACGGTATTCAGCTCCGTTACGGCGATTTCGCTCAACACGCGACCGTCGGTCGTATCCAGTCCTTCCACATAGAAGCCGTTCTGCAGCGCACGGAACACCGCAAGCAATGCGTCGCCGCTGGCGAAGCGGCGCGCCGCCACGACCGCACGGCAGACCGGCTCGGTGTCGTAGACGAACCCCTCGCGCGCCATGAACGCTTCGCGGTTGAACGGCAAGCCGCTCAGCGCTTCCACACGTTGCCAGTGCTGCAGCCGGAAACGCTTGCCGGCCGTGTCGAGCACATCGGTCGCGCCCGCGCGAATCCCGCCGACCACGATTTCCAGTTTCAGGTCCGGCACGCGCGCGACGAGCGCCGAAAGCTCCTTGCCAAAGCCATAGCACCACGAACACATCGGGTCGCCAACATAGATCAGTTTCATTCCTGCTCGCTCACATGAAGAGACAACGCGGGGCCCGCAGGACCCCATGCCCCGCATCGCTCCCAGCCATCAAGGTCACTATAGGGTTGAGGCCGGACTCGATAAACGCCGTCGCCAGAACTTCTTTTGTTACATGGCGGAAAGACGAAATGCGACCGCACGAGCGGGCTGGCGCGGTTGTACTGGCCTAGAACATGTCCGAAGCGCCTTGATGACCCGCACGCGTGCTCCCCGACTCCTCGCCATCTCTCGACGGGATGAACGGACCGGTGATCATCTCCGCATAGCTCATGCCAGGCCCGACCATCGGAAACACATCGGCATCCTGATCGATCATGATTTCGAGGAAAGCCGGACCGTCGAATGCCACGAAAGCCCGGAGCTTTTCCTCGACTTCGCTCAGGACCTCGACGCGCTGCGCGAATTCGAACCCGTCGGCGCGCGCAGCCATGACGAAGTCCTTGCGATGCAGCGACTTGTCGCTCACGCACAGGCGCCCGTCGTAAAAGAGACGCTGCCACTGCCGGATCATCCCGTCGCCGACATTGTTGAACAGCAGCACTTTGACCGGCACGCCATAGGTGGTCGCGGTCTCCAGATCGCCGATATTCATGCGCATGCTGCCGTCACCGTCGATGTCGATCACGAGGGCATCGGGGCGTCCCATCTGCGCGCCGATCGCAGCGGGCAGGCCAAAGCCCATCGTCCCCATGCTGCCCGACGTGAGAAAGCTGCGCGGCTCGACGAAATCGAAGAACTGCGCGGCCCACATCTGGTGCTGGCCCACGCCCGTAGTGACGATGGCCCGCCCGCCGGTAATCTCGCTCAACTTTTCCACCACGAACTGCGGCTGAATGAGCGGGCTGGCGCGGTCATAATTCATCCCGTACCGCTGCTTCAACTCCTTGATGTGGTCGAGCCACGCCAACGGCGCCTGCACGTGCGTTTCGTGTTGCATCAGCGAGACCAGGGTGTCCTTCGCGTCGCTCACGTGAGTCCAGTGCGCGCGCTTCACCTTGTTGATCTCCGCTTCGTCGATATCGATATGCGCGACATGGCGCGCTCGCGGCGCGAATGCATGCGGGCGGCCGCCGGCGACGCGATCGTCGAATCGCGCGCCCACGGCAATCAGGAAGTCGCAGTCTTCCACCGCGTAGTTCGCGCAGGCCGCGCCGTGCATGCCCAGCATGCCGAGCCCAAGCTCGTGCTTCACGGATATCGTGCCGAGCCCCATCAACGTGTTCACCACGGGAATGCGGTAGCGCTCGGCGAACTGACGTAATTCCGCCGTGGCGCCGGCTGTGATGATGCCCCCGCCCGCATACAGCAGCGGGCGCTTGCTTTGCGCCAGCAGATCGAAGAATTCGTCGCGCTTGCGCTCTTCAAGGCGTGCGCCCTTCGCCACCTTGCGAAGACGGTCGGAGTAGCCGCGAAACGCCAGCGTGCCGTGTCCCTGCCACGTGCCGGTCCAGTTCTGGATGTCTTTGGGCACATCCACCACGACCGGGCCGGGACGACCGGTGCGCGCGACTTCGAACGCCGTGCGCAGCGTCTGTTCGAGCTTGTCCGGGTCGGTCACGAGAAACACCTGCTTGGCGCACGCCGACATGATGTTGAACACCGGCGCTTCCTGGAAAGCGTCGCTGCCGATCGCGGCACGCGGCACCTGCCCGCAGATGAGCACCACCGGGACCGAGTCGCCATTGCAGTCGGCAATCGGCGTCACCGCGTTGGTCGCGCCGGGACCCGACGTCACCATGAACACGCCGACCTTTCCGCTCGCGCGTGCGTAGCCCGCGGCCATGAAGCCGGCGGTCTGTTCGTTGGCGGGGACGACGAGGTTGATCTGACGCTCGGGCTCGTCGGCGTGCAGTTCGTTGAAACGGAACACGGCGTCGTAGGTCGGCAGGATCGCGCCGCCGCTATAGCCGAACACGGTGTCGACACCCTGTTCGCTGAGTACGCGCAAGATGATGTCGGCGCCCGACATCGGTTCGCCGCGAAGCGGCGCTTTCTGGGGGCTTTCTGGAGCAATTTTCGGGTTCTGGGTCATACCTGACTCGCACGGAAACGGGCGCTGATGCGATCAGCGGCCAACACAACGGAAATCATTTCCCTTCCGACTCAAGAACAGCGTATGTCCCCTACCAGCTCGTGGACGACGGCTTCAGCGGGTTCTCCGCACGAGCCACAGTCCACCCGGCACTCTTTTGACGTGCGCCTGGAAATACCGTGAGAAAGGGTTCCAAGGATTTTGACAACGATTGAAGCGGCGCGCGTCAGCAATAACGGTGTTTATGGGCCAGGATGCGCCGCATCCGGGCCACCGCGGCTGACGGCTGACCGTTTCCTACCATTCGGCAATGCCTACGTCCATGTCCTCGTCGTAGAACGCAACCAGAAACTCTTCGGGCATCAACCACGAATCGACGCTCACGGTTTGTGCGCCCACATCGACATCGACCTTCGCGTCGGCGTCCACGGACTTCATCGCATGCACGATCGTCGCGAGATCGTCCGTGCGGATTTCAGTTTTCATGGCGAACTTCATTTTTCACCTCTCTGTCTGGATATCCAGTCTCGATAACTATAGGATCAACGCCTCATGCCACCAACCAGGTTCGCCTCAATTCACTCTTTACATCGCGTAACCCAAACCGGCGGCACGAGGCGGTCATTCAACCGGGTCGAGCAGGTCTACCGCTTCGGTGAACGCCAGCACCGCTTCCCGCACGCCTGCGACTCCCAAACCATTCAAGCGGAGCAGTTCGGCCCGGTCGCCGTGCGGGACGAACGCGTCGGGAAGTCCGAGCCGCAGCATGCGTACGGCCCACCCTTCCAACGCGATCCGTTCGGCGCAGGCGGCGCCCGCTCCGCCCAGCACGGTGCCTTCTTCGATTGTCACGATCACCTCGTGCTCGTTGGCAACCGTCAGCAACAAGTCTTCATCGAGCGGCTTGACGAAGCGCATATCGACCACGGTCGCATCGATCTCCTTGGCGACTTCCATCGCGACCGCGAGCAAGGGCCCGAACGCCAGAAATGCCACGCGCGCGCCGTCCCGCTTGCCGGACACCCGGCAAATCACGCCTCTTCCGAGCGGCAGCGTCTCTTTCGTCTGCTCAATGACTTCGGATCCGGTGGTCGCCCGCGGGTATCGCACGGCGCACGGTCCAGGCCACGCAAGGGCGGTGTTCAGCATGCGATAACACTCGTTTTCATCGGACGGGGTCATCACCACCATATTCGGCACGCAACGCAGGGCCGCGATGTCGAACGCACCCAGATGCGTGGCGCCATCGCCCCCGGCAATTCCCGCGCGATCGAGCGCGAACAACACCGGCAGATTCTGCAGGGCGACGTCGTGAATCAGCTGGTCATAGCCGCGCTGAAGAAACGTCGAGTAGATGGCGACGACGGGCCTCATGCCCTCGACGGCTAAGCCGGCCGCCAGTGTGACGGCGTGCTGTTCCGCGATGCCCACGTCGATGTAGCGATCCGGATAACGACGTTCGAATCCGGTCAGGCAGGACCCTTCGCTCATCGCGGGCGTGATGCCGAAGATGCGTTCATCCGTCGCCGCCGCGTCGCACAGCCATTGGCCGAATACCTGGCTATAGGTCAGCTTGCCGCCTTTTTTGCGCACCAGCCCTGTTTCGGGTTTGAACGGACTGGGCCCGTGGTAGGCAACGGGCTCGAGTTCCGCAGGCCGATACCCCTTGCCTTTCTTCGTCACCACGTGAATGACGTGCGGGCGGTTGCGTGTCTTCGCGTCCCGCAGCGCGGCGAGTAGTTTCGCCATATCGTGGCCATCGACAGGGCCGACATACTCCAGACCCAGTGTTTCGAATAGCGTGGATAAAGGGAGGTTTGCTTCGTCGCGCCAACACGTCACCAGCGCCTCGAGATGGTCATTCAGTCCGCCTACCGCCGGAGAGATCGACATGCGGTTGTCATTCAGAATGATCGTCAGCGGCAGCGCTTCGCAGGACCCCGCGTGATTCAGCGCTTCGTACGCCATCCCCGCGGACAATGAGCCATCGCCGATCACCGCAACGACGCGGGCGTTCCGACCGCGCAGGCCGAGGGCCATGCCGACTGCCGCCGAAATGGACGTGCCGGCGTGCCCGACGCCGAACGCGTCGTAAGGCGACTCCTCGCGCGCCGGAAAACCGGCCATCCCGCCGACTTTCCGCACGCTGGCCATAGCCGCTTTTCGGCCCGTCAGGATCTTGTGCGGGTAGCATTGATGCCCCACGTCCCACACCAGGCGATCGTGCGGCGTGTCGAATACATAGTGAAGGGCAACCGACAACTCCACGACACCGAGGTTCGATGCCAGGTGGCCGCCGGTACTCGACACACTTTCGATCACGAATTCCCGAACTTCATCCACGAGGCGCTGAAGCTCGCGCTCATCCAGATCGCGCAGATTGCTCGGGAAATCGATCATGTCAAGCAGGTTCATGACGTTGCTGTCCTTGATGTATTGGGTTCAACCGGCCTTCAGGTCATCCGTGGTCCAGCCGCCGCCGAGCGCGTGAATGAGGTCGACGTTCGCGTCGAGTTGCCGCGTGCGCAGCGCGATGACGCTGCGTTGCGCTTCCAGCTCGGCCGATTGCGCCTCGACCACGTCCAGGTAGCTCACCGCGCCGCGCTGATACCGCGCGAGCGCCAGATTGAGCGCGGTCTGGGCGGCACTGGCTGCGTCCTGCTGCTGATTCGTCGCGGTGCCCAGATCATCGAGCAACGTGAGGTTGTCCTCGACCTGCCGGAACGAACCCAGCACCACACTGCGATAGCGTGCGCCTGCCTCCGCCGTGGCCTCCTTCGCCGAATCCAGCTGCGCGTGGCGCTTGCCGCCGTCCAGCAGATACACCGCCAGCGACGGACCGATCGCCCAGTACGAACTGGACAGGCTCAGCAGATTGCCGAGCACCGAGCTTTGCACGCCGCCTTGCGCGCTGAGCGTGAGCGTCGGGAAGTACGCCGCGCGCGCCACACCAATTTTTGAATTGGCCGCCGCGATGCGCCGCTCGGCCGCGGCGACGTCAGGCCGCCTTTGCAACAGCGTCGACGGCACCCCGACCGGAATCACGGGCAACGCGATCGAATCGGTACTCGGCGCGAGCTGGAACTCCGAAGGCGAAGCGCCGACCAGCACCGCCACCGCGTGCTCGAGCAATGCGCGCCGGGCCCTGATCTGGGTCAGTTCGGACTGGACCGATGACAACTGGTTGCTGGCGCGCGCCACGTCGAGACCCGAAACGATACCCGCGCCATGGCGGTTGCGGGTCAGGTCGAGCGACTTCTGGTACGCGGCCTGGGTCCCCTCGATCAGCTGAATCTGCTGATCGAGACCGCGCAGGTCGATATAGCTTCGGGCCAGCTCGATTTCGAGGCTCAGCTGCGTCGACGCAAGATCCGCCTTCGATGCCTGCCCTTCGTCCTTGCTTGCGGCAACGGAGTCGCGCACGCGTCCCCAAAGGTCCACTTCGTAGTCGACTTCGACACCCAGCGTGGCCGAGTTGTAATCGGTCGGCCCAGTCGGGCTGCGCAACGGCCGCGTGTCCGACTCGCGATCGCGCTGGACATTGCCCACAGCGGAAACCTGCGGGTACATCTGCGACTTGACCTGCCTGATGTACGCCTGCGACTGCTCATAGTGAAACAGCGCCGCGCTCAGGTCGGGGTTATTCGCGATCAGCCGCTGCTCGAGGTCGTCGAGTTCGGGCTCCTTGTACAGCTTCCACCATCCCGCGCGGTCGAGCTGGTCAGCGGGGCTCGCGACGGTCCACTGCCCCTGGGTCTGGTACTGCGCCGCGACGGGCGTTTCGGGCACCTCGTAGTGCGGAGCGAGCGAGCACGCGGCGAGCGCCACGGCGCTCACCAGTGTGGCCATCTTCAGATACTTAGTCATGCTTGCCACCTTTTGCCGTGGGCGCGATCACCTGAACATGGTCGCCTTCGACGAGACCGTCGGGCGGCGCATCGACCACGCGGTCGCTTGGCGCCAGCCCCGAGCCGATATCGACCGCGTTGCCGAGGTCCTGCACGATCGAAACGGGTTTGAAGTGAACGGTGTCGCTGCGATCGACGGTGGCGAGCCGCAACCCGCGGTTGTCGAATATCAGCGCACTGGCCGGCACCCGCAGCGCGTCGGCACGCGCCGGCAGCGCAAAGTGCAGATTCACGAAGTCGCCCGGCAACAGCAGATGACCGGGGTTATCGACCATCAGCTGGACGAGCGACGTGCCCGATGCGGCGTTCACCGAGTCAGCCAGACCCACGACCGTGGCGGTGAAGGTCTTGCCGGGATACTCCGGCACGGTGAAGCTGCCGGTGCCACCCGGCTTGACCGCCGGCACGTATTCCTGCGGCACGCGTACGTACACGCGCAGCTTGTCCACGCTCGATACGGAGAAGAGCTGCGGGCCCGTCCCGCCGCCCGCATTGATCAACGCGCCGACATCCGTGTTACGCGCGGTGATCACGCCGTCGAACGGCGCAACGATTCGCGCGAAACTCTTGGTCGCGACCAGCCGGTCGAGGTTGGCCTGCGCCGCCGCGACGCGCGCCTGCTTCGCCACATAGTCCTGCGTACGGTCATCGACCTCCTGGCGCGACACTGAATCGGAGTCCAGAAGACTTTGCCAGCGTGCGGCGGTCGTTTTCGCGAGCGCGGCATCGGCTTGCGCGCTCGTGAGGTCGGCCTTCGCCTGAATCAACTGCTGGTCGAGTTCAGGCGTCTCGATCTCGGCGAGCGTCTGCCCGGCCTTCACCGGCGTGCCGATGTCGACGCTCCACGATTTCAGGTATCCGCTCACGCGTGCGTAGATGGGCGCGCTTTCGAAGGCCTCGAGTCTGCCGGGCAGGTCCAGCGAGCCGCCCGGCGCCTCCGGGGCGGGCACGACGACATTCACGGACGGCACGGCTTGCGCCTCGGTCCAGTCCTTGAGTTGATGCTCATGCTTCATGCGAAGCGAGACGCCACCAACCACGACGAGGACGGCGAGCGCACCGCCGACAATGCCTGTTAAAGAAAGCTGACGCTGCGCGAGCGCGGCGCGCGTTGTGGGTTCAGAGGACATGGATCGAATCTCCGGTAAGCTGCGCGGCCGTCGATGTGCGACCCCGACGCGAGTGGATCATGCAAAAAATAGCGGGCACGAGAAAAAGCGTTGCAGCAGTGGCGAACACCAGCCCGCCAATCACCGCTCGGCCCAACGGCGCGTTTTGCTCTCCGCCCTCGCCAAGACTCAACGCCATCGGCGCCATGCCGATGATCATCGAGAGTGCCGTCATGAGGACCGGCCGGAACCGGGTCGTACCGGCCTCCAATGCCGCCTTGAACGCATCGCCGTGCCCGGCCAGACGCTCGCGGCTGAAACTCACCACCAGAATGGAATTGGCCGTGGCCACGCCCATGCACATGATTGCGCCAGTCAGTGCGGGCACCGAGAGCGTGGTGTCCGTCGCAAACAGCATCCAGACGATGCCGGCCAACGCGCCGGGCAAGGCCGCCACGATCACGAGCGGATCGGACCACGACTGGAAATTGACGACGATGAGCAGGTAAATCAGCACCACGGCGCCCAGAATCCCGAACGACAAGCCGCCGAAGGCGTTGTTCATCGTCTGCGCCTGGCCGAGCAGAACGACCTTCGCCCCCTTGGGCGCTTCCTTGGCGTTGGCCGAGACGATGTGGCGAATGTCGGCGGCGACGGCGCCGAGATCGCGGCCCTGGGTCGTGGCGAACACCTCGACCATCGGCTGCACGTTGTAGTTGCTCACCACTTCGTTGCTCGCCGTGCGGTGAATGCTCGCCACCCCGCCGAGAATTTGCCCGTCGTTGGCCTCGGCCCCGCCGCTCACGGGCAGATTCACGAGCGACGAGAGCGAATCCACGCTGTATTGCGGCGTCTGGAGCACGATCGAATACTCCACACCATTGGCCGCATTGAGCCAGTAGGTCGGGTCGATCTGGCTCGACCCCGCCATGTGCACCACGAGGCTATTGGTCACATCGCGTTCGGTGAGGCCTTGAAGCGACGCGCGGTCGCGATCGACGTCGATATTGAATTGCGGATTGGCCTGCGACTGCTCGATGCGCGCATCGACGACGCCGGGCACGTGACGGATCTGACGCAGCAGCGAGTTCGCGTAGGCGAAATCGGCCGGCAGATTGTTGCCGCGAATTTGCAGGTCGATCGGTGCGGGCGAGCCGAAGTTCAGGATCTGGCTCACGATGTCCGCAGGCGGGAACGAGAACGTCACGCCGGGAAACGCGCGCGGCAGCGATTCGCGTAGCTTGCGCACGTACGCGGCCGTGGGCCCATGGCCTTCTTTCAGCGAGATCTGAATGTCGCCGTCCTGCGGGCCGATCGTGCCCGTGTTGTTGTAGGCCGTATTGATGGAACTGGTGGAAAGACCAATGTTGTCCACCACGGTGCCCAGTTCGGACGGCGGAATCGTCGCTCGCACCTGCGCTTGCACCTCGGCGAAGATCTCGGCGGTTCGCTCCACACGCGTCCCCACAGGCGCACGCACGTGCAGCAGAATCTGGCCCGCGTCGACGTCCGGGAAGAAGTTGCGCCCGAGCAGCGGCATCAACGCGAACGACACCACGACGAATGCAAAGAAGCCGATCACGAACGCGCGGCGACGTTCCAGCACCCATTCGAGCATCGCGGCATAGTTCGCACGCACGCGTTCGAAGCGCTGCTCGAATCCACGGTGAAAGCGCGCCCACACGCTGGCAGACTCGTGATGTCCCTGCTCATGCGCGTGGGACTTCAGCAGGGACTTCGCCATCGTCGGCACAAGGGTGCGCGACAGAATGAACGAGGAAATCATCGCGAAGATCACCGACTCGGCCATCGGCACGAACAGGAACCTCGCCACGCCGTTCAGGAAGAACATCGGCACGAACACGATGCAGATGCACAGCAGCGAGACGAACGCGGGCGTCACGATTTGTGCCGCGCCATCGAGAATCGCGCCTTCGACGTCCTTGCCCTGCTCCAAATGCCAGTTGATGTTCTCGATGGTCACGGTGGCGTCGTCCACGAGAATGCCCACCGCCAACGCGAGCCCGCCGAGCGTCATGATATTGAGCGTCTCGCCGAGCACCGAGAGCACGGAGATCGAGCCGAGAATCGCGAGCGGAATGGAAGTCGCGATGATGATCGTCGAGCGCCAGCTGCCGAGGAACAGCAGGATCATCACGCTCGTAAGCAAGGCGGCAATCAGGCCCTCGCGCGCCACGCCCTTGATCGCGGACCGCACGAAGATCGACTGGTCGCCAATCGCGTCGATCTGGAGCGCGTCGGGCAACGAGGCCTTCGCATCGGCAACCTTCTGACGAATGCCGCCGATAATCGATAAGGTGGATGCCGAACCGTTCTTGAACACGGTGAGCAGCACCGAACGCTTGCCTTCCACGTGAACGATATTGGGCTGCGGCGGGCTGCCGTCGGTCACGTCGGCGACATCATGCATGTGCACAACGGTGCCGTTGGCCGACTTGATCGGCAGGTTCGCAATGGCCGCGATCGTCTCGGGCGCATCGTTCAGTTGCAGCGTGTACTCGTAATTGCCGATCTTTTCGGTGCCGACCGGTGTCACGAGGTTCTGCGCGGTCAGCGCATTGAGCACATCTTCGGCCGACAAGGAGCGCGCCTCGAGTTCGGACGGCTTGATGTTGATCTGAACCTGCCGGTCCTTGCCGCCGAACGGAAACGGGATCGCAGCGCCATTCACCGTCGCGAGGATCGGCCGCAACTGGTTCTTGCCGAGGTCCGCCAGATTCTGTTCCGAGAGCCCCTTGCCCGACAGCGCGAGCTGGATGATCGGAACCGTCGAAGCGTTGTAGTTGATGATGAACGGCGGCGTCGCCGAGGGCGGCAACTGCTTCAGAATCTCCTGCGAAATGGCGGTCACCTGCGCATTCGCGGTACCGATATTGGTGCCAGGCTGAAAGAAGATCTTGACGATGCCGTAGCCGGTCAGCGACGTGCCCTCGATGTGTTGAACGCCGTTCACGGTAGTCGTCAACACCCGCTCGTACGGAGCCATCACGCGACCTTCCATCTGGTCGGGCGAAAGCCCCGTGTACTGCCATACCACGCTAATCACCGGGATATTGATCGGAGGAAAAATATCCGTAGGGGTGCGAAACGCCGACAGAACGCCGACGATCAGGATAAACACGGCCAGCACAACGAAGGTATAAGGCCGTTTCAGCGCAATGCGCACGATGCCAATCATGATAATTCCAGTATTGAAGCTGGCATCGCCCCTAACCGCGGCGGATTCCAGCAAGCAGATGCTCGATGCCTTGAATCAATCTGCGTTTGATGGGACCCGGCCCGCGGACTCGCGAGGCGCACCGATCCAGTGAATGGCGGCAGCCACGATGCCGAGTGCGACACCGAAGGCGACGATGCCCGACCAGCCAAAGCGGCTCATGAGCCAGCCGCTGACCGTCGCGCCGACTGCGCCGCCGAAGAAGGTGGCCGTCATATAGAGGCTGTTGATGCGGCCTTGCGCTTTCGGATCGACCGAGAAGGCGCGCGTCTGGTTGGAAACGAGACCGGACTGCACGCCGATATCGAGCACGATCACGCCCACGATCAGCAGCGTGAGCGACGTGGCCGCGCCGGAGAGAAGCACGTAGGCAAGCGTCGCGATGCCGATACTGGCGCCGATGACCTTGCGGAAACCCACGCGGTCGGTGGCATTGCCGCCCAGCGAGGCGGCGAACGCGCCGGCCGCGCCGATGATGCCGAAGCCGCCCGCCCACGCGCTGCCGAGGTGCCACGGCCCGCTCTTGAGCAGTGCGGCAAGATTGACCCAGAAGGCGTTGAAACAGGCCCACAGCAACGCCTGGATGATCATCGATTCGCGAATCGGACGATTGTCGCGAACGAGCGGCCACAGCGAAGCGAGCAGACGCCCATACGAGAGATTCGTCGACGGCACGCCCTTCGGCAGCAGCGCAGCGGCGGCGATGAAAACCGGCACCATGAACGCGGCTTCCGCGCCGTACACCGCGCGCCAACCCCACGCCGCGCCGATCACGCCCGCGATCGTGCGGCCGACCAGGATGCCGACCATGATGCCGCTCACGACGGTGCCGACGTTACGGCCCCGCTCACTCGGCAGCGACATGACGGCGGCAAACGGCACGAGCTGCTGGGGCACACAGCTCACGATACCGACCGCAAACGAAGCCGCGATCAACGACCCGATGCCGGGCGCAACCGCCGCCGCCGCCGCAAACACGAGCGCGAGCGCGATTTGCGTGAGCACGAGCTTGCGCCGGTCGAAGCGGTCGCCAAGCGGCAGCAGCAGCGCGAGGCCGGTCGAGAAGCCGAGCAACGCGGCGCCGGCGACGAAATCGACCGCCGTGATGTTGACCCGCAGACCCGCTGCGATCAGCGGCAGAATCGGCTGCGTGCAATAGATGTTTGTGATCACTGCTCCTGCGATGATCGCCATCATGACGATCTTGCCGCGCGATGCGACGGCGGGCGTAGCTGCACTTTCTCGGGTGCTGGGTAAGCCGCTCACGACAACCTCCTTATTCGTTGAATTTCTCCGGCCGTCGCAGCGATTTGCCGTGATCCAGATTGAGGTCGAACGTTACGCGCTTGCATTTACGAAGAGAATCCCTCACGATCAAGATTCATCCTTCCACTATTTGATAGGGTCCATGAATCGCCTCGAAGCCATGGCCATCCTCGTTTCGGTCGCCGATGCGGGTAGTCTCTCGGCTGCCGCGCGGCATCTCGACATGCCGCTCGCCACGGTCAGCCGCAAGGTTGGGGAACTGGAAGCGCACCTGAAGACGCGCCTCTTTCACCGCACGACGCGCAAGCTTTCATTGACGGAAGCCGGCGCCGCATACGTGGCCGCGTGCCGGCGCATTCTCGAAGACATCGGCGAAGCCGAGCGCGCAGCGACGGGGGAATACGCCGCGCCCAAAGGCGAACTCGTGGTCACCGCGCCCGTTGCGTTCGGCCGCTTGCACGTGGTGCCGGTGGTGGCGGAATTCCTCGCGCACTATCCGGAGATCGACATCAATCTCCTGCTGACCGATCGCGTCGTTCATCTGATGGATGAACACGCGGACGTCGCGGTGCGCATTGGCGCGCTGCCCGACAGCACGTTGATCGCGACGCGCGTGGGCACGGTGCGCCGGGTCATTTGCGCCAGCCCAGCCTATCTCGCGAAGCACGGCGCGCCCGCCGAACCCGCGGACCTCTCCAGCCATCAATGCATTACCTTCGAGGCGCTCGCGTCGCTGCGCGCGTGGGCGTTCGGCTCCGGCAAGTCGGAGCAATCCGTGCCGGTTCATTCGCGGCTTGCCGTGAATACCGCGGACGCCGCTATCGAAGCCGCGATCCTCGGCGTGGGGCTGATACGCGTGCTGTCCTACCAGGTTGCACGCGCCGTTCGCGCCAACGAGCTGCGCGTCGTGCTCGACGCGTTTGAAGCGGCGCCGCTGCCCGTCAATCTCGTGCACGCGGGGCAAGCGCCCCTGCCGCTGAAGCTGCGTGCGTTCCTCGACTTCGCGTCGCCGCGCCTGCGCGAGCGCACCGCGGGCGAACTCGTCAACACCGTCACCGCGTGACCGCCTGAGCCGCCCACGCAAAGGCGCTGCGCGCTCGCGCCGGAAGAGAATCCGTTAACATCGGGAATCTCCCTTCCCGTTATCGAGAAGACCATGGACCGTCTCGAAGGGATGTCCATCCTGGTCGCAGTCGTCGATGCAGGCAGCTTGTCAGCCGCGGCCCGGCGGCTCGGCCAGCCGCTGGCGACAGTCAGCCGCAAGGTCGGCGATCTCGAAGCGCACCTGAAGACCCGTCTGCTTCATCGCACCACCCGGCACCTCTCGCTCACCGAGGCCGGCGAGGCTTATGTCGCGTCGTGCCGGCGCATTCTCGAGGACATCGGCGAAATCGAACGCGCCGTGACGGGCGAATACGCGGCGCCGAAAGGCTCGCTGGTGGCCACGGCGCCCGTGGTCTTCGGCCGGCTGCACGTCGTCCCTGTCATGTCGGCCTTTCTCGCGCACTATCCGGAGATCGACGCCCGCCTCGTGCTGACCGATCGCAACGTCAATTTTCTCGAAGACCACGTGGACGTTGCGGTGCGCATCGGCCAGTTGCCGGACAGCAGCCTCGTGGCGATACGCCTGGGCGAAACGCGCCCCGTGGTGTGCGCGAGCCCCGCGTATCTCGCCGAGCGAGGCACGCCGCAAAACCCGGATGATCTCGCCGATCATGCGTGCATCGGTTTCGAGGGAATCAATTCGTCGCGCACGTGGACGTTTGCTGGCGAAAAGTCGGAACAGAACGTGCCGATCCACGCGCGGCTCGTGACAAACACGGCGGAATCGGCCATCGACGCCGCGACGCTCGGGACCGGTTTGACCCGGGTTCTCTCTTATCAGGTCGCGAACGCCGTGCAGGATGGCCGCTTGCAGCTGGTGCTGGAAACCTTCGGGCTGGCGCCCATGCCGATCCATCTCGTCCACGCCGGCCAGACGCCGCTGCCGCTCAAGCTGCGCGCGTTCCTCGACTTCATGTCGCCGCGCCTCAAGGCGCGCCTGTCTGCCGTCTGAATTTCCCGCGTTATTGAGCGCGAGTATCAACTGTTGTTCATCGCAGGTGGTTTTTGTCAGCGTCGTTCGTGCGTAACCTTGGCTCGCAAATGGGAAAACGCAAGGCGAAACGCAATGGATATGTCAGCAATCACCGCAATGAAGGCTTCCGCGCCCGTCGAACCTGCGCTTTCGCAGCAGCCCGCGTGGCGCCGCGTGTTTCGCGAGGACGCGCTCACGGTCGGACTGATCCTGCCGCTCGAAACGCATCCGGACTCGCCCGTCCCGACCATGCGCGATCACGTCGCCATGGCGCAACGCGCCGAGTCGATGGGCGTGGCCGCGCTGTGGATGCGCGACATCCCGTTCTACGATCCTGCGTATGGCGATGCGGGCCAGATCTTCGAACCGCTGGTGTATATCGCCAGCCTCGCGGCCGTGACGAGCGAAATCGCGCTCGGCACGACCGGCATCGTCTTGCCGATGCGCGAGCCGCTGTTGCTGGCCAAGCAGGTGAATTCGCTCGACCAGTTGACGAACGGAAGGCTCCTGTTAGGCATGTCTTCCGGCGATAGACCTTCCGAGTATCCCGTCTTCGGCATCGACTTCGATACGCGCGGCGAGCGGTTTCGCGACGCGTTCGAGACCTATCGGACAGTGAGCGAGCAGCCTTTTCCGGTGTTCTCCTCGCCGCGCTTCGGCAAATCGGGCGGCACGCTCGATCTGTTGCCCAAGCCGCCTTATGGACGCACTCCAGCCATTGCTGTCGGCCGGGCGCAGCAAAGTCTCGAATGGATTGCGGCGCACATGGACGGCTATCTTGGCTTCGTGCCCGGCCCCGCCGCGCTCGACGCATTCGTGCGTAGCTGGAAGGACCTGGTCGCGCAGTCGATGGGCCGCGATGCCTTCAAGCCGGTTGCCTTTGGCGGCTACCTCTATTTGCATCCGCGGCCCGACTACCCGTTTCGCGCCATCAAGGGCGGCTTCGCCATCGGCAGCCGGTCGCTCAGGCATTTTCTGGAGCAGGCGCGCGAAGCGGGCGTGAGCCACGTCGCGCTGAATCCGAAAGTTACGCCGCGCCCGTACGCCGACGTACTCGACGAGTTGCACAGCGAAGTGCTGCCGTACTTTATCCCGGAGGTGTTTCATGCAACACGCGAATCTACGTGAAGCGCTCATTGCGCACTGGCAGGCGTCGGCGGCCGGCGATCTCGAAGCCGAACACGACATCTACGCCGACGACGCCATCTGCGACTACCCTCAATCGGGCGAACGCATTCTCGGGCGCCGGAACTTGCAGGCGCTGCGCGGACATCATCCCGGCAAGCCTTCCGGTTTCGAAGTCAGACGCATGCAGGGCGAAGGCAATCTCTGGGTGACCGAATACACCATCGTTTACCAGGGGCGATCCGCTTTCACCGTGAGCATCATGGAATTCCGTGACGGCAAGGTCGTTCACGAGACCCAATATTTTTCGGATCCCTTTGAAGCGCCCGCCTGGCGCAGCCAATGGGTTCAGAAGATCACGGCCAGCTAACGTTCGCTTCGAAAGATCGATTGCGCAAATTGCAAAGCGAAATAGCCGACCATGACCGCGCCGGCTATCTTCAAGCGCGCGGCGTTTTCACGCCGCGCTTACCTTATTTTGAAGCGGGCATGGCGAACTCCGCACCCTTGTCGATGCTGTCGGGCCAACGCTGCGTCACGCTCTTGTAGCGCGTGTAGAAGCGCACCGCTTCCTCGCCGTAGGCGTGATGATCGCCGAACAGCGAGCGCTTCCAGCCCCCGAACGAATGCCACGCCGACGGCACCGGACTCGGCACGTTGATGCCCACCATGCCGATCTGAATCTGCCGGGTAAACGTGCGGGCTGCCGCGCCATCGGCCGTGAACAGGGTGACGCAATTGCCCAGTTCATGCGCGTTGACAAGCTCGATAGCACTGGCCAGATCCGGCACACGCACCACCGAAAGCACCGGCCCGAAAATCTCTTCGCGATAGATCTTCATATCCGGCTTCACGTCGTCGAAGAGCGAGCCGCCCAGGAAGAAGCCCTCTTCGTGTCCCGCCACGGTATGGCCGCGCCCGTCCACGACAAGCTTCGCGCCAGCCTCGACGCCCGCATCGATGTAACCCAGCACCTTGGTGCGATGCGCGGCGCTGATGAGCGGCCCCATGTCCAGATCGGGCTCCATGCCCGCGCCGATGCGCAGCGCGCGCACGCGCGGCGCGAGACGCTCGATCAGTTCGTCGCCGATGCTGCCTACCGCCACCGCGACCGAGGTCGCCATGCAGCGCTCGCCCGCCGAGCCGTACGCCGAATTGATCAGCGCATCGACGGCTTGATCGAGATTCGCGTCGGGCATGACGACGAGATGATTCTTCGCACTGCCCAGCGCCTGCACGCGCTTGCCGCGTTTGGCGCCCTCTGCGTAGATATATTCGGCCACCGGCGTGGAGGCGACGACGGACATCGCGGCCACGTCGGGATGCTGAATCAGCGCATCGACGGTGCCCTTGTCGCCGTTCACCACGTTGAACACGCCTTTGGGGAAGCCCGCCTCGATGAAGAGTTCGGCCAGCCGGATCGACGACGACGGCGTGCGCTCCGAGGGCTTGAGGATGAACGTGTTGCCGGTCGCGGCGGCCATGACGAACATCCAGCACGGCACCACCACCGGGAAATTGAACGGGGTGACGCCGGCAATCACGCCCACGGGCTGACGCAAATTCCAGCTATCGACGCCGCTGCTGCTTTGATCGGTGAAACCGGTCTTGAGCAGGTTCGGAATGCCGCACGCGAATTCGACGATTTCGATGCCGCGCATCACTTCGCCCCTGGCGTCCGAGAACAGCTTGCCGTGGTCGCGCGTAATGAGTTCGGCGATTTCGTCGAGGTGCGCCTCGAGCAATTCCTTGAACTTGAACATCAGGCGCGCGCGCTTGAGCGGCGGGGTTTCGCTCCAGGCTGCAAACGCGCTTTTGGCGGCCGCGACGGCGGCGGCAACCTCACTGGTATTCGCAACCGGCACGCGCGCCGTAATGCGGCCCTGCGCGGGATCGTAGACGTCGTTGAATCGCCCGCTCACGCCAGCGGTGTATTGACCGTCGATGAAATGTTTCAGTTGGCGCACCGCGCCCTGGTTTGCTTCGCTCATACGTCCTTCCTTTCGTGGGTTTGGGCGCGGCGCGCGGATCGAAGAAAATCCGCATCGCAGCGCACATCAAGTCAAGTGGCCGGGCATCACCATGACTCCCCGCCAGGATCGGCAGTCATCGACCGCCGACGAGAACAGTCTACGTTTTACGGCTCCCAGCTGAGGGGCTAGCTGCGACGGTTTGGGGACATTCCCGGCGCGTATCCGGCCATCGCGACAAAGCGCAAATCGTGGCTCCCCGAAGGGTCGAATGGCTTCGCGAAGCGGCGCGCATCCGGGCTATGGCTTACCCGCCATAAGTCGACTCCCATCCGCCTCCCAGCGCTTTACAAAGCGTAATGAGATTCGTGGCCGCCGTGGCCCGGCTTTGCTCGAGATTGCTCTGCGCTTCGAGCAACTGCTTCTGCACGTTCAATACGTCGAGATAATCGAGCGCCCCGGCCTTGTACCGCTCCCGCGCGACCGAGAGCGCGCGCTGGTTCATGGTCACCGCCTGGGCCAGCCGGTCGCGGCGGCGCTGTTCGGCGTCGTAGGTGACGAGCGCGTCGTCCACCTCCTGCCACGCGCGCAGCACCGTCTCCTTGTAGGCAATCGCCGCTTCCTGCTGTTGCGCCTCGCGCAGCTGGAGCGTGCCTTTCAGGCGACCGCCTTCGAAGATGGGAAACGTAATGGAAGGGCCGACGACGAACTGCCCGGACGCCCAACTGGCCAGACTCGAAAGCTGAAGACTCTGAAAGCCCGCGCTGCCATTGAGCATGATGCGCGGATAAAAATCGGCCTTCGCCACGCCGATCGACGCCGTCGCCGCGTGCAGTTCGGCTTCCGCCTTGCGGATATCGGGCCGGCGCTGCACGAGTTCGGAAGGAAAACCGATCGGCACCTGCGCCGGCAGTACCGGCACCTCCTGCGTTGCAGCGAGCGTCTGGCGCAGCGCGCCCGGTTCCTCGCCGAGCAGCAGGCCGATGGCATTGATGGTCGTTTCGGAGTGCGATTCGAGCGTGGGAATCAGGCTTTCGATATTCTCCACCTGCGCCGAAGCGTTCGAGACGTCGAGATCCGTCGTGACGCCCTCATGTGCACGGACCTGCGTGAGCTTCAGCGCGTCGTTGGCGATGTCCAGATTTTGATGCGCGATCTGCAGGAGTTCCTGCGTGTCGCGCAGCTCGATATAGTCTCGCGCAAGCTCCGCGCGCGCGCTCAGCAAGACCGCGTTCCGGTCCTCATACGAGGCGGCCGAAAGCGCCGTCGCCGCTTCCACGCTGCGTCGCACGCGGCCCCAGATATCGATCTCCCACGAAGCGTCGAAGCCGACCTGGTACAGGTTATAGGCCGGCGAGCCCTTGGAGCCCGGCATCGCCGCCACGCCGAGCGGCGCGCTGCCGGAGGCCGACTGCGGCTGACTCTGCGTGGGCGTCACGCCAAGCAGCGAGAGAATGCCGTTTTCACTGCCGCGTTCGCGGTTGTACGATGCGGCGCCGTCGAGCGTCGGATATTCGGCTGCGCCCGCTACGCGGCGCTCGGCCCGGCTTTGCAGCAGGCGCGCGGAGGCGGCCGCCACGTCCAGGTTTGCGTCGGCGAGCTGCTTTTCGAGGCCGTTCAATACGGGATCGTTGAACAGCGTCCACCATTCCGGTCCGAACTGGCCTTCCACGGCTTTGCTCGGCGCCTGCGCCGTCTGCGTGCGGTTGAAGACCTCCGGCGTCGGCGACTTCGGCGGTTCGAAATTGGGACCCACCGTGCAACCGGCTATGGTCAGGAACGCCAGGCACGCAAGCACCGCGAGAACGATCGCGCGGCTAGCATATTTGCTCGTATTCATTTTCTTTCCGCTCCCTCAGCCGTCGCTTCTGCGCCCCGGCCAACGGCCACTTCGGCTTCCACCGAGAGCCCGACGCTCAATGCCGCTGCAGCAGGCTGCCCGCGATCGATCGTGATCTTGACGGGCACGCGCTGCACCACCTTCGTAAAGTTGCCTGTGGCGTTGTCGGGTGCGATCGGCGCGAAGCTCACGCCAGTCGCCGGCGCCAGGCTGTCGATGCGGCCATGAATCACGACGCCGGGCAGGCTGTCGACCGTCACGCGCACGCTTTCACCGGGCCGCATGTTGGTGATCTGGCTCTCCTGGAAGTTGGCGACGACATACGCGTCCGAAAGCGGCACGATTGCGAGCACGGGGGCGCCGGGCGTCACGAAGGCGCCGACCCGCGCCGAGCGGCGCCCCACCTTGCCGTCGACGGGGGCGCGAATTTCCGTATAGGAGAGGTTGAGCTTCGCCTGTTCGAGCACCGCTTCGGCGTGTTGAAGCGCGCCGGCGGCCTTGTCGCGCTCGGTGCGCAGGACGTCCAGATTCTGCTGGGTGGCCGACAGCACCGCCTGATCGTGCGACTGCTGCGCAAGCTGCTCGGCGAGCGTGCTCGAAGCCTGTTGCTGCTCCTGCGCGGTCCCCGCCCCCGCCGTGGAAAGATTCTGGTAGCGCGCCGCGTTGGCCCGCGCGAAGCCGATCGCCGCGTCGTCGGAGCGCAACGTGGCGCGCGCCTGATCGACGAGCGAGGGCTGACGCGCGATCTCCGCTTCGAAGTTCGCCACCGACGCCTTCGCGCCGACCACCTCCGCCTCGGCGCTCATCAACGCGGCGTGATAGTCGCGGTCGTCGATGCGCACCAGCAGCTGGCCCGCCTTCACGTCCTCGTTATCGTTCACCAGTACGTCCGTGATCTGCCCCGCGACGCGCGGCGCGACCAGCGTGAAATCCGCGGTGACGTAGGCGTCGTTCGTGGATTCCGAACTGGAGTGAGACAGGAGCTTCGTGCCTGCCCAGGCAGCGACGCCGACAACGGCGACGACTGCTGCAATACGAAGCCATTTCAGTCTGGACGGCGGGGAGTTGGGTTTGGTCGATGACATGGAAAACGTCCCTCATTTCGAAGCGGGCGGCGTAGTGCTCCACGGCGGATAGATCCGCACCGGCAGCACCGGAACAAGAAGAAGCAGAACGAGTGCAACGCACGCCATCACCCGGTAGAGATCGGCGGACGTCAGCACGACGGCCTGCTCGTGAATACGGTGCGCGAGTTGTCCCAGCGCGTAAGACGTGTCGAGGCCGGGGCCTGTCACCAGCGCGCGGTTGCCCAGTTGGTCGACGAGCATGCTCGAATGGAAATGTTCGCGCGCGGTGCCTACGCCCTCGATCAGACCCGTCGCGATGGCGGCGGCGAACGTCTTGACCGTATTGAACATGGCCGAAGCGAACGGGCCCTCCGTTGGCGGCAACCCCGTCGTGACACCCATGAGGATCGACATGATCACCATGGGCTGCGCGATGATCTGCAGCGCCTGCAGCACGTAGAAGTTGTTGCGAATCCACTCGGACGTCATGAAGCTGCCGAGTGCGCAGGTCGTGAACATCAGCGACAGACCGATTGCGATCACCCAGCGGTGATCGGCGCGCCGCGTATTCAACAGAGCCGCCGTCAAGGGGAGCGTAATCAGCAGCGGAATGGCGAGCAACAGCGAGAGCGGCGCCGTCTGCAGCGGCCGGTACGCATGAACTTTGGCGAGAAACTGCCCGGGTATAGCGGCGACGCCCACCAGCAGGATCACGGTGCCGACCAAGGTCGAGAGGCCGTGCGTGAAATTCCTGCGCTCGAGTAACTGGAGCTTGAAAAAAGGCACGGGCTGAAACCACTCGTTGACGAGGAAGACCACGAGCAGCAGAGCGCCGCCGCCCAACATCACGCGGATAAACTCCGATTCGAACCAGTCGAGCCGGTCGCCTTGCAAAAGCCCGGTCACGAGCATGGCGAACGCGGGGAAGCCCGTGATCAAACCTATCCAGTTAAAAGTACGGAAGCGCTCGAGCTTGACCGGATCGGCGGGCAGCCCCTGCTGAATCGCGATACAGCACAGCACGCCAAGCGGAATGATTTGCCAGAACGCCATGCGCCAGCTCACGAACTCCGTCCACAACGCGGCGAGCGGTGTGCCGAGCGCCGGCCCGAAGGTTGCAGTAAGCGCATACCCGGCGAGCCCATACAGCTTGAATTTGGGCGGCAGATAACGCAGCGCCACGATGATCAGCATGGGAGGCAGACAGCCGCCCGCGATTCCCTGGAGGATACGCAAGACGTAGAGCGTCGCCAGATTCGGTGCAAACGGGCACAGCAATCCGAACAACATCGTGGCGAGCACGGCGCCGATCGTGAAGCGCTTGAGCGTAAAGGTGATGCCGAACCAGGGGGCGAACACCATCGTCGCGACGTTGGCGGCTTCGAACAGCGAGGTGAGCCACGTCCCGTCGTCATGCCCGATCAGGAACGCGCCCTGGATATCGGCCATCGCCGCCGCGGTCACCTGTTCGTTGAGGATGGCCAGCAACGAAGCGAACAACATGCCGAGCAGGCCCACCACGATGCGCCCCGTGAACGCCACCTGCGCAGGGGCGGGCTGCGCCGTCGCCCCGGCTTCGCGCACAGCGCGTGGTTCCAGCGCCTGTGGGGCCGTTGCCGCTTCCGTTCCAGTCGTCAAAGGGTTCGCAGTTGTCATGGCGATCAGCAACTTCCCGGGTTTCGTTAGCTGTACTGTTTGATGTGGCTAGTTCACTGTGAGGCAATTCAGCGCCCTGCATCCTCACGCCATGCGATGACCACACCTCCGGTTTCGCCGCGCATTGTTGCTGTTCACTGACGGCTTTATTGTCAGAGATGAACCCAATTTCTTAAAGTCTCGCCTGGTCTGATTTTGGGCCATCTAGTACGAGAATTTTGCCAGGCCGTCCGGTCGTGATTCGCCCAACGCGTGTGTGCCGCGTCGACGCAAACCTGACTGATTACGCATGGGTCATTTCTGCGCTGTTTTGAGCCAATCCAGCTTGCGAGGCGCTACCAGACGGCACACGATGCTTAGAATCGCGGCGTAGGCATTCAGGCCGCGCGTTGATCGCGATAGACACGATTCACGAAGGTTTGAAAACGAACCGGCAACGGTAGACGCCAAACGGCTTTTACTGTTGTTTTCCGTTTGCAAGAGATTCAGATTGGGAAGTCAAGATGGACAGATTACGCGAGATGGAGGTGTTTGTAGCCATCGTCGAACGCGGCAGCTTCAGCGCCGCATCCGAAAAATTCGGCTTGTCGCGAGCGGCGGTGTCACGGGCAGTCAACTCGCTCGAAACGCGCCTGGGCGCCCAGCTGCTTGCGCGCACGACACGCTCCGTGCGGCCCACGGACGCCGGCGTCGCTTACCTCGAGGCCTGCCGCAAGCTGCTCGATGGCATCACCGACGCGGAGTCGCATATCGCCACGAATCTCGCCAACCCGGTGGGCACGCTCACGATTACGGCGCCGGTGCAACTCGGCCAGCGCTTCATCGCTCCGCTCGTCAACGCCTACACGCTGCGCTATTCCGACGTCAGCGTGAACGCTGTTTACCTCGATCGTCCCACGCGCCTGCTCGAAGAAGGCGTGGATATCGCCATACGGATTGGCCATCTCGAAGATTCGTCGACCTTCGCGGTGCGCCTGGGGTCCGTGCGGCGGCAGACCTTTGCGTCCCCCGCTTATCTCGCCGCGCATGGAGAGCCCATGCATCCGCGAGACCTGGCCGGCCACCATTGCGTTTCCTTTACCGGCGTGTCCCAACCGCTCGAGTGGACGTTTTACGAAAATAACGCAAAGATTCCTGTGCGGCTACAGCCGCGCCTGATCGTGAATCTGGCGCCCGCCGCCATTTCGGCCGCGGAAGACGGCGTGGGTATCACGCAGTTGCTGTCTTATCAGGCCGCAAATGAAGTCGCTTCCGGAAATCTGGTGCCGATTTTGCGGGCCTACGAGCCCGAATCGACGCCGGTCAGCCTGCTTCATGTCGAACGGCGCGGGACGAGTGGAAAGATCCGCTCCTTCGTGGAGTTCGTCACCGAAACGCTGCGCAACAACACGTATCTTCAATGTGCGAGCGGATTGACGAGCGAAGGCGAATGCGTTCCATGTCAAGGCAATCGCGAACTCGCCACGAGGCATTCCGAAGCGCATGCCCCATCTCTACAGCCGCTTGTTCATTCACTCGGCAACTGATGACAATTGAGCCGCAATACGAAGTTCGCGGTACGCGCTCGCCAGCGCGTCGAGGCTGAATGCGCGATTCAAGCCGCTCGGGTTCGGCAGCACCCACGCCTGCGCGCCGCCGAAGCTGCTGGATTGCAAACCCCACTGGATATCCCGCTTGCCGGACATTTCGGCAAGCGCCATCTTGCCGAGAAAGGCGATAAACCGCGGTGCGTAGTGTTGAACCTTGAGCTCGAATTGCGCCGCGGCGGCCTGAATTTCCGCTCTCGACAATTCGTCCGCCCGTGCTGTCGCGCGCGAAACCGCCGTAGTCAGACCAAAGCCATGCTGCAGCAACTCACGGTCGTTCTCGGGGCGAAACTCCTGCGGCGTAAAACCTGCACGATGGAGCACACGCCAGAAGCGGTTCCCTCTGCCATCGAAGTGGCGCCCCGTGGCCGCCGCACGCATGCCCGGATTGATCCCACAAAACAAGACCGACAAGCCGGGCGCGATGATATCGGGAAGGCATGGCGCAGTATTGGCGTTTGCCAGTTCCGCGAGGGAATCGCCGCTATGCACTCGCCTCCCCGCGGAATCGCAGACGATATTGTTTTGGCGTGACGTTCAGGCGCCGCGAGAACGTCGTGCGCATATGCGTGGCGCTATGAAAGCCGCACTTGAATGCGACCGTCTTGAGCGGCGCATCGGTGTCCTCCAGGAGCTTCCTCGCCGTGTCGACGCGAACCTGCTCGACGAATACGGAGGGCGTCACCTTCGCGTTCTTGGCGAAGATGCGCGACAAGGTGCGCCGACTCACGGCAGCCGCGCTCGCCAGCGCCTCGATCGACAGCGTATCGGTGATATGTTCGCTCACGTAGCGATACACCTTGCTGAGTATGGGGTCCTCGTCCTTGCCGGCGCCGATATACGGGCTGTACTGGGACTGACCGCCTTCGCGCTGGATATACACCACCAGCCGCTTCGCCACCCGCACCGCCAGTTCGTGTCCCCAGTCTTCCGCCACGAGTGCGAGGCACAGATCGATGCCCGCGGTCACGCCCGCCGACGTGAACAGCCGCCCGTCGCGCACGAAAATGCGGTCCGGCTGCACGTTGGCGTGGGGGAATTCATTGGACAGGCGCCCGGCATCCGACCAGTGGGTCGTCACTTCCTTGCCGTCGAGCAGCCCCGCGTGCGCCAGCACAAATGCGCCGTTGCACACCGAACCGAAGCGGCTCGCGCTGCGCGCCTGGTTTTGCAGCCACGCCAGAAACTCATTCGACGGATGGACGTCGGGCAACTGCGGACCGCCGGCTACGAGCAACAAGTCCCATTGCACGTCGCTGTCGGCATAGCCACGCGAGACCGCCAGTTGCATGCCGTTCGAGCAGGTCACGGCGCCCGCCTCGCGACCGACGAGCGTCACCTCGTAGCGCTGATGCTCGGAGAGGAACGTATTCGCCTCGGCGAACACATCGAGTGGGCCTGCAACATCTAGCGCCTGCACACCATCGAATACAACAATGGCGACTTTCATGCCGTGACCTTCAGAGGTGGTGTCCCAACCAGGACCGTGGCGCAGCTTAACGCATCGTCGTTAGCGCATGCAGTCTGTCCCCGGAAAAAGTATTTTGCGCCGGTGTAACAAATCGGCAGCGTGGCCCAAAACGTCCACTAGTTGGCAGGCGGCGGCACCACGCGCGCATTTCGCCCGCTGCCCCGCCTAACTAGACTGTGTTCACGACTGCGGCTGGGCAAACAACCCGGGCGGACCGGAAGGCGTTATCGCCATCACTCCACGTGTTGCGCCCCACATTGAACCGCACACCGACCAAAGGCAGACTGATCATGTTGAAAGAACGTCAGAGCTCTTTCCTCTTCGGGGGCAACGCCCCTTACGTCGAAGAGCAATATGAAACTTACCTGGCTGACCCGGATGCGGTCACCAGTGAATGGCGGGCGTGGTTCGATGCACTGCGCGAAACGCCCGCTATCGACGGCAGCGATCGCGACGACGAGGCGCACGCCCCCGTCATTTCCAGCTTCGTCGAGCTTGCGAAGCGGCCGCCGCTGGCGATCGTTCGTGCCGACACCCCCCTCGCGAATGACGCCGGTCTCGGCCTCGCACGCAAGCAGGTCGCGGTACAGTCGCTGATCGCCGCGTTCCGCATGATCGGCACGCGCACGGCCGATCTCGATCCGCTGATGTGGACGCCGCCGCGCGCCTACGCCGAGTTGACCCCGGCTTACTACGGCCTGACGGCCGCGGACATGGCGACGACCTTCAGCACCGCCGACACGTTCCTGTTCGACGACGACGCCACGCTGAAGGAACTCGTCGCGGCGCTGGAGCAAACCTACACAGGCACGCTCGGCGCCGAGTTCATGCATCTGACCGACGCCGGGCAGCGGCGCTGGTGGCAGATGCAGCTCGAATCCACGCGGGCGAGGCCGTCGCTGCAGGCTGCGCAAAAGCGTCGACTGCTGGAACGCCTGAGCGCGGCAGAAGGCCTCGAGAAATACCTGCACGCACGCTACGTCGGACAGACGCGCTTCTCGCTCGAGGGCGCGGAATCGCTGATTCCAATGCTCGACGAAGTCGTCCGCTACGGGGCTTCGAAAAAACTGCGCGCGGTGGTGATGGGCATGGCGCACCGCGGACGCCTGAATGTTCTGGTGAATATCGTCGGCAAGCCGTTGCGTGCGCTGTTCGACGAGTTCGATGGCAAGGATCCCGAACGACTTACCGCAGGTGACGTGAAGTATCACAAGGGCTTTACGAATTCGGTCGACACCCCTGAGGGGCCGGTCGAGGTGGTGCTCGCGTTCAACCCGTCGCATCTGGAAATCGTCAACCCGGTCGTGCAAGGCATGGCGCGCGCCAAAGGCGAGCTCTTCGGCAGCGCCGACGGCGTCGAGGTTCTGCCGGTCGAGATTCACGGCGACGCGGCGATGTCCGGCCAGGGTGTCGTGATGGAAACCTTGAGCCTCTCCTACACGCGCGGCCACGGCACGGGCGGCACCCTGCATATCGTCGTCAACAATCAGATCGGCTTCACGACCTCCGATCCGCGCGACACGCGTTCGTCGTTCTACACCACGGACGTCGCGAAGATGATCGAGGCGCCCGTCCTGCATGTGAATGGCGACGACCCCGAAGCCGTCGCGATGGCGGTGCGCCTTGCCCTCGACTATCGCACCGCGTTCAAGCGCAGCGTGGTCATCGATCTCGTGTGCTTCCGCAAATACGGCCACCAGGAACAGGACACGCCGGGCATCACGCAGCCGCTGATGTATCGCGCGATCGCCAGTCATCCCGGCGTGAGAACCCGCTATGCGCAGAAGCTGATTCAACAAGGCGTGTTGACAGCCGAAGAGGCCGAGGGCTATGTCAGCGAGCGGCGTGAACGGCTCAAGCGTGCGAACGAAACCGACGGCTCCGACTCGGCCTCTTCACGCGAGGAAGCGGCGAGCGCGGCTTCTCACCCCACCCCGTCGACGGAAGCGCTGCGCAGTCTGGCGCAGCAGATTTCGACCGTTCCCGAAGGCCTGGCGCTGCATCCACTCGTCAAGAAGATGATGACCGGGCGCCAGGAAATGGCCTCGGGAAAACGGCCGCTCGACTGGGGCATGGGCGAGCATCTGGCCTTCGCTTCGCTGCTCGCCGATGGGATCAGCGTTCGACTGAGCGGGCAGGATAGCGCGCGCGGGACGTTCAATCATCGTCACGCCGCGCTGCATGATCAAACGCGCATGAACCGGCCGGATGGCGTCTACGTTCCGCTCGATCATCTCGGTGATGCGAGTGACCACGCGCCAGGCCGCTTCAGCGTGACGAACTCCATCCTCTCCGAGGCGGCGGTGCTCGCGTTCGAATACGGCTACACGACGGTGAACCGCGATGCGCTGGTGATCTGGGAAGCGCAATTCGGTGATTTCGCAAACGGCGCGCAGGTGGTGATCGACCAGTTCATCGCGGCGGCGGCCGCCAAATGGGGGCAACGCAGCGGCCTGACGCTCTTCCTTCCTCATGGGCAGGAAGGCGCGGGACCCGAGCATGCATCGGCAAGGCTCGAACGCTATCTGCAGCTGAGCGCGCAGGACAACATGCGCGTCGTCCAGCCGACCACGCCCGCGCAGCTGTTCCATGTGCTGCGCAGGCAGGCGCTCGCCGCCGATCGTCGCCCGCTTGTCGTCATGACGCCCAAGTCGCTGTTGCGGCACCCCGAAGCGGTCAGCACGTTCGACGAATTGAGCGAGGGCGCATTCCGCGAAATTCTGCCGGATACGCAGGTCGAGGCGTCGCGGGCATCCAGCGTCGAGCGCGTCGTCGTGGCCACGGGCAAGGTGTACTTCGAGTTAGTCGAGCATCGCCGCGCGGACGCGACCGACACGCCGATCATCCGCGTCGAACAGCTGTATCCGTTTCCCGCACAACAGTTGGCCGCCGAACTCGCGCGCTATCCCAACCTGAAGACCGTCGTCTGGTGTCAGGAAGAGTCACGCAACCAGGGCGCATGGAGCTTCGCCGAGCCGCAGTTGCGCGAGCTCCTGGCAACGGGCGCGAAGCTCGTCTACGCCGGTCCCGACGCCGGTGCATCGACCGCGCCGGGCTACCATTCGGCGCACGTCGCGCGGCAAGCCGCGCTGGTCGAGCAGGCGTTCACGGGGTAACGGCGCATGCGTGTCGCGATGATGCTTTACGCGGGTTTTCAACTGCTCGAGGTGAGCGGCCCGATGGATGTGTTTCATGCAGCGAATCGCCTGTCTGGCGGCGCATTGTATGAACCGCACCTCGTCGGGACCTATCCCGGGCCCGTGCTGTCTTCCAACGGCACGGCGGTGGGCACCACAGAATGCCTGTTCGAAACGCGCACGCCGTTCGACGTCGTCGTGGTACCCGGGTCTCCCGTGGTCAGTTCTGAGCGCGAGCATCGCGAACTCGTCACATGGCTCGGCGACGCCGGGCCCGGCACGCAAAGGCTGGCCTGCATTTCCAACGGCGCGTTCCTGCTGGCGCGCGCCGGCGTTGCCGACCGCCGCTGGCTGACCACGCATTGGCGCGATGCTCACCGCCTCGCGGTCGAACATCCACGCGTGCATGTCATGACCAATCCCGGCTGCCTGAAGGATGGCAACCTCTATTCATCGGGCGGCGCAAGCGCCGGCATTCATCTGGCGCTGTCGATCGTGCGGGAAGACCTTGGGGAAAGCGCGGCAGGAACCATCGCCAGAACGTTGTTGATGCAGCCGCATTGAAGCACGCGAGAGCACAGGGAACGCCAACGCCATGATAGACGCGAACCGGATTCACAAGGCCCTCGCCAATCCACTGCGGCGCGACATCCTCGCGTGGCTGAAGGTCCCCGCCGACGCCTTTCCAGAGGGCCACGTCGATCTGGGCCGCGGCGTTCCCGCACACGCCATCCAGGCGCGCAGCGGGCTCTCGCAGTCCACCGTATCGGCGCATCTTGCCGTACTGGTCGAAGCGGGACTGCTCGTTTCGACGCGAATCGGACAGTGGATGTTTCTTTCACGTAACGAAGAAGTGATACGGACCTTCGCCGAACAGATTCGCCTGCATTTATAGGAGAATCTGACGTGGCGCGAGTTTGCGTCGTAGTGGCGTGCGAGGCAGAACTATCCGTGGAAAACGCGTAATGGACAAGCTGGACATGATGCGGATTTTCGTCCGCATAGCGGAAGAAGGAAGCTTTACGGGCGCGGCCTCGCGCCTGGACATTCAAACCGCCAATGCGTCGCGGGCGGTCTCGCAGCTCGAGTCGCAATTGCGCACGCGCCTGCTGCATCGGAGTACGCGGCGGCTTTCGCTAACCGAGGCGGGCCAGCGCTATCTGGAGCGCTGCGAGCGGATCCTCGCGTATGTCGACGAGGCAGAGGCAGAGGCGGCCAACGCACAGGTCGACCCTTCGGGGCGCCTACGCATTCATGCGTCGCCGAGCTTCGGCCAGGCCTATGTGGTGCCGGCGCTCGTGCGCTATCGCGAGCGGTATCCCGCGGTATCGATCGAATTGACGTTGTCGCAGCACACGCCCGATATCATCGAGGCCGGCTACGACGTGATGCTGCAACTGAGTACGACAGAGCTGCCGGACTCGCGGCTCGTGTCGCACCGGCTGGGTGATGTCCACAACGTGCTGTGTGCAGCACCCGCCTATCTGACTACGCACGGCGTGCCGCGCACGGTGCAGGACCTCGAGGCTCATACGTGCCTGCAGTTCGTCACGACGTTTTTTCCGCGCGATCGCTGGCATCTGCATGGCCCCAACGGCCGGGAAACCGTGGCGTTCCCGAACGCGCCCGTCGAAATCAATCTTCCCGATGCGCTCAGCGTCGCCCTGCGCGAAGGCGTGGGCATCGGCGCGCTGCCCATGTCCACGGCGCTGGCCATGCTCGATAGCGGCGCGCTGGTGCGGGTATTGCCCGAGTATCGTCTGCAGAGGCTCACTGCCTATGCGGTGCACGCCTCGCGCAAGTTCCTCGACGCCAAGATCAAGACGTTCATGGATTACCTGCGCGAGGCGGTGCCCAAAGCGCTTGCCGCGGATGCGCAAGCGCTTTGCCGGGCCGCCAGACTTCCTTAGCCCGCGTTGCCCTTATGATCGCGCGCCGCCACACGCTGCGGCGAGGGTTGTGACGCAGTGGCAGCCGCAGCGATTTCGTTTTGCTTGATGATCTTTTCGATCTCGCCGTCGGCTTGCGCGTCGTACTGCGCGAAGACGTCGGTGCGATAGCGCGTGTTTTGCGCCGCGCCGAGCCGTGAGCCCGATTCGTCGTGAATATCGGCATCCACCGTCATCGAAAGGCCGATGCGCAACGGACGCGCCGCGAGTTCGCGTGGATCGAGCGCGATACGCACCGGCAGGCGCTGCACGATCTTGATCCAGTTGCCCGTGGCGTTCTGCGCCGGCAGCGTCGCGAAGGCGCTGCCCGTGCCCGCCGAGAAGCCTTCGATACGACCGTGATACTTCACGCTCGAGCCGTAGACATCGGCAGTGAGCGTCACCGGCTGGCCAATGCGCATGTGCTTGAGCTGCACTTCCTTGAAGTTCGCATCCACCCACACGCCGTCGAGCGGCACGATCGCCAACAGCGGCGTGCCGGGCGACACGCGCTCGCCCACCTGCACCTGGCGCTGCGCCACATAACCCGTCACAGGCGCGGGCAAGGTATCGCGCGCATAGGCGAGCCAGGCCGCACGCACTTTCGAGGCGGCCGCCTGCACGTCCGGATGCTGTTCGACCGACGTGCGATCGGTCAGCGCGTGATTCGCCGCCCCTTGCTGGCGTGCGGCGTCGAGCGCGGCCTGGGCGGCCTGTACGGCGTCGCGCGCGTGGGCGATGTCTTCGGCCGAAACGGCGCCCGAGTCCGCCACCGCCGTGCGCCGGCGCAGATCGTCGTTGGCGCGGGCCAGGTCCGATTCGCGCTGCGCTACGTTCGCCGCATAGAAGTCGTTGTTGACATAGAGGCCGCTCACGCGACGCACGGTCTGGCCGAGCGACGCTTCGGCATCGGCCAGCGCGATTCTTGCGTCGGCCGGATCGAGCGTCACGACCGGGTCGCCCTGCTTCACGATCTGCGTGTCGTCGGTGTTGACGGCCACCACCGTGCCCGTGACCTGCGGCGTGAGCTGCACGAGATTGCCGCTCACATAGGCGTCGTCGGTCGATTCGTGAAAGCGGCCTTCCGTGAAGTAGTACGCGCCATACGCCGCGCCCGCAATCAACGTCACGGCGCCGAGCAGCGCGATCAGGCGCTTGCGGCGGCCCGGGGGCGTGGCCTGCTGGTCGTGGTTGGCCGGGGCCGCTTGCGCGCCGCCTTTCTTCTCGTCGAGTTGATCCACCGGCTTGCGGTCGGTCGTGATCGTTTCGCTCATTTCAGTTCTCCTGACGGGTATGCAAACATGCCGTTCAACGTGCGGCGGCAATGACGGAATTGGCTTGAGGGGCGGGTTGCGCGGCAACGTCGGCGTGGTGGCCGGTATCGGCCGAAGTGTCGACGTAGCCGCCACCCAGATCCGAAGCCAGAGCGATCTGCTCGTCGCGGCGATCCATCTTCAGGTTGGCGATGGCTTCGTCGGCGTTCAGTGCCGTGACGTCGGCGTTGAGCACCGTGAGCTGATTGGTCAGGCCACCCTTGTATTGCGTGATCGCTAGCTGGTCGGCGTCGCGTGCCGCCTGCTGTGCGGTTTGGGCATCGACGAGCTGTGCGTCGCTCGAATGGATCTGCGCGAGCTGCGTGGCCACGCCGCTGAGCGCGCCAATGAGCGTCTGGTCGTAGGCGGCCACGGCGTAGTCGAACTCGGCGTAGCGGCCCTTCAACTGCGCACGCAGTTCGCCGCCGTCGAAGATCGGCAGATGGACCGCGGGGCCGACCGACGCCGTGCGGCTCGCGGCGGTCAGGAAGCGGCCGAAGCCGAACGCGTCGAGACCGAGCGCGGCGCTCAGGTTGATGTCCGGATAGAACTCGGCCTTCGCCTCCTTGACCTCGTGCGTGATCGCGTCCACGCGCCAGCGGGCCGCGACGATATCCGGGCGCCGGCTCACGAGGTCGGCGGGCAGGTTGTCCGGCAAACGCACCTCGTCGCCTACGCCGAGCGTCGGCCGCGTGATCGCGAGTCCGCGGTCGGGGCCCTTGCCCAGCAGCGCGGCCAACTGGTAGCGCGTCGTGAGAATGCTGCCGTCGAGCGCGCTCACCCGCGAGCGGCTCGTCGCCAGGTTCGCCTGCGCGGTCTTGCGTTCCACCTGCGTGTCGAGGCCCGTGGCAATGCGGCCCGCCGTGATGCGGTCGATCTGCTCGCGGCGCGTGACTTCTTCCTGCGCGATGTCGCGCAACGCGTAGAGCCACGCCAGCTGGTTGTAGGTGCGTGCGATCGAGGTATCCAGCGTGAGCTTGACCACTTCCTCGTCGGCCTCGCTCGCGGCCGTCTCCGAAACGGCTGCGCGCAGCGCCTCGCGGTTCTTGCCCCACAGATCGAGATCGTAGGATGCGGTGAGCAGCCCCTTGTTTTCGGTCTGCCACGAGCCGGCATACGGCGGCGGAATCAGCGCCGTGCTGCTGAACTGCTGGCGCGTGAGCGTGTAGCTGGCGTCCACGCGCGGCAGCGTGCCCGCCTTCGCGGTTTCGCTATAGGCCTGCGCCTGGGCCACGCGCGCCTTGGCCTGCTCGACGCTCGGGCTGCCCTGCAGCGCTTCGGCAATCAGCGCCTTCAGCTGCGCGTCGCCGAACTGGTCGACCCAATCGGCCGACGGCCAGTGCCCCTGTTCCTGCGGCAGGCTCTGCGCCGTCTCGAACTGTTGCGGCTGGGCCATCTGCTTGTCGCTATGGATGCCCGCGTAGTTGGCGCAAGCCGCCAGCGTGGCCATTGCGATCGCCGATACGCCCAGCTTCAGCGTACGGGCACCGATGCTTGCTCTAGAAGTCTGAGATTTCATTTTCTGACATATCAGATTAATGGTCGAAAAAAAGCGCGGCACCACGGCCGCACCGTTTAGTCGTCTGCGAACTTGCGAAGCAGGCGGTTCAGTTCGGCGAACTCCGCCTTGGTGAATTTGCGCAGGCGTGCGTTCAACACTTGCGGCGCGACTTCCGGAATCTGCTCCGCCGTTTTGAGTCCCTTTGCCGTGAGGTGCAGATTGACCACACGACGGTCGTCTGCGTCGCGGGAACGCTCCAGCAGACCCTTCGTTTCCAGCTTGTCCAGCATCCGCGTCATGAGGCCCGTATCGATGCCGAGCAACTTCGACAGTTCGAACGGCGTGGTCGCCACATCCTGCATCAGGGAAACCAGAATGCCCATTTGCTGGCCCGTGATCCCGAGGTCCTTGAGCGCCGCGTCCATTTCCGCGACGATCACATTGCGCGCCTTGACGATCCTGAAACCGACACTTTCCGTAAGCATGAAATTTTTCGTCGTATAGTGGTCCATCGCGACATCCTCCGTGTTGAACAGCACAATATCTGCATTATCAGATACTGTCAATATAAACACGCTAGTGCATTGCCGTCTGAACCGGGTTCAACTGCAGAATTCAGTGTCCGCCAGCGCCTGCCGCGCCCGCGCCACTGCCCTTGACCGGCCGCGTCACCCAGATCAGCGGGATGATGACGATGAAGATCACCGCCGAGATCCAGAAGATGTCGTTCAACCCGAGCATGGTGGCTTGCGCGTTGAGCGAGGTTGCGTAAAAGGCCGTGGCCTTGGGAATGCCGCCACCCAGCGCCGCCTGCAGGTGCGCAATGGCGCCGGTGAAAGCCGGATTCTCCACGCTCGTCTGCTCGGCGAGCCGGGCGTGATGGAGGATCGTGCGGTCGTTCCACGCGTTGCTCATGAGCGACGTGCCCACTGCGCCGGCGAAAATGCGCGCGAAGTTGGACAGGCCCGCGGCCGCCGGAATCTCGTCGGGCCGCAGACCCGAGAGGATGATGCCGGTGAGCGGCGTGAAGAACAGCGCAGTGGGAATCCCTTGCAGCAGCGTCGGCAGAATCAGCGTCCACGCATCCACGCCGGTCGTGTAGTTCGAGCGCATGAAGAACACGGCGGCGAAACCCACGAACGCCAGCGTGGCGAGCACCCGCAGGTCGGAGCGCGGCATGACCTTGCCCATGACGGGGGCCAGGATCACGGCGAAAATCCCCAGCGGCGCGGTGACGAGCCCCGCATCCACCGCGCGGTAGCCCAGAAAGCCCTGGATCCACTGCGGCAGGATCACGAGGTTTGCAAAGAAGATCGCGTAGGCAACGGAAATCGCAATCGTGCCGCCGAGGAAGTTGCGTTTGGCGAACAGCCGCAGGTTGACGATCGGTTTTTCCTCAGTCAATTCCCAGATCAGGAAGAACACGAAGCTGACCGCGGCGACGATCGTGAGCGCCCAGATGACCGGCGAGCTGAACCAGTCGAGGTCCTTGCCCTTGTCGAGCATGATCTGCAGCGGCGCGACCCACGCGATGAGCGAAATCAGCCCGACCTTGTCGATGGGCAGCTTGCGTGCCGGCGTCTCGCGGTCGCGGTAGATCGCCCAGATCACGCCGGCGGCGAAGAGGCCGACCGGCACGTTGATATAGAAGATCCACGACCAGCTGTAACTGTCCGTGATCCAGCCGCCGAGCGCCGGGCCCGCGATCGGTCCGACGGTCGCGGTCATCGCCCACAGCGCCAGCGCGTTCGAACTCTTTTCCTTCGGGAAGGAAGCGAGCAGCAAGGCTTGCGACAACGGCACCAGCGGCCCCGCGACGGCGCCCTGAACGATACGGGCGACGAGCAGTGTCAACAGGTTCGGGGCCATACCGCACGCTGCCGACGAGAGCACGAACAGCAGGATCGCCCAGACGAACAGCTTGACCTGGCCCACGCGCTGCGTCAGCCACCCGGTCAACGGGATGGACACCGCGTTGGCCGCGGCAAACAGCGTAATGACCCACGTGCCTTCGTCGATCGACACGCCGAGGTTGCCGGAGAGCGTGGGAATCGCGACGTTTGCAATCGACGAATCCAGCACGTTCATAAAGGTGGCGAGCGCCACGGCGAAGGTGCCGAGCGCGAACTTCGCACCGGTCAGCTGGGCCGGCCCGCCTGGGTTAATCGATGGATTCATGTTAGGTTCTCTCGTCTGGATGCGAATGTCCCGTCAAGCACGGGCCGTTATCTGACATGTCTGATAATTGGGCAAAAAAAAGCCGCCCTAGCCGTGGAGCAATCTGGAAAGCAGCGTGCTCAAGGCGTCGAAGTCGGACTTCGAGAAGTGCGAGAGCCGCTCGCTCCAGGCGCCAGGGGCAACGTCTGCGTTGCGGGCCGCGACCGAGCGGCCCTCCCGCGTCAGCGAGACGTCCACGAGGCGCCGGTCCGTGCCGTTGCGCGCGCGCTCCACGAGCCCGCTGGTTTCGAGCTTGTCCAGCACGCGGGTCATCCGGGCCGGGTGGACGCCCAGCAGCTTCGCCAGCGCCGCCGGCGTTTTCGCGCTCCCGCCGGCCAGCGTCAGCAGAATGCCGCGCTCCTGGAGGTTCAGTCCGGCGTCCTTGAGCCCTGCCCTGAGTTCGGTGGTCATCAGGTGGTGCGCCTGACCGAGCACGAACACCAGCTTCTGCGTGCGCTCGAAATCTTCATTGACGGGATCGCTCATCGATTGCCCTCCTCGATATCTGATGCGGACTATATCTGACATTGCAGATGTGTGCAAGGAAGTTTTCGCGGCCGCATGGGACGGGCCGGCGCCTCGATGCAGCGCCCAACCGCCTTCTGCGCGCGACGCGATACACCGTGTAAAAAGTGATGTGACCGGCAAGCGATAATCGACGCCGATCTTCACAGCTATATTGTTTCGGTAGGATTTCGATCCGTGAAGTGCGCAACGCCGGATCGACGCACTCTTTATTCAGGAGAATCGAAGCATGACTGACAAACCGCTTACGCTGGGCATCGATCATGTCGGACTGACCGTGCGCGACCTGAATCTCACGCGTGACTTCTTCGTGAATTGCCTGGGCTGGAAACAGGTTGGCGAAAGACCGAGTTATCCGGCGGCGTTCGTTTCGGACGGTCACGTCATGTTGACCCTCTGGCAGGTGACCGACCCAAGCAACCTGGTCGAGTTCGACCGCAAGACCCATGTGGGCCTGCATCATCTTGCCTTGCGCGTAGGCAGCGAAGCGGCGCTCAACGATATCTTCTCGCGCGTGTCCGCGTGGCCGGGCGTGAAAATCGAGTTTGCGCCGGAGAACCTCGGCCCGGGTCCGAAGCGCCACACCATGGTGTACGAGCCGGGCGGGATCAGGCTCGAATTCGACCACGATCCGCGCACGCAGGCCTCCTGAGGCTCGCAGTGATCCGCGTGTGAGCACTCACGCGGTCAGACCGGACCACTTTAGTCAGTTATCCAAAGCGAAACAGGCGTCATCCACATGAAGTTCATTCGCTGCGCGCCGTCACGCCCAACCTGCAGTCATTTGTTCCTGCGACTCACAACTGTTTGTCCGCGTCCTGTATTCAAACCGGGGGCATGGATGCGTAAATTGGTCGTCATCGGAGCAGCAAGCCCGATCAAAAACAGAGTCCAACTTACTTCGAGGTTCATATGAGTCAAGCCCCCAAAGTCATCGTGATCACCGGCGCATCGCAAGGCATCGGCGCCGAAGCGGCCAAGGCATTCCGCGCACTCGGCCACAAGGTGGTCGCGACCTCGCGCAACATCAAACAGACTGACGATAGCGATCTCGTCGCAGTGGCCGGCGATATCGCCGATCCGGCCACGGCGCGCCGCGTCATCGAAACGGCCGTCTCGCGCTTTGGCCGTGTCGATACGTTGATCAACAACGCGGGCATTTTCATCGCGAAGCCGTTCACGCAATACACCGCGGAAGACTACGCAGCGATCAAGGGCACCAACCTCGACGGTTTCTTCCATATCACGCAGCTCGCCATTGCCGAGATGGAAAAGCACGAGAGCGGCCACGTCCTCACGATCACGACGACGCTCGTCGATCACGCGATCGACGGCGTGCCGTCGGTGCTGGCCTCGCTGAGCAAGGGCGGTCTCGCCGCCGCCACACGCTCGCTGGCGATCGAGTACGCGAAGCGCGGCATTCGCGCCAACGCGGTATCGCCCGGCATCATCAAGTCGCCGATGCACGCGCCCGAAACCCACGCCGCACTCGGCGCGCTGCACCCGATGGGCCATATGGGCGAGATGAGCGACATCGTGAATGCCATCCTCTATCTCGACTCGGCACCGTTCGTGACGGGCGAAATCCTCCACGTCGACGGCGGCCAGGTCGCCGGCCACTAAAGGCGTACTAAAGGCGCACTGCGGGCGCACTGCGCTCCACGGGGCCCCACCGGGCCGACGAGGGAGCGCCGCTCGCCGGCGCTCCCCGCAGCGATCACCATCGAGGAAAGCGAAATGCCGATCGTCACAATTCAGGTTACACGCGAGGGCACGCGGCCCGGCACGGACTCCGTCACGGCGGAAGAAAAGGCCCAGCTCATCAAGGGCGTGAGCCAGCTCCTGCTCGACGTGCTGAACAAACCGCTGGAGGCGACCTTCGTCGTCATCGAAGAAGTGCCAACGGAAAACTGGGGATGGGGTGGCCTGCCTACCGACGTCTATCGAAGACAGAAGGGACTCATCAAGTAAGCGCGCGCGCGCCCGCTCGAGAGCGGGCCGAGCGCAATTCGTTGTGAAAACGTACGCATTCAAGGAGAGCGTCATGAAGATTCTTATGGTTTTGACTTCGCACGACGAGCTGGGCAATACGGGACGCAAGACCGGGTTCTGGCTCGAGGAACTCGCCGCGCCGTACTACGTGTTCAAGGACGCCGGCGTGCAGATCGTGCTCGCGTCGCCCAAGGGCGGCAAACCTCCGCTCGACCCCAAGAGCAACGAGCCGGACTTTCAGACCGACCTGACGCGTCGCTTCGAAGCCGACCCGGCTGCGTTGGCGGATCTGGCCAACACGGCAAAGCTCAAGGATGTCGCCCACGACGCATTCGACGCCGTCTTCTACCCCGGCGGCCACGGTCCGATGTGGGATCTCGCAGAAGACCCGGACTCTATCGGCCTGATCGAGCGCACGATCGCAGCCGGCAAGCCCGTCGATCTCGTCTGCCACGCGCCCGGCGTGCTGCGCCACGTGAAGGGTCCCGATGGCAAGCCGCTCGTCAACGGCAAGTCGGTCACGGGCTTTACGAACAGCGAAGAAGAAGCGGTTGGCCTGACCAAGGTGGTGCCGTTCCTCGTCGAAGACGAACTCAAGGCGAAGGGCGGCAACTATTCGAAGGGCCCCGACTGGCAGCCGTATGTGCTCGAAGACGGGCTACTGCTCACCGGGCAGAACCCCGCGTCGTCGGGGCCGGCCGCCAAGGCGCTGCTGGAGAAGCTGGGCAAGCGTCACTGAGTCTCGGCCCTCGAGAGCAGGATAATGGCGGCTGCCCGGCTCGGGGGCCGCCCCAACCCCCACAACAACCGCCAAAATCCAGGTAACAGGCCTCTTATATTTTCATGGCCACTCGCGCACGCTAAACGCGATCCTCAGCGTTCGCACTCCGTAATCGCGCTGTAAACGAGCGTGCGCAACTGCCGGCGAATCGGATACGCAGTCGAAGGCAGAAGCTGGGTGAGAAACAGCACGATCATGTCCTCGCGAGGATCGGCCCAGAAGAAGGTACTGGCCGCGCCGCCCCAGAAGAAGTCGCCCGCGCTGCCCGGAATCAGCGTGGATGCGGGCGCAATCGTCGTGGCGAAGCCGAGCCCGAAGCCCACGCCTTCGTAAGCCGCTTCGGTGAACATCGAGCGCGAGAGGCGAGGCAGGTCGACACCGCCAGGCAGATGGTTGGCGGTCATCAGCGCGATGGTCTTCGGCCCCAGCAGCCGCACGCCGTCCAGCTCACCGCCCCGCAGCAGCATGCGCGCGAACCGCATGTAATCCGCCGCCGTGGAAACGAGGCCGCCACCGCCCGAAACGAACGAGGGCGGCTCGCGATACGGGCTCGTGTGAGGATCGTCCTGCAGCTCCGGACCTTTTTCGGCAACGACCTTCGAGCCGAGCGCGCCGATGGCATAGCAGGCGCAAAAGCGCGACACCTTCTCCTGCGGCACGTAAAACGCCGTGTCGACCATGCCGAGCGGGTCGAAGATCCGCGTTTTCAGAAAGTCCTCGAAGGCCATGCCGCTGATCTTGCCGACGAGATAGCCGAGCACGTCCGTGGAAACCGAATAGTTCCAGGCCTCGCCCGGCGAAAATTCCAGCGGCAGCGTGGCCAGCTTCTCGATCATGTCGTCGAGCGTGCCCGCGGTCGCAAGCTCGCCCACCTTCAGCTTGCGGTAGGCCGCATCGACATTGGTGTTCTGCTGAAACCCGTAGGTCAGCCCCGAGGTGTGCCGCAACAGGTCGACCACGCGCATCGGGCGCGCGCTCGCGCGCGTCTGGAAGCTCTCCATGAAACCGCCCGCGTACACGCCAAGTTTTTCCCACGACGGGATGTACTTGCTGACGGGGTCGTCGAGCGCGATCTTGCACTCCTCGACCAGCATCATGATCGCCACCGACGTAATGGGTTTGGTCATCGAGTAGATGCGGAAGATCGAGTCCTCGGCCATCGGCGTGCGCCGTTCGCGGTCGGCGAGACCCAGCACCGAGCTCAGCGCGAGTTCGCCGCGCCGCCACACCTGCGTGACGGTGCCCGCGAGCGTGCCGGTCGCGACGTAGTTCTCTTCGAGAAAGCGTTCGATACGCGCGAGCCGCTCACACGACATGCCCTGCTTTTCCAGACCTTCCCTACCCATGACGCCTCCTTTGATGGATTGACCGAGCGTATGCGATACCGATGAATTGCACGCGATGTGCGTCACAGTATCGGTCATTCGGCGCGAAGTCGCATTGCCACACGCGTCGCCGTCCTGCGCGTTGAAATTTCGTTTTTTTAGCGCCTCGACACGCAGTATGTGTGGGGTACACTACCGGGCGACAAAATACAGAATTACAGCGGGGGGCTGCCATGGGCGAGACGGAAACACATTCCTGGCCCGGGAAAGCGTTGTTTCGCGCATTTCCGAAGGACCCAGAGAAGGAGCAGGCCGTACTGCGCATCACGCTCGGTTCCGTCGTGCTTCTCGCCTACCTCGTTGCCTGCTCGATCTATCGCTCGACCCACGTCTACGCCACGCTTCTGGCGGTCACTGCTTATGTGGCGTTCGGCGTCATATCGTATGGTGCAGTCACCGTCGCGCCAGCGCGCTCGCTCGTGCGCCTCACGCTCGCCACGATCGCCGATCAGGCCATCGTCACCGGCGCGCTGGCCGTGGGCGGAACGGCCGCGCTGCCGCTCCTGTGGGTGGCCTTCTGGTTTCTGGTCGGCGCGGGCTGCCGCTATGGCCAGCGCATGCTGGGCCTTTCCTGTGTCGTGGCGCTCGTCGGCATCATGGGCCTGATGCATTGGCAACCGTGGTGGGGCGCCAATATCACGGCCGCGCTTGGCATTGCGCTCAGCATCGTTGCGACGTCCATCTATCTGGCGGTGCTCGTTCACCGGCTGGAACGCCAGGCATCGACCGATCCGCTCACCGGGCTCTACAACCGTGTGCGTCTCGAGCAGGCCATCGGGCGCACGCTCTTTACGCGCACCGCCGAGGTCGATCGCACGGCGATGCTGCTCGTCGATCTCGACGGCTTCAAGGAAGTGAACGACTCCTTCGGGCACGCGGTGGGCGACGAACTGCTGCGCAGCTTCGCCGCGGCACTGGTGCGGCGCATGCGGCGCGGCGATACGCTCGCACGCCTGGGCGGCGACGAGTTCGTGGTGCTGGCGCGGCACGTCTACGACAAGAACGACGCGCTCACCGTCGCCAACAGCATCCACGCGATTCTCGCCAACATGCGCACCGTGGGCGGCTATCCGGTGACCGTGTCGTGCAGCATCGGCGTGTGCCTGCTCACGGAAGGCAGCGGCAGCCGCTCGCTCGATGCACGAACCCTGATGCGCGCCGTGGACAGCGCCATGTACCGGGCCAAGTCGCGCGGCATGGGCAAGACCGAGTTCGTCGATACGGTCGGCGTCGTGCCCGGCATGGTCTGACCCCGCTCGCTCCCGTCTCGTTCGGGAAATGGTGGGCTGGCGCCACGGTCGTGCCCGGATTGTTCTCCTGGCGGAAACAGTGAATTCGGCTATTAGGTATTTACCCTAGTCCCTGACCCTCCTACACTGACTTCACCGCTGCTTACAACCCTGTAGGCAGTTCAAGAAGAAAGTAAATCTGGAGGTTAGTCATGAAATCGCTCGTCCAAGCCGTTGTTATCGCTGCCGCCCTCGCTGCTCCCGTTGCCGTGTTCGCCCAGTCGAACCAGCCCGTGACCCGCGCACAAGTCCGTGCAGACATGGTCCAGGTCGAAAAGGCCGGCTTCAATCCGGCACGTTCGAACCCCAATGAATATCCGGCGAACGTTCAGGCTGCTGAAGCTCGCGTCGCTGCGCAAAACAGCGCAGTGGGCGGCGTGAACAACGGTTCGTCGCAAGCCGGTCAGGCTGCGCAGTAAGCCGCCAGGCTGAATAGCCGCGCTTTGTAGTCGTTGCCTTCTGGCCCGCCATCGCAGTGTGTTGCGATGGCGGGCCAGTTGTATTTCTGCCGTCCGCAATGCTTCGCGTAGCGCCTTGTTAAGCCTGAATGCGCAACACGACCTCTCCGTCACCCGCCGGCAACTGCACCTGCACGCCCAACTCCCCGGCTTGCGACTTCAGCCCACCGGCATCGCGCAGCTCGGGCCATTGCCGCAGCGTCAGCGGTAGCGCTCCCTTCACGCCGTCGTAGCGCACATTCAGCGTATCGCCGCGCCGGGTCACGCTCACCTGTGTCACGCGCGCGCCGCGCTGGTCGCGCAGCGTCACGGCCGCGCTCGCGCCATCGGCCAGTTCGAACAGATGCAGTTCGCTGCGCGATGCGTAGTCGTAGTCGGGACGCTGGTCCTCGGCGCCGATCGCGAGCAGCGTATTCGGCCGCACGTAGACCGGCAGGCTCAGGAACCCGTGCCGCTCGCGCACCCACCTGCCGCCCTCGACCTGCCGGCCCGTGATCAGATGTGTCCAGCGCCCCGCCGGCAGCCAGAAGTCCACGTCGCCCGCGGCGTTGAAGACCGGCGCCACCAACAGCGATTCGCCGAGCAGATACTGGCGGTCCAGATGCTCGCAGGCCGGGTCGCCGGGAAACTCCAGCAGCATGGCGCGCAGCATCGGCGTCCCGTGATCGACCGCCTGCTGCGCGGCGTCGAACAGGTAGGGCATGAGGCGCGACTTCCATTCGGTGAAATGGCGCACCACGTCGACGGCTTCGTCGTCGAACAGCCATGGAACGCGATACGACTTGCTGCCGTGCAGGCGGCTGTGGCTCGACAGCAGCCCGAACGCGCACCAGCGCTTGTAGACGTCGGCGGGCGCGGTGTGCTCGAATCCGCCGATGTCGTGGCTCCAGAAGCCGAAGCCGCTCAGGCCCAGCGAGAGGCCGCCGCGCAACGTCTCGGCCATCGATTCGTAGGTCGCGCTGCAGTCGCCGCCCCAATGCACGGGCAACTGCTGGCTGCCCACGGTGCCGGAACGCGCGAACACCACCGCTTCGCCCTCGCCGCGCACGTCGCGCAGCACGTCGAACACCACCTTGTTGTAGAGGTAGCTGTAGTAGTTGTGCATCTTCTGCGGATCGGAGCCGTCGTGGTAGACCACGTCGGTCGGAATGCGCTCGCCGAAATCCGTCTTGAAGCAGTCCACGCCCATTTCCAGCAAACGCCGCAAATGGCCCGCATACCACTGGGCCGCGGCGGGATTCGTGAAGTCGACGATGCCCTGGCCGGGCTGCCAGCGGTCCCACTGCCACACATCGCCGTTGGGCTTGCGCAGGAGATAGCCTTTCGCCATGCCTTCGGCGAACAGTGGCGAGGGTTGCGCGATATACGGATTGATCCACACGCAGATCTTCAGCCCGCGCGCCTTGAGCCGCGCGAGCATGCCCTGCGGATCGGGAAAGGTCTCGCGGTTCCACTCGAAGTCGCACCAGTGGAAGGCCTTCATCCAGAAGCAGTCGAAGTGAAACACGTGCAGCGGGATGCCGCGCTCAGCCATGCCGTCGATGAAGTGATTCACCGTCGCTTCGTCGTAGTTCGTGGTGAACGACGTGGTGAGCCACAGGCCGAATGACCACGCGGGCGGCAGCGCCGGGCGCCCGGTCAGCTGCGTGAAGCGCTCCAGCACGGCTTTGGGCGTGGGGCCGTCGATCACGTAGTATTCGAGCCGCTCGCCTGCCACGCTGAACTGCACCTTCGCCACCTTCTCGCTGGCCACCTCGAACGACACGTTTTCCGGATGATTCACGAGCACGCCGTAGCCGCGGTTGGTCAGATAGAACGGCACGTTTTTGTACGCCTGCTCGGTGCCCGTGCCGCCGTCGCGGTTCCAGCTTTCGACCACCTGCCCGTTCTTCACGAATGCCGTAAAGCGCTCGCCGAGCCCATAGACGTTCTCGCCAACGCCCAGATCGAGCCGCTCGAACATGAACGCTGCACCCTGCTGATTGGTGTCGTGGACCTGGCCGCTCGCGCGAAAGCCGCTGCCCGTGATGCGCTCGCCGTCGCGCAGGAAATCCACCGACCAGTCGCCCGTCTTGACGATGCGCACGGTCAGCGAGCCGCTGGTGAGGCTCGCCTCCGTCTCGGTGTTGTGCGTGACCACTTCCGTGTTCGTGCGCTGGAGCGTGAAATGCGGGCCGCGATCGAGCGTGCCGGCGAAATGCTCGACGCGCACGCCGATCACGCCGCTTTGCGGTGAAAAGAAGCGCCACGTGAAGAGGCCCGTGTCGAGCTGCCGTTCGCGGTTCGACACGTCGCGGGGCGCCACATGCACCAGCAGTTCGTCGCCGACGATCTCCACGCTGTGCGGCGACGCCGAGTACGAGACGTTCAGGCCGTCCCGGATCAACCAGTTGCCATCGCTGATTTTCATTTAGATCTACTCATAGCTTATTGAACAGCCAATCCGTAAGCACCTGCGGTGTGTCTAAAGCGCCCGCTCGGTCTTCCTGTCGAACACGTGGATGTGCTCGCCTGCGATGTCGAGTCCGATCGCCTCGCCGCTGCGCATGGCGCACACGCCCGCTTGCGCGATCATCACGGGCGCCGCTACGCCATCGAGTTTCACCGCGATGAAGTTCATGGAGCCCGTGGTCTCCACGGTGTCGATCACACCGCGCAACCCACGCGCTTCGCGGTGCAACTGCAGATGCTCGGGACGCAGGCCGATCCAGACCTCGGCGCCCGCCGGCAGCGTACGGCCCAGGTCGAGCGTCTGCGCGGCCCCGCCCTGCATGCCGCCGAACTGCGCGCTGCGCCCGTCCGGTCCAATTACGGCCTCGATGAAGTTCATCGACGGCGAGCCGATGAAGCCCGCGACAAAGCGATTGGCAGGCCGGTGATAGAGCGTGAGCGGCGCGCCCTGCTGCTCGACTTCGCCGGCGCGCATCACGACCACGTGATCGGCCATCGTCATCGCCTCGATCTGGTCGTGCGTGACGTACACCGAAGTCGCGGACAGCCGCTGATGCAGTTTGCGGATTTCCGTGCGCATATGCACGCGCAGGGCGGCATCGAGATTCGAGAGCGGTTCGTCGAACAGAAATACATTCGGATTGCGTACGATGGCGCGACCCATCGCCACGCGCTGGCGCTGGCCGCCCGACAACTGGCGCGGCATGCGCGCGAGCAGATGATCGAGGCCCAGTGTGCGCGCCACGCCGTCGATACTCTCGCGAATGACCTTCGGCGCAGCGCGACGCAGCCGCAGCGAATACGACATGTTCTTTTCGATGTTCATGTGCGGGTAGAGCGCGTAGCTCTGGAACACCATCGCCACGTCGCGCTTGCGCGGCGGCACGTCGTTGACGACCTGGCCGTCGATGCGCAGCGTGCCGCCCGTGATCGGTTCGAGCCCGGCAATGGTGCGCAGCAAGGTGGACTTGCCGCATCCCGACGGCCCGACCAGCGCGACGAAACACCCTTCGGGCACGCTGATATCGATGTCCTTCAACACCTGCACGGCTCCGTAGCTCTTGCTCAGGCGCTCGATCTGTATGCGATCCACAGCGATTCTCCGTATGCGTTACTTGAGCGCGCCGGCCGTCAGCCCGGCGACGATCTTGCGTTGCAGCAGCATGAACGCCACTAGGATGGGCGTAACGAAAATGGCCGAATAGGTCATGATGCCGATCCAGTCGACCTTGGTCGCGCCGACGAATGCCGAGAGGCCCACCGTGGCGGTCTGATACTGGTCGTCGAGAATCAGCGAGCGGGCGTAGACGTACTCGCCGAACGATTGCAGGAACACTAGGATCGCCGAGACGAGAATGCCGTTCACCGCGAGCGGCAGGATCACGCCGAAGAACGCGCGCGCCGGCGTTGCGCCGTCCACGAGCGCCGCGTCGCGCAGCTCGCGCGGCACCTGCACGAAACTCGGGCGGCACAGCACGATATAGAACGGCAGCGTCTTGGTGATCTGCGCGAGCACCACGGCGAGGCGCGGCGTGTCGAGCAACCCAAGCATCTTGAACGCCGTGAAGATCGGCGTGACCATGAGGCTCGACGGCAGCGCCTGCAGCACCAGCACCGCGAAGATCGCGACACTGGTCCAGCGGTTCTGCACGAACGCGAGTGCATAAGCAGCGCCGGTGCCAACGAACACGGTCACCGCCACCGTGCCGCATGCGGTCACGAACGAGTTCCACAGGAAGTTGCCCATGCCGCTGCTGCTGAACACCTCCCACAGGTGCGATTGCAGATGCTGCGGCCAGAACGTGGGCGGATACTGGAACATCTCGCTCGCGCTCTTGAATGCGGTGATGTACATCCAGTACAGCGGGAACAGATAGACCGCCGTGACGTACAGCGCGATGACGAACAGTACGTAGCGCTTCATCCTGGTTGAGCGCCTCATCTCAGACCATCCTTTCGTTGCGCGTGGACCGCACGTAGATCACCGCGACGATCAGCACGAGCACCAGCATGACCGTGGCCACCGCCGAGCCCGCCGACACCTCGAAAGTCTGCAAGGAAAGCTGCCACGACCAGTACTGCACAACCAGCGAAGAGTTGGCCGGACCGCCTTGCGTGAGCGCCGCGATCAGGTCGAACTGCTGCATCGTCAGAATCGCGCCCAGCGCGATCACGGCGCCGAGCGTGGCCTTCATCATCGGCAGCGTGATGCCGATGAAACGCTGCAGCGCATTCGCGCCATCGAGTTCGGCCGCTTCGTAGAGATCGGCCGGAATGGCCGCGAGCCCGACCGAAAGCAGCAGCATGTTGAACGGCACGCCAAGCCAGACGTTCGCGGCGATCACTGCATAGAGCGACCAGTGCGGATCGGAGAGCCAGAAGATCTTCTCCTGCAGGATGTGCGTTTGCATCAGCACATGATTGAGCACGCCATAATCGCCTGCGAAAATCAGCTTCCAGATCACGCCGACCACGAGCCCCGGCATGATCCAGCCCGCGAGAAACAGGCCGCGCATGAGGCTCGCGAACGGAAAGTCCTGCGCGAACAGCAGCGCCAGCAGAAAACCGATCACCACCTGGAAAACGAGCGAGAGCCCGACGAACAGCACCGTGTTCACGATCACCTGGTGCATCTCGGGGCGACTGAACACATCGCGATAGTTCGCGAGCCCGACGAACGGCCGCAACAGCGTGGCGGGCGCCATCAGATCGACCTGCTGAAACGACAGGACGATGTTGTAGATCAGCGGCAGCCCCGCAAACACCAGCAGATACAGCAGCGCGAACACCGCCAGCGAGATCTCGAAGGCATGGGCGCGCGGCAAGCGGCGCAGAAGCCCCGCAGCCGGGTCGCGCGGAGCGCGGCGCGAAAGTGTGTTCATGGCGTTCTTTGCTCAAAGGCGGGACGGCGCCCGAGGAACCGTGGTTCCCCGGGCGGCAACAACCTCGATGCCATACTTCGGCATGCTTACTTCGCTGCGGCCTGCACCGTCTGCGCGTCGGCCGCCATGGCCTGTTGCGGCGTGGCCTGATGCGTCAGCACGGACTGGACCGCGTCGGAAATCGACTTCGAGATTCTCGGCCAGTTCGGGTTCGGACCACGCGGACGGGCGTACTGCATCTGCTCGTTGAAGACCTTGTACGCCTGCGGCCACTTCGGGTCCGGCGTCACGGTGTCCTTCGACGGCGGCAGCATGCCGAATTCGTTCCAGTCGCGGCCGCGCTGCGCATACATGTATTCGAGGAACTGGAAGGCCACATCCGGGTTCTTTGCGCCGCGCAGGATCGCGTGATTCTGCTCGCCGAGCGCCGAGGCGCGCGGGCCACCCGCCTTCTCGACGGGCAGGAGCGCCACGCCCCACTTGAACTTCGCGCCCTTTTCCACGGCGCCGAGTTCCCACGGCCCGTCGATGTCCATCGCGGCATTGCCGTTGATGAACGTGGCCGCCGCCTCCGACTGGCTATGCGTGAGCGTGTCCGGCGAAGCGACCTTGCTGTCCAGCAGCTTCTGCCAGAACGCGGCCGCGCGCACGGCCCCCGGATCGCTCATGCGGTCCCAGTCCGCGCCCGCGGCCTGCACGAACGGCAGGAACTGGAACACGCCCTCTTCCGTGTTGATGGCGGAAAACGCGAGGCCGTACACACCCTTCTTCGCGTCAGTGAGCTTTTGCGCGTCGGTATAGAGTTCGTCCCAGGTCTGCGGCGCGTGCTCGGGGTCGAGCCCGGCGGCCTTGAACATGTCCTTGTTGTAGTACAGCGCGAGCGTGTTCGTGCCGCGCGGAATCGCATACACCTTGCCGTTCCAGGTGGCGTTTTTCAGCGGACCGGGGAAGATCTGCTTCGCGTCGATGACCTTCGACTTCGCGAGGTACGGGTCGAGATCGAGCAGCGCGTTCTTCGAAGCGAACATCGCCGTGTTCGGGTTGTCGATCGGCACGACGTCCGGCATGTTGCCGGACATCACGGCGCGCATGGTTTCGTCGTTGAGCGCCGCAAAGCCGACCTTGCGGATCTGCACATGGACATCGGGATGCAGCTTGCCGAACTCCTGCGCCATCTTCGCGGTGTAGTCGTCGGGCTCGTCCACGGCCCAGACCGAGAGCGTCGCGGCATGCAGCGACGCACAGGAAAGCGAGAATGCCAAACCAATGGCCGCGGATGCGGCAAGTAGCTTCTTCATGCTGTCTCCGTTTTCGCGCGTTGAGAATCGCGCTTTCTTTCAGGCTCTTTTCTGGGGCCAGGCGGGGCCCGTGCCGCTGCAACCGCTTTTTCCGGAAACGTTTCCGGAAACAGGCAAATAGTTGCTTCTGCAGGTAGCGCTGTCAAGCTGCCTGCGAAAATCGCAATGCCGATTCGCGGAAACCGCAATGCCGACGGCAGCGGGTGCGGACTAGCCTCGAGCGGCCTCGGACGTCACCGCATCGTCGTCGCGCTCGCGCAGCGTGAGCGGCCACAGCAGCGGCTCGCGCGCGGCGCGGTAGGTGTCGCCGAGATCCGGGAACTGCGCAAGCAGCGCCTGCGCGAGGCGCTGCCCCAGTCCATAGGCGTCGAGCGTGAAGCCGGAGAGGCGCGGCGCGAGGTATTCCGACACTTCGCCCGCCAGCACGCCGCCCGAAATCGCCAGATCGCGGCCCGGCGCCCTGCCCGTTTCGTGCAGCTTGCGGTACGCGCCGATCGCCATGCAGTCGCTCTGGAACATGAGCGCATCGGGCGGCACGCCCAGCTTGAGCAGCGCCTCGGTCGCGAGATAGCCGCCGCGCTCGGAGAGCTCGTTGCGCTGCACGAAGCCTTCGGGCACGGGCAGCCCGTGCTTTTTCATCGCCTTCTTCCATGCGCGCAGGTAGATATGCGCCTGCATCGCGTCGCCGCCAGGAACGGCGAGCGCAATACGGCGATGCCCTTGTGCGACGAGCCGTTCGACACCTTCGGCGACGGCCCCCTCGAAGTCCAGATCGACCCATGCGTGATCGCCGCCCGACTCGCTGCGGCCGAGCGCCACGAACGGGAATTGGCGGCTCGCGACGTAATCGAGCCGTTCGTCGTGCCGCCGCGTGCCTGCGAGAATCACGCCGTCCACATGACGGCGCTCGACAATGCGCCGCAGCCGCGCGAACTCGTCGTCCCACGACTCGCTCGAATACATGACGAGATCCATGCCGTGCCGCGACAGGACCGACTGCAGGCCGTCCGCCAGCTTCATGAAAATGCCGAGCGTGTAGGTCTCTTCCTCGCGCCGCACCGGCAGCATCAGCCCGACGATATCGAGCCGCCCACGGCGCAGGCTCGCGGCCGACTTGCTTGGCGCGTAGCCATGCTCGAGCGCGGCGGCGCGCACGCGCTCGCGCGTTTCGGCGCTCACCTCGTCGCTGTCGTTCAAGGCGCGCGACACGGTCGAAACGGACAGCTTCAATACTTTGGCGAGTTCCCGAATACCCATGCGCTGGTTGAATGATGTTGGAATGTGTGCGGGCTCGCGGAGCCCGCACGGTGCGAAACATCATAACCGTAAGTCAGCGATGGGCCGAATAAGACGAAGAAGCAGAAATGCCAGCGGACGTTCCTCACGTCCGCTGGCTGAGCGCCAGGCAGGGCCTTCCTCTATTGTGTCGAGAACACCGATATCCCGCCATTCGGGAATGCCGCCGACCCGGGCTGGTACGGCACGAACACCTCGCCGAGGCTGCTGTCGATGCCCACCGAGTGCGCGCCTGTCCCCACCGCCACGGTGTAAATGAGCTTGCGCGTCGCGCCGTCGATCACACCCATGGTCGGCGTAAAGCCCGAAGATGCCGCGGTGCCGCTCGTGACGTAGTGGCGCGCAGGCAGGAAGTAGCGGTTCGACGCGGGATCAAAAGCCACCTGGTCCACGCCGCCGAACGGCACCGACGCGAGTTGCGTACCCGTATTGCGATCGAGGATCAGCGTGATGAGCGGATCGCCTGCGGAAGGATCGCAACCAATCAGCACGTCGCTGTTGGGACCGAGCGCAAGCCCGCGGGGCCGCATTTGCCGAGCGCAAACGCCTTGCTCACCGCAGGCGCGCCCGACGTGACCGAACTGGCGGCGATCACGTCGAGTTCGCCGTCGGGGTTGGCGGTGGTGCCGTCGTTGTTGATGAGAAAGTTCTTCGAGGCCGGATCGTACACGCAGGCTTCCAGGCCTGAAGAGCCGTTGAATACCAGTTTGTTCACGACAGTTTGCGTCGTGGTCGAAATGAAGGTCACGTAGGGCGGCGTGTCGCCGGGGCTCGCAAACATGACGAGATGGTCGTCGGGATCGTAGCAGCCTTCATCGACGCGCGAGCCCGACGTGCTGATGGGGATCGTCTTGACCGTTTGCATCGCGGACGTGTCGACGATCTTCACGCTATCGACGTCCCCTACGTACAGCGTATTCATTCCCGTCACGCCTACGATGCCGTCAGGTCCGGACGCATCGGTGCTCGCGCCCGCACCGGTGAAGTTACCCGGAATCTGCGCGAGCAGCGCTTTCGTTTTGGTATCGACGACATCGACGGACTTGTTGTTGCGATCGGCCAGATAGTACCGGCCCGCTTCCACATAGCCGATATCGAAACTGAACGCCGGGCTCGTCGTATTGGGCACGGTGATGTTCGAGAGCAGTTTGGGCGCGGACGGCGTGGCCGCGGCCGACGCCGGATTGGAACTCGAGGAGTCCGAGCCTCCGCAACCGGCAACGGCCACCGTCGCCGCGAGTAGAAAGGCCAATAAGGGTTTATTCATCAGTCGGCTCCTTTGAGCAGCAGAACAGGTGGATCAACACGCGAATGCCTCTCGGAATCTGCGGGAGCGTCTCGATGAATCCTCATCGCGCTGCGGCTCACGTCATCCATTTTCTTGAAGCGGCCGAATGGCGGGCTTCGATCTGGACGTAAGAATGCGCAAGGAGCGGTAATAATGCACAGCAAAGAAATTAATCGTTTCTATTTAAAAGCGCGTATGCATGTATGGCTGTAGAAACTTGTCGATGAATAGAACCATCGCGCTCAGTAAGTTTCGGTTCACGCCTTTATTGCTGGAATGAAACTCAGAATTGATCAGGTCGGAGAAAGAATTTCGGCGTGCTGCGCCGCGCCATTTCCTGCACTGCAGTGCCGCGATGGCCTTGAAGCGCGCGGTTCAGCTTGTCGTTGAGGTTTTGATGCGAGGGCACATCGAGATGCGGAGTTTGACGCGGCGTCGGTTGAGCCGCGTGCGAACGGGACACGCATGTAAGGTTCGGTTGTGAAGTCGAAAGCGACATTGGCGGTCATTCGAAGATCAAGCCGCCAGAAATGAAAGAGAGGCCAGGGAAAAGCCTGACCCCCGTTTGATTCACCAGGAATATAAGCGCGCCGGAATCAGAAGTTCAAAGCGGCACGTCCTCGATCAAATGCGCTTTCAACGCGCGAATACGCTGATCGACGAAATAGCCGCCGCCTTCCGTATAACGAAGGTATAGGCGTTCGCACAGCGTGCATTTCCACACGCCGCAACGGTTATACGGAAAGTACCGGGGCGCGATCGGCGCATTCTCCGACCAGTAGCCCGTCTCTCCCGGCAGATGTTCGGCGAAGGTCGGTTCGGCTTCGTCCGCGCTAACGAGCGTGCCGATCTGTTCCAGTTGCCGCTCGTCGAGCGAAAGCGGCTGCGATTGCCAGCCATCCAGCGGCGTTTTCGTGCAGGTGCAGGGCGGCGGGTCGATTTGCTCCGCGTGTTCGGCGAGTTCGCGCAGCGCGGCAGCGTCTAGGTATCGGGTCATGGAACAAGAATGGATCTGCGGTTGAGCGAGGGAGCACAGGCTCCAGCGCGCATCTTAACGCCTGACGCCGCCTGGGTTCATCAGGCGCCGCTTCTCATGCGCTCGATGTGCGGCATCACCCATGCGCGGTCGAAGCGCCCTTCGGCGATCGCCTGCAATGCGGCTGCCTCCTTTTCGCCCTGCCGGCGTGCGCCGGCAATGACGGTCTCCACATCAGCGGGCGCGATCGCGAGCAAGCCGTCCTCGTCGCCCACGATGATGTCGCCGGGATTGACGACCATCCGGCCGATGGTCACCGGCACGTTGATTTCGCCCGGTCCGTTCTTGTAGGGCCCGCGATGCGTCACGCCGCGCGCATACACCGGGAAGTCGCGCTGGCGAATCGCGCCGACGTCGCGGATCGCGCCGTCGATCACGAGCCCCTGCACGCCGAGACTTTGCGCGTAGCTCGACATGATGTCGCCCATCAGGGCCTGGGTCACTTCGCCCGCGCCGTCGATCACGAGCACGTCGCCCGGCCGGCAGAAGTCGAACGCGCGATGGATGGCGAGATTGTCGCCGGGACGCGTGCGCACCGTCACGGCCGTGCCCGCCATCGGCCTGGGCCTGTGGAACGGCTGCAGGCCGAGTATGCCGCTCGAACGCGCCATGTTGTCGCTCAGGAGCGACACCTGCAGTTCGCGCAACGCGGCGAGCGTCGCTGCGCTGGCCTGCGGGGCAGACTCGTGTTCGCGCCAGCCAATCTGGTTCATTTCGTGATCCCTTCCAGTGCGGTTTGTCGTTCGATCTGCGCGGAAAGACGGCTGTAAACCGCTCGCGCGTTGCCTTCGTAAATGCGTTGCCGGTCGGCCGCGCTGAGCCATTCGATCGCGTCGATATAGCGGCGCGTGTCGTCGTAGTAGTGGCCGGTTTCCGGGTCGATGCCCTGCACCGCGCCGATCGTCTCCGAGGCGAACAGGATGTTCTCCACCGGAATCACCTTGGCGAGCAGGTCGGAACCCGGTTGGTGATACACGCAGGTATCGAAGAACACGTTCTTGAGCAGGTAGTCCTTCAGGAGCGGCCGCTTCATGTCCTGCGCCAGACCGCGATAGCGTCCCCAGTGATACGGCACCGCGCCGCCGCCGTGCGGGATGATGAAGCGCAAGCTCGGGAAGTCGGCGAACAGGTCGCCCTGCAGCAGCTGCATGAACACCGAGGTGTCGCCGTTGAGGTAATGCGCGCCCGTCGCATGAAAGTTAGGATTGCACGACGACGAAACGTGGATCATCGCGGGCACGTCGAGCTCCACCATGGCCTCGTAGAGCGGATACCACGAGCGATCCGTGACCGGCGGCCCCGACCAGTGCCCGCCCGAGGGGTCGGGGTTGAGGTTGCAGCCTACGAACCCCAGTTCCTCCACGCAGCGGCGCAGCTCCGGAATGCAGTTTTCCGGCGTCACGCCCGGTGCCTGAGGCAACTGGCAAACACCCACGAAATGCTGCGGGAAAAGCGCGCACACGCGATGCACGAGATCGTTGCATTCGGCCGACCACAGCGCATTCGCCGCCGCGCCTGCCTGGTGGTGGCCCATGCCCGCAGCGCGCGGGGAAAAGATCGTCAGGTCCGTGCCACGCTCGCGCTGAATGCGCCGCTGGCCGTTTTCGATGCTTGCGCGAATCTCGTCGTCGCTGATCGACGGGCGCGGCGGCACTGGCGTGCCGTCCTTGAGCGCGGCGATCTGTTTCGTGCGCCAGGCTTCGTGCTGGGGCGGCGAGGTCGTGTAGTGACCGTGGCAATCAATGATCATGTAGCAATTCCATCAGGTGTACGGAAGATTAAGATCAACTCTCCGTCGCTTCGTCGTGGCCAACGAGCGACGGGTTCGAGGCGCCGCGCTCGGCGGGCTTCACGCGCATCACGATGGCGATGAGCGTAGCGACCACGAGGAAAGCGGCGATGGTGAGCAGCGCGAGCTTGAAGTTGCCGGTGGCGTGGCGCACGAGACCGATGGTCCACGGTCCCACCACGCCGCCGAACTGGGCGATCGTATTGATGAGCGCGATCGTCGCCGCGCCCGCTGCGCCGGTTCTGAACGAAGCGGCCAGACTCCAGAACAGCGGGTTGCCCGCGTAGATGAAGAGGCCCGTCACGCAAAGCAGCGCATACGCAAGCAGCGGATTCGGCGCATACGCGCTGCCCGCAATCGCCAGTGCGCTCATGCCGTAGACGAATGCGAGGTGGTACTTGCGGTCGCCGGTGCGGTCCGAGCTGCGGCTCACGAGATACGTGCCCAGCACGCCCAGCAGCGGCGGCGCGGCAGAGAGGAAGCCCACTTCGATGTTGTTGAGGTGGCCCAGGCTTTTCACGATCTGCGGCAGCCACAGGAACAGCCCATAAATGCCGACCAATGCGCAGCCGAACAGACACGCGAGGCTCCAGACGCGCATGTCGCTCGCCACCTTCAGCAGCGGAAAATGCCGCTGGCCGCCCAGCGCCTCGCGCTCCGTGGCGAGTGTGGCTTCGAGCCATTGCTTCTCTTCGGCCGAAAGCCAGCCGGCGTCAGCGGGGCGCTCGGTCATGATGCGCAGCGTGACGAGGCCGAGCAGCATGGCGGGCACGCCTTCGATAATGAACATCCACTGCCAGCCGTGCATGCCGAGTACGCCGTTCGCGTAAGTCATGACGGTGGTCGAGAGCGGGCCGCCCAGCACGGCCGAGAACGACCCCGCGATGATGTACCCGCCCACGGCGCGAGCTCGGTAGCGCTCCGGAAACCAGTAGGTCAGATACACGGCGATACCCGGCAGAAAACCGGCTTCCATCACACCGAGCAGAAAGCGCAGCACGTAAAAGCTCGACGCATTGAACACGAAGGCCGTTGCCGCCGCAACGGCTCCCCACGTGAGCAGAATGCGCGCGATCCAGCGGCGCGCGCCGACGCGGTGCAACAAAAGATTGCTAGGCACTTCCAGCAGCATGTAGCCGACAAAGAAAATACTGCCCGCAAAGCCAAACACGGCAGGGTCGAAGCCCATGTCCGAGTTCATGTCGAGCGCGGCAAAACCGATATTGATACGGTCCAGATAATTGAAAAACATCATGCAGAAAAGGAGCGGCACGAGCCGCTTGTAAACCTTTCGCATGGTTGCTGCTTCATCGAAGTGACTCATGCTGTCTCCGCTTCATGGCGACGGGCGGTGCCGTCGCTGCATAGTTATCGGCCGGCAGCGGTGAGCGCTGCCGGCGGCACCCCGCGAGACAGGGCGCCTGAGTTTCGATAATAAGAAGCGGGGGGCGTCGAGTCCAAGACGCGATACTTATGCTTCTATAAGCGTGCGCTTATAGTGTGCTGGCGAGCGGCGGCGGCAGGCATTCGAGAAACGCGCGCAGATGCGGCGAGGCGTCGTCGCTGCGGAACGTCGCGGCCAGCACGGTGCGCTGTGAAGCGCCGGGGCCATCGAGGTGGCGCGCCACGACGTCGGCGCGGCCATGCCGTGCCACCGACTCGCCCACCACGGTCACGCCGAGCCCCGCCGCCACGAGCGCAATGGCGGTCTGGATCTCATAGGCCTGATGCGCGACGAGGGGCGTCACGCCCGCGTCGCGGTAGAGTGCCTGAACCGTGCGCTTGAACTGTGCGTTCTGATGCTTCGGGTAGAGGATCAACGGCGTATCGGCGAGTTCGTCGATGCGCACCTTCTTTCGTTTGGCGAGCGGGTGATCCGACGCCATCAACACCACGAGCCGCTCGCGCAGCAGCGGCAAGGTCGTGTAACCGGGCACGGCGAGCGGCTGCCGCCCGATGCCGACATGGATGCGCATGTCGCGCAGCGCATCGGTCTGCTCGTCGGTCAGCATTTCGAACAGCTTGAGTTCGACCTGCGGATACGCCTGATGAAACGCCTTGAGCGCAGGCGGCAGGACGCTGTACATCGACGAGCGCGTGAAGCCGACACTGAGCCAGCCGCGCCGGCCCACGCCGATCTCCAGCGCGCCGTGCGTCACCTCGGCGAGCGAGCCGAGAATCTGCCGCGCTTCGGTGGCGAGGTACTGGCCCGCTTCCGTCAGGCGCAGCGGGCGGCGCGTGCGATCGATCAGTTGCGTGCCCACCCGGTCCTCGAGGGCGCGGATCTGCTGGCTCAAGGCCGGCTGCGCAATGTGCAGACGCTCCGCGGCGCGGCTGAAGTTCAGTTCCTCGGCGAGTGTCACGAAACACTGCAGGCCCCGAAGCTCGTTCATCTCGTCATCTCCGTATCGATTTGCCCAGCATCGTAATACAGCGAACAACCCGCAGACCGGGCACGTCATTTGCTCGCGATCGAACGGCGCATGCCGATCGCCATGTGGAGCGATGGCCCTCTCGGCTCTGGAGGCTCGATGAAAGGCAGGCGGGTACGGATCGCGGGCGTGGCCGTGGTCCTTGTTGCGCTCGCTGCCGCCTATGGCGGCCACGTTGCGCGCGCCTGGGAACGCGGGCTCGCACCGGTGGCCGCGCCCTCGCCGCCGGCGGGCGACGCCGCGGCCATCGCGCGCGGCGCGAAGCTCGCGGCCATCGGCAACTGCATCACGTGTCATACCGCGACTCAAGGTCAACCGCTCGCGGGCGGCCTGCCGTTGCAAACGCCCTTCGGCGTGATCTACTCGACCAACATCACCCCGGACAAGGACACCGGCATCGGCGACTGGTCGCTCGACGCGTTCACGCGCGCGATGCGGCGCGGCGTGTCGCGTGACGGGCATCTGCTCTATCCCGCGTTTCCGTATCCGCACTTCGCGCAGATGAGCGACGCCAATCTCGCCGCGCTCTATGCATGGCTGATGAGCCGCGCAAGCGTCAACGCGCCAGCGCCGCACAATGCGCTGATGTTTCCGCTGGGGTTGCGGCCGCTCATGGCTGTGTGGAATCAGCTCTATCTGCCGCCTGCGTCTGCGGCGTCTACCGCTTCCGCCACGTCGACGGACGCACAAGCGCAGCAGGTCGCGCGCGGCCGCTATCTCGTCGAGAGCCTCGGTCATTGCGGCGCGTGCCACACGCCGCTCAACCATCTCGGCGCCGAGCGCCGCGACCATGCGTTGCAAGGCGGCACCCTCGAGGGTTGGGACGCGCCTGCGCTGACCGACCTCAGGGCACGCCCAAGGCCCTGGACGCAAGCACAACTGACGAACTATCTGCGTACGGGCTACGCCAGCGAGCACGGCGCGGCGGCCGGCCCGATGCGTACGGTGACGCGCTCGCTCGCCGACGCCGCTCCCGAAGACATCGACGCCATCGCCGCCTATCTGCTGACACTGCAGTCCAGCCCGCATGCCGCCGCGCCGCCTGGCGCAGTCAGCGTCCATGGCTCGACCGCGCCCGCCAACGGCGCTACCCTGTTTGCCGCGGCCTGCGCGTCGTGCCATGCTGAAGGCGCGGCGATGTCGACCGACGGCTATCGTCCGTCGCTGTCGCTCTCCACCGCCGTCAACGCCGACAGCCCGCGCAACATGGTGCGCATCCTGCTCGACGGCATCGCCTGGCACGAGAGCGAAGCCGCGTCTTTCATGCCGCCATTCGCCGGCACCTTCACGGACGCGCAGATCGCGGAGCTTGCCAACTACACGCGCGCGCGCTTCAGCGCGCTTGGCCCCTGGTCCGCGCTCGATGCTCAGGCCGTGGCGCATCTTCGCAAGGAAAGCCCATCACGATGATTACGCTCAACGTCAATGGCGTCAGCCATACCGTCGATGCCGATCCGTCCACGCCGCTGCTCTATGTGCTGCGCAACCAGTTGCGCCTCAATGGCGCGAAGTTCGGCTGCGGGCTCGGCCAATGCGGCGCGTGCACGGTGAGCGTGGGCGGCGAGCCGGTGTTCTCGTGCCTGCTGCCGGTCGTGGCCGTTGGCGAGCGGCCCGTGCGCACCGTCGAAGGACTCGGCAGCGCGGATCATCCGGGGCCGCTGCAACAGGCCTTTATCGACCAGCAGGCCGCGCAATGCGGCTACTGCATCGCGGGTATGATCATGCGTGCGCAAACCCTCCTGGAGCGCACGCCGCACGCCACCGACGACGAGATTCGCCGTTATATGCAGCCGAATCTGTGCCGCTGCGGCACGCATATGCGCATTCTCGCGGCGATCCGGCAAGCGGCGGCGGGCGCGCAGTCATGAGCCGCGCCCGCCCATCCCCTGCGTTCGACCCTGGCGGCCCCGACGATGTCGCGCGCCGCCGTTTCCTCGTGGGCGGCTCGCTGATGGTGAGCTTCGCCATCGTGCCGGGCATGGCCGCGCTCGCGCAAACCACCACCGAAGCGGGCACTTTCCACGCGAGCGCCCCGAAGCTGCCCGGCAGCCTCAAGACCACGCCATCGCTCGACGCGTGGATCAAGGTCGGACCCGACGGCCACGTGAGCGTGTTCACGGGCAAGGTGGAACTGGGCACCGGCGTTCGCACGGCGCTCCTGCAACTCGCCGCCGAAGAACTCGACCTCGCGCCTCATGCGATCGAACTGGTCACGGCCGATACGGCCGCCACGCCAAACGAGGGCTACACGGCGGGCAGCCACACGATGGCGGACAGCGGCACGGCGATCCTCAACGCGGCGGCCCAGGTGCGCACGCTGCTCGTCGAAAGCGCAGCGGCGCAGTTGGGCATCGATGCCGCCGCGCTCAGCACGCGCGACGGCGCAATCGTCGCCGCCGACGGAAGGCGCGTGAGCTATGGCGAAGCGGTGCAGCACGCGAACCTGCATCAGGACGCGCAGCCCAACGCCGCGACAAAGCCGCCCGCACACTACGCCGTGATCGGGCACACGCTGCCGCGCGTGGATATTCCGGGCAAGGTCACGGGCGGCGCGAGCTATGTTCAGGACCTGCGGCCCGCCGGCATGCTGCATGCGCGCGTCGTGCGGCCGCCCTCCTATGGCGCGCGGCTCGTTGCCGTCGATAGCGCGCGCGTGGCGGTGCTGCCCGGCGTCGTCAAGGTCGTGCGCAACGGCGATTACCTCGCCGTGGTCGCCGACGACGAATGGCGCGCCATCGTCGCGATGCGCGAACTCGCGCTCGCGGCGCAGTGGCAACCGGGCCCTGCGCTGCCCGATCCGGCTGGCATTCACGCGTTTCTGATGAGCCTGCCGGCACAGGAAATCGTGGTGGCCGACCAGGGCGCGGCCGCCGGACAGCCGGCGGCGACGTTGAAAGCCCGCTATTCGAAGCCCTATTTGACGCACGGATCGATCGGGCCGTCGTGCGCGCTCGCGCACCTCGACAACGGCGTCATGACGGTCTGGACACACACGCAAGGCGCCTACCCGCTGCGCGCCGGCATTGCCGGGATGCTCGGCATGCCGCGTGAGAAGGTGCGCTGCGTGCACGTGGAAGGTTCGGGCTGCTACGGACACAACGGTGCGGACGACGTTGCCGGGGACGCCGCGCTCATCGCCCGCGAGCTGCCGGGCCGCCCGGTACGCGTGCAGTTCATGCGCGAGCAGGAACATATGTGGGAGCCGTTCGGCCCCGCGATGACGGTGGATGCGAGCGCATCGCTCGATGCCGGCGGATCGATCATCGCCTGGCAATACGAACTATGGAGCAATACCCATAACAACCGCATCGAGAACGCGGGCCGGCTGTTGCCCGCGCAGTTGCTCGCGCAACCGTTCACGCCCGCGCCGCCCAAGCCGATTCCCATGCCCGAAGGCGGCGGCGACCGCAACAGCATTCCGCTCTACCGCGTGCCGAGCCTGCACGTGCAGCATCACTTCCTGCCCGACATGCCGATACGCGTTTCGGCCATGCGCTCGCTCGGCGCGCATATGAACGTGTTCGCCATCGAGAGCTTTATCGACGAGCTTGCGGGTGCCGCGCAAGCGGACCCCGTCGCGTTCCGCCTCAAGCATCTCGACGATCCGCGCGCACAAGCCGTCATCCATGCCGTGGCCGATCGATCCGGCTGGCAAGCGCATGCCGCGCGTGCGACGCACCCGGACGTGCACGCGTCCGGCTCCGGCTTTGCATTCGCCCAATACAAGAACCTGATGGCATACCTGGCCATTGCGATGGACGTGACCGTCGTGCGCGATACCGGCGAGGTGCACATCGAGCGCGTGGTCGCGGCCATCGACTGCGGCCAGATCGTCAATCCGGACGGCGTGCGCAACCAGGTCGAAGGCGGCATCCTGCAGTCCACGAGCTGGACGCTCTTTGAAGAAACGCAGTTCGACCGTGAACGAATTACGAGCTTCGACTGGAGCACTTACCCGATCATGCGTTTTGCTTCGGTGCCGAAGCGCGTGGAGGTGTTGCTGATCGACCGCCCCGGCCTGCCGTTCCTCGGCGTGGGCGAAGCGGCGCAAGGACCGGCCGCGGCGGCGCTCGCCAACGCGATTACCGACGCGACCGGTGTGAGAATCCGCGACTTGCCGCTGCTCGCGCCGAAGTCGCGCAATGCGCTCAAGGCGTAGCGAAACCGCCACGTGTTGCGCTAGTGCTTTTTAGGCGGCAGAGGCTGGTCGAGGCCCGGCTCGACCGGTGTGGGCACCGCGTCGCCCAGCGGCCTGGAAATATCGTTGCTCGGCGCTCGATCTTTCTCGCCCGGGTCCTCGCCCGCCTCCTCGGTTGGCAAAGTCTTCGGCGGCAACGGCTGGTCGAGACCGGGCTCGGTCGGTGCGGGCACAGCGTCCCCAATTGGCTTGGGCAGATCCGTGCCGCGCGGTTCCGGCGCATCGTCGGGCTTTTCGGTATGTTCGGACTCGTCGGACTGGTTGCTCATCGTATTGACCTCCCTTCGCGATGGATATCGCATGGTCCCGCCAGATCATGCAGGGACCGTGCCAGCGGAAGCGGGCCCAACTTCAGTAGAATGAGGGACACTGAGCGCCGAATCCGGCGGCCGACGAAGAAGCACGCCCGGAAAATCCTGGAACACGCCTGATGCCGCACGCCCTCGATCGCCGCACCGCCGTCGCATTCCTTGTGGCCGCAACGTTCTTCATGGAGAACCTCGACGCCACCGTCATCACCACCTCGCTGCCCATCATCGCGCGCGACTTTCACACGGCGCCCGCGTATCTCTCGATCGGCGTCTCCGCGTATCTCGTCGCGCTGACCATGTTCATCCCCGTGAGCGGCTGGTTCGCCGAGCGCTTCGGCGCGCGGCGCGTGTTCGCCACGGCCATCACCGTATTCAGCGTGGCCTCGCTGCTGTGCGCGCTGAGCTCGGGCCTGTTCGCCTTCACCGCCGCGCGCGTGCTGCAGGGGCTGGGCGGCGCGATGATGGTGCCGGTGGGCCGGCTCGTCGTGCTGCGCGACGCGCCGAAGCACGAGATCGTGCGCGCCATCGCGATCCTGACCTGGCCCGCGCTGGTCGCGCCGATTCTCGGGCCGCCGCTCGGCGGCTGGATCAGCACGCACTGGAGCTGGCACTGGATCTTCCTGCTCAACCTGCCGCTCGGCGTGGCCGCGCTCGTGGCCGCCCTGCTGCTCCTGCGCGACGAGCACACCCAACCGCGGCGCTTCGATACCTTCGGCTTCGTGCTGAGCGGGCTAGGCTTCGCGTTCGTCATGAGCGGCATCGAGATGGCGAGCCGCTCCGACGTCACCGCGCCCCTGTCGATCGGCACGTGCGTGGCGGGCATCGCGCTGTTGGCGGCGGCCGTCGTGCATTTGCGGCGCGTGCCGCATCCGCTGTTCGATCTCGCGCCCGTGAAGATCAACACCTTTCGCGTGACCGTGTTCGGCGGCTCGCTGTTTCGCACGGCCATCGGCACCGCGCCGTTTCTGCTGCCGCTCATGTTCCAGGTGGCGTTCGGGTGGAGCGCCGTGGCTTCGGGCGCGCTGCTGCTGTGGCTGTTCGCCGGCAACCTGTGCATGAAGCCGGGCACCACGTGGGTCATGAACCGCTTCGGCTTTCGCACCGTGCTGATCGGCAACGGCACGCTGGTCGCGCTCGGCTTCGCAGGCTTCACGCTGCTCGGGGTCGATACGCCGCGTGTCGTCGTGGCCGCATTGCTGTTTTTCAGCGGCCTCGTGCGCTCGATGCAGTTCACCGCGCTGAACACCATCGGTTTCGCCGACGTGCCCCAGGCACAGATGCGCGACGCGACGACCCTGTTCTCCGTACTGCAGCAGATGAACGCCGGCATGGGGATCGCCGTGGGCGCGCTGGCGCTTTCGGTTGCCGAGGCGCTACGCGGCACGCATGCGGGCACGGCAGGCGCCGCCGACTTCCATCTCGCGTTCTGGTTCATCACAGCGCTCGCGGCGCTGGGCGTGGTCGACAGCGTGCTGCTACCGCGCAGCGCGGGTGCGCACATTCTCGCGCGACGCCAGCGCGCCTCCAACCCCTGACTCCGTTCTGCGTTCAACACGATGCTGACCGTTGCGCTTCTCGTCTTCCCAGGCGTCCAGGCACTCGACGTGTTCGGGCCCACCGACGTCTTCTCGGAGGCCAATCGTCTGCTGCAGCCCGAGGCGCAATACCAGCTCGAGCTGATCGCAACGGAACGCGACACCGTGCGCTGCTCGAGCGGTGTACGCATCGGTGCGGACCGCCACTTCGACGAAGCACGCGGCCATTACGATTTGCTGCTCGTGGCGGGCGGACCCTCGCTCGTGGAGCAGCCGCTCGCCGATGCGGCGCACGCATGGTTGCGCGAAGCCAGCGCACGCGCCCGGCGCTTCGGGTCCATCTGCAACGGCGCGCTGACGCTGGGGCGCGCGGGCTTGCTCGACGGGCGCACGGTGACGACGCACTGGAACGACGCGGCCGCGCTCGCCGCGATGTGCCCGACCGCAAACGTCGAATTCGACCGCATCTTCATTCAGGACGGCAATCTCTATACCTCGGCGGGCGTGACGGCGGGCATCGATCTTTCGCTGTATCTGCTCGCTCAGGATCACGGCCCGGAAATCGCGCTGAAGGTGGCGCGACGGCTCGTGGTGTTCGTGCAACGCGCGGGCGGCCAGTCGCAGTTCAGCCCGTATCTCACGCCCTACGCGGAGGCGACGTCGCCCATTGCCCAGGTGCAGCAGTACGTGCTCGGACATCTGAATGAAGATCTGGGCGTGGAAGTGCTCGCCGGCGTTGCGAAGATGAGCAAGCGCAACTTCGCGAGAATCTTCGTGCGCGACACCAACGTGACGCCCGCCGAATTTGTCGAGAGCGCACGCATCGACGCGGCGCGCGTGATGCTGGAAAACAGCACGGCGCCGTTGAAGACGGTGGCCTTTCGCTGCGGCATGCGCGACGCCGACCATTTGCGCGTGGCCTTCAAGCGCAAGCTGGGCACCACGCCGCAGCAATATCGCGCGCACTTCGGCGCCGTCACAGCAAAAACCAAACGCACCGCAAAAGCCGAGTCGTAGCCGCGCGGTCGAAACTACGCGCCTACGCCCCCGCACGCACCTCGCGTCGCACCGCCTGCGGCGGCACGCCGAAGCCGCGCACGAACGCCTCGCGCATATGCCGCCGGTCGCGAAAGCCGGTCTCGCGTGCGATGACGTCGAGCGGATGCGTGCTCTGCTCGATCATGAGCCGCGCCGCCTCCAGGCGCAGGCCCTCCACGGCGCGCGCCGGCGACTGTCCCGTTTCCGCCGTGAACACGCGGCTGAACTGGCGCGGGCTCAGGTGCACGGCCTCGGCAAGCTGCTCCACCGTGAGCGCGCTGCTCAAGTTGCGGCGCGCGTAGTCGAGCGCGTTCTGGATGCGGTCCGATTTCGGCGCGAGCGCGAGCATTTCGGAATGCTGCGACTGGCCGCCCGAGCGCCGCTGATGCATGACGAGCTTGTGCGCCACCGAGCGCGCCACCTCCGCGCCGAGGTCGCGTTCGACCATGGCGAGCGCGAGATCGAGCCCCGCCGTCATGCCCGCCGACGTCCAGACCGGCCCGTCGACGATATAGATGCGGTCGTCTTCCACACGCACTTCAGGAAAGCGCTGCTGCAGATCGCGCGCGTAATACCAGTGCATGGTGGCGCGGCGGCCGTCGAGCAGGCCCGCCTCGGCCAGCACGAAACCGCCTGTGCAGATGCCCGCCACCCGCCGCGCGCGGCCGCTCGCGCGGCGCAGGAACGCCAGCACCGCGGGCGCGGCGTCCGCGGTACGCGGGTCGTTCACGCCCGCCACCATCCAGGTGTCCACGCGGCTGCGCGCGGGCGCGGGGGTGCGCCGCGTGTCCACGCTCATGCCGAGCGACGAGCGCACCGCGCCGCCCTCCACCGAATAGTTCTCGATCGCGTAGAAGGGCAAGCCGGACGCCATATTTGCGTATTCGAAAACGCTTTGGGTCGCGAGCGCCATCACCTGGAATTCGTCGCTCAAAAGGTAGCCGATGCGGTGCATGTCCTGCTCCTGTCGCTGCATGTCCTGAATCACGACCCTATACGTCATTTGCGCCACGGTCAATCGCGGCCAGAATGCATTCACAGCAGCGCCACTTGCATGTTACCTAACCACCTGCGCCGCTACGCCAAGGAGCCTGATCATGAACCAGCCAACCCATCGCGGCACCGCGCTCGTCACCGGCGCGTCGTCCGGCATCGGCGCCGTCTACGCCGCCGAACTCGCGCGCCAGGGCTACGACCTCGTACTCGTCGCGCGCAATCGCGAGCGGCTAGCCGCGCTCGCCGGGCGCATCACGAGCGAAACCCGGCGCGACGTGGAAGTGCTCGCCGCCGATCTCAACGACCGTGACGATCTCGCCGCCGTGGAAGCGCGCCTGCGCGACGACGCCAGCCTCACGCTGCTCGTGAACAACGCGGGCATCGGCACGCACACGCCGCTCGTGGAGAGCGACGTCGATTACATGACGCGCATGATCGAGCTGAATGTCACCGCGCTCACGCGGCTCACGTATGCCGCCGTGCCGGGTTTCGTCGCGCGCGGCCAGGGCGCGATCATCAACATCGCCTCCATCGTCAGCATCGCGCCCGAGATCCTCAACGGCGTGTATGGCGGCACCAAGGCCTTCGTGCTCGCGTTCAGCCAGTCGCTGCATCACGAACTGGCGGCCAAGGGCATCCGTGTGCAGGCGGTGCTGCCCGGCGCCACGGCCACGGAGTTCTGGGAAACGGGCGGCCTGCCGCTCGAGCATCTCGACAGCGCGATCGTGATGTCCGCGCAGGACATGGTGAGCGCCGCCCTCACCGGCTTCGAGCGCGGCGAGACCGTGACGATTCCGTCGCTGCACGACGTGGAGCAATGGAACGTGTTCGAGACGGCTCGCCGCGCGATGTCCACGCAGCTGTCGAGCAACACGCCGGCGCCGCGCTATCGCATTGCCCAGTGACGGTCTGCTTCGTTCAGATGGATTGAGCGTGAAGCGGGGGCTCGCCCCCGCGAGCTACACTTCCCGCTTGCTGCGCCCGTACAGCAGCAGCATGGCCGCGATCACCACGCCGTAGATGATTTGCCGCCCCGCCTCCGGCATCTGCGCGACCGAGAGAATGGACTGCAGCAGCGTGATGAGGATCGCGCCGGCGACAGTGCCGAGGTACGAGCCGCGGCCGCCCAGAATGGACGTGCCGCCCAGCACCACCGCCGCGATCGCGGGCAGCAGGTAGGCGTCGCCCATCGACTGTGCCGCCTTCGACGCATAGCCCGCGAGCAGCACGCCGCCGAACGCGGCGAAGGCGCTGCACACGGCGAACGCGGCCACGGTCACGAGCCGTGTATCGATGCCGGAAAGATACGCCGCGCGTTCGGTGTTGCCGATCGCGTACAGCGTGCGCCCGAAGGTCGTGCGCGAGAGCAGGAACATCGTCGCGGCCCCGATCACCACCCACAGCGCCACGGCATTCGGCACGCCCGGCAAGAGCCAGCCCGCGGCGAGCCAGCGCATGACCTGCGGCGCCGAATCCTGCGGCGACGATCCGCCCGTATAGACGATCATGATGCCCTGCGCGACCGCGTTGGTCGCGAGCGTCGCGATCATCGAGGGAATACGCAGGAGTGCGACGAGAATGCCGTTGACGATGCCGATCAGCACGCCGCAGCCAATGCCGACCGGAATCGCGAGAATCTGCCCGAGTTCACCATGCCCGGCGACGGCACAGGCCATCATCGCGCCCACCGTGATCGTCCAGGGCAACGAGAGGTCGATGTGGCCGAGCAGAATCACCATCATCAAGCCGGTGGCGATGATGCCGAGAAACGCGCCGACTTTCAGCTGCAGCAGGATGTATTCCGGCGACGTGAAGTTGCGCGAAAACATCCCGCCGACGAGCAGCAGCGCAACGATGCACCCGAACGAGATCAGGATCGGCTTGTCGATCCTGCGCGTGAGCCGCGACACGAAGGTGGTCCGCGTGCTTGCCGAAACGCCGCTCATTGGAACCACTCCAGACGGTTGCGCACCCTGAACAGCCCGCATGCGCCAATCGCGACGGCCAGCAGGAGAATCACGCCCTGGAATAGCGGCTGCCAGAGCGCGTCGACGTTGAACACGAACAGCAGGTCGCCGATGGAGCGGAACGCGAACGCGCCGAAGATCGCGCCGATCGCGCTGCCCTTGCCGCCGAGCAGCGACACGCCGCCGATCACCACGGCGGCAATCGAAAAGAGCGTGTACGAGTTGGCGCTGCCGAGGCTCGCTTCACCGGTGTCGGTGAAGAAGGTCAGGAACAGGCCGCCAATGGCGGCGAGCAGGCCCGCCAGCGTGTAGCTCGCAAACTTGGCGCGGCGAATCGGCATGCCGGAGAGGAAGGCTGCGGGTTCGGACGAGCCGGTCGCATACGCCGCCCGGCCCACCGCGGAGCGTTTGAAAGGAATCCAGACGATCACCACGGCCGCGATCAGGATCAGCAGACTCGCCGGCACGACGCCCGCGACCTTGCCGGTCAGGGCGTCGGCGAGATCCTCGTTGATCGTGCCGCCGGGCACGGGGCGCAGCAGCAGCGCCAGCCCGTAAAACACGGCGCCCGTCGCGATCGTCGTCACGATCGGCTGCAGACGGCCGAAAATGATGATCACGCCGTTGAGCGCGCCGCACAACGCGCCCGCCGCGAGCACGCCGACGATGCCGAGCGCGCTGTGCAGCGCGTCGCCCGTGACGATCCACGAGCCGATGCAATTCGTCAGCACGAGCATCATGCCGATCGAGAGGTCGATGCCGGCCGTGAGCACGACGAGCGCCTGCCCCATCGAGACCAGCGCGAGCAGCACGGCCTTGTTCGCCGCGGTCTGAAACACGTTCGCCGATAGACTCGACGGATAGTTGAAGAGGTAAATCGCGAACATCAGCACGAACAGGCCGAACGCGAACACCATCCCGCGATTTTCCGCATACCAGTAACGCAGCCCGCTCATGGCGCGACTCCCGTGGAAGACGAACCTTGCGCAACCTGTCCGACTTGTCCAACCGGCAGGTCCAGTGCGCTGGCGATCAGGTTCTGTTCGGTGATCGCCGGCCCGACGAGCTCCTTCTTGATCCTGCCTTCGTACAGCACGAGCACGCGGTCGCAGCAGCCGATCAGCTCGTCATAGTCGGTCGAATAGAACAGGATCGCGGCGCCTTCGTCGGCGAGGCGCCTGAGCAGCTGATAAAGCTCCTGCTTGGTGCCCACGTCGATGCCGCGCGTCGGGTCGCTGAGCAGCAGGATTCGGGGCTTGCGCATCAGCCACTTCGCGATGACCACCTTCTGCTGGTTGCCGCCCGACAGCGAGCCCACGGGCGCGTCGACGCCGTGCGATTTGATCGCGAGAAGCTCCATCATCCGGTCGACGAAAGACTGCTGGCGAGTGCGATCGATTACGCCAGCCGTCGACATGCGATCGAGCGCGGCAAACGAGAGGTTCTCGCGCACCGACATCGGCAGCATCAGGCCTTCGGTCTTGCGGTCCTCCGGGATCAGCGCCATGCCGATTCCCTTCGCGCGAGCGGCAACGGGGCTGCCGATCGACACCGCCTTGCCGTCGATCTCGATCTTGCCCGCGCAGCCGCGCAGCACGCCGAACAGCGCGAGCAGCAGTTCGCGCTGCCCTTGCCCGTCGAGACCGCCCAGCCCGAGAATTTCGCCGGGCTGCAGTGAAAAACTGATGCCCTGCAGCGTGTCGCTCCACGCGAGATCGTGACAGGCGAGCACCGGTGGGCGCTCGGCCTTTGCCGCGGGTTTGTCGGGGAACACATGCTGGTACGTCCGCCCGATCATCATTTCGATGACCTCATTATCCGAGCGCGTGCCCGCCTCGAAGCTCATCACGTGGCGGCCATTGCGATACACCGTGCATTCGTCCGCGAGCGCCTTCACCTCGTGCATGCGGTGCGAAATGAAGAGCAGCGCGAGCCCCTCTTCGCGCAGCCGCTTGAGCACGTCGATCACGCGCGCCACGTCGGCGGCGGTCAGCGCCGAGGTGGCCTCGTCGAGGATCAGGATGCGCGGTTCGTGCGCGAGCCCCTTGGCCAGCTCGACCATCTGCTGGCGCGACAGCGGCAGGTCGCGCACTTTCGCGAGCGGATTGATGTCGGCCGCACCCGCGCGGGCCAGCGCTTCCTCGGCCTGGCGGCGCTGGGCCCGGCGGTCGATCATGCCGAAGCGGCGCGGCGGGTTCGACGCGAAGATGTTGTCGGCCACGCTGAGGTCGGGGATCAGCGACAGCTCCTGATACACGCAGACAATGCCGGCCGCGTTCGCCTCTGCGGGCGAGGCGAACGCGACTTTACGGCCATCGAGGTGCATCACGCCCTCGTCCGGCTGCACCACGCCGGACATCACCTTCAGCAGCGTGGATTTGCCCGCGCCGTTCTCGCCGAGGATCGCGTGAATGCGGCCCTTTCGCACCGCGAGTTCCGCGTGATCCAGCGCCACGGCGCCGCCGTAGCTCTTCGACACGCCAGACATCTGAAAAAACGGCTGCTCTGCACCCTGCTGCATGCTTCGCCTCCCGTCACGTCACGCGGCAATCACGCGGTCACTGGTTGCCCTGGCTCTGCTTCATGATTGCCTGAGCGGAGAAGTTGATGCCGCAAGTGGGAAACGAGTTGCCCACGAAGAAGTTGTCCGACTCGTTCGGGAAATAGTTGACGCCCGCCTTCAGCATCGAATCGTCGGTGACGTCCAGCGGCAGCTTGATCGCCACGGGAATGGTCTGTCCATCGAGCGCCGCGAGCGCCGTCTTGATCGCCACGGCCACCTGCGCGGGACCGGTGCCCGCCGACGTGCACTTCAGACCCTGGGCGCCGTACTGCGCGCAGAACTTGCGAAAGCCGTTCTCCGTCTCGCCGCCGAACGGCACGAAGGGATGTTTCGCATCGATCATCGCGCGCACCACCCCCGTGTCGCCGCCCTGCGCCGATATGGCGTCGAAATGGCCCTGCACGGCGATGGCGTCGGCGGTGGCCTTCTGCGCGACCGCGTCGTCCCACTTGCCGTAGACCTGCACGACGTTCCACTTCTTGCCGGTCTCGTCGAGGGTCTTCGTGAAGCCATTGTGCCGATCGGTGTCGACCGAGGTGCCGGCCACGCCGCGGACTTCCAGCACCTTGCCGCCGTTCGGCACATGAGTCGCGAGCCACTTGGCCCACAGCACGCCAAGCCCGTACTGGTCGACGTCCACGTTGATCGCGTCTTCGCTGTCGAGCGTATTGTCGAACGCGACCAGCACGACGCCGGCTTTCTTCGCGCGGCGGATCGCGGGTCCGAACGAGGCGGGATTCTGCGCGTCGACGATGATCGCGTCGTAGCCGGCGTCGATGAAGTTGTTGACGGCCGAGATCTGCGCGGGCACGTCCTCGCCCGTCGAGACGACCTTGAACTCCTTGAGCTTGGCGGCGACGGCTGGTTCCGCCGTATAGGCCTTGGCCGTCTTGATCATCTGGATGCGCCAGGTGTTCGCGATATAGCCATTCACGAGCGCAACGCGATACGGCCCGCTCTTCTTCGGATACTTGATGAATTTCGTGTCGGTCTTCCAGGGGACCATGCAGGTGGGGTCGCTGGACGGACCGGAAACGATCGATGCCTGCGCGAATGCCGCGCCTGCGCACAGCGCCATTGCCGCGGTCGCCGCCGCTCGAAGCACGTGGATTCCTGAAAGCATGTTGTCTCCTTTTTGTCGGATAGAACTTACTGATTGCCGGCACACCGGGCTCGTCGGGAATGGCCGACACCGTGTGCGTGACGCAGGGAATCTTGCTGGATGTGCTGCAGCGGGACTGGACCGGACGCGCCGGACCAGCGGAATGACCTCTTCAAAGGCGTCCCCTCGAAGCAAAACGACGGGCATGCGTGAACGCCTCCCCGTCTGACAGTACTGGCATACCAATCGGCGCGCGATAGTGGTTTACCACTGGACCCCGCGCGGACCCCGCGCGTGCTGAAAGCGGGCGCAAACCCGCGCCGCCTCGACGCTTGGCGACGCGGCAACTGGTGTACCATTCTGGCGAACTTCAGCCGCCTCCCGGCGGCTTCGACGCTTTCGAGAATCCTGGATGGCCGATCTTTCGCACACGCCAACCGGTCGCGCCGCCGATGCGGACGCAACCGACCGCTCCTACGTCGGCCTCGCGAAACAGATCTACGACCTGATCGCGGCGGGCGACGTCGGGCGCGCGCCGGGCGCGCCTCGCACCCGCCTGCCCTCCGAGCGCACGCTCGCCGAGCGTTTCGGCGTGAGCCGCACGCAGGTCAGAGAGGCGATCATCGCGCTCGAAGTGCAGGGCGTGGTCGAGGTGCGCGTGGGGTCGGGCATCTATGTGGCCGACGCGCAGGAGACGCGCACCGTCGCCTTCGAACTGCCGCGCGGGCCGGGCCCGATCGAGACGCTGCGCGCGCGCGAAGTGATCGAAAGCGGTATCGCGGCGCTCGCCGCGACCGAACGCAAGGATGCGGACCTCGATCGCCTCTTCGCCGCGTTGCGCACGATGCGCGAAAACATGGACGACAAGGCCGCGAACGAGGCCGCCGACCGCGAGTTCCATCTGGCGATCGCGGGCGCGACCGGCAACGACATGCTGCGGCACGTGGTGAGCGCGATGTGGGACAACTCGCGCGCCGACCCGCTGTGGAAAAAGATCGAGGAGCACTTCCATACGCCCGCGTTGCGCGCGGCTTCGCAGGAAGACCATCAGCGCATTTTTTCGGCCATCATGGCGCGCGACGCCCACGCCGCGCGTGCGGCGATGCAGGCGCATCTCGCACGCGTGATCGGCGAGTTCACGCAGGCCTGGCGCTAGCCCCTCATGCCGCCGCAGGCAGCGCGCTTGCCTCGTGCGCAACCGCCAGCGGCGTGACCGGCGGCGTCAGCGACGGCGTGTCCGCCGTCTCGCTCACGCGGAACGTCGCCACGGCATCGGCCATCTGGCTCGCCTGCTGCTCGAGCGACTCGGCGGCAGCCGCCGCCTGTTCCACGAGTGCCGCGTTCTGCTGCGTGACCTGATCCATCTGGCTCACCGCCGTCTCGACCTGTTCGATGCCGGCGCTCTGCTCCACGGTGGCCGAGGCGATCTCCTTCATGAGGCCCGACACCTTGTCCACCGAAGCAACGATCTCGGCCATTGTCGCGCCCGCGTCGCCCACGAGCGAGCGGCCGTTGCGCACGTCGTGCACCGAGGCGTCGATCAGCGACTTGATCTCGCGCGCCGCGGCGGCGCTGCGCTGCGCGAGCATGCGCACCTCGCCCGCGACGACGGCGAAGCCGCGCCCCTGCTCGCCCGCACGCGCGGCCTCGACCGATGCGTTGAGCGCGAGAATATTGGTCTGAAACGCAATGCCGTCGATGATGCCCGTGATGTCCGCGATCTTGCCCGAGCTGCGGCTGATCTCCTCCATCGTGTCGATCACCTGCTCGACCACGCGTCCGCCGCGCTGCGCGACATCCGCGGCGCCCGTGGCGAGCGCGCTCGCGGCGTTCGCATGCTGCGCGTTCTGACGCACGCTCGACGTGAGTTGCTCCATGCTCGACGCCGTCTGCTCGAGCGACGCAGACTGCTGTTCCGTGCGGCTCGACAGATCGAGATTGCCCGCTGCGATTTCGCGTGCGCCCGTGTTGATCGCATCGCAGCTCGATCGCACGCTGCGCACCGTATGGCTCAGGCCGCCCTGCATGCGCCGCATCGCGCCGAGCAACTGGCCGATTTCGTTGCGCCCGCCGCCTTCGATACGGACCGAGAGATCGTTCGCGGCGATCTGGTTGAGCACTTCCACCGCCTCTTTGAGCGGCGCCGTGACGAGGCGGCGCAGCGCCAGATGCGTCGCGACGACGAGCGCCAGCGCCCCCAGCAGACCCACCGCCACCATCGCCATTACCCAGTTGTGCTCGCGCTCGGACTGGTCGAGCGTCGCGCGCGAAACGGCATCGGCATTCGCGCGCAGTGCGGCCACGCTGGCCGAAAACTGCGTATCCGCACTGGCGACGTCTCCGGCGGCCAGCGCGGCATAGGTTGCCGTGTCGCCGGATTCGAGCGCCGTGGCCGCGCGCTGCAGCGACTGCGCGAGTGCGCTCCATGCGCCGAGCAAGGCGTCGCGCTGCCGGGCCGCATCAGGGTCGAACGGTGCGCTCGCGCGCAGCGCGGCGCTGTGCTTCGCGGCCTGCTCGAAGAGATCGCGCGCGTCCTGCTGCGCCCGCTGTTGCGCGTCGGCGGCGCCATTCTCTTTCCTCGCTTGATAGGCGCGAGCCAGCGCCGTTTGCGCGAGCGCCGCGTCCTCGCGCAAGGCGAGCGCGAGCGCGTCCTGGCGCGCGACTTCGTGGATGTAACGCGCCGAGTCGTCGGCGCGGCCGATCATCAGGACACCGACTGCTGCGCCCACCACCAGCATCGCCGCGAACGTGCAGAGCACGAGCAGCAGCCCTTTTCGAATCGTCAGATTACGCATTGCCTTATTTCCGCTTCAGGGCCTCAACGTGGTGGGAACGGCATCGCTGCCCAGCCGGGCCAGCAGCATGTTCGCCTGTTCGATCAGCGTGGCGCGGTATTCGCCGGGCAACAGCACGTCGTCGGCCACGGCCATCGCTTCGCCAAGCTGCGCGCGAAACGCGAGGATCGTGCGTTCGATCTGCGCCGTGGACAGCTGCGGCAGCACCGCCTCGACGAACTTCGTCATCACCACCACACTCGCGCCGAAGCGCGAGATGGCCTTGCCATGCGCGCTCACTAGCGCGGTCATCGAGTTCAACAGCATCTCGTCACTGGTGCTCACGGGATTCTCCGGATACTTCGGCTAAAGGGGGAAAGCAAAGGCCGTCTTCAGCCCGCCACGCACGCTTCGAGCGCGCGCGGCATCAATTCAGCCGGCGCGGGACGCGCAAGCAGGAAACCTTGTGCGCGGTCGCAGCCGATCTCGCGCAGAAACTCGAGTTGCCGCGGCGTCTCGACGCCCTCGGCCACCACCGTGACACCGAGCGAGCGCGCCATCGCGACGATCGCGCGCACGATCGAGCGGTCTCGCGCGGCGCTTTTCTTCACACGCGGCGACATCCCGGCCCCCGGTTCGGCCATGTCCGCGAGGAACGAACGGTCCACCTTGAGCGTGTCGACCGGTAACGACTGCAGATATTTGAACGACGAATAGCCCGTGCCGAAGTCGTCGATCGCGAGGCTGATGCCGCGCGCGGCGAGCTCCTGCAGCAACGCTTCGATGCCGCCCCGGCCCGACATCATCGCCATGCTCTCCACGAGTTCGAGCTGCAGGCGCGTGGCCGGCAGGCCGGTCTCGCTGAGGATGGTCGTGAGCTGATGCAGAAAGCCGTCGTGCAGGCATTGCCGCGCCGAAAGATTCACACTGATACGGCCGAAGTCGAAGCCCTCGTCGAGCCATTCGCGCGCCTGCCGGCAAGCCTCGCGCAACACCCATGCACCGAGCGGCACGATCAATGAGGATTCCTCGGCAATCGGGATGAACTGGTCCGGCGGCACGAGGCCGCGGCGCGGGTGCTGCCAGCGCGCGAGCGCCTCGATATTGACGAGCGCCCCGCTCGCCACATCGAATTCGGGCTGATAGTGGAGCACGAGTTCGCCCGCCTCGAGCGCATGGTGCAGCTCGCTTTCGAGCACGATGCGCTCCATTGCCGACGACGTCATCGGCGTGGCGAAGAAGCGGAAGTTGTTCTTGCCCGCGTCCTTGGCCTCGTACATCGCGCGGTCGGCCTGCATGAGCAGTTGCCGCGGATCGTGCGCGTCGTCCGGATACATGCTGATGCCGATGCTCGGCGTGACGAACAGCAGCTGCTCGCCGATGTGCATCGCGGCGCCCACGCGCGCGAGCAGCCCCTGGGCGATCTGCCCGACGCGGCGAATGTCTTCGATATCCTCGATCAGCAGCGTGAACTCGTCGCCGCCGAGGCGCGCCACCGTATCGGTCTCGCGCACGGCTTCGCGCAGGCGCGCAGCGATCACCGTGAGCGCCTCGTCGCCCACGCCATGGCCCATCGTGTCGTTGATGAGCTTGAAGCGGTCGAGGTCGAGGAACATCACCGCGACACGCTTGCCCGAGCGGCGCGCGCGAGCGAGCGAGAGCGTGAGGCGCTCGGTGAAGAGCGTGCGATTGGGCAGGCCCGTCAAGGCGTCGTGCGTCGCGAGGTAGCTCAGGCGCTCCTCGGTCTCGCGGCGCTGCGTGATGTCCGCGAAGATCGCGGCGTAATGCGTGCAGCGGCCGCTCGGGTCGCAAATGCTGGAAATCGTCAGGTATTCCAGGTAAAGCGCGCCGTCCTTGCGGCGGTTCCAGATTTCGCCCTTCCAGTGGCCGTTCTGCTGCAGGCTGCGCCAGAGCGTGCTGTAAAACGCCGGACCCTGGCGGCCCGAGTTCAGCAGGCTCGCGTTGCGCCCCAGCGCCTCGTGCTCCGTATAGCCCGTGAGCCGCGTAAAAGCGGGATTCACGCGCTCGATGGTGCCGTCGAGGTCGGTGATCATCACGCCGTCGAGCGTCGATTCCACCACCTGGTCGGCGAGGCGCAGGTTCGCGCGCGAGGCGAGCAGCGCGTCGTCGCGCTCGCGCAGCGCCATCTGCAATTCGCGCACGAAGCCGTCTTCGATGTCGTGCAGGATATGCGAGAGGTCGAGCAGGCCCGCGAGACGCCCGTCTTCGCCGATCACACCCACGTGACGCATGCGGTGCTCGAGGAGATACTGACGCGCCGCATAGAGGCTTTGCGAATGCGCGAGCGAGCGCAGCGGCCGGCTCGCGCGCGCGCCGACCGTACCGTCGAGCGCGCCGTCGGCAGCGAGGCGCACCACGTCGCGCTCGGTCACGATGCCGAAGTCGCCTTCGGGATAGCTCACGACGAGCGCGCTCAGACGCCGCGCGCGCATGCGCTGCATGGCCTCGTGCATGGCCATGCGCGCGTCGACCACGAGCGGCATCGCCGCGTTGACCGAGCCGACCGTCTTCAGCCGCAGAAAGCACTCGAGCCCCTGGTTCATGACCAGGTCGGTTTGCGTGACGATGCCGAGCGAGCGGCCCGCCTGATCCACCACGAGACAATGGCGGATGCCCTCGCGCTTGAAGCGCAGGGCGGCGTCGCGCAGACGCGTGCTCGCCGGCAGCGCGCGCACCGGATGGCTCATCGCATGGCGGATGGGCAGCGCGAGCGCGGCGGCGTCTTCGCCCAGCGCGAGCGCGTCGTGCTCGGTCCAGATGCCGACGGGCCGCCCCATTTCGGTAATGACGATGGCGCTATAGCGCCGCTCGCTCATCATGCGCGCCGCTTCGCGTATCGGCACGTCGGGCCCGCAGGCAAGCGGCGGCCCTGAAAGTAGCTGCCCGATTTCCAGGTCCAGCGTGTGGTGTTGCATGTAGCGTCCCGAACCGCACGGCGATGTCTTTATGAGATAGCGGGAAACTAACAGCGGGTAGACGGCCGTCAATTGACGAAAATCAAGGTTTTGACCGCCCGAGGCGGCGCAAACGTTTGCGTGTCGGCTAACCGGAATATCAGGGAGGCATCATCTGTCGCACGCCTGCGACAAAACTTGATGCGCATAAACTTTTATATACGGAATTGCATAATCTAGTTTACTAGACAACCAAATCCATTAAACTGGACGACATGGATATCCACACCACTATCGCCCGCCGCCTGCGCGAACTGCGCGACGCCAGAGGCTGGTCGCTCGAAGCGCTGGCCGAGCGCAGTTCGGTGAGCCGCTCGAACATCTCGCTCATCGAACGTGGGCAAAGCAGCCCCACGGCCGTCGTGCTCGACAAGCTCGCCACGGCGCTCGGCGTCTCGCTCGCCTCGCTCTTCGAGGCCCCGGGCGACGCTGCGCGCCAGGCCCCTTCCCCGCACGCCGCGGCCCGCGATCAAGCGGTCTGGACCGATCCCGAGTCGGGCTACGTGCGGCGCAATCTCTCGCCGCCCGCATGGTCGCCCATCCAGCTCGTGGAAGTGCATTTTCCGCCCGGCCAGCGCGTGGCCTACGACACGAGCCTGCGCGACGCGGAGATTCATCAACAGGTCTGGGTGATGGAAGGCGTGATGGAGATGACGGTGGGCGAGCGCGTGTGGCGGCTCGAAACCGGTGACTGCCTCGCAATGCGCCTCGACTGCCCCATTGCCTATCGCAATCCCACGAACGCGCCGGCGCGCTACGTCGTCGCGCTCTGCAGGACCACTAACTGACCGGGTTCACAATCCCATGAGCGAAGCCATCGAGGTACGCCGCCTCACCGCCGAACAGGCGCAAGCCTGCGCACCCGCGCTTGCCGACGTACTCATCGACTGCGTGGAGGGCGGCGCCTCGGTGAGCTTCATGCTGCCGATTGCGCGCGAGACGGCGCTTGCGTTCTGGCACGGGGTGGCGCAAGACGTGGCGCGAGGCGGCCGCATTCTGCTCGCGGCCGAAGACGCGCAGCAGCGCATCGTGGGTACGGCGCAACTCGTGACGGCGCAGCCGGAAAACCAGCCGCATCGCGCCGATGTCGCCAAGGTGCTGGTGCATCGCGCCGCGCGCGGACAAGGTGTGGGGCTGCGCCTCATGCTCGCGATCGACGAGGCGGCAAGGCACGCCGGAAAATCGGTGCTCGTGCTCGACACCGTAACGGGCGGTGCGGCCGAACGGCTCTATGCGCGCGCCGGTTGGGAGCGTGTGGGCGGCGTGCCGAATTACGCGCTGATGCCGGACGGCGCATTGTGCGGCACCACGTTCTATCACAAGCAGCTGGTGAGCCGGTGAGGCGCCGCCGCTTCCTCAAGCGCCTCGTTCGAGCATGTTGCTGATGGCGAGCGCCAGGCCATCGGGATTGTCGTACGCCATCATGTGCTCGGTATTGGCAACGAGCTCGACGGCGCAGCCGGCTTGCTCGAATTGGGCAATTTCGTCACTCGTGGCCGTATCCGGAAGAATCACCCCTTTTCTCGCATTCAGCCTGGCGAAATTGCCGAGCCAGTCTTGCGCGTTGTCGTCCAGCGCGGATCTTGCCCATTGGTAAATGGCATGAGGCGATGCGACGGCAAATGGGCCCAGCCAGGCGTCGTTGCCGCCCGCGGCTTTCAACTGCGTCAGCAGCTGCGAAAACCCAACGGCTACGAATTGCGCTTCGGTCATCGACGTTATTTCCGACAACATCGCTTTGCCGTAATCGTTCAGACCGGGCGCACATAAGACCACGGTACCCACCTGGACCGGCAGGCGTTTCGCGAGCTTCAGCGCGATGAACGCGCCAGCGCTATGACCGAATAGATTCACCCGCGTGAAGGGCTCGCTCGTGACGAAGTTTGAGAGGACGTTCGCCTGGGTCTCCGAATCATAATTCCCGTCCTCTGGTTTGTCGCTGAGCCCCGCTCCCATGAGATCGACGAGGAGCGATCGGCGTTTCGGGTATGAATGGGAGCCCGTTACCGGTGGGTAATCACTGCTGGACGCACAACCCAAACCATGAATGAACAGAAGCGGCTCGGAGGAGTGCGTGCCGGAAAATAAATCCAGGTAGCGAAGAATGTGCCCTCTGTCATCAGTGGTGAACGGGTTCATATTCCGGTCCGCGAATTCAGGGCGTTGCCTCCGCGCGCAACGCCTCGGAAGGCCGCATGCCGAACATGCGCCGGTAATCGGTGGCGAACTGGCTCAGATGCCAGAAGCCCCAGGCGGTGGCCACGTCCTGCACCGAACCGGCCGCGCGAGCGCACAGGTCGCGCCGGGCGCCGTTCAGGCGCAGCGCGCGCAGGTAGGTGGCAGGCGCCATGCCAAGCACGTCCTGAAAGCAGTACTGGAGCGTACGCCGGCTCACGTGCAGCTGCTCGCAAAGCTCCGGCACACCGACCGGCCGCGCGCGATGCGCGAGCACGTAGTCGCGCGCCTGCGCAACGATCCAGCGGCGCCGCGAGGCGGGCTCGACCACCGCATCCCCGCTGCCCGCGCAGGCGTCGAACAGCGCGGCGAGCACTTCCGCCTGCAATGCGTTGCGTTCGAGGTCCGAAAGCGGTGCGTCCGGCACGTTCTCATGCGCCTGGCCGCCATCGTCGAGACACCTCGCGAGCCGCGCGCAAAGGCGTTCGATGCTCGCCGCGCCGGCCTGCACGACAGGTGCAGCCGGCAAACGTTCTTCGAGCGCCGTGTGCTCGACCGCGGCCGCATAGTGGCGCAGCACGTCGCCGCGCACGACCACGCCGTAGATCGAAAATTGCGCCGGCGTGAGCAACTCGAACTCTACGTTGCCCGGGCGCAGCGCAAACGCCCGCGCGCCAATGGGCTGCGCGTCGACACGCGCCTCGCCTTCGCGCGCGACCGGTATGCCGAACCACCAGGCGTCGCCGCGCACCTCGCACGCCTGGCGCAACGTGTGGCTCGTGGTCTCGCGGAACACCTTCATGGTGTCGAGTGGCAGTTCCGTGAGCGTGCCGACGAAGCGGCCCGCCGCCAGCTGGTCGTAGGTCTGCCGCCAGCCCACGAGGTTGCGCGCCTGCTCGTCGGCGTCGTGCGCCACGCTGACCACGGTGCGGGCGCCAGGCGCGTTGCATCGCGCCTGCCCGGCCGTGGCGTCGGTTCGCTCTGCCGTTTCGTTCATGGTTGCCTCCCAGCACGCGCTTGCTTCGATCGATCGTCGATTAATGCAAGAGTCGCGCCAGCGAGAACGGTATGCGGCATGGCCATGCCGGGCGCCGCGCTGCTCCACGGCGGCGCAATGGCGGCGAGCGGAGTGCTCAATCCCTGCACAGGCGGCAGCACCGCCGCGGTGCGTCGCGGACTTCAACGGTTGCGGCGGATGCAGTCTCCGCCCGCGCGCGCAGATCCTCATGCAGGCGTGATCTGCCCTGCCGTCCCGACGCCCGGCAGCGTCGCGTCGCTATCGTCCTTCAGTCCGACGCCCGTCAGCCCGAGCCGCCGCGCATGCGTGAGGAGGTAATGGAGCTTGTGCGCGGCCGCTTCATATGGCAGCCCTTCGGGACGCACGTTCGAGATGCAGTTGCGCTGCGCGTCATGGCAGCCCACCTTCGGCGCGTAGGTGAGGTAGACGCCGAGGCTGTCTGGCGAGCTGAGCCCGGGCCGCTCGCCGATCAGCATCGCCACGAGTTTCGCGCCCAGCAGCTCGCCGATCTCGTCGCCGAGCGCCACGCGTGCCTGGCGCGCGACCACCACTGGGCCGATGCGCCAGTCCGCAAGACGCGCGCGCACGGCGAGGAGCAGCGGCGCGGCCTGTTTCGCGGCGGCGATCGCCGAAAGGCCGTCGCCGATCACGAACACGACTTCGGGCGGCTCCTCACGCGCCGCCGTGGCCAAACCCGCCGCCTCGACCAACGCGGCCCGGCTCGCCTCCGACAAGCGCCGCCCCAGGTCCGGCCGGCGCAAATAATGCTGCCGGTCCGGCGCCGCGCTTTCCACGCCGAGCGTCGCGAACCCCTCGGCTTCGAGCGTGCGCCGCAGGGCTTCGGCGTCGAGCGGGTGATGCACGGCGTCGCGCGCCTGCGCGTGCGAGAGATTGAACGCGAGCAGCGGCGCCGTGGGCAAGCCGTTGCCGGCGCGCCCGAGCGCGATGCGCGCGTTCGTGAACGCCTTGAGACCGCCCCACGGGTTCTTTTCGACGGCGTCGCTCATGCGTCGATCCCCATCCATTCGTGCGCGCCCGCGAGCAGCGGCACGCGCGCGGAGCCCGGCAGGAGCGCGCCTTTCGCGTCGACGATCTCCATGGTCTCCAGCCACTCCTCGAACTCCGGCGCGCGGCGCAGGCCGAGCAGGTCGCGCACGTAGAGCGCGTCGTGAAACGAGGTGCTCTGGTAGTTGAGCATCACGTCGTCGGCGCCCGGAATGCCCATGATGAAGTTGATGCCGGCCGCGCCCAGCAGCGTGAGCAGCGTGTCCATGTCGTCCTGGTCGGCTTCGGCGTGGTTCGTATAGCAGATGTCGCAACCCATGGGCACGCCCAGCAGCTTGCCGCAGAAGTGATCTTCGAGCCCCGCGCGAATGATCTGCTTTCCGTCGTACAAATACTCGGGGCCGATGAAACCGACCACCGTATTGACGAGAAACGGCTCGAACTTGCGCGCGACCGCATAGGCACGCACCTCGCAAGTTTGCTGGTCCACGTCGTAGTGCGCGTTCGCCGAGAGCGCGCTGCCCTGCCCCGTCTCGAAGTACATGAGGTTGTTGCCGACCGTGCCGCGCTTGAGCGAGAGCGCCGCTTCGCGCGCCTCCTGCAACAGCGCCAGCGAAATGCCGAAGCTCGCGTTCGCCTTTTGCGTGCCCGCGATCGACTGGAACACGAGATCGACGGGCGCGCCCTTTTCGATAGCCGCGATCGTGTTGGTGACGTGCGTGAGCACGCAGGACTGCGTAGGCACGCGGTAGCGCTCGCGAAACCCGTCGATCATCGCGAGCAGCTTCACGATTGCCGCCAGACTGTCCGTGGCGGGATTGATGCCGATCATCGCGTCGCCACAGCCGTACATCAGGCCGTCGAGCATCGAGGCGGCGATGCCCTTCACGTCGTCGGTGGGATGGTTCGGCTGCAGGCGCACCGACATGCGGCCCGGCAGCCCCACGGTGTTGCGAAAGCGCGTGACCACGGGCCGCTTCTTCGCCACGGCGATCAGGTCCTGATTGCGCATGAGCTTCGACACCGCCGCGACCATCTCGGGCGTGAGGCCCGGCGCGAGGCGTTCGAGCGCCTCCGTGGTTGCCGCGCCGGAGAGCAGCCAGTCGCGGAAGTCGCCCACGGTGAGGTGCGCAACGGCCGCGAACGCGGCGGCATCGTGATCGTCGACGATGAGGCGCGTGACCTCGTCGTCTTCATAAGGCACGAGCGCTTCCGCGAGAAACGCCTTGAGCGGCACCGCGGCGAGCGCCATTTTCGCGGCCACGCGCTCCTCTTCGCTCGCCGCCGCCACGCCCGCGAGCTGGTCGCCGGAGCGCAGCGGGCTGGCTTTGGCGAGCAGCGTCTTGAGGTCCGCGAAGCGGTAGGTGCGCGCGCCGATCGTCTCCGTATAGTTCATGCGTTGGACTCCTGTGAATCTGGAGGCTCACTCCTCGAGCAGCCCCTCGGCGGGCACCCCCTCGCGCTGTGTGCGCGTGGCGAGGAAATACGCGTAGCCGAGCGCGAGAAACACCACGAACACCCCCGCCACCAGCGCGTTGAAATACACCATCGTGCCGAGGCAAACGAGCGCGGCGACGAGCGCAAACGCCGGGAAAAACGGGTACAGCGGCGCGCGAAACGGCCGGTCCATGGCCGGCTGCACGCGGCGCAGCCTGAAGAGCGCCGCCATGCTGACAATGTACATCACGATTGCGCCGAACACCGACATCGTGACGATGTTGGCCGTGAGCGTCTGCCCGCCGAACTGGATCAGCTCGTCGCTATAGATCGCGGCGATACCGACCACGCCACCCGCGAGAATCGCGCGATACGGGGTCTTGAAGCGCGGATGGATTTTCGCGAGCCACGCGGGCAGATAGCCTTCGCGGGCCAGCGCGAAGATCTGCCGCGAATAGCCGAGGATGATGCCGTGAAACGAGGCCACGAGACCGAACAGGCCGAGCCAGACGAGCATGTGCATCCAGCCGCTGTGCTCGCCCACGATGAACTTCATGGCTTGCGGCAGCGGGTCGTTGATGTTGGCGAGCGTGGTCCAGTCACCCGCGCCGCCCGCGAACACCATCACGCCCACGGCGAGCGCGACGAGCGTGAGAATGCCGGCCACGTAGGCGATGGGAATCGAGCGGCGCGGATTCTTCGCTTCCTCGGCGGCCATGGCGACGCCTTCGATCGCGAGGAAGAACCAGATGGCGAACGGAATCGCGGCGAACATGCCATGAAACGAACCCAGCGAAAAGTGATCGTTACCCGACCAGCCGCCCTTCATGAAATGGCTCCATGCGAAGCCCGGCGACACCACGCCCATGAACACGAGCAACTCGAAGATGGCGAGCAGCGTGACGATCAGCTCGAAGGTCGCGGCGATCTGCACGCCCACGATATTGAGCGCCATGAACACGAGATACGCGCCCATGGCCGCGTGTTTGGGCTCGAGCCCGGGGAACTGCACGTGCAGGTACGCGCCGATGGCGAGCGCGATGGCGGGCGGCGCGAACACGAATTCCACGAGCGTGGCCGCCCCCGCCAGATACCCGCCGGCCGGCCCGAACGCGCGGCGGGCATAGGCGAAAGGGCCGCCCGCATGCGGAATCGAGGTGGTGAGTTCGGTGAAGCTGAAGATGAACGTGGTGTACATCGCGGCGACGAACAGCGCCGTGACGACGAAGCCGAGCGTGCCGGCGCTGGCCCAGCCGTAACTCCAGCCGAAGTACTCGCCCGAGATCACGAGGCCGACTGCGATGCCCCACAACTGCCACGTGCCGAGCGTTTGATTGAGCACCGGCGCGCCTGGCTTGCCCGGTGATGTGCCAACTGTCGTGCCAACTGCAGCGGGACGTGCGTTCGATTCGCCTTGCATGGTTTTCTCCCTCTGGGTGGCCCGGGCGGCCGGCCCTGGCCGCCTCGGTTGAGTGGAACCATGCTATTGAGTCATTAATCGACGTGTTATCGAAAATCGGCAAATCGTGCCTGCGGCGCAGCACAGGCCATTGCGGGCTTCCTTGCGGCAGCCTTTCGCGCGTTGCGCCTAAAGCAGCGGGTCGATGAGCGCGACCTGCTGCGCGAAACGCTGCTTGTCCTCGCCCTGCAAGGGGTCGCGATGCGGCAAGTCGACGGTAAGCGGATCCTGCGCGACCTGATCCACGTGCACCTCATAGTGCAGATGCGGACCCGTCGCCCAACCCGTCGCGCCCACGTACCCGATCACCTGCCCCTTGCTCACCGTCTGCCCGACCTTCAAGTGCTTCGCAAAGCGCGAAAGATGGGCGAAGGTCGTGGAGTAAGGGCCGAAGTTCTCGAGCTTCACGACCTTGCCGTAGCCCGTCTGCCAGCCGGCGAACGTCACGGTGCCGCGCGCGGTCGCGTGAACGGGCGTGCCGACGGGCGCCGCGAGATCGACGCCTTCGTGCGGCTGCACGCGATGCGTGACCGGATCGAGCCGTCGCATCGAGAAATGCGAAGACACGCGCGAGAACTTCACGGGATAGCGCAGGAACGATGGCGCGGCGGCATGACCGTCGGCCGAATAGTAGAACGCCTTGCCCGCGAGGTTCCGGTACAGAAAGAGATCGTGCGAGACGTTGCCGTTCGAGATGCGGATCGCGACCGGCGTGTCGTCTGAAGATGCTGTGTTCTGTGGCGCTGCACCGGCATTCGCAGCGCTCACGTCGCTTGCATCATTTGCTACGCTCGCGCCGTTCGCACCGTCTTTGTCATCGCGAAACACGAAGCGTATTTCGCTGCCGCGTTGCAGATCGCGCCGGAAATCGAGCCGGCCCGAGAAGGCGCGCGCCAGCCTCGCTGTCGTCGCCGCATCCACCCCGAGACGCTGGGCCGCCTCGGAGAAGCTGTGCTCGACCACGGCGGTCTCCACGCGAAACGCCGGCGCGCTTGCGCTCGCGGGCGCCGCGCTGGCCGCCGCCTGCGACGCCGCATCCCGCGCCGGCGCCACGGGCGTCATCGTCGCCGCGTCGGCAAGCGGATCGTCGGTAGCAACGTTCGCATGTCGATGGGCGAGCCACGCGGCGCTCGTCAAACCGATTGCTGACACAACGATGAGTTTCCCCGCGAGGCCCGGGGAGGCCGCTATTGCACGAAAAGCCATGAATCGAATGACGAATTGCAGAGCAGAGAAACGCGCACGCGTGCCGCGCTTCTCGAGGTGAAATCGGAAGTGAGATCGATGGCCGCATCGTTGAACCGGCGAGCATCGATGATGCGAAGCGCTTCAAATTAAATGGCCTTTCTTAAACGAAACTTAAGATCGCACAAAGAGCGGAACATTCTGCCGCAGTGCCTCGATGCAGTGCCGGGAACGCCGCTTGCTAAAGCCCACGATGCAGAAAACGCGTACCTGTACGTCACTTTCTGTCACTTTTAAAAAACGGGAAATGCTACCGAAATTTTTTTATCCGGATAACTGATTAATTTCCCGAAATGACATGCCGAATGCAACCCGACCTGTTATACGTCAACTCGCGATCGTTCCCCAAGGTAGACGCACCTAATCGAATGATCTATACTCATCTCGTTTCGATCACAACGAAGTCGTTCTCGTGCGCATTGAGATACCCGGTCCACGCTAAAGGGCCGCTGTGTCGCAAGCGCCGTTCAAATGGGCCTCCGGCCCTCGCGTAGCGGTTCAAAGCCGCCGCATCCAAGCCGTCATCAGGCGGTTTCCTGCTCCAGCGCGCATCGATCTGCTCGGTGCCGTTGAGCTGAACATGATAACCAGAAGAACGCCATAAAAGCGCGTTCATACCACTGCGGCCACGTCGCCATCGTGCGCGGGCGGACTGGTTTTTGTCCGCGTTTTTGCCCGCGCTTTTGCCCGATTTTCTGTCCGTTGTTTTCGTCGGTTCCAATCGCGGCCATGCCGGGATCACGAACTTCCTTCGCGGCGCCTTGAGCATCCTCATGGGCGTCCCCGCTGCGCAGCGTTGCGCCGCGCGGCACAAAAACAAGGAGGCGTACCTTCATGACTCGACGCTCTGCCCTGCTCGCGGGCAGCCTGATCGCCCTTGCCGTCATCGCGTGGGCCCTCTCGCGCGCCATCGGCGCCGATACGTGGCAAAGCCACGCAGGCGACCTCGCTTACTACACCGGGCGGCACCTGCTGCTCGTCGGCTATTCGATGGCGCTCGCCATCGTGGTCGGCGTGCCCGCCGGCGTGCTGCTCAGCCGGCCGCGCTTCGCGCGCCAGGCCGAACGCTTCATGCAGATCTTCAACGTGGGCAACACAATTCCGTCGCTCGCGGTGCTCGCCATTGCGCTCGGCGTGTTCGGCATCGGCGACATTCCCGCCATCGTCGCGCTCTTTCTCGCGTCCCTGCTGCCCATCACGCGCAATACGTATGAGGGCGTGAAGAACGTGCCAGCCGCATTGCGCGAAGCCGCGCGCGGCATCGGCATGACGGGCTGGCAATCGCTCACGCGCGTGGAATTGCCGGGTGCGCTGCCCATCATCGTGGGCGGCGTGCGCACCGCGCTCGCCATCAACGTGGGCACGGCGCCGCTCGCTTATCTGATCGGCGCGGACAGCCTCGGCTCGCTCATTTTCCCCGGCATCTATCTGAACGATCAGCCCTTGCTGCTGCTCGGCGCCGCGTTCACGGCCGCGCTCGCGCTCGTACTCGACGGCGTGGTCGCCGCCGGCAGCCATCAGTGGCTCTCGCGTCACGGAGGGCTCGCATGATGTTCGCATCCCCCCTCAAATCCCTGCGCCGCTTCGTTCGGGCCTGGGTGATCGGCACGGCGCTCGTTGCCGCCGCCACGCCCGCGTTCGCGCAACCCAAGCTCGTACTCGGCGCGAAGAACTTCACCGAGCAATACGTGCTCGCCGAAGTCACCGCGCAATACCTGCGCTCGCGCGGCTATACCGTGGAGGTGCGCTCCGGCCTCGGCAGCACGCTCATGCGCAGCGCGCTCGAGAACGGCCAGTTCGACCTCGTATGGGACTACACGGGCACGGCGGCACTCGTCTACGACAAGCTGACGGAAAAGCTTGCGCCCGAAGCGATGTACGAGCGCGTGAAGGCGCTCGATGCGCCGCGCGGTCTCGTCTGGCTCAACGCCTCGCCGCTCAACGACACCTATGCAATCGGTCTGCCAAGCAAATTCGCCGAGGAAACCGGCATCACCACCGTCTCGCAGCTTGCGCAAAGGTTGAAGACGGACCCCGACGCGAAGCGTTACGTGTTCGGCATGGACGCCGAATTCGCGAATCGTCCGGACGGTCTCAAGCCGCTGCTCGCCACCTACGGCATGAGCTTTCACCGCTCGCAGATGAAGCAGATGGACCCCGGTCTCGTCTACACGGCGCTGCATAACAACCAGCTGAAGATCGGCCTCGTCTACACGACCGATGGCCGCGTGAAGGGCTTCGGCATCGTGCCGCTCGAAGACGACAAGCACTTCTTCCCGCCGTACAACGCCACGCCCGTGGTGCGCAAGGAAGTGCTGGAGCGCAATCCCAAACTGGCCGCGCAGCTCAACGCGCTGTCCGCCGCCCTCAACAACGACGTGATGCAAGACATGAACAAGGCCGTGGATCTGGACGGCAAACCCGCCCAGCAGGTGGCGGCGGAGTTCCTGCGCACGCATGCGCTCCCCTGAAGGAGGCCAGGCCATATGAACGTATTCGACTATCTCGCTTCGAGCTGGCCCGAGCTGCTGCAGCTCACGCTCCAGCATCTCTACCTCGTGGGCATCGCCGTGGGCTGCGCGATCGTCGCGGGCGTGCCGCTCGGCGTGCTCATCAGCCGCCACGACTGGCTCGCGGCGCCGCTGCTGGGACTGGCGACCATCATCCTCACGCTGCCCTCCATCGCGCTGTTCGGCCTGATGATTCCGGTGTTCTCGCGCTTTGGCCAGGGCATCGGCGCGGTGCCCGCCATCACGGCAGTGTTCCTCTACTCGCTGCTGCCCATCATGCGCAACACCTACCTCGCGCTGCGCAACGTCGACGCGGGCATCAAGGAGGCCGGCACCGGCATCGGCATGACGTCGTGGCAGCGGCTGCGTCTCGTCGATTTGCCGCTGGCCGTGCCCGTGATTCTCGCGGGCGTGCGCACGGCGGTCGTAATGAACATCGGCGTGATGACCATTGCCGCCGTGATCGGCGCGGGCGGCCTCGGCACGCTGATCATTCGCGCCATTGGCCAGAGCAGCATGATGAAGCTGCTCGTGGGCGCCGTGCTCGTGAGCGTGCTCGCGATCGTCGCCGACCTGTTGTTGCAGATGCTGCAGCGCGCATTGACACCGAAAGGAGTACAGAAGACATGATCGAACTCGACCAACTGACGAAGACCTTCACGCAGAAAGACGGCCAGGCCGTGCGCGCCGTCGATTCGGTGAGCCTTTCGGTGGCCGAAGGCGAGATCTGCGTGTTCCTCGGCCCCTCGGGCTGCGGCAAGACCACCACGCTCAAGATGATCAACCGGCTGATCGAGCCGACCTCGGGCCGTGTGCTCATCAACGGCGAGGACACCACGGGCCTGAACGAAGTGGACCTGCGCCGCCGTATCGGCTATGTGATCCAGCAGATCGGCCTGTTTCCGAACATGACGATCGCGGAGAACATCACCGTCGTGCCGCGCCTGCTCGGCTGGGACAAGAAGCGCTGCGCCGAACGCGCGGCGGAACTGATGTCGATGGTCGCGCTCGACCCGAAGCTGTATTTGAAGCGCTATCCGCGCGAGCTTTCGGGCGGCCAGCAGCAACGCATCGGCGTGATTCGCGCGCTGGCCGCCGACCCGCCCGTGCTGCTCATGGACGAGCCGTTCGGCGCGGTCGATCCGATCAATCGCGAGGCCATCCAGAACGAGTTCTTCCAGATGCAGCGGCAACTGAAGAAGACCGTCATCATGGTGAGCCACGATATCGACGAGGCGATCAAGCTGGGCGACCGCATCGCGGTGTTCCGGCGCGGCAGGCTCGTGCAGTACGACCATCCCGATACGCTGCTCGCGCGCCCGCATGACGACTTCGTCGCGCAGTTCGTGGGCCAGGACAGCACGCTCAAGCGCCTGTTGCTCGTGAAGGCGGGCGACGCCGCCACGCAGCCCGAAACGGCGCGTGCCGAAACGCCGCTCTCGCACGCGTTCGCCGCGATGGACGAAAGCGACTCGCGCTACCTCACCGTGCTCGACGACGCGCAGCATGCGCTCGGCTTCGTGGCGCGCCGCGCCGCGCGCGGGGCCGAAGGCGCGTGCGGCGATCGCATCACGCCCTTCCCCGCCACCGTGTCGGTCGACGACAACCTGCGCATCGTGCTCTCGAAGATGTACCAGTTCCGCGCCTCGTGGATGCCGGTGCTCGACGCCGAGGGCGCCTACGTGGGCGAGATCACGCAGGATTCGATCGCCGACTATCTGAGTTCGGGCCGCTCGCGGCAGCAGACCGGACAGCCGCCGAGCGCGGCGGTGCGGCCGGCGGCTGCCGCCGTGTGAGCGGCTTGACGCGCTAGAACGTGGTGCGCAATCCGACCATGACACTGCGCCCGCCCTCGGGCGCGATGTCGCGCACCACGGAACTGGCATAGCGCACGTCCTGATTCGTGAGATTGTCGCCGCGCACGTATGCGAGCCAGTTCGTTGCGCCCACATGGAATTTGTAGGTGAGCGCCAGCGCGATCGTGGTGTAGCCGGCGGTCGGCAAATCGTCTTCAGGCACGCGGTTTTGCGCCCACGCATGCACGAGTTCGCCGTGCGCGCCGAACGGGCCGTAGCCGTAATCGGCGTTCAGCGTCGCCCGCAACGGCGCAATGCGCGGCAGCGGCGCGCCCGTATCTACGTTGCGCGCGTGCGTGTAGTCGGCGGCCAGGCCGATATCGAGCCGATGCGCGCCGCGCTCCAGCACGCGCCAGCGCCCTTCCAGTTCCACACCATAAAATTCCGCGGGCACGCCGCGATAGACGGCCTCGTTGAGCGCATCCGCGGTGCCGGCGGGCACGGGCGTGTCGTCGTCGTCCACGAGACGGCCCGTGTTGTACTCGGTGAGGTAATTGCGAAAACGGCTGTAGAACACGCCCGCGCTCGCCTTGTTCGGGCCGCTCGCGTAGCGCAGCGAAAGATCCGTGGATACGGCCTTTTCCTTCTGCGCGTCGGGGTTGCCGATCAAATACTGGCCGGTTGCGTCGTGGGGGCCGTTTGCGTAGAGCTCGTAGAAGGTCGGCGCGCGCTCGGTGTACGCCACGTTGCCGACCACCGACCACACCGGCGTGAGCGTGTAGAGCGCGCCCGCCGAGAGGCTGCCCGCGTTGAAGTCGCGCGCCTGCACGCCCGCGAACTTCGTGCCGTCTTCACCCGCCACCGGATCGAGCTTCACATGCTCGATGCGCGCGCCCAGACTCAGCTTCAGCGCCGGCGTCACATTCCATTCTTCCAGACCGAACAGCGCGACATTGGTGGTTTGCGTGGTCGGCACGAGCGCCTCGTCGCCCAGCGCCGAGAAGGTGTTCTGGCTCACCTGCACGCCGAAGGCGCCCTCCAGCGGCCCGAGTTTCGCGTGGCGCGCTTCCAGGCGCGCTTCGTAGCCGTGATTGCGGAACGTCGTACTCGTTTCGCCGTTGTCGATCTCGCGATGTTCGTAGTCCGTATAACCGAAATCGAACTTGAGCTGGCTGATCGGCCCCTGCAGGTTGCGCACTTCGGAAGCGAGCGCCACGTGGTCCTGATGCATGCGCAGGCGCACGTCGTCTTCGGCCACGGAGCCGTAGTTCGCGTCGAAGCCGTTGTACGAGATGCCCGCGTAGCCGTCGGCCCAGGTGTACGAGGAGCCGACCGCACCGCCGTGCCAGCGGCCGTCGCTGTTCGGGATGCTGCCGTAGGGTTCTTCGGCATCGGGACCGTCCAGCGCGCGTTGCTGCGCCGAGTGCGCGTAGCCGGGAATGCGCTGGTCGCTCGTGTCGCGGGCGAAGGCGTCCACGTGGAAGGCGAAGCCGCCGTTGCCGCCTTCCACCTGCGCCGCGCCCGCGCGTGCGTCGTTCGCCCCGCCGTAGCTCGCGTCCACCGCGCCGGTGACGCCCGAAACCGGCTCGCGCGGAATGCGGTTGTCGATCGTGTTGACCACGCCGCCGATCGCATTGCCGCCGTACAGCAGCGCGGCCGGACCGCGCACGATCTCGACGCGCTCGATCGAGAGCGGGTCCTGCGGCACCGCGTGGTCGTACGACAGCGACGAAGCGTCGAACGCGGCGACGCCGTTCTGCAGCAGGCGGATGCGGTCGCCGTCCATGCCGCGAATGATCGGACGCCCGACCATGGGGCCGTAGGTCGTGGTGGAAACGCCCGGCAGCCCGTTGAGCGTTTCGCCGAGCGAGTTGGCGCGGCGCAGGACGAGCGCGTCACCGTAGAGCGCGGTGGAGGGCGCCGTGAGGGCCGTGTTGCCGAGCGGGTTCGCGGTGACGAATACCGGCGCGAGCGTTGTTGCGCCCTGCTGGGTGTCGCCAGCCACCGCATTGGCATCGTTCGTAGTCGGCGATTGGGCATGAGCCAGCGCACCGCAGAGCGCGAGCGGCAAGGGAGCGAGCGGCAGGACGCGCGCGAAGCGCAGCCCCGCCAGCAGCGCGGACAAGGACGTAAAAGGAATGGTCGCCACGATGGTTTCTTGTTTGCGTCGTTGGAGTGATGCGCGGCGAACGTCCGGGGCCCAGGGTGGACGCACGCCGCGCAGGAGTTGTGGCTGCAGCTCGTCGCGAATGTTACGTTATAACATTACTAATTGGGAAGGAGATTTTGACGGATGGCTTTCAGCTCACAATCCCCATGCGCGCGCGGCGTTGCGGCAAACGTCGCCGATCACGCCGTGAAAACGCACGAACTCGCGCGCTAGTTGCAGGAGACTTGCGCGAGGCACCGCGTGCGCGCATATTCCCCATACTGTCAGACGGACCCAACGGAGTGCGCCATGGACGACTCGATCCGGCTCAAAAGCCTCTCCATCGCCCTGTACGCGGTCGGCGCGATTGCCACCTTCGCGATCTACCCGCTGATGGTGCTCTGGCCGTCCGGCTGGACCTGGCACTCGGGCCACTCTGACTACCCGCTGATGATCGTCGGCATCTACGCCACGCTGGGCGTGTTCCTCATGCGCGCCGCGCGCCGGCCGCTCGAGCATCTGAGCCTGATCTGGTTCACGGTGTGGTCGAGCGTCGTGCACGGCGCGATCATGACGGTCCAGTCGCTGGCGTCGCCCGGCCATCTCGGCCATCTGCTCGGCGACGTGCCCGCCCTCTTCATCGTCGCCGCCGTGCTGGCCGTGCTCACGCCGCGCCGCGCGAGCGCCCGTGCTCCGGCCGTGGTGACAGGGGCCTGATCAAAAAATTCTGTAGTTTCTTAAAAATCTCAGGGTTTCACCCTAAACCCCAGCCGTCAGCTGTCGATATGTAAGGTGACGCCCGTCGGCGGCCGCCCGCAGAGATGGGCCGCCCCGCTTGCGTTGCCCCTGGTCAAAACGGTACCGACGCATGACACTCACCATTCGGGCGCGCATCGCCCTCACGTTCGCGCTTCTCGCCCTCCTGCTCACGGTTTCCGGCGTTCTCGGCTTCATCAGCACCGAAAAGGCCAATAGCGCCAACCGCGACACCTATCGCAACAAGCTCGCCGAATCCACGGCCATCGACAACGCGGAAATCTATATCGCGCGCACGCGCCTCGTGCTCGACCGTGTGGCGCTGCACCCCGACGCGCCCTCGGTCCCCGACCAGCTGCAGCGCGCCGCCGGCTTCTTCAAGAACTCCGACGAGTGGTGGACGAAGTTCACGCAGATGCCGCACGAGAGCGACGAGCTGCCGCTCATCGCGGCGACCACCGAGCGGCGCACCGCCATGCGCAACGCGGTGTCGGACTTCACGAAGGCGCTCGAATCGGGCGACAAGGCCAGCGCCGACAACATCGCGATGACGCAGCTCTCCGACCTCTACAGCGCCATGAGCGCCGCGAACAACGAGGTCAAGAAGCACCTCTACAACAACGCGAAGGTGCGTTATGAGGAAGCCGAAGCAAATTTCCATCTGTTCTCGGGCGTGAGCGCCGCCATGGTCGTGCTCGGCCTGCTCGGCGCGGGCCTCGGCTGGATGATGCTGCGCCGCGCGATCATGGAGCCCCTCAATTACGCGCTCAAGAGCCTCGATGAAATCTCCTCGGGCAATCTGAGCCAGGCCGTGCGCGCGCAGCGCCGCGACGAAATGGGCCTGCTGCTGGAAAACATCGAAAAGACCCGCAAGGAACTGGGCTCCGTCACGGGCGCCGTGCGCTCCGGCAGCGAATCGGTTTCGGTGGCCACGCGGCAGATCGCGGCGGGCATGATCGACCTCTCGGCGCGTACCGAGGAACAGGCCGCGTCTCTCCAGGAAACGGCCGCGAGCATGAACGAGCTGACGTCGGCGGTGAAGCAGAACACCGACAACGCCCGCCAGGGCAGCACGCTCGCGCAAACGGCGGCCAACGTGGCGTCGCGCGGCAGCGATGTCGTGCAGGACGTGGTGAGCACGATGAGCGAGATCGAAGGCAGTTCGCACAAGATCTCGGAGATCACGGCCATCATCGAAGGCATCGCGTTCCAGACCAATATCCTCGCGCTCAACGCGGCCGTCGAGGCGGCGCGCGCGGGCGAGCAAGGCCGCGGCTTCGCCGTGGTCGCGAGCGAGGTGCGTTCGCTCGCGCAACGCTCGGCCGCGGCGGCCAAGGAGATCAAGGACCTCATCACGAATTCGGTGGCCACCGTTTCGCACGGCACGGAACTCGTTTCCACGGCGGGCGCGACGATGGCCGAGCTGCACACATCGGTGCAGCGCGTGACCGCCATCATGAACGAGATCGCCTCCGCCTCGGAGCAGCAGCAAAGCGGCATCGAACAGGTCGACACCGCCGTCACGCAAATGGACGAAGTCACGCAGCAAAACGCGGCGCTCGTCGAGCAGGTGACCGCCGCGGCCCAGGCGCTCGACACGCAATCCACGAAGCTTGCCGGCACCGTGCAGGTGTTCCGCGTGGCCTGAGGGCGATGGACCGACGCGGCGCAGGCGCTTTCACGGCCTCTTATAATCGGAACTCGAAGCAGCGGCGGCCGCAGTCACCCGCCGCCTTGCGAATCGATTTTCCGTACGCGAAGAGGAACGCCGCATGTATATCGCCATGAACCGCTTCAAGGTCGCGCCGGGCTCCGAGGCCGCATTCGAGGAAGTCTGGGCCACGCGCGACACGCACTTGAAGCAAGTGCCCGGCTTCATCGAATTTCATCTGCTCAAAGGCCCGCAGCGCGAAGACCATGTGCTCTACGCGAGCCACACGATCTGGGCGAGCCACGCGCACTTCGAAGACTGGACGCGCTCCGACGCCTTTCGCGCGGCGCACCGGAACGCGGGCAACGCGGGCGGTGCAAACCGTCCGGTCTATTTGAGCCATCCCGAGTTCGAAGGCTTCGAAGTCGTGCAAACCGTGAAGTAGGCGCTGCACGCGAAGTCATCAAAAGAATCGGTAATTCTGTGCACGCGCTGCGCCAAAGCTACACGCTCGCAGCGCGCACCACCGCGGTGCCCCGCGCATCCGGCCCCTCTCCCCTCGTCTTCCCCCTGCGTTTGGCGCTCAGGCCCAAAGCTTGCTTGATTCAAGCCCCCGCCCTCGCGCGCAACGGTGTTGGCGGCGCGCGCCATCGCGTCCCCAACCGACGAGCCCATGAAGAAAAAAACCGCTACCCGCATCGTAGAAGGCCAGCCGTTCCCACTCGGCGCCACCTGGAACGGCCGCGGCGTGAACTTCGCGCTCTTCTCCGCGAACGCTACCAAGGTCGAGTTGTGTCTGTTCGACAAGAGCGGCCTGCGCGAACTCGAACGCATCGAGTTGCCCGAATACACCGACGAGGTGTGGCACGTCTATCTGCCCGAACTCGAACCGGGCGCCATCTACGGGTATCGCGTGCATGGGCCGTACGAGCCGCAGGCGGGCCATCGCTTCAATCCGCACAAGCTGTTGCTCGATCCGTATGCGAAGGCGCACGTGGGCGCGCTGCGCTGGCATCCCGCCGTGTTCGGCTACACGATCGGCAGCCCCGACGGCGATCTCTCGTTCGACACGCGAGACAGCGCGCGCTATGTGCCGCGCTGCCGCGTGGTCGATCAGGGCTTCACATGGCACCACCCGATGCGCGAGCGTGTGCCGCGCGAGCGCACGATCATTTACGAAACGCATGTGCGCGGCTTCACGATCCGCCATCCCGACGTGCCGCACGAAGAGCGCGGCACCTTCGCCGGGCTCGCGCAGACGCCGGTGCTCGAATATATCCGCGGGCTCGGTGTGACATCCGTGGAACTGCTGCCCATCCATACCTTCGTGAACGACTCGCACCTGCTCGAACGCGGTCTCACGAACTACTGGGGCTACAACACCATCGGCTTCTTCGCGCCGGACCCGCGCTACTCGGTGGGCGCGCACGGCTCGATCGACGAGTTCAAGAACATGGTGGACCGTCTGCACCAGGCGGGTCTCGAAGTGATACTCGACGTGGTGTACAACCACACGGCCGAAGGCAGCGAACTCGGTCCCACGCTCTCGTTTCGCGGCATCGACAATGCTTCGTACTACCGGCTACCCGAAGACCGGCGCTACTACATCAACGACACCGGCACGGGCAATACGCTCAACCTCTCGCACCCGCGCGTGCTGCAGATGGTCACGGACAGCCTGCGCTACTGGGTGCTCGAAATGGGCGTGGACGGTTTTCGCTTCGACCTCGCGACGATCCTCGGGCGCGAGCCCTACGGCTTCGACGAAGGCGGCGGCTTTCTCGACAGCTGCCGCCAGGACCCGATTCTCGCGAGCGTGAAGCTGATTGCCGAGCCGTGGGACTGCGGGCCGGGCGGCTACCAGGTGGGCGGCTTCCCGCCCGGCTGGATGGAATGGAACGACCGCTTTCGCGACACCACGCGCGCCTGGTGGAAAGGCGACGAGGGCAAGGCGCCCGAGCTCGCCACGCGCCTGTGCGCCTCGGGCGACAGCTTCAACCGGCGCGGGCGGCGGCCATGGTCGAGCGTGAACTTCGTCACCGCGCACGACGGCTTCACGCTGAACGATCTCGTTTCATACAACGACCGTCACAACGAAGCCAACGGCGAAGACAACCGCGACGGCCACGGCGACAATCTCTCGTGGAACTGCGGCGCGGAAGGCCCGACCGACGACCCCGAGATCCGCGCGCTGCGCGAGCGCCAGAAGCGCAACTTCCTCGCCACGCTGCTGCTCTCGCAGGGCACGCCGATGCTGCTCGCAGGCGACGAGTTCGGCCGCACGCAGCGCGGCAACAACAACGCATATTGCCAGGACAACGACGTGAGCTGGGTGGACTGGGAGGGCATCGACGACACGGGCCGCGCGCTCGCCGACTTCGTGCGCAAGCTCACCGCGCTGCGCCATGCGCTGCCGGTGCTGCGACGCAACCGGTTTCTCATCGGCGAGCACAACGCCACGCTCGACGTCACCGACGTCGAATGGCTCTCGCCCGCCGGCGTACCGCTCGCGCAGGAGCAGTGGGACGATTCGGCCATGCGTTGTTTCGGCATGCTGATCGATGGACGATCGCAGACGAGCGGCATCATGCGCCTCGCCTCGGATGCGACCATGCTCATCGTGTTCAACGCCTATCACGACGTGGTGGAATTCACGCTGCCCTCCGTACCGGGCAACGATCAGTGGAGCTGCCTCATCGACACGAACATGCCCGTGCGCGACGAACTGCCCGAATTCGAGGCGGGTGATATCTACCAGGTGACGGGCCGTTCGCTGCTGCTGTTCGCGCTGCACGCGCGTGGCGCGACGCAGCGGGTGTTCGACCGGCTGGAGGAAGACCTCACGGGGTGAGCGACAGGCTTTTTCGCGGATTGGAGGCGAAGCCACCGATCCGTTGTTTGACGCGTGGCGGGCCCGACAGTTAGTTGCACAATACGGAGAACAGCGGCCGCCTCATCGCAGCACCGCCGACATCGCCGACAGGCTATTGAGCGTGCGCACGAGGGCCTCGGCGGTTGGCGCCACGAACCGGATCACGCAGCCCGCCGTGCGCTCGACACCGGGCCACTGCGCAAAGAGATCGGCCAGCGCACTGGTCTGCGTATGCAGCTCGCACGTGCGCACGCGAGGCACGGCACACGCGCGGTCCCACCAAGCGCCGTCGCGCGCGACCTGCCCGGCCGCTTCGCGCGCCGCTTCGCGGATCCGTTCGCGGCTCGCGGCGGGCGTCAGCAGGTCGCCGCTCGCGTGGCCGCCGGCGCGCTTCACGACCACGAACTTCGCATCGGGAAAAGCGGGCCGCGTTTCGCCTTCGAATACATCGTCACCGCTGAGCAGCGCCACGCGTGCGCCGTATTCCTGCGAGAGCGCGCCATACAGCCCCGCCTCGCCCGTCGCCACGCCATCGACGAGCACGCGCGCGAACGCAAAGCTGTTGATGGTGTGCGCGAGCATGCCGCGGCTTTGCGCCATGGCGTGATAGCCGATCATGAACACGAGCGCGGGCCGGTGCTCGAGGCCTGCCATCATGCCGAGCATGCGCGGCTTGCCGAGTATCACGCGTGCGCGCGCGTGGATCTCGTCGAGCAGCAGGTTGTTGAAGCCGCCATGCGAGTCATTGACCCACACCTCGCTCGCGCCGCCCGAAAACGCGCCTTCCACGGCCGCGTTCGCTTCGAGCGTCATCCAGCGGCGCGCCTGCTCGTACTCGGCGTTTCCTGCGCGCGTTTGCTGAACGCTGAAGACGCCGCCGATGCCTTCGATATCGACCGAAATGAGGACCTTCATGCTTGCGCCCCGCCTGAAAGCAGATCGGCGAGATCGGGCGCCGCGTCGCGCAGCGCGAGACGCACGTGGCCGTCGCGGCCGTGCACGGTGCTCGCGCTCCACAAGGCGTCGAGAATCGCCTGCTCGACGCCATCGACGCTCGCCTGAAACAGCGGATCGAGCTGCGAGTCGGCGAGCAGGGGCGGCAACGCGTGGGTCGGCGCGTCGTGCGCCAACGTGTATGCGGTGCTGAACGCCATGGCGATATCGCCGCTGCCGTGCCCATAGACGGACCCCGTGCGCGCGAGACCCGCCGCCGCGCGCAGCGCAACGCGCCGAAGCTGCCGCGCGTCGAGCGGCGCGTCCGTGGCGATCAGCATGATGATCGAGCCCTTCTCGGGCTCCTGCGCTGAGCGCCTGGACGCCGCGCGCGCCGCCAGCTCGCGCCCCACGGGCACGCCGCCGATCGTCAGCATCGGCACGCGGCCAAAGTTCGCCAGCACGAGCGCGCCCACGGTGTACTGCGCGCCCGCCGCCTGCACCACGCGCGACGCCGTGCCGATGCCGCCCTTCAGGTCGAAGCTCGACATGCCACGACCCGCGCCTGCGCTGCCACGCGCGAAGTCGGCGCTCGCCGCCGCGCAGGCCGCGAGATAGTGCGCCTCATGCACCGCCAGCGCCTGGATATCGTTCAGATAGCCGTCGTTGCACTCGAACACGACCGGATTGACGGTCGGCAGGCCGCGCCCGATTTGCGGATTCGCCGCGACCGCTGCGCGAATCTGCGCCTGGGCGAGCGTGCCCACCGCGAACGTGTTGCTCAGTGCGACCGGCGTTTCGAGCACGCCCAGCTCTTCGAGCTGCATGAGCCCGATGCTCTTGCCGAATCCGTTGATCACACAGGCGCCCGCCGGCACCTTCTCGCGAAACAGGTCGCCGCCATGCGGCAGCAGCACGGTCACGCCGGTTTGCACCTCGCCCGCATCGAGCGTGCAATGGCCGACACGCACGCCGCTGACGTCGGCAATCGTTCCCGTCGCGCCGCTCGCCAGTGTGCCGACATGCGGCGCGGTCTCTCCACGATCGATGCTCATGCGCGGTCCAGCTTCGGGTCGAGTGCGTCGCGCAAGCCGTCGCCCAGCAGATTGAACGCGAGCACGGTGAGGAAGATGGCAAGGCTCGGGAACAGCGCGATATGCGGCGCCGTCACCATATCGGCGCGCGCCTCGTTGAGCATGGCGCCCCACTCCGGCGTGGGCGGCTGCGCGCCGAGGCCGATGAACGACAGGCTTGCCGCCGTGATGATCGACGTGCCGATCCGCATGGTCAGATACACGATCACGGACGACACGGTGCCCGGCAGAATATGGCGCATGATGATCGTCCAGTCCGAAGCGCCAATACTGCGCGCGGCCTCGACATACGTGAGGTGCTTGAGCATGAGCGTGTTGCCGCGCACGAGCCGCGCAAACGCCGGAATGCTGAACACCGCCACCGCACAGACCACGTTGATCATGCCGTTGCCGAGGATCGCGACCACGCCGATGGCGAGCAGAATACCTGGGAATGCGAACAGCACGTCGGCCACCCGCATGGTGATGCGGTCCCACCAGCCTTCGTAGTAGCCCGCGAGCAGGCCGAAGAACGTGCCGACCACGGCGCCCAGCGCCACCGAAAGAAAGCCCGCCGCGAGCGAGATGCGCGTGCCCGCGAGAATGCGGCTGAAGATATCGCGGCCCAGCGCGTCCACGCCGAACCAGTGGGCCGCCGAGGGACCCGCGTTGAGCGAGTCGTAGTCGAAGTAATTTTCCGGATCGTAAGGCACGAGATGCGGCGCGAACACCGCGATCACCACCAGCAGCAGCACGAATGCGCCCGCGCCGAGCGCGACTTGCTGCTTGCGGAACTTGCGCCAGAATTCGCGCCACGGCGTGCGGATCGCTTCGTCCTCCGCGCGTACGGCTTCGTTTAGGGTCGTGCTCATGGCGGGCTCACCTGAATCGAATGGTCGGATTGATGACCGCGTACAGCACGTCCACGATCAGATTGATGACGATGAACTCGAGCGAGAACAACAGCACTTCTGCCTGAATCACGGGGTAATCGCGCATCACAACCGAATCGACGAGCAGCCGCCCGAGGCCCGGCCAGTTGAACACCACCTCCACGACGATCGAGCCGCCCAGCAGGAAGCCGAACTGCAGGCCCATCATCGTGACGACCGGAATCATCGCGTTGCGCAGGCAATGCTTGATCACCACCCATTGCTCGGCCACGCCCTTCGCGCGCGCCGTGCGCACGAAGTCCTCGTTGAGCACCTCGACGAACGACGCCCGCGTGAAGCGCGCCATCACCGCCGCCACGGCCGCGCCGAGCGTGACCGACGGCAGCACGTAGCTGCGCCACGAACCGTCGCTCACCACGGGCAGCCAGCCCAGGTGCACCGAGAACAGCTCCATGAGCGCCATGCCGAGCGCGAACGCCGGAAACGAAATGCCCGACACCGCGAGCGCCATGCCGATGCGATCGGGCCAGCGATTGCGCCACACGGCCGAAACGATGCCGATCGCCATGCCGAACACCACGGCCCAGACCATGCTGGTGAGCGTGAGCAGCAGCGTGGGCATGAAGCGCTCGCCGATTTCGGTGACGACCGGGCGCTTGCTGCGCATGGAGACACCGAAGTCGCCATGAGCGATGCGCACGAAGAAGTGGAGGAACTGCTGCGGCAGCGGCCGGTCGAGACCGAGGTCGGTGCGCACGAGCGCGACCGTGGCGTCGTCCGCTTCGGGACCGGCCGCGAGGCGCGCCGGGTCGCCCGGCAGCAGGTGCACGAACAGGAACACGAGGACCGCGACGATCAGGAGCGTCGGCAGCAGACCCAGCGAGCGTTTGACAATGAAATTCAGCATGAGCGCGTTACTGCATCGGGGCGTGCGCGCCGCGCCGGACTCAAGCGTTCCGGCACGGCGCGCAACGCATTAGCGAATCGAGATCTCGTCGAAGTTGAACGAGCCGTCCGGCGCCACATACGCGCCGGCCAGGCGCTTGCTGCGGGCGTACACGACCTTCTCCTTCACGAGGAACACCCACGGGGCGTCGGCCCAGATACGCTTTTGCGCATCGGCGTAGAGCGCCGTCTTTTGCGCGCGGTCCGTCGTTTCGAGCGCCTTCGCGAGGTCCTCGTCGACCGCCGGGTTCTTGTAGTACGCCGTGTTCATGAGCCTCGGCGGCCACGATGCCGAAGCGAGCAGCGGCGAGATGCCCCAGTCCGCCTCGCCCGTGGACGACGACCAGCCGATGTAATACATGCGCACGCCCGCCGTTGCCGGGTCCTGCGCGCTTTCCACGCGCGCGACCGCGGTGCCCGTTTCGAGCGCTTCGACGTTGGCCTTCACGCCCACCTGCGCGAGCTGCTGCTGCACGAACTGAATGGCCTTTTGCGCGGTCGAGTTGTTATACGCCGACCACAGCGTCGTTTCGAAGCCGTTCGGGTAACCGGCCTGCTTGAGCAGTTCGCGCGCCCTGGCCGGATCGTACGGCCAGGGGCCGAGCTTGACCGAGTAGTCCACGCCTTGCGGCAGCACGCCGTCCGAAGGCAGCGCATAGCCGCCGAACGCTACCTTCGCCAGCGCGTCCTTGTTGATCGCGTAGTTCAGCGCCTGGCGCACGAGCGGGTTGTCGAACGGCTTCTTCGCCGTGTTCAGGCTGATGTAGCGCTGGATGATCGAGGGCGTGGCGATCAGGTCCACCTTCGGGTTCGACTGGAACGCGCTCGCCTGCTCGAACGGAATGCGGAAGGCGAAGTCCGCTTCGCCGGTGCGCATGAGCGCCGCGCGCGTGTTGTTGTCGGCCACCGGCTTCCAGTCGATCTCGTCGATCTTCGGGTAGCCCTTCTTCCAGTAGCCGTCGAACTTGTGCACGACGAGGTCGCCGGCCGGGTCCCACTTCACGAATGCGAACGGGCCCGTGCCCACCGGATGCAGGCCGATGTCCTTGCCCCACTTCTTCATGGCCGCAGGCGAGATCATCACCGCCGAGGGGTGGGCGAGCACGTTCACGAATGCCGAGAACGGCGCATTGAGCGTGACCTTCACCGTGTACGGATCGACCACTTCGGTCTTCGCGATGCGGCGGAACATGTTGTAGCGCTTCAGGTGATTCGCCGGGTCCGTCACGCGGTCGAAGTTCGCCTTCACCGCCGCCGCGTTGAAGTCGGTGCCGTCCTGGAATTTCACGCCCTCGCGCAGCTTGAAGGTATAGACGAGGCCGTCGCCGCTCACTTCATAGCTCGTGGCGAGCACGTTGGTGAGCTTGAGGTCCTTGTCGAAACCGAACAGGCCCTGGTAGAACGACTTCGACACCGCCTGCGATAGCGTGTCATTGGCGTCGTACGGGTCGAGCGTCGAGAAGGTCGAATCGACGGCCATCACCGCGCGCTGTCCGGCGGCTTGTACGGCAGGCGCGCCCGCGATCAGCGCGAGTGCGAGCGCGCTGCCCTTCATCCATGTTTTGACATCTTTCATCAATCAGGTCTCCATAGCAATGAATCTTGACGACTCGGCGAAATATTCCAGCTGGACAGCGAACGATTGCGTGGCATGGCGGCGGGCTCAGTAAGCGCCGCCCACCCGATGCTTCGCAACGAAGTGACCGGGGCCGACCGCCACGAGCGGCAGGACCTGCGGCTCGTCGCCGGTTGCGCGAATCGGGCTCGGCAGTTCGTCGGCGGCGAGCACGCGCTTCGCGTGGCGGCGCGCCGGATCGGCAATCGGCACCGCGCCCATGAGCTTCTTCGTATAGGCGTGCTGCGGGTTCTCGAACACGGCGCGGCGCGGGCCGATCTCGACGATCTGCCCGAGATACATCACCGCGACGCGATGGCTCACACGCTCCACCACGGCCATATCGTGCGAGATGAAGAGATACGCCACGCCCAGCTCCTGCTGCAGGTCGAGCATCAGGTTGACGATCTGCGCCTGCACGGAAACGTCGAGCGCGGACACCGATTCGTCGGCGATCACGACTTTCGGGTTCATCGACAGCGCCCGCGCGATGGCGATGCGCTGACGCTGGCCGCCCGAGAATTCGTGCGGATAGCGGCCCGCCGCCGACTTCGGCAAGCCCACGCGATCGAGCAGCCACTCCACGCGCGCCTGCGCCTCTGCGCCCTTCGCGATGCCGTGCACGAGCAGCGGCTCCATGATCGAGAAGCCCACCGTGAGACGCGGGTTGAGCGAGGCGAACGGGTCCTGGAAAATGAACTGGATATCGCGGCGCAACGTCTGCAGCGCGGGGCCCGTGAGGGTGCTGATATTCCGGCCGCCGAATTCGATCGTGCCGCTCTGGCTCTCGACGAGCCGCAGCAGCGAGCGGCCCGTGGTCGATTTGCCGCAACCGGACTCGCCCACCAGCGCGAGCGTTTCGCCGGCGTGAAGATCGAAGCTGACTTTTTCGACCGCATGTACGCGGCCCGTGACCTTGCCGAACAAACCGCTGCGCACGGGGAAGCGCGTGACGAGGTCGCGCACGCGCAGGACCGGCGCCGCGTGCGTTTTCGGCGCGTTCGCCGGGAGCGTTGACGTTGCGACGGGGCGCGCCGCCTCGCTCATCGACAGCAGCGGAAACTTCTCCGGCGAGTCGGTGCCCTGCATCGCGCCGAGCTTCGGCACGGCGGCGAGCAACGCCTGCGTGTAGCGATGCGAAGGCGCGGCGAACAGCGCGTCGGATGCGCCCTCTTCCACCTTTTCCCCGCGATACATCACGAGGATGCGGTCCGCCACTTCGGCCACCACGCCCATGTCGTGCGTGATGAAGACCACGCCCATATCCATCTCGTCCTGCAGGTCGCGAATCAACTGCAGGATCTGCGCCTGGATCGTCACGTCGAGCGCCGTGGTCGGCTCGTCGGCGATGAGGAGCGCAGGCTTGCACGAGAGCGCCATCGCAATCATCACGCGCTGGCGCATGCCGCCCGAAAGCTGATGCGGGAAGCGGTCCATCACGCGGCGCGCCTCGGGAATGCGCACGAGGTCGAGCAGGCGCAGCGTTTCGGCGCGCGCCTGCGCGGCGTTCATCTGCTGATGCAGCGCGATCGCCTCGCTGATCTGGTTGCCTACCGTGAACACCGGATTCAGCGAGGTCATCGGCTCCTGGAAGATCATCGCGATGTCCGCGCCGCGCACCGAGCGCATGGTCGAGGCACTGGCACGCGTGAGATCGAGCACGCTGCCGTTGCGGCGGCGCAGGTCGATGCGGCCGCCCGTTATGCCGCCGCCGCCGTGCTCGACGAGCCGCATCAGCGAAAGCGACGTGACCGATTTGCCCGAGCCCGATTCGCCGACGATGGCGAGCGTCTCGCCCCGGTCGACGTGGAACGACAGATTGCGCACGGCTTCGAACGTGCCCGCGCCGCGCCTGAACGACACGGAAAGGTTACGGACGTCGATCACGCGGTTCGGCGGCAGCGCGGCCTGTTCGCCGGCCGGCGCGCTATCAGGAGAGTGCGAGGACATCGGCACGATGAGGATTCCTTCGTTTGGTGCGCAAAACGATGCGCCGCTTAAGCGTAGATCGACGCAACGGGCGCTTCGCCCACGCGCGCGTAGCCGCGATACATGCCTTCCGTGTTGAACGGCAGGACCACGTTGCCTTGTGCGTCCACGGCGATCAGGCCGCCGCGGCCGTCGATGCGCGGCAACTGCTCCATTACGACATTCGTGGCGGCTTCGGAGAGCGAAACACCGCGATATTTCATTTGCGCCGCCACGTCGTAGGCCGCGACCATGCGCATGAACATTTCGCCCGATCCCGTGGTGGACACCGCGCAGGTGGCGTCGTCGGCATAGCAGCCCGCGCCGATCAGCGGCGCGTCGCCTACGCGGCCCACCTGCTTGTTCGTGATGCCGCCCGTCGAAGTCGCCGCCGCGAGGTGGCCGTGTGCGTCGAGCGCCACTGCGCCCACCGTGCCGAACTTGCGATTCGGGTCGATCGGCTCGTGCGGCAAGCTGTCTGCCGATGCGTTTGCTGCCGCCTTCGCTTCGAGCGTTGCCCCATCGTGATCGAGCATCGCGCGCGCTTCGCCGCGGGCGAGCTGCCACTGGCGGTAGCGCGCATCGGTGTGGAAATAGCCGGGATCGACGAATTCGAGGCCCTGGGCCGCCGCAAACGCTTCCGCGCCTTCGCCCGTGAACAGCACGTGCTCGCTCTTTTCGAGCACGCGGCGTGCCGCCAGCACCGGATTGCGCACGCGCGTCACGCAGCACACGGCGCCCGCTTCGAGCGAGCGGCCGTCCATGATCGAGGCGTCGAGTTCATGCGTGCCCGCGGACGTGAACACCGCGCCGTGGCCCGCGTTGAAGAGCGGACAGTCTTCGAGCAGGCGCACCGCTTCCTCGACGGCGTCGAGCGCGCTGCCGCCTTCGGCCAGGATGCGCTGGCCAGCCGCGAGAATGCCGCTCAGCGCGTCGAGATAGCGGGCTTCGACTTCGGGCGCCATCGAAGCGCGCAGGATCGTGCCGGCGCCGCCGTGAATGGCAATGACTGCGTTCGATTTCATGACTTCTTTTTCGTTGGGGAAGACGGGGCCGCAGGCGCGGCAGGCGCCTGCGCCGAGGTCGAACTGAGCCACGGCAGCACCGATTCGGTGATGGCCGCCGCGGCGACGACGGAATCCTTCGCGCGCAACGCCACGGCGTCGCACAGCGCTTCGATGACGGCCAGCACCGCGGCTTCCGAGTTCGCCGCGAGGCGACGCTCGGAGCGGATCAGCAGCGTGAGATCGGCGAAGCGCGCGAGCGGCGAGTCGATGCTGTCGGTCAGCGCGAGCACGCGCGCCCCCAGCTTCGCGGCGTGGCGCGAGAGCTTGATCGTGTCGTCCACGTAGCGCGGAAACGCGATGCCGATCACCAGATCGTCCTTGTTCGCGCCAAGCAGCCTGCGCGCCGAATGCGTGGCGCCGCCGACCGAGGCGAGCGCCTGCACGTTGTCCAGGTACGGCAGCAGCGCGTTCTCCATGAGCCCGGCGAGAAACGCGCTCGTGCCCGAGCCGATTATGTAGACGCGGCGCGCCGAGAGAATCGCGTCCACGGCTGCGGCGGCCGCTGCGCTGTCGATCGACTGGCGCGACAAACGCAGGTTCGACTCGGCCTGCTCCAGCGAGGCGCCGAACAGCTCGGCGCCGCTGGTCGGCGATTCCTGCGCGCTGCGCAGCCGCTCGACCGGCGCGAGCGTGGCCTCGAAGCCGCGCACGAGCGCCTCGCGAAACTGTGGATAGCCGTCGAAGCCGAGCGAGCGCGCGAAGCGGTTGGCCGTGGCCACCGAAGCGCCCACCGCGTCCGCGAGTTCGTCGATGCGCATGGTCGCGGCGTGGAACAGGTTCGCGAGCACGTACTCGGCCATGCGCCGGTGGCCCGGTGTGAGAACGGGCATCGCGGCGGTGATGCGCGCGACGATCTCGGCTTCGGGCGTGTCGTGAGTTGACGATCGGGTTGACATGCGTGAGCGGGAGTTGGGACGGCACAGCCGTAAATGAAATTACATGGGCGGATCTTAGTGAAAATTTATTTTCATCGCGCCCTGGGTTTACCCTATTCGAGCATAGCGAGGGGAAAATTAGCTTGATCGAGCACAACGAGGCGCGAAACTGTGCGCCTCGAATACGTTGCTGGATTTTGGAGGGGGGAAGCCGGAAAGACAGGTCGCCCGCAGGCGAGACAAGGGGCGCGGCAGCGCGTGGAGAGTAGCGCGGTACTTGCCGCCAGCCAGACGCCAGCGGCAATCGAATCAGTCACATGAAAACGGCGTGCGCAGCTTTACGACGCCGCCATCGCTTCAGCGCCCGGCGCCACGCGCCACGTATTGCGCCCCGCGCGCTTCGCTTCGTACATGGCCGCATCGGCGAGACACAGCGGATCGTCGGCCAGCGCCCTGTTCCCGGCTTCGACCGAGAGCATCGCGCTCGTTGCGTCCACCACGCCGGCCGCGCCTGTCACGCCAGTCAGCACGACGCCCACGCTCGCGCTCGTCTCGATCACGCGGCCCGCGACGACGAACGCCTTCGACACTTCACGGCACATGGCCGCCGCGATGCGCTCGCCGGTGCGCGCGTCGCTCACGCCGCGGCTCGCCACCACGAATTCGTCGCCGCCGAGACGGCTCACCACGTCGCCCGTGCGCACGGTGGCGACGAGCCTGCGCGCGACCTCCCTGAGCAAGGCGTCGCCCACGTCGTGGCCGTAGCGGTCGTTGATGGACTTGAAGCCATCCATGTCCATGAAGAAGAGCGCGAAGGGCTCACCGCTCGCGCGCAGTTCGCACAGCGTCTCCTCCAGCGCGCGCCGGTTCGCGAGCCCCGTGAGCGGGTCGATCAGTGCGCCCTCGCGCAAGAGTTGCTCGGTACGGCGCTGCTCGGTCACGTCGTGCGCCATCACGTAGAAGCCCGTCACCTTGCCTTCGCGCCTGGCCGGAATGTAGGTGGCAGACCAAACGCGGTCGGCATCGGCCCGATAGCGCACCTCGTCGCAGGTCACGCGCTCACCGGCCAGCGCGCGTGCGAAGAGCGGCTGCAACTGCTCGAACACTTCGGGGCGCAGCGTCTCGCTCAGGCTGCGCCCGCGCAGCGCCGCCGGCTCCGCGCCGAACACGCGCTTGAACGTCTCGTTGTTGAACTGGTAGTTCAGATCGCGATCGACCACGGCGATCAGCGCCGGCACGTTGTCGGTGATGGTTTGCAGCGCGTCGCGGCTGCGCCGCAGTTCGCCCGTGCGTTCGCGAACGCGCTCTTCGAGCTCGACGTGATAGTTGCGCAATGCCTCTTCGCTCTTCTTGCGGCTCGTAATGTCCTGCACCGCCGCGATGAAATGCAGCGGCGTACCCGACACGTCGCGCACGAGCGACACCGCGAGATTGACCCACACGGCCTGGCCGTCGGGCCGCAGATAGCGCTTCTCGATCGCATACGTGGCCTGGCGGCCCGCGAGCAGTTCGGCCACCTGCGCGAGATCGGCGGCGATGTCGGCCGGGTGCGTGACCGAGGCGAACGTGCGGCGGCGCAACTCGTTCTCCTCGTAGCCGATGATCTCCGAGAACTTCTGGTTCACGTCGAGAAAACGGCCGTCGAGATCGACCACGGCCTTGCCGATCGGCGTTTGCTGGAACACGGTCCGAAAGCGCGCCTCGCTGATGGCGAGCGAACGGCGGTCGCGCTCGTGCGCCGCGCGCGAGCGGTTCAACTGCCGGCGCAATTCCAGCTCGCGTTCGACGAGGTGCGCGAAATCGGCGAGCACGGCGGCCTGGGCCGCGTCGAACGTGCGTGGCTTTTCGTCGATCAGGCACAGCGTGCCGACCACCTGGCCGTCGGCGAGGCACAGCGGCGAACCCGCGTAGAAGCGGATGTTCGGCGCGCCCGTGACGAGCGGATTGTCGAGAAAGCGCTCGTCGTCGAGCGCGTCTTCCACCACGAGCATGCGCTTGCTCAGCACGGCGTGGGCACAGAACGACACGCTGCGCGGCGTTTCACACGCGGCCAGCCCATGGTGCGACTTGAACCACTGGCGGTCTTCGTCCACGAGCGAGATCAGCACGATCGGCATGTCGAACGCGAACGCGGCGAGCCGCGAGATGCGCTCGAACGCCTCTTCGGGATCGGTGTCGAGTATGTCGAGTTGCCGCAACGCCCGAAGGCGGACGTCCTCATCCAGAGGAAGCGGAGCAGTGATCATCGTGTGGGGGGCCCGGCAGGACGGATACGGTTTGCGTGGCGCTTTCCGCACCGGCGCGCCTCACCTGGGTTTACGGCCGGATCAAGCGAAAACTGAAGCGCGGGAATGCGCGCACCGCGCATATCGCGCTAGCCTTGCGCGCCAGGCATTTCCCTTATGCAGGAATCGCAATTTAAGCGCACGAACGTTCGGTATACGTGTGGATGCGCAATCATCGAGCGCCACGGCCGTCATATCCGTGCTGCTCGCGTGGCCCGGCCACGCGGGCGTTGCGCATCTTCCCTCCTCAAATCTCACTGCGGATAAATTGCTTCGCCATCCGAAATACATGCCATTTTTAACCGGCCGGTTAACGTGTTGCGAAATCGATCAAGCCCTCAAAAAAAACATGTCTGGCGACTTCAGCAACGCTTTTTCACCGCCGTAAAAAGGGCAAAGCTCCACCCTTCCGGTGTCACCATGAGAACCCCCGCGCAAACCCTGCGACTGAAATCGACCACCCGCATCGCCACCGCGGCGCGTATTGCCGCCGGCTGCGGCGCCAGCGCGCGCATGAGCGCGGCACCCCGTGCGCGCCGTGCGCCGTCGCGCAGCGCTCATGCGCCTGCCGGCACGTCGCGCCACTACGCCGTGCGCCGCCTCGCGGCGCAGGTGCGCACACGCAGAATCTAACGCCACACGGACATCGAGACATGAGACAGGAAACCGTGGCGGCCATGCCCGATCCCGCCGCTGCCTTGAATCCCACGGCGGCGCTTCCCTGGCTAGTACGTGCGCGCGCAACGTTGCGCGCCTCGATCCGCGCACGCACGAAGTTTTTCATCGGCCTGTTCTTTGCGTTGTTCGCCACGCAAACCACGCTGCTGGCAAGCCAGCTGATCGCGTTTGGCCACGCCTTCGAACGCGTGGATACGAGCTGGCACGACGAAAGCGCCGCGCAGGAATCCAAAGCGCCACCGAGGCAAGCCGTCTCCGCCGCGCCGCGCGAGCTCGCTGTCGAGCGGCTGCACAACCAGGTCCAGCGCGGCATCCTGCGCGTGCATCACACGCTCGAAGCCGCCTTTGCCATCGCGCTCGCCACGCTCGCCTTTGGCCTCGTGCTGCTGCACTACCTCGAGCGCACGCTGCTGCGTCCGCTGCATACCTTGACCGATTCGCTCGTGCGCCTCGCGCACGGCGAAGACATGCGCGCATTGCCCGACATGAATCGCACCGACGAGATCGGCGCGATGGCGCATGCCTTCGATACGTTGTGCGAAAAGTCCCGAGAGCTGCATCTCGCCCACGAAGCCACGCGCGCCGCCGAGGCCCACGCCCAGGCGCTGGCGCGCCACGATCCGCTCACGGGCCTGCCGAACCGGCGTCTGCTCGCAGCAGAGATGAGCGCTGCGCTGGAGCGCACGCAGCCCCGCGCGCCCGACTACCTCGTGTTCGTGATCGACCTCGACCGCTTCAAGCCCGTGAATGACTTTCACGGCCACGCCGCGGGCGACACGGTGTTGTGCGAGATCGCCGCGCGTCTGCGCCGCGTAGTGCGCGACGGCGACACGGTCGCGCGCCTGGGTGGCGACGAGTTCGCCGTGCTCGCCCGCGTGCATCGCGACGACCACATCGAGGCCGCGAGCGAGCTGGCGCAGCGCCTGCTCGCCGCCACGCGCGCGCCCATCGACATCGGCAAGCTGCGCATCAACGTGGACGCGAGCATCGGCATTGCATGCTGCCCGCGCGACGGCGGCGACCCGGACGCGCTGCTGCGCGCCGCCGATATCGCCATGTATCGCGCCAAGTGCGAAGGCAAGGGCACGTACCGCTTCTTCGAGCAGAAGATGGACGACGAACTGCGCCTGCAGGCCTCGCTCGAATCGGACCTGCGCCGCGCGCTCGCGGGCGGCGAGATCCGGCCTTTCTACCAGCCGCTCGTGCGCCTCGCCGACGGGCAGACCACCGGCTTCGAGATTCTCGCGCGCTGGTACCACGAGCAGCGCGGCTGGATCTCGCCCGAGGTGTTCGTGCCGCTCATCGAGCAGATGGGGATTTCGCCCGCGTTCACCGCCTCGATATTGCGGCGCGCGTGCCGCGACGCACTGTGCTGGCCCTCGCGCTACCACCTCGCGCTCAATCTCTCGCCGGCGCAGTTCAAGGACACGCAACTCGCGGCGCTGCTGCTCAGGATCCTCGCCGACGAGGGCATGCCGCCCGAGCGCATGGAAATCGAGATCACCGAATCGGCGCTGATGTACGACTTCGACGCGGCGCGCACCGTGCTCGCGGACTTCCGCAACGCGGGGCTGCGCATGTCGCTCGACGACTTCGGCACCGGCTATTCGAGCCTGCAGCACCTGCGCGAGCTGAAGGTGGACAAGCTGAAAATCGACCGCTCCTTCGTGCTCTCGATGACCTCGTGCAACGAGAGCGCCAAGATCGTCGATGCGATCATCGCGCTCTCCTCGAACCTGGGCATGAGCACGGTGGCCGAGGGTGTGGAGACCGCGGAACTCGCGCGCACGCTGGCGGCGAAGGGCTGCGACTACGCGCAAGGCTATTTCTTCGGCAAGGCGATGGCGGCGCGCGAAATCGACGCCTTGCTGAACGTGGATCGTGCGGCGAACGAGGCGCGGCTCAAGCGTCTCGTCGAGCCGGCCTGACCAGATTGACCCGTAGGACTTTGAGAAAGAAAAGGTAGACATCATGTTTGTAGCAATTGGCTGGATCGTCGTGCTCGGATCGGTGATCGGGAGCTTCGTGGGCGTTGGGGGACACCTGCCCGCGCTCGTTCAACCGTTCGAACTCCTGTGCATTTTCGGCGCGGCGCTGGGCGCGTTCGTGGTGAGCAACCCCACCGCGACGCTCGGCAAGACGCTCAAGGCGCTGCCCACCTGCTTCAAGGGCGGCGGCTACACGAAGGCGCAATACCTGGAGCTGATCGCCCTCCTCTACGAACTGCTGCAAAAGGCGCGCAAGGAAGGCATGATGGCGCTCGAGGCCGACATCGAAGCACCCGATAACAGCCCGATTTTCCAGAAATACGCACGCGTGCTCGACGACCATCATCTGCTCGACTTCATCGTCGACTATCTGCGCATGATGTCGAGCGGCAACGTGAACCCCATGGAAATGCAGGACCTCATGGACGAAGAACTCGACACGCACCACTCCGAGGTGTCGATTGCACCCAACGCCATCCAGAAGATGGCCGACGGCCTGCCCGCCTTCGGCATCGTGGCCGCCGTGATGGGCGTGGTGCACACCATGGGCTCGGTCGGCAAGCCGCCCGCCGTGCTCGGCGAGATGATCGCGGGTGCGCTCGTGGGCACGTTCCTCGGCATTCTGCTCGCCTATGGCTTCGTCGGTCCGATCGCCGACCTGCTCAACGCCAAGGGCCGCGCCGCCAGCAAGCCGTTCCAGTGCGTGAAGGCCGTGCTGCTCGCGTCGCTCGCCGGCTATGCGCCGCCCGTGGCCGTGGAATTCGGCCGCAAGGTGCTGTTCACCGCCGACCGCCCGAGCTTCCAGGAGCTCGACGAAGCGGTGCGCGCCACGAAGACGCCGAAGGCCGCTTAGGAGTCCCGAGATGGCCGAACGTACTCCAGGCTCGCGCGCCGCGCGCGACACCGAGGGCAGCAAGACCACGCTCGTGGTGCGCCGCGTGAAGAAAGGCGGCCACGAGGGTCACCATGGCGGCGCATGGAAGATCGCCTATGCCGACTTCGTGACCGCGATGATGGCGTTTTTCCTCTTGATGTGGCTGCTCGGCTCGACGTCGCAGTACGACCGCGACGGCATCGAGAAGTATTTCAACACACCGCTTTCGGCCATGCTCGGCAGCAAGCCCGACGCTGCGAACCCCAACCCGAGCGTGGTGCAAGGCGGCGGCCGTGACCTGTCGAGCAGGACGCCGGCCGTGGGCGGCTCGAACGCGCAGCCCACGCTCTCGCATGCCGTGCCGGTGGAGGCGGTCGACAAGTCGCGCCTCTCGCAGCTCAAGGAAAAGCTCTCGGCGCTCATCGAACGCAAGCCGGAGTTGCGCGCGTACCGCGACCAGATCCGCATGTCGATCACCGACGAAGGCCTGCGCATCGAGCTGGTCGATTCGCTCAAGCGCCCCATGTTCGCGACCGGCAGCGCGAAGCTCGAGGACTACGCGTACGAGATCCTCGTGCAGATCGGCAGCGCGCTGAACGACGTGGACAGCGGCGTATCGATCGCGGGGCATACCGACTCGGTGCCCTACTCGGGCGGCCTCGCCGGCTACTCGAACTGGGAGCTGTCGAGCGAGCGCGCCAACGCCGCGCGCCGCGCGCTGGTGGCGGGCCACCTGAGCGAGGAGAAACTGCTCCAGGTGCGCGGCCTCGCCGACGTCCTGCCGCTCGATCACGACACGGCGGACAGCCCGCTGAACCGGCGCATCAGCATTCTGGTGATGAACAAGGCGGCCGAGCGCGCGTTCTTCGAGCAGGCGAAGCGCTACGACGTCGACACCCCGCAAAAGGCGGCCACGCCGGCTTCATAAGGCATCGAAGGCGCACCCAGAATGGGTCTCCATAGAGGTCTCCAAAGCGGTCTCCAGACAGGCAGAAACGCCCCCGATGCGCCTCGCGCCGGCGCATCGAATCGAGGGCGCGACGCGGTACGCCGTTTGCTGTATCGACAGCAGGCGGCCAGAACCGCCGCGGCATCGCCTGCCGCCTGACACGGGAATCGTCGGGAGTCTGGCCGGACTCAACGTTGTTCCCTTCCTGACTGGAGACCAGCATGCCCACCTTCATTCCTCCGCCCATGCCGACCGGCAATGGCGTGCGCATCGTCGGCAAGGGCCGCGTGAGCGCGGCGGGGCCGGGCCCCGATGTGATGGCCGCCAGCACGCTCGACAGCGACCGCGTGCTGAGTTCGGACGGCCAGGAAGTCGGCAAGATCAAGGAAATCATGCTCGACGTGCAGAGCGGCCGCGTGGCCTACGTGGTGATGTCGAGCGGCGGCTTTCTCGGCATCGGCGACAAGCTGCTCGCCATTCCCTGGAGCGCGCTCATGCTCGACACGAGCCGCAAGTGCTTCCTGCTCAACGTGTCGTCCGAGCGCGTGAAGGAAGCGCCGGGCTTCGACCGGGACAGCTGGCCCGCCATGGCCGACGCGAGCTGGGGCAGCACGCTGCACGCGTATTACGGCGCCGAGCCGTACTGGGCAGCGGTCGAGCCGGTGACGCCGCGCCACTGAGCGTAGTAGCCCGGCGCACGGCTCCGAGCGGGCAAACGGGCGTTCGGAGCCGCGCATCGCATCCAGGGCACGCCCGTGTTCAGCGCGGCGTGGTCGCGGCGTTCGCGGCGATCGGCGGCGCCTCGGGGGCCTCGGCCGCCTCCAGCGCCCACGTGTTCACCGTGCGCCGCATCGGGCAGGCAATCACCGTAGCCACGCGGCTCGCCTGCGCCGCCTCCGGCACGCTCCAGCCGCGCTCCGCTAGCGCCCGCACGCGCTGCCTGAACGCGATCTGCAAGGCATCCGACTTCACCGACACCTCGTTCTGCCAACTCTCCGGCACGCGAACCGGCCGGATGCGCCGCAGCACGGCGTGGTCTTCGGCGAAAATGCGCAGATTGCGCGCGCGAAAGCGCCCATCGAACAGCGGATTGCGCAGGAAACCGCGGCCCATCATCCAGAACGTCTGCGTGCGCCCCGCGTCCACCGGCACGTGCGCCGACGCGATATGGATGCGCCAGCCGTTGGCCAGCGTGAGTTCGAGCGTCGCGCACGGGCCGCTCAGGTGAAAGCCCGTTTGCGTGACCACGTCGACATGGTCGCCCGTGGGCGCGCGGCGCAGCCAGCCCTTGCGCACGGGCCGCCGCATCACGAGCCGCGCGTGGCCGCTCCAGGCGTCGGCGTCTACGTTGACCGCGTCGATTTCGGGGCGATCGGGCGCGCCGAACGAACTCCCGTGCACGAACGGCGCATGCGCGAAATCCAGTCCGTTCTCGATCACGCGCTCCCAGTTCGCCTCCCACGCGTACGTACCGTGCACGACTCGCACCCCCGGATCGTCGGCCCAGCCGAGATCGGGCAGCGGCGGCCGCTGGGCTTCGGGCAGGTCGCCCACGAACGCCCAGATCCAGCCGTGCCGCTCCACTACGGGGTAGCCGTCCACGCGCGCCCGCGCCGGAATGCGCGTCTGCGGCTGCGCGGGGATATGGGTGCAAACGCCGTCACCGCCATAGCGCCAGCCATGGTACGGGCACTGCACCTCGCCGTTCACGCGGCGCCCGGCCGCGAGCGAGGCGCCGCGATGCACGCAGATATCGGAGAGCAGTTGCGCGCGGCCCTGAGCGTCGCGAAACGCGACGAAACGGTGGCCGAGCAGCGTGACCGGCAGCAACTGCTCGCGCAGGTCCGCGGCGGCGGCCACGACGTACCAGAGGTTTTTCAGCATGACGGATGGGAAGGCGGAACGGCTGATCGAATCGGCTCATTGGACCAGATTTTGGTTCCCGATGGCGACAGGCGCACAATACGCGCTGTTACAGCACGACGTCGATGTCACTGCGATCAGAGAACACGAGGCAACACCAGGTAACGACTGGCAACCCGCCTGGCAACCCTACAGGTAACCCCGAACCATGACCCAGTTCTTCAGCGAAGCCGCCTCCGCCGAGGCCGTCAATGCGCGTATCGGCGAAGACGCCGACGAGCGTCTGCGCGAAGTGATGAGCGCGCTCGTGCACCATCTGCACGCATTCGCGAAAGAAGTGCAGCTCACCCAGCCGGAATGGGAAACCGCCATCGACTTCCTCACTACGGCCGGCCAGCTCTGCAGCGCCGAGCGACAGGAGTTCATCCTGCTCTCGGACACGCTAGGGTTTTCCATGCTCGTGGACGCCATCAACAACCGCCGCCCCAGCGCCGCCACCGAAAACACCGTGTTCGGCCCGTTCCATGTGGCCGGCGCGCCCGAGCGCGAGATGGGCGCGTGCATCACCGCCGACGGCAAAGGCGAGCGCTGCCTGTTCGAAGGCCGCGTGCTCGATCTCGAAGGCCGCCCGGTGGAGGGCGCGCGCATCGACGTGTGGTCCGACAACGCCGACGGCTACTACGACGTGCAGCAGCCCGGCGTGCAGCCCAGGTGGAACAACCGCGGCATCTTCACGACCGGCGCGGACGGCGCCTATCGCTTCGTCGGCATCAAGCCGGTCTCGTACCCGATCCCGCACGACGGCCCGGTCGGCAAGATGCTCGCAAACCTCGGCCGCCACCCGTACCGGCCCGCGCACATGCATTTCCTCATCACCGCACCGGGCTTCCAGAAGGTGGTCACGCATACCTTCGTGGGCGACGATCCCTACCTGCAGTCGGACGCTGTGTTCGGCGTGAAAGCGTCGCTCGTCGCGCCGTACGAGCGGGCGGCCGACAGCGCCACGCCCTGGCGCTCCACGTTCGATTTCGTGCTCATGCCGCTCGCCGCGCCCGCCTGATCCAGCAATGCGGCGAACTGGACGCGATATCGCGCCTTGCTCGCCGCATTGTCCGCCGCTCCCGGGTCATAGACTGGTCTCGTAGTCGAACGAACAACCGGGAACACCTTTGGGGGCGGCGATGCGGGTCACGAACTGGATTCTGGTGCTGGAATGCGCGTATATGGAGTTTTCCAGCTGGCGCGGCAAGAACGTGTATCGCCGTACGGTCGCATACGACAGCGTGGTGTGGTGCTAATCCCTTCCGCAACCCTCTAGCCATCGACGCAACGGCAATCCTCCACTACAGTCGAAGACTTTACCGTCATCACTGCTGGAATCGAGGATTCGAATATGCTGTTCCCCGCCGTTGCCACCGCCGCCCTGCTGATCGTCGTGTATGTCCACGCGAACATTCCGCGCTTCACCGAGCGCGGCCCGAAGCGCCTCATCGCCCACGCCACGCTGTTGCTGGCTGGCCTGTGCTTCGGCGTGGTCGGCGCGATGATGTCCGGCACGATCGCGCCGCCGTGGGCAGTGATCGCGTGTGGCCTGGGCGTCGTGCATCTGCCTGCCCTCTGCGTGCTCGTACTCAAGCGCCTCAGGCATTCGGGGCGCAGCTAAAGCGTACCGCGCGAGCCGCGCGCCCCTGCCTCAAACCCGATTCGACGCGGGCCGTCCGTCCAGCACGGCGGCCACGTTATCGAGCGCTGTAAAGCCCATCTGGTCGCGCGTCTCCACCGTGGCGCTCGCCATGTGCGGCGAGAGAAAGACGTTGTCGAGTCTGGCGAAGCGCGGGTCGACATTGGGCTCGTTGCGATACACGTCGAGGGCCGCGCCGAACAGATGCCCCGAGGTCAAGGCCTCGTAAAGGGCATCTTCATCCACGAGACCGCCGCGTGCGGCGTTGATGAACACCGCGCCCTTCGGCAACAGTCCAAATTCCTTTTTCGTCATCAGGGGCGCGCCGCCGCCCGGCACGTGCAGCGTCAGCACTTCGCAATGCGGCAGCATGTCGTCGAAGCTCGCGTAGTACGTCGCGCCGTTCTCCACGGCAGGCGCCGCGCGGTTGATGTCGGTGTAGATGACGCGCATGCCGAATCCGAGCGCCCGCCTCGCCACCGCCCGGCCGATGCGGCCGAACCCCACGATACCCAGCGTCTTGCCGTGCACGCGCGTGCCGAGCATGTCGGTCATGCCGAACGACTTGCCCCAGCCGTTGCGCATGATCCGTTCGTACTCCGATGCACGCCGGCAGGCCGCCAGCACGAGCAGCATGGAGAAGTCGGCGGTGCATTCGGTCAACGCGTCGGGCGCGTTCGTGACGACGATGCCGCGTTCGCGCGCAGCGGCCACGTCCAGGTGATCGACGCCCGCGCTCGCATTGGCGATGATCTTCACGGAATCGGGCAGCGCCGCGATGTGCTCCGCCTGCAAGCCCGACTTCTTGCCGATGAGCACCGCCGGCACCGCGTGCTGCTTGCAGAAGTCGACCACGGACCACGCGTCCATATCGGCGTCGGTCACGAAGGCATGGAACTCGGCCACGGCGCGTTGCGCCACCGCGGCGGGCACTTTTCGCGCAATCAGAAGCTTCACGCGTTGATTTTCCGGCATGGTGTTTTCCCTTTGGGTATGGACAGACGTCGAGAGACTACGAAAGCGTCTGCCGGCCGGTCAATGTTGATTCGGTGAATCAAGTGCTGGCGAACGCTGTGGCCCTGTATTCGCTTCGGCGCATATTCACACGCCGCTCCGCGCTTCCCTTCGCATCAGGAAAACCCTGATCCGGCGCCCAGTTATCAAGGCCCCGGATGTTGATTCAACGAATCAAGATTGCTGCGTGCCTTGCGCGAATGCAATTCTTTTCCCGTGTGCAATGGAATCGGGAAGAGGACGCGCAATGACTGCATCGAAGAAGTTCGCCGCCGTAACGGGCGCAGGCTCCGGCATCGGCCGCGCCACCGCCGTGGCGCTCGCCCATGCCGGATTCGCGGTTGCGCTGATCGGCCGCCGCATCGAGCCGCTGCTGGAGACGAAGGAACTCATCGGCAACGCGGGTGGACAAGCGCAGGCGTTTTGCGCGGACGTAGCCGATGCGGCATCGGTCGAACACGCGTTCGCCCAGATCGCGCAGACCTTCGGCCGCCTCGACGTGCTGTTCAACAACGCGGGGCGTAATGCAGGCGCCGTGCCGCTGGAAGACTACGAAGTGGACTTCTGGAACGATGTGGTCGCGACCAATCTCACTGGCGTGTTTCTGTGCGCGCGCGCCGCGTACCGGCTCATGAAAGCGCAGTCGCCGCAAGGCGGACGCATCATCAACAACGGCTCGATCTCTGCGCATTCGCCACGGCCGCACACCATCGCCTACTCGGCCACGAAGCACGCCGTGACGGGCATCACCAGATCGATCGCACTGGACGGCCGCGCGTACAACATCACGTGCAGCCAGATCGACATCGGCAATGCGGCCACGCCGCTCACCGAGCGCATGAACAAGGGCGTGCTGCAGGCCGACGGCCGCCTCGCGCCCGAAGCCCGCATGGACGTGACACACGTCGCGAACGCGGTCGTGCACATGGCGAGCTTGCCGCTCGAAGCCAACGTGCTCAACATGACCATCATGGCGAGCGCCATGCCGTTTGTCGGCCGCGGATAGCCGGTAGCACGACGCTGCACCCGGATTGAACGCCCAACATAAAAAAAGCAGGCGTCAGAACTGATATTGGAGACACCGATGAAAGTCGTAGAGGAACAAGCGTTGCCCGCGCAAAGCCAGGCTTATGCGCTAAGCGCCGAAAGTGCCAGGCGCACGAGGGTCCGGTATTTCGTGCTCTCGATGCTGCTCGTGGCGACCGTGCTCAACTTCGTCGATCGCTCGGCATTGGGCATCGTCGCGCCAGGGCTCTCGAAAGACCTCGCGCTCAACAAGATGCAGATGGGCGAGCTGTTCGCGGCGTTCGGCCTCGCTTATTCGATCGCGCTCCTGCCGGGCGGCATTCTCACCGACGTGCTCGGCTCGCGCGTGGCCTATGCGCTCTCGCTCGTCGGCTGGTCGATCGCCACGCTCACGCAAGGCCTCGCGAGCGGCTATCACATGCTGCTCGGTTCGCGGCTCACCATGGGCGCGCTCGAAGCGCCGGCCTTCCCCTCGAACACGCGTGCGGTCACGCTGTGGTTTCCCGTGCAGGAACGCGGCTTCGCAACGAGCGTGTACGTGATGGGGCAATACATCGGCACCCCCCTCTTCACCGGCTTGCTGCTGTGGATTTCCTCGGCCTATGGCTGGCGCACCGTGTTTTTCGTGACGGGCGGCTTCGGCATTCTCTTCAGCATGGTCTGGTATCGCATGTATCGCGATCCGCACAAGCATGGCTCGGTCAATGCCGCGGAGCTGCAATACATCAACGAGGGCGCAACGCCTGCGGCGCGCAAGCCGCGCGAGAAGTTCGACTGGCGCATGGCGCTCAGGCTGCTCAGCTACCGCCAGATTCTCGCCATCTGCCTCGGCAAGTTCTGCAACAACACGCTGCTCGTGTTCTTCACGACGTGGTTCATGACCTACCTGATCGAAGCGCGTCACATGTCGATGATCAAGGTGGGCATTTTCCAGGCCATGCCCTTCATCGGCGCGACGATCGGTATTCTCTCGGCGGGCTTTCTCTCGGACTTCTTTATCCGGCGCGGCGTGTCGATCTCGGCGGCGCGCAAGGCCCCGCTCATCATCGGCACGATGCTCGGCGCCTCGATCGTGCTCGTGAATTTCGTCGAGTCGAACGAAGTCGTGATCGCCATTCTCACCGTGGCCTTCTTCGCGCAGGGCATCGGCTCGATGTCGTGGGCCGCCGTTTCCGAAATCGCGCCGCGTCAGTATGTCGGCCTCACGAGCAGTATCACGAGTCTTGCCGCCAATATCGCGGGCGTCACCACGCCGCTCATGATCGGCTATATCACGCAGCACACCGGGCACTTCTACTGGGCGCTCAATCTCATGGGTGCAATCTGTCTGCTTGGCACGCTCTCGTATTCCCTGCTGCTCGGCAAGCTCTCGCGCATCGAACTCTGACACTCGCACGCGGGCGCGCCTGCTTCGTGCGCGCGCTCGCCGGGATGACATTTCGTTGAAAAGCCTTCAATATTGCCGCTGGATATCCGCACTACCCCGTCTGCCATGCCGAACTGGATCACCTTGACTGAAGCCGCCCGACAACTCGGCGTGCAGGCGCAGACCGTCTATGCCTACGCAAGCCGCGGCAATATCGCGGTCATGCCCGATCCGCACGACCCGCGCAAGAGCCTCTACCGCGCCGAAGACGTCGCCAGCCTGTGCCGCAAGAAACAGGTGGGCCGCAAGCGTGAGGCGCTCGCCGCGGGCACGATCTTCGGCGCGGAGCCATGCATCTACAGCAGCATCACCACCTTTTCCAAGGGCCGCCCGTATTACCGGGGACGCGACAGCATCGCCATGGCGCAGACGGCCACGCTCGAAGACGTCGCCACCCTGCTCTGGAACGCACGCGCGGACGTGACGTTCGAAGCCGCCGACGTGCGCCTGCACGGCGACGAGCCCGGCCGCGAATGCGCATTCACCTCGCTTGCGGCCATCGCGGCGCGCGGCCACTCCACGCTTGGGCGCACCGACACGGCCTTGCACGTCGAGGCGGGCCGGCTCGTGGCGGTCATCGCCCATGCGTTCGGCGCGCGTGGCGAGCCGTCGGCGACCTCCGCCCCGCCGCCGGTTCACGCGCGCCTCGCGCTGGGCTGGGGCCAGGGCCGCGAGGGCGCGGAGCTGATCCGCCGCGCCATGGTGCTCGTGGCCGATCACGAGATCACCAGTTCCGCGTTCGCCGCGCGCATCACGGCGTCCACGGGCGCCTCGTTGCCGGGCTGCCTGCTCACGGGCCTCGCCACGCTCTCAGGCCCCTTGCACGGCGACGCCTCGGGCCGCGTGCGCGCGGTGTTCGACGACGTGGGCCGGCTCGGCGCGGAGCCTGTCGTCGCCCATCATTTGCAGTCGGCCATTCCCATCCCCGGCTTCGGGCACCATCTCTATCCCGACGGCGACCCGCGCGCGGACGCCCTGCTCGAAGTGCTGGACCCGCCTGCGGAACTCGCCTCGTTCATCGAGAGGGTCGTGGCGCTCACGGGCCTCAAGCCCAATATCGACGTCGCGCTCGCCACCCTCGCCGCGCAACTGAAGCTGCCGCGCGATGCCTCGTTTGCGCTGTTCGCCACGGCGCGCTGCGTGGGGCTGCTCGCGCATTGCATCGAGCAGCTCAGGGTGGGCAAGGTGATCCGCCCGCGTGGCCGCTACACCGGCCCGGCGCTCGAAGACGCCGGCGCCCCCGCAGGCGCGGAAGACAACGCCAAAACGCCCGACGCGGCGACACTCGACAAGAACCGCCTCTTCAAGTCCGTGGCGCGCTGAGGCGCGCGCAATTTTTCCCGCTTGACTGGGGAAATCCACCATTGCGCAACGGTTCCCGCACCGACCTTCAGTTCCCTCGCCCAGCGCCGTAAACATGTTCAGTGCTTTGCCGTCTCACGCGCGAAGCACGACCGTTTTTCTGCTACGTAGCCCCTTGCGTTCTGGAGCCCACTTCGTGTTTGCACGACTCTCTATCTCTGTCCGTCTGCGCATCGCGGTCGGAGTGCTGGCCTTGCTGATCGTGGCAGCCGGCGTTTCCGGCCTTGCGGGCATGTCGCGCACCAATACGGCGCTCGGCTATGCCTACTCGAACCAGCTGGCCGCCGCCATCAACATCGGCAAGACGAACCTGAATCTGACCATCGCGCGCACGACGCTCGACCGCATCCTCCTGCACCCCGACGCACCCGACGTGCAGCCGCTGCTCGACAAGGCGCAGAACTATCTCGCCACTTCGAACAAGGCCTGGGAGGTCTACCGCTCGCTGCCGCACGCGCCCGAAGAACAGGCGCTCGCCGACGGCGTTCAGGCCGCCCTCACCGGCATGCTGGAACAAGGCATCCAGCCGCTCATGGCCGCGATCAAGCAAGGCGACCGCCAGGCTCAGGATGACATTGCGATGAAGCAGATTCCGCCGCTCTCGGTGGCGCTCACCAAGGCCTCGACCGCGCTCGAGGCATGGCAGAAGGCGCACGGCGAGCAGGCGTTCGACCGCGCGCAGGACCGCTATTCGTGGCTGCGCGCCGGCAGCATCGCGCTGATCGTGCTCGGCCTCGCGGTGGCGGGCGTGTGCGCCGCGGGATTGCACCGCGCCATCGCCGCCCCGCTCGAGAACGTGCAGGGCGCGCTCCAGCGCATTGCGGACGGCGACCTGACCGCCAACCTCGAAACGCGTTCCAGCGACGAAATGGGCCGCCTCGTGGCGAGCCTCAAGGCCATGCAGGACGCGCTCTCCCACACGGTGCGCAAGGTCAGCCACAGCTCCGAGTCCATTTCCACGGCGACGCGCCAGATCGCCGCCGGCAATGACGACCTGTCGCAGCGCACCGAAGAACAGGCGGCCTCGCTGCAGGAAACGGCCGCGAGCATGGAGCAGCTCACCGCCACGGTCAAGCAGAACGCCGAAAACGCGCGCACCGCGCAGACGCTCGCCAACAGCGCGCAAGAGGTCGCCGATCGCGGCTCGCAAGTGGTGAGCAACGCGGTGCAGACGATGGAGCGCATCGACGGCAGCTCGCAGAAGATCGCCGATATCACCGGCATCATCGAAGGCATCGCGTTCCAGACCAATATCCTCGCGCTCAATGCGGCGGTGGAAGCCGCGCGCGCGGGCGAACAGGGCCGCGGCTTCGCCGTGGTCGCAAGCGAGGTGCGTTCGCTTGCGCAGCGTTCGGCGGCGGCCGCCAAAGAGATCAAGACGCTGATCGCCGAATCGGTCGAGCACGTTTCGTCGGGCTCGGAGTATGTGCGCTCGGCCGGCGAGACGATGAACGAGATCGGCGAGTCGATTGGCCGCGTGACGACCATCATGCACGAGATCGCGAACGCATCCGAGGAGCAGCGCGACGGCATCGAGCAGGTCAATCTCGCGGTCTCGCAGATGGACCAGGTCTCGCAGCAGAACGCCGCGCTCGTGGAAGAGGCGGCCGCGGCTGCCATGGCGCTCAGCGAGCAGGCCGACTCGCTGCGCGACGCCGTTGGGGCGTTCAGGCTCGCGCACTGAGCGCAGGACAGGCGCTAGCGGTACCAGAAGCGATCGAGGCGCTGCCGGTGAGAACCGGCCGCCTCTCGATGCTACGCGTTGTTCAACAAGATCATCGCGTGGATCTTTGCGAGCGCCTGCTGCCATGCGGCGGTGTCGCGCGTGGCGTCGCCTTTGTCGATCAGCGGTTCGAGCATCGAAAGCAGGTCCGTCGAGCGCGAGGTATTTTCCGGCGTGTTCACGTCGGAGACGAGCAAACCTCGTTCGTACTTCGAATCACGCGTATCCTGCGCCGACGACTGACTCAGCGTGGCATTCGACAGCACGCCGCGCGCCGTCGCCATCTGTACCGTGCTCTCGGCGCTATCGTCGATCCGCACGTAATCGTAGTTCTGCGAATCTCTCGACGACGTGAGCACAGGCGCGCCCCCACCCTGCAATGCCTGATGGTAGCTCGCGCTCAAATGCGCTTGCTGGGTCTGCGAGATCCTGCCCTCGCGCGCCGTGCCTTCGAGTTGCGTGCTCTGCGCAACCTGATACGAGAATGAATCGACTTCGCCGGGGCGCATCGGATTGGGCGAGGTGCTCGTGTCCGTGATCGACGCACTGAAGTCGGCGAGACCCGTAAGCATGGCCTGATCCGACTGCTGCAGCGTCGGCGAGTACGCGGCGCCCGGCAACGTCTCGCCCGAAGGCGTGCCATAGTCCTCGTTCACTTGCGTGAAGCCGTCTTCGAACATCGACATCAGCGCGGCATTGCCGTGTCCGCGCGCATTCGCGTGGTCGAACTGCTGCAGATAGCTCGCAATCGATGCCGCGCGCTGCGCGCCCGTTCCCCACAGCGCGGAATGACTCGTGTCGACCTCGAGGTCCATCGTGCCGGCGGCGCTCGTGACGCTCAGGCTGCGCGCCGAGTTGTCCTGCGCGTAGCTCGCCGAAATATTCTCGTTGCCATTGCCCGTCACGCTGTACTGAAACTTCACCGAAGCGAGCGCCGACGTGTCGAACTGCGCGAGGCCGCTTAAATCGAGTTGGGGCGGCACGGCGCTCAGTCCGTCGATGGCCTGCTGGAAGCCGTCCGACAGTTTCGCCAGCGCGCTGCGTTCGCTTTCGCTCAGCGTGCCGCTGCTCTTGATGCTCACCGAGAGGCCGCCGTCTTCGCTGCCCAGTTCGATTTCGACCGTCACGCCGCTCTTCGTTCGAATCGTCAGGCCGATCTGGCCCATTGCGCCATTCGATCCTTGTCCCACGGGCGCCAGGCCGCTTGCGGACGACACGCTGACCGACTGCGCATAGTCGCTGCCCGTGGTCTTGAAGCGATCGAGCAGCGCACTGCCCAGTCCGGCGAAATGGCCCGCCATCGTCTGCTGGGCGTAGTTGCCCGCCATCCTGAGCGACACGATATCGCTGTTGTCGCCCGCCCAGTTCAACACCGGCGCGGTGCCGGCGAGCGTGCCGTCGGGCGTATAGGTTTGAAGCACGGCAAGGCCGCTTGCCGAAGGAATCGTGACGATGGTCGAGGGCGAGAGCGCCGCGAGACTAGGCACGTCGGTGTCGGCCTCGGCGGTGGGATTCACGCTGCTCACGAGCGGCGTGAGCGCAACGGTCGTGGCGGCATTCAGGGACGATAGCGTGGTCATGGCTCGATGCGTTCTTGTGGTTCGCCCGGCGCTTCGCCGGACCGTTCGCAAACAGGCGCCGCGCGCCAGCATGCCGGCGCGGCCAACTACTCTATCGCTCTATCGTCATGCATTACGAAATCTTTAGGTTGAGCTTTCACCTGCCCATACGGGCACGTGCGTAGGTCGAGCCGTGTGCGGCTCAGCTTGCGCAGGCCAGTTCAGGCATCCGGCGGGACACGTCGAAGCCCCGGGCTTGCATGGCAGCGGCAGCGCAGCCGCGCTTTTCCAGCCGCTCGGCCAGCAGCCAGCAAAACACGTCCAGCTCGGCCCTGCCGTGCGTCGCGATGAATTCGTGCATCACTTCGTGCACGGCGCCTTCCTGCGTCGCCGCCGAAAGCATGCTGGAAATATGCGACGCGCCGCGCGCGAGTTCGAGCGAATACGCCGCTTCGTAGTAGTACAGGCCGCCTTGACGCGGCTTTTTGTGGGCCTTTTTCATGTTTCCCCCGTTTGCCTGGATCTCGCAGGCGCCTGCATCTTTGCAGGCGGCGCATGACGCGGCAATGAATCGGCACTGCCTGGGGCCAAATCTGTCGCTATGTCTCAAATACTTGTTGTTTTGTCTCACACGCGGCTTGCACGATCCGCGTGTTTCATGCTCAACGCATCAAGGCCATCCAGTAACGCCAGTCGTCCACCCCGGACTCCTTCGCCAGTTCGGTATCGCCATTGAGCGCCAGCATCCGCACCGCCCGCGGCGAGAGGCCAATCGAGCGGCGAAACGCGCGTGTGAAGTTCGCGGCGTCGGTGAAGCCGTGTGCGGCTGCGATGTCGGCAATCGTCATCGTGCGTCGCGCCGGATCGGCGAGCATCTCGCGGCAGCGCCGCAAGCGGCGCTCGCGCACATAGGTCGCGAAACCGCCCTCCTGCTCGAACAGGCGGTACAACGTGGCGCGCGAGATGCCGAAGGCGTGCGCAACGGATTCCGCGTTCAGTTGCGGATCGGTCAGGCGCTTCTCCACATAGCGGCAGATCGATACGAATGCGCATTGCTGAACGGCCGGCACGTGTTCCGGGCTCACGCTCGCGTTGAGCGCGCTGGCCGCGAGCTGAAGCGTCGCGGGCATGACGGCCTGGGCGTGGGTGAGCGTCATCTGCGGAGCATGCCGGTAGAGCGCGCCCAGATGCTCGCGCAGCAGCGCAACCGTGGGATCGGTGCCGCGGATCACCCGCATGCTCTGCTGGTCGGGCGCCGTCAGCAACGGGGCGAGCAAGCGCCGCGGCACCGCCAGATTGAGAAAATCGCTTTGCGTGGTTTCGGTCGCGAGCGGTTGGGCCGCGTCCACGATGAACATGTCGCCCGGCTGCGTACACGCTTCCGGGCCGCCGTCGCGCGCCCGGCAATGGCCGCCTAGATAGAACTGCAGAACATATTGGTCGTGGCCGTCGCGCCCGATCTTCGCGTTCGAGCGGTCGTAGCGCTGCGCGCCCGTGTGTATCGAACCCAGCACCACGTCGCCGAACAGGTAGCCGCTCACGCTGGTGCCGAATCCCGCGTCGCGCGATTCGGCGGTCTGCGTGTCGAAGATGACGCTCACCGCCTCGCGCCACGCGGAAAACTGCTGGTCGCGCGGCAAGACGCCGGTATCGAACGCGGAATGAGGCAGGGAATTGGGCGTTGGGCTCATGGGCCACCTTGGTATGCGAAATGACTACGGGATGGGTATCCTCCACTCGACTACTGCGCTATCGGTTGCGCGCGCAAATTCTTTAGGGGGTGCGCGGCCAGGAATAACGAGTAGGGGGAACGCGCCTTGCTACGCGCAGGACGAGCGGCCATGCGATGCGCCGGAAGGGTTGCAATGCACAACGTTCGCCGCCGTCTTCGACGAAGAGGAGGAAGGTTCGATGAGCCCGCTTCATTCGATCGGCTGTCCATGCTGCGGCGGCCTGTTACAGGGTGCGTTCACGCGTCGCCAGTTCCTCGCGGCAACCGCCGCCCTCGCCGCCGCGCCGGCTTTCGGCCAGACCCAAACGGTTCCGTCCATCGCTTACGATTCCATTGCCAACCCGGTGCGACTGCCGGTGGACATGTATTTCGGCGAATGCTCCGGCGTCGCAGTGAATTCGCATGGGCATATTTTCGTGCTCTCGCGCGGCAATACCACCGGGCCGGCTTATGGCGCCGCCGCCGCGCAATTGCTCGAATTTTCGGCTAATGGACAGTTTGTCAGGGAGATCGGCCATAACCTCTACGCGTGGTCGTTTGCCCACACCGTGAAGATAGACCGCCAGGACAACATCTGGGTGACGGACAAGGGCTCGGACATGGTGATCAAGTTCACGCCGGATGGCCGCGTGGCGATGGTGTTCGGCCGCAAGCAGGAAGCGGCCGACGAAGAGACGGCGCCGCTCAAGCATCCGAACCCGCCCTTGCCGGCCGAGCCCGGACGCTTTCGACAGGTCACCGACGTCGCCTGGGACGCCGCCGGCAACACCTACATCAGCGACGGCTATATCAACTCGCGCGTGGCGAAGGTCGACAAGGACGGCAACTGGCTCAAGTCATGGGGCGATCGCGGCACCGGGCCCGGACAGTTCCATACGCCGCACAGCATTGCGGTCGACGCGCAGGACCGCATTTATGTCGCAGACCGAAGCAATCGCCGGATTCAGGTCTTCGACACGGATGGCAAGTTCCTGCGGCAGTTCACGATCGACGTTCCCGTGCCGCCCGGTGCGCGGCCCGCCATCGGCAACGTGCCGGACGAAGCGACGATCGCCGCAGGCACGCTCGCACCGGGCTCGCCATGGGCGATCTGCATCTCGCCCGGGCCCGATCAGGTGCTGTACAGCTCCGACGCTTACCCGGGCCGCATCTACAAGTTGAGCCTCGACGGCGAGTTGCTCGGCGTATTGGGCGAATCGGGCAAGCAGTTGAAGCAGTTCGGCTGGATCCACGAAATGGCGTGTCCCGCGAAAAACGTGCTGTTCGTCGCCGAACTGCTGAACTGGCGCGTGCAGAAGCTGGTGCTGCACGCCTAGCGTGACGGCGCGCTCACGCACTCACGCGCGCACCACCGTCACGCCGGCCGCCTCGATCGGCTCGATCAGCTTCGCATCCGTCGAACGCTCGACGACGATGGTCTGCGCCATGCCGATCGGACCGATGCAGTACGGCGAGGCAGCGTTGAGCTTCGCGGCCGACGCGAGGACGACCGTTTCGGCCGCGCGCGCGGCCAGTGCGCGCTTTACGTAGGATTCCTCGAAATCGCCGGTGCTGAGCCCGGCGTGTACGTGCACACCCGTCACGCCCATGAAGTACAGGTCCGCGTGGATATGCGCGATCGCCTCCACGGCCGCCGCGCCCACGGTGACCACCGAATGCTTGTAGAGCTTCCCGCCGATCAGCACGATCTCGATGGCGGGATGCTCCGCGAGCGCCACCGCGACGCCGGGGCTATGCGTGACGATGGTCGCCTGCAGGTCGCGCGGCAGGCACTCGACCAGCAGCGCCGAGGTCGTGCCGCCGTCGACGATCGCCACCTGCCCCGGCGCGATCATGTCCGCGGCCTTTTGCGCGATGCGCCGCTTGGCCGCCACCTCCATGCCGCGCCGCTCGGCAATCGGCGCCACCGCCGGCGAAGCCGGCAGCGCGCCGCCGTGCACGCGCTGCAACAGGCCTTCGGCCGCCAGCTCGCGCAGGTCGCGCCGCACGGTGTCCTCGGAAACGCCGAATTGCGCGCTCAGTTCGCCGGCGAGCACCTGGCCGTCGCGCTTGAGCGCCGCGAGTATCGCTTTCTTTCGTTGATCGGTGAGCATGTGAATGGCATGAACCGGGTTACGCGGGTTTGCACGAATTTTCTTGATTTTGCACGAAACTGCACGATACCATGAATGGCGAATGCTGACCAAGGGGAACGAGATGACTGCAACGAAAGACCGCGTGCGAATGATCGAAACCACCGTGCTGTCCGACGACTGGTATGTGCTCCGCAAGGTGACCTTCGACTTCCTGCGCAGCAACGGCACGTGGCAGCGCCAGAGCCGCGAAACCTACGATCGCGGCAACGGCGCGACCATCCTGCTGCACGACCCGCGCAGCGGCAACGTCGTGCTCACGCGGCAATTTCGCATGCCGACGTTCGTCAACGGACACGACGGCATGATGATCGAGGCCCCGGGCGGCCTGCTCGACGACGCCGCGCCCGACGAGCGTATTCGCGCCGAAGTCGAGGAAGAAACGGGCTACCGCGTGCGCAACCTGCGCAAGGTGTTCGAGGCGTACATGAGCCCGGGCTCCGTGACCGAGAAGCTGTATTTCTACCTGGGCGAATACGACCCCGCCGAGCGGCCCGGCGCAGGCGGCGGCGTCGAGGAGGAAGGCGAGGATCTGGAAGTGGTCGAGGTGCCGCTTGTCGAGGCGCTGAGGATGATCGAGCGCGGCGAGATCGTCGACGGCAAGACGATCATGCTGTTACAACACGCGGCGTTGCGCGGTCTCGCGCGCTAACATAGGCGCCTCGCTCGTTTTTTATCGACCGCCCATGTACATCGTTTCGCTGTTCTATACCGCTTCGCTCGAACGCATCGACGACGCCCTGCCCGCGCATCGCGCGTACCTCGACGCTCAGTTCGAAGCCGGCAATTTCATTGCCGCAGGACCGAAAATGCCGCGCGACGGCGGCGTGATCATCGCCTCGCATATGCCGCGCGAGCGGCTCGACGCGTTGCTCGCTGCCGATCCCTTCGCGCAGCAAGGCGTCGCCAACTACGAAGTGACGGAATTCAAGGCCACGCGCGTCGCGCCCGGCCTCAATCTGCCGCGGCCCGAAACGCCTTGATTGTTGGCGCGGCGGGCTAGCGCCGGTTCAGTTCGCCGAGCCCGCAACCGGCACGATCATGCCCGACCACACGATCTCCAGTTCCACCGCAATGGATCGCGCAAGCCCGTCGAGCCCCGGAAACAGCGACGCATTCGTGATGTTCATGCGGTAGAGCCACTTCATCGCGTCCATGCGGATGCGTTCGGGCAGCACGATCTTGTGCAGCAGTTCCTCGTGGCTCTCGTAGCCTTCCAGAATGGCCTGCAACGGCTTGTCGATCACGCCCGGCACGACGAACGTGCCCGACTGCGCGACGAGCCGGTCGTCCATCTCAGTGGGCTCGCCCGACCAGAGAATTTCGTTCGTGTTGCTAAAGAAGTAGCGCTCGAAGTTGTCGTGCGCGCGCGGGTCGATCACGTCGCGCGTGAGGGTGGGATTGGCCTTGGGCAGCGCGCGGCTGTTCCAGAGCGCAGGCGTGTTCAGCGCGTAGACGGCCGAGTCGCCGGTTGCGCGCTCGAGCGCGAAGAAGGCCGCGACGAACGGGCTCTTGGTGAAATCGAGCAGCCGCGTGGGCGCGCCGTGGTGCTGCATGAGCGCGAGACAGCGCAGGTCGTCCTTGAGCAGGTCCGGATGCGCGAGAAAGTTGTGCGCCTTGCGGCGAAACACACGAATGGCGCGCTCCTCGCGCTGGCGCCATTGCAGCCGGTCGCCCACGTAGTCGCGCATATAGCGCGTAAGCGAGCTTTCGAGGTGCCACTGCGCGTTCTGCTGGCCGCGAAACGCCCAGCCGTCGAGCTGCGTGGTCAGCGCCATGAATTGCTGCCAGTCTGTGAGTACCGTGGTCTGCATCGTGGTTCCGGTAGCGTTTGTCGTTGCGTTGCGCCGGGTCGCGCGAAACGCGCGCCCCGCTGGACACGCTAGCACATCGACAATGACAACATCACGAAGGTTTCGCCATGCACGGCGTGCAAACTCAGGCGAATGTGCGCAGCATCGCGATCTGCTCGCGCCAGCGCGAAAGCACCTGTTCGGGCTCGTAGAGCCGGAACGTCACGCCGCTCAGCACCTCGGCATACTTCGCGCGATGCCCGGTGACAGATTCGATTTCCACGCGAAATACGCTCAGTCCGAGCGCCGTTTGCCGCTGGGCCACGGCGTGTGAGCGTGCGCGAATCTCCAGCAGCGCGCCGTCATGCACGAGCGAGAGCGTGAGGCGGCCGTCGCGCATGAGGTTGGCGGTGGTGCTGGATTGCGGCCAGAGCGCGATGAGCAGCGTGGTCGCGTCCACGGCCAGGATCTCTCCCGCGCTCAGTTGCGCGCCGTGCGGCCAGCCGTCCTCGCTGACGGTCGAAAGGCGAACCGCATCGGCAAGACGCGCTTCGAGGTGCTCGCCGTCGAATTCGCGCACGAGCGCGGCGGGCAGTTGCGTGGGCGATGCGGGCTGCGTCGGCCGCGGGGCCGGTTCGTTTTGCTGCATGGAGCGTTCCTTGCGGGCGTGACTTGCGTCGGGTCGTCTGAAATTGGACCGTAGCGCCGCGCCGAAGTCAAATCGCCCCGCCTTTCAGCAACCGTTCAGCCCTTGGTCGCGCCGAACGTGAGCCCCGCCACGAAATGCTTCTGCATCGCAAAGAACATCATCACCGAAGGCAAGGCAGCCAGGACCGAGCCTGCGGAAACGAGGTTCCATGCCGTCGTCCACTGTCCCTTGAGGGCCGCAACGCCCACCGTGATCGGCGCGGCGTCGTCGCCCTGGGTCAGGCACAGCGCCCAGAAGTAGTCGTTCCAGACGAACGTGAACACGAGAATGGCGAGCGCGGCGAGCGCCGGGCGAATGAGCGGCAGCACGATGCGCACGAAAACGGTCCATTCGTTCGCGCCCTCGATGCGCGCGGCCTCCACGAGTTCGAACGGCAGTTGCTTGATGAAGTTGCGCAGGAACAGCGCGCAAAAGCCGGTCTGAAACGACAGATGGAACAGGATCAGGCCGCCAACGGTGTTGTAGAGCCCCAGCCTGAGCGTGAGGTCGCGCACCGGAATCATCAGCACCTGGATCGGCACGAAGTTGCCCGCAACGAAGGTCGCGAACAGCGCCGCATTGCCCGGAAAGCGGTAGATGGCCAGCGCATAGCCCGCCAGCGCTGCCAGCGCGATCGCCCCGGCCACGGCGGGCAGCGTGATCTGCACGCTGTTCCAGAAGTAGTGGAGCATCGGCGAGGTCGTGAGCGCGTCGCGATAGTTCTCGATCATCGCGAAGTGCCTCGGCCAGCCCCAGTAGTTGCCTTCGCTCAGTTCTTCGGTGGAGCGCACCGAGGTGACCAGCACGGCAATCAGCGGCAGCAGCCAGATGACGAGCGCCACCGGCAGCGAGAGCTTGTACAGGCGGCGCGACGCGGGCTTCCATTTGTCGACCGGAATCGGAAACATGGGGGGCTCCTCGTAGCGGATTCAGTGCTCGCTGCGCAGCAGGCGGCGCAGGTGATAGACGATATAGAGCAGCATGATCGCGAACAGCACGACGGCAATCGCGGCCGAATAACCGAGCCGGTAGTATTTGATCGCCTGGTCGTACATGTAGTACGCGAGCACGGTCGAGCTTTCGAACGGCCCGCCGCCCGTCATCACGGAGATGAGGTCGAAGCTGCGCAGCGCGCCGATGACCGTGACGACCACGGCCATGAACGTGACGGGCCGCAGCTGCGGCAGGATCACGTGCCAGAGCATGGTCCAACCCTTCGCGCCTTCCATGCGCGCGGCCTCGATCTGCTCGCTGTTGAGCGTGGTGAGGCCCGTGAGATAGAGGATCATGCAGTACGCCGTTTGCGGCCAGAGCGCCGCGAAGATGATGCCCGGCGTGGCGTAGTTCGGGTCGCCGAGCACCGGAATGCCGCGGCCCAGCATGAGCGCGAGCAGACCGAACGTGGGGTCGTAGAACCACGAGTAGATGAGGCCTACCACCACGCCCGAAAGCACGAACGGCGCGAAGAACAGCGACTTGACGATGCGGATGCCGCCCACGGCCTGGTTGAGGTACAGCGCGATCGCGAGGCCCATCGGCGGCGCGAGCAGGAACAGCACCAGCCAGATCACGTTGTTCTTGAGCGCCGTGTAGAACGTGGGCGAGTGGAACAGCTCGACGTAGTTCGCGAAACCCACGAAACTCGCTTCGGTCATGCCGTCCCAGTTGTAGAGCGAGAGACGCAGCGTGGAGAGAATCGGCCAGATCACGTAGACCGCGAACATGATGACCGCGGGCGCGAGAAAGAGGCACGCGGCGCGGCGCTGGCGCCGCGCGGTGGGCGACGCGCGGCGGCGCGGCTGAATACCCCGCCCGCTTGCGTGCGGCACGCCGCCGTTCTCGCCATCTGCCGGCGCGGCGCCGTCCACGCGATGCGCAACGGTGTGAGTCACTGCCTGTCTCACGGCAAAAACCTCCACTTGATTACCCGGCGGGCAGCGCCGACGCACCGCCCGCCTTCGCTTCGAACACCTTACTTCTTGTAGATCCGCTGACGCGTCTGCTCGAGCTGCGCGAGAATCGAGTCGAGCTTGGTCGGATCGGACACGAACTGCTGCATGCCCTTCATGCCTTCGTCGGCCATTTCCTTCGTCATGTCGCGGTCATAGAACTGCGCGATGCCGCCCTTCGTGTTCGAGAGGATCTGGAAGCCGATCTTCGAAATCGGGTCTTCGGGCTCCGGCGACTTGCTGTTGGCCGAAAGCGAACCCAGCCCCTTGGCAAGCTGCGCGCCGACATCCGGCGTCTCCGCGAACGCGAGGAACGCACGCGCATCGGCCTTGTTCTTCGCCTTGCCCGGAATATGCAGCGATTCGACCGGACCGTCTTCGGCGGTCGGCACGTTCGGGTCGATGATCGGGAACTGGAAGTAGCCCATCTGCTGCTTGACCGTCGGGCTGAAACCGCCCGTGATGAAGGTGCCCATCAGCATCATCGCGGCCTTGCCCTGGAACAGGAACGGCTGCGCCGCATCGAGATCGTACGAGAGCGAATTGGGAATGAAGTCGCCGTCGTCGAGCAACTGCTTCCACGTCACGTAGACCTTCTTCACGCGCGGGTCGGTGTACGGCACTTCGCCGGCCATCAGCTTCTGGTGGAACGCGTTGCCGTTCAGGCGCAGGTCCAGATAATCGAACCAGCCGGCCAGCGTCCATGCGTCGCGTCCAGCCACGGCGATCGGCGCGATGCCCGCGGCCTTGAGCTTCTTGCAGGCGTCGAGGAATTCATTCCACGTTTTCGGCTCGCTCTTGATGCCCACCTTGTCGAACAGATCCTTGCGATAGAACATGCCCCACGAGTAATACACCGTAGGGGCGGCGTACTGCTTGCCCTGGTACGACGACGCTTCCTTCGTCGAGGCGTACATGCTGTCCCAGTTGTTCTTCTTCCAGTCGTCCGAAAGGTCCGCGAAAAGGCCGCGCTTCGCGTAGTAGGCCATGCGCTCGCCGTCGTGCCAGTTCACGATGTCGGGCGGCGCGGTCGTGAGCCAGTTCGGCAACTGGACCTTGTAGGCCTCCTCGTCGACGAACGACACCTTCACGTCGGTGCCGGGGTGCGTCTTCTTGAACTCGTCGATCACCTGTTCCCACACGGCGCGCTGGCTTGCGCCCTTGTAGGCAATGTTCATTTCGAGCGTGCCGGCCTGCGCCGCGCTCGCGAACGTGCCTGCAAGCGCGCCCGCCGCCAGCGTCGCAGCAACGAGCAGGGTGCGTGGTCTGAAGGTCTTGCCGATCATGCGTGTCTCCTTGGTTTTACGTCGTTGTCGATGCTGCATCGTCAGGAACTGCACATATGCGTCTATTGCGAACGGTAGGCGCTCACGCCCTGCGGCTCTATCGTACGCGAGCCGATCACGTATGCATCGTCGGGAATATCCGCAGAAAGCGTGTGCGTGCCCGGCCCGTAGTTGAACACCCAGGTGAAGCCGCCGCGCCGGCTCACGCGGATCGCGTCGCCGAGCGGCTGCGGCGTGAGGCCCGCCTCGCGCGCCACGCGCGCAAAGAGCGCCTGCGTGCTCGCCTCGTCGAACAGGCTCGCGAGGTAGTGGACCGCGCCGCTCTTCACATAAGCGGGATGGCCGTCGCTGAACGTCGCGCGCACTTCCGGCACGGCCCACTCATTTTCGCCGGTGTTGGCGCCGAGTTCGATCAGATCGCGCCAGTGGCGCGCGTGGCCTTCGTGCGCGCCGTCCAGCTCGAAGCGCACCGGCTCGCTGATGTTGGGCCGCAGCGACTCCACGCGCCACACGCGCAGCGGCAGCAGCGCCGCGAGCGGCCCCGGCGGCAGGTTGGCGGGAATCTGCAGATCGCTGGTTTTCGAGCCCGTGCGCGGCCCGATCACCACTTGCGCGCCCGAACTCGCGAGGCGCTGCGCGAAGTCGTCGGGCACGACGGGCAGCGGCGGCACGACCACGAGCCGGTAACCGTCGAGCGGCGCGTGCACCGAAACGATATCCACGTCGAAACCGAGCGCGCGCAGCGCCGAGTAGTACTCGACAGCGAAGCGCGGATAGTGGAAATCCGCGCCCTGCGGGTGAATCTCGAAGAGCCACTTCGCCTCGTAATCGAGCACGAGCGCAACCGGCGTCTTCACGTCGAAGTCGGGGCCGCCCTTGGCCGCCGCGAGCACGGCCCCGATTTCCTCGGCCACGCGCGCCGCCTCCGCGCTGCCGAGGTCGGGGCGGTTATCGGGCGTATTCAGGCCCGCGTGCATCTGCTCCTGCGCGAACGGCGCCTGGCGCCAGCGGAAATACGACACGCAGCCCGCGCCGTGCGCGAACGCTTCCCAGCTCCAGAGGCGCACCATGCCGGGCAGTGGCGCGGGGTTCCAGTGGGCCCAGTTCACGGGGCCGGGCTGCTGCTCCATGACCCAGAACGGCAGCTTCGACATGCCGCGATATACGTCGTGATTGAACGAGGCGAAGTCCGGGTGGCCGGTGCGCAGATAGCGCGCCTTCACGTCGGGCGCGTACCACTGCTGGTCGAGCGCGCCGAGCGGATAACTGTCCCACGTCGCGACGTCGAGATCGGCGGCAACCTTGTAGTGATCGAACTCCATGAAGAGCTGCATGAAGTTGTGCGCGATGGGCCGGCCCGGCGAATGCGCGCGCAGGATATCGACCTGCATGCGGTTGTAGCGCTGCACTTCGTCGGAGGCGAAGCGCTGGTAGTCGAGCCGGTGCGACGGATGCGCCTCCGTCACGGTGCCAACCGGCGCCTCGATTTCGTCGAAGCCGCGGTACTCCATGCTCCAGAACACGGTGCCCCAGGCGGTGTTGAGCGCGTCGATGCTGCCGTAGCGCGCCTTGAGCCATTCGCGAAAGCGCTGCACCGCCGCCGGCGAGTAGCTGACCACCGTTTGATGGCAGCCGTACTCGTTATCGGTCTGCCAGTACGCGACGGCGGGATGCTGGCCATAACGCGCAGCGACCGCCTCGCAGATGCGCCGCGAAGCCTCGTAATACGCCGGCGACGAAAAATCGTAATGCCGCCGCGAACCGAACCCGCGCACGCGGCCATCGGCGCCCACCGGCAGGATGTCCGGATGCTGGTCGATCAGCCACTTGGGCGGCGTGGCCGTGGGCGTGCACATCACCACTTGCAGGCCGGCGTCGCCGAGCGTGTCGATCGCGCGATCGAGCCAGCCCCAGTCGAATTCACCGGGCGTGGGCTCGATGCGGCTCCACGCGAACTCGGCGATACGCACCTGCGCGATGCCCAGCGCCTTCATGCGCGCGGCGTCGTCTTTCCACATGGCCTCCGGCCAGTGCTCCGGGTAATAGCAGACTCCAAGACGCATCCCTGTGTCCTCGGTTGTTGTTTTCATGCGGGTTGATCGGCGGTGGCGAGCGGCGCAATGGCAAAGCCGTCTTCCGCGAACAGATGGCAGGCGCTCGCGCTCGCACGGAACTGTGCGGTGTCGCCGCTACTGAGCCGGGCATCGCCGGGCGCCTTGGCGACGAGCACGGCCCCGCCCGGCTGATCGAGGTGCACATAGCTGTGCTCGCCAAGCTCCTCGACCAGCGTGATGGCGCGCGCAATCGTCAAGGCATCCTGAGCATCGCGCGAGGTGCGCGAGGCCACGCCATCCACCACCAGTTCGAGATGCTCGGGACGCACCCCGAACGTGACCGGCGCACCCACGGCGAGCCGCGCGCCCTGCACCGGCAGCCGCACCGTTTCGCCGCTTTCGTCGAGCGTGATGCTCACGCCGTTGGTCTCGATGGCCGCCACGCGCGCCGGCAGGAAATTCATGCGCGGCGAGCCGATGAAGCCCGCCACGAAGCGGCTCGCGGGCCGGTGATAAAGCTCGAGCGGCGCGCCCACCTGGGCGATGCTGCCGTACCGTTCGGTATCCTTACCGCTATGCAGCAGGACGATCTTGTCGGCGAGCGTCATTGCCTCGATCTGGTCGTGCGTCACGTACACCACGCTCGCCTGCTCGAACTGGCGATGCAGGCGCGCAATCTCGATACGCGTCTGGCCGCGCAACGTGGCATCGAGATTGGAAAGCGGCTCGTCGAACAGGAACACGCCGGGCTCGCGCACGATCGCGCGGCCGATCGCTACGCGCTGCCGCTGGCCGCCCGACAGCGCCTTGGGGTGACGCTCGAGCAACGCTTCGAGCTGCAGAATACGTGCGGCTTCGCGCACCTTGCGATCGATCTCGGCCTTCGGCGTCTTCGCGAGCTTGAGGCCGAACGCCATGTTCTCGTACACGGTCATGTGCGGGAACAGCGCGTAGCTCTGGAACACCATGGCCACGCCGCGTTGCGCGGCGGGCACGTCGTTCACGAGCTTGCCGCCAATCGATATATCGCCGTCGGTCACGTCTTCCAGGCCCGCGATCATGCGCAGCAGCGTGGACTTGCCGCAGCCCGAAGGGCCGAGGAATACACAGAACTCGTTCCTGCCGATCTCCAGATCGACGTTGCGAATCACCGGCGCATTCTCGCCGTATGCCTTCTGAACGCCGCGCAACGAAATGCTCGCCATCGTCCCGTCTCCATGTTCTAATCAGCGCGACACGGAGATTAAGCGCTTAATCAGCAGCCCATAAAAAAGTGATCGCTAGTGCGATCTGGCTGCCTTGTCTCCGATATTCGCTTTGATTGTCGGGCCAATGTTGCAGTGCTCGTCACAATCATGCAAATGTTGAATCGCCTTCCCATATTTTGAGATGGACGTTTGAGAACCCATGCCGACCCTGAACGAAGTCGCGCGCCGCGCCGGCGTCACGCCGGCCACCGTCTCGAACGTCTTGCGCGAGCGCGGGCGCGTGGGCGAAGCCACGCGCCAACGCGTACTCGAAGCGGTCGAGGCGCTGGGCTATCGCCCGCATTTGTCGGCGCGCGCGCTCGCCGAAGGGCGCCCGCCCACCATCGCGCTGATGGTGTCGAGCATTGCGAACCCGTTCTATCCGGAGTTCGCGCTCGCCGTGGAGAATGCGCTGCGGCGCAGCGGGCGCTTCCTCATCATCTGCAATACGGATGGCGACCCGCAAACGGGCCGCGCCTACCTCGAACAGATCGCGGGCACGCTCTCGGCGGGCGTGCTCGTGATGAACGCCAATCTCGACTTTGCCGACCTGCGCGCCACCGTGCGGCGCGGCGCGCCGGTCGTGCTGTGCATGTGGGAGCGGCCGCTCGACCCGCCGGGCCTGCCGTGCGTGGCCGTGGACTTTCGGCGCGCGGGGGAGCTTGCCACGCAGCATCTGCTGACGCTCGGGCATCGGCGCATTGGGGCGATCGTCGGCAGCAAGGTTTCCGGCATTCACGCGGCGCGCTATGACGGCTTCGTCGCGGCCATGCAGGCCGCCGGGCTCGACGGCGCGGGCGCGCCCGTACGCTACGCGCCGGATACGACGCAAGGCGGCTATGCGGCCACGAGCGAGTTGCTGGCGCGGCATCCCGACCTCACCGCGATCTTCGCAACCAACGACCTGCCCGCGCTCGGCGCGATGCAGGCCGCCGCCGATCTCGGGCTCGACGTGCCGCGCGAGCTTTCCGTGGTCGGCATCACCGATATTCAGCTGGCGCGCGAGTCGCGGCCCGCGCTCACGACCGTTGCGGTCGCAACGACCGAGGCGGCGGAGCTGGCCGTCGAGTTGCTCACGGAGCTGGTCGAAGCGCCGGATTCGGCCGCCGGCGCGGCGGCGCGCGTATGCGTGGTCCCGGCGCCGCGGCTGGTCGTGCGGGCTTCGACGGCGACGCCGCGAGCGAAAGGCTAACGAAAGAATTGGCATGACAAGTCCCACCCAGCGCAAAGAACCCATACGCAAACGTTAAGGTTCCCTCCAAACCATCCGTTAAACACGATGGCGCTGCACCTGTGCACCGCCGCGAAAAATACAAATCGAAGATGGCTGGAGAAAAACGAACGTGAAGCGAACAACGTTGAATCAGAAAGCCTGGGGCATCGTCGGGCTGCTATGGATCTCGCTCGTCGTGCTGGTGGTGGCCAACGCCTTCATGACGCGCTCGGGGATGGTGACGGACCGCAAGACCCTCGTCGAGCAGGAGACGCAAACGGCACTGGGCGTGGTCTCGTACTACCAGAAGGAAGCGGCCGCCGGCCACCTGAGCGCCGACGACGCTAAGCGCCTCGCCATCGCCACGCTGCGCGGCACGCGCTACGGTGACGACCAGAGCGGCTACTTCGGCATTTACGACAGCAACGCCGTGGCGCTGCTCGTGCCGCCCAAGCCGGAGATGGAAGGCAAGAGCCAGGCGAACATGACCGACCCGCGCGGCACGCATGTGGCGCTCGAGATCGTCAAGAGCTCGTCCACGGGCGGCGACGGCTACAGCAGCTACTGGTGGCCGAAGCCGGGCAAGAGCGCGCCGGTCGAAAAGATCACGTATTCCGCCCTCGTGCCGGGCTGGGACTGGCACATCTTCACCGGCATCTATACCGACGACATCGACGACGCCTTCCGCAGCGCGCTGATCAGCAACCTTGTGCTCGTGACGGTGATCGGCGCGGCCGTGACGCTCGGCCTCATGTGGCTCATCGGCACGATCCGCCGCAGCCTGGGCGGCGAGCCGGACTACGCTTCGCAGATCTGCCAGCGCATCGCCGAAGGCGATCTCACGGCCCACGTGAATCTCGCGTCCGGCGACCAGCACAGCCTGCTCCATTCGATGCAGCAGATGCAGCGCCGGCTGGTCGAAACCGTGCAGCGCATCCAGACCTCGGCCGAATCGATCACGACGGGCGCCAAGGAAATCGCGGCCGGCAACCTGGACCTGTCCTCGCGTACCGAAGAGCAAGCCGCGTCGCTCGAGGAAACGGCCGCCAGCATCGAAGAGCTCACGACCACGGTCAAGCACAACACCGACAACGCACGCCAGGGCAACACGCTCGCGGTCAACGCATCGGAAGTCGCCGCGCGCGGCGGTGAAGTCGTGCGCCGCGTAGTCGAAACGATGAACGAGATTTCGAGCAGCTCGCAGCGCGTGGAGCAAATCATCGGTGTGATCGACGGCATCGCCTTCCAGACCAACATCCTCGCGCTCAACGCGGCCGTGGAAGCGGCGCGCGCGGGCGACCAGGGCCGCGGCTTCGCCGTCGTGGCGGGCGAAGTGCGCAGCCTCGCACAGCGCAGCGCGACCGCAGCCAAGGAGATCAAGGATCTGATCGGGCAGTCGGTGGCGCAGGTGTCGGAAGGCACGAAGCTCGTCGACGAAGCGGGTAAGACGATCGACGAGGTGGTGATTTCGGCGCGCCGCGTGGCCGACCTGATGGGCGAAATCGCCGCGGCTTCCGAGGAGCAGCACACCGGCATCGAGCAGGTGAACCGCGCCGTCGCCCAGATGGACGAAGTGACGCAGCAGAATGCGGCGCTCGTGGAGGAAGCATCGGCCGCGGCGCAGTCGATGGCGGCGCAGTCGAACGGCTTGCGCGACGTCGTGACGGTGTTCCGGGTCGGGGCGCAGGCCGAGTCGACGGTTGCGTCCGCGGCGGCAGCGCCCGCTCAACGCGCGCGCGCCGTGCGCCCGGCCGCACCGCTCAAGCGCCCTGCCCCCGCGAAGGCCGCGCAAACCACGCCGGCCCGCAAGGCCGCGAACCCAGCGCCCGCCGTCACGGCAAAGGCGGCTGCCGCCAGCCCCGTGGCCACGGCGGCTAACGAAGCGGCAGACTGGGAAACGTTCTAATCGCGGGTCAGGGAGTCATCACGCAAGGCGGCCGCCCTCAGCGGGCGCGCCTTGTGCCGCCCGCCACGCGGCAAACGTGATCAACCCGGGCGCAAGACCCGGATCGCCGATACGCGTCCAGCTCGTATGCGTGTCGTCGAGTCCCGCCACCGGCTGCGGCGTGGCGAACTCCACGCGCGCCATGCCGGGCCGATACGCCTCGTTCGGCCAGTAAACCGGCATCACGCGGCGCGCCGCCATTTCCTCGCGCAACGTTTCGGGGCCGCCTTCGTCGGTCACGACATCGCATTGCGCCGCCCAGTCGTGACTGTCCCACGCGAGGAACACGCCGGCGTTGCCTTCGACGTCGAAGGTGAGCACGGCGTTCTGCTCGGGGCGCCAGTAGTACTCGACGATGCGCTCGCGCAGCGCGACTTCGTGCAGCACGTCGGCGATGCGCCGGTTCGCGTAAATCGCGCCCACGCCATGCACGCCGATATGGCCGCGCCGCGCGCAGAACTTGCGCTTGGCGTCGTCGATCGCGCCGCGCAGCTTGCGCGTCATGGCCGGATCGGACTTCTTCACGTAGAAGTCGATCAGCCCCGCGTTGAACGCCTCCACCGCGTGTGATTCGTCGGCCGTGGCCGTGAGCAGGATGCGCGTGCACGCCACGTCCTTCGCGGCGGCCAGGAAGTCGACGCCGGTCATCTCCGGCATTTCGTAGTCCACGACGAGCGCGGCGATATCGCCAAAGCGCGCCGCGTCCGTCATCACGTCCTCGCCCAGCGCGTTGCCGCCGCGCTTCTCGAACTCCGACCATGCCGCGCCCGCTGCGGGATTGCGCGCACTCTGGCGCGCCTCGTGCGAAGCGACGAAGGCCAGCGCCTCTCTCGCGCTCGTGAAGTAGCGGTCCGTGCCCGCGCCCGGGAAGAGGCCGCGCAGCGCGTAGAGGAAGTCGGGGCTGTCGTCGAGAAAAACGACGGAGACGGGATGGTAAACCGGCTGTCTGACGATGGAACTCATGCTGGATCTCGGTAAGCGCGCTGCGCCTCATGCGGCGCGCCCGACACCCGGAACTGCACCGCGAGGAAAACATGTGGATTATGCGGCGTCTCGCCTGGACACAGCAACCCGAAGCCGCAGGTGCGCGGTCAATCAAACACGCGCAAACGTTATCGCACCCAGCGAGCATGAAGCGGTTTGCGTATGTGGGGAGCACGGTATTGGATGAAGAGGAACACGAAGAGAATGGTGCATGCCTCCCTTTCTCCGGAGGCACGCGCGGCTGCCGCCTGCAGTCCCTATCTGGAGTCACTCTGATGTACGCACGCGAATCCATTCCCGCCGTCCTGTCCCGTGGCACCGCCGGATTCTCCGACGAAATCATGGAAGCTACGCCGACCAAAACGTTCCATCACGTCATCGACATCTACCTGAAGGACTCGAACGCGTTCATGAACACGTATTTCGCCCGCTATTTCGAATGGCAGGGCATTTGCCGCGAACGCTGGTTTCACGAGTGCATTCACAACAATCTGCTCGCTTCGGGCGGCGTGTTCGTCACCAAGCGCGCGCACCAGGAATACGTGCAGGAAACCTTTCCGTTCCAGCGCGTGGATTGCTACCTCAACACCTTCCAGGTGCGTCAGTGCTCCGCGTATCTCGTGTTCCGCTTTTGCGTGGACGGGCGGCCCGTTTCGCTCGGCTATCAGCAGATTCTCTTTGCCGGCACCGACAAGCGCATTCGCCGCTTTCCGCCCGGCATCATCGAGCGCGTGAAGGAATACGAGCTGGTCCTGCCTTCGGGCTCGAACTGAGCGGATTGAACCCGGCTATCTGAACTAGCCCGCGAAGTCCTGCCCCGCCGGAAAGCGGCGGGGCTTCGCCGGTGCGTCGTGCAGCGCGCGGTCGGCACTCGTGCCGGGCTCGGGCAGGCGGATCGTGAAGGTGGTGTGCACGTGCGGCTCGGACTCGCAGGCGATCGTACCGCCCAGCGCCTCAGCCACGCGGCGGCAGAACGTCAGGCCCATGCCGGCGCCGCGCCCATGCGCCTTGGTCGAATAGAACGGATCGAATACGCGCGGCAGGACATCGGCGGGAATGCCGCAGCCGTTGTCGATGAAGCGCAGCACGCAAAAGCCCGCTTCGCTCGTCGCGCCGATCTGAACGCGGCCCACGTAATCGCTCACCCTGTCGCTTCTTTCGGCCATTTCCGCGTGAATCGCGAAGAGCGCGTTCTTGAGCAGATTGAACAGCACGAACACGACGAGCGAATCCGAACCCGAGAAACTCAGCTGCGCGTCGATGGGCGCCACCTCCACCATGTCGCGCTCGCCGGTGCGGAACGGAAAGCGCTCGAGCGCGGCATTCACGCAGGAGCGCACCGGGTAGGTCTCGAAGCTGCGGCGGTCGAGCCGGTCGAGCGTGAACGAAGCCAGCGACATTTCCACCACCGTGCTCGTGCTGTCCACCTGGCGGCGTATCGAGGTGGCGAGCGAGGACAGGCGCTCCGACTGCCCGGGATAGAGGCCGTCCACGCACAACTGGTGCTGCACGGCCAGCTGGTAGCCGCGCATGAGTTCGGGCAGCACGTTGCCGATTTCCTCGGCATGCATGCCGATGGCCGCGAGCGGCGTGGCGACCTCGTGCGCCACCGTGGCCGCGATGAGGTAGGGGCGCATGAGGCCGTAGCGCACGATCGTGACCGCGAGAATGCCAAGGCTGATCGCGATGAACACGGCGCCCACGGGATAGAACGCGAGCCCGTAATTCACGGCGTAGTCGGAGGCGGCCAGCGTGTACAGGCCAAGACTCACGAAGCACAGGTCGAGCAGCTTGCGGCGGTCGTGCGCGTGCGTCTGGCCGCGCGCGGCGTACAGCAGCCAGGCACTGCGGCAAGCGAGCAGCACGGTCTGCGCCACGTGCACGGGATGCAGCATGCCCGCCTTCGGATACTTGCCGAAGAAGAACGTGCCGTAGCCGTCCACGACGGCGTCGCTCAGCAGCAGCAGCGCCGCGAGCAGCACGCTGAGCAGGTACGAGGCGATGAGCAGCGGGCGTTCGCCGCGCCGGGCGCTCACTTCGGTCACGAAGTGATAGAACGTGGTGGGCAGGAACAGGATGAAGAAGTAGCCGACCTTGACGAGCACGGCGGACAGCTCGGGGTCGGACGTCTGGAACAGAAACGCCCAGGTGCCCTGCCAGAAGAACGTGGTCGCGCACATCAGGGCGAACGGCACCGAGAGGCGCGTGAAGCCCTCAGTCAGGAGCACGTAGACGCCGAATCCGAGAAATAATGCGGACACGAACGCTGGCAGGATCGAATACATAGTCTGTCGCGTGGGTTCTTGTTCTTACCGACCTGGTTGGCGCGGCGCGTTCCCTGCAGCGTTCCCCGTGCGCCCAATGTGCGATTCGCGGGCCGGATCTCGCCGCCCGATGCAGGGCGCATGAAATGCGCGCCGATCGAATCGATTTTGCCGATTATCGCCGCTAATCCCTCGTTGCGGCGAAATTTTGCCGGTATCGGCGACGCCGCCATGCGCCGCGAATCCGCGATGGCCCAAATTCGGTCGAATTGGCAGAAAACCACGCCATCCGTCGATTGAGGACAACCCTGGCGCCACCCAGAATAGAGGTCATCACCCACCCCGACGGAGCACCCAGATGACCCCGACCCTCGCCGATGTCGCCATCCCCGACAGCAAGCTCGCCCGCGAAATCACCGAACTCGTGCGCGACACCGAATCGCCGCTGCTGTTCCATCATTCGAGCCGCGTCTATTATTTCGGCGCGCTGGCCGGCCGCCGGCTCGGCCTGAAGTTCGATCGCGAACTGCTGTACGCCGGTGCAATGTTTCATGACATGGGCCTCACGCACGCGCACAGCAGCGAGCACGAACGCTTCGAAGTGGACGGCGCGAATGCCGCGCGCGACTTCCTGCGCGGCCACGGCATCTCGCAGCACGACATCGACCTCGTGTGGACCGCCATCGCGCTGCATACGACACCGGGCATCCCGCAGCACATGCATCCGGTAATCGCGCTCGTCACGGCAGGCGTCGAGATGGACGTGCTCGGCATTGCCTACGACCGCTTCAGCGACACCGAGCGCGAGGCCGTGGTGCACGCGCACCCGCGCAGCGAGCACTTCAAGGAGGACATCATCCAGACCTTCTATGACGGCATCAAGCACAAGCCCGCCACGACGTTCGGCAACGTCAAGGCCGACGTGCTCGCGGACAAGGACCCGCACTTCCATGCCGGCAACTTCTGCAGCGTGATCCGCCATTCGGCCTGGCGCGGGTGAGTGACACCCGGGGCGATCCGGGACATCTGACGCGGCATGCGGCGCGATTCTGACAGGCGATGCTATGCTCATCGCGATGTCCGGAAACGCGCCGCCGGGCCACGCTGCGATGCGCGCGCGTCCAGTCGCAGTCCCCCGGGGGCTTCATGCAGCACACGCCAGGCCGCACGCGGCCGCACGGCTTCTCCAGCATGGTCATGAAACGCCCGCACCTCGTGGTGACGGTGTGCTTTCTTGTGGCCATGGCGCTGGTGAGCGCCGTGGGTCTGCGCCAGCTCTACCAGATGACGCGCTACGACCTCCATAGCCGCCAGCGCGACCTGGAGGTGCGCGCCGTGGGCGTGGACGCGCTGATTTCCGCAGAGCGCCGGCGCCTGCTGTTCCTGCGCGACTACGCGGAACATCTGCTCGCCTCGCCGAGCCAGCAGCGCGTCGGCTTGCAGAATCCGAAGGTGCAGGCCGCGCTGCGCGACAGCGGCGAACTGCAATGGACGACTCCCGGCGCGATGGATGGACCGCTCGTGTTCGGCACCAATGCGCAAGGGCTCGCGGGAATCGACGGCTTTCACCGCGACGACGCCACGCTGCCCGCCGACATCGTGCTCGCGCGCGCGATCAGCCCGCTCCTCGCGATCAGCCAGCACGCCGACGCAGTGCAAAGCACGGTCGCGTACATCTCGGCCAACGGCCTGTACGTGCTTTCGCCCGAACGCCCCGACGCGCACGCGCCCGACCTGTTGCGGCGCTTCAGCGCCATGCCCTACTACCGCCTGCATGTGACCGGCCAGAACCGGGGGCGCGATATCGTCTGGACTCCGATCTATACGGAATCGAAAAAGAGCGAGGCGATCGCCACGCTCAGCGCGCCCGTCTACGCGAACGGACAGTTTCGCGGCGCCGTGGTGATGGACGTCGCGCCCTCGCGCCTGCTCGCGCTCCAGCTCGCCACCTCGAACCTGACCGACGACGAGGCGCCTGTCGAGTTCGGCCTCCTGAACAGTAACGGCGACCTCGTCTATTTCGTCAATGGCGAGATCACGGCGCAGCGTCCCGCGCGGTTCGATCCGCATCTGCTCGACGTGGCGCGCGCGTCGGCGGCGGCATGGATGAAGCGCGGCAAGGGCTACGCCGTACGCTCGGGCCGCTACCTGCTGTTCCAGCACGTGGGCGAGACGCACTGGATGCTGCTCACCGACACGGACGACTCGGAACTCACGCTCGCGGCGGCGCGCCGCGTGTTCAGCAGCCCGCTGATCGTCGCCTGGCTGGCGATCGCGGTGCTGCTCGTCGGCACGCTGCGCATCGTCAAGCACATATTCGGCCAGTACGTCGAGGCGAGTACGCGGCTCGAAACGCTCGCGCGCAGCGATCCGCTCACCGGCCTCGCGAACCGGCGGCGCTTCCAGGAAGTGTTCGACGAGACGCTGGAGCGCGCCGCCCGCGAAGGCGGTGAAGCGGCGGCGCCCGCCGTGGCGATGCTGATGCTCGATATCGACTACTTCAAGCGCGTGAACGACCGCTTCGGCCACGCGGCGGGCGACCGCGTGCTGGTGATCTTCGCGGAGATCCTGCGCAACAACCTGCGCAGCGCGGAAATGCCCGCGCGCGTGGGCGGCGAGGAGTTCGCGGCACTGCTGCCCGGCGCCGATCTCGCCACGGCGGCGGGTGTGGCCGAACGCATCCGCCGCGCCGTCGAAGCGCACGCCGCGGATGCGGCGCATGGCGCCGGCGCGCCGGGCGAGGCCGTGAACCCCGATGCGATTGCGTTCACCGTCTCGATTGGCGTAGCGGCCAGTCCCGCCGACTGCCCCGCCCATTACGAAGCGCTCATGCAGGTCGCCGACCGGCGGCTCTACGCCGCAAAGGAAGGCGGCCGCAATCGCGTCGTTGCAGAGGATTCCAGATCGATCGATCCCGCCCGTGCCTGACGTGCGCTCGACGCCCGCTGGCCGTTTTCATGCGTAACGCATGAGCGGGAGCGCCGGCGGCCACGGCGATTGCGCTCGCGCGCCGGACAGCAGCGCGTCGCCGCCAGCGGAAAGACGCTACCATCGGCAGCGGCGATCGACGAAGGCCGCGCGTCGCCGACATCCGCGACGCCGGAGCCCGACCGTACACCATGAGCAGCCGACTCACCGCCCTGACGACGTTCTGTGTCGTGGCGTTCGCCGTCCTGGCAACGCTCACGGCCGCAGTGTACGCGTCGGATGCCGTGTTCGAACGCCAGCAGCGCCAGCACGTGGACGTCTTTTCGCACCGCGCGCTGCTGCGCGCCGAACTGGTGACCGCCGAAGCCGAGTCCGCCCTGCGCGAGCTGACGCCATACCCCGACACGCCGTGCACGAGCGAGCACACGCAACGCCTGCGGCATGTCGAGGAACAGTATCGATACATTCGCGAAGTCGCCACGACCGATGGCGTACGGCTGCACTGCAGTTCGCAACGCGGCACCGTCGATATCGCATTGCCGCCGCCCGAATGGACCTATGCCCAAAGCTTCACCGCCTGGCATACCGAAGTCGGCAGGCCCGGCAGCGAGCGGCGCATGCTCAACATGCGCCTCGGCAATCACGTCGTGGTGATCGATCCGCGCTTCTACCTCGACATCGTGCCGCTCGACGACACCATCGAGTTGACCGTGCTCGAAACGCAGGACGGCGCCGTGATTTCAAGCTGGACGAACGCCGACCACGCCCTCGTACGCGCAGCGCTGCAGCGCACCAGCGGGAGCCCGTATTTCGAGGGACGCTATTACGTCGTCGAGCGCTCGCAGCGCTACCCCATCGCGGTGGTCGCGTACGAGCCCGAGGAACGCATGCGCCGCAACCTGCCCGCGCAACTGAGGACCGTGATCCCGCCCGCGCTCGTCCTGAGCGCGATCGGCACGTGGCTCGTCCTGCGCTGGCGCCGCAAGCTGCGCACGCCGCGCAACGCGATGCTGCAGGGCATCCGGCGGCGCCAGTTCGTGGCATGGCTGCAGCCGCTCGTCTCGCTGGAAAGCGGGCGCTGCGTCGGCGCGGAAGCGCTCGTGCGCTGGAAGCTCGAAGACGGCACCGTCGTCGCGCCGGACACGTTCATTCCCATGGCGGAATCGCTCGGTCTCATCGAGCCCATCACCGATCAGGTCATCCGTTCCGTGTTCGAGGGCGTGGGCGCCGTGCTCGCGCGTCGCCGCGATCTGCATGTCTCGGTAAACCTTGCCGGCAAGGATCTCGCCGGCACACGCGTGCTCGCAACCCTCAAGGGCAATCTCGCGAAATATGCCGTGCACGCCGAACAAATCTGGTTCGAAGCGATCGAGCGCACGCTCATGGATACGGCCAGCTCCGCGCCCGTTCTCGCAGCGTTTCGCGCGGCCGGCCACCGCATTTTCATCGACGATTTCGGCACGGGCTATTCGAGTCTCTCGTATCTACAAGACTTGCCCGTGGACGGCATCAAGATCGACCGCGCGTTCATCCGCTCGCTGGCGAGCGGCGAGGGCGAGGAAATGAACAAGATCGTGCCGCACATCATCGAAATGGCGCGCAGCCTCGACCTGCTGATGGTCGCCGAGGGCGTGGAAACCGAGGCGCAGGCGCAGTATCTGCGCGAGCACGGCGTGCATTTCGCGCAGGGCTGGCTCTATGCGAAGGCCATGCCCGCCGACGAATTCCTGCGCTACCTGGAGCGTGAAGCGGCGCGCACGCGCGAGACGTGAGCGTGGCGCACGCTCAGGCGAACGAACCCGGCGACGCGGCATGCGGCAGCCCGCCGGGCAAGTCCGGGAATGCCACGCCGCAGCGCGCCGCGGCGGCCCTGCTGAGCACGGCGCTGTCGTAGCCGCGACCCGCAAAGCGCACGACGTCGACGAGACTAAAGCCTTGTGCGCGATAGAACGCGATCAGGTGGGCGGCGGGAAACGGCGTGTCGAGCGCGAGCTGCGTGTAGCCGCGCGCAGCCGCCCAACGCCCCGCGAACGCGAGCAGCGCACGGCCGATACCGCGGCTTTGCCATTTGGGCTCGATACCGAACTGATGGATCGAAGCCACGCTGCGCTGGCGATAATGTTCGCACTGCGAATGGCTGTCGTGACCTTCCACCGTGAGCGTACCGACGATCCTGCCATTGCAGATGGCGACGAAGCAGTCGCCAGCCAGCGCGCGTTCACGCGTGAGGCTCGCCGCCTGATCGGCACACGAGCAGTGCAATCCGAGCGACGCGAGCCGCGAGAACGCGCGATGCAGCAAACGCGTGAGCGCTTCCCATGAGTCGTGGCGCGGATCGAAGCGCCTCAGCACGAGCCGGCCGAGGCCGGGCTGCACGGAAGTGATCTGCTCATGCGGGCGCTGGGTTGCACGCGAGATCGACATGGCGTCTCCAGTCGTTTCGATGCCCCCAGTCTAGGGTTGGCCCGTAAGGGCCACAAGAAAAAATCTCGTAAAAACCGGCGCGAATGGTGTGAATGCAGAGGCGTAAGCGCGCTAGCCTTGCGCTGCCATGCGCTCCACCACGGCGAGCACGATGCGCTTCGCCGAGTCGATATGCGCCACGGTCAAGGCGCGCGCGCTGCGGGCGTTGCGTGCCAGGCAGGCTTCCAAGATGCCCTCGTGTTCGTGCTGAAACGAGGGCGTATCGGCAAGCAGCGTAATCTGCAGCCGCTCGTAGCGCTCCACCTGCGCGCGCAGTTCGCGGATCGCCGCCAGTTGCCGGGCGTTGCCGCACGCGCCGTAAAGCAGTTCGTGAAACTCGCGGTTGAGTTCGCCCTGCTTCTGCGTGGTGAGCGCCTCGCCCAGCAGCCGGTGTACGAGTTCCGCGCGGGCGAGCGTTTCGGCGTCGAGGCGCTTGACGCCGTGAAAGATCGCGTCGCCCTCGAGCAGCGCGCGCAGGCCGTAGATTTCTTCCACGTCCTGCACCGTGAGCAGGCGCACGACCGCGCCGCGATTGCGGAAAATCTCGACGAGCCCCTCGCGCGCGAGCCGCTGGATCGCTTCGCGCAGCGGAATGCGGCTCACCTCGAAACGCTCCGCGAGATCGCGCTCGACGAGGCGCTCGCCGCCGCCCAGTTCGCCGCTGACGATCAGGTCGCGCAAGCCGGACGCAACCGCGTCCGCCGTGGAGTCGAATTTTGTTTCCATGCGTGTCATGTCCGGTTCGCGTCCGGTTCTCATCTGAGCCATTTCGGCATAATGGTATACCAAAATGCCGAATGCGTTCATAATGACGTACCCCCTTTCGAACGGACGGAGAGTCAGCATGGCGCATGGCGAACACACCTACCGCGTTTCGGTGCAATGGACGGGCAATCGCGGCAGCGGCACCTCGGGCTATCGCGACTACGACCGCGATCACGTGATCCGCGCGAACGGCAAGCCGGACATTCCGGGCTCGTCGGATCCGGCCTTTCGCGGCGACGGCTCACGCTGGAACCCCGAGGATCTGCTGGTGGCTTCGGCGTCGGCGTGCCACAAGCTCTGGTATCTGCACCTGTGCGCCGAGGCGGGCATCGCGGTGCTCGCCTATGAAGACGAGGCCGAAGGCACGATGGCCGATACGCCGCAGCGCGGCGCCTTCACGAAGATCGTGCTGCGCCCGCACGTGACGATCCGCGCGAGCGACAACCGCAGCCTCGCCGAGCGGCTGCATCACGCGGCGCACGAGCAGTGCTATATCGCCAATTCGGTCAACTTCCCCATCGTTTGCGAGCCGACCATCGAACTGGCTGCGTAACGGCTCGCAAACACCCGAGTCCACTCCGGCACTCCCGCGAGTGCCGGCAAACAGGTCTCGATCACGAATTCCCAGGCAAAACGATAGATAACGTCATTGCGCCCATCGATCCCTTTCGAAGCCGCCCCATATAACTCGTATGCGATTTAATCTTATGCGCTTGACAAGGGGAAATTTCTCGTCCATTATGCATCGCATGCGATTCGATCTTATGCGACGCATATGACCCAAACCTGAAATCCATCAAGGAGCGCAACATGGCAACGATCGACAAAGTGCTGTTCTCGGGCAACACCCACACCACCATCAATCACGACCCCGCGGCCCAACGCGGTGAATTCGGCGTCGTCGACCTCGAACTGTCGTCTTCGAGCGGCGAAACCCTCGACATCGTCGCGACCGAACCGCATCCGCGCGCCGAGCAACTGTTCGCCGGCGCATGGTCGGCCTGCTACATCTCCGCGCTCGCCATCGCGGCCTCGCTGAAGAAGGTCGCCCTGCCGGAGGACGCTTCGGTCGACATTCAGGTCGATGTCGGCCAGACCGGCGCCGCCTGGTTCCTGGGCGCGCACTTCACGGTCACGCTGCCGGGCATCGAGCAAAACGTGGCCGAGGCCATCGCACGCAGCGCCCACCAGATCTGCCCGTACTCGAAGGCCGTGCACGGCAACATCGACGTGAGCCTCACCGTCGTCACCGCATAACCGGCAACCGCAATTCACGTTTTCATCCAAATTCACTGCAATTCACATTTACCCAGCGAGATCCCATCATGAAGACCCAATTCATCGCCAAGCTCCTCATCGCCCTTTCTGTCGGCGCAGCCGCCCCCGCATTCGCCAGCGGCTACGGCCCGGCCCCGTCCTATCGGCCCGAAGTCGGCGCACCGGCATCGCAACGCGGCCAGAGCGTGCAAACGCTCGCGGCCGAGCGCGCCGAAAGCGGCACCGCCGCGACGGCATACGGCGGCATGGCCGACGCCACCTCGGCCGCGGGCAGCCGCGTCTCGATGGAGCGAAACAGCCTCTTCGCCCACCATTGATTGCGCCACCGCGTCGTGGCTGTTTCGCCGGGCATCGCGATGGCGATGTACGGCGGAACCGGTGTCGGCCTACGATATAATCGCAAGCGATTTATTCAAGTTTGCGAGCCATTGAGGCCTTTGCCTGAAGAGGATGACCATGAAATCGACGGACCACCCGGCGCAGGGCGCCACGCCCGCGCCGCTCGCAGACTACCTTTGCTTCGCGGTCTACTCGACCAATCTGGCGTTCGGCAAGGCGTACAAGCCGATCCTGGACGAACTCGGGCTGACCTATCCGCAGTACATCGCGATCATCGCGCTCTGGGAGCAGGACAACCAGACGGTGAGCGGCCTGGGCGAGAAGCTCTTTCTCGAATCCAACACGCTGACGCCGATGCTGAAAAAGCTCGAAGCGATGGGATACGTGCAGCGGCGGCGCGATCCGGAAGATGAGCGCCAGGTGCGCGTGAGCCTGACCGCCAGCGGCCGGAAACTGCGCGAAAAGAGCCTGAAAATCGCCGATCTCACCGATGCGACCGGGCTGGGCCACGACGAATTCATGAAGCTGCAAAGGGCGATCGTGAACCTGCGCGCCAATCTGATTCGTTCACTCGACACCGAATAGCCGTCGCAGCCGCGCCCATGGTTTTTGCGGACCGGCTTCGATCATCAATAGTCAGGACTACGACAAATGCCGTGGTTGAGGGAAGGCATACGCACGTCCAGTGCATCCTGCTCGCCACGGTCCAACGTCACCATCAGGAATTGCTATGTCAAACGATCTTCATCCCACACCGCTTTCGCGCCGGCGCTTCATCGGCGCCGCTGCCGTCACGCTTGCAGGCGCCGCATTGAGCCGCTTCGCCTTCGCGGAATCGAAGCCGTCGGCCGGCGGACTCACGCAGATCGCCGCCGGCGATCCGTCTTCGATTCGCCCGCTGCGCGTGCATGCCCCGGAAGCGGCGCTGACCGATCTGCGGCGGCGCATCGCCGCGACGCAATGGCCCGAGCGCGAAACGGTCGACGACGCCTCGCAAGGCGTGCAACTCGCCACCATGCAACGGCTCGCCAGCTACTGGGCCACCGACTACGACTGGCGCAAGGTGGAAGCGCGGCTCAACTCGCTGCCGCAATACGTCACGGAAATCGACGGGCTCGATATTCATTTCATTCATGTGCGCTCGAAGCACGAGAACGCGCTGCCGATCGTCGTCACGCACGGCTGGCCCGGCTCGATCATCGAGCAGCTGAAGATCATCGAACCGCTGACCAATCCGACCGCGCATGGCGGGAGCGCATCCGACGCGTTCCACGTCGTCATTCCTTCGCTGCCGGGCTACGGTTTCTCGGGCAAGCCGACGAAGACCGGTTGGGACCCGCAGCGTGTCGCTCGCGCCTGGGTCGTGCTGATGGACCGGCTCGGCTACAAGCGCTACGCCGCGCAAGGGGGCGACTGGGGCAATGCCGTGACGGAACAGCTCGCGCTGCTCAAGCCGGCAGGACTCGTGGGCATTCACACCAACATGCCCGCGACCGTGCCCGACGCCGTCGCCAAGTCGCTCAAGGACGGCACGCCGCCCCCGGCCGGGCTTTCTCCGGAAGAGCAGCACGCGTACGACCAGCTCGATTACTTTTACAAGCACGGCTTGGGCTACGCGCTCGAAATGGCGAACCGCCCGCAAACGCTCTACGCCATCCAGGATTCGCCGGTCGGCCTCGCTGCATGGATGCTCGACCACGACGCGAGCGGTCAGGCGATGATCGCGCGCGTGTTCGCGGGCCAGCCCGAAGGCCTGACGAGGGACGACGTGCTCGACAACGTCACGCTCTACTGGCTGACGAAGACGGCGGTCTCCTCCGCGCGCCTGTATTGGGAAAACAAGCTCAACTTTTTCGAGCCCAAGCATGTGGAGCTGCCGGTTGGCGTGAGCGTCTTCCCGGACGAAATCTACGCCGCGCCGAAGAGCTGGACAGAACGCGCCTACCCCAGGCTGGTTCACTACAATCGACTTCCGAAAGGCGGCCATTTCGCCGCATGGGAGCAGCCTGCCGCGTTCACGGAAGAAGTTCGCGCGACCTTCCGGACGCTGCGTCAGCCCGCCTGACGCAATGCCGCACGCGTGAGCTTTCGGGTGTCCGGCGATTTTACCAAGGACTCCGAAGGCTCGCGCCATCGCCAGCGGCAAAAGCCACGGAGCGCCCGTGCGACGGACGGATACAACGGCCGCCCCTTCTCCCAAATACTGCACGACGCGAGACCGCCAGGATCGCTCAACGGGAAAAAACGGCGCAAATCCCGGCGCTTTTCCACGAATAGAAAATCGCGCACTTCGCGGACAATGCCGGTCATAGCCCGATTTGCGGCTGTTTCAACCGTGCGCCCGCGGGCGCAAGTCAAACTTCGATGTCAAAAAAAGAAAGGTGATTGTTTTGTTTGCCCGGATATTCCTGCTGTGGATGGCGTCGTTGATGCTGGTGCAAGTCGGTTTTCGATATCTCGATGCGGAATCGCTGCTCTATTTCGGCGACACGGCATTCGAACCGGCTTCCGCGCCGCAGGCCGCCCAGCAGCAGGACGCCGAACTGGAACTGGAGCTGGCCGCGCAAGGTGCGAGCGTCCGTGGGATCGCCCCACTGGTCTCGATCAAGCCGGACATCGTCAATCTCGGCCCCGAGGTGGCGCCCCATCTGCGCGATGCCATCTGGGCGCCGCCTGCCGGGACGGCCTCGAACACCGCCTATCTGCGCGAAGCCTGTTCGTCCGGCGTCACGCGCCTGAAGATGGCCGTCCGCGGGTTCGATGCGCGGTTCGCGGCGCTCATGCTGGCGCTCTGCGTATTGCTGTTCGCATTGCGCGCCTGGTGGCTGCGGACGGTGCGCCACGATCTGCTCGCCATGATCGCCACCCTGCGCGTCGCGACGAGCGAAACCGGGCCGGCACCCGCGCTCGCGCCCCTGGATTGCCCGCGCAAGCTGCACGGCCTCGCCCGCGCGATCGGCGATATGTTGTGCCGCCGCAGCGGCGCGGTCGAGGACCAGTCGGCCACCTTCGCCGCTTTCCTGCGGATGACCGAATCGCGGGTGGCGCGGTTGCGCGTGTATGCGATGACCGTCACGCGCTGGAACTTGCGCGTGGCGCTCGTCGAGGACATCGATCTCTTCCAGGACCTCGCGCGCCAGTTCGTCGACACGGCCGGCCAGGGCGGCGCGAATCATGCGGCCGTAAACGTGGACGCGTATCTGAAGGACCGCTTCGTCTACGGCGCGAACGCGGACGCGAGCATCGTGCTGCGGCTGGACGCCGGCGAGGCGTTTGCGCTGCCGCGCGCCGCGCTCGTGCGGCTCGTCGACAATCTCGTGGGCAACGCCCAGGCGCACGGCAAGCCGCCCATCGAGATCTGCACGGCGCGCGGGCCGCGCTCGTGGACCTTGAGCGTGCGGGACCACGGCGAAGGCGTAGCGGCGGGTCTGCCCGAAGGTGGCGCGCCGGCGTCGCCGTTGCCGGCCTCGCGCGAGTCGAGCCTCCGGCTCGACTCGCATTGGGGCATGGGCCTGTCGATCGTCCGGCGCCTCGCGCGCCTCTGCAACGCGAAGCTCAAGATCGGCAATCATCCCGAGGGCGGCCTCTGGGTGCGCGTGATCGTGCCGATGGACAAAGCGCGGCACGCCTGACGCGACACGCTCCCCTCAAGCCCCCAGCAGCACGCCGCTGCGTATCGGCCGCGTGCCCGTGACGCGGCCGAGCGGCGCGCCGGCCGTGACGAAGCGAATCGCCCTGCGCATATAGAAAACGCCTTCCGCGGTGCTCTTCACCGTCGTCGTTGCGCCCGTCATCGGATCGACGATGTCGAAGAGCGGGTCGTTCTCACGGATCCACGCGCCGATTTGCGCGCGGTGCACGAGAATGCCGCTGCACGGTGCATAGAATTGCGCGCTCCCGGCGAGCGGCGTGGCCGGCATCAGCAGCTCCGGCAGCGGCTTCACGTCGCCGCCGGTGAGCGCACCGCGCCAGCGCAGATAATCGATCAGCGCGTCGGCGTCCTGCTGCGCGCTTTCCCACGACACGTCGCGCTGGCCGCGGCACTCGATCGTCACCGCGGTAGGTCCGGCGGGCACGGGCTGCGTGGCCGGCATCTGTTGACGCAGTTGCCACCACAGCAGGCTATGCGCCTCGTCGAATGCCTGCGCGCCCGAATCGGTGGCGAGCAGTTGCGCGCGCGAGCCGAGGTAGCGGGCCAGCGGCTCGACATCGGGCCAGCCGGCCTCGCTCGTGTACACGTGCATGACCGCCTCGAGCGAGCAATGCAGGTCGATGATGAGATCGGCATCATGCGAGAGCCTGAGCAACGCCAACTGGAGCGAATCGAATTCCGTGAGCGGCCCCTGCGCGTCGAGCGCTTCGCGCATCAACTGCCGGATCAGCTCGCGGTTGCGCTCGACGTCCGCGCCGAGCATCTCTTTCGCGCGCGCGAGCAGCTTCGGAAACGCGTGGAAATGCCGGTTGAAGTTCCTGCCGCTCGCGAGATCGAAGCGGCCGATGAACTGGCCAAGAACGTGCTGGTTCAGGCCCACGGGATTGGCGAGCGGCACGAGCACTACCTGCGCGGCGAGCGCGCCTTGCGCCTCGAGTTCCGCCAGTTGCGTGCGCAACAGCACGGCCGTCAGCATGGCGGGCGTTTCGTCGGCGTGCAGCGACGCCTGGATATAGACCTTCTGGGGTGCGTCGGCAGGGCCGAAATGGAAGCTGGTCAGTTCGCGGTGCGTGCCCGGCGTGGCGCTCAGGAGCGGAATCGATTGCTGGTTCATGAATTCAATGCGGTTTCAAAAATGTGTGCAGCGGCTCAGTTGCCGCTCAGTTGCCGTACGGATCGAAGTCGAAATAGCGATGCGCGATCTGCGCATAGGTGCCGTCCTTGAGCATGGACGCGATCGCGTCGTTCATCTGCGCCTGCAGCGCGGTCTCGTCCTTGCGCATGCCGATGCCCGTGCCGCGGTCGCCCATCGAGAGCGGGCCGCCGGCAAACGCGAAGCCGTCGCCTTGCGGCGTGCGCAGGAAGCCGTAGTCGGCTTCGACGTAGCCCAGCAGTGCGGCGTCGAGCCGCCCGTTGACGAGGTCGGCGAACACTTCGTCCTGGCTCTTGTAGGTGACGACGTGCACGCCCGCCGGCGCCCAGTTCGCGAGCGCATAAGTCTCGAACTGCGTGCCCGCCTGCACGCCGACCGACTTGCCGGCCAGCGACTGCGCGGTGGCGCCGAACGGGGCGCCCTTGCGCGCGACGAGCCGCGACTTGAACTGGAACAGCTTCGACGTGAAGAGGATTTGCTGCTCGCGCTTCGCGGTGATCGCCATCGACGACATGATCGCGTCGATCTTGCGCGCCTGCAGCGCCGGGATCATGCCCGAGAACTCCAGCTCGACCCACTGGCAACGCGCGTGAATCCGGCGGCAGATCTCGTTGCCGAGATCGACGTCGAAGCCTTTGAGTGAGCCGTCGGGTGCCTTGGCGTCCATGGGCGGATAGGTCGGATCGATGCCGAGGCGCACGATGTCGCCCTCGCGCGCGAAGGCATTGCTGCTCAGGGCCAGCGCGAGCGAAAGAAGGATCGACGGGATTTTTTTCATGATGAGCGATCAGTGAACGTGGGGGTCTCCTGCCGACCGATGGTAGGACGACGCTGCGTTCGGGAAAAGCTCGAATTCGTCTATCATGATCACTCATACCGATCACAGCCAGTCGTCGCCCATGAGTCTCACGCTCTCCCAGTTGCGCGTCTTCGTCGCCGTCGCCCAGCGTGGCAGTGTGCGGGCGGCGTCGCGCGCGCTCGGCGTGGCGCAGAGCGGCGTGACGCAGCAGTTGCAGAATCTCGAAGTCGAACTGGGCGGCCCGCTGCTCACACGCACGAATCGCGGCGTGACGCTCACGGCGCTCGGGCAGCGCATGCTGGTGCGAGCGGCATCGATTCTCGGCGAGTGCGAGCGCGCGAGCGAAGAGGCGCAGCAACTGCGCGGCGATTACGCGGGCGAAGTCGCGTTCGGCCTGACGACCGATCCGCTCATGGACGCGCTCGTGCCCGTGCTCGGGCAGTACAGCACGCGGTTTCCGCGCGTGGCGCTGCGCCTGCGCACGGGCACCTCGCGCATGATGATTTCGTGGATACGCGAAGGCACGCTCGATTTCGCGCTCGCCCTCGTTTCGGACCAGACCGATACGACCGATCTTTCGGTGACGGAGCTTTACCCGTCGGACCCGGTCGTCGTCTGCCGCCGCGATCATCCGAAGGCCGGGGCGCGCACGCTGCGCTCGCTCACGCACTGCGACTGGCTCGCGACGCGCTCGCCCAATATCGCCGACGCCTTCGCTTCGAGCCGGCTCACGACGTTCTTCACCGACCACGGCCTGCCGGCGCCGCGCATCGTCGCGACGGTGGAGGGGCTGTTCGAAACGCTGCATTGGGTCAGCGAGACGGATTGCCTCGCGCTGGAGTCGTCGGTGGTCGCCGCGCGCGGCCCGTTTGCCGAGCGGCTCACGCGCATCAGGATCGCCGAGCGGCCGGCGGCGCAGCAGGTCTGTTTGCTGCAGCGCGCGGCCGTGCCGCTCACGCCTGCCGCACAGGAACTCGCGACGATGCTGGCTTCGTATGCACGGGCAGGCCGTGCGCCGCGTTGAGGCAGTTGTTACGCGCCTTGTCCTTGTATATAGGCACCAAGCCCCGACGCCAGCGCCGCAAACGTTACGGTGCAGCGCGCGCTTGTGCGCAAATCCTCGTGCATGGCCACCCACGTATCCAGACTCAGCGAGAACTCGTCGGGCAGGACGCGAACCAGCTTCGGGTCTCTGGCCGCCAACGGCGCCTGGCACCCGCCGATGCCGAAGCCAGCGCGTATCGCGCCCAGCTGCGCAAGATCGCTGTCGGCGCGAAATGCAAAGTTATTGCGGCTGTAGGCGGCGAACCTGGGCTGAACCGAGCGAATGAACGCGTTCTCGTGATCGAAGCCGATGAGCGAATGGCGCGGCAACTCTTTCATCGACTTCGGCACGCCATGAAGCGCCAGATAGCGTTCGTGGGCATGCAGCCCGACGTCGATCGCGCCAACACGCCTGGCGATCAGCGCCTCCTGCACCGGCCGGAACATGCGTATCGCAATGTCCGCTTCACGGCGCAGCAGGTCGTCCGCCCTGTTTGACAGCACGAGTTCGATCCTCAGCTCCGGATATTCGTGGCGCAACGCCGCGAGGATCGGCGGCAAGACCTCGACGCCGATCACTTCGCTCGCCGTCAGCCGCACCGTCCCGCGCACGCCCGATCCGTGACTGCTCGCCGCGCGACGCAAGGCTGCCGAGGTCATCGCAAGGCCGACGGCGTACGGCCGCAACTCATTCGCCGCCTCGGTTGGCGAGAACCCATCGGACGAGCGGGTAAACAGCGTGAGTCCCAGCGCCGCCTCCAGACTTTCGATGTGGCGCCCAACGGTCGGCTGCGTGATGCCCAGCGCGCGGGCGGCCGCCGAGAGCGAGCCGCTTTCCAGGACCTGCAGAAAGCTCCGATACCACTCCCAGTTCGGTTCCTTGTCGGCCATACTTCGTCCCCAATTCAGATCGCAATCTATGCATAAATGTATAGCTTATGGTCTATTTTCGCCAATTTTCTATTGACGGCATGCGGCGCAGAATGCCCCTCATCACAGCTCACCCGTCAGGAGAACCCGCATGAACGCCACCCCCATCAATCGACAGAACCGCGCACTCGTACTCGGCGCCAGCGGCGGAATCGGCAGCGAAGTCGCGCGCCAGTTGCGCGACGCCGGCTGGCAAGTCCGCGCGCTGCGGCGCGGCGGTGCGCCGGGCGCGGCGGCGGCCGGCGCCATCGAGTGGGTCGACGGCGACGCGCTCTCTCGCGAAGCGGTGGTCCGCGCCGCGCAGGGTTGCGCGGTGATCGTGCACGCCGTGAACCCGCCCGGGTACCGGCGCTGGGCGGAAGTCGTGCTGCCGATGATCGACAACACGCTCGCCGCCGCGGCCGCCGTGGGCGCGACCGTCGTGCTGCCGGGCACCGTCTACAACTTCGGGCCCGACACCTTCCCGGTGCTGCGTGAAGATTCGCCCCAAAAGCCGCTCACGCGCAAGGGCGCGATTCGCGTGGAACTGGAGCGGCGCATGCGGGCCGCGAGCGAGCATGGCGTGCGCTCGATCGTCGTGCGCGCGGGCGACTTTTTCGGGCCGCACGTGGGCAACAGCTGGTTTGCGCAAGGCATCGTGAAGCGTGACGAGCCGGTGCAGGTCGTGCGCCAGCCGGGGACGCGCGGCGTGGGCCACGCGTGGTCGTACGTGCCCGACGTCGCGCGCACGATGCTCGAGCTGATCGAACGGCGCGACACGCTGCCCGCGTTCGCGGTGTTCCACATGGCCGGCCACTGGGATGCCGATGGCTCGCAGTTCGTCGAAGCGATCTGCCGCGTCGCCCGGCGCCACGGCCTGAAGCCGCAAAGCAAGCCCTTCGCCTGGGCCTTCATGCGCGCCATCTCGCCGTTCGTGACGACGCTGCGCGAACTGATGGAGATGCGCTATTTGTGGAGCGAGCCGTTGCAGCTCGACAACGCCCGCCTCGTCCGCGAACTCGGGCGCGAGCCGCATACGCCGCTCGACGAAGCCGTCGAGGCGACGCTCATGGGCCTGAACTGCCTCGGCGCCGACGAGCGCGCGCCAAAGGCAGCTTAAGGGTTACGCTTGCCTGCGCCGCGCGCTTTGATATGGATTCCGAATCTCAATGCGAGTGGCTCGGCACGTCCGAGCCGCGGCAGCCCACCAGGAAGTCGAAATCGCAGCCCTCATCGGCCTGCAACACGTGCTCGACATAAAGCTTGCGATACCCGCTGCGATCGGCGGGAATGGGCTGCTGGTTCGCGGCCCACTCGTCGAGCCGCGCGACGATCGCCTCGTCGCTGATATCCACGCGCAGCACGCCCTTCTCGCAGTCCAGCTCGATCCAGTCGCCGTCGCGCACGATCGCGAGCGGGCCGCCCGCGCGCGCTTCAGGCGCCACGTGCAGCACCACCGTGCCGTACGCCGTGCCGCTCATGCGCGCATCCGAGACGCGCACCATGTCGGTCACGCCCTGCGCGAGCAGCTTGGGCGGCAGGCCCATGTTGCCCACCTCGGCCATGCCCGGATAACCCTTGGGCCCGCAGTTCTTCATGACGAGCACCGAATCGGCGGTAACGTCGAGATCGGGATCGCCGATGCGCGCCTTGTAGTCGTCGAAGTTCTCGAACACCACGGCAGGCCCGCGATGCTTCAACAGCTTCTGCGTGGCCGCCGACGGCTTCAGCACCGCCCCATTCGGCGCGAGATTGCCGCGCAGCACGCACAGCGCGCCGTCTTCCACGAGCGGATTGTCGAGCGGGCGAATGACTTCGGCATTGTGAATGGGCGCTTCGCGCACGTTTTCCCACAGCGTCTTGCCGTTGGCCGTGAGCGCATCGGGATGCGGCAGCAGGTTCGCTTCGCCGAGGCGCCGCAGCACGGCGGGCAAGCCGCCCGCGTAATAGAACTCCTCCATCAGAAAGCGGCCCGATGGCTGCAGGTCGACGATGGTCGGCGTACCTTGCCCGATGCGCGTCCAGTCGTCGAGTTCGAGCGGCACGCCGATGCGTCCCGCGATCGCCTTCAGATGGATCGCCGCATTGGTCGAGCCGCCGATCGCCGCGTTCGTGCGAATGGCGTTCTCGAACGCCGCGCGCGTGAGCAGCTTCGAGAGGCGCAGGTCTTCGAGCGCCATCTCCACGATGCGCATGCCCGACATGTGCGCGAGCACGTAGCGGCGCGCGTCCACCGCCGGAATCGCCGCGTTGTGCGGCAGCGTGACGCCCAGCGCTTCGGCCATGCACGCCATGGTCGAAGCCGTGCCCATGGTGTTGCAGGTGCCCGCCGAGCGCGACATGCCCGACTCCGCCGACATGAACTCGTGAATCGAAATCTTGCCCGCCTTCACCTGCTCGCTCAGTTGCCACACCACCGTGCCCGAACCGATATCGCGACCTTCGTGCTTGCCGTTGAGCATCGGCCCGCCGGTCACGGCAATCGCAGGCACGTCGCAACTGGCCGCGCCCATCAGCAGTGCGGGCGTGGTCTTGTCGCAGCCCACCAGCAGCACGACGGCATCGACCGGATTGCCTCGTATGGATTCCTCAACATCCATCGAAGCGAGGTTGCGTGTGAACATGGCCGTGGGCCGCAGGTTCGACTCGCCGTTCGAGAACACGGGAAACTCGACAGGAAATCCGCCGGCTTCGTAGATGCCTCGTTTGACGTGCTCGGCGAGCTTGCGAAAATGCGCGTTACAGGGTGTGAGTTCCGACCACGTGTTGCAAATGCCGATAATCGGCTTGCCGGCGAACTCGTGATCCGGTATTCCCTGATTCTTCATCCAGCTCCGGTACATGAAGCCGTTTTTGTCCGTGGTGCCGAACCACGCGGCCGAGCGAAGCTTGGGCTTACGGGTGTTCATGGCTTTGCCCACTTAGTGAGAAAGTCCTATAAATAGCATGACTATATGGACCGCGATTATCGGGAAAACGCTAATCGAATCCGTTTCGGCCGTTGCATATAGTTTGTCTATTGTGGTCAGCAGGGGCGGCTAACGGTATACCGAGAGGATATAACCGGAGGCCAGGGATGGCGCGATACTTCTCGTGATACTGTCCGGCCGTGATGGACGCGGGTGTAGCGCCATGAATTAAAGAAATACAACGCGCAGAGCTACATCGGAGACACGCATGAAACTGGCAACACGCATGGTAAGCGGGTTGGTCGCTGCGGCGGCCGCTTTCTCGTTGGCGGCGGGTGTCGCACACGCCGAAGACAAGCAGATCACGCTAGGTTTTGCGCAGGTCGGCGCGGAAAGCGCCTGGCGCACGGCCAACACGGTGTCGGTCAAACAGGCCGCGAAAGACGCCGGCATCAACCTCAAGTTCTCGGACGCCCAGCAGAAGCAGGAAAACCAGATCAAGGCGATCCGCTCGTATATCGCGCAGAAGGTGGACGTGATCGCGTTCTCGCCCGTGGTGGAATCGGGCTGGGAGCCGGTGCTCCAGGAAGCCAAGCGCGCCAAGATTCCCGTGATCCTCACGGACCGCAACATCGACGTGAAGGACCAGTCGCTCTACGTGACGATGATCGGTTCGGACTTCATGGAAGAAGGCCGCCGTGCGGGCAAGTGGCTTGAAGATCACTACAAGGACAACCCCGGTCCGATCAATATCGTCGAGCTGCAGGGCACCGTGGGTTCCGCGCCGGCCAACGACCGTCACTCGGGCCTCATGGAAGTGATCAAGAACGATCCGAAGTTCAAGATCATCGCTTCGCAGAGCGGCGACTTCACGCTCGCCGGCGGCAAGCAGGTCATGGAAGCGTTCGCGAAGACGTATGGAAACAAGATCAACGTCGTCTACGCGCATAACGACGACATGGCGCTCGGCGCGATCCAGGCCATGGAAGAAGCCGGCATGAAGCCGGGCAAGGACATCAGCGTCGTGTCGTTCGACGCCACCAAGGGCGGCTTCCAGGCGATGATCGCCGGCAAAATGAACGTCGATGTGGAGTGCAGCCCGCTGCTCGGGCCGCAGCTCATGAGCGCCGTGAAGGACGTCGTGGCGGGCAAGCAGTTGCCCAAGCGCATCGTGACGAACGAAACGGTGTTCCCGGAGGACGTGGCGGCGCAGGTGCTCCCGTCGCGCAAGTACTAAACTTCGCTGCAAGCGGCGCGGCGTGCTTCGTAACCCTTAGTATTTAAAGGGTTTACATAGCACCCCGCGCGCTCTGGCCTCTTTCACGGTTGCCCATGAGCGTTTCCCCGATACTCGAAACCGTCGGTCTTACCCGAACCTTCCCCGGCGTGCGTGCGCTCGACCGGGTCGATTTTCGTCTGTACCCCGGCGAAATCCATACGCTGATGGGGCAGAACGGCGCCGGCAAGTCCACGCTCATCAACGTGCTGACCGGCGTGCACCAGCCCGAGGCCGGCGAAATACGCCTCGCGGGCGAGGCGGTGCACTTCCCGACGCCGCAGATGGCGGAAGCCGCCGGCATCCAGACGCTCTACCAGGAGGTCAATCTCTGCCCGAACCTCTCGGTGGCGGAGAACATTTTCGCGGGCCGCCAGCCGCGCAAGCGCGGCCTCGGCCTGATCGACTGGAAAACGATTCATCGCCGCGCGGAAGAAGCGCTGGCAGAACTGAATCTATCGCTCGACGTCACGCAGTCGCTCGACACCTACCCCATCGCCATGCAGCAGATGGTGGCAATCGCGCGCGCGGTGTCCGTCGATGCGCGCATCCTCATTCTCGACGAACCGACTTCGAGCCTCGACGAAGGCGAAGTCGCGCGCCTGTTCGAGGTGCTGCGCAAGCTGAAAGCGTCGGGCATCGCGATCCTGTTCGTCACGCATTTTCTCGAGCAGACCTACGCGATCTCCGATCGCATCACGGTGATGCGCAACGGCGAGCGCGAGGGCGAATATCTCGCCGCCGATCTGCCCGTGCAAACGCTGGTCGCGAAGATGGTGGGCCTGCAGAACGCGGGCGAGCGGCTCACGCAAGCCGAAGCCGCACACAGCGAAACGGCGGCAACGAACGCCGAACCGTACCTTGCGGCGCAAGGCGTGGCGCGCCGCGGCGTGCTCAATCCGCTCGATCTGGAAGTGCAGCCGGGCCAGATTCTGGGCCTCGCTGGCCTGCTCGGCTCGGGCCGCACGGAAACCGCGCGGCTGCTGTTCGGCGCGGACAAGGCCGATGCGGGCACGGTGCACATCAACGGCAAGGCCGTGAAGCTTTCTTCGCCGCGCGACGCCGTGCGCCACGGCATGGCCTATTGCCCCGAAGACCGCAAGAAGGAAGGCATCGTCGCCGATCTGTCGATCCGCGAAAACATCGTGCTCGCGCTGCAGGCGCAACTCGGCTGGTGGCGCATGATCCGGCGCTCGCGCCAGCGCGAACTGGCCAACGAATATATCGAGCAGCTCGGCATCAAGGCGCGCGACGCCGAGCAGCCCATCGGCCTACTCTCGGGCGGCAACCAGCAGAAGGTGCTGCTCGCGCGCTGGCTCGCGACCAAACCGCGTTTGCTGATCCTCGACGAACCGACGCGCGGCATCGACGTGGCCGCCAAGTTCGAGATCATGGACCGCGTGCGCGCGCTCTGCGCGAAGGGCCTCGGCATCCTGTTCATTTCGTCGGAGATCAGCGAGGTGGTGCGTGTCTCCGACCGCATCGCCGTGCTGCGCGACCGGCGCAAGGTGGCCGAGCTTTCGGGCGCGGCGCGCTCGGAGCACGAAGTCTACGACCTGATTGCCGGAGACCGTCGATGACGCGCCCCGCCCTGCCCGCCTGGCTTTCGCTCGTCATCCGGCATCCGCTGGTGTGGCCCGCGGTGACGCTCATCGCGCTGTTCGTCGTCGACGTCGTGCATCGCGGCAATTTCCTCTCGATCACGATGCTGGGCGGCCACCTGTTCGGCGCGCCCATCGACATTCTCATGCGTGCCGCGCCGCTCGTCGTGGTGTCGCTCGGCATGACGCTCGTGATCGCCACGCGCGGCATCGACATTTCCGTGGGCGCCGTCGTGGCGATCGCGGGTGCGGCGGCCGCCACGGTGCTCGCCGCCGATCCTTCGCGCGTGGGCCTGGCGTTCGGCGCGGCGCTCGCGGTGGGCCTGCTCGCCGGCATCTGGAACGGGCTGCTCGTCGCGTTCGTCGGCATGCAGCCGATCATCGCCACGCTCATCCTGATGGTGGCGGGCCGCGGCGTGGCGCAGCTGCTCACGGGCGGCCAGATCATCCCCATCGGCGCGCCCGGTTATCTGTTCGCGGGCGGCGGCTATTTCGCGCTGATCCCGTGCGCCGTGTGGATTGCGCTCGCCGTGACCGTGCTCACTGCCCTCATCGTCAACCGCACGGCGCTCGGCCTGTTCATCCGCTCGATCGGCGTGAATCCAGTGGCCGCGCGGCTTGCGGGCCTGTCGTCGCAAGCCGTGGTGTTCGGCGCGTATGCGTTCTGCGGCGTGACCGCCGCGATTGCGGGCATTCTCATCAGCTCGAACGTACGCAGCGCCGACGGCAATAACGCGGGCCTGCTGCTCGAACTCGACGCCATTCTCGCCGTGACGCTCGGCGGCACGTCGCTGCTGGGCGGGCGCTTCAGTCTCGCGGGCACGGTGCTCGGTGCGCTCATCATCCAGACGCTCACCTACACCACCTATTCGATCGGCGTGCCGCCCGAGGCCACGCTCGTCGTGAAGGCCGTGGTCGTGCTGCTCGTGTGCCTGATCCAGTCGCCCGCCGCGCGCACCTTCGCTTTTCAACAACTCAAACGCATCGCGCTCGCGCGCCGCGCGCGCGCCTGAGTCGCCATGCACCCATTCGGGGGAAGCCGAGCATGAACCGCCCTGCCCTGTCCTTTTCGAACACGCTCGCAGCGTGCCGGCGCGGCGCCACCCGCTTCGTCGATCCGCGCGTGCTGCCCATCGTCGTGACCGTCGTGCTGTTTGCCGTGCTGTTCGGCTTCGGCTCGGTCATGTACACCGGCTTCTTCTCGCTACAGGTGGCCTTCGGGCTGCTGGTCGACAACGCGTTCCTGCTGATCGTCGCCATCGGCATGACATTCGTGATCATCTCGGGCGGCATCGATCTTTCGGTGGGCGCCGTGGTCGCGCTCACGACGATCCTCTGCGCCGTGGGCACCGAGAAGCTGCACTGGCCCGTGCTCGTCGTCGTGCCGCTCGTGTTGCTCTGCGGCGCGCTCTATGGCGCGGCAATGGGTGCGCTGATCCACTTCTTCCGGCTGCAGCCCTTCATCATCACGCTCGCGGGCATGTTCCTCGCGCGCGGCACCTGCTTTCTCATCACCACCGAATCCATCCAGATCAACGACCCCGGTTTCCACGCGCTTTCCGAATTCAACATTCCGGTAGGCAGCGGCTCGCTCACCACGGGTTCGCTCACGGCCATCGCCATGCTTGCTGCCGGCATCGTCATCGCGCACTTCACGCGCTTTGGCCGCAACGTCTACGCGATCGGCGGCAACGAGCGCTCCGCGCTGCTCATGGGCCTGCCGGTGGCGCGCACCAAGATTGGCGTGTATGCGCTCTCGGGCTTTTGCTCGGCGCTCGGCGGCGTCGTGTTTACGCTCTACGTGCTGTCGGGCTACGGACTACAGGCGCAGGGCATGGAACTCGACGCCATCGCCGCGACGGTGATCGGCGGCACGCTGCTCACGGGCGGCGTGGGCTATGTGATCGGCTCGGTGTTCGGCGTGGGCATTCTGGGCACGATCCAGACGCTCATTACCTTCGACGGCACGCTCAGCTCGTGGTGGACGCGCATCGTGATCGGCGCACTCCTCTGCGCGTTCTGCCTCATGCAGCGCGCCACCGAGCGCCACGCCGCGCGCCGCAAGTCCACCGGCACCGGACGCGGCGCACCGCGCATCGCCCGTCCGCGCACGCAAGCCGCCGCGCCGATGGACCAGGCCAAGCTCGCCAGCCCGCCGCCGCACATGCAGGAGGCGAAAGGCGGTGCGTAAGCCGCTTGTCATGGACGATCCTCGCCACGGCAGGGCCTATGGAGTAGTTAGGGGTATACATGGATTAGGAGGCCTCATCACGCTGCACTAAGATTTTTGCGGTACCGTCGGCGCCTGGCGAACTCATGTTCGCTGCGGATGTCTCGCGCGTTCCCCCGGTACTGGCCAGTATCTGCACGCTTTTCGACGAAAAGTCGCCTACATCGACCACGATGACAAGACCGGAGGAAAACATGGCGCAGGATCGGGATGACGCAAAAGACGGTAAGAGCTTGATCGACACGGGCCGGCGCGGCCTGATGCAGGGTGCGGGACTGGGCGCGGCGCTTTCGCTGCTCGGTGCGGTGGGCGGCGGCGGCTTCATTTCCACGGCGCAGGCTGCCGAATCGGGCTTTCCTTCGCACAAGAAGTGGAAGATCGTGTTCGTCAATCACGTCACCACGAATCCGTTCTTCGTGCCGACGCAATACGGCATTCAGGACGCATGCTCGCTGCTCAACATGGACTACCAGTGGACCGGCTCGGCCACGTCCGACGCGGGCGAAATGGTGCGCGCCGTGAATGCCGCCATCGCCGCGAAGGCCGACGCGATCGCGGTGCCGATCGTCGACCCCACCGCCTTCGACAAGCCCATTCAGGCGGCGCTCGACGCGGGCATTCCGGTCTTCGCCTATAACGCCGACGCGCCGCGCGGCAAGAAGAACCCGCGCCTCGCCTATATCGGCCAGGACCTGTATCTCTCGGGCTACCAGATGGGCGAGCGCATCGTGAGCCTGATCGACAGCGGCCTCGTCGGTCTCTTCATCGCCACGCCTGGCCAGCTCAACATCCAGCCGCGTCTGGACGGCGCGAGCGACGCCATCAAGAAGTCCGGCAAGAAGATCGACATCCAGACCGTGGCCACGGGCGCGACCGTCAACGAAGAGCTTTCGAAGATCAAGTCGTTCTACCTCGGCCACCAGGACCTGAAGGGCATGTTCGCCGTGGATGCGGGCAGCACGCAGGGCGTCGCGCAGGTGATGAAGGAAAACAACCTGCCTTCGAAGGGCGTGCACGGCGGCGGCTTCGACCTCTTGCCGACCACGGTCCAGCTCATCCACGAAGGCTTTCTCGACTTCACGATCGACCAGCAGCCTTACGTGCAGGGCTTCTACACGGTGATGCAGGCGTTCGTCACGCTCGCCTCGGGCGGTCTGGTCGGCCCCGCCGACACCAACACGGGCCTGAAGTTCGTGACGAAGGAAACGGTCGAGCCGTACCTGAACACCTCGACGCGTTTCGAAGGCAAGACCACCAAGCCGCAAATCGTGCCGATGAGCGGTGCGATCAAGTCTTAACAAACAGCGCGTAACGAACGACGAGTGATGAACTCTGTGAACGAAACAGGCAAGGCTGAAGTCTCCGCGCGGGCTGCTGCCCGCCCGCGCGGGCAATGGCTCTCCGCGTGGGCGCCCGAGCTGCGCATTCTGCTCGTGGCGATGATCCTCGCGGCGTACTTCGAATTTTCCAACCGGGATTTCCTGCTCACCAACGCGAGTCTCGTCAACCTCTCGCAGTTCATCGCGCCGGTGGCGATCATCGCGTTCGGCGAAATCATGCTGATGATCGGCGGCGACATCGATCTGTCGGCAGGCATGGTGTTCGCCTTCGCGCCGTTCATGATGGTGTTCGCCAACGACGCGGGCGCGCCCATGTGGCTCGCCGTGATCGCGGGGCTCGTGGCCGCGGGCATCGTCGGCTTCGTGAACGGGGCCGTGACCGTGTGGCTGCGCCTGCCCTCGTTCGTCACGACGCTCGGCACGCTCTTCCTCATCAACGGCATCACGCTCACCATTTCGCGCGGCACGCCGGTGCAGACGCCGGGCTCGCCCGAGTTCGCGGCCTTCATGGGCGCGTGGGGCTATAGCGAGATCCTCTGGACGATCGCGATCGCGTTTGCCATGCACGTGCTGCTGCGCCACACGCGCTGGGGCCTGCATACACAGGCGGCCGGCGCGAATCCGATCGGTGCGAGCGAGGCCGGTATTCATGTGAACCGGCTGCGCCTCGGCAACTTCATCATTGCCGCCGTGCTCGCGGGCTTCACCGGCATTCTGGAAGGCTTTCGCATCACCTCGATCGACCCGCAGGCGGGCGGCAACCAGATCATGTTCCTCGCCGTGGCTTCGGCCGTGATCGGCGGCACGCCGCTCACGGGCGGCTCGGGCACGATCGTGGGCGGCCTGATCGGCGCGGCGGTGCTCGGCATTCTCAACGATGGCTTCACGCTCATCGGCATCAACGCGTTCACCTTCAACATCATCCTCGGCGCCGCGATTCTCGCCGCCATGGTCTTCAACATCCACGTTGGGCGCCTGCGCCGCAAAGGGAGCCGATGATGGACGAATCGCAAGCCTCCCCCGGCGGTGCAACCGCCACGGCCGACGCGCCGCTCGCGGTGCGGGGCGACAACATCGTCAAGCGCTTCGGCGCGGTGACGGCGCTCGACGGCGTGTCGCTCACGCTAGGCCGCGGCGAAATCCTCGGCATTCTCGGCGACAACGGCGCGGGCAAGTCCACGCTCGTGAAAATCCTCACGGGTTTTCATCAGCAAACGAGCGGCACGCTGCAGATCGACGGCAGCGAAACGCTGCTGCGCTCGGTGGACCATGCGCGCTCGCTCGGCATCGAATGCGTTTATCAGGACCTCGCGCTCGCCAATTCGCTGAGCATTTACCACAACATGTTCCTGAACCGCGAGATCGTGCGGCGCGGGCCCTTCAGACTGCTCGACCACAAGCAGATGCGCCAGCGCGCGGCACAGCTACTCGACGACATCGGCGTGCACGTGCCCTCCGTGGACCTGCCTGTGGAGCGGCTTTCGGGCGGTCAGCGCCAGGCGATCGCGGTGGCGCGCGCCGTGCATTCGAACGCAAAGATCCTGTTGCTCGACGAGCCGCTCGCCGCGATGGGAGCGCGCGAAGCGGGTCTCATCATCGATCTCATCATGCGTTTGAAGGAAAAAGGCGGCCTATCGATTATCATGATCATGCACAACTATGCGCAGACGCTCGATATTGCGGATCGCATCATGTTGATGCAGCGAGGCCGCGTGACATACGAGCAGCACAGCGCCAATACATCGGTGGCTGAACTGATGGATATCGTGCGGCGGGAATATCGGGCCATGCGCGCCACCAGCGCGTAATGGTTCCCACATACATGGGGGACGCTCCGATCGGGTAGCCCCCGGCCGGACAATCATGGATTACCGCAATCTAGAGAAACGCAAGAGCATGCACGCGCGCATCGTGCAGGAGCTCGGCATGCAGATCGTAGGCGGCACGCTGGCCCCCGGGCAGCGCCTGCCGCCCGAACCCACGCTGTGCGAAACCTACGGCGTGAGCCGCCCCGTGCTGCGCGAGGCCACGCGCGTGCTGGTCGCCAAGGGCCTCGTGGTTTCGAAGCCGCGCGTGGGCAGTGTCGTGCGGCCGCGCGAAGAATGGCACATGCTCGACCCCGACGTGCTCTACTGGACCGTCAACAGCATTCCCGAAGGCGAGTTCTTCCGCTCGCTCATGACCGTGCGGCAGATCATCGAACCCGCCGCCGCGGCGCTCGCCGCGATTTCAGCAAACGACGAAGACCGCGCCCGCATTACCGCGGCCTACGCGCGCATGGAGCAGGCGCAAACCGCTGCCGATCTGCTCGAGCCCGATCTGGAATTCCACCGCGCGATCATGGCGGCCACGCACAACAACATGCTGGCGTACATCGGCAACATGCTCTCGCTCGCGCTTTCCGAGTCGATCAAGCTCACGAGCCGCCATCCCAACACGCATGCGCTTTCGTTGCCGCGCCACAAGGCGATTCTCACGGCGATCGAGCACGGCGACGCGCTCGCGGCGCGGCAGGCGAGCGTCGTGCAGCTCGACAATGCGCGCGCCGATGCCAAGTCGATTCTGGGCGGGGCGGGGCTGGAAACCTGAGGCTCGCCGACTACTGACGCGCCGCCGCGCCAGCGGCGCATTGCGGCGCGTCGACGTGCCCTTCCCTCACACTGCGCGTTTGCTGCGGCGGTACTGGTCGAACAGCACCGCGAGCAGCAGAATGCCGCCGCGAATCAGGTACTGATAGAACGTCGGCACGTTCATGAGGCTCATGGCGTCCTGCACCGAGCCCATGATGAGCACGCCCACCAGCACGCCCGAGATCGTCGCCACGCCGCCCGTGAGCGACACGCCGCCCAGCACGCAAGCCGAGATCACGCCGAGCTCGAGACCCACCGAGGTCTTCGGGTCGCCGAGGCTCATGCGCGAGGCCAGCATCACGCCCGCAAAGCCCGTAATGAGCCCTTGCAGCACGAACACCGTGATCTTGATGCGCGTGACCGGCAGGCCGGCGAGACGCGCCGCTTCGCTATTGCCGCCCACCGCGAGCACGTTCTTGCCGAACACCGTCTTCTTGAGCAGGAAACCAAACACCACGAAACCGATGATGTTGCTCCAGATCGGGAACGAGATGCCGAGGAACGAGCCGCCGCCCAGATCGAAGAAGCGCTCTTCGGAGATCATCACGGCGTCGCCGTTCGAGGTGAGGAACGCGAGGCCGCGCACCGCTTCCATCATCGCGAGCGTGGCGATCAGCGAGTTGATCTTGAAGCGCGCGATCAGCACGCCATTGACGAGCCCGACCGCGCCGCCCGCGAGCACGCCCGCGATAATGCCGAGCAGCACGCTATGCGACTGCGTGATGACTGTGGAGGCTACGACGCCCGCGAACGCCACGATCGAGGCGACCGAAAGATCGACCTCGCCGAGCGCGAGCACGAACATCATCGTGACGGCGATCGAGCCGATCAGCGTGACGGAGAGCAGCAGGCCCTGAATGTTGCGGGTCGTGAGGAAGTCGGGCACCGTGGCGGATAGCACCGCGAACAGCACCACGAACACCACCGCGATGCCCGATTTGTTGATCATGTCCCAGGCCCGCGCGCGCTGGGGGGTAATCGGCGCGGCGGCTTCGTTGACGGTAGGCGTGCCCTGTGGCTGCATGGCTTCACTCATTTCTGGTTCATCGTTTCGGATCGGTCGCGAGCGTCGCTTGAAGACGTTTCAGACGCGACCGGCAAGGCAAAAAAACAGGCGTTAGCGCGGCAGCGCCATCTTGATCAGTTCGTCGGGCGAGGCTTCGGCCTTCGGCAGGCTGCCGGCAATCCGGCCTTCGCGCATGACGATGATGCGGTCCGAAACGCCGATCACTTCGGCCAGGTCGCTCGACACCATGATCACGGTCTTGCCCGCTTCGGCGAGCTCGTACAGCAGGTTGTAGATCTCGGCGCGCGCGCCCACGTCGATGCCGCGCGTGGGCTCGTCCATCAGGAACACCTCGATGCGTTCGGCGAGCCAGCGCGACAGAATCACCTTCTGCTGGTTGCCGCCCGAGAGCGTGCCGATGGCCGTGTCGCCGTTGCGCGTCTTGATCGCGAGTTTCTTGATGTAGTCCTGCGCGAGGTCGCGCTCGCGCCGCGCGTCGAGCAGGAAGCGCGCGGGGCTGAAGTGGCGGCGCGCGCTGATGTTGAGGTTGTCGGCCACCGAGGCGATCGCGACGATGCCTTCCTGCTTGCGGTCCTCGGGGCACAGGGCGAGGCCCGCGCGCACGGCGTCGCGGGGGCTGGCGAAATTGACGCGCTTGCCGTCGAGTTCGACGTGGCCCGCGCTGGCGCGCGTCGCACCGTAAATCAGCTTCATGAGTTCCGAGCGTCCGGCGCCCACGAGCCCGAAGAAGCCGACGATCTCGCCGCGCCGCGCCGTGAACGACACCGGCTCGGCCAGCCCGGGACCCAGCAGGCCCTTCGCTTCGAGCAGCACGTCTCCCGCTTCGCGCGCACGATAGCCGTACACGTCCTCGATCGAGCGGCCCACCATCGCCGCAATCAGACGATTGCGGTCGAGATCGGCCACCGAGTCGAACGTTTCGATGCGCTTGCCGTCACGGAACACCGTCACGCGGTCGCACAGCTCATAGACTTCGTCCATGCGGTGCGTGACGTAGATGATCGCGCGGCCGTCCGCGCGCAGCGCGTTGATGATGCGAAAGAGGTTCTCCGTCTCGCGCGCCGAGAGCGAGCTGGTCGGTTCGTCGAAGGCGATCACGCGCGCGTCGCGCATGAGCGCCTTGCCGATTTCGATCATCTGGCGCTGGCCGATGGAGAGGTTCTTCACCGGCGTGCGCGGATCGATGCGCTCGCCAAGCCGCTTGAGTTCATCCATCGCGCGCTTGACGAGCGTGCCTTCGTCGAGCACGCCGAGGCGATTGGGCAACCGCCCGAGCATCAGGTTTTCCGCCACCGTCAGCTCGGGCACGAGATGCAGTTCCTGATAGATGATCGCGATACCCGCTTCGAGCGCCGCCTTGGTGGTCGTGAAACGGTGCTCCACGCCACCCAGCTCGAGCGTGCCTTCCTGCGGCTGGTTCACGCCCGAGAGCACCTTGAGCAGCGTGGATTTGCCCGCGCCGTTCTCGCCCATCAAGCCGTGTACTTCGCCGGCACGCACTTCCAGCGCCACGCGGTCGAGCGCGCGCACGCCCGGGAAGCTCACGGTAATGCCGTCGAGCTCCAGATACGCGCGATTCCCCTGTTGAGCGCCCTTCACCGCGTTCGCCTGAACGTTCGCGTCAGTCATGGTTTCAGTCATTGCATCCCTGCCCTTTGCTTCGCCTCAGTCTTCTACGCAGTGCTTAGATACCCAGCTCGCTGCGCACGGCCGTCCAGTTGTCGCGCGTCATCAGCTTGCCGGTGGTCTGCGTGTCGGCGGCCGGCTGCTTGCCGTCGCGGATCCACTCGACGAGGTTCTCGGCGCTTTCCTTGCCGTGGTTCGTCGAGCTCACGGCGATCGTGCCGTAGAAGCCCGTAGGCTGCTTCTTCTGGAACTCGGCGAACGCTTCGCCTGCGCCGTTGATGCCCACGCCGATTACGTCAGCCGACGGGATGTGCAGCTGTTCGGTCGCGCGCACGGCGCCCAGCACGCTTTCTTCGTTGAGCGCGAACACGACCCACTTCTTGATGTTCGGATGCTGGGCGAGCACCGGCGACGCCGCGTTGAAGCCGCCTTCGTCGTCGGTGGTCTTTTGCGGCGCGTCGAAGATGTTTTCCTTCTTGAAGCCGCCGGCCAGCAGCGACTGCGTCGCGCCGTCCGTGCGCAGCTTCGCCGTCGGCAGTTCATAGTCGGTGATACGCAGCGCACCCACTTCTTCCGGCTTCCAGCCGCGGCGCTTCATTTCGTCGGTGATCGCCTGGCCGACCTGATTGCCGATCTTGAGCGCCGACATGCCGAGGTGCGGCACGCTGCCGAGCGGCTTGCCCGACGAGTCGACGAGCTGGTCGTCCACCGTCACGAACTTCATGTTGTAGCGCTTGGCGCGCGCCTGGATGGCCGGTCCGAGACGCACGTCCGGCGCGCAGATCACGAAGCCTTGTGCACCTTGCGCGCCGAGGTTGTCGATGGCGGCGAGCACCTTCTCGCCGTCCGGCGTGCCGATGTTCACCACCGAGAAGTTCTCCTTCTGGCCGAGCGCCGTGGCGGCCTTCTGCTCGTTGATGAACCATGCCTGTTCCGGCATCTTCACGAGGAAGCCGATCTTCACGGGCGAGTCGGCGTGCGCCGCCACGTTCATGCCGAGCGGGGCGATGCACATCGCCGCGAATGCGGCACGAAGGGTCAAACGGCGGATCTTGCTGGTCATGCTCCTGTCTCCTCAGGTGTGGTGTGCTGCGTGTGTAATGCTTAAAGGAAGCGTCTTTAATGCCCGAAGGCCTCGACTTCGACGTGCCTGCCGAGCAGGAACGCGTCCGCCACGAGGCGCAGCGGGCGCACGTCCACGTCGTCGGTGCCGTGGGCGATCAACCAGTGAAAACGCTCATAGAGCGCCGAATATTCCCGTTCCGCGTCGAGCGCGACCGGCTCGCCCGCAATCGCGAGGCGCTTGCCGCCTTCCGCGATCGAGAGCAGGCCGTCCGTGGTTTCCACATCGATTTCCCATTGCTCGACCGGACCGTGGCGCCAGTCGAACTCCGCGCGCACGGGCACGCCATCGGTGTCGATGCAGTCGAGTTCCGCCGCGATCGGCGTCGAGCAATCGCTCGGCACATGCAGCGTCGCGCCCTGCAGCAGCACTTCGCGCGGCAGGATGCGCGTGACGATCGAAAGCGCGTTGATGCCCGGATCGAACACGCCGAGGCCGCCCGGTTCCCAGATCCACTGCTGACCCGGATGCCAGCGGCGCACGTCCTCCTTCCAGCGCACGTGCACGGCGCGAATGGTGCGCTCGGCGAGCCACGCGCGCGCGGGTTCGACGGCGCTCGCGCAGCGCGAATGCCACGTGGTGAACAGCGTGCGGCCGCGCTTTTGCGCGAGTTCGCGCAGCGCCTCGACTTCGCTCACGCTCGCACCGGGCGGCTTTTCGAGCATGACGTGCTTGCCCGCTTCGAGCGCGGCGCGCGCCTGCGCGTAGCGCACCTGCGGCGGCGCGCACAGCGAGACGGCGTCGAGATCGGACTCGGCGGCCAGCAGCGCACCGATGTCCTTGTAGTTGCGCACGTTCTCGACCTGCGCGTTGCGGCTCGCGCCCGCGACGAGTTCGAAGCCCGGATTGCCCGCGATGGCGGGCAGATGCTGGTCGCGCGCAATCTTGCCGACGCCGACGATACCCAACGTATAGGACGCTTTCATGACGTATCTCCGCCCCTTCTTTTCAGGGAGATTTTTTATTCTGCATGACGAATGATCTACTTACCCCAGCGCAGCACCAGCGGATCGAGGCGGCGCGCAATGTCGATCAGCTCGGCGCGCGTCGCGGGATGCATCGCGGGCAGCGGGTGGCGCGGCAGTTCGCACTCGATCACGCCGCCTTCCTTCATCAGCGACTTGCAGGCGAGCATGCCCGCCTGGCGGTTTTCGTGATTGATGAGCGGCAGCCACTTCTGGTATAGCGCGAATGCGTCGTCGGCGCGGCCTTCGCGGTGGGCGACGATAATCGGGCGAATGCCGTCCGGGAAGCCGCCGCCCGTCATCGAGCCGGTCGCGCCGGCGTTCAGGTCCGCGAGCAGGGTGATGGCCTCTTCGCCGTCCCACGGGCCTTCGACGGCTTCGCCCGCCAGCTTGATCAGCTCGCGCAGCTTGTTCGCCGCGCCCGGCGTTTCGATCTTGAAGTACGAGACCTGCTCGATTTCGCGGGCCATACGCGCGAGGAACGCGGCGGAGAGCACCGTGCCGCTCGCGGGTGCGTCCTGGATCATGATCGGAATGTCGATCGCGTCGGACACGCGCGCGTAGAAGTCGTAAATCTGCTGCTCGGGCACGCGGAAGGTCGCGCCGTGATACGGCGGCATGAGCATCACCATCGCCGCGCCCTGCTCCTGCGCGCGCTTGCTGCGTGCGGCGGCAACCGGCGTACCGTAGTGCGTGGTCGTCACGATCACGGGCACGCGGCCCGCCACGTGCTCGAGCACGGTGCGCGTGATGAGTTCGCGCTCGTCGTCGGAGAGCGAGAACTGCTCCGAGAAGTTCGCGAGAATGCACAGGCCGTCGGAACCGGCGTCGATCATGAAATCGACGGCGCGCTTCTGGCTGGCCAGATCCAGTTCGCCGGTTTCGGTGAACGTGGTCGGCACGACGGGGAAAATGCCCCGGAAGCGGGGCGTACGGCTCGTAGTCATGTCTTCAGTCCTGCTTGAGAAAGGGTGTCAGGCCGCGCCTTCACGATTCGCTCGCCAGCTCTGCAGTGCTGCGGCGAGGCGTGCGCAGCACCGCGCGCACGGCGAACGTCACGAGCACCGCGAACACCAGCGTGGCCGCGAGAAAGTAAAGCCCGGCCGCCAGGCTGCCCGTCGCGTCCTTGATGAGCCCGATGCCATAGGGGCCGAGATAGCCGCCGAGGTTCGCGAGCGAGTTGATCGTCGCGATCCCCACGGCCGCGCTCGCGCCGGTGAGGAACTCGCCGGGCAGCGCCCAGACCACGGCCTGAATCGAGTAGATCGAAAATGCGGTCAGGCAGATGAACAGCAGTTGCAGCGCCGGCGCGTGAAACCACGCGCTCGCGGCCATCGTCAGCGCCGCGACGCCCGAGACCACGACGATGTGGCCGTAGCGTTCGCGATGCTTGTCCGAATGGCGCGGCACGATCAGCAGGCCCGCTACCGCGAACAGATACGGCACCGCGGAAAGCAGGCCCGCCGTGGAATCGCTCACGCCGAACGCCTTGATAATGGTAGGCAACCAGAGCGACAAACCATAGATGCACAGCGGAAACGGCAGGAACAGCAGCGCAAGCAGCAGCACGCGGCGGTCCTTGAGCGCGCTAAACGGGTTGCGATGCGTGTCGAGCTGGTAGGCCCGCTGGTCGGCGGCGAGTTCGCGCGCGATCCAGCGGCGCTCGGTGTCGTCGAGCCAGGGTGCGTGCGCGGGCGATTCGGGCAGCAGACGCAGCGTGGGAATGCACAGCAGCACGGCAGGCAGGCCGCTCACGACGAAAAGCGTCTGCCAGTTCGACATGCCGAAAAAGCCGTGCGTTTCGAGCAGCGCGCCCGCGATCGGGCCCGTGACGATGCCGGCAATGGGCTGCGCGAGCACGAGCAGGCCGATCACGCGCGCGCGGTGCCGCATGGGAAACCACTGCGTGAGGAAATACAGAATGCCGGGATAGAGACCGGCTTCGGCCGCACCCAGCAGGAAGCGCAGCGCGTAGAAGCTCTTCGGGCCGCTCACGAGCGCCATCAGCATCGTGATCACGCCCCACGTGAAGAGGATGCGCGCAAACCACACGCGCGCGCCGAAGCGCGCGAGTGCGAGATTGCTCGGCACTTCGCAGAGGAAATAACCGATGAAGAAGAGGCCTGCGCCCAGGCCGTAGGCGGCGTCGGAAAGGCCCACGGCCGCGTTCATGTGCAGCTTCGCGAAGCCGACCACGGTGCGATCGACGTACGCCACCACATAGATCAGCGCGAGAAAAGGCAAAAGCCGGCGCGCGATATGGCCGACGATGTGCTTTTCCTCGCTGCTGGCGCTTGCCAGTGCAGCGGGGCTTTCGTGTTGCAGCACCTGCGGGTTCGTCATCGTGTCTCCAAGCCCATTTCTTCTCTTTTGCCGCGCTCAGGGCGCCGGCGCGCCCTGGCTCATTGCATCAACCGCTCAGTGCGAATGCCGCGGCACCGCCGCCCCGCGCTTGCCCACGAGGAAGTCGAGGTCGCAACCCTCGTCGGCCTGCAGCACATGATCGACGTAAAGGCGCGCATAACCGCCCTTGCCCAGCTGCTCCGCCACGCCGGGCGCGGCCGCCGGATCGACATCGCTCAAACGGCGCGCGAGTTCCTCGTCGCTGATGTCCAGATGCAGGCGACCCGATTCGCAGTCCAGCTCGATCCAGTCGCCGTTGCGCACCGCCGCGAGCGGCCCGCCCGCGGCCGCTTCGGGCGCCACGTGCAGGACCACCGTGCCGTAAGCCGTGCCGCTCATGCGCGCATCGGAAATGCGCACCATGTCCTTCACGCCCTGGCGCAGCAGCTTGGGCGGCAGGCCCATGTTGCCGACCTCGGCCATGCCGGGGTAGCCGCGCGGGCCGCAGTTCTTCATCACGAGGATGGAGTCCTTGTCGACGTCGAGCGACTCGTCGGCGATCGTCGCCTTGTAGTGGTCGAAGTTTTCGAACACCACGGCGCGGCCCCGATGCTTGAGCAATTCGGGCGTGGCCGCCGAAGGCTTGAGCACGGCGCCGCGCGGCGCGAGATTGCCGCGCAGGATACAGATGCCGCCGTCTGCGATCAATGGGTTGTCGAGCGGACGGATCACTTCGTCGTTGTAGTTGGGCGCCTCGCGCACGTTGTCCCAGATGGACTTGCCGTTGACCGTGAGCGCATTCGGATGCGGCAGGAGGTTCGCTTCGCCGAGCCGGCGCAGCACCGCCGGCAGGCCGCCCGCGTAATAGAACTCCTCCATCAGGAAGCGGCCCGAAGGCTGCAGATCGACGATGGTCGGCGTGTTGCGGCCAATGCGCTGCCAGTCTTCCAGTTCGAGATCGACGCCGATGCGCCCGGCAATCGCCTTCAGGTGAATCACGGCGTTGGTCGAGCCGCCAATCGCCGCGTTGGTGCGAATGGCGTTCTCGAACGCCTCGCGCGTGAGGACCTTCGAGAGCTTCAGGTCTTCGAGCGCCATCTGCACGATGCGGATGCCCGACATGTGCGCGAGCACGTAGCGGCGCGAATCGACGGCGGGAATCGCCGCGTTGTGCGGCAGCGAAACGCCGAGCGATTCGGCCATGCAGGCCATCGTCGAGGCGGTGCCCATGGTGTTGCAGGTGCCCGCCGAGCGCGACATGCCCGCTTCGGCCGAAAGGAACTGGTGCAGATTGATCTCGCCCGCCTTCAGTTCCTCGTGCAGCCTCCACACCACCGTGCCGGAGCCGATGTCACGGCCTTCGTGCTTGCCGTTGAGCATCGGGCCGCCGGTCACGACGATGGCGGGCACGTCCACGCTCGCCGCGCCCATCAGCAGCGCGGGCGTGGTCTTGTCGCAGCCGCACAGCAGCACGACGGCGTCGATGGGGTTGCCGCGAATCGCCTCTTCCACGTCCATGGAGGCGAGATTGCGCGTGAGCATGGCCGAGGGACGCAGGTTCGATTCGCCGTTCGAGAACACCGGGAATTCGACCGGGAAGCCGCCCGCCTCATAAATGCCGCGCTTCACGTGCTCGGCGAGCTTGCGGAAATGCGCATTGCAGGGCGTGAGCTCCGACCAGGTGTTGCAGATGCCGATGATCGGGCGACCATCGAATTCGTGATCGGGAATGCCTTGATTCTTCATCCAGCTTCGATACATGAAGCCGTTCTTGTCCGTGGTGCCGAACCACTGTTGGGAGCGCAGTTTGGGTTTGGTATCCGACATCGTGTTCGTTGTGTGGAGCGGGTAGTTCGCCGAGTGCTTAGAGCGATGGATTCGGGACAGTCTAGGGAGAAGTCTGATAACCTTCTAATGAAATAATGGACGCTTCCGATATCGATATCGGCATTGGTATAAACACCTAAAACTATTTGGGAAATCAGGCGGAGACATGCTGGATACGAGCCCCTGGTACGTACGCACGCGGCTGAAAACGCGGCAACTGCTCCTCGTCGTGGCGCTGGCGGAGGAAGGCAACATTCACCGCGCGGCGGCGGCGCTGAACATGACGCAGCCCGCCGCCTCGAAGCTCCTGCGGGAGCTCGAGGACATGCTCGGCGCGGTGCTGTTCGAGCGCATGCCGCGCGGCATGCGGCCCACGCTATACGGCGACGCGCTGATCCGCCACGCGCGCGCCGTGCTCGGCAGCCTCGACCAGGCGCAGGAGGAACTGAGCGCGCTCAAGGCCGGGCGCCTTGGCCACGTGGCGGTGGGCGCGATCACCTCGCCGGGCGTGCGCGTGCTGCCGGCGGCCGTTGCGGCGGTCAAGCGCACGCATGCGAACCTGCGCGTCTCCGTCGAGATCGACGCCAGCAACGTGCTGCTCGAACACCTGGCGCAAGACAAGCTCGACGTGGTGCTGGGCCGCCTTGCCGCCGAGCACGACAAGCTCCAGCTGCGTTACGAGCCGCTCGCGGGCGAGCCCGTGTGCGCCGTGGTGCGGCCGGGGCATCCCATGCTCGTGGCGGCACAGGACGAAGCCCGGCCGATCGCGCTCGCCGACATCGCGCGCGCCACCTGGGTCGTGCCGCCGGTCGGCAGCGTGCTGCGCCACCGCTTCGAGCTGATGTTCCAGCGTGCGAGCCTCGCGCCCCCATCGAACGTGGTCGAAACGCCCGCGCTGCTGTTCATCACGCGCGTGCTGGAGCAAAGCGACATGATCGCCGTGCTCACCGAGGACGTGGCGCGCTACTACGCGGCGCACGGCATGGTCGCGATCCTGCCCGTGCCGATGGATTGCCAGATGGACGACTTCGGCATCATCACGCGCGCGGACGGCCTCCTCACGCCCGCGGCGAGCGTGATGATCGAGGCGTTGCGGCAGGTGAGCGCCGACATTTACGGCACGCACGGCCACGAGCCAGGCGCGCGATAATCGTGCGACGAAATCCGCGCTAGAGGACCGAACCATGCCCGCCAGCCATCCCGCCGCTCCCGACAGCACCGCCATTCGCGTCGCGCTGTGGCGCGCGCTGCACGTCCAGGTCGACGATGCGCCCCACGTGCTCGAAGACGAAACCGGCATGCAGATCGCCGCGCCGGAAACGAACTGGCGCGAGCGGCCCGATATGCACCCGCAAGGGACGCGCGGCTATCGTGCTTCGATCGTCGGGCGGGCACGGTTTGTCGAGGACCTCGTGGCCGAGCAGACCGCGAAAGGGCTCGCGCGCCAGTACGCGATTCTCGGCGCGGGACTCGACACGTTCGCGCAGCGCCACCCCGAAATCGCCTCGCGCCTGCACGTGTACGAGGTGGACAAGCCGGGCACGCAGGCCTGGAAGCGTCAGCGGCTCATGGAGCTGGGGTATCGCGAGCAGGCGTGGCTGCGCTTCGTGCCGGTCGATTTCGAAGCCGGCGAAACGTGGTGGGATCGGCTCGCCGCAGCTGGATTCGATGCCGCGAGTCCGGCGGTGATCGCCTCGACGGGCGTTTCGATGTATCTCACGCGCGAAGCGAACCTCGCGACGCTGCGGCAGATCGCGCGGCTCGCACCGGGCTCGACGCTGGTCATGACGTTCCTTTTGCCGCTTGAACTCATCGACGAGCCCGAGCGCTCGCAGCATGCCGCCGTGTATGAACGCGCGAAGGCGGCAGGCACGCCGTTCGTGAGCTTTTTTGCGCCGGATGAGATGCTTGCGCTGGCAAGCGAAGCGGGGTTGCGTGAGGCCCGTCATGTTTCGACCGCGGATCTTGTCGCACGTTACTTCGCAGGACGAAGCGATGGACTGAGGCCGGCGAGCGGGGAATCGATTCTCGTGGCGACGGTTTGAGGCAAGCCTGCCAGTCGCTCCTGTTGTTCCCCATATGATGGCGGGCCGGCCACGGTATAGTTCGCCGGCCACCGTGCTGGCGAGCTTTAAGCAGAAGCCATGCCAATCGTTAGCGCCGCGCGGGCGCGTTGTAGGGACGACCTGGTCTTGATAAGGCAAACGATCTACACTGGAATTCAGCACAACCGAATAGATCGGCCAGCCGTGGCGGACTGATCGTATTCCGTATGCCTTCACAATGCGGAGTCCGGCCGTGCTGTGCGTTGCGTCTGGAGGTGGCCATGAAAAAGGAGAGGAAGACCGCACGGCAGATTCTGTCCGTGATCTCCCGCGAGGTTGTTTCGGTCAGCCCCGATGACACGGTGCTCGCGGCGCTGCATGTAATGGCGGAAAAGGACGTCACGACGGTGCTTGTGCTGCAAGACGGCAAGCTTGCCGGCATCCTGTCCCAGCGCGACTACGCCCGCAAGGTCGAAGTGCTCGGCCGCGACGCCGCCAGCACCACGGTTGGCGAGATCATGACCACCGAGGTGTTTTACGTGACACCCGAGCACACTTGCGATCAGTGCCTCGCGTCGATGCATACCCGGCGGATCCGGCACCTGCCGGTCATCGAATCCGGGCGCGTCATCGGCGTGCTTTCCAGCAGCGACCTCCTGGAAGAACTTTTTCAGGAGGACGAGCATTTCATCACGCTCCTCGAGCATGACATGCTCTATCTGACGATCGATACTGGCGGCGCCTATTAGGCATGGTGCGCACCGATGCGCTTCTGAGGCCCCATCGACCCATATTTGCGAAGGTTTCCAGCAAGTGACCCGCGCGCGCTTGCATATATCATGCTGTGATATATTATTTAAGGGAGCCTTCCGGTGACCGGAACGCCGGCGGATGACAGTCCACGCAGAATACAGACGCGATTCGCGTGGGCGGCGCATACCTTCAACCCATGTCCGGTTACGACAACCAGGAGCAATACGATGTTTGCCACACCGATGTTTCTCGTCGCCCTTTTCGCTTTAATTGTGGCCATGCACCGTGGCGTGACCCGCAGGGCAGACGCGAGCCTTCGCGCGCGATTCGAGGCGGAAGGCTCACGCGGCGCAGTGTCGCGCCAGATGATGCGAGTTGCGGGATTTAGCGTCTGAGTCATCAGGTTGATACCCTGGCCGGCTCACCGCTCGCACCGCGTTCGAAGAGCCCACAAGTCCATGCCCGGCCTCAGTGAACATCTCCCTACGAGGTCACTTACGTCCCGCCTTAAGTAGTCAGCCGTCGATAAGCGTTCAAATGACGAACCAGGCCCTGCGGGTCGCCACGTCTTTCGAGCAGCATTGCCAGATTGTGGTGAGCGTCCGCGTACGTCGGGTCGAGTTCGAGGCAGCGCATATAGCTTCGCTCAGCGTCTTCGAAGCGGCCCAGCTCCTCGAACGCAATCGCGCGATTGAAGTGCAACACGGCATCGTCGGGAAAGTGTGCCAGCGCTTCGTCCGATAGTTGAAGCGCGTCCTCGCAACGCCCCTCGAGTTCACACAGCAGCGCGCCCAAATCAACGTAGGCAGCATAAAAAGGTTGCGGCGATAGCGCTATGGCCTTGCGGTACGCCCGTTCAGCGCCGTTCACATCGGTTGCTCTCAACTGCTCGCCGAGGTCGTACCACTCCTGAGCCTGATGCGCGAGGTTCTTCTGCGCAGGCGCCGAGTCGAGAAACACGACATCGCCCTTGATTTGCGCCACTTCGAAATCCAGCAGGAACTGACCGGTGGCGGCATCCCATTGCGAAGGACCGGTTCGCACGGCCACGTCGTTGCCAACCGCCGATACGCGAATCCCCGTAAGCGGCAATGCCTCGGGCAACTCGTCTCTGAGCCGCGTGAGCGCCATGATGATCTTGCGCGGCGCAATGCGCGCATCGCGCAATTGCAACGCCGTACGCAGCAGCACGACGTCCTGGAACGTGAAGCGGTATGCGTTTCGCGGTCCCCGTAATGGCTTCACGAATCCTGCAGCAATGAGGCCCGATACCACCCTCCGGGAAACGCCCAGCATGGCCTGCAACTCGCGCATCGAAGTCTCGCGCGCGGCGACTTGTGGCGTCACTTGCGTGCCCGCACCCTGGCAGGCGCTTCAGCGGGAGCCTTGGCGGCGCGCGCCGGCGGCTTGCGCGTCTTGGGCGCGACAGGCAGTTCGGTAACGGGCTCCGCGCTCTTGCTACGCTTCGGCGCCGGAGCGGCTTTCGCTTTCGCGCCACCCTTCAAACTCGCGCGCAGGGCATCCATCAGGTCGATCACCTGTCCGCCGCCGGCCAGTTCTTCGTCGGCCTCGTGAACGACGACCTGCTTGCCGGCAATCTTTTCGTCGATGGCGGCGAGGATGCGCTTCTTCTCTTCGTCTTCGTACGCAGTCGGGTCGTAATTGTCTTCGGCGCCCTGCTCGATAATCTGCAGCGCGAGTTTCATCTCGGTATCGGATACGTCGACATGTTCGACATGCAGGTCAGCCAGCGAGCGAACCTCGTCGGCGTACAGCAATTGCTGAAAGACGAGCCCATCTTCTTCGGGGCGCACCTGCACGATCCGCGTCCGTCCTTTTGACGCCCATTTCGCCAGCGCGCAGCGGCCGCTCTGCACGAGCGCCTGCTGCAACAGGCTGTACGGCTTGCCGCCTCGCTTGTCGGGCGCAATGTAGTAGGCCTTGTCGTAGAAGACCGGGTCGATCGCCTCTTCCGGGATGAAGGCCATGATTTCGACGACATGGCTCGCAGCGTCTTCGAGGGCCTTTAGCTCGTCGGTGGTGAAGACCACGAAGCGGTCCTTTTCGAATTCGTAGCCCTTGTTCATGCTCGAGCGCTCGACAACGTCGCCCGTCTTCTCGGAGACGTATTGCTGCTTCACGCGCGAGCCGTCTGGCGCCAGCATGTGAAAGCGGACGTCGGACGAACTCTCGGTGGCGGTATAGAGCTTCACCGGAATCGAAACGAGCCCGAAGGACAGCGTCAGGGAAGCGATTGAGCGGGCGGGCATGGACTTCTCCTCGCGGATTGGCACGTTCGGCACGTCGCTTAACGCAAAGCGCGTGCCGCCGCCGACCGGCGGTCGTTTCATTTTAGGAGCTTTATCGCCGATGCCAACGATTGCGCCCCCGACCAGTAATCGGCCCACGGGTCCTGCTGCTGGAAGCTGAGGTACTCGCGGGCCGTTTGTACCGTCCACTGCGCCCCGCTCTTGAGGTCGTTCAACTGCGCCCAGGCGACCGGCATCGAGACGCCCATCCCGGGTCGCGCCCGCGCGGAAAATGCCGCAGCGGTGGTCTGCGCCTTGCCGTTGCGCAGGTAGTCGACATAGACCTTGCCGACCCGGTTCGACGGCCCGGAGGTCGCCGAAAAGCGCTCGGGAATCGTCTTCGCCAGATGCCGCACGAATGCCTGCGAGAACGACTTGACCGCATCGTAGTCCAGCCGCGGCGCAAGCGGCACGACGACGTGCAAACCCTTCCCGCCGCTCGTCTTCAGCCAGGCTTGCAGACCCAGCTCCGACAACAGCGTTTGAACCAGCAGCGCCGCTTCCTGAACGCGTCCCCATTTCACGCCCTCGCCTGGGTCCAGGTCGAAGATGACCCTGTCGGGCTTGTCGAGTCGTCGAACCGTCGAATTCCAGGTGTGAAACTCGACGGTGTTCATCTGTGCCGCCGACAGCAGCGCGTCGACCGTGTCGACGGTCAAGAGGGGCGGATGATTCGGCCAGAGACTGCGGTCGTGTGCCGTCAATCCGGGCATGGCTGTTCTCTCGGCATGCTTCTGAAAGAACAGGTCTTCGGCGATGCCTGCGGGCGCACGGACCATCGCAATGGGCCGGGCCTTCAGGTGAGGCAGCATCCGCTCGGCGATACTCGCGTAGTAGCGCACGAGGTCCGCCTTCGTGATACCGGTCGATGGGTCGACGACGCGTTCCGGATGCGTGATTTTCAGCTTCGCTTGCGGCTCCGGCGCCAGTGTCTTTCCCCCTTCCCGGACGACGCCGGTCGGCGGCTTGTCGATGCGCAGGCCTCTGAAGGAGGCCTGCCGGACGACACCATCGGCGGTCCAGTCCGCGAATTCGACCTCTGCGACGAGTTCAGGGCGAACCCACCGCTCACTGCCGGCCGAGCGCCGGGCCCACCGGCGCGGCCTGGTCACATCGACATCAAATGGTGCCGCATCGACTTCGAGCGGCGTCAGCCGGGCCCACAGGTCCCGCGCGGTCCGGGCGTCCCAGCCGGTGCCGACGCTTCCGGCGTCGCGAAGCTTGCCGTCCGCGTAATAACCAAGCAGCAGGCTGCCGACCTCGCCGTCTTTGCCGCCTCGCCCTGTGAAGCCGCAGATGAGCAGTTCCTGGCGGAGCCGGGACTTCGCCTTGAGCCACGTCTGGGTCCGCCCCGATTCATAGGGCGCGTCGCGGCGCTTGAGCATGAGGCCTTCCAGGCCCAGGCCCGAGGCGGCTTCGAACAGTTGGGCCGGGGGCGCCTCGAAGTCCTGGCTGAACCGGATGTGCTCACCGGCATCTTGAAGAAGCTGCGCGAGCAGCATGCGCCTCGACCACAGCGGCACCTTCCTGAGGTCTTTCCCGTCGAGGTATACCAGGTCGAACAGGAAGTAGACGATATCCTGATTCGCGTTGCCGTCGATGGCATCTTGCAGCGCAGCGAAACTGGGAAGGCCGTTTTTGAGGACGGTGATTTCGCCATCCAGCCACGCACTGTTGAGCGCAAGCGCTTCGACTTCTGCCGCAAGTGCGGGAAACCTGGCGGTCCAGTCATGACCGCCTCGCGTGATGAATCGCACATGGCCTTTGGCGACGCGGGACAGCATGCGATAGCCGTCGAGCTTCGCTTCCGTCACCCAATCACCGCTGGTGGGAAGGGATGCCGCCAGGGTCGCGAGTTGAGGCTCGAGTCTGGCAGGCAGCGGAGCAGACACCGCCGCGACAAGGTCTATCTCCGACGACCCGCTGCGCGCAGGCCTCGCGACCCTCGGCGCACGTTCCTCGACGAGCCCGAGCGGCTTCGCGGTAACGCTATCGGGAAGCGCCTTGATGACATCGTATTCGGCAAGCGGCTGCGCCCACGCATCGCGCTTCTTGAACAGCATCCACTGGTCTTGCCTGTCGCCGGGCTTCGATATGCGGACCAGCTCCCAGAGTCCGGCAAGCTTTTCGCCGTGGAGACGAAAGACCAGCTTGCCCGCAGTCATTCCCTCGCGCGGATCGCCGACGGGTTCCCAGCTGCCACGGTCCCAGACGATCACGTCGCCGGCGCCGTATTGCTTTGCCGGAATCGTGCCTTCGAAGCCCGCGTAGTCGGCAGGATGGTCCTCCACGTGTATGGCCATCCGTTTTTCCTTCGGGTCGTAACACGGGCCTTTGGGTACGGCCCAGGACAGCAGCACCCCGTCGAGTTCGAGCCGAAAGTCGTAGTGCAGCCGGCTCGCCCAGTGCTTCTGCACAACGAAGCCCAGATGTCCATTTTCAGCGGGCGGGCTGGCAGCCGGCGGCGCCGGTTCAGGCGTGACACGGAAATCCCGCTTTTTTCCGTAGCGGGACAGCGGCGGTGATGACGGATTGCGGTCGCGGGTCGAGGCCATGACGATAGTCTAGGAACATCTCTCGCCTGGTGCGTCGCAAATGGAACGCCTGGCGTGAACACTCGCGCCCGCGTTATGTGCCCTGCGCTGCGGTTTCCGGCCGCCGCTTCGTCACGACGTAGACGAGCGCCACGAAGGCGATCCACGACGGCCCCACGATCACGGCAACACGTGTGTCGTCAAAGCGCGCCATCAACGCGAGTACGACGAGGAGAAACGCACCCGCAAGCAGGTTGCCGTACGGGAAAAACGGCACCCGGCACGCGCGCGACGCGCCACGAGCGGCGAGCGGCGCCTTGCGAAAACGGTAATGTGAGAAGAGGATGATCGCCCATGTCCAGAGCGCACCAAACGTGGAAATGGCGGTGAGCCACACGAACACATGCTTCGGACTCGCATAGTTGAGGTAGACACCCAACAGCGCGCAAGCACACGAAAACAGCAGCGCAAAGACCGGAATGCCGTTCGGCGAAACGCGCGCGAATACGGCGTGCGCCTGCTGTTGCTCCGCGAGGTTATGGAGCAGCCGCGATGTACCGTAAATATTGCTGTTGCACGAGGAAAGCGCCGCGGTCAACACGACGAAATTGATGATGCCGGCGGCGTAATGGATGCCGAGCCTGTCGAACGTGAGCACGAACGGGCTACCGTGTGTGCCGATCTGATTCCAGGGATAAATCGACATGATCACGAACAGCGCGCCCACATAAAAAATCAGTACGCGCCAGAAAACGGAATTCACGGCGCGTGCGAGCGTTTTTTGCGGATTGCGGGCCTCGCCGGCGGTCACGCCGAGCAACTCGATGCCCTGATAGGCGAACATGACCATCGGCAGCGCTTTCAATATTCCCGTCCAGCCATTGGGCATGAAGCCGCCGTGCGTCCACAGATTGCTCACGCCTGTCGCGACGCCGCCGTTGCCCAGGCCGAACACGATCATGCCCGCGCCCGCCACGATCATCAGCACGATCGTGACGACCTTGATGAGCGCGAACCAGAACTCGAATTCGCCATACGCTTTCACGGCGGCGAAATTGATCGCCGCCACGGCGCCCAGTGCGGCAAACGTCCATATCCACGTGGGCACGTGCGGGAACCAGATATTCATGTAAATGCCCGCGGCCGTGATCTCGCACATGCTGCCAACGAGCGCCGTAAGCCAGTAGGTCCAGCCCGTGAGATAGCCGGCGAGCGGCCCGACGTAGTCTTGCGCGTAGCGGCTGAACGATCCGGCCACGGGGTTGGCCACGGCCATTTCGCCGAGCGCGCGCATGATGATGAATATCGCCACGCCCGCGAGCGTATAGCTCACGAGAATGGCCGGGCCGGCCATTCTGATCGCGCTGGCCGAGCCGAGAAATAGCCCGACCCCAACGGCCGCGCCCAAGGCCATCAGGTTGATGTGACGCTCTTCGAGTCCGCGATGAAGCGCAGGCTGTCGTTCCGACATGGTGTCTCCTTCCATGGCTTTGTGCGCCACGCAGGCTTTGCGGGCGCCAGCCTCGATGTATGTTCAGATTTGTGATGGCCCGGCGGCGCACGATGCGCTGGCGCCGCGGCCAGCAGGGTCAATCCCGCTTCGAGAGATGAATGCCGGCAAGCATGCAGCGCACCGATCCGCCGGCCATCTCGATCGTCGGCACGTCGAGCGGCAGGAGTTGCGCCGAACGCTCGATCAAGCGACGCTGGCGCAGGGAAAGGCTTTCCAGAGCACGTCGCGACAGCGCCAGCACGCGCCCGTCGCGTCCAGACAATTCGATGGCGTTGCCGGCGAAGTTGTCGATCTGCGCGTTCTCGAGGCCAATGACCGTACGCCCCGTCTGTGCGAGACGGCGATGAATCGCCTCGCGGCGCGCGGCCTCGCGGATCACGTCGAGGCCGATCAGCACAAAGTCGGTCGCGACGCTCATCATCACGTTGGTGTGATAGATGGGCGTGCCGTCGCTGCCCGCCGTGTCGAAGCACATCGGCTCGAAATTGAAGTGCGTGCAGAAGCGTTCGAGCGCGACCGGATCGGCGCGTCGCGAGCGTGCCGTGTAAGCCACGCGCGCAACATGATCAAGCACCATCGCCCCGGTGCCTTCGAGAAAGAGATCGTCGTATTCGAGCCCGGAAAAGTCGATCACGTCCTGCACCCGATACTCGGACTTGAGCATGTCGATCACGTCCGTGCGCCGTTCGCGCCGACGATTGCCGCTATACATCGGATACAGCGCGACATGGCCGCCGGGATGCGTCGAGAACCAGTTGTTCGGGAACACCGAATCCGGCGTGCTGCGCTCGCCGAAGTCGTCGAAGACGTGCACGTGCACACCGGCGTCGCGCAACCGTTGCGCGGCTTCGGTGACTTCGTCGCGTGCCGCTTCGGCAAGGGCTTCTGTGGCCGGGTCGCCGCAGGCGGGCAGCTCGCGCTGGAACGCGTTGTCGGCCGCGGTTTCCGGGTTGGGGTGAAAGCGGTGCGGCCGGATCATCACGACAGCGCACGGCGCCTGAATCGAAAGAAGGCTCATAGGGAGTAGCGAAATTCGGGCAACGAATACCGGTCGATACGGGGCGGTACGGGGCGGTCAATTCACCAGCGCCGTCACTTCAGCCACACGTGCGGCAGGCAACGACGGGACGTGTTCGGCGATCAGCCCAAACAGGTTCTTGGGATCGGCGGCCGGCGGAATCAGCGAGATGTCGTCGCCCACGCCATGTTGCATCGCGCGTGCATAGAGGTAGCGCAGCGCCGAATAGTCTTCCAGCGCGAAGCCCACAGAATCGAAGATCGTCACTTCCGATGCGCTCTCCCGGCCCGGTGCGTCTTTCTGCAGCACGCGCCAGAACTCGACCACGGGGAAATCGGCCGGCAATTGCTGGATCTCGCCTTCGATACGGCTCTGGGGTTCATACTCGACGATCACGCGTGCCATGCGCACCACGCTCTCGTGCAACTCGGTTTTGCCAGGGCAGTCGCCGCCAACCGCGTTCAGATGCATGCCGGGTTCGATCATCTCCGGCGTGATGATCGTGGCATACGCCTTGTCGGCCGTGACCGTCGTCACGATGTCGGCGCCCCGCACGGCCTCTGCAGTCGAGCCGGCGCGCACGAGCTTCAGATGAGGAAATGCCGCGAGATTGCGCACGAGCTTGTCGGTCGCCTGCGTGTCGATATCGAATACGCGAATTTCTTCGATGCCCAGCAGCGTATGAAAGCCGATCGCCTGGAATTCGCTTTGCGCACCGTTGCCGATCAGCGCCATCGTGCGCGCGTTCGGACGCGCCATCTGCTTTGCCGCCATGACCGACGTCGCGGCTGTGCGCAACGCGGTGGTCAGCGTCAGTTCGGCCAGCAGCACGGGGTAGCCGGTATCGACGTCGCCGAGCGCGCCGAACGCCATGACGGTGTGCATGCCGCGCTGCGCATTGACGGGATGACCGTTCACGTACTTGAACGCAAACAGCTTCGCATCGGCAACAGGCATCAATTCGATCACGCCATCCCGGGAATGGCAGGCGACGCGCGGCGATTTATCGAATTCGTTCCATCGGCGGTAGTCGTGTTCGAGCGCATCGACGAGTTCGCTGAGGCAGCGAGGCACGCCTATGTGTGCGATGAGTTTGCTGGTGGCAGGAACGTCGAGAAAGCGGGTCATGAAATGTCTCCTGGGTGGGCTATGCCGTGCACGGCGTTCGTGCGGCACGCAATGAGGAGATTATTTCGATGAAGCACGCCAACTGACAGATGGCAAAGCTGGCAAAACGCGCAGGAAACTGGTCACTTTGCCAACCCGCGCTGCCATCTTGCGCAGGTTGATTCCGGGGCGGCCGTTCAGGCCTTGTGCGTCGAAAGCAGAATACTGGTTTCGGTGTTGGCGATGCCGTCGAGCAGGCGGATCGAAGCCAGTACCCGGTCGAAGCTTTCCAGTGAATCCGCCTGCAATTCCGCCACCAGGTCCCAACGCCCGTTCGTGCTGTGGATGGTCGCCACGTTCGGATAACCGCGCAGCGCCTTCACGACATCCGCTGCACGGTTGCCCTCGACGGCAATCGACATGAGCGCACGAATGCGGTGCTTCTCCGCCGAGGGCTTCAGGCGCAGCGTATAGCCAACGATCACGCCGTTTTCCTCGAGCCGCGCAATGCGGTTCTGGACGGTCGCCCGCGCCACGCGCAACTGCTTCGCCAGAGTGACGACCGAAGTGCGGGCGTTGTCGCGCAGCAGCGCGATGAGCTGTCGGTCGATGTCGTCGAGGCTGATCATATCGATATTTCCTGGCTGAATCCTGAGAGCCGCGAATATGCCGTGAGGCGGGCAGCGGCGCCACGCGAACTGGTCAGACTGCTCGCTGCGCGTGGCAAATTGCCAGGATTATGGGCGATTTCGACCCGTTTGCCATATCTATGTCGACAGCCTCGTGGGATTCAGTGCTGGCGCTGGCGAACCGAAGCGTTCCCGGTTGCATGTCGCCATTCAGCGAGACCCAAAAGACAAGGCGGGAGCCGGCTCTCGCCGCTCCCGCCAGATCACTTCGTTGTGCTCACAAGCACCGCGCAAGAAGCCGCGGCAATGCTCAGCTCATGTGCAGGCCGCCGTTGAGCGAGAAGTCTGCGCCGGTCGAGAAGCCCGCTTCGTCGGATGCGAGCCACGCCACGATCGAGGCGATTTCCATCGGTTCGCCGAGGCGCCGCACCGGAATGCTGTCGACGATCTTCGAGAGCACTTCGGGCTTCACCGCCTTCACCATGTCCGTGCCGATATAGCCGGGCGAAACGGTGTTGACCGTTATGCCCTTGGTCGCCACTTCCTGCGCGAGCGCCATGGTGAAGCCGTGAATGCCGGCCTTGGCCGTGGAGTAATTCGTCTGACCGAACTGGCCTTTCTGCCCGTTCACCGACGAAATATTGATCACCCGCCCAAAGCCCCGCTCGATCATGCCGTCGATCACCTGCTTGGTCACGTTGAAGAGGCTCGTGAGATTGGTGTCGATCACCGCGATCCAGTCTTCGTGCGTCATCTTGCGGAAGACGACGTCGCGCGTGATGCCGGCGTTGTTGACCAGGATGTCGATCTCGCCGACGTCCTTCTTCACCTTCTCGAACGCAGCAGCCGTGGAGTCCCAGTCGGCCACGTTGCCTTCGGACGCGACGAACTCGTAGCCAAGCGCCTTCTGCTCGTCGAGCCAGCGCGCCTTGCGCTGCGAGTTCGGACCGCAGCCCGCGACCACCGTGTAGCCATCCTTGTGCAGACGCTGGCAGATGGCCGTTCCGATGCCGCCCATGCCGCCGGTCACGTAGGCAATACGCTTTGCCATAGATCCTCCTTTTGCTTTAGGGGGTAGGTGAGTTGGGAAAGACTCTGGAGGATGGAGTCAGTTTGACGAGCGCCACCAAGCCGGGCGATGGGGAAATACCCGTACAGGAAAACGCCTGCCGCAATCCTTCCGTAAGACAGCGTGCGCCGGCCTTCGCTCGATACCGCCGGAAAACCGGATCAGCGTAGCAGCGTCCTTTGGGGGACACAAGACGATCACGTCCTCGGACGTGGGCAAAAGCACACAATTACCTGGCATGCCTCAATAAATGCCCGCGGGGAAAATGTGTTTTGCATAAAGATACGGCCCGGCTCCATTCGGGACCGGGCCGCACGCAGGCTCACTGCGCAAGCATCAAATGAGCATCAAAGGCCGGCGGCGAGGCGCTCGTTGCCATACCCGTCGGGCAAACCGGTCACGTATTCCAGCCGCCCCACTGCTTCGAGCAGCGAGCGGCCGGCGATCGTGAGCGACAGCCGGCGGTGGCCTTCCGTCCATTGCTCGAGCGCAACCAGCTGACGCTCGAGCAGCGTGTCCAGTTCCTGGCGGTTCATGTCGATCTGGTCCGGCGAATGGCGGACCAGCATCAGCGTGGCGAATTCTTTCGGGCTCAGCAACGTTGTCTCCCAGTAACTTTCATGCCGCAACCAGGGGCACAGGGCCGCATATATTCGAGCCTCAATGTGACACGGGCATGACTGTCACAATTTCGCTCCCGCACTATATTGGTCCTGCATATCCGGCGTTGCTGCCCTCTTTTCGGACAGCGGCGACTGTGCCGGCACGAGCGCCGCGCCGCATTCCTCCACGAGGTTGCGCAGCGTGGTCGGGAAGAGCGTGCCGGGGTCGTCGGCAATGCCTGCGCCGTCGTCGCGCAGCGCCGCGCCGATGCCCACCACGATGGTCGCGTCGGGCGCACGCTCGCGCAGGCGCCGCACGAGATTGCGCAGGTACGGCGCCGACTCGGGCGCATCGAGCGAGACCACGCAGATGGCCGGCGAGCGCTCGTCGATCATGGCCCCGCGGGTGGCGCGCACCTCGTCGTAGGTGGTGGCCGTGCAGGGAATATTGCGCCGCATGAGCAACTGGCCGACGATCGCCACCGCCACGTCGTCGAACGCGCCGCGTCCGGGCACGCAGAGCACCTCGCCGGCGTCCGGCGAGAGCGTGAATTCGATCACCCTCGCGCCTTCGTCCGCGCCCTCGGCGGACTTCTTTGCGCTCTCGTCCGCGGCTGCGGCGTGGCGCGAATCGTCCACGGATTCGAGGTCCTCGACGATATCGAGCAGCGCCTGGTTGATGCGCGCGACCTGCTCGCCGGGCAGCACGCCGCGCATGGCGTCGTTGCGCGCGAAGCGCAGGCCCTCGAACGCCACCTGCTCGTAGTAGTCGATGAGCGGCATGCTCGTGAGCAGCCGGTCCGCCTGCAGCAGCGCTTCATGGGGATCGTCGGCGAGCAGGCGCTGGTAGCAGGTTTGCGCGGGCGTGAGCGCGGGCTGGTCGCCGAGCAGGATCGTGAGGAAGTTCAGCCGGTCCACGTAGCGGCCCAGCGTGACGATGCACAGCGTGAGCGGCGTGGAAAGCACGAGCCCCACGGGCCCCCACAGCCAGCTCCAGAAGATCGCCGCCACCACCACGGCCAGCGGCGAGAGGCCCGAGCGCTTGCCATACAGCATCGGCTCGGCGAACTGCCCCGCCACCACGTCCACGACGATGAAGAAGATCAGCGTCGTTACGCCCATGGTCCATTGCGGCTGCGTGGCCGCGGCCACGATCGTCGCCATGATCGCCGCGATCCAGATGCCGATGTACGGCACGAAGCGCATGAGCGCCGCCACCGCGCCGAACAGCAGCGCGCCCGGCACGCCGATGCCCGCCAGCCCCAGCGCGATCACCCCGCCCACCGTGACGTTCACGCCGACTTGCGCGACGAAGTAGCGCGAGAGCCGCTGCGAGGCGTCGTTGATGGCGGTCGTGGTGCGGTGCAGGTCGTCGGAGCCGAACACGCTGATGAGCCGGTCGCGCAGATCCTCGCGCTGGAACAGGATGAAGATCGTCACGACGAGCACGATGAAGGTCGTCTCGAGCGGCGCGATAGCCGGGGCGAGCGCCTTTTGCGCGAGCGTAAGCGGCGTGGGCGCGGGATTATGGATCTCCACGGGCATGGGCTGCTGCGGCTGGTTGCGCGCCGCGCGCCCGCGCGGCTGCGGCGGCGCGGGCGGCGGCGTGGGCGTCACGCGCTGCAGCGCGGTGGCGGCCCGCGACATCAGCGAATCGGCGCGGCCCACGGTTTTTTCCTGCACCGTTTGCACTTTCTGCTCGATCTCTTCCTGGTACTGCGGCAGGGAGGCGGAAAGCTGGTAGACCTGCGCGGCGATCAGCGCGCCCACGCCGGCGAGCGCGAGCACGGTGGACAGCACCGCTACGAGAATGGCGAGGAACTGCGGCAGATGAAAGCGCCGCAGCGTGGTGACGAGCGGCGCCAGCAGAAAGCTCAGCAGCACCGAGAGCGTAATGGGAATCAGCACCGCACGCCCGAAGTACAGGCCGCACACCACGACCACGCCGGTAATGACGGAGGCGAGGCTGTGCAGCGTGGGCGGGCTCGGCGGAAACACCCGGTTGCGTCGGCCCTGCGGCGGCAGCGGGAAATTCATGTCGGATCGGATCGGCAAAAAAAAGAAACCTCGGGGCCGCGCTGGCTCGGGCAAGCGCACGGCCCCTCTATACGCACGAAGCGCGCCTCGAAATGGTACCGCGCCCACACGCGTGGGGCCCAGCCGTCCAGATTTTCGCAGGTCGCGAGGGCGGGACGCAAAATCCGCGCGTCACTGCGTCTGCGTCTTGCCCGTGACGAGCTCCTGGTTGCGCGCGGTCAGGAACTGGATGAGCCCGTCCACGCCGCCCTGCTGGATCTTCTCGTTGAACTGCTGGCGATAGGTCTGGATCAGCCACGCGCCGAGCACGTTCAGGTCGTAAAGGCGCCAGCCCTGCGGCGTCTTGTACAGGCGGTAATCGATTTCGATCGGATTGCTGCTGGTCTGCGCGAGCGTGCGCACGACGACGTCGGTGTCGCCTGGCGAGCTGCGCATGGGCGGGTACTCGATCTTCTGGTCAGGCTTGAGCTGCGCGATGGCGCCCGAGTAGAGATGGATCAGCAGCAGCTGGAACTGCTGCTCGATCTGCGCCTGCTGCTCAGGCGTGGTGGTGCGCCAGTGCGGCCCCATGGCGAGGCGCGTGGTGCGGCGAAAATCGACGTACGGAAGAATGTCGCGGTTGACGATATCCTGGATGCGCGCGATGTCGTCGGGCGCGACGGCCTTCGTGCGGACTTCGTCGAGGATCTGCTGCGTGGCGGTCTTGATGAGCGCCTGCGGATCCGACTGGTCCACCTGGGACGATTGAGCGAACGCCGCCGTAGCGGGCAGGAACGACAGACACCACGCGAGCAGCGCGGTCATGCGGAATAACCTGGTCATCGATATCTCTGGGCAATGGCGGGAGCGGCGAGCGGGCGCGAAATCGACAAGCCGCACGCATCGCGCGAGCGCACGCCAGCGCTCAGTCTAGCGGGTCGGGCGCACTCAGGTCGGATCGTTGTGCCGTGCGTGCGCTCGTGCATTCACGCGCGCGGCCCGCGCGCACGCGCGTCGGACGCCGCGAGAAACGCCTCGAGCCCGAAAAGCCAGGCCACGCAAAACGAGAGGCGCGATAGCACCGCCGGCGTCGGGTCGCCTTCGCTGTCCCCGGCGCCCTCCTCCAACACGGTCTCGCCAGAAGCGGGCGCGCCTGACAGTGGCGCGGACGTCGTCGATAACGGCGATTGCTGGCGAGAAATGGCTTCGGGCTCCATGGCTGCGGTGCTCCTCGGTGCGGACCGGATCGTGATTGGCGCTACGGTGAAGCAAGACACATACCATGTCGTGGCATTGCGCCCGGCCCCGCCCGCAGCCACGCTCGCGCACCCGCACGCCACTTCCGCCCTGTAAAAACTACACGCGCGTCACGGCAAAGCGGAGGGGCCCGCGCGCGCCAGGCCCAGCAGTCGTTGCGCGGGCAGGCGGGCACGAAAAACGCATGCAGCCGCACGCCCGCCCGTTCGCTCGCCTTGCCTGCCCGCGTAATCGGTTCAATTGCAATGCAATCGGGATCGACTCGATACGATCGTGTAAGGTTCAGCGGTTCGTCTCGACGACGAGGCGCGCCCCATCGCTCAGGAGATCGCATGAACACACCGGAACAGGTTCGCATTGCGGACATCCTCGGCCAGCATCGCGACACGCTGCTCGCCGAATGGCTGCGCCTGCATCTGCCGATCGCGCTGCGCCGCGGCCTCGCGATGGAAGGGGAAATTCGCGAGCAGTTCTCCGCGTTCCTCAACATCTTTCTCGACACGCTGCCGAACACCGAAACCTTCGACGCGGGCCGCCCGGAGTGGGAGCCGGTGCGCGCGTTCCTCGCGGAAATGTCGGCGCACCGCGCGCGTCAGGGCTACACGCCGGTCGAGACGGCCACTTTCGTGTTCTCGTTCAAGGAGCCGCTCTACGCTCGCCTGCGCTCGGCCTATGCGCACGACCCCGCCGAACTCGCCCAGCTGAGCTGGCAGGTGAACCTGTTGCTCGACGGCTTCGGCCTCTACACCACCGACATTTTCCAGAAGAGCCGCGAAGCGATCATCGCGCGCCAGCAGGAAGAACTGCTCGAGCTTTCCACACCCGTCGTGCAGCTTTGGGAAGGCATCCTCGCGCTGCCGCTCATCGGCACGCTCGACTCGGCGCGCACCCAGGTCGTGATGGAGAGCCTGCTGCAGAAGATCGTCGACACGGGCGCGGGCCTCGCGATCATCGACATCACGGGCGTGCCCACCGTCGACACGCTCGTCGCGCAGCATCTGCTCAAGACCGTCGCCGCCGCGCGCCTCATGGGCGCGGACTGCATCATCAGCGGCATCCGCCCGCAGATCGCGCAGACCATCGTGCACCTGGGCGTCGATCTCACCAACGTCACGACCAAGTCCACGCTCGCCGACGCCTTCGTCATCGCGCTGCAGCGCATCGGCGCGACCATCCTCTCGCCGAAGGCCGCGGCCTGAGCGCCACGCAGCGCCACTGAAGCACGGGAACCGCACACGATGGAACGCATTCCGATTCTGCGCCTCGGCGACTGCCTGATCGTCACGATCCAGGTGGACATGCACGACCGCCTCGCGATCGCACTGCAGGACGACCTCACCGAGCGCATCGTCAAAGAGTCGGCCAAGGGCGTGCTGATCGACATCTCGACGCTCGATGTGGTCGACTCGTTCATCGGCCGCATGATCAGCAACACGGCCGCCATGGCGATGGTGCTCGACGCGCAGACCGTGGTGGTCGGCATGCAGCCGTCCGTGGCGATCACGCTGGTGGAGCTCGGCCTCACGTTGTCGGGCGTGCGCACCGCGCTGAACGTCGAAAAAGGCATGGCGCTGCTCCGGCAGCGTCAGCTCCGTTGAGTCCCATTACTCCGTTAGCTAGCACGTCTCTTGCGTTCGATCATGAATAGCAACGACACGACCGGAAGGCTTGCGGCCCAGGTGAGCCTGAGATCGGACGAGGAAATCGTCCGGCTGCGGCAGATCGTGCGCGACGCCGCCATCGCGCAGGGTTTCTCGCTCATCGAACAGACCAAGTTCGTGACGGCGGCGAGCGAGCTCGCACGCAACACGCTGCAGCATGGCGGCGGCGGCGATGCGCGCCTCGAAGTGCTGGAAAAAGGCGTGCGCGTGGGACTGCAGCTCTCGTTCGTCGATCAGGGTCCGGGGATTGCTGACATCGAGCGCGCGCTGCAGGACGGCTTCACGAGCGGCAATGGCCTGGGCCTCGGCCTGGGCGGTTCGCGGCGCCTGTGCGACGAGTTCACGATCGAATCGACTCCGGGTGGCGGCACGACGGTCACCATCACGAAATGGAAAGTACGCTAGACGGCGCGGCCGGTTCTGCCGGCGGCACCCACCGCTCCTTCGAGATCGGCGACGCCAGCGGAGTCGCCTTTGCACGCCGCGGCGCCAGCGAAGCCGCGCGCATTGCCGCGCTCGGCGAGACCGACGCCGGCCGCCTCGCGATCGTGCTCACGGAAGCGGCCACCAACATCCTCAAGCATGCCGGCCACGGCGAACTGCTGGTGCGCGCGCTGGAAGGCGCGGTGGAGCTGATCGCGCTCGACAGCGGCCCCGGCATGCCCGACGTGGGCACCGCGCTCGCCGACGGCCACTCCACGACCGGCACGACCGGCACCGGGCTCGGCGCGATCCGGCGGCTCTCGAACCAGTTCGCCATTTACTCGCAGCCGGGCGTAGGCACCGTGTTGCGCGTGCTGGTGCAGAAAAGCGGCGGCAGCGCCGCGCGCGCGGCGCTCACCGGACCCGAGATCGGCGCCGTGTGCGTGCCCCACCCCGGCGAGGAAGTCAGCGGCGACGGCTGGCGGGCGCAGGCCGACCAGAGCGGCCTCACACTCGCACTCGCCGACGGCCTCGGCCACGGTGCCGAAGCCCACGTGGCCGCCGTGGCCGCGCTCGACGTGCTGCGCCGCCGCGCCGGCCTCGCACCCGCCGCGCTCATGGAGCTCTCGCACGCGGCCCTGCGCCCCACGCGCGGCGCGGCGCTCGCGCTCGTGCGCATCGATCTGGCGCGCGGCGCGCTCGCGTTCTGCGGCACGGGCAACATCTCGGCGGTCGCGTATGGCGCGGGCCGCCCCATCGATAACCGCGCTTCAGGCGGCCACGCGCATCGGCCCGCCAGCGCAGGCACCCCTCCCGCGCGCGAGTGCTACCAGCTCGTCTCGCGCAACGGCATCGTGGGCCACACGATGCGCGGCATCCAGGAGTTCGAACTGACGTGGAGCGAGAACGCGCTGCTCGTCCTGCATTCGGACGGCATCGGCACCCGCTGGGACCTCGCCGCGTGGCCCGGACTCGCCAACCAGCCCGCCGCCGTGATCGCGGCCGTCCTCTACCGAGACTTCGCGCGCCGGCGCGACGACGCCACCGTCGTCGTCGTGCGCGCACGCCCCGGAGTACAGTTGAACCATGAATAAGCCCCTGCTGCGTATCCGGCTGGAAACCGCCCAGGACGTCGTCGCCGCGCGCCGCCGCGCGCGCGAGCTGGCCGCCGGGCTCGGCTTCTCGCCGCTCGACCAGACGCGCATTGCGAGCGCCGTCTCCGAAATCGCCCGCAACGCGTTCGAATATGCGGGCGGCGGCGAAGTCGCCTTCGCGCTGGAAGGCGAGCGGCCGCGCGAAGCGCTCGCCGTGCAGGTGAGCGACCAGGGCCCCGGCGTGCGCGAGCTCGAAGCCGTGCTCGACGGCACCTGGCGCTCACCCGGCGGCATGGGCCTCGGCGTCACGGGCAGCCGCCGTCTGATGGACCGCTTCGAGATTCGCTCGTCGGCTGGCGGCACGACCGTCACCATGGCGCGCGACTTGCCGCACGAGCGCAGCGAGGCGAGCGGCGCGGAACTCGAGCGCATCGTGCGCGAACTGGCCGCGCGCAGTCCGCAGGAAGGCGCGCACGGCGACTCGCTCGAAGAACTGCAGCAGCAGAACCGCGAACTCTTGACGGCGCTCGACGAACTGCGCGAACGCCAGGATGAACTCTCGCGCCTCACGCAGGAACTGGAGGCGACCAACCGCGGCGTGGTGGCGCTCTACGCCGAACTCGACGAGCGCGCGGAGGAACTGCGCCGCGCCGACCTGATGAAGACGCGCTTTCTCTCGAACATGAGCCACGAGCTGCGCACGCCGCTCAGTTCGATCCGCGCGCTCGCCAACCTGCTGCTCAACCGGCTCGACGGCGACCTGAGCGTGGAGCAGGAGCGCCAGGTCAAGCTGATTCTTTCGTCTGCGGAAAGCCTCGGCGAGACCGTGAACGACCTGCTCGACCTCGCGAAGATCGAAGCCGGCAAGACCGAAGTCGTGCCCGCGTGGTTCGAGCCCGCCGACCTCTTCGCCGCGCTGCGCACGATGCTCATGCCGCTGCTCGACACGCCGGAGGTCACGCTCGAATTCGGCTCCACCGCAGGCCTGCCGCAGCTTTACACCGACGAGCCCAAACTCACGCAGATCCTGCGCAATTTCGTTTCGAACGCGCTGAAGTACACCGAGCGCGGGCAGATTCGCGTGGGCGCCCAGTGCGAGCCCGGCGACGGCGACGAGGCGCGCATCACCTTCTTCGTCGCGGACACGGGCATCGGAATTGCTCCCGAGCACCACCAGATCATTTTCGAGGAGTTCGGCCAGGTGCAGAACCGCCTGCAGCAGCGCGTGAAGGGAACGGGTCTTGGCCTGCCGCTGTGCCGCAAACTGGCGGCGCTGCTGGGCGGAGAAGTGGCCGTGGAAAGCGAGCCCGGCGTGGGCTCGACGTTCCGCCTGAACCTGCCGGTGCGCCTCGCCCTGTCCGTCGAGAACGAACCCGAGATCTCCGGGGACGCGGCGCCATGAACGCGCACGCCACACTCATCCTCAACGTCGACGACAACGAAGGCGCGCGCTACGTGAAGTCGCGCGTGCTGCGCCACGCCGGCTACGCCGTGATCGAAGCCGCGACGGGCCAGGCCGCGCTCGAAGCCGTGCGCGAACAGGCGCCTGCGATCGTCCTGCTCGACGTGAAGCTGCCCGACATCAGCGGCATCGAGGTGTGCCGCCTCATCAAGGCGGACCCGGAGACGAACTCCACGCTCGTGCTGCAGACCTCCGCCGCCGCGGTGCAGACGCGCGACAAGATTCTCGCGCTCGACGGCGGCGCCGACAGCTACCTCACCGAGCCCGTCGAGCCCGCCGAGCTGGTGGCGAATGTGCGCGCGCTCCTGCGCCTCTACGCTGCCGAAAAGGCGCTGCGCGACGCCGACCGCCGCAAGGACCGCTTCCTCGCGACGCTCGCGCACGAACTGCGCAATCCGCTCGCGCCGATTCGCAACGCCATCGAACTGCTCGACCCGCGCCACGGCGCGAACGACACCATGCGCGCCGACGCGCGGCAGATCGCGAGCCGCCAGGTCGAGCATCTCGGCCGCCTCGTCGACGACCTGCTCGATGTCTCGCGAATCTCGCACGGCAAGATCGCGCTGCAGATGAGCACGCTCGACCTGCGCGAGATCGTCCAGGTCGCCGTGGAAACGAGCCGGCCCTTCCTCGACGCGAAATCGCAAACGCTCACGGTCGAGATCGACTGCGAGCCGTGCCACGTGACCGGCGACGCGATACGCGTGGCGCAGATCATCAGCAACCTGCTTTCCAACGCCGCCAAGTACACGGCCGAAGGCGGCCAGATCGCGCTGCGGCTCGAAGCGGATGTCTACGAGATCCTGATTCGCGTGCGCGACAACGGCATCGGCATCGCGCCCGACGAGCTGCCGTATGTGTTCGAGCTTTTCATGCAGTCGCGCGAAGCCGTGAAGCGCGCCGACGGCGGCCTCGGCATCGGCCTCGCCCTCGTGCGCGAACTCGCGGAACTGCATGGCGGCTCGGTGAGCGCGCATTCGGACGGGCTGGGGCACGGCTCGGAATTCGTCGTGCGTCTGCCGCTCGCGCGGGCGCCGCAATGCGAAGCGCCGCTCGACAAAACGCATGGCGCAGGGGACCAGACTGCGCCGACGCGCCGCCGCGTGCTGATCGCCGACGACAACGTCGATTCCGCTTCCTCGCTGCTCATGCTGCTGGAACTCGAAGGCCACGAGGTGCGCGTCGCGCACGACGGTCCGAGCGCGCTCGCGCTCGCGCAGAGCTTTCTGCCCCACGTGGCGATTCTCGACATCGGCTTGCCCGGCATGGATGGCCACGCGCTGGCGAAGGCGCTGCGCGCCGAGCCGGCCACCGCCCACGTGCAATTGATCGCGCTTACGGGCTACGGCCAGGAGCGCGACCGCCAGGCGGCGAGCGATGCGGGCTTCGACCGGCATCTGGTCAAGCCGGCGCCGTACGACGAGATCCTGCGGGAAATCGAAAGCGCGCCGCCGGATTGAGTGGCGCCGTGCGCTTCGCCTGCCGACCGTTCGCGCCACCGAATTCCCGTTCGCGCCCGTTTCCCCGCGCTTCGTCGCATCCCCCTCGCCCGCCCCGCCCCCACTCACCACACTGCAGACATCGCCCCCGCTCGACCCGCCAAGGAGAGCCGCATGTCTGCCATCATTGCCGCGCACGTCGTCGCCGCAACGCTTTCTGTCATACTCGGAACCGCCGTCATGCTGACCGAAAAGGGCAGCGCGCGGCACAAATGGCTCGGCCGCCTCTGGGCGCTGACGATGTTCGCCGCCGCGCTCAGCTCGTTCGACATCCGCGAGCTGCATCCGGGGCATCTGTCCTGGGTGCACGGCCTGTCGCTGCTGACGTTCGCGAGCGTCGGGCGCGCCATCTGGGCGATCCGCCACGGCAACGTCCGCGGCCATCGCCTCGCCATGCGCGGTTCGTTCTTCAGTCTCATCGCGGCCGGTCTCGCTGCCATTGCGACGCCGCACCGGCTGCTCAACCTCATCGTCACGAGCTGGATCGCATGATTCCTGGCACGCACGTCGAGTTTCCGAACGCCGCCGCCCGCGTCCCCGCGCCGGCGGCCAATGTCCTGCTCGCCGGATTCGCGCGCGAGGCCGTGATCGTCGTGATCGGCAACGCGCTGATTGCGGTCGCGCTCACCGCCGCGGGCGTGCACGAGCGATTCATCGACAACCTCGTCTTCAGCCAGGCGATCGGCCTTTCGATCATGCTGCTGCTCGACGTCGGCCGCTTCTTTCTGCAACGCCACAATGCGCTCACGGGCCCGCGGCTCGCCCTCGCGATGGTGCTCGCCATCGTGCTCGGCGCGTCGCTCGGGCGCGGCATCGCGAGCGTGGTGCTCGGCATCGGCTTGCACAACGCATTCGCGACGAAGGATCTCGCGCTCACCGGCTGGATCGCGCTGACCGCCACGCTGCTCGTGACCTGGTACGGCTGGTCGCGCACGCGCATTGCCGAACTGAGCGAACAGGTCGCGCGCACGGCATGGCAAAAGGAAGCCGCCGAGCGCACGGCGCTCAGCGCGCGCCTGCAGGCGCTGCAGGCGCAGATCGAGCCGCACTTTCTGTTCAACACGCTGGCGACGCTCGACAGCCTGATCGCCTCCGACCCGCCGCGTGCGCGCGAGCTGCTCGCGAGCCTCAACCGCTTCCTGCGCGCGACGCTGGAGGCCTCACGCGCGCAAAGCGAAACGCTCGCGGTGCAGTTCAAGGTGCTCGACTCGATGCTCGCCGTGCACGCCATGCGCATCGGCCCGCGCCTCGCCTACGCGCTCGACCTGCCGCGCGATTGCGCCGACCTTCCGGTGCCGCCCATGCTGTTGCAGCCGCTCGTGGAGAACGCGCTCAAACACGGCATTCAGGGGGCGCTCGAGGGCGGCAGAATCGACGTCCTCGCTCGGCGCGACGGTGAGCATGTCAAGCTGAGCGTGACCGATACGGGCCCGGGCTTCGGCGCGACGCCGGGCACCCAGGGCGCGGGCGTCGGGCTCGTGAACGTGCGCGAGCGGCTTGCGGCGCTCTACGGCGAGCAGGCGTCGCTCACGCTGATCGAGAACGTTCCGCACGGCCTCGTTGCGCAGGTCCGGCTGCCGCTGCGCGACACCGTTGGCGTGAGCGTGCAGGAGTCCGGATCATGAAACGCCACGCGCCCGCCGATACGGCGCAACACAGCGACGCCCCGCGCCGCTCGCCCGACACCCCGACCGCGCTGATCGCCGAGGACGAGCCGCTGATCGCCGCCGCCCTGGAGCGCGAACTCGCCGCCGTGTGGCCGGAACTGCGCATCGTGGCGACGGCCAGCAACGGCGAGGAAGCCATCGAACGCATCGGCGCGCTCGCGCCCGACGTCGCGTTCCTCGACATCGCCATGCCGGGCGCGACCGGCCTCGATGTCGCGCGCGCCTGCGCGAATCTCGCCGCGCCGCCCCAAATCGTGTTCGTGACCGCCTACGACGCCTATGCGCTCGAAGCCTTCGAGGCCGCGGCCATCGACTATCTGCTCAAGCCCGTGGAGACAGCGCGGCTCGCGCGCACGGTGGAGCGCCTGCGCGCCCGGCTCGCGCGCTCGCCGGCGAACGACGCCGAGGCGCCGCAGATGCAGGCCGATCTGCAACGCGTGCTGCGCCAGCTGGAAACGATCACCCAGGACGTTCGCGAAGCACGCGCCGGTGCGCGAGCGGGCAATGCCGATAGCGCCCCGCGCGGGACGCCGCTGCGTTATCTGCGCGCCTCCAGCGGCAACGACATCCGCATGGTGCCGGTGGAAGACGTTCTGTACTTCGAAGCCGCCGACAAATATGTCGTGGTCACGACGCGCAGCGGCGAATTGCTGATCCGCACGAGCCTGCGCGAGTTATGCGCGCAACTCGACCCGGCGCGATTCTGGCAGGTTCACCGCGGCACGGTGGTCAACGTGGACCAGGTGGAATGCGCCTCGGTCAGCGCGATCGGGAAGATGACGTTACGGTTGCGCGGCCACGCGGGCGCCCTCGACGTGAGCCGCCAGTACGCGCACCTGTTCAAGCAGATGTGACGCGCGCCGCGACAACGGCACACGCCTTCAACGCGGCTCGCTTTTCAAGTACCGCTGGGGCGGCTCGCCCATCGTCTTGCGGAACATCGAGATGAATGCGCTCGAATTCGCATAGCCGAGTTCGGCCGCGATCTCCGCCACGCGCACGCCCTGGGCGAGCCTCGACACGGCCTCGACGATGCGCAGCTGCTGGCGCCAGTGGCCGAACGTCAAGCCGGTCTCGTCCTTGAAGCGCCTCGCGAGCGTGCGCTCGCTCGCCCCCACGCGCTCGCCCCAGGTCGCGAGCGAGTCGCCGTTGGCCGGCGCCGCCAGCAGGAAATCGCAAATCTGCCGCAAACGCCGGTCGAGCGGCAGCGGCAACCCGCCGCCCGAGGCCTCGCGCGCATCGCGCATTTCGCTGAGCAACAGCGGCGTAATGAGCGCGTAGCGGCACTCGGGGCCGCGCTGGCGGTCTTCGACCAGCGCCGCCACCAGTTCGCGCAACAGCGGCGAAACCCGCACCGCGTGGCATGCGGATTCCGGCCACGGCGACGCCTCCGGCTCGAACGACACGCTATGCAGACTCACCGCGCTCGTCGCGATCATTTCGTGGCGCACGCGCGGCGCGATCCACATTCCGCGCTGCGGCCCGAGCGTCCACATGCCGATGGGCGTCGTCACCCGCAGCACCCCGCTCTCCGTAAAGACGAACCGCCCCTGGTCGTGCGAAAGCCACGATCCCCGATGGGCAGCGTCGTATTCGGAGCTTGCCGCCATGATTGGCCGTTCGAGCTTGCGGTGCGGGATTTCAGGCCGTTGCCGCCAGATCTGATCCACGATCGGGAATTCCTTCGCTGATTTTCCAGAAAAATAGCTGTTCTGCGCAATTTATGCCATGCGCGTCGCGCCACGCCGTGCCTCGTATTTTGCATCGGATGACGATTAATTGCTAATGCGAACGATAATGATTCTCTATATGCACAATGGATATTCCAGAGAATCGATTCCGCTGCCTAGACGGCGCCTCCCTCCTGCGCCGCTGCGCTGCCGCCGAGATAGGTGGCGCGCACCCGGTTGTCGTCGGCCAGTTCATGGGCCGAACCCGCGAGCGCCACGCGGCCGCCTTCCAGCACATAGGCGCGGTTCGCGATGCGCAGCGCCTGGCGCGCGTTCTGCTCCACGAGCAGCACCGCCGTGCCCGCGTGGCTGATGCGTGCGATCACTTCGAAGATCGCGCGCACGAGCTTGGGCGCGAGCCCCATGGAAGGCTCGTCGAGCAGCACGAGTTTAGGCTTGAGCATGAGCGCGCGCGCAATCGCGAGCATCTGCTGCTCGCCGCCGCTCAGCGTGCCGGCGAGTTGATCCTTGCGCTCGCGCAGCCGGCTGAATGTTTCGTATGCCTGAGCAATGCCCTGGTCGAGCGCACCGGGGTCGCGCCGCAACAGGTAGCCGCCCAGCCGCAAGTTCTCCTCGACCGTCAACCCGCCGAAAATACGGCGCCCCTCCGGCACGTGCCCGATCCCGAGCGCGACGATGCGATGCGACGGCAGCCCGACGAGCGCCTGCCCCTCGAACGCGATGCTGCCGCCGCGCGGACGCAGCAGCCCGGAGATGGTGCGCAGCGTCGTGGTCTTGCCCGCGCCGTTGGCCCCGAGCAGCGCGACGATCTCGCCTGGTCCGACATCGAGCGAAACGCCGTGCAGCGCTTCGATGTTGCCGTAGTTCACGCGCAGGTCGCGAACGTCGAGGAGTTTGCCGGCCGCGTCTACCCCCATAGCGACTTCTCCCCGTCCGTGGCGTCGGGTCCGTCGTCTTCCTCGGCCGTGCCCAGGTAGGCGTCGATCACCACCGGGTCGTTCTGGATCTGCGCGGGCGTGCCCTGCGCAATGATCTCGCCATGGTCCATCACGATGATGCGGTCGGACACGCCCATCACGAGCGCCATGTCGTGCTCGATCAGCAGCACCGTCACGCCGAGGTCGCGGATGCCGCGGATCTGCGCCATCAACGCGTGCTTTTCGGTTGGGTTCATGCCGGCGGCGGGCTCGTCGAGCAGCAACAGGCGTGGCTGGCTCGCCAGCGCGCGGGCGATTTCCAGCCTGCGCTGATCGCCATATGGCAGGTCAGAGGCATATTCGCTTGCACGCGCGCCGAGCCCCACGAGATCGAGCCAGCGCTGCCCGAGCGCGCCGTGCTCGGCCGCCTCGGCGCGCGCGGCGCGCGTGCCCACCAGTTCCGCCACGAGAGGCGTGTGCAGGCGATGATCCATGCCAATCAGCACGTTCTCGAACGCGCTCATATGGTTGAACAGGCGAATGCCCTGAAACGTACGCGCGATGCCGCGATGCACGTTGCGATGGGGCGCGCCGCCGCCAAGCGGTTCGCCGCGCCAGACGAGGCGGCCGCCGCTCGGGCGGATCACGCCCGTCAGGCAATTGAACACCGTGGTCTTGCCCGCGCCGTTCGGGCCGATCAGCGCGAGAATCTCGCCGCTGCGCACCTGGAAGGTGATGCCGCCGATCGCACGCACACCGCCGAAGCGGCGCTCGAGGTCATGCACCTCGAGCAGGGTCTCGCGCGCGGCGGCGGCTTCGAGGCCGCCGCTATCGGCGATGGACACGGCCGCCCCGGTTTCCTTGCCCGCCGCCTCCGCGGCTTCCGCTTCGTGCGCCACCGTCTCTTCCTCGGGCCGCGGCGCGGCGCGCCTCACGCGCGCAGGCCACAGTCCTTGCGGGCGCAACAACATGAGCACGACGAGCGCCACGGCAAAGCCGAAAATACGCCACAGGTTCAAAAAGCGCAGCATTTCCGGTAGCCCCGCGACGATCAGCGCGCCGAGTATCACGCCGGGAATGCTGCCGCGTCCGCCCATCACGACGACGATGAGGATCGTCACCGACTGCAGATAGGTGAACGCCGTGGGGTCGATCGTGCCGAAGCGCGCGGCGAACAGACTGCCCGCGAGACCGCCGATCAGCGCGCCGATCACATACGCGAGCATCTTCACGCGCAGGGTCGCGACACCCACCGCCTCGGCGGCGGCTTCGTCCTCGCGGATGCTGGTCCACGCGCGCCCGAGGCGCGAGCGTCCGAGCCGCACCGCGAACACCAGCACGACGATGAAGAACGCCATGCCCAGCACGTACACCGAGCGCGGCGAGCTGAACTCGAAGCCGAACAGGTTCGGCGGCTCGATGCCGTAAATGCCGTTCGGCCCGCCGGTAATGTCGAGATTGGTCGCGACGATGCGCGTGATCTCGCCGAAGCCGAGTGTGACGATGGCGAGATAGTCGCTACGCAGACGCAAGGTGGGATAGCCGATCACGGCACCGGAAGCGCCCGCGAACACCAGGCTGAACGGCAGCGTCGCCCAGAACGAGAAGTGCAGCAGCGTCTCGAGCAGCGCCGTCGTATAGGCGCCGATGGCGAAAAACGCCGCGTAGCCGAGGTCGAGCAAGCCGGCATAGCCCACGACGATGTTCAAGCCGAGGCCCAGAATCGCGTACGTGATGATGGTGAGCCCGACGTCGACGATATAGCCGCTCGCGAACTTGGGCAGCGCGATCGCCAACGCGATCAGCACGCCGGAAACGACCCATGAGGTGTCCGTGGCCCGCGCGCGCATGGCTTACATCCTCTCGACCACGCGTTCGCCGAACAGCCCGGTGGGCTTCACCACGAGCACGGCGATCAGCACACCGAACACGAACACGTCGGTCCATTGGGAGGACACATACCCCGCGCCGAACGCCTCCAGCAAGCCGATCAGGAAGCCGCCGACCATCGCCCCCGGAATATTGCCGATGCCGCCGAGCACGGCCGCCGTGAACGCGCGCAGCCCGAGCACGAAGCCCATGAAGAAGTTGATCTGCGTGTAGAAGAGCCCTTCCATCACGCCGGCGACCGCGGCGAGCGCCGAGCCGATGAAAAACGTGAGCTGGATGAGCCGCTCGACGTCGATGCCCATGAGCCGCGCCGCATCCTGATCGATGGCGAGTGCGCGCATGGCCGTGCCGACGAACGTATGGTGGACGAACAAATACAGCGCGATCATCAGCGCGAAGCTGGCCGCGATAATGCCGATCTGCGCAAACGTGATGTGCACTTGCGCAACGTCGAAGCCGGTATGCGTGAGCAGGTGCGGGTAGGTGCGAAAGCCCGCGCCGTAGGCGATCAGCACGCCGTTCTCCAGCAGCAGCGAAACGGCCAGCGCCGTAATGAGAATGGACAGGCGCGGCGCGCGCAGCAACGGCTGATAGGCCACGCGCGCGATCGCCACGCCGAGCACGCCGGTCGCGAGCATGGCCGCCGCGAAGGCCACGAACAGCGCGAGCGCGAGCGGCAGGCGCGCGGCCGCGAGCGCTGCGAGCGCGGTCCAGCCCACGAACGCGCCCACCATGAAGAGATCCCCGTGTGCGAAGTTGATGAGCCGGATGATGCCGTAGACCATCGTGTAGCCGAGGGCGACGAGCGCGTAGAACGAGCCGATCGTCAGCCCCTCGATGACGAACTGGAAAAAGGTGCTCATGAGCGGCCCGGGGCGCTTACTTCATTGCCACCCACTTGCCGTTGGCATCCTGGCGCTGGTAAGGCTCGAACTGATCGTTGTGCACGACGACCGTGATGTACACGGCGCGGCTGCGGTCGCCCTTCGGATTGAAACCGATCGTCCCCGTGGCGCCCTGGTAGTTCGTGATCTTGTGCAGCGCGGCGCTGATGTCCGCGGGCTTGGCCGACTTGCCGTCGGCGATGGCCTTGGCGGTCACGCCCACGGCGTCGTACTCGTACACCGAGTACGGCCCCGGCCCCTGACCATAGGTCTTGGTGTACTGATCGAGGTAGTCGTGCGCGCCAGGCAGGAACTGCGCGAGCGGTGCCGTCGTGATGATCATGCCGTCGGCGGCCGGCCCTGCGGTCTTCATGAGCGTGGGGTCATTGGTGCCGTCGCCGCCCATGAAGGTCATCTTCAGGCCCACCTGGCGCGCTTCCTTCACGAGCAGACCCGCTTCGGAGAAATAACCCGTGTAATAGATCACGTCCGGCTTGAGCGAGGAAACCTTGGTGAGCGTCGGCGAATAATCCATCTGGCCCGGCGTGATCGAGTCGGCGTAGACGACGTCCACGCCCATCTTCTTGAGCGATTCCACGGTGTTCTGCGCGAGACCCTTGGCATAGGTCGTGTTGTCGTCGATCACCGCCGCGCGCTTCACGTGCAGCGAATTCTTCATGAAGCTGGCCGCGAAAGGCCCTTGCTCGTCGTCGCGGCCAATCGTGCGGAACACGTTGTCGTAGCCCATTTCCGTGAGCTTCGGATTGGTCGAGGCATCGAGCACGTAGGGAATGCCGGCGCGGTGGAAGGCGGTCAATTCGGGCAGTGCCGCGCTCGAGCAGTAGCCGCCCGCCACGGCAACCACGCCCGCGTCCACGAGTTTCTGTGCGGCCTGAACCGCCGTTTGTGCGTCGCACGCGTCGTCTTCGGGTACGAGTTCGATCTGCTTGCCGAGCACGCCACCCGCCGCGTTGATCTTCGCGGCCGCGAGCTTCGCGCCGTTCAGGATATCCGTGCCTGCTGCGGCGCTGCTGCCCGAAAGCGGCACCGGCACGCCGATCTTGATGGTCTGCGCCTGGGCGAGTCCAGGCGCCAGCGCGGCGAGCGAAAAGAGCGTGAGCGCGAGGGTTGCGTGCAGCGCGCCATTGTTCTGAGGATTCATATGAGCGGCTCCTGAGCGTGGACCCGACCGGGCGATGCCGCAACGCAGGCGAGCCCGCGCGGTCAGTTAGCGAAACGAAATAATTCGTCCGGTGCGATGCCCTGCAGGCCTCGCGCGCTCATGGCGCGCAGCTTGCATGGGTACCGGCGCATAACGACTTATCCATGATAGATGCATGCAACCGTTTAGCTGCCATAGGGTATGCGCGTATACAAATTGCGTGCGCTCGCGGCAGCGTGAAGGTACTTTGTATACACGCACGGAGGGGCGCGAATGAAGACCATCGTACTGGGCGGCGGCATCGCGGGCGTCACGAGCGCGTATTACCTCGCGCGCGACGGCCGCGACGTCACCGTGATCGAGCGACGCGCAGGCGTTGCGCTCGAAACCAGTTTCGCCAACGCGGGGCTCGTCGCGCCGGGCCACTCGTACACGTGGGCCTCGCCCCGCGCGCCGAAAATCCTGCTCAAATCGCTGTTCGTCGAGGGCCAGGCGTTGCGCCTGCGCCTGAAGGCCGATCCGCACATGTGGGCCTGGTGCGCACAATTCCTGCTCAACTGCACCGAGGCGCGCTCGCGCGAGAACACCTCGCGCAAGGTGAGGCTGTGCTGCTATTCGCAGCATCAACTGCAGGAGGTCACGGCGCGCGAGCAGCTCGAGTACGACCTGATCAGCCGCGGCCTGCTCTATCTCTATCGCGACGCCGCCTCGTTCGAGCGCGGCCGCGCCCACATGTCGATCCTCGTGGAAAACGGACTGCCGCTCGAAACGCTCGACGCCGCCGCGGTCGCGGCGCGCGAGCCCGCGCTCGCCCACGCGCGCGGGCGCATCGCGGGCGCGATCTACTGCCCCAGCGACGCAAGCGGCGACGCGCACCGCTTCACGCGTGGGCTCAAGGACGTTTGCGAACGTATGGGTGTGCGCTTCGTGTTCGACGCCCCGATCGAGGCCATCGAAGCCGCCGGCGACCGCATTGCGAGCGTGCGCACGAGCGCCGGCGTGATCCAGGGCGACGACTACGTGCTCGCGCTCGGTTCCTGGTCGCCGATCCTCGCGCGGCCGCTCGGCTACCGCATCGCGGTCTATCCTGTGAAGGGCTATTCGGCCACGTTTCCGTGCGGGCCCGAGCATCGCCCGCCCGAGATGGGCGGGGTGGACGAGAACCATCTCGTGGCATGGGCGCGCTTTGGCGCACGCCTGCGTTTCACGGCCACCGCGGATTTCGCGGGCTACGACACGCGGCACACGCCCGGCGATTTCACTTCGATGATGCAGGCGGCGCGCGAACTCTTCCCGCAGGGCGCCGACTACACGCAGCCGGCGTACTGGGCCGGGCTGCGCCCGATGACGCCCGAGGGCACGCCGCTGATCGGCCGCACGCGCCATCGCAACCTCTTTCTGAACACGGGTCACGGACACATGGGCTGGACCATGTCGTGCGGCACCGCAAAACTGCTCGCCGACATCATGGCCGGGCGCGAGCCCGAACTCGACATGACGGGATTGACGCTGAGATGACCATTACCGCACCGCCGCAACATCACGAGGATGCCTACACGAAGCTCGATTTCGCGCTGGACGGCGGCATTGCCCGCCGCGCCGCAATCGGCCTCGTCGTGCTGGCCACCGATCACACGATCGAATACGAATGGCGCGACCTGTTGCGCCAGCCGGGCGTGGCGTTCTACGAGAGCCGGCTCGAGAATTCGCCGGACATCACGCCGCCGCGCCTCGCGGAAATCGAGGCGCGCATCGCGCCCGCGGTGAGCCTCATGCTGCCCGGCGAGCGCCTCGACGTGGTGGCGTTCGGCTGCACGTCGGCTTCGATGGTGATAGGCGAAGAGAAGGTCGCGGCGCGCATCCGCGAGGCGCGGCCCGAGATTGCCTGCACCACGCCGATCACGGCCGCGCTCGCCGCGCTAAAGGCGCTCGAGGTGCGCCGCGTGGCGCTGCTGACGCCCTACGTGCGCACCATCAACGACTTCATGCGCGATTACATCGAGGCGCGCGGCGTGACCGTCACGCGTATGGCTTCGTTCGAGCATGCGGACGACAACGAGGTGGCGCGCATCGACGCGAATTCGATTCGCAGTGCGATAGAAACGCTGGCGCGACACGACGATGCCGATGCGGTGTTCGTGTCGTGCACGAGCCTGCGCGTGGCCGCGCTCGTGCCGCAGATCGAAGCGCAGACCGGCAAGCCCGTGCTGTCCAGCAACTACGCGATGGCGTGGCACGCGCTGCGGCTCGCGGGGGTGCTGGATAGCGAGCCGCAGCTGGGGCGCTTGTTCACGCGCCAGTGACTTCAATGCGCAACGCGATGATCGATCAACTCCTTCACGACCCGCGGGTCGGCGAGCGTTGAAACGTCCCCGAGATTGTCGTAATCGCCATCGGCGATCTTGCGCAGAATGCGGCGCATGATCTTGCCCGAGCGCGTCTTCGGCAGCACCGGCGCCCACTGGATGCAGTCCGGGCTGGCAATCGGCCCGATCTCCTTGCGCACCAGCGCGACCAGATCGGCGCGCAGCGTTTCGTTCGGCTCCACGCCCGCCTTGAGCGTCACGTAGGCGTAGATGCCCTGCCCCTTGAGCGAATGCGGGAAGCCCACCACGGCCGCCTCGGCCACGTCGGCATGCGAGACCAGCGCGCTCTCCACCTCCGCCGTGCCGAGCCGGTGGCCCGAGACGTTCACCACGTCGTCGATGCGGCCCGTGATCCAGTAGTCGCCGTCGGCGTCGCGATAGCAGCCGTCGCCCGTGTAGTACTTGCCTTCGAACTGGCTGTAGTAGACCTGGCGCATGCGGTCCGCGTCGCCATAGACGTAGCGCATCTGCCCCGGCCACGAGTCGAGCATGCAAAGGCTGCCCGACGCCGCGCCTTCGAGCACGGTGCCCTTTTCATCGACGATGGCCGGACGGATGCCGAAGAACGGTCGCGTGGCCGAGCCGGGCTTGAGCGTGGTCGCGCCGGGCAGCGGCGTGAGCATGATGCCGCCCGTTTCGGTCTGCCACCATGTGTCGACCACCGGGCAGCGCTTGTCGCCTACCACCTCGTAATACCAGAGCCACGCCGCCGGGTTGATCGGCTCGCCCACCGTGCCGAGCAACCGCAGCGACTTGCGTGACGTGCGCTTGACCGGCCCTTCCCCATCGCGCACGAGCGCGCGGATCGCGGTCGGCGCCGTGTAGATGATCTGCACGTTGTGCTTGTCGCAGACCTGCCAGAAGCGCGAGCTGTCCGGATAGTTCGGCACGCCTTCGAACATGAGCGTGGTCGCGCCGTTGGCGAGCGGCCCGTACACGATATAGCTGTGCCCCGTGACCCAGCCGACGTCCGCGGTACACCAGTAGATGTCGCCGTCGTGATAGTCGAACACGTACTGATGCGTGAGCGACACGTAGGTCAGATAGCCGCCCGTGGTATGCACGACGCCCTTGGGCTTGCCGGTCGATCCGGAGGTATAGAGAATGTAGAGCGCATCCTCCGCGTTCATTGCTTCCGGTGGACACTCCGCAGGACTCCGATCGATCAGATCGTGATACCAGTGGTCGCGCCCTTCGCGCCAGTCGACCTTGCCGCCGGTACGCCGCACTACCACGCACGTCGTCACGTCGGGACATTTCGCCATGGCGTCGTCGGCGCTGGCCTTCATCGCAATCGTGCGGCCGCCGCGCACGCCTTCGTCCGCGGTGATGAGGATGGTCGAGGCGCAGTCCTGAATGCGGTTGGCCAGCGCCTCGGGCGAGAAGCCGCCGAACACGACCGAATGGATCGCACCGATGCGCGCGCAGGCGAGCATGGCCACGGCGGCCTCGGGAATCATCGGCATATAGATGGTCACGCGGTCGCCCCGCTTCACGCCCAGCGACTTCAACGCGTTGGCGAACTTGCAGACCTGTGCATGCAGCTCGCGATACGTGAGCGTGCGGCTGACCTTCGGATCGTCGCCTTCCCAGATGATGGCGGGACGATCGCCGCGCGTCGCCAGATGCCGGTCGAGGCAATTGCTGCTGGCGTTCAGCGTGCCGTCGTAGAACCAGCGTATGTGCAGGTCGCGGCTTGCGAACGACACATCTTTCACCTGGGTATAGGGCTTGATCCAGTCGAGCCGCTTGCCCTGCTCGCCCCAGAATGCTTCGGGGTCCTCGGTCGAGCGGCGGTACATCGCTTCGTATCCGGCCTGATCGACCCATGCTTTTGCGGTCCATTCCGCGGGCGGCGGAAAGACCCGATGCTCATCCATGATTCACTCCTCGGGATGAGGCGCCGCCGCGCCGCAACGGCGCGGCGGCGTCGGGAACACTCAAGCCGCACGCGGCTGCGGCGCGACGTAGGGATGCGTGGGCAGCACGATGCGCCCAAAGCTCTCGTTGATCACCATGGCCGCGGAGGCGTAGAACGCGAGGACAGCGGTAATGAGGCCTGTATAGCCGCCCAGACGCGTGATCATCGACATGCCGGTCCAGATGCCGATCGCAAGCAGTCCGTAGGTAATCCAGAGTGCGAGAAACACGAGCTGGACCGAGGTGCTCGTATGCATGGAGCCAATCCACATATAAAAGGTGAACACGCCCCAGACGAGCAGATACCAGCCGACGAACGACTCGGGCACCTTCGTACCCAGGAAACCCACGAACAGCGCAAAGGACCACCAGAACGCGCCGTAGCTCAGGAACGCCACGGTGCCGAGCGTGTTGCCGCGCGGGAACTCCATCACGCCGGCGATCATCTGCGCCGTGCCGCCGAACGCGAACGCGAGCGCGAGCACGAGGCCCATCGAATCGGCGCTGTACCAGCCCGCGTTGATCATGCTTAGCATCCACGTGGTGAATGCAAATCCGGCAAGGCCTAGCGGTGCCGGGTTGGAAAGATTGCCACCCATGATCCCTCCTCCTCGCGCAGACAGTCGGCCATCGACATGGCCACAAGCGCGCAAAATAAGTGCAGCCGCCAAGTCATTATAGGCAACATATCACAACGTGATATTTATGCCGACAATGTGGCGCTGGATAGCGCGCATATGGCATGCCTGGCGGGCACAGGTATGAGGAATCGGATTGGGAGGCGCGCCGGCACATTGCGCACCGGCGCGAACATCAGCTGATGAAATCAGGCGTAAATGGGCTTGCCGGCCAGCGCGCTGCGAATCGCACCCGCGAGGTCGCCGGCGGCGAATTTCGCCACATAGCCGCTCGCGCCTGCGTTCTTCACATGCGCTTCGTTCGCGGTGCCCGTGAGCGATGAATGAATCACCACGGGGATATCCACGGTGCGCGGGTCCGCCTTGATCTTGCGCGTCAGCGTGAAGCCATCCATCTCCGGCATTTCGAGGTCGGTCAGCACGAGCGCGATGCGATCCTTCGCGCGCACGCCGTCGCGTTCCGCGCTCGTCGCGATTGCGTCGAGCTGCTTCCACGCTTCGAGGCCCGTCTTCGCCATCGTGTATTCCACGCCGAGCGCCTTGAGGCTCTGGCCGATCAGCTCGCGCGCGAAACCCGAGTCGTCGGCGGCCAGCACCTTTGCGCCCGGCGGAATCATCGCGGGCTCGCCCACGTCTTCCGGCACGACCGCGCCGTGCTGCGCCGGAAACACGTCGCGCAGCACCTGCTCCACGTCCACCACCTGCACGAGCTTCTTGCTCTCGGGGTCGTTCTCGAGCCGCGCAATGCTCGTCACGCGGTTGCCCATCGTGACGTCGGCGGTCAGCACCTGGCTCCATTCGAGCCGCACGATCTCGTCCACGCTTTCGAGCGCGAAGCCCTGGGTGGAGCGCGCGAATTCGGTCACCAGCAGGATGTTCAGGCCCGTGGCCGGCTCGCAGCCCATGAGCCGCGGCAGATCGATCACGGGCATCACCTGGCCGCGGATGTTCGCCGCGCCGAGTACGTAGGGGGACGACGCCGCGATCGGCGTGATCGCCGGCATGCTGAGGATTTCCCGTACCTTGAAAACGTTGATGCCGAAGACTTCGCCAACCTCGCTGCCCGGCGCCGCGCCGAGACGGAAAAGCAGCAGCTCGAACTGGTTCGTGCTCGTCAGGCGGGTTCGTTCGTCGATTGCGAAGCCGCTATCCATGATTCTCTCGTGTCCTTTACGTGTGGCGCGATGCGTCCGGCATCCGCTCCCTGCCAACGTCTACGGCCTGGCGCGGGAAATCTTGAGCCTGCCGCTCCCGCACGACCGTGCCGGATCAGGACGCTCACACGCCCTCGCGCACGCGGCCGGCGGCATGCTCGCGCAGCAGCGCCGCGCAGGCCTGGGCGCTCACCGGCCTGCCGAACAGGTAGCCCTGCTGCCGCTCGCAACGCAGCGAGCGCAGAAACGACGCCTGCTCGGGCGTTTCCACGCCTTCGGCGGTCACGCGCATGCCGAGCGAATGCGCCATCGCCACGACGGCCTGGGTGATCGCCACCGAGTCGCGGTTGTCGGGCAGGCCCGCCACGAACGTGCGATCGACCTTCAGGTGATGCAGCGGAAAACGCTTCAGATACGCGAGCGACGAGTAGCCGGTGCCGAAGTCGTCCACCGAAATGCGCACGCCAATGGCGTTCAGCGCATGCAGGAGAGGCAGCACGCTCTGGCTGTCGCTCATGAGAATGCCTTCGGTGATCTCCACTTCGAGGGCATCGGGCGCGAGCCCCGTGCGCGCGAGGCACCCCTCCACCTGCTCGACCAGCCCGTCCGCGATCTGGCGCGGCGAGAAGTTGACCGCCATGACGAAGTCGGGCGCGAAGAGGCGCCGCCACTGCGCGGCCTGGCGGCACGCGTGCTCGAGCACCCACTGGCCGATCGGGATGATCATGCCGGTGTCCTCGGCCACGGGGATGAACTCCACCGGCGAGACCTGGCCCAGCTCCTCGCTCTCCCAGCGCAGCAGCGCCTCCGCGCCGATCATGCGGCCGCTTTCGCCATCCACGATCGGCTGATAGACGAGGCGCAGTTCGCCCGAAGCGAGCGCGCGACGCAGCCCCCGCTCGATCTGGAAGCGGCGCTGCAGGCGCTGGCGTAACTCGGTCGTGAAGAACTGGAACTGGTTGGTGCCGCGCTGCTTGGCCGCGTACATGGCCGAGTCGGCGTTGCGCATGAGCGCGGCGGCGCTGCGGCCATCGTCGGGATAGAGGCTGATGCCGATCGAGGCGCCCAGGTAGTACTCATTGCCCGCCACCGCGAATGGCGCGGCAAGCGCGCCGAGCACGCGCTGCGCGAGCGCGACGAGTTCGTCCACGCTTTTGTAGCAGCACACCGCTATCACGAACTCGTCGCCGCCCACGCGCGCGAGCGTGTCGGCCTCGCTCACGCAGCCGGTGAGGCGCCGCCCCACGTCGAGCAGCAGCGAGTCGCCGGCTTCGTGGCCGCCCGTGTCATTGACCTTCTTGAAGCCGTCGAGATCGACGAAGAGCAGCGCCGGCTTCGCCGAACACGTGGCGCGCTCCAGCATCGCATGCATGCGCTCGGCGAGGAAGGTGCGGTTGTACAGGCCCGTGAGCGCGTCGCGCGTGGCGAGGTAGCGCAATTGCTGCTGCGCCTCGCGCACGGGCCCGATGTCCGTGAACGAGACCACCACGGAGATCGGCTCGCTTTCGCCGGGCCGGAAGATCGGCAGCACGTTCTCGCTCACCCAGACGATCTCGCCATCCGCGAGTTCGAGGCCGACCGTCTCGCCGAGCACCGGCTTGCCCGTTTCGAGCGCCTTCATGCTCGGGCGCTTCGAGACGGGCAGGGGCTTGCCGCTTTCGTCGAGCACGCGCGGAATCACCTTCATGATGCTCAGCCCGATGGCGTCCTCGGGCAGGCGCAGGAGACGCCGCGCGCTGCGGTTGCAGGCGAGCACGGTGTCGTCGCGGGCCTGCATCACGATGCCTTCGTTGAGGTGGTCGACTACGAGGCGATGGTGCTCCTCGCTGAGCGCGAGACGCTCGGCCATGGTCTGCTGGTTGAGCATGGCCGCGACGCTGCGGGCGATGTCGCACAGCAGCGCCTCCTCGGCCGCGCTGGGCCGCCAGGGCCGGCTCTGGTACACGGCGAGCGCGCCCAGCACGCCGCCGTGGTCGTCGTCGAGCGGCGTGGTCCAGACCGCGCGCAGGCCGCTGTCGAGCGCGATGCGGCGGTACTCGCCCCACTCGTACGCGAGTTCGTAGTCCTCCACGCACACCGTGCGCCGCTCGGCGATCGCCGTGCCGGACGGGCTCGTGCCGGAACCGACCGGCGTGCCGTCGAACGCGGCGTGATACTGCGCCGGCAAGGACGGCGCGCTGCCGATGCGCAGGCGCTGGCCGTCGGCATCGAGTTGCAGGACCGCGCAGTTCGCGCCCGCGCCCAGCAGCCGCCCGGCGCGGCAGCAGACCTCCGCGAGTAGTTCCGGCAGCGGCATGCTGCGCGAGACCAGCCGCAATACGCTGCGTTCCTGGGCGAGCGCCGCATCTGTTCCGCTCGCGGCGCCGCTGGTTGCCCCGTCCGATTCTTTCGACACCTCCGACTGACCGCCCCCTGATCCCGCTGCGCCGAACGCTCCCGCCGCTTGGGAATAGACCATACCTTCTTCCCCTCTTGTTGCCGCGGTGCGTGTGGTGCAGGTAGCGCCCGCGGCCGGCTCGATCTCTAGTGTGGTGCGCGGCAAACCGCCCGCCGTCAGGCGAGCGATTGCGCCGCCCCTGTGTTAACGGCAGGGGCGGCGCGATTCTTGAAGCGTTGGGAAGCCGGCGGCGAGCCGGTTAACAGGGCGCGGACGGGAAGGCGCGCCGGGTGGGCGGGCATGTGCGGCGCGTGGGTGGGGGCGAGGGTAAACGACTACGCGCGCCGGCACATAGCAAAAATCACCTTACGCCTGGCTCTTGTCGCTGCTTTCGCCGCTGCCGTCCTTGTGGAACACGCGCTTGGTCGCGCGCTTGGTGGCCTCGTAGCCTTCACGCGACGCATGCGCGATGCCGTGGCCCACCGTCTTCGCCGCGTGCGCGGTGGCGTGGCCGAAGTCGCGTGCGGCGTGGCCGGTTTTCGTGGCCGCTTCCTTCGAGTCGTGCTTGATGTTCTCCTTCACTTCGTGAAGGTCGGCGTGCGCCATCGAGCTGGCCATGCCCAGCACGAGCGCGGCAAGTATGAACCGTTTGGATTTCATCATCGGGCTCCCTTTTCTATTGTCATCGAATGACTGCGGACGCGTCGAGCATGACCGCCGCGCGTCCCGTAAGCAGCACGCGGCCCGCGCCGCGCACCGTAAAACCATAGAGTATCGTATTGCCGCTGCCGCTCACGCGCTCGGCTTCGATCGCGAGCGGCGCGGCGAGCGTGTCGAGGCGCTCGACATGCGCCACCACGCTGCGCACGCTCGCCAGAAAACCCACGCGCGGGCGCCCCGCGGCTGCGCCATCCAGTGCGCCGAGCAACGCGCCATGCACTGCCATGGCCTGCGCCGCGTACTCCACGCCGCACACCGCCGCGAGGCGGCCGCGCGAGCGCAGCGGGTTGTGCGGATCGCGATGGCTGGTCGCCACGCAGCGGATGCGCGTTTCGTCCCACGCCTGCACCGCGTCGAGCAGGCACATCGCGCCGCTGTGCGGGATGCGCGCCGCGATCCACGCGCGGTCGAGCGGCGCGCCCGGCGCGGTGTTCGCGATCACGTCCGCGAGCGTAGCCGGCAGGGTGGCTTGCGTCGTCATGCCCCCTCTCCAGAGGCGTCCAGGGGCGTGACGTCGATTTGCACGCGCAACTCGGGCATGTAGTCGATGACCACGCTCGCAGGCCGGCCGGATGTGTCCATGCACGCGAGCGCTTCGAGCAGCGGCAGCACGCGCGCGGCGGGATTGTTCGTGCGCAGCGCTTCGAGTTCGGGCGAGGCGAGCGGCGTCGCCAGCGCTTCGGTGAGCGTCATGTCCAAGCGCGCGAGCGTCGCCGCGCTCGCCTGCGGCGCGAGCACGAGCGCCACGCCGAATGCATCGGCCACGGGCCGCAACGCGTGCAGCGGCTCGGGATAGTCGGCGTCGTAGGCGATCAGCAAGGTGGGTACGCCATCCACGGCCACCTGGCACGCGCTTTCGAGCAGCCCCGCCGCGAAGCTGCCGTCGTGCGCGCACAGCACGTTCGATGCGGCCCGGTCGCGCGTCGCGATGCTCCAGTAGCCCGCGGGCGCGTTGTGCACCGAGTTGTGAAATCGCGTGGGCGAAAGCAGGCGGTCGTCGCCGGCCAGCGCGTCGCAGATTATGTGGCAGTTCTGACCATCTCCACCCGAGGCCGCGAACACGGCGGCGAGCGTCGTCGCATCGCGGCCGCTCGCCGCGACGGCTTCGTGGCCCACGGCGAGCGCGGTCTTGACGACGGCCCCGGTGCGGCGGCGCTCTGCCGCCGGCAGCCCTTCCGGCGGCGGCAGCACCGTGCGTGCGCTCGCGTAGGACGTGCGCGCGGCGAGCACGTCGGCCGTCTGCGGCCAGTTGGCGAGACCCGGGCCGATCACGCCGACGCTTTCGATGAATGCGGAAAGTCTCATGGCGGTCATCCGTGATGTGCGCGGTCCGCGCGGCCGAACAGGAGGCTGCAGTTCGTGCCGCCAAACCCGAATGAATTGCTCAGCGCGGCGCCGACTTGCGCCTCGCGGCTTTCCAGCACGTAGTCGAGGCCGAGCGCGGCGTCGGGCTGCGTGGTGTTGACGCCGGCGGGCACGAAGCGATGACGCAGCGCGAGCGCCGCGATCACGGCCTCGAGCGCGCCCGCCGCGCCGAGCGTATGCCCCGTCGCGCCCTTGGTCGAACTGCACGGCGTGCGCTCGAACAGCGCGTTGATCGCGCGGCTTTCGGCGACGTCGTTGCTCGGCGTGGCCGTGCCATGCAGATTGATGTAGCCGATTTCGCCGGCGGCCACGCCCGCGGTGGAAAGCGCCTGCGCCATCGCGGCGCGCGCGCCGAGCCCGTCGGGATGCGGCGACGACATGTGATGCGCGTCGCTCGATTCGCCCACGCCGAGCAGCAGGATCGCGTCGTCGTCCAGCGTGTCCGGCGTGCGCTCGAGGAAGGCGAACGCCGCGGCCTCGCCGATCGAAATGCCATTGCGGTTCACGTCGAACGGGCGGCACGGATCGCGCGACAGCAGTTCAAGCGAGTTGAAACCGTACAACGTCGTCAGGCAGAGCGAATCGACGCCGCCCACTACGGCCGCGTCGATCAACCCCGCCTCGATCATGCGGCGCGCGGAGCCGAACACCTTCGCGCCTGAAGAGCAGGCCGAAGAAATCGACGTGGCCGGGCCGCGCAGGCCGAAGTACGCGCGCACGAACGAGGCCAGCGCGAACGGGTTGTGCGTCTGCGCATAGTGAAAGCCAGGCTTGAGCGCGCCGCTTTCCAGGTCGCGTTGCCGGTAGGCGTTTTCGGTTTCGAGAATGCCCGAAGTGCTGGTGCCGACGAACACGCCCACCCGCTCGGCGCCATAGCGCGCGACGGCGGCCTCGATGTGTTCGGCGAAACCGTCCTGCGTGAAGCCGATCTGCGCGAGACGGTGGTTGCGGCACGCGTAGTCCGCGAGATCGGCGCGCAGCGTCTCGCTTTCGAGGCCCGCCACTTCGCCGATCCACGTATCGAGGTCCGCGCGCGCGAAGTCGCAGCGCGCGAGGCCCCCGCGCTTGCCGCGCAGCGCGTCGAGCGTCGCGTCGAGCCCGCGCCCGAGGCAGCTGGTAGCGGTGAAATGCGAAAGGATCAGTGGTTTCACGTCAGTCGTTCCGTTTGGCGCAGCGGTGGAATCAGGGTTGACCGGCTTCGCCGTCGAGGCACGCGCGCAGCGTGGTCCACTGCAGCTGGCGTTCGGCGGCGGCGCGCAGGAGCGGCGGCAGCACGTCGAGCACGAGCGGCTTGCCGCGCGCGTCGCGCGCCGCGTGGCCGTCGTGCACGAGCAGGATGTCACGCGCAGCGAGGCCATCGAGCAAACGGTGCGTGACCGTGCCGGCCTCTTTCGCGCAGGTGTCGAAGCCGCGCCGCGTCCAGCTCGCGAGGTGCAGGCCGAGACCGCACAGCACCGGCTCGAGGAACGGATTGCGCAGGCCCGCCGGTGCGCGGAAAAAGCGCGGCGGCGTACCCGCGATTTCGGTGAGCGTGCGCTGCGCCGCCGCGATCTCGCGCCTCATCACGAGCGGCCCCGAGAGCGAAAACGTATGCCGATGGCGCTGGCTATGGTTCTCGACGGCATGGCCGCGCGCCACGATCGCTTCGACCAGATGCGGGTAGCGGCGCGCCAGATCGCCGATGCAGAAGAACGTTGCGCGCGCATCGAAATGGTCCAGCAGGTCGAGCACGCGCGGCGTCACTTCGGGGTCCGGACCATCGTCGATGGTGAGCGCGATGCGCTGCGCCGCGTGTTCGGGCAGGCGCGTCCAGTTCGGGCCGAGCAGCGCGCTGCGCGGCCACAGACCCGCGGCGGTCAGCGCGAGATGCGAGGCAACCACGCTGCCCGCGGCCCACGGCCACGCGTGCGGCTGTGCGACCACGGCGGCGGCCGCGCCCGCGTGCAACGCCGCCGCGCCGTAAATGTAGGGCGACGGCTTCCAGCGGCGCGCCGTGGCGGACGCGGGCGTCACATGCGTAGCGCGCAACGAAGCCGAGTTCATGCGCGGCCTCCGTGCGGGTGGGTCATCTGCGCGCGTTCGCTACGCGGGCGAGCGGGCCGCCGCTCGTCGCGGGTATCGGCGCTCACGTGCGCCTCGGCGCTGCTGTGCACGAGCGGCGGCGCGAGAATCGCCGCGAACACGAGCGCGAGCATCGCGCCCGGGCCGACCGTCAGCCCGAACGTTTCGAGCAGCGGCACATGAGACAGCGAGAGCAGGCCGAAGCCCGCCACCGTCGCGAGATTGGCGACGAGCAGCGAGACGAGCGTGCGCGGCGTGATGCCCGCTGCGTCGTCGCGCTTGCAGAAGAACAACGCATAGTTCGAGCCCACCGCGACGATCAGCAGCATGCCGACCAGGTGCAGGATGGTGAGCGATACGCCCGCCAGCGCGAATCCCGCCGCCACGACCAGCACCGCCGCGACGAGCGGCGCGAGCGCACGCGCCGCGCGCGAGAACGAGCGCAGCGAGAACACCAGCAGCACGACGATGACGACGAAACCCGCGAGCGAGAGGCGAATGTCTTCGTGCACGTAGTCCACGTACATGCGGTCGGCTTCGGCCTTCAGGTCGACGAAGAGTGCACCCGGCACGTCCGCGCGGGCGACGGCGTCGCTCACGGAACCGGCGTTGAGGCTCGGCGTATTCGCGGCCTGTGCGCTCTGTGCATTGCGCGGCGCGCGCAGGGCGAGCATGGCGCTCCATTGGCCGTCGCGCTGGGTCAGGAGCGCGTCGACGGCGAGCGCCATCGACGTGCCCTTGAGATCCGCGCGCGTGACGAGCGGCGCATTGCGTGCCGCCTCGACGTCGGCGAGGAACGGCGCGAAAGCGTCGGGCCTCACGTCCACCGGCTGGTTCTTGATCGCCTCCTGCAGGCGCGCCGTGAGCACGTCCTTTGCGGGCAGGCTCGCGAGGCGCGCACGCTGGGTGGCGTCGCTCGGCAGGTAGCGCGCGGGGCTCTCGAAGCCGCCCAGCACGCCACGCTCGACGAGCGGCTGCAACTGTGCGCCAACCTTCTCCGCGCCTTCGAGCGCGGCCTGCTCGTTCGCGGCCGGAATCACCACGAGATAGCGCACATCGGGCGCGCCTACGTCCGCGCGCAGACGCGTGTCGAGCGCCTGGCTCGCGGCGGGCACGGGGCTCAGGGAAGAAAGCTCGTGGCTCCAGAGGTCGTCGCGATGCAGCCAGAGCGACGCCAGCGCGGCGAGCACGAGCGCCGCGAGCGGCCAGCGCAGGCGCGGCGCGGCGTGCGCGAGGCGCGCGAGCGCCGCGCCGATGCGCGACACATCGCGAATCGCGACTGCGCCGCCGCACAGCTGCGGCAGCACGAAGCGCGTGACGAGCGCGGCGCTCACGAGGCCCGCGATCGAATAGAGCCCGAGTTGCACGAGGCCGGGGAAGCCCGAGAACAGCATCGTCGCGAAGCCGCACACCGAGGTCAGCACGCCAAGGCGGATGGTCGGCCAGTAAGCGGCGAGCCAGGCCCGCATCGTCTCGCGGCCCTGCGGCGCGCCGCGGGGGCCGCCCTGCGACGACTGCACGAACAGGTAGATCGAGTAGTCCACCGCCTCGCCCATCAGCGTCGTGCCGAAGCCGAGCGTCAAGCCATGCACCGAGCCGAACACGAGCGAAACCGTGGCAATGCCCGCCGCCACGCCCGAGAACACCGGCAAGAGGCCGAGCCCCAGCGTGCGCGGCGAACGGTACAGCGTGAGCAGCAGCGCGACGATCAGCACGAGGCTCAGGGTGGAGAGGCGTTCGACGTCGTGGCGAATGGCGTCGCGCGTGGCGACCCCGAACACGCCCGGCCCCGTCAACAATACCTGGTAGGCCGAAGCATTGGGCAAGCTGTGCGTGGCGGCGGCAAAGGCGGCGCGCACGGCGTCGATGGCGTGCGACTGGGCGTCGGTGTCGGAGCCGGCGGCCGCCGTTTGCGCCACCAGCACGGCGCGCCGGCCGTCGCGCGAGGCCCATACGCCGCCGCGGCTCGCAGGCTGCGCCGCGCTGTCGAGCTGGCCGACCATCGCGGCCACTTCGCCCGTCGGGTCGCGCGGCAGCAGGTCCTTGGCAACGAGGCCCGCCGATGAGGTCAGCAGATCGAGGCTCTCGCCCAGTGCTTCGTGCAACCCCTGTTCCGAGAAGTGTTGCGGCGTGACCGCCGGACTCAGCACATAGCGGTGCGCGAACATGAACTGCTCGTCGCGCGCGTCGTTCTGGCCCGAGCCGTTGTGAATCGCCACGAATTGCGGGTCGGCGCGCAAGCTCGCCGCCACGCGGCGCGAAAGCTCCGCGCGCGTGCTCTCGTAGCCGCCGTCGATGCCGATCAGAATGAGCCGGGACGCCAGCCCGTCGCGCAGTTGATCGACGAGCACTTGCTGCGTGGGGCTCGGCGAGCGCGGCAGAAACGCCGAGAGATCGGCGGTGAAATTCGCGCGGCCGATCGCCACCGCGCACGCGACGAGGCACAGCAGCCACACCGCGACGGCGCGGCGCTGCACGAGCGCGAAGCCGCGCGCAAGGACCGGATGGGCGCGCGGGTCCATCAGTTCGCGTCCGCGGAAAGGGCGTGCAGGCGCATCACCGAATGATCGCCGTCCGCCTGCTGGATCGCGACGCTGCGCATCGCGTCGCGCGTGCCGTCTATCGTGATGGTGTTCACCACCTTGCGCATGCGCGAGTCGAGCGGCGTGAGCGTGAGCGTCCAGTCGTCGCCCTCACCCGTGAGCGCGACCTTGTACACCTGCTCCAGCGCGAAGCGGTTGCCCGCGAGCGTCGCACGAATGCTCTCGATGAACGCGCCCAGCTCGGGATAGCGCGCGAGCGCCAGCGTGTATTTGTGGTTCTCGCGCTGCACGGTCAGCATGTCGCCGTCCACCACGAGGTGCTCGGGCTTGGGGTTCTGCGTGATCTTTTCCAGATGATCGGGCGCGACGAACACGAGTTCGCCCGATGACTCCACGGGCTGCGTGGCGATCGAGAGGTACTTCGTCTCGGTGAAGCTCGCGCGGCCGGACTTGTGCTGCGCGAGCGTGGACATCAGGCGGTCGAGCGTCCAGGCGGGCTGCGCGGTTTCGGCAGCCTGTGCCGGCACGCCAGGCGCGGCCGCCGTCATGGTGGCAGCGGCGATGAAAGCGGCGCTCGCCAGCGCGCGCAGGCAGCGGGCGCGCAAGGTTGCGCAACGGCGGTTCGCGCTCATGCGTCGGTCACCTCGTGCACGGGAAGCTCGGCATGGGGGCGCGTTTCGCGGCGGCGCACCGGGGCCGGGGCCGGCGCCGGCGCACGCGCTGCTGCGCTTGCGGTCGCCGATGCCGGTGCCGATGCCGGTGTGCCAACCATCGCGCCCTGCCTGCCGCCCTGCCAGAAGTCGTAGTAGTTGAACCAGTTGTACGGCGCCTTGCGGCAATAGCGGTCGAGCAGCGCGACGTAGCGCACGAGCGCCGCGTCGATGGCGCGCTGGCGCGCCTCGCGCGGCACGTCGGTGAAGTCCGCCAGCGTTTCGAAGTGCACGTCGTAGCGATTGCCGCCGCGATACAGGCCCGTCATGAAGAGCACCGGGCGCTTGAGCATCGCGGCCATGTAGAGCGGCCCGAGCGGGAACGCCGCCGGCTCGCCGAGAAACGCCATGCGCCGCATGGTGGCGGCGTCGTCGGCGAGCAGCGTGCGGTCCGCGAGCATGCCCACCATGCAGTTCTGGTCGAGACGCTCGTGCACCTTCAGCATCGAGCCGACCTGGCCAAGCCCGATCACTTCGGGCTTCGCCGCGGGATTCACGGCGGCGAGCGTCGCGTTGATCTTCTGCGCGTTCTCTTCGTACATCGTCACGACCACGCGCAGGTCGGGCCGCGTGCGGCCGAGCGCGCGCACGATCTCGAAGCTGCCGAGGTGCGCGCCCATCAGGAACACGCCGCGCCCCTTGGCGAGCGTCTCGTCCACGAGCGTATGGCCGTGCGGGCGGATATCGAACATGTCGAAGCGCGCGTTCGCCAGGTAGATGCGGTCGTGGATCGTCGAGGCGAACGTAAACACGTGGCGATAGATGTCGCGCCAATGCGCCGGGCGGCCCAGCACGCGGCGCAGGTAGTCGCGCGAGGCCGCGCATGCGCGCGGCGAAAACAGCACGAAATACAGCGCGATCAAATGCAGCAGCGCGCGGCCCGCGCGGCGGCCGAGGCGCAGCGAGAGCCACGTCATGATGCGCAGGAGCAGCGTGTTGCTGCGCTCCTGCTCGTTCGCCCAGTCCGTGCGCTTCGTCATGGCCGCGCTCCGGTTTGCGCGCTCGCGCGCGTGAGCGGCTCAGCGCCGGGTGCAGGGGCGGGTTCGTCGCTGATGACGCCGCTCGCGACATCGCGCGCGCCCGCGCGCAGCGTGAAGCGGATCGCGCCGCTCGCCGCCGCGTCCCACGCGAGGTCGAGCGTTTCGCCGGGCGCGGCCGGGCTCAGGAATTTCGCGGTGCTGAGCTTGAACGTTTCGAACGGCCGGTTCAGCGCGTCGCCGATCGCGTCGATGGCGTGATCGAGCAGCACGACGCCCGGCACGATCGGGTGACCCGGGAAGTGGCCAGGCAGCGCGGGATGATCGGCCGGAATCGTGAACGAAAGCGTGGACGCGGGTTTCGCCAACCCGTCGCCCGCTTCCTGCGTGGCGGGCGCGAGGCCGCCGCGCATCTGCTGCGCGACGAACGCCGCGAGCACGTCGTGTGGCAGCTTGCCGGTGCCGTTGCGCGGCAGGGAATCGACGAACAGGAGCGGACGTGGCAGAAACGCGCGATCGATGCGCTCGCGCAGCGCGCGCTGCAGATCGGCGAGCGCAAGCGTGGGCGCGACCACGAGCGCGACGAGGCGCTGCACGACGTCGTGGCCCGTGTGCGCATCGTGCTCGAGGTGGGCGGGCATGAAGAACACGCCGTCCACCACGCCCGGAATCGCGTTGAGCTGATGGTTGAGGTAGGCGAGCGAGGTCCGCTTGCCCGCGATGTTGATGAGGTCCGCCTTGCGCCCGTGCAACAGGAAACGCTGCGCGTCGAGCGGTTCGATGGCGTCGCCCATCGGCACCGGTTCTTCCACGTGGCCGCCCGAGACCCACATCGTCGGGCCTCCGTCGTCCTCAGCCGCGTTTGCGCGCGCTTCGAAGCGAACCTGCGGGAACAGTTGCCACGTTGCGCCCTTCGCGGTGCGGCGCGTCGCGATCTGGCCGGTTTCGGTGCTGCCGTAAATCTCGACGAGCGGCGCCTTGAGGCGGGCTTCCGCTTCGAGCGCGAGCTTTTCCGAAAGCGGCGCGGTGGCGGAGAGCACCAGCTCGGCCGGCGGCAGCGCGTGATCGGTGGCGAGCAGCGCGCGCAGATGGATCGGCGAGGTCACGAGCACGCGCGGGTGCGGCACGGCTTCGAGTTCGTCGCGGATATCGACGGGATAGAACGGCAGCCGGTTGCTGAACGCGAAGCCGCCGATCAGCGGCAGCAGCACGGTCACTTCGAAGCCGTACATGTGCTGCGGCGGCACCGTGCCGACGATCGTGCAGTCGGGCGCGGCGAGCAGGCCGTGCCGCTCGGCCGAGGCGCGCACGCCCGCCACCAGCACGCCCCAGGTCTTGCCATGCGGCACCGGCGCGCCGGTGGAGCCCGAGGTGAACACGTAGGCCGCGACGCGCGAGGCGTCGATCTGCGGGACGACGAAGGGCGCGTGCGCATCGGCTTCCTGCCGGGCTTCGGGATACGCGAAACGCGGCAGGTCGATCGCGCAATCGGGCGCGTCGTGCAGGCAGAACGCATCGGGGGCGAACGAGGCGAGCTGGCGCACCGTCTCCGGCGTCTGCGTGGAGGGCAGCAGGCTGATGCGGCCAGAGACGAGCGCCGCGCACAGGCCCACCGTAAAGCGGTAGCGGTCGCGGCAGACGTTGAACACGTGGCCGCCCGCCGGCAGCGCCGCAGCCACACGGGTGACATCGGCGAGGAACGCGCGCACCGTGACGGGCGCGCCGTCGCGCCAGGCCATGACCTGGTCGGGCGACGTATGAAAAACGAGCGGATGAGTCTGCATAACTTCAGTCAATACGGATTCCTGCGTTGTTTCCTGCTTTGACTCAGGCTGGCGAGCGGCATCCATGATCAGGAATGCTCCGCATGCGCCTGGGTCGTCTGCCGGCATGCGCGAATCGCGTCGAGCATGCCGGCGTTCGGCTCGCCGGGCAGCACGAAACGCCTGCATGCGTGCTCGGCGACGAACATCACCGCCACCAGCGGCAAGGCCAGATAGTTGGCGAACGTCGACCACGCGACGATCGGTGCAACCGCGAACATCAGCGTCGAAACGCCGGCAATCGCGACGAAAAAGAGCGTCCATGCGAGCGTGATCTGGCGCGTATAGCGCGCAACGGCCGGCGGTAGCGCGCTGCCGTGGATCATCGACGCGAACTGCGTGCAAAGCGGCACGCGCCCCGCCGCGAGCGTGCGCCCGAACAGCAGCGCCATCGCGAGGTTGAAGCTCACATGCTCCAGATACAGTCCCCATTCAAAGTGCAAAGCAAGCGGCGTGCGCATGAACCACAGCGCGAGCACCACGAGCGTCCACAGCGGCAGCAGCCACGCCCGGCGCGGCGAGCGCGCGGCGGCGGCCAGCGCGATCGCGAGCGGGGGCACGAGCGCCATGGCCAGGCCGAAGCCGTGCGCGCCGGGCGTCGCCACCGCGTAGTGCGCGCCGATTTGCCAGGCGGCCACGGCCGCCACGCCAAGCGCCACGCGCGCCGCCGCAGCCACGGCGCTCATCGCCCGCCTCCGCGCACGCGCGCGCCGGGGCGCCGTGAGCACGGCGCCGGCGGGCGGTTGGCCCCGGTGCGACCCAAGGCGGTCTGGCTGAGCGAAGAAGGCATCTGGCAAATATCGCAAGTACAGTCGTAAGTGAATCGTAGGGTTCGGCAAGCGCCACGAAACATCATAAGAAACGCAAGTATCGGGCCGGTTTCTTGCAAGCTCGTTCGGGCACGCACATTTTAAGATTGGCGGGACCCGATCACCTGTCCTGCCAGACGCCGGTTTGTAACTGAATGTTCGGAATCGCGCCAGGCAGGGCTTTTGTCCGATCCAGACAGGCCCGAAGCCGTGCAAGCGTCTCGCGCGTTCCGATCCCAAAAATGCGCGCCGCCTGGCACCGACCCTCTGTAACCCTTTCGCCTGGGAGCACGGTATACGCACCGATACCCTTCACTTAGAATCCTGGTAACTTTTACATCAAACGAACCCTAAAAACGGGCGGCCGGTGTTGTCGGCCCGCACGCCCGGAGAGCCCACGCATGATGAACGCACTGGAACAAGAGCTCGCCACGCAGATCGTGAAAGAGCTGAATCTCGAAGATGTCTCGCTCGACGAAGTGAGCGCCGACACTCCGCTCTACGGCGAAGGCTTCGGGCTCGACTCGATCGACATTCTGGAAATTGCGCTGCTGATCTCGAAGAAGTACGGCTTCGAGCTGCGCTCGGATAATCCGGACAACGAGAAAATCTTCGCGACGCTCGGCTCGCTGGCCGCCTACGTCGCGGCGCACCGCGTGCGCTGACGTGCGCGGCGCACGGTGCCATGACTGCCGGCGCCGGCCAGAACCTGGCCCGGATTGAGGGAGGAACACCCATGCGTGCACTCGTGACAGGCGGCAGCGGCGCACTCGGGCAGGCCATCAGCGTGGCGCTCGCGCAGGCGGGCCACGAGGTCTGGGTGCACGCGAACCGGCGTCTGGCCGAAGCCGAGGCCGTCGCGCAGCGCATCGTCGCGGCGGGCGGCAGCGCACACGCCATTGCCTTCGACGTGACCGACGCCGACGCGGCCGAAGCCGCCCTCGCGCGGCTCGTGGAAGACGCGCCCGTGCAGATCCTGGTGAACAACGCGGGCATTCACGACGACGCGCCGCTAGTCGGCATGCGGCGGGAGCAATGGCGCCGCGTGATCGACGTCTCGCTCAACGGCTTTTTCAACGTGACCCAGCCGCTTCTCATGCCGATGATCCGCACGCGCCACGGGCGCATCGTCAACATCGCCTCGCTCGCGGGCGTGATGGGCAATCGCGGCCAGGCGAACTACGCGGCCGCGAAGGCCGGGCTGATCGGCGCGACGAAATCGCTCTCGCTGGAGCTGGCCTCGCGCGGCATCACCGTGAACGCCGTGGCGCCCGGCATCATCGCGTCGCCGATGGCGGAGCACGCGTTTCCCGCCGAGCGCATCAAGCAGCTCGTGCCCGCACAGCGCGCCGGCCAGCCCGCGGAAGTCGCGGGCATGGTGGCATACCTGGTGTCCGATGCGGCCGCCTACGTGACAGGGCAAGTGCTCTCGATCAACGGCGGCCTGGCCTGAACACGCGGCGCGTTTTCCGCTGCTGCATCCTCTGAGGAAATACGAGTGTCTGTGCAACCCTTCGACGCAAAGCGGCAGTCGCGCTCCGCGCCCGGCACCAGCACGGGCGCGAGCGCCGAAGCATCCGGATACGACGTCCCCGCGCACGATGCGCCGGACGTCCGCCCAGGCGGTTATGCGCGCGCAGCGGCGCGACCTAGAATTTTTTCAGGGTCTCACGCTGTCGAAGCCCCCGCTGCCATGGCCACGCCTTCGTCCACGCATCTCGTCCTGATCCCGAGCTACAACCCGGGCGCCAAGCTCGACGAGACCGTGCGCGGCGCACGCGCGCAATGGAACCCCGTGTGGGTCGTGGTGGACGGCAGCACGGACGGCAGCGCCGCGCGCCTGCAGGCCATGGCCAACGACGACCCCGGCCTGCACGTCATCGTGCTGCCCGACAACCGCGGCAAGGGCGGCGCGGTGCTCGCGGGGCTCGAAGCCGCCGCGGCGCGTGGATTTACCCACGTGCTGACGATGGACTCCGACGGCCAGCACCCCGCCGCGCTGATCCCCGAATTCATGGCCGCCTCGCAGGCCGCGCCCGAAGCCATGGTGCTGGGCCTGCCGAAGTTCGACGCGAGCGCGCCGCAATTGCGCGTGCAGGGACGGCGCCTGTCGAACTTCTTCGCCGACTTCGAGACGCTGTGGGCCGGCATCGGCGATTCGCTGTACGGCTTTCGCGTGTACCCGATCGCGCCGCTCAAGGCGATCATGCACCGCCAGACGTGGATGCGCCGCTTCGACTTCGATCCCGAAGCCGCCGTGCGCCTGTGCTGGGCCGGCGTGCGGCCCATCCAGATCGAGGCGCCGGTGCGCTACTTCGGCGCCGATGAAGGCGGGGTCTCGCATTTCAACTACGTGCGCGACAACCTGCTGCTCGCGGGCATGCATCTGCGGCTCGTGAGCGGGTTCGCGCTGCGCCTGCCGCGTTTGATCGGCAGGCGCCTGCTTCCCTGATCGCTGGTTGGCCCGTTACGCCGTGGCACGCTGTGTAGCAGGCGTGCGGTAGTCGGCCAGCAAGCGCTCCTGCTTTTTGCCGGCCGCAGCGAGATTGCGCGCCTTGACGTGGCCGAAGCCGCGAATCTCGTCGGGCAGCGCCGCCAGCTGCAGCGCGACGGGCAGGCGCTGTGCGTCGAGGCTCGCACAGAATTCGTCGACGAGCGCCACGTATTGCGCGATCGAGCGGCGTTCGTCGCGACGCTCTTCGGTCTTGCCGAATACGTCGAACGCCGTGCCGCGCAACCCCTTCATGCGGGCCAGCGTGCGCAACACCGGCAGCACCCACGGACCGAAACGGCGCTTCACGAGATGACCGTGCTCGTCGCGCTTCGCGAGCAGCGGCGGCGCGAGCCAGAAGTTCAGCTTGTAGTCGCGTCCCGGCTCGCCTTCGAACTGCTCGCGCAGCTTCTGCAGATACGCGGGATCGGCATACAGACGCGCGACCTCGTATTCGTCCTTGTAGGCCATCAGCTTCGCGAGATTCACGGCGACGGCGCGCGTGAGCGGCAGCTTCGTGTCGCCGCCGAGCGCCGTCTCTTTCACGCGAATGCGCTCGACCACGCGGCGATATTGCTGCGCATAGGCGGCGTTCTGATACGCGGTGAGCAACGCTTCGCGCGCGGCAATCACCTTGTCGAGCGACTCGGGCATGCGCAGAACGATGGCTTGCGGCTCTGCCGGCGTTTTGGTGAGCGCGCGTACGACCGCCTCGCCATGATGCGCGACGTAGCGTCCCCAGTTGAACGCTTGCTGGTTCTTCTCCACGGCCACGGCGTTGAGTTCGATCGCACGACGCAGATGCGCGAGTTCGAGCGGCAGCCAGCCCTTTTGCCACGCATAGCCCAGCAGCAGCGGATTGCTGTAGATCGTGTCGCCGAGCAAGGCCAGCGCGAGCGCATTGGCGTCCACGAACGCACAGCCCTCGCCGATGCTCGCGCGCAGTTCAGACTCGGTTTGCGCGCCCGGGAACGTCCACTTCGGATTCTTGACGAATTCCGCGGTCGGCGTCGCGCCGCTGTTGATCGCCGCGACCGTCACGCCATGCTGGGTGCGCGAGAGCACGTCGCCCGAAGCGGAGACGATTGCATCGCAACCGATTACGAGGCGCGCCTCGCCCGTGGCGATGCGCGTGGCGTGCAAGGCGGCGGGCGTCGCCGCTACCTGCACGTGGCTCAGCACGGCGCCGCCCTTTTGCGCGAGCCCGGCCATGTCGAGCACGGTCACGCCCTTGCCCGCCAGATGCGCGGCCATGCCGATCAGGCCGCCGATGGTCACGACCCCCGTGCCGCCCACGCCCGTCACGAGGATGCCGTAGGGCTTCGCCAGTTGCGGGAGCACCGGCATGGGCAACGCGTCGAAATCGATCGAAGCGGCGCTGGACACGTTCGCCGCTCGCGGCTTGCGCAACTGTGCGCCCTCGGCCGTCACGAAGCTCGGGCAAAAGCCCTTCACGCACGAGAAGTCCTTGTTGCACGACGACTGGTTGATCTTGCGCTTCGTGCCGAGCGGCGTGTCGAGCGGCTCGACGGAGAGGCAGTTCGATTGCACCGAGCAGTCGCCGCAGCCCTCGCACACGGCGTCGTTGATGAACGCGCGGCGCGCCGGGTCGGGATAGGCGCCGCGCTTGCGGCGGCGGCGCTTTTCGGTGGCGCAGGTCTGGTCGTAGATCAGCACGGTGGTGCCGGCGATTTCGCGCAACGTGCGCTGCACGCTGTCGAGCTGGTCGCGATGGTGAACGTCCACGCCTGGCGGCAATACGATCTTCGCGTCGTATTTCTGCGGCTCGTCCGTGACGATGACGATGCGCTTCGCCCCTTCCGCATGCACCTGGTGCGCGATCTGCGGCACGGTCAGCACGCCGTCCACGGGCTGACCACCCGTCATCGCCACCGCGTCGTTGTAGAGAATCTTGTAGGTGATGTTGGCGTTCGATGCGATGGCCGCGCGAATCGCCAGCAGTCCTGAGTGAAAGTAGGTGCCGTCGCCTAGATTCACGAACACGTGCTTGTCGCCCGAGAAGTGCATCTGGCCGAGCCACGCCACGCCCTCGCCGCCCATCTGGCTGAACGTTTCGGTCTTGCGGTCCATCCACATCGACATGTAGTGGCAGCCGATCCCCGCCAGCGCACGCGAGCCTTCGGGCACATTCGTCGAGGTGTTGTGCGGACAGCCCGAGCAGAACCACGGCTTGCGCTCCACCGTCACGCGCGGCTTCGCTGCCTCGCGCTCCTTCGCCTCGATGATCGCCACGCGCGCGAGCATGCGTGCACGCACCTCCTCGGGCACGTCGGCGCGCGCGAGACGCCTCGCGATGGCCTTGGCGATCAGCGCGGGCGAGAGTTCGTAGTGCGCAGGCAGCAGCCAGTTGCCGCGCGGCACCGACCATTCGCCGCCTTCGTTGTCGCGCTCGTCGAATTTGCCGTAGATCTTGGGACGCACGTCTTCGCGCCAGTTGTAGAGCTCTTCCTTGAGCGCGTATTCGAGAATCTGGCGCTTTTCCTCCACCACGAGAATTTCTTCGAGCCCGGTGGCGAAGCCGCGCGCGTCCTGCGCGTCGAGCGGCCACACACAGCCCACCTTGAGCACGCGCACGCCGATCTGCGCGCAGGTCTCGTCGTCGAGGCCGAGGTCGGTGAGCGCCTGGCGCACGTCGAGATACGCCTTGCCCGCGGTCATGATGCCAAAGCGGGCGCGCGGCGAATCGATCACCACGCGGTTCAGCCGGTTCGCGCGCACATAGGCGAGCGCGGCGTACCACTTCTCGTCGAGCAGACGCGCTTCCTGGGCGAGGGGCGTATCGGGCCAGCGGATATTGAGGCCGCCTTCGGGCATGGTGTAGTCGGCGGGCGTGACGATTGCCACGCGATCCGGGTCGAGGTCGATCGACGCCGTCGATTCGATCACGTCGGTCACGCACTTCATGGCGACCCACAGGCCCGAGTAGCGGCTCATGGCCCAGCCGTGCAGACCGTAGTCGAGATACTCCTGCACGTTCGCGGGATAGAGCACGGGAATGCCCGCCGCGATGAGCGCGTGCTCGGACTGGTGCGCGACCGACGACGACTTCGCCGCATGGTCGTCGCCCGCGAGCACGAGCACGCCGCCGCGCGCATCGCTGCCCGCGGAGTTGGCGTGCTTGAACACGTCGCCGGTGCGGTCGACGCCGGGGCCCTTGCCGTACCACATGCCGAACACGCCGTCGCGCTGCGCGCCGGGCCAGAGATTGATCTGCTGCGTGCCCCACACGGCGGTGGCGGCGAGATCTTCGTTCACGCCGGGCTGGAACACGACGTCGTGGGCCTGGAGATGCTTTTTCGCCTTCCAGAGCGACTGGTCGAGCGCACCGAGCGGCGAGCCGCGATAACCGGAGACGAAGCCCGCGGTATTCAGGCCGGCCTTGCGGTCGCGCGCCTTTTGCAGCATGGGCAGGCGCACCAGCGCCTGGGTGCCGCTGATGTACACGCGGCCCTTCTCCAGCGTGTATTTGTCGTCGAGCGAAACGGATGCGGCTAGCGATGCGGCGTCTACGGCGGCACGGTCTGGGGCGTTCATGGCGGGGCTGTCTCCGGAATCGGTACTTCATCGGTACGTTTTCCGGGCGAGTATAGGAAGCCGAAATGCCATCGTAAAATCACAAATTGGGAACACTGGTATGCGAAAAACGGATGGCGTGGCGCGCAAAAAACCATGCATCGACGGGCGTTTGCTCAAGCCCCTCGGGCATTTGCCGTTAACACACGGGACCAGCAACCACTCATTCCGGAGTCCCGCTTGCACGCGAAACCACGCGCTCTGCCATCTACATCTGTCCTGTTCGGAACCCTGGCCGCAACCCTGCTGATCAGCGGCTGCGTCTCGAGCCCCCGCGTCGCCACCGCCCCCGCGCGCCCCACGACTGTGGTTGTCGCTGCCCCGCCGCCGCCCCCGCCTGTCGTCGTCGCGCAACCCGTTTATGTGCCGCAGCCGTACGACGCCTATGTTTCGGTCGTGCTCGACCGCGACGTGGTCTACGCCGGCGGCAGCACCTATATCTGGATCGTGGGGCCGGACGGCCACCGCCAGCGCCGCTACTACGGCCGCGGCGACCTGCGCGGCGAAGTCCTGCACCGCCGCGCGGAACTGCGCGTGGTGATGGCGCACAACGAAGGCCATCTGCCGATGCAGCACGCGCGCATGCCCGAGCCCCAGCGCGTGCGCGTGACGATGCAGCCGCACAGCACGCCGCCGCATGGCTACCGGCCGCAGCCGGGTGGGCACCCGCCGGCGCACACCGCCCAGCATCGCCCGCCGCCTGCGCCGAACCGCAACGCGAACGCCAGCGCCAACGCCAATGCCGGCCATCACCGCCACCCCGATGGCCATCCCAACACCGCGCCTGCGCCGCGTTTCGCGGGCCAGCCGCCGCATGCCGGTTAAGGCTGGCTAATACTGGCTAGTGCCAGCTAAGGCCTGAAGTTCGAACCGTCCGCCAGCGTTCGCTGGCCGGGCTCGAAGGCGTCGCCGCCCGTCTGCGGCGGCGCTTCCTCCCTTGCCTCACCTGCCGCCGCCAACTGCGCGGCTACGGTTGCGTCCCCAAAATTCCCGCCTGAAGCGCATCCTCGGTACAACATCGCCGCGACTAAGTGTCGCGATATATATCACATCGCGATATAATCCCTTTTCTTTGGGCGGCGCCGAGCCGTCTGCGCTCCCCACCCGTTTCCGTTCCGAATCGTGTCACGCTTCAAGGTCCTTCGCTGGCTCACCCGCTTCAGCCCCTCCAGGGTCACCATCACATGGCGCGAGCGCCTGCGCTCGGGCGGCGGCGCGCTGGTCGGCATCGCGCTGACGGGCGCGCTCGCGCACCGGCTGCTTGGCGGCAATCCGGGCATTCCGTACTTGATCGCCCCCATGGGCGCCTCCGCCGTGCTGCTGTTCGGCGTGCCCGCCAGCCCGCTCGCGCAGCCCTGGTCGATCATCGGCGGCAACCTCGTTTCCGCCACCGTGGGCGTGACCGCGGCGATGTGGATCCACGACCCCGTGCCGGCCGCCGCCGTGGCCATCGCCGTGGCGATCGTCGCGATGTTTACGCTGCGCTGCGTGCATCCGCCCTCAGGCGCGGTCGCGCTGACCGCGGTGCTGGGCGGCCCGGCCGTGCATGCGCTCGGCTATGAATTCGTGTTCGTGCCCGTCGCGCTGCAGTCGTTCCTGCTGCTCGGCGGCGCGCTCGTCTATCACGCCGCCACGGGGCATCGCTACCCGCACGCCGCGCGTCGCCCGCGGGTGGCCGGCCCCGTCCCCGCGCAAGCCGGTTTCACGCGCGCCGACCTCGAAGCCGTGCTGCGCGAGCGCGACGAAATGCTCGACATCGACACCGACGACCTCGAAGCCGTGCTGCAGGACGCCGAGATCCGCGCCTACGCGCGCAGCTTCGGCGAACTGACCTGCGCGGATGTCATGTCGGCCAATGTGGTCAGCATCACGCCCGCTACGACCGTTGGCGAAGCGCGCTCGCTGCTCAAGCGCCACGACGTGAAGGCGCTGCCCGTGGTGGACGCGCATCGCCAGGTGAAGGGCATCGTCACACGCGCCGACCTCGCCGCCGACGGACGCGAGCGGCATCCGCTGCGTCTCATGCTCTATGCGATCGCGCGCCTGTTCCGGCCGCACGCCGAGGCCGGCCAGAACGTCGCCACGCTGATGACCACGCATGTGCTGACCGTCGCGAACACGACGCCGATCGTCGAACTCGTGCGTATTTTTGCGGGCCGCGGGCACCATCATGTGCCGGTGGTCGATCACGAACACCGGCTCGCGGGCATCATCACGCAAGCCGACTTGATCTCGGGGCTCTATCACCAGGCGAAGACGCCGCAGCAGGCGCCGGCCTGAGCCGGTTCGCGGCCACACACCTGGCCGCGATGCTGATGTGACGGGCGTTTTCGGGAAGAAATATCACATCGTGATATATTAGGAGACGATACCGTTCCAGGGACTCCCGATGAAAAAAAACGCGCGCGACCTCGACAAGGTCGACTTTGAACAGCTGTCCGAATTTCGCTACCAGATGCGCCGCTTCGAGCGCTTCTCGGAGCAGGCCGCGCAGGCCGAGGGCATCACGCCGCTGCAATACCTGCTGCTGCTGCACGTGAAGGGCTACCCGGGCCGCACGTGGGCGACCATCGGCGAACTGGCCGAGCGTTTGCAGGCGCAGCATCACGGCGTGGTGGCGCTCGTCTCGCGCTGCGAGGCGATCGAGCTCGTCGAGCGCCGCGTGAGCGAGCGCGACCGCCGCCAGGTGGAAGTGCATCTGCTCGCCGCCGGCGAAAAGCTGCTCGCGCGCCTGGCCGAACTGCATCGCGCCGAATTGAGATCGCTCGACGGCGCATTCACCATTCCGCATATCGATCTTTAAACCATGCATTCCGACGATTCCCACAAGCGCGACTTTTCGGCGAACGCACGCCTGCCCGGCATCAGCGTGCTGGCCGCCGTGATCGGCGTACTGGCCACGCTCGCGGCGTTCGTGCTGCTGAGCCTGATCCACTGGTTCACGAACCTGTTTTTCTTCGGCCAGTTCTCGTTCGCCGACCGCTCGCCCGCGCTCAACACGCTGGGGCCGTGGGTCATCGTCGTGCCTGTGATTGGCGGCCTGATCGTCGGGATGATGGCGCGCTTCGGCTCCGAGAAAATTCGCGGCCACGGCATTCCCGAAGCCATCGAAGCCATTCTGTTCGGCAAGAGCAAGATGTCGCCGAAGGTGGCCGTGCTCAAGCCGCTTTCGTCGGGCATCGTGATCGGCAGCGGCGGCCCGTTCGGCGCGGAAGGCCCGATCATCATGACGGGCGGCGCGCTCGGCTCGCTGCTCGCGCAGTGCGTGCGGGTCACCTCCGCCGAGCGCAAGACGCTGCTCGTGGCGGGCGCGGCCGCGGGCATGACCGCCGTGTTCGGCACGCCGGTCGCGGCCGTGCTGCTCGCCGTCGAATTGCTGCTGTTCGAATGGCGCCCGCGCAGTTTCCTGCCCGTGGCGCTCGCGTGCGCGGTGGCCGGCTTCGCGCGCTCCGTGTTCTTCGGCACGGCGCCGCTCTTCCCCATGCAGACCCTGCCGCCGCACGCCGTGGCGCTCTTCTCGTGCATCATCGCCGGGCTGCTGGCAGGCGCGCTCGCGTCGGGGCTGTCGGCGGCGCTCTACAAGGTCGAGGACCTGTTCGGCCATCTGCCGCTGCACTGGTCGTGGTGGCCGGCCATCGGCGGGCTCGTGGTGGGCATCGGCGGCTTCATCGAGCCGCGCGCGCTCGGCGTGGGCTACGACGTGATCGGCGATCTGCTGCATCAGCACATCGTTCTTCAGGTCGCCATCGCGATTCTGGTGGTGAAAGCCGTGATCTGGGTCGTGGCGCTCGGCTCCGGCACCTCGGGTGGCGTGCTCGCCCCGCTGCTCATGCTCGGCGCAGGGCTCGGCTCGGTACTGAGCCACGTGCTGCCCGGCAGCGACCCGGCGCTGTGGCCGCTCGTGTGCATGGCGGCGACGCTCGGCGCCACGCTCGGCGCGCCGCTCACGGCCATCGTGTTCGCGTTCGGCCTCACGCACGACACCAATGCGCTGCTGCCGCTGCTCACGGCCACGCTGGTCGCGCACGGCTTCGCGACGGTCGTCATGAAGCGCTCGATCATGACCGAAAAGATCGCGCGCCGCGGCTATCACATCTATCGCGAGTACGGCGTCGATCCGCTCGAGCGCCACTACGTCGATGAAGTGATGACGCGCACCGTCGATACGATCGACGCGAACGTCACCGTGCGCGAAGCCCTCGATCGCTATTTCGGATCGACCCAGCAGCGCCGCGCCTTCCCGGTGCTGCGCGACGGCGCGGTGCTCGGCGTGGTGGATCGCGCGATGCTCGACGCCGTGCGCGCGAGCGCCGCGACCGAAGCCCTCGACACGCCGCTCGGCTCGTTGCTCGCGCAACGTTCCCCCGACATGGCGCTGCCCGCGGAGACCTGCCGGCAGGTTGCCACGCGCCTCGCGATTCACGGGCTCGAGCGCCTGCCCGTGGTGGCCGACCGCGAATCGCGGCAGCTCGTGGGCATCGTCTCGCGCAGCGACCTCGTCAAGCTCTCGCTTTCGCACTTCGAGGAAGAGCACAAGAAGGAGCGCTTCCGCCGCATTTCCGTGGGCAACAGCAAGCGGCGCTTTCCGCCGGTACGCAAGGCTGGGTGATGAAAATGGCGCGCGTCTACTGATGCAGCGCCAACCCCTTCACGGCCTTGTCGACCGCGTTTTTTGGGCCGTATAGCGCGATTCCCACCAGATCGGGATTCTCCGGGTCCTCGGCGCGAAAGACCTCGCGGTTCGCCGCGTCGTGGCCCGTCGAAAACATGGCGTGCACATACGGCACGATCGTGAGTTCGCGCGACACGCCGCGCCGAAGCGCCGCCTGCAGACCTTCGACATCGGCGCCATAGATCATCATCGGCTGGCCCAGCATCCTGCCGTAGCGTTGCCCGCGCGCGTCTTCGTAGGGCTCGCCAAGCGCCTCGGGCACCGCCGCCGCAATGCCCGTGGCGAGAAACGCGGTCACATTGAGCTTTTGCCAGACCGCGAGGTTTTCCCGCACGACCAGCGCGACTTTCGTATCGAACATGCTGCCTCCTTTTTCGAGGCAGTCATGATCCGCGAGACACGGCTGCAAGTCTGGAACGTTTGTGCACGGCAGCTTGGGGCAGCCTGGGCCGCCCGGAAGCCGCGCAGATCAGTGCAGATGCCGCAGCTTGTCCGGATTGCGCATCACATAAATGGCCGTGACCTTGCCGCCTTGGATCTCGAGCGCGGTGGTCTGCAACTCGCCATCGGCCTCGCGCGTGACGAAACCGGGCAGGCCGTTGATGAAACCCGCGCGCACGAGCGTCGAGCCATTCTTGCGAAACAGGTCGGCTAGCTGCGCGTGCAGCTTCATTACACTCTCGAAGCCGAACACCGGGTGGCCGAGCGCCGGGCGCTTGCCGCCGCCGTCCGCGTGCAGGCTCACGTCGTCGGCGAGCATGGCGCCCAGCGCGCTCATGTCGCCGCTGCGCGACGCCGCGAAGAACGCCTGCGCCAGTTCGAGGCCGCGCGCTTTCTCCACATGAAAACGCGGGCGCGCTTCTCTCACGTGAGCGCGGGCGCGCGCCGCGAGCTGGCGGCAGGCGGCGCCCTCGCGCCCGATCGTGGCCGCGACTTCGTCGAACTCGAGCCCGAACACGTCGTGCAGCAGGAACGCCGCGCGCTCCAGTGGCGAAAGACGTTCGAGCGCGAGCATGAGCGGCAGCGTGACGTCCTCCTGCTCGTCCTCTTCGACGACCGGGTCGGGCAGCCACGGACCGACATAGGTTTCGCGCTGATACCGCGCCGACTTGAGCTGGTCGAGGCACATGCGCATCACCATGCGGCGCAGGAAGGCCTCGGGCACGCGCACGTCGTCGCGCTCCACGTCCGCCCAGCGGATGAACGCGTCCTGCACGATGTCCTCGGCGTCGGCGACCGAACCGAGCATGCGGTACGCCACGCGGATCAGCTTGCGCCGCAGCGGGTCGAAACTCGCTGCGGCGTCCCTCAGGCCCGGGTCCGTCATGCGGCGACCATCTGTTTGGCCATGGCCTTCGCCGCCGCCGGATCGACCCACAGGCCGAAGCCGACCGCAAGGCGGTTCCAGCCGTTGATCACATTGATCATCAGCGTGAGCTTCACCTGCTCCTCCTCGGTAAAGTGGCCGGCGAGCGCCGCGCGCGCTTCTTCCAGCGCGTGACCCTCGCACAGGCGCGTGAGGGCCTCGGTCCAGCCGAGCGCCGCGCGTTCGCGGTCGGTGTAGCAAGGCGCTTCTTTCCACGCGGACAGCAGGTAGAGGCGCTGTTCGGTCTCGCCTTCCTCGCGTGCGTGGGCGGTATGCATGTTAAGACAATTCGCGCAGCCGTTGATTTGCGACGCGCGCACCTCCACCAGCGCAATGAGGCTCGGCTCGAGGCTCCCGGACACGGCGAGCGAAGTGCCCATCCAGGACTTCATCAGGGTCGGAGCGGCGGCGAACAGGTCGAGCTTGGCAGTCATGGTTTCATCTCCTTTCGGTTGGGTTGCCATGACATGACGAGACAGCCTGGGCCGCGTGTGACATTGGGGCCAAAAAAGTTCGTTAGCGACAACTGAGCCGCCTCGGCCGATAGCGCAGCCGGAGGCGGTTCGTCACGCTGCATCACTCTTTGCCCGACTGCGCTGCGGCTTGCTCGATGACCTTCGCCACTTCCGCCGGATGCGACATGTAGACCACGTGGCTCGAGTTGATCTCGACCGTCTTGCTCCCTGCGCGCTGGGTCATGAAGCGTTCCAGATCGGGATTGATCGCGCGGTCCGCCGTCGCCACGACGGCCCAGCTCGGCTTTGTTCTCCAGGCGGCGTGCGTGATCGGAACGCCGAACGATTGCGCGGCGGGCGTCACCTGCGAGATGGCCATGAAGCGGGCCTCGGCGGCGGGCAGGTCGGCGGCGAAATCCTCGTGGAAATTGGCCGGGTCGATATAGAGGTGGCCGTCGGCGGTGGCCTTGATCGCCTGGGTGGCCGGCGGCGTCTTCTTCGTCAGTTCGAGCGGCGATTCTCCCGTATCGGGCTGGAACGCTGCCACGTAGACGAGACCCGCGACCTTGTCGTCGTTGCCGGCCTCGGTCACGACCGCGCCGCCGTAGCTATGGCCGACGAGGATGCTCGGGCCGTCCTGGGCATCGACGACACGGGTCGTCGCCTTCACGTCGTCGTCGAACGACGTTTCCGGCTCCTGCACGACGGAGACCTTATAGCCGTCGCGCGCGAGGATCTTCGAGACGGCCTGCCAGCCCGAACCGTCGGCGAAGTAGCCGTGCACGAGCACGATGTTCTTGACCGGCGCGGCCGTGGCGGCCTGCGAGCCGAGCGCGGCGGCGGAAAGGGTAACGGCGGCGGCGATGCGGGTTACGTATGAGGAAATCTTCATTTTCATGCTCCAGGGCGTGAGGTGATTTGAGAACTCGACAGGGCATTGCCTGTTCGATGAAGCCATCCTACTAGTAGGATGGCTGAGAAGCAAGAAAAATTTTGGAGGTGGCTTGGGGGTGGAAATTGGTCCCCGCTCCGCGTAAGCTATCGGTAATTCAACCGACTAGATGGTAGGCAAAATGACAGTAAGCGGCGAACTGACGGCCGACAGGATCATGGCGGCGGGACGGCAACTCATCATGCGGCGCGGCTACAACGGGTTCAGCTATGCCGACATCGCGGATGCGATCGACATTCGCAAGGCGAGCATTCACCACCACTTCCCCGCCAAGACCGATCTCGTCGTTGCCGTGCTCAACGCGTGGCAGGAAGCGCTCGACGCCGATGTGGCGGCGCTGGAGGCGAGCGGCGCGGACGCCATCGCACAGTTGCGTGCCTACATCGGCCATTGGGAGCGCTGCATTGCCGACGACACGGCGCCGTTCTGTGTCGCAGGCATGCTGGGCGCCGAACTGCCTTCGCTGCCTGAAGAAGTGGCTCAAGGGGTGAAGACGTTCTTCGATCATCTGACTGCGTGGCTTGAACGGGTGCTCGAAGCCGGCGTGAAAGGCGATCTCCTCAAACTGGATTCGTCGGTTCACGCCGAAGCGGCCACGCTCGTCTCGCTGGTCTACGGCGCCATGCTCGCTGCGCGCGCGTATGCGAACGTCGAGCTGTTCAAGCAGGTGACCGGGGGTGCGGTCGAAAGACTGGTGAAGCCGCGCAAACGCGCACGCTCCACCGGTCAGGCGACCGAGTAGCCGCCGTCGGCCACCAGAGCGTGGCCCGATACGTAGCTCGAGTCGTCGGAGGCGAGGAACGCCACGATCGTCGCCATCTCCTGGGCGGTGCCCCAGCGGCCGGCGGGCGTGCCGGCGGCGAACTGCTGCTGCACTTCGGCCGATGGCCAGATGCCGCGATGATGGAACGGCGTCTCGATCAACCCCGGGCACAGTGCGTTCACGCGTATGCCTTGGCGGAACCATTCGATCGACGCCGATTTGGTCATGCCGACTACCGCGTGCTTGCTGGCGATATACACCGACGCGTTCGCGAAGCCGATCAGGCCGCCCATCGAGGCGTTGTTGATGATGCTGCCCGAGCCTTGCCCGAGCATGACCTGCGCTTCGTATTTCATCGCGTTCAGCACGCCGCGCACGTTCAGCTCGAAGACCATGTCGAATCTTTCGGAATCCTGTTCGATGAGCGGCGCGAAGACGCCCTCGGTTCCCGCGTTGTTGAAGGCGATGTCGAGCCGCCCATAGGTCTGCACCGTGTAGTCGACGAGTCGCTTGATGTCGGCTTCTTTCGAAACGTCCGCCACGAAGGCCGACGCTTCGCCACCCTCGGCCGAAATTTGCTGCACGAGCTGGTCGAGTTCGTCCTTGCGGCGGGCCGCCACGACGACCTTTGCGCCGCGGCGGGCGAGTTCGACGGCCGAAGCGCGGCCGATGCCGGAGCTGGCGCCGGTCACGAGTGCAATCTTGCCTTCGAGCTGCCGTTGTGTGCTGATCGTGTTCATGATGTCGTCCTTTGTTCCAGTGGATATTGCGCAGAGTCTGGCGCGCTGTTCACGGCTACCTTGCCTCACGCCTGGAACGAAGTATGGATATCGAGCGCTCGAAGGTGAATGGAATAATCGCGCATTCACAATTCCTGCTTTGGGAATTTTCCACGACAATGACGCATCGTTCCCAGCGCAGGAATCATCATGCTCAATCGCCTTGATCTCCTGAGGATCTTCCTCGCCGCCTCGTCGTGTACGAGCTTTCGCGAAGCCGCCGCGCGCCTCGGCGTTTCGCCGCAAGTCGTCACGCGCGCGGTGCGTGAACTCGAGGAGCAACTGAGGGAAACCCTGTTCCACCGGAATACGCGGCGCATGCAGATCACGACGTTCGGCCAGTCGTTCGTCGCACGCGCTCAGGCTGCGTTAGCCGGCGTCGACGGTCTGTTCGGCGAGGCAAGCATGAGCGACGACGCCATGGGCATGGTGCGCATTACTGCGCCGTCGGCCCTGGGTCGCTACTACGTACAGCCGATCCTGATGGAATTGATGGCCCGCCATCCCGGTCTGATTGCCGACCTCAGACTTGCGGACGCCCCCTCGGCCGTCGTGGACGAGCAGATCGACGTAGGCGTGCGCGTGGGCGCCATTGGCGACAACCGGTTTGTCGCGCGCGCGATCGGTCCGCTACCGATATGGACCGTCGCCTCACCTGCATTGATCGAACGGGTGGGAGAACCGAAGAACCTGAAGGACCTCGAAGCACTACCAGTGACGTGCCTGATCGACCCCGCAAGCGGTCGACCGTGGCCATGGATGTTCCGCGGAGAACGTCACTTCCAGCCCGCTGCGCCCGCATTCGTAACCAACGACACTTCCGTGGAGATCGAAGCGGCTTGCGCGGGCATTGGCTTCAGCCAATGCACCGAATATCTGATTCGGCCTTATGTTCAGCGAGGTCAGCTCGTCCGGCTTCTACCCCGCCTCGATCCCGAACCCTGGAAGCTATACGTCTACCGTCCCCAACGCGGCCCGGTATCGAGGCGAGTGCGTGTCGTATTCGACGAGCTGGTCGCCAGACTTCCGCTGGCGACGTTGCGTGGGTAGGGAGCGCGCGCCGCGAAGAACGCACGTCGGTTCAACGCGAAAGCGAATGGCCCGAGCGACACTGGAAGCTAGATCCGCGTCGCGAGAAGCTTGATTCCGGCGATCCCGAATACCACGGCCAGGCATCCTTCCAGCGCGCGACGGGTCCGCACGTACAGCCTGCGAGCCGAAGCCGTCGAAAACAGGACCGCATAACCGCCGAACACCAGGCATCCGATGGCCGCACAGCCTGCGATGACCGCACTATGGGCAGACCCCGAGCCGTTCGACGACAGCGCGACAATGGAAACCCACACGAGGATCGCTTTGGGATTGGTGAGATGGAGCGTCACGCCGCGGAGGTAGACGCTCGTCAGTGTCGGTGCGCGTTCCACCTCCACTGCCGAGGTGGCGGCGCTCGAAAGCGCATTGCGTCCGGATTTGAAGGCGAGCCACAGGAGATAGAGACCGCCGAAGATCTTGATCGCAACGATGAATTGAGACCAGGCAATCAAGGCAGCCGACACGCCCAGCGCCGCCACCGTCGCCCAGAACATCGATCCCGAGATGACACCGAGCGCGAACGTCATCGCCGCTTTACGGCCGTGACTGGCCGCGATGGACAAAATTGCAAGGTTGCTCGGCCCGGGACTCGCCGTGCCGACGAAATACGCGGTGTAGGCAAGCAGCAGGTTGGTCGAGATGAAGGCGTGTCCAGTCATGAGTGGAAGAGGATGAATAGATCGTTAGTCAAACAACGAAGCGCTTGCCCACCGCCGACGCTACGACTCGATCCTTGAACCGTGTTGCCAGTGCGCCGATTGCCCGCCAGCCAGTGCAATGCGCGGGGGCGATCAAAGCAGGATTGAACGGTTCCAGCGCTTCGACAGTGTCCGGAATGATGCTTTCCGTTGCGCCTGACAAATGGAAGCCGCCCAGCACCCCGTAGATCGGCACATCAGGAAAGCGATTGCCCGCGTGAGTCAAAACGTTGATGAGACCTGCGTGTGAACAGGCTGTAAACACGAACAAACCCTTGTTAGCGATATGCACGGCAACATATCGTTCATCCATGAGCACTTCGTCCAGTTCCCATGCACCGTCGGGGCCACGCCTGTGCTGGCCGGGCATGCCGCGCTCGAAGCTCGTCACGCGCGGGATTTCTCCGCTGACGTAGAACGACTTCGACAGAACCGCCTGTTCGACTCTCGTGATCACGAGTTCCGCCCCGTTACCGGCAAGCACCTGCTGGCCTGGAATATCCTCCATTGGCATCATGCGGCCTTGCGGATTCCTGACCGCTCGCGACGCGAACATGTCCGGATGCAGATAGGTCGGGACAGGCTTTCCACCATTGGCCAGCGTGATCATCTGCAATGCCCGTGGCATTGCCGCGGCGTGATCCCAATGTCCATGTGAAAGCACCATCGCGCCGACCGAGCCGAGGTCGAGGCCGAGCCTGCCGACGTTACGTTCGAATACCCACTCGTCCGGCCCCGTGTCGAACAGCACTGAGCGCGACGTGTCGCCCGTTCGGGCAGTAATCAGACAGGACAAGCCGTGAGCGGCGCAACAGAGACATCCTCCACCCAGCGATTTCATCCCGCGCCGCCAGGCTCCGGCAAGCTCTGTTTCCACGTACGCCGGATTCGATGAAAGGATGTCGGTCACGTTATCGACGATGACCGTAATCTCCAGGCTGTCGAGTGGCTCAATCATCTCTACACTCCCTGGTATCGATCAGTCCCGCAGCAAACCTTCCGCCAGCAGCGCTGCCCTGACCTGCGGGCGACCCGCCGCGCGTTGCTGAAATGCGCTGATCGCGGGCAGCCGCGATAAATCCACGCCAACGTGCCTTGCCCAGTTTGTGACGGTGAAAAGATAGGCGTCGGCAACCGAGAATTGCTCTCCCAGCAACCATGGCTGGTGCGTCAGGGATCGCTCTACCACCGCATAATATTTGAAGAGCGCTTCGCGCTTTTCGCTGCGGATCAGGCCTGGCATCGCGGGATTGAAGAGCGGCGCGTAACTCGTGTGCAAGTCGGAATTAATGAAGCCAAGCCATTCCTGCAGACGGTACCGCGCCATCGTCCCGTTAAGGGGAACGAGATCGCGTTCCGGCTTCAGGTCCGCGAGAAACTGCATGATGGCGGGACCTTCCGTAAGCCATGCTCCGTCGTCCAGCTCGAGCACCGGCACGTTTCCCTTTGGATTGATGGTGAGAAAGTCGATGCCGCCTTGCGTGCGCTTCGATGCCATGTCCACCTTCTCGAGTTCAATTGCGATCCCCGCTTCGCGTGCGACGATATGCGACGCAAGCGAGCATGCTCCCGGCGAGTAATAAAGCTTCATGTTCGATCCCGACAACGAGTTAAATCATTAACCAACGGCGCTGCAGCCCGCACGCTCCAGCGCTTGCTACTGGGGCGAAGGCGGATTCAAGAGCTTGCTCAACGGCTTGAGCGGGCCAATCGGGAAGAGCGAGAACGTCATCAAATGCGCTTTCCCCAAGGGCAGTGCCTCGAGCATGTCATGCGCTTGATCGACGTCCGTTACGTTCAGGATGAACGCCACCCCGGCCCGGTCTTGCAGTGAATACCACTGGTCAATCTTGCCCTCGAGGTAGAGCTGCGCCGTCTCGCGCACTTCGGTCGGAAGCGTGTGCTGGACAAGGTGCATGTCCGTGCCCGGCGGAAAAGTGCCAATCGCCAGAATCTTCGTGGTTGGCGTGGCGGGCATAGGCGTAGTTTGCGACATGGAAACTCCAGCAGAAGCGACCAGCACAGAGGCTAGGGTCAAATTGAGAAGAAGGCGTTTCATTCAGCGTCCAGTGACTGTGGTGTGAGCCGCTGATGCTCCGGCCCAATGGCTGGTGCCAAGGTATCATCGCTATTCGCAAGCGCCTATTCATCACATTGTTGACGGGCCATGAAGCAGAACTTCACAGTCAGGCAGGGCGCGCTGGACGGCGTGGAGGTGTTCCTGCGCGTTGCCCAGCATCGCAGTTTTCGCAAGGCGGCCGCGGAGCTCGGTGTGACACCCTCGGCGATCAGCCAGACAGTGCGTGTCCTCGAAGCGCGCATTGGCGCAGCGCTCTTCATCCGCAACTCGCGCAGTGTCGGCTTGACCGAAGCCGGCGAACAGTTTTTCGCGCGCGCCAAGCCCGCCTTCGAGGAACTGGTCGCCGCCAGTGAGGTGGCGCGTGGACTCGGCCAGCGACCGGCGGGATTGCTGCGTCTCTCCGCGCCGCGCGCGGTGATCCCCACGCTGCTTGAGTTGGTCACATCGTTCTGCAAGGCTTATCCCGAGATCGAGGTGGAGCTTGCTGCGAGCAAGGAGGTGACCGACCTGGCTGCCGAAGGCTTCGACGCCGCTATCCGGCAAGGGCATCTCGTTGCTCCCGATATGGTCGCGGTGCCGATGACGCCGCCATTCCGCCTCATCGTCGTCGGCAGCCCTGGCTACTTCGCCGGCTTCAGTCCGCCCGCTCACCCGAACGACCTGCGCCAGCACGCCTGCTTGCGATGGCGGCGCTCCAACGGCGCGCTCGCCCTATGGTCGTTCAACGACGAAGACCAGCCGCTCGAGATCGCCGTATCCGGCCCCCTCATCGCCAGTGACTTTTCCACCGTGCTGGGCGCCGCACTGGAAGGGCTGGGCCTCGCCCAGGTACCCGAGCCGCTGGCCGCTGTCGGGTTGAGAGCGGGTGAACTGATCGAGGTGCTGGAGGCCTACGCGCCGGTGAGGCCCGGGGTGTTTCTCTGCTATTCGGGCCGCCGTCAGGTCATGCCAAAACTGCGCGCGTTCATCGATCATATGAAGAGCCGCACGGCGGGCGATGGAAAAGTCCGCGTAAAAGCGGGCGCCAAACGCTAACGAACATCCACCACGCCGCGCAGCGCGAAGCGCCCGCACCATCGTCCTACAATGTCGCAGTAGCCACACGTCGCCACGACATCATCGGCGGAAACCTCACTTTCCCAGGAGCAGACGATGCCAAAGATGCACGTAGTGCAGGTAGCAAAACCGGGCGCCCCTCTCGAACTGGTCGAGCGCGATATTCCCGAGCCGCCCGAGGGACACGTCCTCGTCAAGGTGCAGGCCTGCGGGATCTGCCACAGCGATTCGCTCACGAAGGAAGGCCAGTGGCCCGGCCTGCAGTTTCCGCGCGTGCCCGGCCACGAGATCGCAGGCGTGATCGAAAAGCTCGGCGCGCGCGTCGACGAATGGAAGGTCGGGCAGCGCATCGGCGTGGGCTGGCACGGCGGCCACTGCGGCCATTGCGAGCACTGCCGCCACGGCGACTTCGTGCTCTGCAAGAACGGCCAGATTCCCGGCATCAGCTACGACGGCGGCTATGCCGACTACATGGTGGCGCCGCAGGAGGCGCTCGCACGCATGCCCGACGACCTCTCCGACGTCGACGCCGCGCCGCTCCTGTGCGCCGGCATCACCACCTTCAACGCGCTGCGCCACAGCGGCGCACGCGCGGGCGATGTCGTGGCGATTCTCGGCATTGGCGGCCTCGGCCATCTCGGCGTGCAGTACGCCCGCAGAATGGGCTTCGTCACCGTGGCCATCGCGCGCGGCCAGGACAAAGCGCCGCTCGCGAAACAGCTCGGCGCGCATCACTACATCGACAGTTCCTCGCAGGACGTCGCGCAAGCCCTGCTCGCGCTGGGCGGCGCGCGCGTGATCCTCGCCACGGCCACGAGCGGCAAAGCCATGAGCGCTGCGCTGGGCGGGCTCGGCCTGAACGGCAAGCTGATCATGATCGGCGTGTCGGAGGAGCCCGTGGAAGTGCCGATCACGCAGTTCATCATGGGCCGCCACTCGGTGCAGGGCTGGCCCTCGGGCACCGCCGCCGATTCTCAGGAGACCCTGGCATTCAGCGCGCTCTCGGGCGTGAAGCCGATGATCGAGGAATATCCGCTGTCGCGCGCAGCAGAAGCCTATGAGCGGATGATGAGCGGCAAAGCGCGCTTTCGCGTGGTGCTCAAGCCCGGCGCCTGACGCGCATCGAGGCGAAGTGCGGTGCCGCGAGGCCGGCACCGCATCGGCTTTTCACTACCGTCCCGCTTGGGGCCCGGCTTCGTCGTTCGCGAGGCCGGTCTCGTCGACATAGCGATCGACAGCACTGCTGACGGTCGGATCGAAGCGGTCGGGGCCGATGTCCTCGAGCAAATCGAAGCGCTTGAGCTTGTCGCGCACCGGGTCCTTCATCTCCGCGAAATGCAGCACGATGCCGCGCTCGCGCAGCGCATGGGTCAGTTCGCGCAGCATGTCGGCGGACGTGACGTCCACACTCGTCACGGGCTCCGCCGCCACCACGACCCGGCGCACGGGCGTGGGCGACGCTTCCACCGCTTCCATCAGGCGCTGCTGGAACAACTCGGCATTCGCGAAGAACAACGGCGCGTCCCAGCGAAACAGCACGAGCCCCGGCGTGCGCACGGCTTCGGGATAGCGCTCGATGTCGTGATAGCCGCGCAACCCTTCCACGCGGCCGAGCACCGCGAAATGAGGCCGCCAGCCGTCCCAGAGGAATTCGATCACGGCGATCAGGACGGCGAGGCCAATGCCGGGAATCGCCCCGAAAACCGCGACCGCCACGAAGCAACCGATCGACAGCCAGAACTCCCACTGCTGAATCCGGTAGATGCGTTTGAGATCCGCGATTTCGAACAGCCCGAGCGCGGCGGCGATCACCACGGCGGCGAGCGCGCTATTGGGCAAATAGCGCAACAGGTTGGGCGCGACCATGAGCAGCGCCGCCACGGCGAGCGCGCCGACTACGCCGGTTAGCTGTGTGCGGGCGCCTGCGGCTTCGGCAACCGGCGTGCGCGAGGCGCTGCTGCTGATCGGGAAGCCCTGGAACAAGCCGGCCGCGAAGTTCGCCACGCCGAGGCCCACCATCTCCTGGTTCGGGTCGACGCGCGCATGAAAGCGCGCCGCATAGGTGCGCGAGAGCACGCTCGTATCGGCGAAGGCGATCAACGCGACGGCGGCGCCGCCCAGCACGATCTTGACGAGGTCCACGTTGGCGACCCACGGCAGCGAAAGTCCAGGCAAGCCCTGGGGGATCGTGCCCAGCACTTTCACACCCAGGGTGTCGAGATGAAGGAGACTGACCGAGAGCGTGGCCACGATCACGGCGATCAGGATGCCGGGCACCTTGTCGAAGCGCTTGAGCACGAGGATCAGCACGAGGCTTCCCGCGCCCACGGCGAAGCTGTACCAGTTCGCCTCGCCGCGCGCGAGCGCCTGGGCGAGGCTGAGCAGGTCTCTCATCGGGCCCTGCTCGTCGATGGAGACGGCGAAGAGCTTCGGCAACTGGCTAATCAGCACGGCGAGCGCAATGCCGTTCATGTAGCCGTATCGAATGGGCTTGGACAGCAGCTCCGTGATGAAGCCGAGGCGCAATAGCCCCATGACGACGCAGACGAGCCCGGAAACGATCGCCATCATGCTCGCCACACCGATGGCGCGTGCGGGGTCGCTGCCCGCGACCTGCACCACCACGGCGAGTATCGGCGCGGCAAGCGCGGAGTCGGGGCCGAGCACGAGAATGCGGCTGGGCCCGAAAATGGCGTAGGCCAGCAACGGAATGATCGTGGCATAGAGGCCATAGACACCGGGCACGCCGGACGCCGCCGCGTAGGCAATGCCAACCGGCACGAGCATGGTGGTCAGCACCAGTCCCGCAGCGAGATCGTTGAGCAGCCAGGCGCGTTGATAAGTCTTGAGCAACGTGACGCCGGGCAGCCAGCGCAGCCAGGGCTGGCTTGCGGTTGCACTGGCGGGCTGTGCGTTGGGAGAGGCAGGTCTTTCCATTTCCATTGGCCGGTTAATTGTCATGAGAATGCTGGCGCTGGGAATCGTGGAGCCGACGGCGTGCGCTAAAAAGAATAGGTGAAATATGCGTGTCACAAAAGAAGCCGTGTTCGCCTGTCCCGACTCTGGAATCCTGATCACGGATTCACACCGCCCTCCCGCACTTTTTCGGGCATCGCCCGCAGCCACTGCGCCAACTGGGTGCGACGTATCGCCTCCCGCACTGCTGCGGTGCACAACGCGTTGCGCGCCGCGTTTCCGCGCGGCGCGCCCAAAACCTCATCCAGCTAGGCTTTGCGGCAAACGGACAAACTGGCACGCACCTTGCTGAACTGTCATGCGCGCCCAGCGATGGCGCGTAATGCACCGATTAACCGTCGAAGACTTCATGCCGACGATCACCGAATCCCCATGCTGCGCGTACTGCTCGTAACCGACACCGACAAGCCAATCGGCGACCTGCGCGACGCGCTCGCCAGGCTCGGCTACGACATGCTCGCCGAGCCCGCGACGCCGCAGGCGCTGCATCGCGTCGTCGAACGCGAGCGGCCCGACGTCATCATCATCGACACCGAATCGCCCTCGCGCGACACGCTCGAACAGCTCGCGGTGATGAACGCCACCGCGCCGCGCCCGGTGCTGATGTTCAGCCACGACGCCAACCAGCAGCTGATCCGCTCGGCCGTGAACGCGGGTGTGACCGCCTATCTCGTGGAAGGGCTCGCGAGCGAGCGCCTTGCGCCGATCCTCGAAGTCGCGCTCGCGCGCTTCGCCCAGGAAGCGCAGTTGCGCGAGCGTCTCACGCAGGCCGAAAACGAGCTGGCCGAGCGCAAGCTGATCGACCGCGCGAAGCGCATCCTGATGGAGCAACAGAAGCTGACCGAGCCCGCCGCCTACGCGGCGCTGCGCAAGCGCGCGATGAACCAGAGCGTGAAGCTCGCCGAGGTCGCCCGCCAGATCGTCGCGCTCGCGCAGGCCCAGGAACGACCCGATTGAGCAGGAACGAAGCGCCGCCCATGAACGCCACCCCTACCCTCGCCGCGCCCGAGAAAACCCATCTGAAGATCGGCTTCGTGCCGCTCGCCGACGCCGCGCCGCTCGTCGCTGCGAAGCTGCTGGAGTTCGGCCACGCGCACGGCCTCACGCTCGAACTCTCGCGCCAGCCCTCGTGGGCCGCGCTGCGCGACAAGCTGCTGTCCGGCGAACTCGACGCCGCGCATTCGCTCTACGGGCTCGTGTATGGCGTGCAGCTCGGCCTGGGCGGCCCGCAGACCGACATGGCCGTGCTGATGGTGCTCAACCGCAACGGCCAGGCCATTACGCTCTCGAACCGCCTCGCGGATGCACTCGCCGAACACGGCTCGCTGCCGCGCGCGCTCGCCACGCTGGCGCGCAAGCCCGTGTTCGCGCAGACCTTCCCCACCGGCACGCACGCGATGTGGCTGTACTACTGGCTCGCTTCGCAGGGCGTGCATCCGCTGCGCGACATCGAGAGCGTGGTGATACCGCCGCCGCAGATGGTGGCGGCACTCGCCGAAGATCGCCTCGACGGCCTGTGCGTGGGCGAACCGTGGCCGGGGCTCGCGCAGCAGCGCGGCGTGGGGCGCACGCTCATCGCGAGCGGGGCGATCTGGCCGGATCATCCCGAGAAGGTGCTCGCCTGCCGGCGCGATTTCGTGCAACGCCATCCGAACACGGCGCGCGCGCTCGTGCAGACGATGCTCGAAGCGTGCCGCTGGCTGGACGGCGAAGGCAATCGGCGCGAGATCGCGCAGTGGCTCGCGCGCCCGGAGATGCTGGGCGTCGACGCCGCGCTGATCGCGGCGCGGCTCGAAGCGGATACGGCATCGCGCACGCCGGGCATGAAGTTCTTCGCGGAAGGCCGCGTGAACTATCCGCACGACTCCGAAGGCGTGTGGTTTCTGACGCAGTTCGAGCGATGGGGTATGCTCGCGCGCCGAAGCGACTATCGCGAGATCGCGCGCGGCTTGAACCAGACGGCGCTGTACGGGCAAGCGGCGGCGGCGATGGGCATCGCGCTGCCGGCCGGGACGGCCACCGCGCCGTTCGTCGATGGACGCGTCTGGGACGGAGACGATGCGGTGGGGTATGTGGAGGGGTTCGGCATCAAGGCGTAAGCGCGGCCGGCCGCGCCCAGCCGCTTACTTCACGACGACCTGCGTATGCCCCACGACAGGCGGCTTCTCGAAGTACGGGCCGACGAGGCGGCGCCATTCCTGAAAGTCGTCCGACTCGCGAAAGTGCACCATGTGATCCTCGACGGTGTCCCACTGCACGACGAGCACATACTGGTTCGGCTCTTCCACGCCGCGTTGCAGTTCCACGCTGTGGCAGCCGCGTGCGCGGTGAAAGAGCGGCAGCGCCTGCGCCACGGCTGCCTCGAATTCGGCGTTCTTGCCTGCGCTCACCGTGATGTGCGCCATCTCGTAGACCATCCTGTTCTCCTTGTGATTCGCGTTGATTTGCGTTGATTTGCGTTGATCCGCTGCAGCAGTCAGTGTGTGTTCAGGCGGTCGATCACTTCGTCCGCGATCGCGAGCGAAGCCGTCAGCCCCGGCGACTCGATGCCGTAGAGGTTCACGAGCCCGCTCACGCCGTGCTCGCGCGCGTCCTGGATCACGAAGTCGCCGCCATGCCTGCCCTCGGCCAGCTTCGGGCGAATGCCAGCATAACCCGGTTGCAGCGCGTCGTCAGGCAGCGCGGGCCAGTAGGTGCGAATCGCCTCGTAGAATTTCGCCGCGCGGCCCGGGTCCACCGTGTAGTCGATCGTGTCGATCCACTCCACGTCGGGACCGAAGCGCGCCTGGCCGCCAAGGTCGATCGTCAGGTGCACGCCCAGGCCCCCTTCCTCCGGCACCGGATAGATGAGCCGCGAAAACGGCGCCGCGCCCGCCAGCGAGTAGTAATTGCCCTTCGCGTAGCGCCCCGGCGGGATCGATTGCGGCGGCACGCCTTCGATGCACGCCGCGACCTGCTGCGCGTAAAGGCCCGCGCTGTTCACGACGCGCGTGGCGAGCAATTCCATCGGCTCGTCGCCGCCTACCTTGAGGAGCGTCGGCTGGCCCGGCCGTACGAGGCCGCCCGTGACGGGCGAGCAAAACGCGAGCATGCCGCCCGCCGCTTCGAAGTCGCCCTGCAGCGCGAGCATCAAACCATGGCTGTCGACGATGCCCGTGGAGGGCGATTCGAGCGCCGCCACGCACGCGAGCGCGGGCTCCCGTGCACGCGCCTCACCGCGATCGAGCCAGCGCAGGTCGTCCACACCATTGGCGGCGGCCGCCGCGCGAATCGCGCGCAGCGCATCGAGCTGCCCCTCGTGCGTCGCGACGATGAACTTACCGCAACGGCTGAACTCCACGCCCTTCTCTTTGCAATACGCATAGAGCTGGTGCTTGCCTTGCACGCACAGCCGCGCCTTGAGCGAGCCTTGCGGGTAGTAAATGCCCGCGTGTATTACTTCGCTGTTGCGCGAACTGGTGCCCGTGCCGATGGCGTTCTCCGCCTCGACGAGGACGGTTTCCCAGCCCTGCTGCGCGCACGCGCGCGCAACCGCGAGACCGACCACGCCCGCGCCGATCACGACGCAATCCACGGTATCCGTCATGAGACTTCCTTCCTCGTCACGCGAGTGCTGTTGCGACTGGCGCTATTTTGCCCAATTCGCGGGCCTTTCGTGAAAGGATGCGCACCATGAAAAAAACGCCGCCCGATCGGTCGATCGGGCGGCGTCAAACAACTGCCGGAGATGATGAAGCTAGCGGTGCATCAGAAGTGCGTATGCAGACCCACGCGCGCAACCGCCTGGGTCTGACCGCTCGAAGCGCCATCCGAGGAGTTCATGCCGTTGATCTGCGCAAGGCCGCCCGAGCTGGCGCGCTGGTACACGCCCAGCACGTACACGCTGGTGCGCTTGGAGAGCGCGTAATCGACGATCGCCGCGACCTGGTGCGCGTGATTGTTGTCGACCACCTCGTTGCCCTTCATGTACATGTACGATGCGCCGGCGCTGAGTGCCGGCGTGAAGTTGTAGTGCGCGCCCACCGAGCCCTGATACACCGAGCCGCCGTTGGCCGAGTTGTGCACGGTGGTGAAGAGCGCGTTCGTGATCCAGCCGCCGAAACGGTAGTGCGCGCCGATACCCCAGTTGCGCACGCTCACGTCGCCTTCGCCCGTCACGACCGTCTTGAGGTTCGTATAGGCCGCGTTCACGCCGAAGTCATGCGCCGAGTAGTTCAGCGCGAAGCTCGTGCCGTTGGCCGTGCCGATCGAACCGGCCACGCCGCCGAAGCTGTACATCGCGCCCGCGCTGAAACCGCCGAACGTCGGCGACAGATACTTCACCGAGTTGTTGACGGTCTCGCCGGCCATGCGGTCCCAGTCGAACGAACCGGTCGCGTTGTTCGGCAGCGCGAGCTTCTGGAACGGACCCGCGCGGAAATCGTAGAAGTGGCCCGAGAGCTCCGCCGGATCGTTGCCGGCGAAATACAGCGAGTCCGTCATGAAGTCGTACTGGTTGCCGAGCGTGAGCTTGCCCAGCTTGTCGTTGCTCAGACCCAGAATCGACGTACGGCTGAAGAGACTCTTGTTCGGCATGAAGGCGCCGTTGTCCACCTGGAACTGGTTGACGAGCTGGAAGAAGGCCTTCGTGCCGCCGCCCAGGTCTTCCGTGCCGGTCATGCCCCAGAGGTTCGGGCCGTTCACGCCGTCGTCCATCTTGACGTTGTGCTTGCCGCCCTGGTTGCTCACGTAGGTAATGCCCGTGTCCATCATGCCGTAGAGCGTCACACTGCTTTGTGCGAACGCCGGTGCGGCACACGCCATCGCACCGATGGCCCCCGTAATCGCCAATGCAATTTTTTTGTACTGCTTATGATCCTGCATTCTCCAATCTCCTGTTTTGAACAAACCTGTTTATTCGAGCATCGAAGGGTAGCGCTCTCGCCGCCCCGAGATCCGGCGAGACGCAAGAGAAGCGCGCGGCATGTGGGACCGCGCGGGTCAAACGCGACCGGGTGGGCGAAGCGCCCGCCCGAACGCAAAAGCGATTCAGGAAATCAAACGGCCAGGCAAACGCTCAGACCGCGTCGGGCACCTTGCGCGTCTTCAGGAACGCTTCGAGGGTTTCGCCGCGCATGCTCGCGTACATGCCGAGATTCGTGATCTTCACCACGCGCGCGAACTTTTCGAGCACGAAGAAGCACACGCCGTATTGAATGAGGCCGAGCCAGTCTGTTGCGTCGACGAGCGCGCGCTCCTCGCTGGTGAGCGCGGCGGCGTCGTAGGCGGCCGTGCGGTCGCGCAGCCACAGGTCGCGCGCCTGCGGCAGGCGCATTTCCCAGAAGAAACGATTCAGGCGCATGGCCTTCATGCTCTGGCGAATGTCGAAGGGGTAGGTGCCCGTCAGTTCCTCGATGCCAACCAGTTGCGGATTCATTGCCGGCCCTCTTCTTCGTACACCGTGACCGCCATCGCCGTGCTGGTCGCGAGATAGTAGTTGCGATGGACTTCGCGGATCTTGCCGCCCAGCGCCCCGCGCATGGCGAGCCACATGATCGTCTCCACGCTCTCCGCGCCGCCAAGGCGCACGTAGTCCACGTGCTTCATGCGTGCGAGGCGCTCCGGATCGTTCACGATCAGGTCGAGGAACTCCATGTCCCATTCGGTGTTGTTGTAGCCGCTGCGCTCGCCGTGCACCTGGTGCGAAAGCCCGCCCGTGCCGACCACCACCACGTCGAGATCCTGCTCGAACGATTCGATCGCGCGGCGCAGCGCCTGGCCGATCCGGTAGCAGCGGTTGGCCGTGGGCAGCGGATACTGGAGCACGTTCACCTGGATCGGCACCAGCGCCGCGGGCCAGCCGCCTTCGTGCGGCAGCATGAGCGAAAGCGGCGAGTTGCAGCCGTGGTCGAGCGGCTTGTCCTGGAAGATCGTGAGATCGAACTCGTCGTTCACGAGTTGCTCGGCGATATGGATCGCGAGATCGGGGTGACCCGCGATGTCCGGCAGCGCCCGCTTGCCCGCGCCTTCGTCGGCGAACTCGTGCGTGGCGGAAACGCCCAGCGCGAACGTCGGGTAGCAGTCGAAGAAGAAACTGTTGGCGTGGTCGTTGTAGAACATCACGAGCGCGTCCGGCTTGCGTTCGGCGAGCCACTGCGCCACCGGTTCGTACCCCTGGAAGAGCGGCGCCCACGCGGGTTCGTTCTGCTTGCCCTTGTCGTATGCCATGCCGATTGTCGGCACGTGCGATGTGCCGATGCCGCCCACTATTCTTGCCATGATCTTGCCCTCTGCTGCTGTTCATGCGGCGCACTCGCGCCGCGCTGGACCGGATGCGTCGGCAGACGCCTTCGATCCATCACTTGGGATACGAAATTACAAAAACGCCGCCCAGACCGTAAGCAAGGGTTAACCACGAATATTTCCCTTTCCCTCATGAATTCAAGGCTTGTGAGCGCTTGCGCACACTCGGCCGATCGCGCAAACCCGCGCGCCGCAAAGGATTTTGGTATCCTGAAACCCTGTTGCGGGAACTGCGGCCGATCCGCCCCGGCAACCCCCTCATAAACGAAACAGATATCAAAAGAACGAACTCGCAAGGGCCGCGCGCGCCATGCGCCGCGCGCCTCGCCCGCTGCGATTCACACATGACATGAACGGGACGACCCAGCAAACCATCGTGCAGGCGCTGCGCACGCGCATCCTCTCCGGCGAACTCGAGCCCGGCGAGCGGCTCGTCGAGGCGCAACTCGCCGAGCGCCTCGGCATTTCGCGCACGCCGCTGCGCTATGCGCTGAGTGTGCTCGCCACCGAAGGCCTCGTCGAGCGTTCGGGCGCGCGCGGCTACACCGTGCGGCGCTTTTCGGTGACCGACGTGCTCAACGCCATCGACGTGCGCGGCGTGCTCGAAGGGCTCGCCGCACGCACGGTCGCCGAGCGCGGCGTGGACGCGGCGCTCGCGCACGCGCTCGAAGACTGCCTGCGCGAAGGCGACGCGATTTTCGCGGCCGGCGTGCTCGACAGCGAAGCGGAAACGCGCTACGCCGCGATGAACGGCCGCTTCCACGCACTGATTGTGGAAGCGGCGCACAATCTTGCGGTGAGCGCCGCGCTCGGGCTCAACGACAAGATTCCATTCGTCTCGCCGGGCACGGTGGTGTTCGACAAGGCCGCGCAGCAGCGTCAGTTCATGATGCTCTCGTATGCGCACCGCCAGCATCACGCCATTGTCGGCGCGCTCGTGAACGGCGAAGGCGCGCGCGTCGAGGCGCTGATGAAAGAGCACACGCATATTTCGAAGGAGAGCCTCAATCTCTCGGTCGACCGGCTGCATCTGAGCGCGGTCGGCGATGCCGCCGCAGTTGGCACGGTTGCCACGGTCGCCGCATGAGACACGGCGCGTATCCCACCCAAAACGACATGATCGAGCCGTGAGCCAGCCCGAACTCCTGAACCTCGCGCACCTGCGCGCTTTTCGCCTCGTTGCCGACACGGGCAGCGCCACGCGCGCCGCTTCGGCCCTGTATCGCGCCCAGTCGGCCGTCACACGCTCGGTGCAGGAACTGGAGACGGCGCTGGGCGCGCCGCTCTTCGAGCGCAAGCCTTCGGGCATGCTGCCCACGGCCGTGGGCCGCGTGGTGCTCGAGCGCTGCGCGCGCATTTTCGGCGAACTGGAAGAACTCGCGCAGTGGTGCGCCGCGCGCCAGGCGCGCCGGCGCGCGTTGAGCGAAGGCACGCTGCCCGCGTATCTGCTCAACACGCGGCGGCTGCAGCTATTCGTCGCCCTCGCGCGGCACCGCCATATGCCGAGCACGGCCAATGCATTCGGCATCAGCCAGCCCGCCGTGAGCAGCGCCATGCGCGTGCTCGAAAGCGGCTCGGGTGTCACGCTCTTCCATCGCGGGCCGCGCGGCGTGCTGCTCACGGCCGAGGGCGAGACCTTCCTGCTGCACGTGCGGCGCGCGCTCAACGAACTGCGTCACGTGCCCGACGATATCGCGGCGCTGCACGGCAATATCCAGGGCGCGGTGACGGTAGGCGCGCTGCCTTTGGGCCGCACGCTGATCCTGCCGGCCGCCATCGCGCGCCTTTCCGCGCAGCATCCGGGCGTGCGCGTGGTGACCGACGAAAGCGCCTATGAACTGCTCGTGGCAGGCCTGCGCGCCGGCGACGTGGACTTCGTGCTCGGCGCGCTGCGCGAAAACGATGCGGCGAGCGGCCTGGGCAACGAACGATTGATGTCGGAAGACATGGTCGTGCTCGCGCGGCGCGATCATCCGCTCGCGAAAAAGCATGGCCTCACGTTGAACGATCTGCGTGATGCGCAATGGATACTTTCGCGCACGCATTCGCCCTCGCGCGGTCTGCTCGAAGCGCAGTTCCGCCGCGTCAAGCTCAAGCCGCCCCTGCCCACTGTCGAAACCGCCGATCTCGCCGTGATTCGCGGGTTGCTGCTCGGCACGGACATGATCACGGCGCTCTCGGCGCAGCAGTTGCACTACGAAATCGAGTCGGGGCAGCTGGTGATTCTCGACGTGCCGCTGCAGCACACGCGCCGCGATATCGGACTCACGCTGCGCGCACAGGGTTCGCCCTCGCCTGCGGCACGCGCGCTGATCGACGCGATCCGGCTCGCGGTGATGGATGTTGCGCCCGCAACGCGTGTGGTGGAGGGGCGGCGCGCGGGTTGAATCCGCAACCCGCATGAGACGATCGTCAGCGAGAATCGAAAGTCCGTAGTGCAAAGCGTTGCGTTCGTTCAGTCCAGGCGCTTTTCAAACCAGTGATGGGCATACGGTTCGGAATTGAAGGCATCGACTTCAACGAATCCGGATTGCCTGTATAGCGATATCGCTTCACGCAGAGTCTGATTAGTCTCTAGACGAATCACGCGCGCTTTGGCCTGCCGGGCACGCTTCTCCGCCTCGACGATCAACCGGCGGCCAACGCCCATCCCGCGCGCGCAAGGACTCACCCACATTCTCTTGAGTTCGGCCGGGGACTTCTTGTGAAACTTCAGCGCGACGCAGCCGATCGGGTCGCCATGGAGTCTCGCGACGATTAACGCGCCTGCCGGCGCCGTCAGTTCGACGGCGTCGGCCGACAGGCTCATGGATGGGTCGAATCCGGCTTCAAAGCGTTGGTCGAGTTCGCCGAAATACTGTTCAAAACACCACCGCGCGTCATCGCTATCAGCGTCCTCAAGCGCAAAATGCACAAGCGATGCCTGCAACAGATGTTCGACCTCGGACATGGCTTCGATCAGTCGCCGACGCTGCTTGTCGCCGAGCGGTTCGAGCACGCGTAACGCGACCGCGTCGGAGAGCCGTTCGAGTTCGGCCCTCTCGATGAGACCCACCTCAGTCAGGCAAGCCCGGCGAACCCGGCGGTCGTTCGAATCGGTGAGGACAACGACAAGTTTTTGCCGCTCGAGCGACGCCAGGGTACGGCTGACATAACCCGAATCAAGACTTAGCCGCGCGCGAAGCGTACGAATATCCGCGCCTTCGACACCGATCTCCCAGAGCAGGCGCGATTCCCCCATCGGGCGGCCTCGTCCGAGGAAATGATCGTCGATAGCGCCGATGCTTTCGGCGACTATGCGGTTAAAGCGACGAATCTGGGGAATGGAGGACACACTCATATCTCTGACTTTAGTCAGAGATATCGAATCCGTCAACCTCGAGCCGAAGCGGGCCAGTCGACAGGATGCCGTGCCCCCCGGAGCTAATGGCCGCTGTGATTGAGAACATTCTGGAGATCCTGGATACCTACGGGCTTGACGAGATGATGGGCAAACCCGGCCGACTCAGATTTTTGCCTGTCCTCTTCCTGGTCTCTTCCTGGCCGTATCCGGTGTAGGCCACGAAGACCGCCCGCTGGCTGCCGGGCAACGCTCGCAGGTGGCGTGCGAGTTCGTATCCGCTGGATTGTCCGGAAACACGTCGAAAAGCGCGTTCCCGACGATTTCGTCCCGCACTGTGAGCGTTTCCCTGAGATAGGCATCATTGACGCCTGCTATCGTGAAAGCGTCGCCGGGCCGCAAAACCAGCAAGGGCGTGGGCGTGGATTCGAAGAGGAGCTGGAAGTCCTCTTCCGACACCGCATTGGGAGTGTCCATGGCGTAGAGACCACAAGGGACAATCCTTTACCAGGGACGGTCCCTGTCGGACTGCACTCGAGGCGCCTTGTTTCGGCAAGGCGGTTTCAGAAAATCCTTCTGCAAGACCTGTAATGTTCAAAACGCGCAAGCCGTGTGCCGTTCAGCCAGGCGCCGCCCGGCGCTTCGTTATCGCAATGCCTGCCGGATTCCCAGCGCAATCATGAGCCCTCCACATGTGAGGTCGATCCATGCCTTCGCGCGACGATACGCCGTCGCAATCGCCGCGTGCGATAGAACGAGCGCGACTGCTCCGTACCAGCACGTCGCTGATACACCGACAGTAGCCAGCATCGCGAAGAACGTCGGCGTGGAAACGTGGCTGGGCACCGCTGAGGAAAACACCGCCGCATAAAAGGCGATGGACTTCGGATTCGCGATATTTGTCGCGATACCTTGCAGGAACGCGGCACGAAACAGAGGCACCTTCGTTGGGTGGCGTGCTTCTGAGGGGGTTGCCCGTGCCGACACAATGAGCCGCAGCCCGAACCAGATCAGATAGGCCGCGCCGGCAAGCCTGATACCGACAGCGAGCCACGGGAAAATAGTGAACACCATGCCGATACCAAGGATGGCGCAAGTCGCCCAGAACAGATTCACCGTCACGATCCCGGCGACAAGCGCGAGCGCATCGGAACGTCTGCCGGCTACCGCCTTCTGGGTGATTGCGACAAAGTTCGGCCCAGGTATGACGACAGCCGCCGCATAGACAGAAAAGACTGTCGCAATCGCAGACGCATTAACCATTTGTAGCCTCAGTGAATTGTGGTTGTACAAAACGTGGAGCCGCTTCATCCACCGGTATTCTGAAGCAATTCACGACTGACCGCTGCTGGCCGACTCCGGAGGCAGACCAGACGCTCAATCGCTGGACGGGCGATTCGTCAGCTCGCAAGCATGGCGCCATTGAACGCCTACCTTGTTCGCTCCCAACCCCAGGCTCCGCCCAGATCCGACATTTCAAGGCAGACACAGCCGCGGGTGTCACCTCGAGCGCCCGCTAGTCACGCACGATGGCGTGCGGATCGATGGTGTAAGGATGCACGGGATGGTTGGGACCAATCCCGGCTGCGACGCGCGACAGCCAGGCAGCGAGTGCAGGGTAGGCTGCCAGGTCGATACCGACGTCGCCTGCGCGGTGGGTGTATGCGTAGATCGATATGTCGGCAATGGACAGGCAATCACCGACCAGGAAGGTCGCATCCGTCAGGGACCGATCGAGGGCTCGCAGCGCCTTCGCGGCGGTCTCCTGTTTGTCTGGGACCATCGCAGCATTGCGCTTTAAGCGCCCCGTCAATGTCCAGAAACGCAAGGTGCCGATGGCCGGTTCGATGTAGTACTGCTCGAAGCTGAGCCATTGAGCAACCTTGGCGCGCCCGAAGCGGTCAGCAGGCAGGAAGTCGGTTCCATCAGCCAGAAACTGAAGGATCGCATTCGACTCGGACAAAGCGCGGCCGTCTTCCAGTTCGAGCGCTGGCACGGCGCCTGTGGGGTTGAGCTTGAGGAAGGCGTCGGTCTGTCCCGCTCCCTCGAAAATGGAGACCTCCTGGGTCTCATAGGGAATGCCGAGAAGGCGAAGCAGAACCCGGATCTTCCAGGCGTTCTGGGAGGGCAGATAATCGTATAAGCGCAGCATGTCGACTCCTGAGTGACGAAGCCCAACTATGACGGATGTGGCCCGCGCTCTGCACTCCAGATATTGCGCTCAAATTCATCGGGTAACGCAGCCCGCGCGAAGTGAAGCCGGGATGGGGTCTGCGGATGTGCTTTGCCGGCGATATTCGCTACGTCTGCGAATCCGGCTCGCTCCAGGCTTTCAGGAGCCGCATGCCCACCGAAGCGAATGTATCGATTGCCGGAAGCAATTCGCGCCCGAGATCCGTGAGTTCGTATTCTGCTGAGGGCGGCGAACTGTCGAGTTCGCGCCGGGCGACGAGTTTGCGAGTCTCGAGTTCACGGAGTCGGATGCTCAGCACCCGCGCGGAAATGCCGGGCAGGTCATGGCGAAGCTCACCGAAGCGCCGCGCCTGATGACGCAATTGCCAAATGACATTCAAGGCCCACGCGCCCCGTAAAAATCCGAGGGCGTCAGTCACCTGACATGCAGGCGGCGCGGGCGCCTTGCTTTTCCGGACAGGCAATCCCATCGTCTTGTCTCGTTGTGTTGAGTAACCTGGAAGTTACCGGATTATATCGGCGCACATCGCTCATCTCGCCGCACCGACGGTTACCATCTGATCCGCTTGAAGACGTGTTGCAACCCCTCGACAGGATCACACATGAAGCTCTATTACTCACCGGGAGCGTGTTCGCTCGCGTCCCACATCGTCGCACGCGAAGCCGGTATCGCCATCGAACTCGAACGGGTGGACATTGCGTCAAAGCGCACACAAACCGGAGTCGACTTTCTCACAGTCAATCCAAAAGGAAACGTGCCCGTACTCGAACTAGACGACAAGGATTTGCTTACGGAAAGCCCTGCAATCATGCAGTACCTGGCAGACCTGAAGCCAGAATGCGAACTCGCGCCCCGCAACGGGACGATGGCGCGCTATCGCCTGCAGGAGTGGCTCGGTTTCGTTAATTCAGATTTGCACAAAGGCTACTCCCCGCTTTTCAATTCCACGACGCCCGAGTTGGTCCGCCGAGAAAGACAAGAGGCGCTTTCTAAATATTATGGATTGCTGGAGAAGTTGCTGACGACTCAGCCATGGTTGCTGGGGGAGCGCTTCTCGGCAGCGGACGCCTACCTTTTCACAGTGACAAACTGGGCTCCGCATGTTGGCCTGGATATATCACGGTTGCCCGCCATATCGGCGTTTCAGCAACGCGTGGGTGAGCGTCCGCATGTACGGGGAGCGTTGTTGGCGGAAGGTCTACTGCGGGACTGACTCTAAGAGATCGCGCCGCAGCCGGCACCGGCGTCGACTGGAAAAAGTGATCCGTTGACGCCCACTCGCCGACTCGACCCGTGCCATCCCAGGGTTAACCTCGATAAATATATGCATAACGCACGCCGTAATACTAATTCTTACATCGAGGCTGGCCCGTTGGAGATGAGAACGCTAACGTTTGCGCAGAGACTACGACCAGGCAGGAACCACGAACTCACTTTCCGGAGTCATTGCGCCCGCATCACGCTCGCAGCTTATGTCGCCATCCTCGCGGGATGCGGAAATGCCGTTTCGGATTCGGACATCCAGTTCGTCACGGCCGCCATGCCGGCGCAGTTCGAGGCGTTCCGCATGTACGGCGCGGTCCCCTTTCGCGACGGCTCACCCGGTTTGTCCGCTCATGCGCCAGCCCGGCTCCAGCAGGGCTGCGAGGCGGTCGTACGTGCGGCGAAGGGCAGTTTTCGCGAGTCGGTGGTCCTCGATAGCGAATCGGCCGAGTACTTCGAACTCGATGTTTCGCGTACGGCTGACGGATGGACTGTGACAACCGACAGTCTTTCCGCACCGAGCGGCAACTCCGTGGGGCTTCGCACCCAGTTCACGAACTGCCTGACGGCAATCAAGGACAAGCTTCGGGCCCAGCCGGCGCCGGTACAGTAAGCCATGCTCCCGCATGGCGCACGGGCAGCGTCCGTCCACCAGCAACGCCATGCCCGCTATGAAAGCGCTCTCGCCCCAAGCGAGTAGCGCGCGGCCGGTCAATCGAACTTGACCAGATCCTGGAAAACCAGCTGGGCCCACCTGTTGCCGCGTGCCTGGACGAGGAGACCGCCCTCGCCGATCTTCCCGAGTTCGACCGGCGCGAACCCGAGGCGATCGACGAGGCCTGACACCGAAGCGCTTGCCGCATCGTCGTCGCTAGCGACGAACACGACGCGCCGGCCGCCATGCGGCGTCGTTGGCCCCTGCGCCAGTGTGCCTGCGGGCAGGTGGTTGAAGGCCTTCACCAGCTTCGCGCCTGGAAACGCCGTTGCAACGGCCGCGCTAGAAGGCAGACCGTCCAGCTCCTTCGCAGGCACGCCGTAAGCGTTCATGGCGTCGATCACGATCTTCCCCTGCCAGCTTTCGGCGGCCCGCGCGACGTCCTCGTGAGCGCCGAACGGCACAGCCAGGATGACAACGTCAGCCTCGACCGCGTCCTCGATCCGCTGCGCAACCAGCGACGGCCCGATCTGCGCGGCGAGCGCGTCGACCGGCCGCCGGCCTGCCACGGCGACCTTGATGCCCTGATCGGCGAATGCCTGCGCGATGGCCGTGCCGATCTTGCCAAGCCCGATGATTGCGTAGCTCACTGAACTCTCCATTCGTTTTCCTAAGTAACCCAAAAATCACTCTGGCGAACGGTACACCTCAGGCCTCAGACCTGGCCGATGCCGCCGTCGTTCATCAAATCCGCGCCCGTCATATAGGAACTCTGTTCGGAGGCGAGAAAGAGCGCCGCGCTGGCCATCTCCTCGGCGCGGGCGAGTCGACCGAGCGGGACCATGCTCTGGTACATGCTCACCAGATCCTCGCGCGTCGCCGACTGGGCGTCGAGGATCGGCGTGTCGGTGACGCCAGGGCTGAGCATGTTGACGCGAATGCCGCGATCCTTGAATTCGGCAGCCCAGGTGCGCGCATAGGAACGCAACGCGGCCTTGGTCGCGGCGTAGGCGGTGTGCCCGGGAATGCCCATGACGTGCATGGCCGAAGAAACCAGGATGATCGATCCACCCCCCGTCATCATCGGCAGCAGCTTCTGCACCAGAAAGACGGGGCCGCGCGCCATCAGGTTGAATGCCTTGTCGAAATGCGCTGGCGTGATGGTGTCGATCGAAGCCTGCTCGGTAAAGCCCGCGTTCGACACGATGATGTCGACGACACCCTTTTCTTCCCTGACTGCCGCGGCGACGCGGTCGAGGTCATCGAGATTCGCGGCGTCGGCCTGGATCGCAGTCACGTTGCGTCCGATCAGTTTGGCGGCCTCGTCGAGCTGGCCTTGCCGACGGCCGAAGATAAAGACGTGCGCGCCTTCGGCGACGAACCGCTGGGCGATCGCCAAGCCGATACCCGTCGTCGCGCCGCTGATGACGACAACCTTGCCTGTGAGAGTGGACATGGGAATTTTCTGCCTCGTGGTGAATGGTAGAGACATCGTAATTGCCGCCCCGACGAATGATAATCAGCGGAGTTATCATGAGATCTATTCTTCGAGGGAATGGGTCTCACGAGAGACATGCAATGGACCGGTTTCACGAATTGAACGCCTTCATCGCCGTTGTCGAAGCGGGCGGCTTTTCCGCCGCCGCGCGTAGAACCGGCGACTCACAGTCCGCCATCAGCAAGGCGATCGGTGCGCTGGAAAAGCGCCTCGGCGTGCAGCTATTGAACCGCAGCACACGCAGCGTGACCCTCACGGATCAAGGGCAGAAATACTACGAGCGCACCAAGCCGCTGCTCGACGAGTTCGAGGTAGCCGACAACGAACTGAGCAGCAGCACGCTCGATGTCTCGGGCCTTGTCCGCATCGCCGCCGCCTCGACGTTCGGCCGCCTGCACGTGCTCCCGCTCATTCCCGACCTGCTGTCGCGCCATCCTGGGCTTCGGATCGATCTCGTGTTGTCGGATTTCGTCCGCGATATGGTGGAAGATCGAATCGACCTCGCGATTCGCGTGGGCACCGTCAACGATCCCGATTCGGTCGTGCGGAAAATCGCCAGCACCCCGCTGGTCTGCGTGGGATCGCGCCGCTATTTCGAGCAGCACGGCATACCAAAGGATCCTGCGGATCTCGCGAGGCACAATTGCCTCGTCTACGGCGGTCTGATGGAATCGGCGAACTGGCCGTTTCATGGGCCGCAAGGCCGGTTCAGCGTACCGGTGCGGGGCAACCTGTCGTCGAACAGCGTCGAGACGATACGGTCGGCCGTGCTCGCGGGTGTGGGAATCGGCCTCTTCGCGAAGCTCTCGCTCACCGACGAACTCGAGCATCCCGACATCGTCACCGTGCTGGACGACTTCATTGGGGACGCCCGTGATGTCAGTATCGTGTGGCCGAGGCGTCGTTTCGTGCCCGCGCGCGTACGCCGGATCACCGACTTCTTTGCGGCTGCGCTGCCGCAGCGCCTGTAGAAGCGCGACGGCCTCACACGCAAGACGTCACGCAACGCTCGCAAGCTGCGCGCGTCGAGCGCCTGCGTCGTTCGACATCGATTCGCGCACGTGGCGCGCGAATTCCTGCGCCGCGGGCTGAACCGTCGCGGGCAGTCGCAGGCAGATCGCGAACGGCGGCAGCGCGGGCAAGCCGGTTGCTCGAGGCGCGAGCGTCTCGAGGTCGGCCGGCACCGTGGAGGCGAGCCAGGTCGTGATCGCGAGGCCCGCACGCACCGTCGCGGCGGTCGCCTCGATGTTGCCGCTCTCGAACACCGTGCGCCACGCGATGCCCGCGTCCGCGAGCGCGCCGAGCACGACCGGCCGGAAGGCACATCGCTCGTCCACCATCGAAAGCGGCAGCGGCCGCTTCTGCCAGGCATCGCTGCCGCGGCCCTTGACCCACACCAGCGGCTCGATGCGGACCACTTCGCCTTCGGCTTCGCTCGCGACATATTCGACCAGCGATAGATCCACGCGGCCGCTATGCACCGCTTCGCTCAACTCCGGCGACGCCGCACACACGAGCGAAATCTCCACTTGCGGATGCGCATCGGCGAACGCCTTCATTGCGGGCGCGAGCGGTGTCACGAGATCGTATGGCACGCCCACACGCAGGCTGCCGCGCAGGGATCGGCCGGTCATGTCGGCCCAGATTTCGTCGTTGAGCTGCAGCAGCTGGCGTGCCTTCACGAGAAATTGCTCGCCATGGCGCGACAGCTCCAGCCTGCGCGTCTTGCGCACGAACAGCAGGCAATCCAGCACGTCTTCGAGACGCTTCACCTGCTGGCTCACGGCGCCTTGCGTCATGTGCAGCAGATTCGCGGCGACCGTCATGCTGCCGCTATCGGCGACGGCAACAAAGGTGCGGATCAGGTCGAGGTCGAGGTTTCGGCTCATTGACGCATTATGCCGCGTAATGGATCGCATCAGAATTATTGCCTTTTATGATGCGTCGGCGATCCGTACAGTGCAAGTTTTCTTCGCCCGGATTTACACCGATGACCTCGATCCTGCCGCTTCTCCTCTTTGTCGTCATTGCGACCGTGACGCCCGGCGGCGCCACCACGCTCGCCACCGCTTCGGGCGCGCGCTTCGGCTTCGCGCGTTCGATTCCGCTGATGCTCGGCATCGCGATGGGCCTGGCGGTGCTCGCCGCCGTCGCCGGGCTCGGGCTGGGCGGTCTGCTGCTCGCGTTGCCGTCGCTGCAAACGGCGGTCAAGGCAGTCGGCTCCGCGTATCTGCTGTGGCTCGCGTGGCGCATCGCGCGCAGCGGGCCGCCGAATGAAGGTAACGGCCCCGCGCACCCCATCACGCTCGTCAACGGTTGCCTGCTGCTCTGGCTCAACCCGAAAAGCTGGGCGATGACGGTCGGCGCGGCGGCGTCGTTCGCGCTGCTCGCAAGCAATCCGAACCGACTCGCGCTGCTGCTCGGCGCCGCGTTCGGTGCGGCCGCGTGCGTCTCGCTCGCATTGTGGTGCGCGCTCGGCGTGCTGCTCGCCCGCCTCTTTCGCACGCCGCGCCACTGGCGCATCCTTAATCTTGCGATGGGCGTCCTGCTCGCCGCATCCGTCATTCCAGCATGGAGATAACGATGCCTGGTCATCCGTTTGCCGAATCGTTCGATCTTGAAGCCGCGTTCGCCGATGTGTCCGATTACTGGTCGCCGAAAGTCGTCGCCCAGGTCAACGATCAGTACGTCAAGGTCGCCAAAGTGCGCGGGCAGCTCGTGTGGCACGACCACGAGCACGAGGACGAACTGTTCTTCGTCGTGCGCGGCCATCTGAAGATCGAGTATGGAGGCGGGCGTGTCGTCGATCTGCCCGCGGGCTCGATGCACGTCGTGCCGCGCGGCACGCTGCACAATCCCGTCGCAGCGGACGAATGCTGGGTCGTGCTGATCGAGCCCGTGCAGACATTGCATACGGGGCGCGTGGAATCGCCGTTGACGAGGACGATCGAAGAGCAGCTAGGCAAAGCGCGCTAAAACGGCCCAGCGCGCGGACATCGACAAGACGGCTTCAAACGAACACCTTTCGCAGCCGGCTGGGTTGAGCGCGAAGATACTGCTTCGGCGCCCTGACCTGGGCTCCGAAGTGAGCGGCAGCGTGCCAGGGCCAGCGCGGGTCGAAGAGCACGGCCCGGGCCAGCGCGATCAGGTCGGCGTCTCCCGTGCGGAGGATGGACTCGGCTTGTTCGAATTCGGTGATCATGCCGACGGCGATGACAGGCAGCGTCGTCGCCTGCTTCACGGCCCGCGCGAAGGGAACCTGATAGCCGGGCCCGACCGGAATTTGCGCGGCCGGGTTCGAGCCGCCGCTCGAAACATTGACCGCCGCACATCCCCTGGCCTCCAGTGCGTGGACAAAGGCGATCGCGTCGTGCACGGACCACCCGCCGTCCACCCAGTCCGTCGCGGAGATCCGCATCGTCACGGGGCGCTCGTGCGAAAACGCGTCTCGCACGGCTTCGAACACCTCGAGCGGAAAACGCATGCGGTTTTCCAGCGAGCCGCCGTACTCGTCGTCCCTGTGGTTCGAGAGCGGCGAGAGGAATTGATGGAGCAGGTAGCCGTGCCCGCCGAGGATTTGAATGAAGTTCAAGCCGAGCCGGGAGGCGCGTTGTGCGGCGGCCGCGAAGGCATCGCGAATGGCGGCCAGACCGTCGCGGTCCAGCGCGGTGGGTGGTGTCTCGCCGGCCGCGAAAGCGAGCGGCGATGGGCCGTAGGTGTTCCAGCCATTCTCGCGACCATGGGGAATCTGTGCGCCGCCGTCCCATAACTTCTGCCGCGACCCTTTGCGGCCAGCATGGTTGAGCTGGATGCCAACCGGCGTGTCGGACCAGCGCCGCACGCTCTGCAGCACGCGCGCCATGGCGACTTCGCTCTCGTCGGAATAGAGCCCCACGTCGCCATAACTCGTGCGGCCTTCGGGGGTGACCGCCGTCCCCTCGATGGTGAGCGCCGCCGCACCTGAAAGCGCCAGCTGGCCGAGATGAATCAGGTGCCAATCGTTCATCTGCCCGTCTTCGGCCGAGTACTGGGCCATTGGGGCGATCACGATACGGTTGGCCAGGTTCAGGTTGCCGACTTGTATCGGCGTGAACAGCATGGGATGGCTCGTGCCGGTGCCGGATGTTGCGCCGCTATTGGCGGCGACTTTGCCTGCGAGTGTGGACATTAAAATCTTCTGTCGGGTGATGAGTGACAGGTAGATCGTAGTGGTCACATGACGGAGCGATAATTCGCAGATTCTTCATAAGGCCGATTCCCGACGGGAATAATCATGAACGGCGAGTCTCGGCCGCGCCTGAGCGGCTATGCTGTTCGTCAACGCAGGAGGCATGCATGGCAGAAACGTGGCAATTCCAGGTCCGCATCACCGTCGTGCCCGAATTGGCCGATGCGCTGCGGGCGAGCAGCCCCTACGAGGGGCGCGATTTACTCGAAGCCGTCTTGCGCGATTACGACGCCTCCCTGAAGTGCCAGTTCGACGCGTTCGCCGATTATGTCGAAGAGGCGGAACGCGCCGGGCCGGACCGCTATCCGCTGTATCAATGGACGAAAGAGACGATCGCCAATCCAGGGAAAAAGGCGAAGTACCTGAAGTCGTTTGCGGTGTATGTTCGCGGTGCAGAGGTCTACGACCGGGCAAGCGCCGACGGGTTGTATGCGCGGCTCTCGGCCCTCGCTGGCCAGGTGGGCATCGAAAGCGTGAACCGGTTCGACACGAACCCGGCCAACAATCCGCAGCCCCCCGCGCGCACGTGAGACAGACACCCAGGTAGCACTCAGAACCGATGCTGAACGCCAGCCGTCATGCCTGTTTGCGTGTCGGCCGCACCGATGAGGTCGCGCGACAAGCCCACCTTCTGACCGTGCTGAGCCATCGCATATCCGCCGGAGACATAGAGCAGCGTCCGTTTGGAGAGCGAGTATTGCCCGCGCAGCGAGAACAGCGTCGGATCGGCGTCGCTCGCTCCTTTGATGTTCTGATGATAGATCGCGCCGAGCAGCGTGAAGTACGGGTTGAAATCGTACGAGCCGCCGATCCAGTACATATCGCTTTGCAGCGTTGCCGCCGCAGTCCTGAATGTCTTGCGATAGTTCCGGTAACCGGCCATCGCCTTCGCCGCGCCGAAGTCGTAGGAAAGACCCGCGTGGATGCCCTGAATGTAGCGGGTCTGATCGACGGGCGTGACGCTGTCCGCCGCGCCGTTTTGTCGATCGTAGGTGACCACGGCAGCGAACGGACCGCCGGCGTAGCCGAGCGCGAAGTCGTATTTCGAACTCGTCTTCATGCTCCCCGGCACATTGCCGAACCCATACAGCGCGCCCAGCTTGATGCCGGAGAATTCGCCGTCGTAGCGCACGGCGTTGGCCGAGCGCGTGAACAGACCGTCTTTGCGGCCGCCCGTCGCGCTCGATGATGTCGCCCATGAATAGTTCGGCGCGTAGCCCATCGGATCGAACGGCAGCATGTAGTCGTACGTCACCGTGAAGGTGCGCCCGAGCGTCAACTGCCCGAAACGATTCTTCAGCCCGACCGTCGCGCGCCGGTCGAAGAGTGCGCCGGGGCCGTCGTCGAAGGTGCCGTTCGCGATGTTGATGCCGCTTTCGAGCTGGAATACCGCCTTCAGCCCGCCACCCAGGTCCTCGACGCCGCGCAGACCCCAGCGCGACGTATTTTTGCCGCCCGAAACGAGCCGTGCAGAACCACCGTTTGCGCTGGTGTGATTTGCGTATTCGACGCCGGCATCGACGATCCCATAGAGGGTGACCGTCGATTGCGCCTGCGCGACGGCGGCGATGCCCGCGCATGATAGACCCAGCATGATTGTTCTTGTGATATGCGACTTCATTGTCTGCTCCCGGTTTCTGCGATGGATTCCGCTGGCGGCATGCGCCAACCCACGGTTACTGCAACTGCAAATGAACCTGAATGGCACGAGCCCCTTGTCAGCCCGCCTGGGCAAAGGCCCAGCAGTTGTTCGCCGGCAGTTCGAGCCAGTGCTCGCCGGCGGCGCGAGGTTGCATGCCGAAGGCACGCAAGCGCAGTTCGCCGCAATGGAACAGGTATTCCCAGCGATCGCCGAGAAACATCGACGTGACGAGTTCGGCGCGCAGGCGGTTCTGCCCGGGACCATCGACGACCTGAAGACGCTCGAGCCGGATCACCGCTTCGACCGCCTGACCGGGCGTAAGCGCTTCGCGCGCGGACGCTCGCAACGTCCAGCCCGCGCCGCTCAATACAACATGGCCCGGTTCGACAGTGCAGACGCGTCCTTCGAAGCGATTGTTGCTACCCATGAAATCGGCGGCGTACAGCGTCCGGGGCGAATCGTAGAGATCCGCCGGCGAGTCTTCCTGTTCGATGCGACCGTTGCGTAGCAGCAGGATGCGATCGGACATCGCCATGGCTTCGGTTTGGTCGTGGGTCACGCATAGCGCCGAGAGGCCGAGCGTGACGATCAACTCGCGCAGCCATGCGCGCGCTTCCTCACGAAGCTTCGCGTCGAGGTTCGAAAGCGGTTCGTCGAGCAGAATCACCGGCGGGTTGTACACGAGCGCCCTCGCGATGGCGACGCGCTGCTGCTGCCCACCCGACAGCTGGTGCGGATAACGCGCAGCGAGAGCACCGAGGCCGAGTTGATCGAGCGCGGCCTGAACCCGACGCTTGCGCTCCGGGGCCGACACGCGACGCAGCTTGAGCCCATAGCCGACGTTTTCGGCCACGGTGCGGTGCGGCCACAGCGCGTAGGACTGGAACACGAGACCGAGCGAGCGCTGCTCGACGGGCAGATCGATGCCGGCTGCGCGATCGAAGAAGACGCGTTCGTCCAGCTGGATGCGACCTGATGAGGGCTGTTCGAGACCGGCCACCGCACGCAGCAGCGTGGTTTTGCCGCTGCCCGATGCGCCGAGCAGACAGACGACTTCACCCGCCTTCAGTTCGAACGAGACGCCCTCGAGGATCGGATGCGCGCCATAGCTCAGATGGAGATCGTTGACCGAGAGCTTATCCATGCAATTTCACTCCGAAGCGCAAGGCCACGGCGAGACCGGCGCCGACCATTGCGATGTTGATGACGGAAAGGGCGGCGACTTGATCGACAGACCCGGCTGCCCACAGTGAGACGAGCAAGGCGCCGATGACCTCGGTGCCGGGGGACAGCAGGTAGACGGCGGTCGAATACTCGCGCTCGAAGATCATGAAAATGAGTAGCCACGCCGCGAGCAGCCCGAAGCGCACGAGCGGCAGCGTGACGTCGAGGCTGACGCGCGCACGTGTGCCGCCGACGCTGCGTCCGGCCTCTTCGAGCTCGGGGCCGACCTGCAGCAGCGCGCTCTGGATCAGGCGCATGCCGTAGGCGAGCCACACAACGGTGTAGGCCACCCAGATACTCCACATCGAGTTCTTGAGTTCCTTGAGGCCGGGGACGAAGAGGAAGACCCACAGGAACGCCAGTCCGGCGAGCAGGCCTGGCACGGCGCGCGGCAGCAGCACGATGTAATCGAGCAGGCGCGCGGCCCAGTCATGCTGGCGATGGCCCGCGAAGGCGACCAGCGTGTAGAACCCGACCGCGAGCGCGCCGCCCAGCACGCCGATGCCGAAGGTGTTGAAAATGGCCCGCACCAGATTGCCGTGCTCGAACAGTTCGGAGAAGTTCGCGAGAGTCAGCGTCTCGACGAGGTCCACGCCTTCGCCCCAGTGAGTGACGAAGGCTCGCAGCACGATGCCGGAAAGCGGCACGAAGATCGTGAGCAGCAACCAGAACACGACGACGGCGAGCGCGACCCAACGCCATGTACCGAGTGCCAGCACGGTCTGCCGCGTGGCCTTGCCCTTGAGCGCGACGAAGCGATTGGCGCTCCTGAGCAGATGCCGCTGCAGCAGCACGAGCGGAAAGGTCACGGCGATGATGCACACGGCGACCGCGGCCATCAGGTGATACGAGGGCACGCCGAGCTTGTTGGTGAGCTTGTAAAGATAAGTGGCCAGCACGAGATGCCCTTCGGGGTCGCCGAGGACGAGTGGCAGACCGAACACCTCGAAGCCGAGGAAGAACACCAGTACGCCGGCAAAGAGCAGCGCGGGCATGCTCATGGGGAGGCTCACGTCGAGGGCCACGCGCAGCGGCCGGGCGCCCGATACGCGCGCGGACTCCTCGACGTCGGAGCCAAGGTTGCGCAAGGCCGCCGCGGCATAAAGATAGACATGCGGCACGTGCGTCAACCCGACGATCACGGTGATCGCGAAGACCGAATACACGTTCCAGGGCGCGCTCTCCATGCCGGTCAACTGCTTCCACCAGATCGAGTAGAAGCCGGCCGGGCCTGCGGCGATCACGTAACCGAAGGCGAGCACCATCGGCGAAACGAAGATGGGCGTGAGCAGGACCGGTTCGAGCCAGCGGCGTCCTGCCAGGTCGGTGCGCACCATCAGGAAGGCCAGGATGCCGCCGAGCGGAATGGAGATGAACAGCATGCCGCTCGCGATCGTGAAGGAGTTGCCCGCGGCCGACCAGAAATCGGGGTCGGTAAAAATGAAGGCGAAGCCGGCCAGGCCGAAGGTGCGGCTCGCGTCGAAGAAGGGGGCGCTCAACAGACTCTGGAACACGATGAGCGCAACCGGCAGCGCGACAGCGACGGTCAGTACCGCGATGACGAGCCAGCGTAGCCAGCCAGCCAGGGGGCGCAGCGGCCCCTCGGGCAGCGCCGGAATGTCGTCTTTCTCCCTGGCATGGAGCGGCATCGCGGCCGGGATGGGCGCGCGTCGTGAAAGCATGAGGGTCCTCCTGCGGCACGCAGCCGCATATCGAAAAGGGAAACAGGGGAGAGCGCACCGCGAAGCGTCCGGCGCTTCACGGCGTTCGCCGTGTCAGGCGTGCGCTAGCGCTTGATCGACTGTTGCCATTGCTTGAGAAATTCGAGGCGCTTGGCCTGGTCGAGATAGACGAGCAAGCCGGTACCGACCGGAATCGGCTTGAGCGAATCTCCGAGCTGTTCGGTCAAACCGGCCATCGAAGTCTCGCCGGTCACGTCGGCGCGGATCGAGAAGAGGTTCGCTTCGTTCGCGATCAACGTTTGACCGCGTTTCGAGAGCAGGTAGTCGACCCACAGACGCGCCGCATTGGGGTGCTGGGCCTTCTTCGAAATGGTGACCAGGCGGCTGACCACCTGCGTGTAGTCCTTCGGATAGACATAGCCGATGGATGGATCTTTTTTGGCCTTGCTATACGCATAGGATCCCAAAATATTGTAGCCAAGCAAATTCTCGCCGGAGGAGATGCGCTCCATCATGGCGCCGGTACTCGACTGCAGCTTCGGACCGGTCGCGCCGATTGCCCGCACGAGTGCCCACGTGACCTGAGGGTTCACGCGTGCATCCTGGGTCAGATAGTTGAAGCCGGTACCCGATTTCTCGATGTCATACGTGGTGACCTTGCCCTGGTAGCGTGCCGGCTGGGTCTGCAACAGCTTGATCAGGTCGGCGCGCGTCTGCGGTACCTCGCCTGCCGGCATCAGGCGTTTGTTGTAGACGATCGCGAGGGGCTCGAAGGTCGTGCCCCAGGCCTGCTTCTGATATTGCGACCACGCCGGCAGATGCGGGGTCTCGGGCGACTCCCAGGTCGCCATCAGACCGTCGTTGACGAGCTTGATCTGCAGGTCCATGGCCGAGCTCCAGAGCACGTCGGCGCTCGTGCTGCTCGCGGCGTTCTCGCTGATGAAGCGGTTGTAGAGCTCGGTGCTGTTCATGTCGTTGTATTCGATCTTCACGCCATACAGGCTTTCGAAATCCTTGATGAGGGGCTTCGCGATGGCGGCATCCGTCGCGGCGTAGACGATCAGTTTTCCTTCTTTTTTTGCGGCTTCCACCGAGGCTTGATAGTGGCTCGGGTAGCCGGCAGGAACCTGCGCCCAGACCGGGCTGACGGTGAGTGCAAGAGCGAGCGTAGCGGCACGGCGTTTGAACGACATCGGCATGTCTTCCTCCAGGTCAAGACGGGCTTTTATCTTGTGTTGGCGAATGGTAAGGTCTGAATGCTTTCTGGATGCTTTCAGTCACGGCGATAACTGGAAGGAAAACGAATGATTTTTCTCATGGATTTCCCTGGGGGCGGCGATGCGTGTTTTGCTTGTTGAAGACAACCCGATCCTGTCCCGTTCATTGACCGATGCGCTCTCCAGCGCGCATCTGACGGTCGACTGCATGCATGACGGCGAGTCCGCCGATCACGTGCTGCGCACCCAGGACTACGCGCTCGTGATCCTCGACCTCGGGTTGCCCAGGCTCGACGGTCTGCAAGTGCTGCGCCGGCTGCGCGCGCGCCGCAACACGGTACCGGTGCTGATTCTGACCGCGCACGGATCGGTGGAGGATCGCGTGAGGGGACTCGATTTCGGCGCCGACGACTATCTGGCCAAGCCCTTCGAGCTGAGCGAGCTGGAGGCACGTACGCGTGCGTTGATACGACGCAGCCAGGGGCAGGACTGTCTGCGCGTGGCCTGCGCAACACTCGTCTACGACGCCGCCGACCGCGGCTTCAGTCTCGAAGGCGAGCCGCTCCCGCTCACGCCGCGAGAGCGCGCGGTGCTCGAAGTGTTGATCCTGCGCAATGGCCGGGCAATCAACAAGGAGACGCTGTCGGAGAAGATCTTCGGCATCGACGAATCGGTGAATGCCGAGGCAATCGAAATCTATGTGCACCGGCTGAGAAAAAAGCTCGAAGGCAGTGCCGTGGCGATCGTGACGCTGCGCGGGCTCGGCTATCTGCTCGAAGCGAGGCAGGCATGCAGGCCCGCCTGAGGGCACCCGATCTGCGGATGCGGATGTCACTGTGGCTGCTGCTGCCATTGCTTGGCCTGCTCGCGCTGGATGCGTGGCTCACCTATCAGCGCGCAATCCAGTCGGCCCATGCCGCGTTCGACCGCACGCTCGAGTTTTCGCTGCGTTCGATCCGCGAGGGGGTGCACCTGCGCGAGGGGCGGGTCCATGTCGATCTGCCGTATCTCGCGCTCGAGATGTTCGAATCCAGCAACGACAGCAAGATCTACTACCTGATTCGCGAAGAGGAGGGTCAGGACGGGCGGCCTGTAACCGGCTACGCAGACTTGCCGCAGCCTGCGGTGCGCCGTCTCGATCCTTTCGCTATCCGCTTCTACGACACGATCTATCGGGGCGTGCCCTTGCGCATGGCGTTGCTGCGTTTGCCCATTCACGACGTGCCCGCCGCGCAGACGCGCATGGTCCAGATCATGGTTGGCGAAACCATCGAACCTCGTCAGGCGCTGGCGCAGCAGATCCTGATCGGTTCGCTGCTTCAGGAGGGGCTGCTGGTCGTGCTCGCACTCGGCATCGTCTGGCTCGGCGTCGGGCGCGGCCTGCGTCCGCTCAACCGCCTGTCGGCAAAGGTCGCGACGCGCAGCGAGGACGACAGCGCGCCACTGGCGGCCGCGGGCCTGCCACGCGAGGTCATGCCGCTTGTCGAGGCGATCAATCAGTACATCTCGCGCTCGCGGCGCATGCAGGAATCGCGGCGGCGGTTTTTTGCCGATGCCGCGCATCAGCTGAAGACCCCGTTGGCAGTGATTCAGGCGGAAACGGAACTGGCTCAGCGCGGCAACCTCGACGCCAGCACCGGCCTGCATCTGCGGCGTCTGAACCGGGCGGTGCGCCAGGCGGTGCGGGCGGTGCAGCAGTTGCTTTCGCTCTCGCGGCTCGATGCCGGCTGCGATCAGGCGACGAAGCGGGCACCGGTGCTGCTGCACAAGATCGCGCGCAGCGTGACGCTCGACTGGTCGCCGGTGGCGCGATCGCGCGGCATCGATCTCGGTTTCGAGCAGCAGGACGCGGTCGAGCTGGTGGGTCACGGGGACCTGTTGAAGGAGCTGATCGGCAACCTGATCGACAATGCGATCCGTTATTCGGGAGACGGCGCGGTCATCACGGTGCGAGTGGCGCGGCGCCATACCTGTGCCGTGCTCGAGGTCACCGACAACGGGCCGGGCATCGCCCGGCACGAGCGCGAAGTCGTGTTCGAGCGCTTCTACCGTTGCGAATCGACGCAGAACGTAGAGGGCAACGGGCTGGGTCTCGCGATCGTCGCGGAGATCGCGCGCGTGCACGAGGCACGCGTTACACTCGACGAAGCCCGCGGCGGCGGTCTCGCAGTCAGCGTCGCGTTCCCGGCTGACGCTCCAGTTGCACCCGCCACGAACGCGATGGCGGCGCCTGCGCCAGTCGATATTTGCTGCTCCGCAAAAAAGCGTGGGCTCGCCAACATTGCCGCGAACGGGCAATGAGCGTGATCTAATACCCGTGCAACATTGCGAGCCGCCTCGTCGCCGCAATTGCAGACGGCTTTGGTTAGAATCGGTTGTCGTTTCGATTATTCATTTTCTTATCGGAGGCGAGCGTGCCAGGTTTACTTCCCAATGTCGACCGCGAGGGACTCCTCGAATATTCAGTGGTTTACACCGACCGCTCGATCAATCACATGTCGCAGCTCTTTCAGGGCGTCATGCGAGATATCTCCCGCTCCCTGAAAAAAGTCTACAACGCGAAGTCGGTCGTGGTCGTCCCGGGCAGCGGGACCTTCGGCATGGAAGCCGTTGCCCGGCAGTTCGCGACGAACAAGAAGTGCCTCGTGATTCGCAACGGCTGGTTCAGTTTTCGCTGGTCGCAGATTTTCGACATGGGCAGCATTCCCTCTGAATCGATCGTGTTGAAGGCGCGCCCCGTCGAACAAGGCAGGCAGGCCGCCTATGCGCCGCCCCCGATCGAAGAAGTCGTCGCGGCGATCAAGGAGAACAAGCCCGATCTGGTCTTCGCGCCGCATGTCGAAACCGCATCCGGAATGATGCTGCCCGATGCGTATCTGCGCGCGGTGGCCGACGCCGTGCATGCCGTTGGCGGCATGTTCGTACTCGACTGCATCGCCTCCGGTACGGTCTGGGTCGACATGGAGAAAAGCGGCGTCGATATCCTGATCAGCGCACCGCAAAAGGGCTGGAGCGCATCGCCCTGCTGCGCGCTCGTCATGCTCGGCCCGCTCGCCCGCGAACGAATCGACGCCACGACCAGCACCAGCTTCGCCTGCGATCTGCGCAAGTGGCTGCAGATCATGGAAGCCTACGAAAACGGCGGATTCGCTTACCACGCCACCATGCCCACGGACAGTCTCGCGACGCTGCGCGACGTGATCAAGGAAACCGAGGCATATGGCTTCGACAAGGTGATGGCGGAGCAGCTCGAACTCGGCAAGCGCATTCGCTCGCTGCTGGTTAGCAAGGGTTTCCGAAGCGTGGCCGCCGAAGGTTTCGAGGCGCCCGGCGTCGTGGTCAGCTACTCGGACGACGACGGCATTCGATCCGGCAAGAAGTTCGCCGATGCCGGCCTGCAGATCGCGGCCGGCGTTCCCCTCCAGTGCGACGAGCCTGAAGACTTCAAGACCTTCCGCATTGGCTTGTTCGGCCTCGAAAAACTACATGACATCGAAGGCGCGGTCGCAAGGTTCGCGAAGGCGTTGGACCGCATTCTTTAACCCGCGTTTCCTCGGGGCGCGCAACGCGCCTCCTTAGGTCGTCGCGAAACGAAATGAGCGCCCTTGCGGCGCTCGTTGTCGTTCTTGCTGCGGTGCGACTCGTGTGCAGCTATCGAACGCTGCGGACTCAAGCGTCTGCCGGCGTGTCGACGTAGCGCAGACCCTTTTCGGCAAGACGCTCGCGCATGCCGTAATAGTCGAGGCCGAGCGTGCCGCCGGCGAGCACCGCGCGCGTCTTTTCTTCCTTGGCGAGGCGCGCCTGGGTCGCTTCCACGACCTTCGCAACCGTGGCGAACGGCACCACGACCACGCCGTCGTCATCGGCCACGATGACGTCGCCCGGATGCACGATCTGCTGCGCGCACACCACCGGCACGTTCACCGAACCGAGCGTTTCCTTCACCGTGCCTTGCGCCGAAACGGCCTTCGACCACACCGGGAAGTCCATCGCCTTCAGTGCGCGCACGTCGCGGCAACCGGCGTCGATGATGAGACCGCGCACGCCGCGCGCCGCGAGCGAGGTGGCGAGCAGCTCGCCGAAGTAGCCATCTTCGCAGGGCGAAGTGGGTGCGGCCACGACCACGTCGCCTTCGCGACACTGCTCAACGGCCACGTGCAGCATCCAGTTGTCCGAGGGCGGCATGAGCACGGTCACGGCCGGGCCCGCGATCGCGGCGCCCGAATAGATGGGCCGCAGATACGTGGCGAGCAGGCCGAGGCGGCTTTGCGCCTCGTGCACGGTGGCCGTGCCGGCTTCCTTGAGGATTTCGATGTGACGCGCGTCGGCGCGCGGAATCTGGGTGACGACGACACCACGTTTCATGACAGATCTCCCACCACTGCGGGCGTCAGGCGCATATAGCCTTCCGCGTATTGAATGTCGCGCTTCGCCGTAATGCCGATGTTGCGCTTGGCCTGCACGCCGCGCTGTTGCGCGACACGCGTGTAGTACTCCCAAAGGTGCTCCTGGCCCGCCATGCATTCGATGGCGCGGCGCTTCACGTCCCACACTTCGGTGATGTCGAGGAAAGTGTTCGGAATCCACTCGCACTGCTCGGTCTGGTGCGGCTCGAACGCGTAGACCGGCGGCGCGCCGACGATCTTCTGCCCCGGGTTGTGGCCTTCGGCCTGGGCGATGATGCGCGCTTCCTGCGCCACGTGCATCGCGAGCGGATGATCGAAGTTGTACGGGTCCTTCTGCGAGTGGCTCAGCACGAACGCAGGCTGCACGTCGCGATAGACGTCGACGAGGCGCAGGAGCGCTTCATCGGAAACGCGCAGCGGGTAATCGCCCAGGTCGAAGAACTCGCATTCCGCGCCAAGAATCTCGGCGGCGGCGAGCGCCTCCTCGCGGCGCGCGGCCTTCACTTTCTCGATGGTCATGTCGGGGCCCTTGCGCCAGAGTTTCGCCGACTCGCCGCGCTCGCCGAACGAGAGGCACACCACCTTCACGCGATAGCCGTTCTTCTTGTGCAGGGCAATCGCACCGCCCGCGCGCCATACGAAATCCGCGCTGTGCGCGCTCACCACGAGCATCGATTTTTCAGTCATTTCCGGTTCACCAGACGTCGATCATCACGAAGCCCCATTGTAGGTTTGGGCACGCCGTGCGAACCAACGAAAGGACTGCCGAAAGGCATCGAATCTGCTTATCGGCGCCACAGGGAATGCGCCTTGAAAACGGGCCGGGCCGCGTCTTGCCCATGCGGCGGCAAGCGTCGCGCGGTGCATTGGTTGAGCGCGCAACGACGCGGGATGAAGCCGCACGCGCGCGTGGCGCACCCAAGCCTTGTGGCCCCGAATTTGCCAACCTTTCGTTGCGCCCACATCGAATGCCTGACGCTGAAATTGTTGCGTAAACGCTGAATACACCTATTGACAGCAATATTTAAATAGCAAGCATTCTCATTTGCAATACAATCCGCATACTTTTCCGGGCCGCTCATGGGGCCAGCTCCGCGAGCCCTGTCTGACCGGCAAAGCATAACCATTCGCCCGGAGCCTGCGCACAGCGCCAAGGCATCACGAGGCGCCAGCGCTACCTTCGCTACGACCCTTTTTATGTTCGCATCCCGTCAGCACACGCCTTTCAATTTGCCTTCGCATCTCCCCGCTTCCCGCGTTACGATCCTCGCCGCCATCGCCGTCGCGTTCAGCCTGCCCGCCGCGGCGTTCGCGCAAACCGCCGAGGCGCCCACCGCCGCGAGCGGCGCCGCCGCAACCGGTAGCGCGAGCAACGCCACGCTGCCCACCGTGAAAGTGCAGGCGTCCCAGGAAACGCTGCCCGGCGACCTGCAGCCGACCTTTGGCGGCGGCCACGTGGCGCGCGGCGGCGACTTCGGCGTGCTCGGTTCGCAGAAGAACATCGACGTGCCGTTCAGCATGACGACCTACACCGCGAAGCTGATCGAGGACCAGCAGGCGCGCACCATTGCCGACGTGCTCTCGAACGATCCGGCCGTGCGCACCGCCTACGGTTACGGCAACTTCCAGGAGGTGTACGTCATTCGCGGCTTCACGCTCGACAGCGACGACATCTCGCTCAACGGCCTGTACGGCATCACGCCGCGCCAGCTCGTCGAGACGGCCGCGCTCGAGCGCGTGGACATCTTCAAGGGCGCGAGCGCATTCCTGAACGGCGCGGCGCCCAACGGCACCTCGATCGGCGGCAGCGTGAACCTGCAACTGAAGCGCGCCGACGACAAGCCGCTCACGCGCGTGACGCTCGAAGGCAGCGCCTCGGGCGAGTTCGGCACGCATATCGACGTGGGCCGCCGCTTCGGCGACAACGACCAGTTCGGCATTCGCGTGAATCAGTACAACCGCGACGGTGAAACGAGCATCAACAGCGAAATGCGCCGCGCCAACCAGACGGCCGTGGCGCTCGACTGGCGCGGCGACAAGCTGCGTCTCGAAGGCGACTTCATGTATCAGCGTCAGCACGTTTCGGACGGCCGCCCCGTCGTCTACGTGTTGGGCGACGAGATTCCGGGCGTGCCCTCGGCGACGCACAACTACGCGCAGACCTGGTCGTATAGCGACGCGGAAGATACCGTCGGCATCCTGCGCGCCGAATACGACTTCCTGCCCGGCTGGACGGCGTATGTGACGGGCGGCGTGCGCCACACGAACGAGCACGGCGAATACTTCTCGCCCTACTACACCGATCCCACGACCACGACCGGCTCGCGCCTCGGCGTCGTGCGCAAGGAAGGCGCGACCTCGGCGGAAACAGGCGTGCGCGGCCACTTCAACACCGGTCCGGTGAGCCACTTCGTAACCGCGGGCGCCTCGATCGTGCGCGTGGAAACGCAGTCGGGCTGGACGCTTTCCAATTCGTTCCCGACCAGCCTCTACAGCGGCGTGCAGGTACCGTATCCGGCGACGGCCTATCAAGCCGGCATGGACGGCAACCCGCCGATCACGGCGCTGAACCTGATGCGCAGCGTCTCGGCCTCGGACACGCTCGGCTTCTTCCATGACCGCGTGCTGTTTACGGTGGGCGTGCGTCACCAGGAGATCCTGTCGAACGGCTACTCGTCGTCGACGCTGCTGCAGACCTCGAACTACAACGACTCGATCACCACGCCGCTGTTCGGCCTCGTCGTCAAGCCGTGGGAGAACGTGTCGATCTACGCGAACCGCAGCGAGTCGCTTTCGGCGGGCGGCATTGCGCCTCAGGGCACGACGAACTACGGCGACCAGCTCGCGCCGGAGCGCACGAAGCAGTATGAAGTGGGCGCGAAGTACGACAACGGCAAGTACGGCGCGCAGCTCGCGCTGTTCCAGCTCGAAAAACCCCAGACGTATACCAACAGCGCTGGCGCCTATGTGGCGAACGGCAACGAGCGCCATCGCGGCGTGGAAGCGTCGGTGTTCGGCGAGGTGTACAAGGGCGTGCGTCTGATCGCGGGCGCAACCTGGATCAACGCCGTGCAGCTCGACACCGAAGGCGGTTCGACCGACGGCAAGACGCCGGTGGGCGTGCCGAGCTTCCTGCTCAACCTGGGCGCCGAATACGACGTGCCCGGGGTGCAGGGCCTCACGCTTTCGGCACGCTGGACGCATACGGGTCCGCAGTATTTCGACGCGGCCAACACCATGTCGATCAAGGCATGGGACACCGTGGACATCGGCGCGCGCTATGCGACGAATGTGTTCGGCCGTCCGACTACGTTCCGCGCCAACGTGTATAACCTCACGAACAAGGCGTACTGGTCGTCGACCAACGGTGGTTATCTGACGATGGGCGCGCCGCGTACCGTGCTGTTCTCGATGACGACGGACTTCTGACCGGCAACCGTCAACGCATCATAGCTAGACGGACGAAGGGCCTGGCAGTTCATCTGCCAGGCCCTTTTTGCCTTTGGACTATGCCTGTGTGTATCGGCGCTCGGCGTTTGCTACCCACCCACCACCGTGATCGCAAACCCGTCCCAGCCTTTGCTGCCCACCGTCTGCACAGCCGTGGTCGCGAGCCGTTTGTCGTTTCCAAGCATGTCGAAGTAGCGACGCAAGCCGACCACGTCTTCCTCGTGATGCGCGGGGTCGGCCACGCGCCCTTCGCGCACCACGTTATCGGCCACGATCACCGTACCCGGACGCGAAAGCTTCAGCACGCGTTCGAGGTAGTTCGGGTTGTTGCTCTTGTCCGCGTCGATAAATACGAAGTCGAACGGCGGCACGCCTTGCGCGATGAGCGCATCGAGCGATTCGAGCGCGAGGCCCGTCATGACCGTCACCTTCGCATCGAGCCCGGCCCGCGCGATGTTCGCGCGCGCAACGGCCGCGTTTTCCGGGCTGAATTCGAGCGACACCATCGCGCCGTCGTCGGGCAGCGCGCGACCGAGCCAGATCGCGCTATAGCCGCCCAGCGTGCCGATTTCGAGTATGCGCCGCGCGCCCTGAATGCGCGCGAGCAGATGCAGAAACTTGCCCTGATTCGGCGCCACGTTGATCGCACGGAGGCCCGCCTTGGCGCTCGCCGCGAGCGCGCCGTCGAGCGCATCGTCGGGACCGATCAGCCGGTCGCAGAACCAGTCGTCCACTGCCTGCCACGTTTGCTCGTTCATCACCCTGCTCCGTTTCTGGATCGAGCCGCCAAGATTACCTCACCCGCTCGCGACACTACACAAGCGCGTGGTCGTTGCGCGCCTCTTCGATTCGATATCCTTAGTAATTACATGAACCGGAAGGCTGGCTCTCGGCGCATGATCTCCGACGCCCGCGTTGCGCGCTCGCAACGCCGCCGCCTTTCGTTGCGCGCGCAGGAACTGTCAGGCGCTCCGACCCGCCGGCCGAACCCGTGCGCCCAATTGTCAAACCGGTCGCGAGGCCGCGCCAGCCCGTCATCTGCGCGCTTTACGCAACGGGCATAAACACGTGCATTCATAGGGCGCGATCCACGGCTCTCCGCTAAACTCCACCACACATTGACGCCGTTTCGAGATAACGCCTGGCGGCACCACGCCGCCAATATCCATGGCCGCTGTCTTTGCGAGATAAAGACAGCCACTGCGAAGAAAACAAAGGGCTGTTGCGATGCGACTCTCCGTTCAAGTTGGGCTGGGCGCGCTCGTCGCCGGATTGCTGCTGGGGGCGAGCCTTTTCGCGGTGGACCAATCGGCTGTCGCGGCTACGCAGACGACCAGGGCGGCCGCGCCGGGAGCAAGCGACGTTCCCGCCTCCGCTGCCGCCGCGGCGCCAGTTGCGGCCTCTGCTCCGGCCGCCGCTTCCACCGCCGTCACGGGGCCCGTTGTCATCCAGACGGCCCCGGGCGCCGTCATTCCCGAGCCTGCCGCGTCGACGCCGCTCGGGCAGCCGCGCACGCGCACGTTCACGCTGCGACAGATGGGTGCGTACGGGCCGATCCCGCTGCGCGGCCTCGATCCCACCGGCGGCATGAACGTCGACGTGCGCACCGACGAAGTCGTGACCAGCGCGAAGCTCAAGCTCGTCTACACCTACTCGCCCTCGCTGATCTGGTCGCTTTCGCATCTCAGGGTGTTTGTGAACGGTGAAGTCGTCGCGACGATTCCGCTCGTGAAGGAGACGGCCGGGCAGCTCGTCACGAGCGAGATCGATCTCGACCCGCGCCTTTTCACCGACTACAACCGCATCAACGTGCAGATGATCGCGCACTACACGCTCGATCATTGCGAGGATCCCTATCATTCGAGCCTCTGGGCCGACATCAGTCCCGACACGTCGCTCACGCTCAACACGGCGGGCATCGTGCTGCCCGACAACCTCGGGCTTCTGCCTGTGCCGTTCTTCGACCGCCACGACAACCGCCTCGTGCGCGTGCCGTTCGTGCTCGCCGCCAACGCGGGCGTGCCCGTGCTGCACGCGGCGGGCGTCGTCTCGTCGTGGCTTGGCGCGCTCGCGAGCTATCGCGGCTCGCGCTTCCCGGTCTCGCGCACCGTGCCGCCCGACGCCAACGCCATCGCGCTCGTGCTGCCGGGCCAGGTGCCCGAGGGGCTGAACCTGCCGGAGATCAAGGGCCCCACGGTCTCGGTCATGGCGAACCCGGCCGCCGATCCGCAGTCGGGCCGCAAGCTGCTCGTGCTCGCGGGGCGCACGCCGGAGGAACTGCTGAACGCCGCCTACGCGGTCGCGCTCGGCCAGGCCGGCATGACCGGCAACAGCGTAATGGTGAAATCGATCGATCTCGGTCCGGCGCGCAAGCCCTACGACGCGCCGAACTGGGTGCCCACCGACCGCCCCGTGCTGTTCCGCGAGCTGGTGACGGACCCGCAGCAGCTGCAGGTGTCGGGCTACAACCCGCCCGCGATCCGCGTGAATCTGCGCGTGCCCGCCGACCTCTATGCGTGGGCGCGGGGCAACGTGCCGCTCGACATCCGCTATCGCTACACGGCGCCTTCCGCGTGGAACGACTCGGTGCTCAACGTGAGCATCAACGATCAGCTCGTGCGCTCGCAACGGCTGCGGCCCGTCACGCGCGCCTCCGACGAAGCGCGCATCAACGTGCCGCTGCTTTCGGGCTCGGACACGCGCGCCGCCACTAACCTCGAGATCCCCGCATTCCGCGTGGGCAGCGACAACCAGTTCCAGTTCCAGTTTCATATCGATTCGCAGAAGACGGGGCTGTGCACCTCCACTGCCAACGATGTCGCGCGCGCGGCCGTCGATCCCGACTCGGTCATCGACTTCAGCGGCTTCGCGCACTACACGGCGCTGCCCAACCTCGCCTACTTCGCGAACAGCGGCTATCCGTTCACGCGCATGGCCGACCTCTCGGACACGGCCCTCGTGATTCCGGACCAGCCCGACACGAAGGATCAGGAAGCCGTGCTCACGCTGCTCGGCCACATGGGCCAGTGGACCGGCCTGCCCTCGCTGCGCCTGACGATCGTGCCCGCCAGCCAGGTGGACAGCGTGCGCGACAGCAACCTGCTCGTGATCGGTTCGGGCTCGGGCGCGCAACTGCTCGAGAAGTGGGGCAATGACCTGCCGCTTCTCATCGAGCGCGGCAAGACCGAGGTGACCACGCGCGACCAGCGCAGCGGCTGGCCCGGCTGGCTTGGCGGCACCGAGGACGAGGACCCGACGCCGTCGGGCCGCTCGATCGTCACGCTCGGCGGACCGATGGCGGCGCTGATCGGCTTCGAGTCGCCGCTCAGGTCGGGCAGGAGCGTGGTGGCGCTCGCCGCTACCTCGTCGGCGCAGCTCGGCGACGTGCTCGACGCGCTCCAGGACGGCGGCAAGATCTCGCAGATGCACGGCGATCTCACGCTCGTCCGCGAAGGCCAGGTGGAGGGCCTGCGCGTGGGCAACCGCTATTTCGTCGGCGATCTGCCGTGGTATGCGCGCGCCTGGGTGTTTATCTCGCGCTACCCGGCGCTGATGGCGCTCGCGGGCATTCTGGCCGGCCTGATCGTTGCGCTCACCGTGTTCTGGGCGCTCGGCCGCATGGCCTCCCGCCGCTCCGGGACCTGACGATGCGCCCGGGTTTGGCTACGCTCGCGCCCGCACTGGCGCCACGGCTTGCGCCCCGGCTCATGCGCTGGCTCGCGGCGGGCGCGCTCGCCTGTGCGCCGCTCGCACCGCTCGCAACACTGGCGCTGCTGATGCCGGCGGCGACAGCGCACGCGGCCGCGCCGGCCGCCAGCGCCGCAAAATCCGCCAGCCCCGCGGCCTGCGCCTGGCCCGCGTGGAACGCGTTTCGCAGCACGCTGCTGAGCGCCGATGGCCGCGTGATCGACGCGAGCACGCCGCGCCAGGTGACCGTTTCCGAAGGCCAGTCCTACGCGCTCTTTTTCGCGCTGGTCGCGAACGACCGCGCGAGCTTCGACAAGGTCCTCACGTGGACCGAGAACAATCTCGCCCAGGGCGACCTCGCCACGCATCTGCCTGCATGGATCTGGGGGCGGCGCGACATCGGCGAGGACGGCAAGCCGGTTGCGGCGTCCACAGCCGCGGGCGCAGCGCCGCAGTGGGGTGTGATCGACAGCAACCCCGCCAGCGACGCCGACCTCTGGATCGCCTACACGCTGCTCGAAGCCGGACGCCTCTGGAACGAGCGCCGCTACACCGCGCTCGGCACGGTGATGGCCCGCAACATCGTGCGCGAGGAAACCGCCGTGCTGCCGGGTCTCGGCCGCACGGTGCTGCCGGGACCCGTGGGCTTTACGATCGGCAAGGACGGCTGGCGCCTGAACCCGAGCTACGTGCCGCTCCAGGTCATGCGGCGCTTCATGCTCGCGCTGCCCGAGGCGGGCGAATGGAAGGCGCTGCTCGCCTCGTCGGCGAGACTCGTCAACGAGACCGCGCCCAAGGGCTACTCGCCCGACTGGGTCGAATATCACGCGAAAGGCGGCTTCGCCCCCGACGCGCAAACGCACGCCGAAAGCGCCTACAACGCGATCCGCGTGTACCTGTGGGCCGGCATGCTCACGGGCGACGACCCACTGCGCGCCAGCACGCTCGCCACCTTCAAGCCGCTCGCGGACTTCGTCGGCGCGCATGGTTTTCCGCCCGAGCGCGTCGACACGACCACGGGCACACCGGGGCCGAACGAGGGCAACGGCGGCTTTTCCGCCGCGGTCGCGCCGTATCTGGCTGCGCTCGGCCGCAGCGATCTCGCGAACGCCCAGGTCGAGCGCAGCCGCACGCTCGCGCAGAAGTCGCCGCCTGGCTACTACAGCAGCGTGCTGATGTTGTTCGGGCTTGGCTACCTCGACGGGCTCTACCATTTCGACGCGCAAGGCCGCGTCGCCCCCGCATGGACGAGCGCATGCCCCACGCCGCGCTGAACGCCCTCGTGTCTGCCCGCCGCGCCGCCCGTGTGCGCAGCGCGCGCCGTGAGGCGCGGCGCGCGGCTGCGCACGCATCGCGAGGCGAGGCGGTTTCACGCATGCCGCAGCAACGCTTGTTGCCGAACATCGCACCGCCTTTCGTGCCAAAACTGGTACCGAAACTCGCACCGAAACTCGCGCCGATCGTCGCGCTGCTGTTCGCGGCCTCGCCGTATCTGGCCTCGGCACAGGCAGGCCCGCAGCCGGCGGCCAATGCCGCCACGCCCGCCGCGCAGGCCGCGCAGCTGCTCTCGGCCGCGCGCATGTGGGAAGGCAAGAATCGTCCGGATATCGCGCGCGGGCTCGTGCAAAAAGCGCTGCTGTTCGACCCGCAGCAGCCCGAGGCGCTCGCGTTGCTCGGCGAAATCGAGCTGCGTTCGAATCGCCCGGCCGAAGCCGCGAAAATCCTCGCGCAGCTCAAGAAAATCGCGCCCAATGCGAGCGCAACGAAAGAGCTCGACGACGCCTACCGCGTCGCCACGAGCGGCAAGATGGAGATGGCGCAGATCCGCTTGCTCTCGGCCGCCGGCAAGAGCGAGGAAGCTTCGGCGCGCTTGCTCAAGCTCTTTCCGAACGGCGCGCCCGCGGGCGATCTCGCGGGCGACTACTACCGCATCCTGGCCGGCACGACCGCGGGCCGCGCGCAGGCGATCAGCGAATTGCGCACGCGCGTGAAGCAGAATCCGAACGATCCCCGCCTCGCGCTGATCCTCGGCGACCTGCTCACCGACCGCGCCGACACGCGCATGGAAGGCCTCAACCTGATCTATCACGTGTACCAGCGCCAGGACAGCAACCGTGCGTTCGCGCTCGAGCTGTGGCGCCGCGCACTCGCGAGCGCCGGGCACGACGATCCCGCCTATTACGTGTGGTATCTGCGCTACCTGCAGGAAGTGCCCGACGACGCCGACGCGAAGCAGACCGTCGCCGAACTCGGCAAGAAGCTCGGCGCGAAGGGCCAAGCGCAGGCGCAAGCCCTCGCGCAGAACCCATCGGCCGTCATCAGCGCGCCGCCGGGCGCGGCCGCGGGCAACGCAAAAGCGTCCACCCAGGCGCGTGCACGCCCCCGTCCCGGCCCCGGCGCCGCCGATCGCGCGCGCGGCCTTGCGCAACTCGATCGCGGCGATCTCAAGGACGCCGAAACCTCGTTGCAAAATGCGCAGCGCGCGAACCCCAACGACGGCGAAACGATCGGCGCGCTCGGTCTCGTGCGGCTGCGCGAAGGCCGCCACGACGAGGCACGCGAGCTGTTCGCGCGCGCCCTCAAGCTCGACCCCGACAACGCCGGCAAGTGGCGCAGCCTCGAAAAGACGGCCACCATCTGGGGCACCATTGCGAAGGCGCGCGAGGCGAATTCGCAAGGCAAACCGGAAGAAGCCGAAACGCTCGCGCGCGAGGCGCTCAAGCTCGATCCGGGCAACACGACCGCCAGCGATATCCTCGGCAACGCGCTCATCGCGCAGAAGAAGTGGCCCGAAGCCGAAGCCGTGCTGCGTCCGCTCGTGAACGCGCCGAAGCCCGACATGGACGCGCTGCGCGGCCTCGTGACGGTGCTGCGCGAGACGGGTCGCGAAAGCGAGATCGAGCCGCTCATCGCGGCCACGACGCCGCGCGTGAGCGGCTCGAGTGCGGAGCAGAAGCAGTTGCACGCCGAACTGCTGTCGATCCAGGCCGACCAGTTGCTCGCCGACAACCGCAAGAGCCCGGCCATCGCGAAGCTCGAAGAGGCCGTGCGCCTCACGCCCGACGACGCCTGGACGCGCTTCAGGCTCGCGCGCCAGTACCGTGATCTGGGCCTGCCCGCACTGGGCCGCCAGGTCATGGAAGACGGCTTGAAGGTCTCGCAGGCGCCCGACATGCGCTACGCCACGGCGCTCTATCTGAATTCCGTGGATGACGTCGATGCGGCCGCCGCGCAACTCGACGCCGTGCCCGAAGCACAGCGCAGCGAAGGCATGCGCGAGCTGATGGGCAATCTCGCCGCGCAGAAGAAGATCGCGCAGGCCCGCCAGCTCATCGCGCAGGGCAAGGAAGACGAGGCGCGCGCGCTGCTCGATTCCGCCGCCGCCGACGCGAACGCCGCCAACGACCCGCAGATGCTCGCCACGGTCGGGCGCGAGTGGATCGCGATCGGCGAGCCGGACCGGGGCCTGAAGCTCGTGCAGGACTGGCTCGCGGCGCACCCCGACGACCCGGCGGCGAACGGCGCGCGCGTGCGCTACGGCGAGCTGCTGGCGGCGGCCAACCGCGACGACGCGTGGGCGAACTGGATCGACGCGACGCGCGATCAGCCCGGCCTCACCGACGAACAGAAGGCCAGCCTCGACGACCAGGAGCTGCGCCTCGTCGCGCGCGAAACCGACCGCCAGATCGAGGCGGGCGACCTGACGGGCGCCCGCCATACGCTCGACGCCGTGCCCGACCGCCTCAAGACGACCAAGCGCTGGCTGCTCGAAGACGTCGATCTGCGCGAAGCGAAGGGCGACTACAAGGGCGCAATGGCCTCCGCGCAGAAGGTGCTCGTGACGCAACCCGACGACGCCGATGCACGCCTCGCCGTTGCGCGTATGCTGGAGCGCATGGGCCGAGACCGGGAGGCCGCCGACATGGTGCGCGCAGTGCTGGCCGACACCGCGGAGAACGACATCGACACGCGCCTTGCGGTGGCGCGGCGCTTCACCGCGCTCGGGCTGAAAGACGAGGCTTCCGCCGTGGTCGATCCGTTGCGCGAGCAGTATCCGGACAACCCGGACATTACGATCCAGGCGGGGCGCGTTGCGCAGGCGCGCGGCAACTACAACGAAGCCGCGAGCCTCTATCGCACCTCGCGCACGCAGGAAGTGGCCGAAGGCACGCAGCCCGACGCCGACGGCACGACGTCGGCGGGCCGTGCGCTGCAAAGCCTGGAAGACCGCAAGCAGGGGCAGGTCGCGACCGGCTGGTATCAGTCGAACCTCTCGGGCGACCCCGGCATTTCCGAGCTGCACGCCACCGAAGTCCCGCTATACGTTCGCATTCCTGATGGCTATACGGGCCACTATTTCTTCCACGCCGATACGGTCTATCTGAACGCGGGCACGCTGCCCGGCAACGACCTCGACATTGCGTACAAGTACGGCAAGATCGCCGCGCTCGGCAACGCCGGTCTCGGATCCATCAACGAGACCGCGACCGGCGTCGCGCTCGCGGCGGGCTACGAGTTCAGCGGTGCGAACAACAGCTGGCGCGCCGACATCGGCAGCACGCCGGTGGGCTTCCCGATCACGAGCGTGCTGGGCGGCATTCAGTACCGCCACGACTTCCCGAGCGGTTCGTCGCTTTCGCTCGACGTCTCGCGCCGCCCTGTGACCGCCAGCCTGGTTTCCTACGCGGGCGGCATCGATCCGGTCACGGGCGAGAAGTGGGGCGGTGTGGTGCGCAACGGCTTCACCGTGCGCGGCGCGCAGGACTTCGGGCCCGGCACGATCTTCACGAGCATCGGCTTCGGCCTCTTGACCGGCACCAACGTCGAGACCAACCAGGAGTTCAAGGTCCGCAGCGGTTACGACTGGTCGGTGTTCAGGCGGCCCGACCAGATCGTGTCGAGCGGCCTCACGCTCAATTACTGGAAGTACTCGAAGAACGAACACAACTACACGTTCGGTAACGGCGGCTACTACAGTCCGCAAAGCTATTTTTCGGTCAGCATTCCGCTCGACTGGACCGGCCGCTACAAGAAGCTTTCCTGGGAGATCGACGGATCGGTGGGCATGTCGTTCACGAACGAGAACGAGTCGCCGTTCTACCCGACGCGCCCAGGCCTGCAGGCCCAGGCGCTCGCGTTCATGAGCGCCAACGACCTCGGTTCGCCGTTCTTTGGCGGCGGCTCGGGCGGTGGCTTCAGCTATACGGTCGAAGCGGCGGCCGAATATCGCGTGACGGAGCACTTCGTGGTGGGCGGCCGCTTCCGGCTCGACCGCTCGCGCGACTACGCGCCGAACGTAGGGGTGCTTTACCTGCGCTACTTCTTCTCGCCGCAGAAGGGGCCGGTGCCGTTCCCGCCGCGGCCGGTCGTCCCTTATTCGGCCTACTGACATGGCCACGAAGCGAGCGCGCATGAAGACGATGAAACCCGCGACGATGAAATCCGCGAGACGAGCAATACGATGAACGATCCCGCCACCCTCTCCGCTGCGCCCGCCGGCGCCGGCCGCGATACGCGCCGCTCGCTGTTCTCGCGGCTCGCGCGCCGCGAGCCGCTCGCGATCGACGGCCTGCCGGCCTCGCTCGCTTCGCTCGGCGCGGGCCAGGTGCACGTGGTCTACGCGAGCGCCTCGCCGGCGCGCGACGCGCTGTTCTGGCAAACCGCCGCCGCCGCGCTCACGGGCCCCGCCACCGTCCTTTCCACGCGCGACGGCGCGAGCCTCGCGGCCGCGCTGCGCGACCATGGCGTCGATCTCGACAGGAGCGGTTCGACGCATGCGTGGGCAAACGTATGCGCGCTGCGCCCGCTGCCGGAGCGCGACGGCGCGCAGGTGCTGATCGAAGCGCTCAACGCGCTCGCCGAGCAGTGCGCCGCGCCCGAAAGCCAGTTCTTCATCGAAGGCGCGGAGGCGTTCTTCAACTGGCAGGACCCCGCCGCGCTTGCAGCCCAAGGCGCGCAACTCGCGGGCTGGTGCGCGCAGCATCGTTACGGCGTGCTGATGGTGGCGGCGCCGCCCGGCCTCGGCGACGATCAGGAGCATCCCGAGCTGGCCGCCTTCCAGGCGCGCTTTGCGGGCGCCGCGCAATTGCACCAGGTGCAGGGTCAGTATCACTGGGAAGTCGCGTTCTGGCGCGCGGGCGATGCCGTGCACGGCAGCCAGAGCGTGCCGCTGCGCTTTTCCGCGACCGATCACCGGCTCACAGTTTCGGGCGGCACCTTCGAAACCGAGATCGGCGAGGCGGGCCTGCTCGCGCCCGACGAAGGCCGCGTGATCGTTTCGCGCGACGCGCTGTTGCACGAGCGCGTCCTGCCGCCCGCCTGGCAGATCGTCGATAACAACGAGGCCGCGGTGGCCGCCGCGCGCACCTCGGTCGCGGCCACGGTGATCCTCGATTTCAGCGTGAACCGCGACCTCGAAATGCTCGCGGAGCAGGTGCACACGCTGCGCCTGCAGTGCGGCGAAGCGCTCAAGATCATCGTGCGCGAGGACGCCGTGGCCATGCGCTACGAGTCGCTCATGCTCAACCTCGGCGCGAACCGTGTGATCGCGCGGCAGACGCCGCTCGCGCAGGTCGAGGCCATCGTCGACAGTCTGCAGGGCCAGGTGTATTCGCGGCCCATGCCCGCCGATTACCGTGCGGCGCTCGCCGCCGTGGTGCACGGCGAGGAGAGCGGCTACGTAGGCGCGGCGCACTTCGTCGAACTCGTGAGCGCGGCGGTGGAGCGCAGCCGCGTGATCCAGCTGCCGAGCGTGCTGATTCGCCTCGCGCTGATGCCGGAAGTCGCGCACGTGGATGCGCTCAAGGCGTGCCATCTGCGCCGCGCGGGCGACATCGTGACGGCGAGCGGCGACAGCCTCTACGTGTTCTTCTTCGCCTGCCGCCTGAGCGACGCCGACGCCGTGTGCCAGCGCGTGTTCCAGCGGCCGCTCGCCGAACTGTTCCAGGGCGAGGAGCGCTACGGCGACGGACGCGCGATCACGGAGGCGCTGACCACGCTTGGCGACGAAATCGACACCACGCCGCCGCCCGACTATTCGGGCTGGCTCGCGATCAACGAAGGGCAGCCCGCCGCGGCCGCGGCCGTCTCGGTGCAGGCCAACGGCCAGACCGTGCCGCCGGCGGCGGCTTCCGCGATCGCATCGGGCGCAGCGACGGCAGCCACGACGGAAACCGCAGTGCCGGAACCCGCAGTGCCCGTCAACATCGCTCCCATAAACGGCGACCTGTTGCCCGCGCTCGACGCCGCCGCGCGTACCGACAACGCGAAGCCGCGCGCCGCGCCGCAGCGCGCGCCGCTGCCGCTCAAAGCATAGGAGAGCGACATGAACATCTTCCTCGGTTACTTCGTCTGGGGCCTGATACTCGGCGTGCCGCTCTACTGGATCGGCTGGCGTCTGCGTCTTGCGCGCTTCGTGCCCATGTGGCTGCGCCCCGCGCGCTCGCGCCCGCTCCAGCTCCCGCCGCAGGTCGACGCCCTGCTGATTCGCGGCCAGCGCCGCTTCGGCCAGACGGGGTCGCGCCGATGAAGACCATCGCCATCGTCTCCAGCGTGGGCGGTGCGGGCCGCACCACCCTCACCGCCGCGCTCGCCGGTCTGCTGGCGGCGCGCGAACACGTTGCGCTCGCCGCGGAATGCGACCCGCGCAACGTGCTGGCGCTGCATTTCGGGCTGCGCGAGAGCGCGCGCGAGGGGCTCGTCACGCATCTGGCAGGCGGCCCCGGCGCCGGCGACGCCTGGTCGCGCGCCGCGCTGCAAAGCGACGACGGCGTGCTCGTGCTGCCGTGGGGCAGCCTCGCGGGCGGCCATGCATCCGATGACCCGCGCGACGACGACGCCAGCGCGCTGCTCGACGCGCGCCCCGGCTGGCTGCGCGAACTGCTCGCCCGCGTGGACCTGCCGGCGCATGCGATCGCGCTCGTCGATGCGGGCACGTGGCCCTCGGCGCACGCGCGCCAGGCGATCGATGCCGCCGACCTCGTGCTCGGCGTCCTCACGCCCTGCGCCACCGCGTGCGCGACGCTGCCGCGCCTGATCGCCGCGCTCGTGCGCGCACAGAAGCGCAGCGTGTTCGTCGCCAATGCCGTGGTGCCGGCGCGCCAGTTGCACATGGACGTCGTTTCACTGCTGCGCGCGCGCCTCGGGGCCGCCATGCTGCCGTATCTCGTGCATGCGGACACCGGCGTGCCCGCCGCGCTCGCCGCAGGCGAGAACTTCTGCCTGAGCGCGCCCAGCTCGCAGGCCGCGCACGACCTTCACGGCATCGCCTCGTGGCTCTCGCACTGGAGCACGGGTGCGAGCCTCGACGCACCCGACGAACTGCTCGCGCAACACGTTGCGCGCGGGAGCACGCCATGATCCGCGAGCGCATCGTCGGCCTGTGGACGGCGTTCTGGGTCTCACTGCGCCACCTGAGCGCGCCCGAGCTCAATCTCGCGCCCGACGCGCCGGGTGGCCAGTGGCTGCTGCGCGCCTTCTTCCGGCCGCCGCGCGCAGGCCAGCGCGACATGCCCGCGCTCGCCTTCGCGCGGCTCGGCAAGGACATCGGCCAGCGGCTGAACATGGGCCGCGACCGCAGCGCCGGCGCGTGGCTCCTGCGCATCTTCCTGCGCCCGCGGCGCGCGCGTCAGCGTCTCGCCGCCGATCTGCGCAAGCTTCACAAGGCGCCGCAAGGTCACCATCGCTTCGCGCTGCGCGCGTGGCTCGACAGGCGGCTCGAACCGATCTATCGCCGCGCCGCGCGCGCGAGCGCGGCAGTCGGCGCCCGCCTGCCCGACGTGCCGTGGGAAGGCATCGAGCAGCAGCTCGAAAAACTTTCGGCGGCGCTCGACAGCGTGCCCTATCTGCGCCAGGGCCTCCTGTGGCTCGCGTTCATCGCGGCGGTCGCCGTGTGCACGACGCCGCTGCCGTTCGCCGGCCAGGTGCTGCTGTTCCTGCTCGTGTACGTCGTGGTGATGATCGCGCGCCGCCTGCCGGGGCGCCTCGCCACCATGCTCATGGTGATGCTCTCGATCCTCATGACGGGCCGCTACGTCTGGTGGCGCAGCACGCAAACACTGCATCTTTCGAGCCCCGCCGAGGCCATCGTCGGCTACATCCTCTATGCGGCCGAGCTCTACACGTGGATCGTGCTGATCTTCGGCTACGTGCAGACCGCCTGGCCGCTGCGCCGCAAGCCGCAGCCGCTGCCCGACGACCCCGCCGACTGGCCGACCGTCGACCTCTACATTCCGACCTACAACGAGCCGCTTTCGGTGGTGCGGCCAACCGTGTTCGCGGCAACCTCGATCGACTGGCCGCGCGACAAGCTGCGCGTCTACATTCTCGACGACGGCGACCGCGACGAATTCCGCGACTTCGCGCGCGAGGCGGGTGTGGGCTACCTGCGCCGCGACGAACACACGCATGCGAAGGCAGGCAACATCAATCATGCGATGCCGCTCACGCAGGGCGAGTACATCGCGATTTTCGACTGCGACCACATTCCCACGCGCTCCTTCCTGCAAACGACCGTGGGCGTCTTTCTCGCCGATAAGAAATGCGCGATGGTGCAGACGCCGCACCACTTCTTCTCGCCCGATCCGTTCGAGCGCAACTTCGACACGTTCCACCGCGTGCCAAACGAAGGCAGCCTCTTTTACGGGCTGATCCAGGACGGCAACGACTTCTGGGACGCGACGTTCTTCTGCGGCTCGTGCGCGGTCATCAAGCGCTCGGCGCTCGAACACATTGGCGGCATCGCGACCGAGACCGTGACCGAGGACGCCCACACCTCGCTGCGGCTGCATCGCCACGGCTATACGTCGGCCTATCTGCGCACCGTGCAGGCGGCGGGCCTCGCCACCGACAGCCTCGCCGACCACATCGGCCAGCGCATCCGCTGGGCCCGCGGCATGACGCAGATCTTCCGCGTCGACAATCCGTGGATCGGCAAGGGGCTCTCGTTCTTCCAGCGCATGTGCTACAGCAACGCCATGCTGCACTTCTTTTACGGCTTCCCGCGGCTCATCTTCCTCGTGATGCCCGGCGCGTACCTGTATTTCGGACTACACGTGATCAACACGCCCGCGCCCGTGATCCTCGCCTACGTGGTGCCGTATCTGGTGATTGCTGCGATTGCTAACTCGCGCATCCAGGGACGCTACCGGCACTCGTTCTGGGCCGAAGCCTACGAGTCCGTGCTCGCGTGGTACATCGTGCTGCCCACCACCATGGCGCTCATCAATCCGAAGCTCGGCAAGTTCAACGTGACCTCGAAGGGCGGCCATATCGAGCACGAGTATCTCGACTGGACGATTTCGAAGCCCTATCTCGTGCTGCTCGCGATCAATGTGTGCTCTGTGCTCGCCGGCATCGGCCGCCTCACGATCTGGCGATCCGAGGAGCCCGCCACCGTGTTCATGAACCTCTTCTGGGCCGGCGTGAATCTCACCATTCTCGGGCTCGCGCTCGGCGTGGCCAAAGAAGCGAAGCAGGTGCGCGTGGCGCACCGCATTCCGCTGCGCGTGCCCGCCATGCTCACGCTGCCCGACGGCCGCACGCTCGCCTGCAAGACCGAGAACTATTCGATGGGCGGCATCGGCCTCATGCTGCCCGCCGACGCCGTAGCGAAGCTCGAGCCCGGCGAGCGCATCAACGTGACGCTCGCGCGCGGCGTGCTGGAGCACGACTTCCCGGCCGTGGTCGCGCGTCTGGCCGACCGGCGCCTCGGCGTTCGCTTCGTCGGCATGACGATGGAGATGGAGCGCAAGCTCGTGGAATGCACGTTCGGCCGCGCCGATGCCTGGCTCGAATGGGAGGACGTGCCGCCCTCCGACGCGCCGCTGCATGGCCTCGTTCAGCTGATCGAGCTGAGCTGGCAAGGCTACATGCGCCTCATCGACGCGTTCTTCGACGCGCTGGAAAACTTCTTCACGCGACGCCGGGCCGGCCAGGTCCGCCAGCCCTGATAACCGGAACCGCCGCTACCCCCTGGAACGCGAAACACTATGGGTCTCTGGAATCTCTACTTCCTCGCCAAGCTGTACCTCTACTCGATCGGCACGCTTAAGCCCGAGTGGTGGATGAACTTCGCCTTCGTCATCCTGCTGCTCGTGCCGCTGCACAACCGGTGGCTGCGTATCGCGCGCAATGGGGTCGCCGTGATCGTGGGCATCGCCATTGCGTACCACGAGTCGAGCATGCCCGACATCGGCCGGGCGATCTCGCAGATCCCCGTGCTCCTCACCTTCACGCCCTCGTACATGTTCGAGCTCACGCGGCGCGTGATATCGCTGTCGATGGTCGTGTCGGCGGTGATCGCCGTGCTGCTCTACTTCCTCATCAACCGCTGGGTGCGCGTGACGACGCTCGTGCTGATCGCGCTCGTCGTCATGCCGGTCTGGCAGGGCGTGGGCACGTTCGTGGCGAACGCCACCGCCAATGCTTCGCTCGCCAGCACCGGCGACGAGGACAGCGGCACGGGCAAGAAGCGCGACGAGCAGTCGGGCAGCTACGACCAGCAGCTCGCGGCGTTCCGCTCCAACGAAGAAGGCCGGCACGTGAGTTTCACGCCGCTCACCACCGATGCGAGCGCGCAGTTCGACATCATCGTGGTGCATATCTGCTCGCTCTCATGGAACGACATGGATGTCGTGAAGATGCGCAATAACCCGCTCTTCTCGCGCTTCGACTACATCTTCCAGAACTTCAGCTCGGGGGCCAGCTATAGCGGGCCCGCCGCGATCCGCGTGCTGCGCGCCACCTGCGGGCAGGAGCCGCACAAGGCGCTCTACGACCCCGCGCCTGCCGAGTGCCACCTGTTCGCGCAGCTCGCGCAGGCCGGCTACACGCCGAACGCGCTGCTCAACCACAACGGCCGTTTCGACAATTTCCGCAGCACGGTGATCAGTGAAATCGGCGTGCCGGGCGTGACGATCCCGGCAAACGAAGGCTTCCCGGAGTTCATGAAGGAGTTCGACGGTTCCGCGCTGGCCGACGACTACGACGTGCTCGCACGCTGGTACAAGCAGCGCGTTGCCGCTGGAGGCGGGCCAGTCGCGCTCTACTACAACACGGTCTCGATGCACGACGGCAACCGGCTGCCCGCGCCGAACGACAAGCTCACGAGCCTGCAGTCCTACCCGATTCGCCTGCAGCGGCTGCTCGGAGACGTCGACAAGCTGATCGACCTCGTCGCGCAGTCGGGGCGCAAGGCGGTGATCGTCTTCGTACCCGAACACGGCGCGGCGCTACAGGGCGAAGAGAACCAGATTGCCGGCATGCGCGAGATCCCCACGCCGAACATCGTCCACGTGCCGGTGGGCGTGAAGGTGGTGGGTCTGCCGGCCGGCAGCGAGCACACCGGCGGCGTGACGACGATCGACACGCCCACGAGCTATCTCGCGCTCGCGCAGCTGCTGTCGAATCTCGTGGCGCACAGCCCGTTCGCCACCGGCGCGCCGCCGCTCGCGCAGTATGCGAACAACCTGCCGCAAACGCGCATGGTCGGCGAAAACGAAGGCACGGTGACGATGACGACGCCCACCGGCTACGTGATCCATACGCCGGACGGCGTGTGGGTGGAGGGCAAGTAATGGCGATGCGCTTGTGGGGGTCCGGCCGGCGTTCGCGCAGTGGTCCCGCGCTGCCGAGCGATATCGATGCGCTCGCGCGTCTCGTCGAGGGCGTGGACCGCGACCGTTATCTCGACGTTCAAGCCGAGGACGCCTGGCAGGCGGCCGCGAAGCGCTGGCCACTGGTGGCGGCCGTGCTGGAGTTGCCGGTGGAAGGGGAAAAAGGCTGAGTTAGTGCGAACTCGCGGGCCACGACCCGCCGCCGCTTTTACTCGGCGGCGACCAGCGTCGTGGGACCCGTGCCGGTGCACGCCGCTTCGCGGGTCATCGCGTCAGCTCCTCAGTGATCCTGATGATCCCTGGTCTGATGCGCTCGTACTTCAGTCACCGAATCGAACAACGCCTCGGCACGCGCCAGTTCGTCCAGCGCGTGGTCGAGGCGCGATTGCGCGGCGCCATAGCCAGGCGGCGCGGCCACGTGGTCGTGGGCCTCGCCACGCAGGGCGCGAAATGCCCGGTCGACGTTGCGGCTCGCCTCAAAAAAGCGTTGCGCGGCCTCGGCCTCTTGTGAACGGATGTGAATCGCCATGGAAGAGTTCCATCGTGAGCTGCGTCCAGTCTCCCGCCCGGGAGACATGGCGCGTTCTTGCGCCGCCAAGCCGTGAAGACGCCGTGTGCTCGGCAGGCGGCACGTCGAAGAGATCGCGCGTAACGCCGCGCGCCTGTTGTGCGCAGGCCTCGCTGCGCACGCGTTTGGTGAGATCTGCGTAGGTGTCGAAGTCGCCCATGCGCGACGCCTCGTGAATGGCCGCGAGGTCGCGCGCCTTGACGAGCGTGGGCTGCGTGAGCCGCACGAAGTACGGCGCCTCCAGCTCCGCCGTGAACACGAGCGGATGGCTCTTGCCGCCCGCCTGGGCGGCGCGCTCGACGCAATCCACCACCACCGTGCCCTGCGAGCGGCTTGGCGGCTTCGCCGTGCTCACGCTGCGCAGCCGCTCCGGAACGACCCGCAGCGAACTGCCGACGCTCAGTTCGGTTGGCGAGACGCACACGAGCGCGTAGTGATGCTCGCGCGCGGCGCCCGAAGGCAGCGTGGCGCTGCTCGTGACGAACACGTGCTGCGGGAGCTGGCGCACCTGGCCGCTCGCATCGACCCACGCATTCCAGACGACCACGCCGGCACGCTTGGCGCGCTTGTCTTGCGTGGCGCGCGGGCGGCTCGCCGCCGGCGAGAACAGGGCGAGCAGCGAGCCCGTGCGCAGCGCGGCGATTTGAGCGCTGTTGCCGAGCGACTGGCCGATGCCCCACAGGAAACGCCCGCCGCCCTGCCGACGCTCCCACTCCTTGCGCAGGACCAGCGTGGGGAGATCGACGCCGGCCTCTGGCCCGATTCGGGACCAGCAAAACGTGGGCGGTAGGTGTTGTAGTGCCATCGACTTCCTCGGAATGCAGCCGCCCGCCGATTTTGGCGGGCAATTCAATAACCGCTACTGTATAGGTATAATGCATGACATGGAAGCCCCAGATACTCATTTTCCGGTGCAGGAACTGCTGCGGCGGTTATCGGACGATTCACGCTCTGCCAGCGAAATTGCGCGGCTTTCCGGGGTCAGCCAGCCTACTGTCTCGCGTCTTCGCACGTCGAACGGGCGGCGGGTACGCCGGAGCGCGTCATTCAATAAGCTATGCAGTTTCTATGGTGTGCAGGCGCGGCCGTCGAGCCGGCACGCGGCCGCCTACAACGAATTGCTGCGCAATGCGATCGTCGAGGCGTGGGACGGCTCGGAAGAGCACGGCCGCGCGCTGCTCGTCGTCATCAAGGGATTGAAGGAGTTGAGGGAACGGGGCGCGTAGATTCGCCTGGGTGGGCTTGGGCGGCGCGTTTTACGCGAGGGCGCCAAAGGTAACCATCCATGGGAAATTTGCCCTGCATTTCGGGGCTACAGGGGCGCCACGAACCGTGCGGAGGCCATGACTGGCCGGCCAATCCCCATATGTGGTGACCTTTGCGTTTTCCTGCGCCGCGGGTGACTCAAACGTATGATGTGAGTGCGCACAGCGCAGCCGCCCGATCGCAATGTTCGACACTTGCCACCAGAGCACCGCGTCCATCATGTCCGCCGACACTACCCCCGCCCACACGAATGCTCCCGCCACGCTGCGCGGCCAGTGCCTGTGTGGCGCCGTGCGCTATGCGGTAACCAATGCATTCCGCTACGCGTTCAATTGCCACTGCTCGCAGTGCCGCCGTGCCACGGGTTCCGCGTTCAAGCCGTTTGCGGGCATCGAAAGCGGGGCGCTGCGACTCACCGAGGGCGAAGGGCAGACGCTGGTCTACGGCGACCCGCAGGCCGCCCACGACATCCATTGCGGCCGCTGCGGCTCGCTGCTCTATTCAGTCGTGCGCGAAGGGGCCTATGTGCACGTGACGCTCGGCACGCTGACCGATCCGCCCGACATCCGCCCCGCCGGCCATATCTTCGTGCGCTCGAAAGCGCCGTGGTTCGAGATCGCCGATTCGCTGCCCCAGTACGACGAATTCCCGCCCTGACGCTGCGTGCGTCGGCTCCGTCGCATGGCGCCATAGGCGAGCGTGGCAGCGGCCATCCCGGTATCGCCGCGCAACTGCCTGTCTTTGCGTTGATCGGCTAGTCTCGAAGCGTCCTGTCCTCTTGTCACAAGAACGGCGATCCCCATATGGACTCCATGACGATCGAGACGTACACGAGTGGCGCTGCAGACTACGCAGCCGAATGGGCGAACCAGCCTGCACCCGACGACCTCTATGCGCGTCTCATGCAGTATTTCCGGCGGGAGGGAAGGACGGTGGACATCGGCTGCGGGTCGGGCCGCGACGTGGCATGGCTGAACGCCCATGGTTACCCGACGACGGGCTACGACGCGTCGGAGGGTCTGATCGCACAGGCCGCCGCCGACTACCCGCAGTACGCCTTCGGTCTTGCCGCGTTGCCCGAACTGAAGGATGTGCCCGCCGCGAGCTTTGACAACGTCCTCTGCGAGACCGTGATCATGCATTTGCCCGTCGCACAGATCGGCGCGGCCTGCCGCCGTCTCGTCGAACTGCTCGAGCCCGGCGGCGTGCTCTATCTGAGCTGGCGCGTAACCGACGGCGACAGCGCGCGCGACCCGGCGGGACGTCTATATAGTGCGTTCGATCCGGCGCTCGTCACCGGCGCGCTCGAGGGCACGACCATCGCGCTCGACGAGGAGGCGGTCAACCGGTCCTCCGGCAAACGCGTTCAACGAATTGTCGCGATTCGCGCGTGAGCGCTGCCGCGCATGACGATCGGACAACGGGGAATTCGCGGGGAATAACAGCGTGCCATAGGCCAGGCGAGTGACAAAAACGTGAACTTCTCGCTTGAAAAATGGTCTAAGGGACTCATGTAGGAAATATGTAAGGTGGAGCGCTATCAAGCGGTACGACCCTAAAGACGGACAATGTGCCGCAAACACGACGATTCGGGTTGCCTCGCATGCCGTAACGCACTACCATACGCGGTCTTTCTGCATTGCACGAAAATCCAGGCTGCCACGTCGTCAGACGTTTGGCGCTCGCTTGGCGGGACCGGCATGCGCCCCCGCCCACTCCCCTGCAATTTCGTCATCGCCAGGACGCCACGCCGCTGGCGCGTGACCCTTTTTGCCCTTGTCGGGCTATCCCTTCGAGGAGAATGTATTGACAAGCCATGACCGGGACGACGCGCTGACCTCGTCTGCCCGCCCCGCACGCCGCTCGTCCAAAGACAAGACCGGCGATACGACGCCCATGGACGCAGGCTCGCAACTCGAAAAACGCCAGCATCAAATGCGGGCGCTCATCAAGCTCGGCCGTGAACGCGGTTATCTGACCCACGCGGACATCAACGACCATCTGCCCGACAACTTCGCGCAGACGGCCGCGCTGGAAACGATCGTCGCCACGTTCAACGACATGGGCGTGCAGGTGTACGAACAGGCGCCCGACGCCGACACGCTGCTCCTGAACGAAGATTCCCGCGCCGACCAGCAGGCCGACGACGAAGCCGACGAAGAAGTCGAAGTCGCGCTCTCGACCGTCGACTCCGAATTCGGCCGCACGACCGACCCCGTGCGCATGTACATGCGCGAAATGGGTTCGAGCGAGCTGCTCACGCGCGCCGGCGAAATCGAAGTGGCGAAGCGCATCGAAGACGGCCTCCAGGAAATGATCCAGGCGATCGCGGCATGCCCGTCGATCGTCGCGACCATCCTCGCCGACGCCGACCGCGTCGCGGCTGAAGAGATGCGCATCGACGAACTCGTCGACGGCATCGGCAGCGACGAAGCCGCGCAGGAACCGGCCGCGGCGGCCGACGCGGACGCGAGCGAAGAAGTCGAAGCCCAGGCATCGGAAGAAGAAGAGTCGGACGACTCGGACGACGACGAAGACAGCGACGCCGACAACAGCAAGGCCAACGAAGCCCTGCTCGCGCAACTGAAGGCAGACAGCCTCGCGATCTTCGCGCGCGTTCGCACGCTGTTCGAACAGATGGCCTGCACGTCGGACGCGAATGCGCGCGCCTCGGCTGCGGAAATGCAGATCTGCGCCGACATCCAGACGGAACTCGCGCCGATCCGCTTCACGGCCCGCACCATCGACCGCCTGTGCTCGCTGCTGCACGAGCAGGTCGCGCAGATTCGTGCGATCGAGCGCAATGTGCTCTCCATCGTCGTCGATCGCTGCGGCATGCCGCGCGAAGCCTTCGTCGAGCAGTTCCCGGGCCACGAGACCGATCTGGACTGGGGCGTGCGCGCCGCAGCCGCGTCGAGCAAGTACGGTCCCGCGATCGAGCGCAGCCTGCCGGCTATCCAGGCAGAGCAGCGCAAGCTCGCCGAGATCGAAGCGGCCGCATCGCTGTCGCTGCAGCAGATCAAGGCGATCAATCGCCGCATGACCGTCGCCGAATCGAAGATGCGTCAGGCGAAGGGCGAGATGGTCAAGGCCAACCTGCGTCTCGTGATCTCGATCGCGAAGAAGTACGTGAACCGCGGCATGCAGTTCCTCGACCTGATCCAGGAAGGCAACATCGGCCTGATGAAGGCGGTGGACAAGTTCGAATATCGCCGCGGCTGGAAGTTCTCGACGTACGCGACGTGGTGGGTGCGTCAGGCCGTGACGCGCGCGCTCGCCGACCAGGCGCGCACGATCCGCGTGCCGGTGCACATGATCGAAACGATCAACAAGCTCAACCGCATTTCGCGCGAGATCCTGCAGCAAACGGGTATGGAAGCGCATCCGGCGGACCTCGCCGCGCGCATGGGCATGACCGAAGAGAAGGTGCGCGGCATCCTCAAGATCGCCAAACAGCCGGTCTCGCTCGAAAGCCCGGTGGGCGACGACGGCGACGCGACGCTCGGCGACATGATCGAGGACGCAGGTTCGGCCTCGCCGGCCGATGCCGCGATCCACGCGAACATGCGCGCTGCCATCGACGAGGCGCTCAAGGCGCTCTCGCCGCGCGAAGCGAAGGTGCTGCGTATGCGCTACGGCATCGACACGACGTCGGACCACACGCTCGAAGAAGTGGGCAAGCAGTTCGACGTGACGCGCGAGCGTATCCGCCAGATCGAAAGCAAGGCGATGCGCAAGCTGATGCACCCGAGCCGCGCAGACAAGCTGCGTCCGTTCCTCGAGCGCTAAGCGGATTTATCGCTGCGCTCTCTGGAGCTGGATTGAAAAAAGCCCGTCACCTTCCGGTGACGGGCTTTTTCTTTATGCGACGCGAGCGCCGCTCAGTCCGTGCCGTATTTCGGCGAGTGCGGACCGTAGAGCAGGCCCGTCGGCGGCCCCGCGTGCAACAGGCGATAGCTCGTGACACCGGCGATATCGTGGCTCTTGTCGGTCAGCGAATTCGCGATCTGCTTGATTGCCGCCACCACCAGCATGCCAATCAGGCCGCCGCCACTGCTGTTGTTGCCTTCGTTGCTGCTGGCGCTCGCCGCGCCTTGCCACAGCACCTTGCCGGTTTTCAGATCGACGAGTTTCGCCGTCGCCGTCACCACCGTCGCGCTGTCGAGCACACGGTATTGCGTCCCGAATTGCGTGATCTTCGAGTACACCACCGCATCGGCGCCGAAGATCTCGCGCAGCTTCTCCGGCGGGGTCTGCTGGATGTCGCCTGCCGTCGTCAGCCCATTCTGCTTGAACGTCTCCTCCATGACCGCGACCGGAATCACGTAGTAGCCCGCCTCGGCGAGCGGCATCGTCATCTGGGAGAGCATGCTGTTCGACGCATTCACATCCGTCGTCGCGTTGTCGGGCGGCAGCACGAGGATCGAGCGCGGGCGCGCGTTCTTGAACGCCGTGTAATCCGCGTGCTTGACCGGCTGTGCACAGGCGGCCAGCAATGCGAGCGCGGACAGAGCCAGCCAGAGCTTGAGAGTGGAAAATCTGGACATATCGGTACGCTCGCTTATTGTTGTTTCGGTTTCTTCATGAGGAAGTCCATATAGGTCGACGACTCCGGGAACAGGTGCTTCTCGGCGTCGAATTCCTGCATGGCTTGCGTGTCGTTGCCGACGTTCGCGTAGAGCAGGCCCAGTTGCGCATGGAATCCGGGCGGCGGCATGTTGCCCTTCGCGCGGATCTCCTGCAGCGACTTCTCGAGCGCATCGATCTGTTGCTGCGGCGCCTTCTCGCCCTTCAGGTAGTCGTAGACCCCGGGCTGATAGCCGCTCCACTGGTAGAGCGGCGGCGTGGTGTTCGCGCAGCCTGCGAGCAGCAGCGTTGCCGCCGTGATGGGCAGGCAGAGTCCCCGAAGCGTGCCGATGTATTTCATGAAAACCCCGTATGAGTAGTTGTTCTGATTCAGCGTGAAGCGCGGACGACGTGGGAGGTCAGTGCGCGGTGCGCAGCGCACCCGCGTCGACCTGGTCGGCCAGATGGTTGACCGCTTCCTGGATCGCGAGCTCGAGCACCTTGCCATTGAGCGTCGAGTCGTAGCTCGCGGTGCCGCCAAAGCCAATGATCTCGCGGTTCGAAAGGCTGTACTCACCCGCGCCCTGCGCCGATGCGACGACTTCCGAAGTCGTGGTATCGACAACGTTGATGCTCACCTTCGCGTAGGCGATCTGGTTCTTGCCGCTGCCGAGAATGCCGAATAGCTGGTGATCGCCGACTTCCTTGCGACCGAACTCAGTGACGTCGCCGGTGATGACATAGTTGGCGCCCTTGATCGCCTGGGCTTTCTTGGTGAAGCCCGCTTCCTGGCGGATCTCGTCGAGGTTGTCGCGATCGAGCACGCTGAAGCGGCCGCTTTGCTGCATCGACGTGATCAGGATGGTCTTGGCCTGCCCGCCGAGCCGGTCGATGCCGTCGGAGAAGATGCCGCGCATGTAGCTCGAGCGATTGTCGAACTTGCCGACTGCGATCTGCACCGGCTTGCCGACGGCAGGGCGCTGCGCGCTGCTGACGGGCGGCACTGGCAGCGAACGCGACGACTCCGTCGCGCAACCGCCGAGGGCTGCGATGGTGGCGGCGGCGAAAAGCGCACCCCACGTTTTGGACGACTTCATGAATTCTCCTTGTTGTCAGGGCAAAAACGGCTGGACAAGGGAGATCGGCGAGATGCGGTGCCAGACGGCGGCGGCGTGCACGCGGAGCACGCAGGGCATCCCCGCAAGCGTCATTGCGGCGGAGATAGAGGGCGCAGAGCTTCGCTGCGCGCGCAAGTCATTCCATCGGTCGTGCATGTTTCTCGCTTCCCGCACGCGAGTGCATGCGCGGAAGCTCCCCGGTTTTTATTGGTGTAGCGTGTGATCTTTAGTTTGTAGTTAATGACTACACACGCGTCTATCGGCCGGATTAGGGAGAAACTTTAGGAAAATTGCAATTTAATGCGAATCAGATTTTTATTTGCGCGATTTCTGAGGCGTATTGACGCATGCATGAAATGCGATTTAAAGCGGTTTGGAGATTTTTGGTATTGGCCGCGAATAAATCAGGTCGCTGGGAATGATTGTTTTTTCTTGCGCCCAAACGCCAGAACCCCGGTGCTCTTTCGGAGCCACCGGGGTTCTGGACGTTACAGCATAAGGAGCCTGACGATTACCTACTTTCACACGGGCAATCCGCACTATCATCGGCGTGGAGCTGTTTCACGGTCCTGTTCGGGATGGGAAGGGGTGGGACCAG